>NZ_JALGRU010000004.1:0-330123 GCF_022815545.1 Rathayibacter sp. VKM Ac-2928
GAGTAGGACACCGCCGGACACCAATTCACGATGGCCACCCAGAAATGGGTGGCCATCGCTGTTTAACCAGAGGTTCTCCAGGAGAGCCGCTAGCCGCTCGACGCGGCGCCGTGAGGAGTGACGATGTCCGAGGACCGCACGTCCGGAAGCGAGAGCGTCGAGCTCGGCGATCGTCTCGACGACATCGAGCAGTCGCCCTTGGCATCGCGGGCAGCCGCCTACGCGGAACTGCAGGAGCAGCTTCGGATCCGGCTCGAGGGTGGTGACTCCGCTCGATGACCGACTCCGAGGACCAGCGGCTCGATACCGCACTCGCCACGCGAGGCATCGCCCGCTCCCGAGTGCATGCTGCGCGCATGATCGCCGACGGCGTCGTCACTGTGGACGGTGCGCCGGCGCTCAAACCGTCGATCCGAGTGCGGCCCGAGCAGGAGGTCGCCGTCGCCTCGCTGGACCACTACGTCAGCCGGGCGGCCCACAAGCTCATCGCCGCCCTGGACGCCTTCCCCACTGTGCGAGTCGACGGCGCGAATGCCCTGGATGTCGGCGCCTCCACGGGCGGGTTCTCCCAGGTCCTCCTGGAGCGTGGAGTCGCGACGGTGATCGCGCTCGATGTCGGACACGGGCAGCTGGCTCCTCGGATCCGCTCCGAGGAGCGAGTGCGCGTCGTCGAGGGCTTCAACGCTCGGGAGATGACGGCGACCTCGCTCGCAGCGGCCTCCGGAACGGATGTCGTGCCGGACCTCGTCGTCGCGGACGTCTCCTTCATCTCCCTGTCGATGGTGCTGCCGGCCGTCGCCGCGTCCGTCACGCCGACCGCCGATTTCGTCGTGCTGGTCAAGCCGCAGTTCGAGGTGGGCCGCCTCGGCATCAAGGAGGGGATCGTTCGCGATCCGGAGCTCCGGCGCGAGGCACTCTCCGACGTGCTCTGGTCCGCCTGGGACGCGGGACTCGGAGTGGGCGGTCTGATCGCCTCGCCGCTCCCGGGTGGCGCTGGGAATCAGGAGTATCTGGTGCACCTCCACCGCGACCGCGGAACGATTCCGACAGAATGGAGGGACGCGGTCACCGCGCTCACCCTCGGGTGACGCGATCGTGTCCGCCGCCGTCGATCGACCCGAAGGACACCCACTCGATGCAGTCCCCTCCTGGCGAGCGCAACATCCTCGTCATCGCCCACACCGGACGGGCGGACTCCCTCGAAGCGGCGATCCTCGTGGTCGGACGCCTCCGCGGGTCCGGAGCCCGGCCCGTGCTCTGCGCCGACGACAAGGGCGACATCGTCCGCACCGCGCCCGAGCTCAGCGACGTGGCCGTCCTCGGTACCGACGTCACGCTGGAAGAGATCGAGCTGGTCTTCGTGCTCGGCGGGGACGGCACCATCCTGCGCGCGGCCGAGATCGTCCGGACCGGCACGGCTCCGCTGCTCGGAGTGAACCTCGGCCATGTCGGCTTCCTCGCCGAGAGCGAGCGCGACGACCTCGACGACGCGGTCGCGCGCGCGCTCGACGGCGACTACGCCGTGGAGGAGCGGATGACGCTGCAGGTGCGCGTCAAGATCGACGACGCCGTCGTCTACGAGACCTGGGCTCTCAACGAGGCGACCGTCGAGAAGGGCAGCCGCGAGCGGATGCTCGAGGTGATGGTCGGGGTCGACGGTCGTCCCCTCTCCAGCTTCGGCTGCGACGGCATCGTCGTCTCGACGCCCACCGGCTCGACCGCCTACGCCTTCTCCGGCGGCGGTCCCGTCGTCTGGCCCACGCTCGAGGCGATGCTGCTCGTGCCGCTCAGCGCGCACGCCCTGTTCGCCCGCCCGCTCGTCGTGGGGCCGGACTCCAGCCTCGCCGTCGAGGTGAAGGAGCGCACCGACGGCGTCGGCGTGCTCTGGGCCGACGGCCGGCGCACCTACGAGCTGCCGCCCGGGGCGCGGGTGGTCTACCGCCGCTCGCCCGTGCCGGTGCGCTTCGCGCGCCTGCACGACGCCCCGTTCACCGATCGCCTCGTGCAGAAGTTCGGTCTCCCCATCCGCGGATGGCGGGGGTCGGCGGAGACGGAGTAGCCGCATGCTCGAGGAGTTGCAGATCCGCGACCTCGGTGTCATCGCCGAGGCGACCCTCCCGCTCGGACCGGGATTCACCGCCGTCACCGGTGAGACCGGTGCCGGCAAGACCATGGTCGTGACCGCCCTGGGCCTCGTGCTCGGCGCGCGCTCCGACGCGTCCGCCGTCCGCTCCGGCAGCAAGCAGGCCTGGGTGTCGGGTCGCTGGCTGGTGCCCGAGGAGGGTGCGGTCGCGGACCGCGTCCACGACGCAGGTGGCGACCTCGACGGCCCCGAGCTGCTGCTCGCCCGCTCGGTCTCGGCCGAGGGGCGCGGCCGCGCCGTCGTCGGCGGCCGCAGTGCCCCGGTCAGCGTGCTCAGCGAGCTCGCCGATCAGCTCGTCGTGGTGCACGGGCAGTCGGACCAGATCCGGCTCCGCTCGGCGGCCGCGCAGCGCGACGCGCTCGACCGCTTCGGCGGACCCGAGCTGGGGGAGGCCCTGCGCGACTACGCGAGCGCCTTCGAGCGCTGGCGGGCCAACCGCGAGGAGCTCGACGAGCTGACCACGGCGCGCGAGTCGCGGGCACGCGAGGCGGAGCGACTCCGCAGCGCCCTCGCCGAGATCGAGGTGGTCGCCCCCCAGCGCGGCGAGGACGTCGAGCTCTCGACGCAGTCCGAGCGGCTCGGCAGCATCGAGCAGCTGCGCATCGCCGCGGGGGAGGCCCGCGAGGCCGTGTCCTCGGAGGAGCTCGATGGCCGCGACGCCCTCGGTCTCGTCGAGATCGCCCGCCGGGTGCTCGAGCGCGCGGCGGAGCACGACGCGGCGCTCGAGCCGCTGACCCAGACCCTCGGCGAGGCGTCGGTCCTGCTCGGCGACGTCGCGGCCGGCCTCTCCTCCTACCTCGCCGAGCTCGACCTCGACGGCGCGCACGACCTCGAGCTGATCGAGAACCGCCGGGCGGAGCTCTCCGCGCTCGCGCGCACCTACGGACCGACTCTCGACGACGTGCTCGACCTCGTCGACTCCTCCGGGCTGCGGCTGCTCGAGCTCGACGGCGACGACGAGCGGATCGCAGCCCTCGAGGCCGACACCGCCGCCGACGCCGATCTGGTCGAGCGGCTCGCCGACCGGCTGACCGAGCTGCGCACCGCGGCCGCCGCCGAGCTGGGCGCGCGGGTGAGCGACGAGCTGACCGCGCTGGCCATGGCCGACGCGCGCCTGCACGTGCAGGTCGGCAGCGCGAGCGAGCCGACGGTGCACGGGCGCGACACGGTCGAGATGCTGCTGCAGCCGCACACCGGCGCCACTCCGCGCGCGCTCGCGAAGGGCGCCTCCGGGGGAGAGCTCTCGCGGGTGATGCTCGCGATCGAGGTGGTCGTGGCGGCGAACGATCCGGTGCCGACGTTCGTCTTCGACGAGGTCGATGCGGGCGTCGGCGGTGCGGCGGCGATCGAGATCGGGCGCCGGCTGGCGCGCCTGGCAGAGACCTCGCAGGTCATCGTGGTGACGCACCTGGCCCAGGTCGCGGCCTTCGCGACCAACCACCTCCGGGTCGAGAAGGGCTCGGACGGCTCGGTCACCTCGAGTGCGGTGACCCAGCTGGACGCGGAGGAGCGGGTGTCCGAGATGGCGCGCCTGCTGTCCGGGCTGACCGACTCCGAGAACGCGCTGGCGCACGCGCGCGAGCTGCTCGAGTCGAGCCGGCGGCGCTGACGACGCGCGGTGCGCCGCCCCCCGACCGGTGCGAAATCGGCGGGGGCGGCGCCCGGACCCGGTTCTGCTGTTACGGTGGAACCCCGTGGTGGACAATTCGAACTCGGGCCTTTCCTCTTCCTCTTCCGACACTTCTGCGGCCGGGCGCGACACCGCCCCCGCGAAGGTCACGAAGCACATCTTCGTCACGGGCGGGGTCGTCTCCTCGCTCGGCAAGGGCCTGACGGCCGCCAGCCTCGGCAACCTGCTCACCGCGCGCGGACTGCGCGTCGTGATGCAGAAGCTCGACCCGTACCTCAACGTGGATCCCGGGACGATGAACCCGTTCCAGCACGGCGAGGTCTTCGTGACCGACGACGGCGCCGAGACCGACCTCGACATCGGGCACTACGAGCGCTTCCTCGACATCAACCTCAACCAGGCGGCGAACGTCACCACCGGTCAGATCTACTCCCGGGTGATCGCCCGCGAGCGGGCCGGCGAGTACCTCGGCGACACGGTCCAGGTCATCCCGCACATCACCGACGAGATCAAGCGCCGCATGCGCCTGCAGGCCGAGGACGACCCGCAGCCCGACGTGATCATCACCGAGATCGGCGGCACCGTCGGCGACATCGAGTCGCAGCCCTTCATCGAGTCGGCCCGCCAGGTGCGCCACGAGCTCGGCCGCCGCAACGTCTTCTTCGTGCACGTCTCGCTCGTGCCGTTCATGGACGCCTCCGGCGAGCAGAAGACCAAGCCGACCCAGCACTCCGTCGCCGCGCTGCGCTCGATCGGCATCCAGCCGGACGCGCTCGTGCTGCGCAGCGACCGGCCGGTGTCGGAGTCGAACAAGCGCAAGATCGCGCTGATGTGCGACGTGGACGAGCAGGCCGTCGTCAACGCGAAGGACGTCGCCTCGATCTACGAGATCCCCTCGATGCTCAACGAGCAGGGGCTCGACTCGTACATCATCGACCAGCTCGACCTGTCGGCCGGCGAGGTCGTCTGGGACGGCTGGTCGCAGCTGCTCGAGGCCGTGCACGAGCCCAAGCACGAGGTGACCATCGGCCTGGTCGGCAAGTACATCGACCTGCCGGACGCGTACCTCTCGGTCACCGAGGCGCTGCGCGCCGGCGGCTTCGCGCAGCAGACCAAGGTCGTCCTGCGCTGGATCGCGTCCGACGGACTCGAGGACCCGGAGGCGGCCGCGAAGGCGCTCTCCGAGCTCGACGGCATCTGCGTCCCCGGCGGCTTCGGCATCCGCGGCATCGAGGGCAAGCTCGGCGCGCTGCGCTTCGCCCGCGAGAACGGCATCCCCACCCTGGGCCTGTGCCTGGGGCTCCAGTGCATGGTGATCGAGTACGCACGCAACGAGGCCGGACTCGAGGGCGCGTCGTCCTCCGAGTTCGACCCGGAGACCGAGTTCCCCGTCATCGCGACGATGGCCGAGCAGGTCGAGATCCTCGCCGCCGGCGACATGGGCGGCACGATGCGCCTGGGCCTCTACACGGCGGACCTCGCCGAGGGCTCGATCGTCGCAGAGGTCTACGGAGCGCCGCAGGCGGCGGAGCGCCACCGCCACCGCTACGAGGTGAACAACGGCTACCGCGACCGGATCGCCGAGGCCGGCCTGTGGTTCTCGGGGACGTCCCCGGACGGCAGCCTCGTCGAGTACGTCGAGCTGCCGCGCGAGAAGCACCCGTTCTACGTGGGCACGCAGGCGCACCCCGAGCTGCGCTCGCGGCCGAACAACGCGCACCCGCTCTTCAAGGGGCTCGTGACCGCGGCGCTCGAGCGCCAGGAGGCGTCGCGGCTGTTCCCGGCGTCGGAGGCCGGCTCCGATGACTGACGCGACCGACTCCGTGCCCTCGGACGCGCCGGCCTCCGACTTCCTGCTCTCGGACGAGCTCGTCGAGCCCGAGATCCTCACCAGCGAGCGCGTCTTCGACGGCATGGTCTGGGGCGTCCGCGCCGAGACCTTCCGCTACGGCGACGGCGAGCTGCGCCGCGAGTTCCTCGACCACACCGGCGCCGTCGCGGTGCTCGCGCTGGACGACGAGGACCGCGTCGCGCTGATCAAGCAGTACCGCCACCCCGTGCGCACCCGCGAGTGGGAGATCCCGGCGGGCCTCCTCGACATCGAGGGGGAGGACGCCCTCCTCGCCGCGCAGCGCGAGCTGGGGGAGGAGACCGACCTGCGGGCCGGCCGCTGGGACCTGCTCTCGGAGTTCGCGACCTCGCCCGGCGGCAGCGACGAGGTGATCCGCATCTACCTGGCGCGCGATCTCTCCGCCACCGACGCCGCCTTCGAGCGCGAGGCGGAGGAGGCCGACATGGAGCTGCGCTGGGTCGCGCTCGACGAGGCGGTCGACGCCGTGCTCGCACGGCGGGTGCAGAACCCGTCGCTGTGCCTCGCGGTGCTCGCGGCGCACGCCTTCCGCGCGCGCGGCTGGGCCGGGCTGGGCGACGCCTCCTCGCCGTGGACGCGGCACCCGCGGGTCCGCCGGGGGTGACTCCGCCCGCGATCGCCGACGCCTTCCTCCGGCAGGCGAGCGTCGAGCGCGGACTCTCGGCGCACACGATCGCGGCGTACCGGCGCGATCTGGGGCTGTACCTCGGCTGGCTCGAGGAGCGCGGCGTCACCGATCTCGCAACGCTCCGGCGCTCGGACGTGGGGGACTTCGCCTCCTGGCTCGCGGCGCGGGCCGAGCGGCCGCTTGCGGCGAGCTCGCGGGCGCGCATCCTCTCGAGCGTGCGCGGGCTGCACCGCTTCGCGCTGGAGGAGGGGCACGTCGCCGACGACGTCGCCCACGATGTGCTGCCGCCGAAGCTGCCGATGACGCTGCCCAAGGCGATCACGGTCGAGCAGATGGCGTCGCTGCTCGAGGCGGCCCGGGGTGAGGAGCTGTCGGAGCTGCGCGACCGGGCGCTGCTGGAGCTGCTCTACGCCACCGGGGCGCGCATCTCGGAGGCGGTGGACCTGAGTGTCGACGACGTCTTCGACTCGGAGGTCGTGCGGCTGACCGGCAAGGGCTCGAAGCAGCGGATGGTGCCGCTCGGGAGCTTCGCGCGCGAGGCGGTGCAGGACTACCTGGTGCGGGCGCGGCCCGAGCTGTCGCGGCGCGGGCGGGCGACGCCGGCGCTGTTCCTCGGCGTGCGCGGGAGCCGGCTGTCGCGGCAGAGCGCGTGGCTGGTGATCCGCGCGGTCGCCGAGAAGGCGGGGCTGGATCGCGAGATCTCGCCGCACACGTTCCGGCACTCCTTCGCGACGCACCTGCTCGCGGGCGGGGCGGACGTGCGGGTGGTGCAGGAGCTGCTGGGGCACGCCTCGGTGGCGACGACGCAGATCTACACGCTGGTGACGGCGGACACGCTGCGCGACGTGTACACGACGGCGCACCCGCGGGCGCGGCGCTGAGGGGGCGGGGCGCATCATGCTGATCGAGTAGTCCGCGGAGCGGGCGTATCGAGATCCGGCTGCTCCGGAACGGTGGGGCCGAGGGGCCGGCGTGTTCACGACGGCGGGTCTCGATACGCCGCTTCGCGGCTGCTCGACCAGCACGGGTCGGGAGCGGTCTCCTCGAGATCGGCGGACGCCGGGGCGGCGGCGGGGACGACGACGAGGTCGCCGGTACACTCGACGGAGGCCGCGCGGGAGCGCACGCCGACACGGGAAGCGAGGCGACGCAGGTGACACGCAAGACGGACGACAAGGCCGAGCTCACCGGTCTCGAAGCCCCGACGCTCGGCCCGACCGGCCGGCCCCTGCGCGACTTCCCGCTCCCGGTCGAGCTGACCGGGCACGGGCCCGCGCGCATCATCTCGCTCTGCAACCAGAAGGGCGGCGTCGGCAAGACGACGACGACCATCAACCTGGGCGCGACGCTCGCCGAGTACGGCCGCCGCGTGCTGGCCATCGACTTCGACCCGCAGGGCGCGCTGTCCGCCGGTCTCGGCGTCGCCACCTACGACGCGATCACGATCTACGACCTGCTGCTCGGCACCGTCAAGGACCCGAGCGAGGCGATCCGCCCGACCCGCGTCCCCGGCCTCGACATCATCCCCGCGAACATCGACCTGTCGGCCGCGGAGGTGCACCTCGTCAACGAGGTCGCCCGCGAGACGATCCTCGCCCGCGTGCTGCGCAAGGTCAGCGCCGAGTACGACGTGATCCTGATCGACTGCCAGCCGTCGCTGGGCCTGCTCACCGTGAACGCGCTCACCGCGAGCCACGGCGTGCTCATCCCGCTCGAGTGCGAGTTCTTCGCCCTGCGCGGCGTCGCGCTGCTGATCGAGACGATCGACAAGGTCCGCGACCGGCTGAACCCGGTCATCGAGCTCGACGGCATCCTGCCGACCATGTACGACTCGCGCACGCTGCACTCGCGCGAGGTGCTCGACCGGGTGGTCGACGCCTTCGGCGACAGCGTGCTCGAGACCGTGATCGGGCGCACGGTGAAGTTCCCCGACGCGAGCGTGTCGGGGGTGCCGATCACCACGTTCGCGCCGGAGCACAACGCGGCGAAGGCGTACCGCAAGCTCGCCAGGGAGCTGATCTCGCGTGGCGCGGTCGCCTGAGGCGCTCCTGCTCGACCAGGAGGCGGACACCGCCCCCGTCTCCCGCGGCTTCACCGTCGCGCTGTCGAACTTCGAGGGGCCCTTCGACCTCCTGCTGAGCCTGATCGCGAAGCAGCAGGTCGACATCACCGAGATCGCGCTGAGCGCGGTGACGGACGAGTTCCTCTCCTACCTGCACGGCATCGACACGGCCGAGGGGCTCGACCGCGCCTCCGAGTTCCTGGTCGTCGCGGCGACCCTGCTCGATCTCAAGATCGCCGGGCTCCTGCCGCAGGGCGAGCTGGTCGACGCGGAGGACGCGGCGATGCTCGAGGCGCGCGACCTGCTCTTCGCCCGGCTCCTGCAGTACCGCGCCTTCAAGCAGGTGTCGGCGTGGTTCGCCGAGCGGATCGACGCCGAGACCGGCCGGCACGTGCGCCAGGTGCCGCTCGAGGAGGAGTTCCGCGCGAAGAAGCCGGAGCTGGTCTGGACGCTCTCGCCCGAGGACTTCGCGGCGCTGGCCGACTTCGCGCTCGCGCCGCGCGAGATCCCGACCGTCGGGCTCGACCACCTGCACGCGCCGCTGATCAGCATCCGCGAGCAGGCCGCGTACATCGTGGCCGTGCTGCGCGAGCGGACGACGGCGACCTTCCGCGAGCTCGTCGCCGATGCGGACGAGAAGGGCGTGATCGTGGCGCGCTTCATCGCCGTGCTCGAGCTCTACCGGCACGCCGCGATCGCGTTCGAGCAGCCGGAGCCGCTCGGCGAGCTGACCCTGCAGTGGGTGGCCGAGAACTGGTCGGACGCGAGCCTCGCGCACCTGGGGGCCGACTATGACCAGTGAGCCCACGAGCACCGACTCCGCGGCCGTCGCCGGTCCCGGGACCGTTGCGTTCGAGATCGACCGCGCCGTCGAGGCGATCCTGATGATCGCGGACGAGCCGCAGTCGCTCGCCGCGCTCGCCACGGCGCTCTCGCGGCCGATCCCGGTCGTCCGGCAGTCGGTCGAGCGGCTCGCCGCGGACTTCGACGGCACGGACGGCGGCATCCGCCGCGGCTTCGAGCTGCGCGAGGTCGGCGGGGGCTGGCGGGTCTACGTGCGCCGCGAGTACGACTCCGTCGTCTCGGACTTCGTGCTGACCCAGAACCCGACCAAGCTGTCGCAGGCGGCCCTCGAGACGCTCGCGGTCATCGCCTACAAGCAGCCGATCTCCCGCGGCCAGGTCGCGCAGATCCGCGCGGTCAACGTCGACTCCGTCGCGCGCACCCTCCTCGGCCGCGGCCTGATCGCGGAGGTCGGCAGCGACCCCGAGACCGGCGCGGTCCTCTACGGCACCACCGAGCAGCTGCTCGTCCATCTCGGCCTCGCCTCGCTCGACGAGCTGCCGAAGATCTCCCCCCTACTGAGCGACGGACGGAACGGATTCGATGAGCGCGGCTGACTTGCCCGAGGGCGAACGACTGCAGAAGGTCCTCGCGGCCGCGGGGGTCGCCTCCCGCCGCGTCGTCGAGGAGATGATCGTCGCGCGGCGGATCCGCGTGAACGGCGAGGTGGCGAGCGAGCTCGGCCGCCGCATCGACCCGGAGAACGACCGGATCGAGGTGGACGGCGTCGCCGTGCAGCTGGACACCTCGCGCCGCTACGTGATGCTGAACAAGCCGGTCGGCGTGGTCAGCTCGCTCTCCGACGAGAACGGCCGGCCCGACCTCCGGACCTACACGCAGAACTTCGAGGAGCGGCTGTTCAACGTCGGCCGTCTCGACTCCGAGACCTCGGGGCTCCTGGTGCTGACCAACGACGGCGAGCTGGCGCACGTGCTCGCGCATCCGTCGTTCGGGGTGACGAAGACCTACATCGCGAAGGTGCACGGGCAGGTGCTGCCGCAGACGATCGCGGCGCTGACCGCCGGCGTCGAGCTGGAGGACGGCACGGTCGCGGCCGACAAGGCGCGGCTGCTCGGCCGGCCGGAGGGGCGCTCGAACGCGTCGCTCGTCGAGATCACGCTGCACTCCGGGCGCAACCGCGTCGTCCGGCGGATGATGGCGGCCGTCGGGCACCCGGTGCTCGAGCTGGTGCGCCGGCAGTTCGGCCCGCTGCACCTGGGCTCGCTGCGGTCCGGCGACCTACGCGACCTGACCCGCGACGAGCTGGGTGCGCTGCTGACCATCTCGCGCCAGGGCGGCGAGGCGCCGGTGGCGAAGCCGGAGCCGACACGCCAGGCGAGCGCGGGCGCGCGGCGGCCGCGGCCGCAGACCGCGGACGACCGGGGGACCGAGGGGCGCGGAGAGCGGCGGACCGAGGAGCGCTCGGTGCGGCGCTCGGAGGAGCGGCCCGTGCGGCGGTCCGAGGAGCGGCCGGAGCGCCGGTCGGAGGACCGCCCCGTGCGCCGGTCGAACGAACGGCCCGAGCGCCGTTCGGACGATCGCCCGGTCCGTCGCTCCGAGGAGCGGCCCGAGCGTCGCGCCGACGACCGCGGCGAGCGTCGCTCGGACGAGCGCCGTCGCGACGAGCGGCCGCGCGAGCGCCCCTCCGATGCGCTGCGCGCCGACGACCGCGCGACGCCGCCGCAGGACCGGCGACGCCCCTCCGCGAACGGTGCCGAGCGGCCCGACTCCGGTGTGCGGCGCAGCGGCCAGGACAAGCGGCGTCGGCCTGATCGGTAGGCTGTCGGGGTGAACGAGCTCCTGCACCCCGCCCCGCCCGCGATGCGGACGACGGGGACGGTGCGGGTGGTCGGCTCCGGCCTGCTCGGCGCGTCGATCGGCCTGGGCCTCGCCTCGCGCGGGGTCGACGTCGTCCTCGACGACGCCTCGCCCGCCAGCCTCTCGCTCGCCATCGACTACGGGGCCGGCCGCGCCGCCTCCGCGGGCGACCGGCCCGTGCTGATCGTGGTCTGCGTGCCGCCGGACGTCGTCGCCGGCGTCGTCGAGCGCGAGCTCGCCGCGTTCCCCGAGGCGGTCGTCACCGACGTGGCGAGCGTCAAGATGCAGCCGCTGCGCGAGCTGCGCGCCCGCGGCCTCGACCTCAGCCGCTACATCGGCTCGCACCCGATGGCCGGTCGCGAGCGCGGCGGCCCGGTCGCGGCCCGCGGCGACCTCTTCGTCGGACGGCCCTGGGTGATCTGCCGCGACGGCGAGACGCCCGCGGACGCACTCGCCCGCGTCGAGGCGCTCGCGCTGGACCTCGGCGGCTCGATCATCGAGATGGGCCCGGAGGAGCACGACCGCTCGGTCGGCCTCGTCTCGCACGCGCCCCAGGTGATCTCCTCCCTGCTCGGGCAGCGGCTCGTCGACGCGCCGAACGACGCCCTGCGGCTCGCGGGCCAGGGAGTCCGTGACGTCTCGCGGCTCGCCGCCTCCGCCCCGGAGCTGTGGGTGCAGATCCTCGGCGCGAACCGCGAGCACGTGGTCGCCGTGCTCGACGCCTTCCGTGACGACGTCGCCGCGGTCGCCGACGCCCTGCGCGACCTCGACGCCCCGGGTGCCCGCCGCCTGCTCGCCGAGCACCTCGCCGCGGGCAACGCCGGCGTCGCCCGCCTGCCCGGCAAGCACGGCCAGGACCAGCGCTTCTCCACCCTGATCGTCCTCGTCGACGACACCCCGGGCACTCTCGCCCGGCTGTTCGTCGAGATCGGCGAGGCCGGGGTCAACCTGGAGGACGTGCGCCTCGAGCATGCGGAGGGGCGCCGCGTGGGCCTCGCCGAGATCTCGGTGGTGCCGGAGGCCGTCGGCCCGCTGACCGAGGAACTGACCGCACGCGGCTGGAGGATCGCCGGATGAGCACGGAGCAGAACAGGCAGGAGGGCGGTCTGAACCGGATGACGCCCGCCCGCCGCGCGCAGCAGAGCATCCCGGAGGACGGGGGAGCGGCGCCCGAGCGCGCGAGCGGCTCGCACACCGACGACGTGCCCGACTTCGGCGACGCGGTCGTCGTCGCGATCGACGGACCGGCCGGCAGCGGCAAGTCGAGCGTCTCGCGCGAGGCGGCCCGACGGCTCGACTTCGAGTTCCTCGACACCGGCGCCGCGTACCGCGCGCTCGCCTGGCACGGCCTCGACACCGGGCTCGACTTCGCCGACGAGAACGCGATCGTCGACGCGCTCGACGGCTTCGACTACTCCATCGGCACCGACCCCGAGTCCTACTCGGTCTGGGTCGGCCGGACCGAGGTCACGGCCGCGATCCGGGAGCCCCGGGTGACCGGTCATGTCTCGGCCGTGGCGAAGGTCCCGGAGGTGCGCCGGCGGATCACGCTGCTGTTCCGCCGCATCATCGGCGAGACCCGGAAGGCCGGCATCATCGTCGAGGGGCGCGACATCACGACGGTCGTGGCGCCGACCGCCGGGGTGCGGATCCTCCTGACGGCGAGCGAAGAGGCTAGGATGGCGAGGCGTTCGCGCGAAGTCACCACGCAATCCGCTGAAGCGACGGGTCAGGCACTGCGGTCCAGGGACCGCGCCGACTCCCAGGTGGTGGACTTCATGAACGCCGCAGACGGAGTCACTCTTCTCGACTCCACTCACCTCGACTTCGAGCAGACCGTCGATGCGGTCATCGCCGAGGTCCGAACTTCGAGAGCAAGGGCCGGTCATGGCACAGGACACGCACGTCGGTGACGACGAGCTGAACTTCGGAGACGACGACCTCGTCGAGCGCCTCGGCGACCTCGACGAGCAGCTCGCCTCCTCGCGCGCCCAGGCGCTGCGCAGCGGACTCGAGGACTACGACCTCGACGAGGAGGACCGCGACCTCCTCGAGTACGCCAGCGAGGACCCCGACGAGATCCGCTACCTCCCGGCGCTGCCGGTCGTGGCGATCGTCGGCCGGCCCAACGTGGGCAAGTCGGCGCTGGTCAACCGCATCCTCGGCCGCCGCGAGGCCGTCGTCGAGGACACCCCCGGCGTCACCCGCGACCGCGTCTCGTACAAGGCCGACTGGCTCGACCGCCAGTTCACCGTCGTCGACACCGGCGGCTGGGAGCCCGACGCCCGCGGCATCGACGCCTCCGTCGCGATGCAGGCTGAGATCGCGATCGACCTTGCCGACGCCGTCATCTTCGTGGTCGACGCGAACGTCGGCGCGACCGCGACCGACGAGCACGTCGTGAAGCTGCTCCGCAAGACCAGGAAGCCCGTGTTCCTCGCGGCCAACAAGGTCGACGACGTGCGCCAGGAGCCGAACGCCGCCTCACTGTGGTCGCTCGGCCTCGGTGAGCCCCACCCCGTCTCGGCCGTGCACGGCCGCGGCGTCGCCGACCTGCTCGAGACGGTGCTGGAGAAGCTGCCGCTCGAGTCGCTCGTCGCCAAGCGCGAGGTCGGCGGCCCGCGCCGCGTCGCCATCCTCGGCCGCCCGAACGTCGGCAAGTCCAGCCTGCTGAACAAGGCCGCGGGGGAGGAGCGGGTCGTCGTCAACGAGCTGGCCGGCACCACCCGTGACCCGGTCGACGAGCAGGTCGAGATCGCCGGCAAGATCTGGCGCTTCGTCGACACGGCGGGCATCCGCCGCCGCGTGCACCTGCAGCAGGGCGCCGACTTCTACGCGTCGCTGCGCACCTCGACCGCGCTCGAGAAGGCGGAGGTCGCGGTCGTCGTGATCGACGTCTCCGAGCCGATCTCGGAGCAGGACGTCCGCATCATCGACCTGGTGCTCGAGTCGGGCCGCGCGCTCGTGCTCGCCTTCAACAAGTGGGACCTCCTCGACGACGAGCGCCGCCGCTACCTCGAGCGCGAGATCGAGAAGGACCTCGCGCACGTGGCGTGGGCTCCGCGCGTGAACATCTCGGCGAAGACCGGGCGTCACCTCGAGAAGCTGGTGCCCGCGCTCGAGCTCGCCCTCGAGTCCTGGGACACCCGCATCCCGACCGGCAAGTTCAACGCGTTCCTCGCCGAGCTCACCGCGGCGCACCCGCACCCCCTGCGCGGCGGCAAGCAGCCCCGCGTGCTGTTCGGCACCCAGGCGTCCTCGCGCCCGCCGACATTCGTGCTGTTCACCACCGGCTTCCTCGACCCGGGCTACCGGCGCTACATCGCGCGCCGCCTGCGCGAGATCTACGGCTTCCAGGGCTCGCCGGTGAACGTCAACATGCGCGTGCGGGAGAAGCGCGCGCGCTGACACGTTCTGTCACGGCGGCTCCGGCTCGTCGTTCTGCGTGCCGGAGCATGCTGATCGAGTAGTCCGCGGAGCGGGCGTATCGAGATCCACCCCCGCCCGCGCATCCGGCGATCGATGGTCAGGAACGGTCGTGCTCCGCGCGCCGACCCGACCACTCGTGACGGATCGATGCCCGCGGGCGTCAGTCCTGCGTGGCGAACGGCCACCAGGACGGCAGCAGCCGCCGGTACGCCGCGAGGTAGGTCTCGGGAGTGCGCGGCTCGGGGAGCCGCAGCCACGCCTCCATCAGGCCGGTCGAACCGGCGGCGAGGAAGGAGGCGGTGCCGTCCGCGAGGAACGCGGTGATGTCGTCGCCGTCGGGCAGCTGCAGCGTCCCGGTCTCGAGCGTCGCGAGGACGGCCGCGCGGAAGTGCAGCGCGAGCATCGCCCGGACACCCGAGTCGCCGCCGGGAGCATCGAACGCCCGCAGGTAGAGGTCGCGGCGCGTCTCGAGGTGAGCGAGGATCCGCGCGGTGCCCTGGCGGATGGTCGCGTCGGTCGCCGCGCCGGTGCGGAGGGTGGAGAGATACTCGTCGCGGATCGCGTCGAGCTCGTCGGCGAGTGCCGCACAGAGCAGCTCGGCGGCCGAGGTCGCGTGCGCGTAGAAGGTGGAGCGATTGACGCCGGCACGATCGGTGATCTCGGAGACCGTGAGGCTGGAGACGTCCCTGGCAGTCGCCAGATCGATGATGGCTCGGTGCAGGGCCACCTGCGATCGCTTCTGCCGCGCGTCCACTGCTGCTGCCTCCTGTAGGGCGCGCGCTCCGGTCCGCCCGGCGCGCACCGCCTCAGCGATTCTACGGGCGCCGAGCGTCGGTCGTTTTCACTCTCGGCCCCGCGATCCGCTAAGGTAGTCGAGTTGCCCGGGCCTCGGTCCGGACTGCCACGGGCTGTGGCGCAGCTTGGTAGCGCACTTGACTGGGGGTCAAGGGGTCGCAGGTTCAAATCCTGTCAGCCCGACAGAAAGCCCTGATGGGATGTCCGATCGCGGACAGCACTCGTCAGGGCTTCGTCGTTTCTGGCGCCGCTGTGCGCGCGTGCCGAGCCGCTCAGCGCAGCAGCTCCGCGACCTCCGCGAAGGCCGCCTCGCGGCGAGCCACCCGCGCCGCCCGCTCGATCGGGTCCTTCGTGAAGAGGGCCTGCTGCGAGGGGTGGAACGTGCGCACAACGGCCAGGCCGCGCTCGCGCTCGATGCCCGGGTGCAGCCGGAGCAGGCGGCGCCAGCCGTGGTCGGCGTCGGCGCCCTGCAGCAGGACGACGTCGATGCTCGGTGCGAGGTCGAGCAGGTGCAGGACGGTCGGGATCCCCGCGTCGAGCTGCTCCGCGGTCGGCGCCTTGCCGATGTACCAGGGGTAGGCGTTCCAGGGCAGGAGATCGAACGGCGACAGTCCGACGTCCATGAGGAGGCGCGACATCAGCTCGGCGGAGCCGTCGTCGTTCTCCGTGCAGAGGAACCCGCTGCCCGCGCCGTCCCGAGTGCCGGGGCCCGGGTCGCGGAGGATGCTCAGCACCCGCGCCTCGGTGCCGCCGTGCAGGGTAGCGACGTAGGGGAGCCAGCCGCGGTCGTACGGATTCCGCAGCTCGTCGATCCAGCGGTTGATCGGGGCGACGTGGGGCGCGTAGCGCTGCTCCCACTGCTGCCGGCGGAAGTCGAGGTCGGCCATGGCACGGGGCATGACTGCACCCTAGACCCCGGGTGCGCGTGACGATCGGGCAGGTCTGGCGGACTCGAGGACGGCCCAGGCAAGACCGGAGGAGAGCAGGCAGGAGATCAGCAGTGCGGCGGAGAGAGTCACCAGGACACGGAGTGCGTCGTTCTCCTGGCCGTGGAGCGCAAGGCTGGAGGCGGCGCCGGCCACCGGCAGCATGGTGAGCGCGACCGCCGCGACCACCCGACCGAGAAGCAGATCCGAGAAGGCGCGTGATCCGATCCCCGCGAGCGCAGCGCTCGTGCAGCAGAGCGCGAGAGGAAGGACTGCGAGCAGACCCCAGCCGATCCCGTGCAAGTACACCGAGGCCCAGAGAACGACGGCGGGCAGCGACACGGCCGACGAGAGGAGGGCGTGAAGCCCGACACCGGCGAATCCGGCTCGGGCGATCGAGACGTCGGAGAGCGGAAGGTGCTGGTGGTCGAGGTCCTGCGCGGTCGCCTGAGACGGACCCGGAAGCGCGAGGATCAGCACGAGGAGAAGTCCGCCCAGCGGCATCGGCACGCTGTCCCGCAGCAGGCTGGAGAGCACCGCCACGGCGAGGAGGGCGAGCGCAGTGCGGGGCTCCTGCCAGCGCCGGCGCCGAGTCTGTGCCAGGTGGCACACGAGGACCGCGCCGACCGCGGAGTCGGGCCATCGCGTCCATGAGGGACGGCCGACGGCGTAGCCCCGGCCGGAAAGAGTCCGGTTCGACTCGCCGGAGAGGACTCGGGTGAGCTGGTTCGCGAGGATGCTCTCCTCGACCGCGGGTTCGACGAAGATTCCGGCTCGCCGGACGAGCAGAACGACGGCGATGCTCGACAGCAGGAGGACGCCGATGGTGGCGGAGGCGTGCGCGAGTCCGCTCGCCTCGGGCGCGAGGATCACCTCGAAGAAGAGCCCGGCGGCGCTCATCGCGGCCGACCCGATGGAGTCCTCGCCCACGAGCAGCGACTGCACCCCGAGGGCGATCCAGACCGCGCCTGCGGCGAGGACGCAGGTCAGCGCGTAACGGCGCCGATCAGGCCGGATGATTCTTCCGAGGAGGTGGCTGGTCAGGGACGTCGCCCGAACCAGGAGGAGGACGGCCGTCATCGCGCACCCCGAGAGCACGCCCCACGCGACCGGCTCGCCACGGAGAAGCAGCGCCGTCGCCGACGCCGCGGAGGTACTGGCGAACGCGATCGCCGCGGTCGCGACCGCATGCACCACCACGACGATGCGCGGACCACTCGGGCTCTGCAGCACCCAGGACACGTCCGCGGGCTGCAACCGCAGCGGCGAACCCCGCTGCGCTGTCAGTGACACCACGATCAGAGAGAGACCGAGGACGAATCCCGCGATCCGCGTGGGGGGCGACTCCGTCGGAGAGCCGCCGGCCCCACCCCGAACCAGGAGCCAGACGCCGCTCGACGCAGCGATCACGAGGACGACGATCGCGAGGGGATTCGTCACGAGGGCCGTGGTGCTGCGGATGCGGATGCGCAGGTAGGCCCGGGAGAGAGCGAGCGCTCCTGCAAGGGGAAGACGCCGCGTTCGTTCAGTGGTCGTCATCGCGAAGAGCTCCCACAACACGGAGATAGACGTCCTCCAGAGGCGGCTGCCCCTCGAGATCGTCGCGCCCGAGACGCGCAATGTGCGCGATCCTCCCGGCGTGCAGGATCACCGCTCGATCGGCGATGCGCTCCAGCTCGGTCAACCCGTGCATGGAGAGCAGCACGCCGCAGCCTTCCTCGGCCAGCCGCCGGACCTCGTTCCGGAGCTCGCGCACCGAGACGGCATCGAGGCCGTTGAACGGCTCGTCCAGCAGGAGGAGCCCGGCGCCCTTCAGCAGCGCAAGAACGAGAGCGAGCTTGCGGCGCATCCCCTGCGAGAGCTGATGGGGGAGGAGGTCCTGCTTGTCGCTCAGTCCGTAGCGCTCCAGGAGCGACGGTCCGAGCGACTCGTTCCGGGGTGAGCCGCTCAGCCGCTCGATCAGCCGGACGTGCTCCACAACGCTCAGACCCGGGTACAGGTCCGGCTCCTCCGGCATGAGGCTGAGGGCTCGTCGAGCCCCCGTCGTGCCGATTGCGTGACCGAGGACGAGCGCACTGCCCCGCGAGGGCTCGTACAGTCCGGCGAGGGTGCGCATGAGGGTGGTCTTCCCGGCGCCGTTGGGTCCGACGAGTCCGACCACCTCGCCGGCGTCGATCGTGAAGGAGACGTCGCGGAGCACGTCCACCGCGCCCATCGTCTTGCCGAGCCCCTGGACCTCGAGGATCGTGCGATGTGTGCCGCCGTCAGTCATCAGCGGCCAGCCATTGCCCGAGGTCGCCGCCGGAACGTTCGACCGGCTCACGCAGCGGGTCGAGCCCTCCCTCCGCCAGAATCGACCGGAGCATCGACCGGATGTCCGGCGATCCGCTCGCTGCGGCCTTTTCGACGGCCCGGCGGACAGCGTCGTCGTAGTGCACCCGCCGACGAGGGAGGAGCCGATCGCGGACGGGTCGCCGTACCGCCGCTGCTCCCCAGCCGCGTGCGTTGCCGAAGGCCTGCACCGCGAGGGCGGTGCTGTTTTGGATCCCGGTCGTCGTCGCCGCGGCGAACGCCACGTGCACCACAGACACAGCCACTCCCTCCTGCTGCGCTGCTCCCTCGGCGACAGCCATCACTGCCCGGAACTCTGCGATGCGATCCATTCGCTTCACCTTTCATGATCTGTGGACGGATTCCTGCCGGCGGTCAGCTCTCTATTGGACGTGCGGGGCCACGGCGCAGACGCGGCGAGGACGCGATACATCCGCTCGACCGGGCCGCTCAGACCGCGCCTAGCGAGGACCTGACAGGCGAGGACGAGTGTCCCGTGGGTCACCAGAGCGATGACCATCGACAGGGCGAAAGGCACACGCGAGTAAAGGGCCAGCCCGTACGCCAGCCCCGCGCAGAGGACGCTCGTCGAGAAGTAGATCGAGAGCGAGTATCGGCCCGCGACCGCGAACCACGTCAAGGTACGGATACGCGCCAGCCGGCTTTCGTTGCGCGAGAGGAGAAGGTAGATCACGACGGCGAGAGCAGGAGGCGCGGCGACCTGACAGCAGGCTGCAAGAGCGCTCAGCAGCCCCGTGTCCGTGGGGAGGAAGAGCTGGATGGAGAGCTGAAAGGCGTAGGCCCCCAGGGCGATGGCGCTGCTCAGGCCGAGAGCGGCCCGCGCGAAGCGGCCGTGAAGGCCGTCTTCTCTGCGCAATCGGGCGAGGGCGATGCCCACGAGGAAGAGTCCGGCGAGTTGAACTCCGCCGATCAGCGCGAAATCCTCCGCGTACGTCACCCAATCGACGAGGCGTTGCCCGCTGACGGCGTCGAAGTCCTGCGAGGTGTAGGCCGAGAGGGCTCGGTCGCCCAGAGACTCGTACATCGAGGCGGCGCTGCTCAGCGCATCGGTAATCTCAGGTCGAACGACGCCTCCGCGGGCGAAGGCGTCGGCGACAGTCAGGATGAGTGGAAGCAGCGTGATGGAGATTCCGATCGCCAACTGTGCTCGCGGTGGCCGGTGCCGGAACTGCAGCGCGACCAAGCCGGCCAGCAGGTAGTAGAAGAGCACGTCGCCCCACCAGACGAGCAGGCCGTGCAGGAGACCCAGCATGCCGAGCACGACGAGCCGTCGCGCCGTGCGCCGATGGCCGCCGGGTCTCTGCAGGAGATCCGCCAGGCCCGGTCCCATAGCGAGCACGAACATCCCCATCCCCGTCATCGTCGGCACGGCGAGGAAGACCGCGACGGCGAGATCATCCGTGAGGTCTCCGGTGAAGGGGGTCCGTCCGGCGACGAGCTGGTAGCGGATCGGAGTGAGGATCAGCGGAACGTTCGTGAGGACGACGAGGAGGGTGCCGAATCCACGCAGCAGGTCGGGCGTCAGCAGCCGCTCCGCCTGCTCGCCGCGAGAATCGATTTCCCGGTCAGTCATGATCGCGCTGGACGCTCGCGAGTCGACCCAGTTGGACGATCAGTCTGCGAAGCCCGTGCTTGCTGACGCCGGATTGAGCGCGGCCCGTGAGGTCGGTGGCGGCGACCGGCTCCTCCGACACGAAGACGAAACCGTCTGACTCGAGGAGGGTGACGCACCGCCGAATCGCCGGTCTCGCCAGCATGTCCTCGTTGAGTGCCGGCACGAGACCGACGGGCGCGTTCACGTTCGCGAGTGTGAGCGTCAGCAGAGTTCCGGTGGAGCCATGGGCCAGTGCGCTCAGGGTGTTGGCGGTCGCCGGTGCGACGAGGGCGGCATCGCAGTGCGAAGCGAGCCATCGGTGCGCGGGCTCTCCGCGAGTGAGGGCGAACGTTTCGACGAACACCTCGGCGTGGAGGAGCGATCCGACCGTCGTCGGTGACACCAGGAGGCAAGCCGACGGAGTCATCACCACGCTGTAGCTGCCGACGAGCGAGCCTCGCGCGGCCGCCAGCACAGGCAGGACCGAGAGGACCGCCGGAGAACCTGACACGCCGAGCAGCAGGCGGTCGACGCTAGCCATGGCGACCCTCCCGAAGAAGGAGATGCGGATGATCCGGGTCGAAGCCTCGTCGGGAGAACTCCGAGCGGAGTGCCTCACGCAGCGCGGCCTCGCCGACGTCGGGGTGCGCGTGCAGTGCCGTCGCCGCGCAGGCGGCACGGGATTCGCCTGCGCTGACACCCGCAGCTCCTTCCATCCAGGCGCTCCCACCCGGACCGGCCTCGGCGAAGAGGGACCGTCGACACGATCTGTCGGTGTAACGGTCGAACTCACAGTCCGCGATCATCCGAAGAGCCGGATCTCGATCGCTGTCCGCGAGGAAGATCGTGAACGAGTCCGGCCGCGGGTACTCGCCCCGCTCCGCGAGGACTTTGACGACATAGCCAGAGGAGACCGCTGGTAGTCGAGACGCCAGAATCCTGCCCACGGTGTGCACGTGCTCCTCGGCGATCGCCAGATAGATACGAGTTCCCGTCCTCGGCGGGTCGTTCTCGCTCAGGAGGGCTGCAAATCCAGGGGTGTAACTGTCCCGCACGGCAGGAAGCCTCAGCGAGCCGTCTCGCTGGACCTGCTCGAGTCCGATGGAGAGTTGCAGTCCGTTGCGGACGAAGACCGGTGCCTCGCGCTCCGGAGCGGGGAGGCGAACCCAGCCGGGCTCGCGCCGCGTGACCATTCCAAACACCGCTTCCGAGGCGAAGGTGGGACCGGTGTCCGAGGGGGACTCGAACCGTTGACGTCGCCTGAGGTGCACCAGCTGGTAGATGGACTCCGTCAGGCGGGACTCCTCATGGATCGGGAGATGTGCGCGATTCTGCAGCAGCTCGGACACGAGATGGTCAATCACGGGTCCGCTCCCGATTCCGCTGCCAGAGGTACGACGCGTCCAGACCGAGCGGACGCAGAAGCGTCGACGGGTTCATGAGGATCATGCAGCCGAGAAGGGCGTAGAGGCGGCCCTGACGGGTCTCGCCGTGAAGCAGCTGGGCCAGCGCTCCCGATCGGTGGAGGAGGTGTACGCCCGCATGACTGGCCAGGAGCGAGAGATGCTCCTCCGGGTCTCGTATCGGGCTCCCGGAGAGCCGGGCAGTCGCTCCGTACCCGGCTACGACTGCTTGCACCTGGTCCGAGCAAGAGGAGGCGGCTCTCTCGATGAGCTGCGATGCACGCTCGTCGTCCTCCTGCGGCCGTGCTGAGGCAGCTCGCTCGATCATCGAGCCGACCAGCGTGCCGAGGTCGAAGAGCGGATCGCCGATCCTGGCCAATTCGAAGTCGATCAGCCTGGGCCTGCCTGGCGGGTCGAGTAGGACGTTGTCCAGACGGAGATCCCCGTGGATCAGGCAGCTCGGCGGCGTCGATGCCAATTCTTCCAGGCGCACACCGACCTGTTCGTCCGCCTGGATGAGGCTCATCGTCCGGAGCTGACCGGGCGTCGCTCGAACGAGCTCCCGCGGAGTGATGGGCTCGGCGCTCGGAATCAGATCGCGGTACTCGCCGAGAAGGCGTCCGGCCCAGGCGGGCCAGATGCTCGAGCTGAGATGCAGATGAGCGAGGGTCGAGCCCACTCGAGCCCACTCCTGGGGCTCCTCCGAGACCTGTTGCCACCCCTCGCGGGCGGTCTTCCCCGGCAGGTGTTCGAGGACCAGCACGTCGTGCTCCCGATCATGAAGGATGCACCGGGGAGCGATGTCGGCGACTCCCAGCTCCTTCAGCAGCTGGTAGGTCAGACCTTCGGAGAGGAGCGCGCCGTCTCCTGCCTCCGTTCTCTTCCGTCCCCGCTTGAGAACCAGTTCGCGCCCGCCGGGTACACGGGCGAGAACCAGGTCGTTCCGCTGCTGGGCGAGCGGGGTCGAAGGAGCGCCGTCGGCACCGATACCGGCGAGGTACTCCGCCCACGAGAACGGCGATCCTTCGACCACGGGTCTTCCTCTCTCTGACTGCGCTTCGACTACGGGTGACTTGCGGCGGCGGTCTCGGTGAGGGCCTTCAGCACTTGAGCAGCCACGTCGCGCACTTCAGAACCACGGTGGTGCGGATGATGATTCCGCCCATCTCCGGCGCGATGTAGTCGTCGCCGAGCATCGCCTCGATCCGGGCCTCGAACGCGTCGACATCGTCGCTCAGGGATCGACCGTGCTCCGCGACGGCCACATCGGCGGCACGCCGAATGAAGTCGAGGTAGTCGCGCTCCTCAGGAGCGAGGGAGTCACGGAACTCATGGAACGAGGCGGTGAATCGCGCGAGACGGCTGCTCTCGGGATCACAGAGCACTTGCAGCTCTGCTTCGAGGTCGATCGTGTCGAGTACTGCGGACATGGGCTTCTCCTTCTTCGAGCCGGTACACGTAGCGGTCGGCTACGTCACGGGAAGAGTAGAAGCGCTGCCTCGGCCTGAAAAGAGGTTTGCTCGCCTTGGCGCGTGATGATCGCTTTCCACGCCGGTCGGGCGCGGCACGTCGCGTCGGGTCGGCGCGGAACCCCTTCGAAGAGGAGTCCAGGCCTAGCGCCCGAGCTTCGCGTGGGAGCGGGAGTAGGCGAAGTAGATCGCGAAGCCGATGGCCAGCCAGATCAGGAAGCGCAGCCAGGTCTCGATGGAGAGGTTGAGCATCAGGTAGGTGCAGATCAGGGCGGAGAGGCCGGGGAGCCAGGGGTTGAGCGGGACGCGGAAGCCGCGCTTGAGCTCGGGGCGCTTGCGGCGGAGGACGATGACGCCGACGGAGACCAGGACGAAGGCGGAGAGGGTGCCGATGTTGACCATCTCCTCGAGGACACCGATCGGGGTGAGGCCGGCCAGCAGGGCGACGATGATCGTGACGACGACGGAGGTGACCCACGGGGTGCGCAGGCGCGGGTGCACCTTCGCGAGGCGCTGGGGGAGCAGGCCGTCGCGCGACATCGCGAAGATGATGCGGGTGGCTCCGATGAGCAGGGTCAGCACGACGGTGGTGAGCCCGGCGACGGCGCCGGCGGAGATGACGGTCGCCATCCAGGTCTGGCCGTGGTACGCGAAGGCGTTCGCCAGGGCGGCGGACGGGTCGAGCTCGCGGTAGGGGACCATGCCGGTGACGACGAGGGCGACGGCGCAGTAGAGCACCGTGCAGATGATCAGCGAGGCGATGATGCCGATGGGCATGTCGCGCTGCGGGTTGCGGGTCTCCTCGGCGGTGGTCGCGACGACGTCGAAGCCGATGTAGGCGAAGAAGACCAGCGAGGCGCCGGCGATGATGCCGCCGACTCCGAAGGTCGCCGGCTCGATGCCGGAGAGGAACTGCAGCAGCGGCTGGGCGAGGCCGGACGCGGCCTGCGACGCCTCCGCGGGCGGGATGAACGGCGAGTAGTTGCCGACGTTGATGAACTGCAGCCCGGCGATGATGACGAACAGCACGATGAAGAGCTTCACGGCGACCAGCACCAGATTGACGCGCAGCGACTCCTTGATGCCGAAGGTCATCAGGGCGCCCAGCACGAGCACGAGCAGGATCGCGGGGACGTCGACGACGCCGCCGTAGGAGATCGCCTCCGGCAGGACGATGCCGAGCTGCCCGAGGAAGGAGCCGAGATAGGCGCTCCAGCCCTGGGCGACCACGCTCGCGCCGAGGAACAGCTCGAGGATGAGGTCCCAGCCGATGATCCAGGCGAAGAGCTCGCCGAGCGAGGCGTAGGAGAACGTGTAGGCGGAGCCGGAGACCGGCACCGTGGAGGCGAACTCCGCGTAGCACATGGCCGCGAGCGCGCAGGCGAAGGCGGCGACGACGAAGCTCAGCACGATCGCGGGGCCGGCGATGTCGTGCGCGGCGCGGCCGGTGAGCGTGAAGATGCCGGCGCCGATCACGACGCCGACGCCGAAGACGGTGAGGTCGAGGGCGCTCAGCGACTTCTTGAGGCGGGTCTCGGGCTCGTCGGTGTCGGCGATGGACTGCTCGACGGACTTGGTGCGGAGGAGGCTCACGGTGGTTCTCTCTGGTGAGGTGACGCGGTGTGCAGCGATTCGCGACGCGACGGCACTCCGGGAGGATAGCGGCGCGGCGGACATCGGCGGCGCGGCGTGCCGATCGCTGAGGCCGCGGACCTGGAGGGACGGCCGCCGCGAGGGCTACCCTTCGACGCATGCACCGGATCTTCACGACGAGCGTCGCCTCCGTGTACCCGCACTACGTGGCGAAGGCCGAGCGGAAGGGGCGGACGAGGGCCGAGGTCGACGAGGTGATCGTGTGGCTGACCGGCTTCTCGGACGAGGAGCTGCACCGCCACGTCGAGGCTGGGACGACCTTCGAGGACTTCTTCGCCGCGGCGCCCATGAATCCGAGCGCGGTTCTGATCACAGGGGTCGTCTGCGGCGTGCGCGTCGAGAGCGTCGAGGATCCGCTGATGCAGCGGATCCGCTGGCTGGACAAGCTGGTCGACGAGCTGGCGAAGGGCAAGGCGATGACGAAGGTGCTGCGCGGCTGACGTCGCCGCTGCTCGCGGCGCGGTCACTCTCCGGCGGCCCGGCTCCTGCCACTGCCCGCACTCTCGACCGTGCTTCCGTCGGCGCCCTTGCTCCGATCGGGGCCCGGCCGACCCGACGTCGGCGCGCCGGTGGGCGGCCCGCGACGACGGCGGACGGCCACCACCAGGAGCGCGACCACGGCGACGACGGCGAGCCAGGGCAGGAGGAAGCCGAGGCCGATGAGGGCGCCGTTCGCGGCGACGACCAGACCGTTCCAGCCCGCGAGGAGGCCGTCGAGGAAGCCGGTGGGCTCGGCGGTGACGGGCGACGACCCCGGAAGGACGGTGACCGCGAGGGTCGCCAGCGACACCTGGCCCTCGAGGGCGGCGAGCTGCTCCTGGGAGGACTCGAGCGAGGCCTGGCGATCGGCGAGGGCGGACTCCGCGGCGAGGAGGTCCGCGAGGCTGCCGGCCTGGGCGATCAGCTCGGTCAGCCGGTCGACGGAGGCCTGGGCGGCGTCGACCCGCGCGCGGAGGTCGATCGCCTGGGTGGTCACGTCGCGCCGGTCGATCGACGAGCCGGTCACCGTGCCGAGGGCCGCCAGCGACTCTCGAGCGTCGGCGAGCCGGTCGGCGGGGACCCGGATCGAGACGCTCCCCGCGCCCTCCGGCAGGGGCGCGTACTGCGACGGGTCGAGCGCGGGATCGGTTCCGGCCGCCGATTCGAGGGTGCTGGAGCTGATGCTGGAGCTCTCGACGTAGCCGCCGAGCTCGGCGGCGGTCGCGCTGAGCGCCGCGATCGCATCGGCGACGGAGTCTGCCTCGAGCGTCGCGTTCGCCGTGGACACGACCTCCCGGCCGGTCCCCTCCGCGGACGCGTCGCCGGGCGCTTCCGCCGCGCCCGGTGCCGAGCCGTCGACGAACTGCGGTGCGGACTCCGCTCCCGACTGCCCGAAGTCGAGACCGCCTGCCTCGCTCGAGGACCCTGCCGCGCTCGAAGCGGACCCCACTCCGGCACCGCCTCCAACCAGGGGGCCGACGACGACGGCGATCACGAGGAGGCCCGCGGCGACACTCCCGATCGCGGCGACGCGTCGGCGACGGGTTCCCCGCTCGCGGCGGGCGGCTGCGACGGCGCGGAAGACGCGCGCCTCGAGTGCCGACACGCGGTCGTCGTCGAGATCGTCGAGATCGTCGAGCTCGGGCGCCGGCGGATCGGAGGGTCGGCGCTCGGGGGCCGGGAGCTCGTCGCTGCGCACTTCGGTGGGTTCGGTCATGACGTCTCGGCTCCTCGGAAGTCGTCGACCACGAGTCGGAGGCGTCGACGGACACGCGACAGGCGGTTGCGGACGGTGGCGTGCGAGACGCCCAGGGTGACGGCGGCCTCCTCGTACCCGCGCCCCTCGGTGGCGCAGAGGCGGAAGATCGCGCGGTCGAGCTCGGCGAGCCCGGCCGTCTCGCGGAGGATCGCCTCGGCGAGTGCGGCGGTGACGATCTGCTGCTCGAGGTCGTGCGGCGAGGGCGTCTGGTCGTCGGCCTCGACGGTCCGCTCCCGGTCGCGGAGGCGGGAGCGGAGGCGGTTGGCCGCCTGGAAGCGGCAGATCGTCGCGAGCCAGGGGAGGAGGGAATCGCTCACCAGCTCGAGCCCGCCGAGTCGACTCCAGGCGAGGACGAAGGTCTCCTGCGCGACGTCCTCGGCGTCCCGGGGGTCGCGGAGGATCCCGTGCGCGAGCCAGTAGACCGGGCGGACGTAGGCGCGATAGAGCGAGCGGAAGGCGAGCTCGCTGCCGGCCGCCGCGCGGCGGACGAGTTCCGCGTCGGTCTCCTCCGGCGGCAGCTCCGACGGCGGCTCTCGCGGCGGCTCGGACGGCCTCGCCGACTTCTGCGCGGCCGTCGTTCCCCCGACAGACGTGCTCTCCTGAGTGGGCGTCATTCGCGGACCTCCTCTCCCTCTCACTCTGACAGTGTCGGGCGGGCGCGGATCGTCTCAGAATCCGATCCGGCCGCCGAGGAGAGCGCCGCCGCTACGACAGATCCGGGATCACGATCTGCTGCAGTGCCCAGGTGTTGCCGTCGGGATCGGCGAAGTACACGAACTCGCCCCAGGGCTGCGAGTCGACCTCGGACACCTCCGCGCCACGAGCCAGCAGCTCCTCCCGGGCCTTCGCCGCGTCCGCGACGACCATCTGCAGGCCCTTCTGCGAGCCGGGCACCATCTCGGTGATGCCGATGCCGAGAACGATGGAACAGGCAGACTCGGGAGGCGTCAGCTGCACGAAGCGCAGCCCCTCGTGCACGGTGTGGTCGTGATCGGCGACGAAGCCGATCCGCTCGACGTAGAACCGCTTGGCGCGATCGACGTCGGTCACCGGAACGGCGACGAGCTCGAGCTTCATGTCCATGGTGTCTCTCCTGCTCCGTGTCCTTCGAGCGCCCGGCTGAGCTCTCGGGGTCGACGCTAGAGCGGCATCAGGTCGGTTCACGTCCTGATGGAGGAGCAGGATGTCGGCATGGCCGCGACCACCTCCCGCGCACTCGCTCTGCTCGCCCTGCTGCAGACCCATCGGCAGTGGTCGGGGCCGGTTCTCGCGGCGCGCCTCGGCGTGACGGAGCGGACTCTGCGCCGTGACATCGAGCAGCTGCGCGAGCTGGGCTATGCCGTGGCGGCGACCCGCGGCGCACTCGGCGGCTACCGGCTCGAGCCGGGCAGCCGCGTCCCCCCGCTGCTCCTCAGCGACGACGAGGCCGTGGCCGTGGCGGTCGGGCTCCGGCTCGCGGCCGACGAGGGGCTCGCCGACGGCGAGCGGACGACGCTGAGCGCCCTCGCGAAGTTCGAGCAGGTGCTGCCGAGTGCTGTGCGGGAGCGCGTCAGCGCGGTCGGCGGGGTGCTCCGGTCCGCCAGGCCGCGCGCCGCGTCGATCCCGCCGGAGATCCTCGGCCGGATGGCACTGGCCTGCCGCGACCACGAACGGCTCCGCTTCCACTACGTCGCGGCGGACGGGGCCGAGAGCGACCGCGTCGTCGAGCCGCACGCGGTGGTGTCCACGCATCGCTCCTGGGTGCTGGTCGGCTGGGACCGGCAGCGCGAGGACTGGCGGACGTTCCGGCTCGACCGGGTGAGCCGGCTCCTCGAGACCCGCGTGCACTTCGAGCCGCGGCGGCTCCCCGAGGACGACGCCGCGGCGTTCGTGGCGTCGTCCGGGCGGACGGCGCGGTACGAGCTGGTCGTCGATCTGGCGATGCCGATCGACGAGGTGGTGCGGGTCTTCGGGCGGTGGTCGGCGGGATCCGTCGCGCTCGGCGCTCGGTGGACGCGCTGGCCGGTGGAGGCGGAGACGGTGGCCGGTCTGCTCGCGGCACTGGTCTGGATCCCGGTGGGGGTGGAGCATCGGGTGGACGGAGATCCGGGCACGCTCTCGGCGGTGCGCGCGGCTCTCGAGCGGATGCACGCCGCTGCGTCGAGGTGAGGTGTCCCTCCACAGGGGATGAGGTGCGGCGGCTCTCCACGGATCGGCCGATCGGCTCCCACGGCGGGCGGGGAGACGACGACCGTAGCCGCATGACTCCTACCGATCGCCTCGCCACCGCCCGCCACAGCCCCTCCCGGGAGCCGGAGCTCCTCCGCGTGAGCGGGCTGCCCGACCTGCTCGCCGCCGTCCCCTCGATGATCGGCCTCCATCCGGAGGACGCCCTCGTCGTCGTCCCGTTCCTCGGGAACCGGGCGGGAGGCGGTTTCCGCTTCCCGATCCCTCACCGACTGCGCCGAGCGGAGATCGACCAGCTGGCGGGCCGGTGCGAGCGCTTCACGGCGTCGATCTCCCGGGCGACCGCGGTGCTGGCCATCGTCTACACGCGGCAGAGGTACGAGACCGCGCGCGGTATCCCGCTGCTCGACCTCGGCCGCACCGTCCTCCGGCGGCTCGAACGGACCGACCTCGGGATCGTCGGCGTGGCCTGCGTCGCCGCCGACGGCTGGGGGCGCTACACCTCGATCGAGGAGACGCGCGAGCCGCGCCCGCTCGCCGAGATCGAGGAGAGCCCGACCGGCGTCCTCGCGCGCGCGGCGGCTCCCGAGCCGCTCGACGTGACGGCGCTCGCCGCACTGCCGACGGTCTCGGACTCCGATCGTGCGACGGTCGAGGCGATCGTGCGTCATCCTGCCTCGGGGGCGCACGACGTGATCGGCCTGGTCGAGCGCTGGCTGCACGGCCCGCCGGCACCGAGGCAGGAGGCCACGCTCATCCGGGTGCTGCAGTCCCCGGCGCTGCGCGATCAGGCGACCCTGCAGATCGCGCTCGGCTGCGAGACGGCGATCGAGGAGCGGCGGCGTCAGAAGCGGCTCGAGGGGGAGCAGGCGCGCACCGGCCGCCCGATGGACGAGCTCGTCGAGGGCGACGCCGACGCGGGACTCGAGGACGCGCACGACCTGCTCTCCGCGTCGCTGATGATGGGGACGGGCCCCGGCCCGGACCTCGAGCGGACCGAGCGAGCGACAGGTCGGCTCGCTCGGGCGGCAGCGCTCGCGCCCGCCGAGGCGCGGCCGCCGGTACTGACCGTCCTCGCCTGGTGCTGGTGGGCGCTCGGCGTCTCCTCGATCGCCACCCGGCATCTCGAGGAGGCGCTCCGGATCGACCCGCACTACTCGCTGGCGAGGCTCCACCGGTCGGTGCTCGAGATCCGCGCCGTGCCCGACTGGGTGCTCGACTCCGCGACGCGTTCCCTGGACCGGGCGGCGGCGCACGTGTGACCGGCGCGGAGAGCACGGGGTGACGAGGTGCCGAGGGCGGCTCTTGCCTCCTCGGACGAGCGAGAGTAACGTGCAACCAAATGGTTGTACAAATTGAGGACGAGAGCGACGTCGACCGGCTGTTCCAGGCGCTGGCCGACAGAACGCGGCGCGACATCGTCGCACGGGTGCTGGAAGCGGAGCAGTCCGTGACAGTGCTCGCGGCACGCTACGAGATGTCCTTCGCCGCGGTGCAGAAGCACGTCGCGGTGCTGGAGCGGGCGGAGCTTGTCCGCAAGCGCCGCAGCGGGAGGGAGCAGCTCGTGAGCGGAGAGGTCGCCTCGCTCAGGAGGGCGGCGCGACTGCTCGAGGCCTACGAGCTGCTCTGGCGCGATCGCGTCGACCGCATCGCCGACGTCCTCGCCGAGGACGAGGTGCGACCACCGGAGGAACGAAGGAAGGGACGTGCAGGATGACCGTCGTGGAGTCCGTCAAGGACATCGAGAACCTGACCATGACCATCACCGCCGAGTTCGAGGCGCCCGTCGAGCGGGTGTGGCGGATCTGGGTGGATCCGCGGCGGCTCGAGCGCTGGTGGGGACCGCCGACCTGGCCGGCGACCTTCGAGACGCACGAGGCGGTGGAGGGCTCGCGGAGCCGGTACTTCATGACGGGGCCGGACGGGGAGAAGGCCCGCGGCTACTGGGTGGTGACGAAGGTCGAGGAGCCGACGCGGCTCGAGTTCGACGACGGCTTCGCCGACGAGGAGGGGCACCCGGACGACTCGATGGGGGTCACCCATGCGGTGGTCACCCTCGCCGAGGTGGACGGACGCACCCGGATGACCGTCCGCTCCTCCTTCGAGACCCTCGAGCAGCTCGAGCAGATGGTGCAGATGGGCATGGAGGAGGGGATGAACCAGGCGATGGGTCAGATCGACGCGCTGCTCGCGGAGTAGGCAGGGCCGAGGACCCGCGGCGGTGGGCGCGCCGTCCGGCGACCGGCCGTCTCAGGTCTGCGGCGCCGAGTCGGTGAGGTCGGCGGCGTACGCGGCGACCGATCGGCGATAGCGCGGCAACGTCGGGGCGAGCGCCTCGAGGGCGGTGCGCAGCGCCTCGTCGGTGCGACCGGCGCTGTGCAGAGCGAGCGCGAGGAAGACCTCGCGCGCCGCACCGATCGACGGGTGCTGCTGGGCGGAGGAGAGGAGGACGATCGCCTCGTCGGTCCGGCCGAGGTTCCGGAGGGTCGATGCGTACTGGATGCTCAGCCGGGCGAGCCGCTCGTCGTCGAGGCCTGCGGCGACGGCGCGCTCGTACTCCGCGGCCGCCTCCGCCTCGTGGCCTGCGCTGTCCAGGGCACCGCCGAGCTCGAAGTGCGCGACTCCGTCGCTGCCCGGGTAGCGCGCGGCGAGCACTCGCATCCGCTCGACGACACCGTCCGGATCCTCGAGGCCGTCGAGCCGGTCGACGGCGCGCTGCCAGACGAGGAGCTCGTCGTCCGCGCCGTCCTCGGACGCCGCTTCGAGCTCCTCGAACAGCGTCAGCTGCAGGCCGTCGGGGGAGCGCAGGCGGGAGTTCAGCGAGCGCCACGGCGTCTCCCGCGGGGAGGCGACGAGCGCGGCGCCCGCGGCGGCGAGGGCCGCGGTCGCGGCGGCGGCGTCGTCGACCTCGAAGGCGACGCGGAGGAGGTCGCTCGTGTCGCCGTCCGTCTCGAGGCCGTCGATCATCCGGACCTGCGCGGGGTTCGCCAGCTCGAGGGTGGCGATGCCGGCCTCGAGGATCGCGACGCGCGCGTCGCCGTCGCCCTCGAAGGCGGCGCGCTCGGTCAGACCGAGGGTGTCGCGGTAGAAGCGGAGCGCCGCGTCGAGGTCGTCCACCTGGACGACGAGGCGCAGCTGGCGGACGGCGGGGGGAGTGGAGGCGGTCATGTGCCGACGCTAGCGGGTCTCGTTACGCCGTCCTGCGGACGGCTGCTCGACCAGCAGGGGATCCCTGGCCGAGCCCCGCCGATCGGACGCCGTTCACGCCGCGTATCGGCCCGCTCATGGTGGTCGAGCGGCCCTGCAGTGGCGTATCGAGACCCGGGGCCATGCTGCGGGTCGGCGCGCACATGCTGGTCGAGTAGTCCGCAGGGCGAATCGAGACCCGGCGCCTCCAGAGGGGCGGGTCTGCAGACCACCCTTCGGAGGGCGGTGGATCTCGATACGCCCGCTCCGCGGGCTACTCGATCAGCATGGCCGAGCTCATGCGGAAGCCTCGATCAGCATGGGTCCGCTCAGGACGCGGTGTCGCCCGACGCAGTGGGGGAGTCGGGCGCGGTGAGGGTCTCGCTGCCGGTGCCCTCGACGTCGGCGGCCTTGGCGCGGCGTCCGGCCTCGATCACGGCGGTGGAGGCGGCGGCGCCGGCGACCAGGGCGAAGAGCGCCCAGCCGGCGCCCCACTTCCGCTTCCCGACGAGGCCGTCGAAGGAGAGCGCGCCGGGGCCGTCGGCCACGATCGCGGTCGCGGCGGCCGCGAGCAGGCCGTTGTACTCCCAGCCCCCGCCGCTGTTCCAGAGGCCGTTCGCCCAGTGCACCTTGCGGACGGCCGTGACCATCGTCGCGATCAGCCCGGCCGCGGCGACCGGCGTCGCCAGGCCCAGAGCGAGCGCGGCGCCGCCCGCGGTCTCGGTGACGGCGGCGGCGACCGCGTTCCGGCGCGCCGGGTGCAGCTCCAGGCTCTTCATCATCTGCTCGGTGCCGTCGAGGCCCGGGCCGTCGAACGAGCCGCGGAGCTTCTGCAGTCCGTGTCCGATGAACAGACCGCCGACGGTGAGACGGAGAACGAGCGAGCCGACCTTCATGGTGACCTCCGGGAGGGGTGGGGTGGTGCGGGACGTGTAGAGCGAGCGTCGCGGCTGGACCGGGCCGGGTCAAGGGGTCGCGCCGACCGCTGGAATCGAGCAGCCACGGCCTAGGCGGTCAACCGGTTCGCCTCCTATGATCGGAGCAGATCGACTCGAAGGAGAGCACGCATGACCGGACGCCTCACTGGCAAGACCGCCCTCGTCACCGGAGCCGGCTCCGGCATCGGCCGGGCCGTCGCGGAGCGCTTCGCGCGCGAGGGCGCCCGGGTCGCCTTCACCGACCGCGACCTCGCCGCCGCGGAGGACGCAGCGGCCGCCTTCCCGGACTCCGTCGCCGTCCGGCTCGACGTCTCCGAGGAGAGCAGCGTCGAGCAGGCCTTCGCCCGCCTCGCGGCCGACGGCTTCGCGGTCGACGTGGTCGTCGCGAACGCCGGCGTGCAGCTCTTCGGCCAGGACGCGAAGATCGCCGACCTCGACCTCGACGTCTGGCGCCGCACGATCGACATCAACCTCACCGGCACCTTCCTCACCGTCAAGCACGCCGTCCGTGCACTGCGAGGCCGCGGCGGCTCGATCGTCCTCACCGGCAGCCCGACCGGGCTCAACGGCGAGGGCCAGGACTTCACCGCCTACAGCAGCTCGAAGGCCGGCATGCACGGCCTCGCCCGCACCGTCGCCGCCGCGTACGCGGGCGAGGGGATCCGCGTGAACACGGTCGTCCCCGGCTACACGGAGACCCCGCTGGTGACCGCGATCTCGGGCGACGCCGAGGCCCGCGCCGCGATCACCTCGCGCATTCCGCTCGGTCGCCCCGGCTCCGCGGCGGACGTCGAGGGCATCATGGTCTACCTCGCCAGCGACGAGTCGAGCTACGCCACCGGCGCGCTCTTCCGCGTCGACGGCGGCATGACCACCCTCTGATCGTGCCCGCGATCGAGATCCGGCCCGCCGCGCCGACGGTCCCGGCCGGGCTCCTCCAGGACGCCGAGCGCGACGAGCGGGCGGTCCGCTGCGGCCCGTGGTCGCTGCGGATCTCGGACGGCCGGCTCGACGACCTCCGGTTCGGCACGGCGCGGATCCTCCGCGGGGTCCGGTTCGTCGTCCGCGACGAGGACTGGGGGACCTTCGCGACCGTCCGCGCAGCGCTCGAAATCGAGGGCGGCACGCTCGTGGTCGAGGGCGAGAGCGCTCAGGAGGAGGCGCGCGTCACCTGGACCCTGCGCGCCGACTTCTCCGGAAACTCGCTCACGATCGCACTCGAGGCACGCGCGAGCACGCCCTTCCTCCGCAACCGCCTGGGGCTGATCGTGCTGCACGGCACGGAGAGCGCCGGAGCGGCCGTCGAGGCGCGCCACCCGGGCGGCACCGCCGACCGCTTGGCCTTCCCCGAGCGGATCGCGCCCCATCAGCCCGCGCAGGACCTCGCCGGTCTCGCCTGGACCGCCGAGGGCGTCCCGGTCGAGCTGACTCTGGAGGGCGACGTGTTCGAGACGGAGGATCAGCGCAACTGGACCGACGCGTCGTTCAAGACCTACTCGACGCCGCTGAGCCTGCCGTTCCCGGTGCCGGTCGCCGCGGGGGAGATCGTCCGGCAGAGCCTGCGGATCGACTGCGGCGGCGCGCCGCCGACCGTCACGCGGGAATCGCCCGCGTCCCCCTCCGTCCTGCGGACCGGGAGCACCGGGCACCCGCTCCCCGAGATCCGCACCTCCGCCGCGAGCGCGCCGACGGACCTCCGGCCGGACGTGCGACCGGCGCTCGATCTGCTGGTCGAGTGCGACGTGCGCTGGGCGGGCTGGCGTCGCGCGTTGCGGCGCGCGTTCGAGGACGCCGGCGGACGCCCTGTCGATCTGCGCCTCGTCGCGTCCGGGCCGGAGGACGTCCGCGCGGTCCTCGACGAGCTCGGCGACGCGCCGCTCGCCCGCCTCGGCGTCTTCGCCGCCCAGGGTCACCGCAGCACACCCGAGCTGCTCGAGGCGGCGCGACGGGCGGCGGCCGAGCGCGGCGCCGAGGTCGTCGGCGGCGTCCGCTCGCACTTCACCGAGCTCAACCGGGGCGCGGAAGCCCTCGCGAACGGGGAGGCGTCGCTCGCCTTCAGCATCACCCCCTTCATGCACGACCGCTCGGGGCACCAGCTCGTCGAGTCCCTCGCCGTGCAGCGCACGGTGGTCCGCGACGCGGCGGCGATCGCGGACGGCCGTCCTCTGCACGTCGGGCCGATCACCCTCGGCGCGCGGATGAACGCCGTGTCGACCTCGGCGTTCGACCCCGGCACCGCCGACATCGACGGGTCCGGCTACGGCCCGGAGATGGTCCCGGGAGCGACCGACGAGCGCCAGCACGCGCCCGAGCTCGCGGCCTGGGTCGTCGGCAGCCTCGACGCGCTCGCGGTCCCGGGCGTCGCCTCGCTCGCCTACTTCGAGCAGTGGGGACCGCGCGGTGTCGTCACGGCGGCCGGCGTCACGGCCGTCGGCGCGGTGCTGCAGTGGGCGGCGGCCCTCACCGCGTCGCCGCGTCTGGACGCTCATGCAGCGGGACTCGTCGCGCTCGGAGCTGTCGCCGCGGACGGCCGGGTGGTGTTGCTCGGCAACCCGGGCGGCACCGCGGTGACGGTCGATCCGACGGGGATCGAGCGCTGGGAGGCGGCCGGGGGAGCGGACGGCGAGTCGTTCGTGCTCGAACCGGGCGGAGCCGCGCGGGTGCTGCTGACGCCGTAGCCGCGTCCGCGGATCGACGTCCCGCGCCGCAGGAACCGCTCGACGTGGGCGTCCCGCGGCGCGTCGACCGACGTGCGACGCCAGAGCCCGCCCCGACCACACGGTGATGAGGATCCGTCGGTATCGTCGTCGGCGGCGCGCGAGCGCGGGACCCCCGCCCGCGCCGCGCGCCCCTGAACGAGAGGGACCTCCGTGAAGCATCGACGCCGCGCCCACCTGACCATCGCACGCTCCGCACTGGCACTGTCCGCTCTGGCGCTGTCCGGCGTGCTGGCGCTCTCCGGCTGCTCCGCCCCCGCCGAGGACGCGAAGACCGTCGAGCCGACCTCTCCGCTGATCGACTACCTCGGTGCGCTCTACGGCGGGGACCTCTCGCCCGAGGAGCAGGAGGAGAAGTACAGGGAGCAGGACCGCAAGCGCGAGGAGCTCGTCGCGACCTGCATGCAGGAGTCGGGCTTCGACTACACCCCGAGCGTGCAGTCGGCGTCGTTCTCGTCATCCGACGCCGACGCCTACAAGCCGGACGATCGCGAATGGGTCGCGCAGTACGGCTACGGCGTCGTCGACTCTCCCGGTCGCTACGACTCGGCCGAGCCGGAGGACGAGTACGTCGACGCCAACTCCGAGTACTACGACAGCCTCTCGGAGTCCGAGAAGGCGGCCTACTCCGGGGCGCTCCACGGCCCGGCGGAGCCGGAGGACGCCGCTGCCTCCGAGGACGGGTCGTACGAGTACGACTGGACGACGGCGGGCTGCTTCGGCGCCGCCCAGCACGAGCTCGAGGGGGAGGATCCGGCGTCGGCGGAGAAGCACAAGCCGGTGATGGACGCGCTGAACGAGTTCTACACCGATCTGCAGTCGGTCCCCGAGCTGGCGGATCTGGATGCAGCGTGGTCCTCCTGCCTGAGCGACGCGGGCTACCCCGGCTTCACCGCCCCCTACGACGCCGTGAACTCGATCAGCGACAAGTTGACGGCGGTCTACGACGCGGCCGGCGACCAGGTGGTCGAGCCCACCGACCCGAAGCTCGTCGCGGTGAAGGACGAGGAGATCGAGCTCGCCCTCGCCGATCTGGACTGCCGGGAGAAGACCGACTACTCAGCGGTGCACAAGAAGGTCCAGGACGCGCTGGAGCAGCAGTTCATCGACGACCACCGCGCCGAGCTCGACGCGCTGAAGGCCGACGCCGAGCAGGGCGAGTAGATGCGCGTTCCCCGCCGCTCGGGCTCCGGCGATCCGACGCCGTCCGACTCGGAGCCGACCGGTCGGCCGACCTCCGATCCGACACCGACCGATCCGCTCGACCTCCTCGCGGTCATCGAGCCCGCCGACGGTCCCGACGGCGGGTCCGACGCTCCGCGACGTCGCAGCCGCTTCGCCGCACTCGCCGCCGTCGTCTCGCGCAACCGCGTCCTCTGGATCGTGGCCGCCGCCGCGCTGCTGAGCCTCGTCGCGGGCCTGCTCGTCGGGAGGTTCGTGGTGTCGCCCGCCGAGGCGGCCGCCAACGCGGAGCCGCCCGCCCCCGGCCTGATCACCGCGCCGGTCGACTTCGGCGAGCTGAGCAACGACGTGACCCTCCGCGGCGAGGTGCGCTACGCGGACGCCGTCGAGGTGACCATCGACACGACCGGGATCCAGGGCGCGGCGGTGGTGACCGGTCAGGTCCCGGCGGCCGGCACCGAGCTGTCGCCGCTGTCGATCGCGCTGGAGATCGCCGGCCGCCCCGTCATCGTCCTCCCCGGCGATCTGCCGGCCTACCGGACCCTGCGGTTCGGGGTGTCCGGGCCGGACGTGGTGCAGTTCAAGACGGCGCTGCGCGGCCTCGGGATCGATGCCGGCGACCCCGCCGACGACGTCTTCGACGAGACGGCCGCGAACGCGGTCACCGAGCTCTACGCGCAGGCCGGCTACGCGGCGCCCGCGACGCAGGAGGGCGGCGAGGACGTCGTCCGCGCCGCCCAGGAGACGCTGCGCGCGGCCGAGCAGGGGCTCGTCGCCGCGCAGAAGGAGCTCGACGCCGCTCGGGCGGGCTCCTCGCCGGTCGAGGTGCGCGAGGCGGACAACGCGGTCGCGAGTGCGCGACGTGAGCTGGAGGCCGCCCGCGCGGCCGAGCCGCCGGACGGCCTCCGCATCGCGGACCTCGACGACGCGCTCGGCCTCGCCGAGCTCCGGCGGGCCCAGCTGGGTGCGAGCACCGACACCGGCGCCCAGCGCGGCGCCGTCGAGTCGGCGCAGTCCCAGGTGACGCAGGCGCAGGAGGATCTCACCCGGGCCCGCCAGTCCGTCCTGCCGGCGCTCCCCGCAGGCGAGGTGCTGTTCCTCACGTCGCTCCCGCGGCGGGTGGACGCCGTCACCGCCAAGCGCGGCGGCGTCCTGTCCGGGGCGGCGATGACGGTCTCCGGCGCGCAGGTCGAGCTCTCCGGCTCCGCCGCCGAGGCCGACGCGCGGCTGCTCTCGGTCGGGCAGAAGGCCTCGTTCGAGCTCCCGGATCGGTCGTCGCACGGCGCCACCGTGTCGGGTGTCGATCCCGCGAAGGACGGCAAGGGGCGCTGGACGGTGACGCTCACCCCCGATCCGCTCTCGCCCGAGCAGATCGAGCAGCTGCGCGACACCAACGTCAAGGTCAGGGTCGCGGTCGGAGCGACGGAGGGCGCCGTGCTCTCGGTCCCGGTCGCCGCGCTGTCCGCCGGCTCCGGCGGCGAGAGCCGGGTCGAGGTCGTCGACGGCGATCCGCGCGATCCGAGCGCCGCCACCCGGCTCGTCGTCGTGACCACCGGTCTCGCCGCGAAGGGCGCGGTCGAGGTGTCGCCGGTGGACGGGACGCTCGACGAGGGCGACCTGGTCGTGGTCGGCCGGTGACCGCTCCGCTGGTCGAGCTGCGGGACGTCACCCGCTCGTTCCCCGGTCCGCCCGAGGTGCAGGCGCTGAAGGGCGTCAGCCTCCGGATCGACGAGGGCGACTACGTCTCGATCGTCGGCCCCAGCGGCTCGGGCAAGTCGACGATGCTGAACATCCTCGGGCTGCTCGACCGGCCGAGCGTCGGCGAGTACCGGCTCGACGGCGCGCTCACCGGGGCGCTCGACGAGGACACCCGCGCGGCCGTCCGGGCGCAGCGCATCGGCTTCGTGTTCCAGTCCTTCCACCTGCTGCCGCGGCGCACGGTGCTCGAGAACGTGATGCTGCCGATGCTCTACAGCGGGACGCCGCGGGCCGACCGCGAGGCGCGCGCCCGCGACGCCCTGCTCCGGGTCGGCCTCGGGCACCGGCTCGGCTTCCTGCCGACGACGCTCTCGGGAGGCGAGCGCCAGCGCGTCGCCGTGGCACGCGCCGTGGTCGCCCGCCCGAGCCTCCTCCTCGCCGACGAGCCCACCGGCAATCTGGACGGCTCGACGACCGCGGACGTGATGCGGCTCTTCGAGGAGCTGACGGACACCGGACTCACCCTGGTCGTCATCACCCACGATCTCGCCGTCGCCCGGCGGGCGCGCCGGTGCCTCCGCATCGCCGACGGACGGATGCAGGAGGTGACCGCATGAGCCCGATGCTCGCGACCGTGCGCCGGCGGCTCGGCCGCCGGCGACCGCGCTCGGCCGCCGCGTCCCCGCTGCTGCGGCCCGTCCGCCGAGCGGACCGCTTCACCGCCGCCGACCTGCTCGCCGAGGCCACCTCCGACATCGGCACGCGGCCGGCCCGGCTGGTGATGACCCTGCTCGGCACGGTGCTCGGCATCGGCGCCCTCGTCGCCACGATCGGCTTCGCGCAGACGACCGCCGATCAGCTCGCCCGCCGGTTCGACGCGTTCGCCGCCACCCAGGTCGTCGTGCAGCCGGCCGAGGCGAAGGACTCCACCGGGGACAGCGTCGCCACCGGGCGCCTGCCCTGGGACGCCGTCGACCGGGTGCTCCGGCTCGCCGGCGTCGAGCAGGCGGCCCTCGTCGGCGAGGTGTCCCTCCGCGAGGGCGCGACCGTCACCGCCGTCCCCGTCAACGACCCCTCGGCGCCCGCCGCCGCCCCGCCGCGGGTGTTCGCGGCCTCCGCCGATCTCCTCGGCACCCTCGAGGGCGAGGTGACCGCCGGGCGGATGTTCGACTCCGGGCACGACGCGCGCGCCGACCGCGTCGTCGTCCTCGGCAGCCGCGCGGCGGAGCGGCTCGGTGTCGAGCGCGTCGACTCCCGGCCGTCGATCCTGATCGACGGGGTCGCCTACTCGGTCCTCGGGATCTTCGCCGACGTCCAGGCCCGCGCCGAGCTGCTCGACGCGGTCGTCCTCCCCACCGGCACCGCGCGGGCCGACTTCGCGCTCGCGACTCCGGGAGACCTCCAGGCGCGCATCGACATCGGCGCCGGCCCGCAGGTCGCGGCGCAGGCACCCCTGACCCTCGCCCCGGACGCACCCGACTCCGTCTCCGTCTCGGCGCCCGGCGGTCCGTCCGAGCTGGCCGGCGACGTCCGCGCCGACGTCGACCTCGTGTTCCTGATCCTCTCGGTGGTGGTGCTGCTCGCGGGCGGCGTCGGCATCGCCAACGTCACCACGCTGTCGGTGATGGAGCGCGTCGGCGAGATCGGCCTGCGCCGTGCCCTCGGCGCCGCACGACGCAGGATCGCGCAGCAGTTCGTCGTCGAGTCGGCCGTGATCGGCCTCCTCGGCGGTCTGCTCGGTGCGGCGACCGGCGTCCTCGCGGTGCTCGCGGTCTCGCTCGCGCAGCAGTGGACCCCGGTGCTCGACCCCGGGGTGGCGTTCGGCGGCGCGCTCCTCGGCGCGCTGATCGGACTGCTCGCGGGCAGCGTGCCGGCGCGGCGCGCCTCCCGCATCGAGCCGATCGCGGCCCTCCGCGGGACGTGAGCGCCGCCGCCGGCGCCCGGGTCGCGACCGTGGCGTCGGCCCCGATCCGCTGCCCGGGTGATGCCGCAAGCGGCCCGACGCTCAGGCGTCGAGCGTCCAGCCCGGGCGCACCCAGTGGCAGGTGTAGCCGCCGGGGTGCTTCCGGAGGTAGTCCTGGTGCTCCTCCTCCGCGTCCCAGAACTCGCCGGCCGGCTGGACCTCGGTGACGACCGGGCCCGGCCAGCGGCCGGAGGCGTCGATCTCGGCGATCGTCTCGCGGGCGACGCGCTCCTGCTCGGGCGAGAGGGCGACGATCACGGAGCGGTAGCCCGTGCCGATGTCGTTGCCCTGCCGGTTCCGGGTGGTCGGATCATGCGCCTGGAAGAAGAACTCGAGCAGGTCGCGGTAGGAGGTCTGCTCGGGGTCGAACTCGATCTCCACCGCCTCGGCGTGGTCGCCGTGGTGGCGGTAGGTCGCGTTCGGGGTGGTCCCGCCGGAGTAGCCGGCGCGGGTCTCGAAGACGCCCGGCAGGTCCCGGATCAGCTCCTGCAGGCCCCAGAAGCAGCCGCCGGCGAGGATCGCGCGCTCCTCGGCCATCAGACGGCGACCGTCTCGGACAGCGGCGAGTGACCGCCGGAGCGGGTGGCCGGCGCGGAGGGCAGGCGGGTGGACCGGGCGCGGGCGCCGGTGTCGTTCGGGGGGATGAGCATGGGTTCTCCTTGTCCTCGTCCATTCCATCACCTGGGCGCGGTCCTCGGGGGACCGGCGCAGGACCTAGCCGAGCAGCGTGTAGGTGGAGGCGTCCAGGTACACGGTGCCGTCGGTGCAGACCTCGATCGCGGCGGGCGCGCGGACGGCGGCATCGGCCGCGTCGATCACCTCGGCCACCAGGAACGTCGACGTCGCGGTCGGGCAGCCGAAGGCGCGGGGGGAGTGCCAGGCGACCCGGACATCGGCCTGCGCCGCCGGAGCGAGGGCGAGCAGGCCGTCCGGGTTCGGGCCGTCGGCGGAGGCGACCGCGCCGAGGCGGCTGCCGTCGGCCCCGGCGGCGTAGACACCGGGGATGCCGGCGAGCGTGCAGGTCCGGTCGGTCGTGTTCGTGAAGATCAGGTCGAAGGCGCTGCTGCCCGCGCCGGACGCGTCGGGGTCGGCGCGGTACTCGAGCGAGAGGTCGCTCCCGACGCAGCGGACGGTCGAGGGCTCGGGCGCAGGCTCGGGAGCCGGTGCCGGCGGCTGCGACGAGGTCGGCAGCGGGGCGGGAGTCTCGGATGCCGCCGTCGGCGCGGCGGTCGGCTCCGCGGTCGGGACGATCGAGGCGGGTGCCGACGCCGTCGCCGTGGGCGAGGCGGTGGGCGTCGCCGTGGCCGTCGCGCTCGGCCGCGGCAGCGGCGAGGTGGAGGAGGCGATGTCGGCGCGCCCCGCGCAGCCGGTGACGAGGAGGCCGACCGCGGCGAGGGTCAGGGCCGCCGCGGCACCGCGGCGCAGGAGGTCGCTCATGGGCCGAGTCTGCCACCGCGGGGCGCGATCAGCAGCCCCGGACTCAGGGCCCCGGACCGACGGCCCGCGATCAGCTCCCGGTGTCCGCCAGGCGCCGGGACGCGGTGCTCATGTGCGCCTCCATCGCCCGCGCGGCGGCGGACGGGTCGCGCGCCTCGATCGCCTCGAGCACGGCGCGGTGCTCGGTGAAGGCGTCGAGGGCCTGCTCGGGGCTGCTGAGCGCGCGCTCGACCCAGAGTCGCAGCAGCGAGCGGATGGTCTGCAGCAGATCGCGCAGCACCACGTTCTCGGCGCTGACCGCGATCTGCAGGTGGAAGCGCACGTCGGCCTCGACGAACGCCGCGATGTCGTCGAGATGCGACTCCATCGCCGCCAGATGCGCGCGCAGGCGCTCGAGTCCCTCGTCGTCGATCCGGAGCGCCGCCAGCATCGCGGCCTGCACCTCCAGGGTGCCGCGCACCTCGATCAGCTCGGCCGTGCGCCCCGCGGAGAGCATCAGGCCCCAGCTCAGCGTGGTCGGCAGGAGCTCGGAGGTGCTGTCGCGCAGGTAGGTGCCGGAGCCGGGCCGCACCGTGACGATGCCGAGGATCTCCAGCGCCGCGAGCGCCTCCCGCACCGCCGACCGGCCGACGCCGAGGCTCTCGGCGAGCTGGCGCTCCGGAGGGAGGCGGGAGCCGGGCACGAGATCGCCGCGGGTGAGCAGCGAGGTGAGCTGCTTGGCCACCTCGGCGACGGCGGTGCCGCGGGGGAGGACCTGCAGCTCCAGGCGCACGAGGGAGGGGTCGTCTTCGGGGTACGCCGGCATGCTCCGACCGTAGCAACCGCGCCGACACCCCACCCGCAGCGACTCGACCGGAGAACCGGTTGACAACCGGCGCCCCGGCACGGCATCCTCTAATTGGTCAACCGGTCAGCCAATTCCCCCGAAGGCGGCCCGAGCCCCACCCCGCACCATCCAACACAGTCGTTGACACGGATCAGGAGATCGACGTGGACCTTCCCTCCCGCACAGGCGGAACCGCGACGGCGGACGCCGCCGTCGAGAAGAGCGCCATCAGGAAGGTGTCGATCCGGCTCGTGCCGTTCGTCGCCCTGATGTTCTTCATCAACTATCTCGACCGCACGGCCATCGGCTTCGCCGCGCCGAACGGCATGGAGGCCGACCTCGCCCTCTCGGCGGCCCAGTTCGGCTTCGCCTCGGGCGTCTTCTTCATCGGCTACATCCTGCTGGAGGTGCCGAGCAACCTCGCGCTGCACCGCTTCGGCGCCCGCCGCTGGCTCGCCCGCATCATGGTCAGCTGGGGCATCGTCGCGCTGCTCTTCACCTGGGTGCAGAACTTCGAGCAGCTCGTCGCCCTGCGCTTCCTGCTCGGTGTCGCCGAAGCGGGCTTCTTCCCGGGCGCGATCCTCTTCCTCAGCCTCTGGGTGCCGGCCAAGCACCGCTCGAAGATCCTCGCCCTCTTCTACCTGGCGCAGCCGCTCACCACGGTCATCGGCGCCCCGCTCGCCGGCCTGCTGATCGAGCAGGACGGCATCCTCGGCCTCGAGGGCTGGCGCTTCATGTTCCTCGGCGTCTCGCTGCCGGCGATCGTCATCGGTGTCATCGCCTGGTTCTACCTCAAGGACAAGCCCTCCGACGCGAAGTGGCTGACCCGCGAGGAGCAGGTCTGGCTCACCACCGCGCTGAAGCGCGAGGAGGACGTGAAGACCAAGGGCGTCACCACCCACCCCAAGATGTCGTCCGCTTTCAAGAGCGGCCGCGTCTGGATGCTGAGCTTCGTCTACTTCGGCTTCATCTACGGCCTCTACGCCCTCGCCTTCTTCCTGCCCACGATCATCGAGGGCTTCCAGGAGCAGTACGGCACCACCTTCGGCATCTTCGAGAAGGGCCTGATCACCGCGATCCCCTACGTGCCCGCGGCCATCGCCCTCTACCTCTGGTCGCGCGACGCCACCCGCCGCGGCGTCCGCACCTGGCACATCGTGATCCCCGCGATCGCCGGTGGCCTGTCCATCCCGCTCGCGCTCTTCGCCGGCTCCCCGGCGGCCACGATCGCCGTGATCACCGTCACCGCGATGGCGATCTTCTCGGCGCTGCCCAACTTCTGGACCTTCCCGACCCGGTTCCTCACCGGCGCGGCGGCCGCGGCGGGCATCGCGCTGATCAACACCGTCGGAAACCTGGCCGGCTTCTCGGCCCCGTACATCACGGGCGCCCTGAAGGACGCGACCGGCGGCTACGAGGTCCCGATGTTCATCGTCGGCTTCTTCCTGCTGCTCTCGGCCGTGCTGATGTCCCTGCTGGCGCGCCGCTACAAGGACGCACCGCTCGACGCCCCCAGCGTCGACGTGATCGCGCACTGATCACCCGCACGACCCGCTGACCGCCCGTCGCCCGACGCCCCTCCTCGAACAGGACTCCTGATGACCCGGCTCTACAACGATCCGTCCGACTTCGCCGACGAGATGATCGACGGCTTCGTCGCCGCGAACCGCCGCTTCGTGCGGCGGGTGCAGGGCGGCGTGGTGCGCTCGACCGTGAGCGCGCCCGGCTCGGTCGCCCTCGTGGTGGGCGGCGGCTCCGGTCACTACCCGGCGTTCGGCGGACTCGTCGGGCAGGGTCTCGCGCACGGCGCGGCGATGGGCAATCTCTTCGCCTCGCCGTCCGCGCAGCAGGTGCACTCGGTCGCTGCGGCGGCCGAGCACGGTGGCGGCGTGCTGCTGAGCTACGGCAACTACGCGGGCGACGTGCTGAACTTCGACGCGGCCGAGCGGCGCCTGCGCGACGAGGGGATCGACGTCCGCACCGTGACGGTGACGGACGACGTCTCGAGCGCGAGCGTCGCCGAGAAGCACAAGCGCCGCGGGATCGCCGGCGACCTGACGGTCTTCAAGGTCGCGGGCGCCGCCGCGGAGGAGGGCGCGTCGCTGGACGAGGTCGAGCGCATCGCCCGCCTCGCCAACGAGCGCACCCGCTCCTTCGGCGTGGCCTTCTCCGGCTGCTCGCTGCCCGGGGCGTCCGAGCCGCTGTTCACCGTTCCGGAGGGGCGGATGGCGGTCGGCATGGGCATCCACGGCGAGCCCGGCATCCGCGAGGACGACGTGCCGACGGCCGACGGTCTCGCCGAGCTGCTGGTCTCGTCCCTGCTCGCCGAGCTGCCCGACGGCGTCGACGCGGCCGAGGGCTCGCGCCTCGTCGTCGTGCTGAACGGGCTCGGCTCGGTGAAGTACGAGGAGCTGTTCGTCGTCTACGCCGGCGTCGAGCGACGCCTGCGCGAGCGCGGCCTCGAGGTGCTCGAGCCCGAGGTCGGCGAGCTCGTCACCAGCTTCGACATGGCCGGCGTCTCGCTCACCTTCTTCTGGGTGGACGACGAGCTGGAGCGGCTGTGGGCCGCGCCGGCCGAGGCGCCCGCCTACCGCAAGGGCTCGGTCCGCCCCGCCGAGCAGGCCGCGGTGACCGAGCAGGAGACGGCCGCGGTCGTCATCGGCGACGCGAGCGACGACTCCCGCGACGCCGCCCGCACCGTGCTCGCCGCCCTCGAGGCGACGCAGTCCACGATCGACGAGAACGCCGAGGAGCTCGGCCGGATCGACGCGGTCGCCGGCGACGGCGATCACGGCATCGGCATGCAGCGCGGCGTGCACGCGGCGGTCGCCGCCGCCCGGGCCGCGCTCGAGGCCGGCGCCGGGGCGGGGACCGTGCTCGCCCACGCCGGTGACGCCTGGTCCGACCGGGCCGGCGGCACCTCCGGAGCGCTCTGGGGCGCCGCGCTCGCCGCGGTCGGCTCGGCGCTCGGCGACACCGCCGCGCCCACGGCCGCCGCGGTGGTCGAGGGCGTCGACGGCGCGCGCGCCGCGATCCTCCGCTTCGGCGCGACGCCGGGGGACAAGACGATGGTCGACTCCCTCGTGCCCTTCGCCGACGTCCTCGGTGAGGCCGTCGCCGCGGGGGAAGAGCTGCCCGCGGCGTGGACCCGGGCCGCCGAGGCCTGCACCGCCGCCGCCGCCGCGACCGCGCAGCTGCTGCCGAGGATGGGCCGCGCCCGGCCGCACGCCGAGAAGAGCCTCGGCACCCCCGACGCGGGCGCGCACTCGCTCGGGCTGATCGTCACCGCGATCGGCGCGGTGCTGCGCTCCGGTGCCGCCGCCGCCCCCGGCTCTGTCGGCAGCGGCGCGTAGCGTCGACACCGTCCCCGAATCCGCTTCCAGCAAGGAGAGAACACCCATGAGCGCACCCTTCCGCCTCGTCGTCGGCTCCGACGACGCCGGTCTCGACTACAAGGAGATCGTCAAGGCCGACCTCGAGAAGGACTCCCGCGTCGCGTCCGTCGTCGACGTCGGTGTCGACGCGTCGTCGCACACGCCCTACCCGAGCGTCGCCATCGCCGCCGCCGAGATGGTCGCCCGCGGCGAGGCCGACCGCGCGATCCTGATCTGCGGCACCGGGCTCGGCGTCGCGATCGCCGCCAACAAGGTGGCCGGCATCCGCGCCGTCACCGCGCACGACTCGTTCTCGGTCGAGCGCTCGATCCTCTCCAACGACGCGCAGGTGCTCTGCATGGGCCAGCGCGTCGTCGGCATCGAGCTGGCCCGCCGCCTCGCGAAGGAGTGGCTCGGCTACGAGTTCGACACGTCCTCCGCCTCCGCGGAGAAGGTGCGCGTGATCGAGGCGTACGAGGCCGGCAACCCGGTCGCGGACGACGCCGCCACGGTCGGCTCGTGCTGAGCCGCGCCGCCGGGGACGCCCCGGCGTTCACCGTCGGCGTGAGCCTCAAGATGTACTTCGGCCACGCGCGGACGCTCGAGTGGATGCGGCGCATCGCCGAGATCGCGCGGACGCACGAGGCGACCGCCTCCGGAGCCGTCGAGCTGTTCGTGGTGCCGACCTTCCCCGCGCTGGTGCCGGTCGGCGCCCTCGCGGCGGAGTCCGGCGTCGCGCTCGGCGCCCAGGACCTGTTCTGGGAGGACGCGGGAGCGTTCACCGGCGAGGTCAGCGGCGCGGAGCTGCGCGAGATCGGCTGCCGGCTGGTCGAGATCGGCCACGCCGAGCGGCGCGCGCTCTTCGGCGACGACGACGAGCGCGTCCGCGCGAAGGTCGCGGCGGCGTTCCGGAACGATCTCGTCCCGCTGCTCTGCGTCGGCGAGGCCGAGCGCGGCTCCGTCGAGGACGCGGTCGAGCTCGTGCTCGCGCAGATCGGCTCCGCCCTCGCGGACGCGGACGAGGCCGGCGCCGTCGGCCCGATCCTCGCCGCCTACGAGCCCGTCTGGGCGATCGGCGCACCCGAGCCCGCCGAGCCGGCCTTCATCGCCGGCGTCGTCACCGCGCTCGAGGCGGCCCTCGCGGAGCTGCCCGGCCGCGCCGGCAGCCGCGTCATCTACGGCGGCAGCGCCGGACCCGGCCTGCTGACCGCGCTCGAGGGCCGCGTGCCCGGGCTGTTCCTCGGCCGCTTCGCGCACGACCCGGAGGCGGTCGGCGCGATCCTCGACGAGGCGCTCGTCCTCGCGCGCGCAGACTCGGACGCCCGCTCGTGAGCCGCCTCGGCCTCAGCAGCTACGCCTTCTTCTGGCGCTCCTCCGACCGCGTCCCGGAGCCGCTCGGCGTCGAGGACATGGTCCGCGAGACCGCCGCGCTCGGCGTCGACCTGCTGCAGCTCTGCGACGTGCCGGCGCTCGAGGAGTACTCGGACGAGCAGCTCGCCTCGCTGCGAGCGGTCGCCGCCGCGGAGGGTGTCGCGCTCGAGCTCGGCACCCGCGGGACCGATCCCGCGCACCTGCGCCGCTGGCTCCGCCTCGCCCGCGCGCTCGACGTCGTGCTGCTGCGCAGCATGTGGACGTCGGGGGAGGACCGGCCGGATCGCGCCGAGACGCTGCGGCGCCTGAGCGAGTTCGCGCCCGAACTGGAGGAGGCCGGCGTCACGCTGGCCCTGGAGACCTACGAGCAGGTGAGCACCGCCGACCTCGTCGACGTGATCGCGACGCTCGATCACCCGCGGATCCGGATCTGCCTCGACCCGGCGAACACCGTCGCGAACCTCGAGCTGCCGGTGGACGTCACCGCCCGCTGCGCTCCGTACGTCGCGAACTGGCACGTGAAGGACTTCGACTTCAGCCGCAACCCCGGCTGGGTCGGCTTCGTCTACACCGGCACGGCGCTCGGCGACGGCCGCCTCGACTACGACGGCATGCTCGCGCTGCTCCGGCCGGCCGAGCGCGGCATCACCCAGATCATCGAGTTCTGGCTCCCCTGGCAGGACACCGTCCCCGCCGCGGAGCAGGCGCTCGTCACCACCCGGCTCGAAGCCGAGTGGACCCGCACCACCCTCGACCAGCTCAGGAGAAGGAACTCATGACCGACACCACCGCCACCACCGCCCCGGGCACCGCCGCCTCCGCCCTCACCGTCGCCGTCATCGGCGCCGGCGGCAAGATGGGCATGCGGGTCTCGAACAACCTGCAGAAGTCCGAGTACAACGCCCTCTACAGCGAGGCCTCGCCCGCCGGTCAGGAGCGCACCCGCGAGGCCGGCCGCGAGATCACCGCGACCCCGGACGCCGTGAAGGACGCCGACGTCGTCATCCTCGCCGTCCCCGACGTCGTGCTCGGCGCGGTCTCGGAGGACGTGATCCCGCAGATGAAGAGCGGCGCGATCATCCTCACCCTCGACCCGGCCGCCGCGTACGCGGGGCTGCTCGCCAAGCGCGAGGACATCCACTACGCCGTGGCGCACCCGTGCCACCCGTCGGTGTTCCTCGAGCGCACCACTCCGGAGGAGTGGGCCGACACGTTCGGCGGCATCGCCGCGCCCCAGGAGGTCGTCGCGGCGCTCGAGGACGCGGACGACGACGTGCGGGCCATCGCGGAGAAGGTCATCTCGACCATCTACGCGCCCGTCATCGCCGTGCACTGGGTGACCGTCAAGCAGCTCGCCGTGCTCGAGCCGACCCTGGTCGAGACGATCGCCTGCATGGTCGGCGAGTTCCTCAAGGAGGCGCTGGACGAGACCGTCAACGGCGTCGGCGTTCCCTACGAGGCGGCCCGCGCGATGCTCTACGGCCACACCTGGATCGCGCTGACCAACGGCCTGCGCGGCTCGAACCCGTTCTCCGAGGCGTGCCACATCGCCATGGGCTACGGCCGCGAGGCGCTCATCAAGGACGACTGGAAGAAGATCTTCGACGACTCGGAGCTCGACTCCGTCATCGCCAAGATGCTGAAGATCGACGCCGTCAAGCGCTGACCGGCGGACGGGGGCACTGCATGGTGATCGAGTAGCCCTCGCAGAGGGCGTATCGAGATCCGCCGTCGTCCGGTGGGTGGGTCTCGATACGCCGCTGCGCGGCTACTCGACCAGCAGAAAAGAGGAGCGCGTCTGCGACGCGTGCAATTCCATGGTGATCGAGTAGCCCTCGCAGAGGGCGCATCGAGATCCGCCGTCGTCCGGTGGGCGGGTATCGATACGCCGCTGCGCGGCTACTCGACCAGCAGGGAAGGGGGCGCTGCGCACCTCCTCGACCAGCGGGGAAGGTCCTAGAGGCGGACGATCATCTTGCCGGTGTTGCCGCCGCGCATCATCGAGAGGAAGGCGTCGACCGCGTGGTCGATGCCGTCGACGACGGTCTCGTTGTAGGCGATGCTCCCCTCCTGGAACCAGCCGCCCATCAGGCGGTTGAACTCCGGGGCGTGGTCGAGGTACGCCGCGAGCGTGAAGCCGCGCAGCGTGAGCGCACGGGTGATGACGTTGGCCATGTTGTCGGGGCCGGCCGGCTTCTCGGTGCTGTTGTAGCCGGCGATCGCACCGCAGAGTGCGGCGCGTCCGCCGTCGTTGAAGGCATCGAGCGCCGCCTCGAGGTGGTCGCCGCCGACGTTGTCGAAGTAGACGTCGATGCCCTCGGGCGCCGCCGCGGCGAGCTGCTCGCGGACGGGACCGGCGTGATAGTCGAACGCGGCGTCGTAGCCGTACTTCTCCGTGAGCAGCGCGACCTTCTCGGCCGAGCCGGCGGAGCCGATGACGCGCTTCGCGCCAAGCAGTCGCGCGATCTGGCCGGCGGCCGAGCCGACGGCTCCCGCGGCGCCGGAGACGAAGACGGTGTCGCCCTCCTTCAGCCCCGCGATGGTGGTGAGGCCGACGAAGGCGGTGAGGCCGGTCATGCCGAGGACGCCGAGTCGCAGCGACAGCGGGGCGCCGGGGATCTCGGGGACGACTCGGAAGGCCGAGGTCGCGGCCTGCACGATGTCGCGCCAGCCGAGCTGGTGCAGCACGACGGCGCCGACCGGGAAGTCCGGGTCGCTCGACACGGTGACGCGGCCGATCGCGCCGCCGGTCATCGTCTCGCCGAGCGGGTAAGGCGGGGTGTAGCTCTTGACGTCGTTCATCCGGCCGCGCATGTACGGGTCGACGGAGAGGAAGGCGTTCTCGACGCGGATCTCGCCGGCCGCGGGCTCGTCGTACTCGACCTGCGCGGTGCGGAAGTCCTCGGCGACGGGCCAGCCGACGGGGCGGCGGACGAGCTGGATCTGGGTGCTGGTGACGGTGGTCATGGAGCCTTCCGAGGGGTCGTGGGGGTGGGGATCAGGAGGCGGCGAGGCCGATGCCGAGCGCGAGGACCGCGAGCAGTCCGGGCGCCATCTGCGTGAGCGCCGCGCGCCGCTTGCCGGGGGAGGAGAGCAGCAGCACGAGGGCTGCGGCGACCATCGATCCGGTGCCGGTGAAGACGAGGGCGGCGCCGACGGCCGTGGCTCCCGAGGCGAGCACGATCACGCCAAGGATCGTCACGATCGCGAGGAACAGGTTGTAGAAGCCCTGGTTGAAGGCGAGCTCCTTCGTCGACTCGGCCTCTCCGGCGGTGGTGCCGAAGGTGGAGCGGGCGCGCGGGGTCGTCCAGAGCAGCGACTCGAGCACGAAGATGTAGACGTGCAGCAGCGCCGCGAGGGCGGCGAGAACGAGTCCGATGACGATCACGACGGGACCTCCTGATTGTGTATCGCTCGGTTCACTACCGAACGGCCTCACTCTATACTGGAACGACCGGTTCACAACAGTCCGGTTCTTTCCGGCAGTCAGCAGAGGGAGTCGCCGTGGGACGCACGCAGAGCTTCGACACCGACCAGGTCGTCCGGTCGGCGCGCGCCGTCTTCTGGGACCGCGGCTTCGAGGAGGCGTCGCTGCCCGAGCTCGAGGCGGCGACCGGACTCGGCCGCTCCAGCCTGTACCACGCGTTCGGCAGCAAGCGCGGGCTCTTCGACGCGGCGGTGCAGAGCTACCTCGACGAGATCGTGCGGCCGAGGCTGGAACCGCTGACGCGCGACGAGGTCTCGCCGACGGCCCTCGAGGACTACTTCTCGGGGTTGCGGGACGCGCTCGCCGACCCGCGAACCGTGTCGGCGCAGAGCGGGTGCCTCCTGCTCAATGCGGCGGGGGCGCCGATCGCGCGCGACGACGCGGTGCGCGAGGTGATCGCGGAGTACCGGGCGGAGCTGCAGCGGGCGATGCTCGCGGGGGCGGCGGCGCGGTGGCCGGGGGAGCCCGCCGAGTGGCGGGGGCGGCAGGCGGGGGTGCTGGTGTCGCTGCTGGTGACGGCGCTGGTGCTGGCGCGGGTCGATCCGGGGCAGTCGGTGGCGACGGCGGAGGCGGCGCTGGGGCTGGTGCGGGGGGACTGACGAGGCCGGGTGCTGACTGCTGGCGTGCTCGTCGCTTCGCGACGTCGCGCTCGGTGCGAACGGGGTGGACGCGGTGCCTCGTCGCGGCTCCTTCCCGCGCGCCTGCGGCGCGCCCGCCAGACCCGAGCCAGGAGCCGCGACGAGGCACCGCGACCACCCCTCCGGTCGGAGGAGGTGGCGGTGGTGGGCGTGGGACGCAGAGCGGATGTCCGTGCCCGCGGCGGTATGGGCGGGGTGCCGGGCGGACGTCCGGCTCGTGGAACCGGGGTCGGCTCGCTGGATCGGGCCGTTCCGACGGGCCGAGGGTCGTTTCGCGTGCCGGAGGTGGCGGGCGGGACGGTTCGGCTCGTGGAAGGACGTTCGGCTGGCGGGAGCGGGCCGTTTCGGCGTGCCCGGGAGGGTTTCGAGTGCCGGAGGTGGCGGGGCGGTGGGTTCGGCTCGTGGAAGCATGTCCGGCTCGCGGCATCCGGGGGTTTCAGCGTGCCCGGGGTGGTTTCGCGTGCCGGAGGTGGGGCACGGGCTGCGGGTACCGAGAAGGGCCGGCGGAGGGAGTCTCCGCCGGCCCTCAGGAGGGGTGCGTCAGTCGGTGCCGGCGTCGAAGGCGGCGCCCTCGGAGGCGAGGTCGGTGGCGCGGCCGAGCGCGTCGGCGGCGGCGGAGCCGTTGCCCTCGGTGATCGCCTCGGACTCGCCGATCTCGAGGTGGCCGACCAGCTCGGCGGTCGAGCCGCCGACCAGGCCAGCGGCGGCGTACTGCTCGAGGCGCGAGCGGGAGTCCGCGATGTCGAGGTTGCGCATGGTCAGCTGGCCGATGCGGTCCTCGGGGCCGAAGGCGGCGTCGCCGACGCGCTCCATCGACAGCTTGTCGGGGTGGTAGCTCAGCGCGGGGCCGGTGGTGTCGAGGATCGTGTAGTCGTCACCCCGGCGCAGGCGCACGGTGACCTCGCCGGAGACGGCGGAGCCGACCCAGCGCTGGATGGACTCGCGCAGCATCAGCGACTGCGGGTCGAGCCAGCGGCCCTCGTACATCAGGCGGCCGAGGCGGCGGCCCTCGGAGTGGTACTGCGCGATGGTGTCCTCGTTGTGGATCGCGTTGAGCAGGCGCTCGTAGGTCAGGTGCAGCAGCGCCATGCCGGGCGCCTCGTAGATGCCGCGGCTCTTGGCCTCGATGATGCGGTTCTCGATCTGGTCGGAGTTGCCCAGGCCGTGGCGTCCGCCGATCGCGTTGGCCTCGAGGACGAGGGCGACCGGGTCGGAGTACTCGACGCCGTTGAGCGCGACCGGGCGGCCGGCCTCGAAGCGCACGCTGACCGTCTCGGCGGCGATCTCGACGTCCTCGCGCCAGGCGGCGACGCCCATGATCGGCTCGACCAGCTCCATGCCGCTGGAGAGCTCCTCGAGGCGCTTGGCCTCGTGGGTGGCGCCCCAGATGTTCGCGTCGGTGCTGTACGCCTTCTCGGTGGCGTCGCGGTACGGGAAGCCGCGGGCGACGAGCCACTCCGACATCTCGGTGCGGCCGCCGAGCTCGTTGACGAACTGCACGTCGAGCCAGGGCTTGTAGATGCGCAGGCGCGGATTGGCCAGCAGGCCGTAGCGGTAGAACCGCTCGATGTCGTTGCCCTTGTAGGTGGAGCCGTCACCCCAGATGTCGACGCCGTCCTCGCGCATAGCGCGGACCAGCAGGGTACCGGTGACGGCGCGGCCCAGGGGGGTGGTGTTGAAGTAGGTCTTGCCGCCGGAGCGGATGTGGAAGGCGCCGCACTGCAGCGCGACGAGCCCCTCCTCGACGAGGGCGCTCTTCGCGTCGACGAGGCGCGAGATCTCGGCGCCGTACTGCGCGGCGCGCGCGGGCACGCTGTCGATGTCGGGCTCGTCGGCCTGGCCGATGTCGGCGGTGTAGGTGCAGGGCACCGCGCCCTTCTCGCGCATCCAGGCGACTGCGACCGATGTGTCGAGCCCTCCCGAGAATGCGATTCCGACGCGCTCGCCCACGGGCAGACTGTTCAAGACCTTCGACATGGCTCCAATTTTAGGAGACTCGCGAGGGTCCTCGTGACGCGGGCGGCCGCACGACATCTGTTGGGTAGTTCTACCCAAAAGGATGGACGGGCGGGGAGGGCGCGTGGGAGGCTCCGCCTGGCCCGCTCGATGACGCGCGGGCCTCCTCTGCATCCGCACTGTGAAAGGCGCTTCATGCCACAGCCCCCCGCCCGCCGCCTCGCAGCACTCACGCTCGCGTGCCTCCTCGCGGCGGGAGGTGCCGCCGCGCTCGCTCCGACCGCGTCCGCGCTCTCGTCCTCGGTGGCGGACCCGACGGACACTCCGACTCCGACGCCCACCCCGACGATCGAGCCGACGCCGACGCAGGAGCCGACTCCGGAGCCGACGACGACGCCGACCGCGACGCCCGAGCCGACGCCCACCGCGACGCCGACTCCGACGGCCACTCCGACCGTCACGCCCACCGCCACTCCCACGGCGACGCCCACCGCCACTCCGACCTCGACCCCGCGCCCGACGCGGACGCCGACGCCGACCCCCACTCCGACGCAGCCCCCGGCCGCGGCGACCGACCGACTCGCCTCCGACTCGACGCTCACCGCCGGTCAGCGGATCGTCTCGCGCAACGGCCAGTTCCGCTTCGTGATGCAGACCGACGGCAACGCGGTCGTCTACGACGCCGCGGGCCGCTCGACCTTCAGCACCGGCACGTCCGGCACCGGCAACCGCATCACGATGCAGGCCGACGGCAACCTCGTCGTCTACACGACGGCGAACCGCGCGCTCTGGCAGTCGGGCACCGGCGGCAACTCCGGCGCGTTCCTGGTGATGCAGAACGACGGCAACCTCGTCGTCTACCGCACCAACGGCACCCCCGCCTGGGCGACCTCCTACCAGGCTGCTCCGCCCGCCGTCGTCGGCGACACCCTCCGCGGTGGCACCGAGCTGCGTGCTGACCAGCAGATCACCTCGACCGACTCGCGCTCGCGCGCCGTCATGCAGGGCGACGGCAACTTCGTCGTCTACAGCAACGGCTCCGCGCGCTGGAGCGCCGGCACCTCGGGCGCGGGCAACCGCCTCGCGATGCAGGGCGACGGCAACGCGGTCGTCTACTCCGCGGGCGGCGGAGTGCGCTGGCAGTCGGGCACCTCGGGCAACCCGGGTGCGCGCATGGTCATCCAGAACGACGGCAACCTCGTCATCTACGCCGCCTCGGGCCGTGCCCTGTGGTCGAGCTACACCCCGCCCGCGCCGCCGGCCCCCGTGATCCGCGACGTGCTGAACGGCGGCGGCGAGATCCGCGCCGGCCAGCAGCTCGTCTCGAGCGACGGAGGCTCGCGCGCCGCGATGCAGGGCGACGGCAACTTCGTCGTCTACCGCGGTGGCGAGGTCCGCTTCTCCACCGGCACGTCCGGCAGCGGCAACCGCCTCGCGATGCAGACCGACGGCAACGCGGTCGTCTACTCCTCCGGTGGCGCTGTGCGCTGGCAGTCGGGCACCTCGGGCAACCCGGGCGCGCGCATGGTCATGCAGAACGACGGCAACCTGGTGATCTACTCGGGCAACCGCGCCGTGTGGTCGAGCTACACGCCCCCGGCCCCGCCCGCGCCCGTCATCAGCGACACGCTGAACTCGGGCAACGAGCTCGGCTCGGGTCGCCTCCTCCGCTCGTCGAACGGCAGCAGCGAGGCGATCATGCAGGGCGACGGCAACTTCGTCGTCTACAGCAACGGCGGACCCCGCTGGAGCGCCGGCACGAGCGGAGCGGGCAACCGCCTCGTCATGCAGGGCGACGGCAACGCCGTCATCTACTCGGGGAGCCGTGCCGTCTGGCAGTCGGGCACCTCGGGCAACGGTGGTGCGCGCATGGTCATGCAGAACGACGGCAACCTGGTCATTTACTCGACCGACGGCCGCGCCCTGTGGCAGAGCAACCAACCGGCGCCCGCGCCGCAGCCGGGACCTGGCACCCGTCCGGTCGGTCCTCAGCGCACCTGCGGATCGTTCTCGACCTGGGCAGAGGCGAACGCCTGGTTCTTGACCTACTCGAACACCGGCAACCTCGACGGGAACGGCGACGGCGTTCCCTGTGAAAGCCTCCCTGGAGCACCCCGCTAGTCGGACTCTGCACTGAGCGAAGGGCCCGTCTTCCCACTTCGGGAGGCGGGCCCTTCGTCGATTCCGGGCCGTCGGAACAGCCGTGGCTCGCCAACTTCCGACGTGCGGCACGCGGCGCTTCCCGCCGTGTCAGGATGCCGTGTCCGCACCAATGCGCTCCCGTTCGAAAGGCCCTCGCCCGTGTCCCTGCCCCCTCGGAGCCGCCTCACGGCCGCCGTCCTCGCCGCCGTCGTCGTCTCCGCCTCCGGGGTCGCCGCGGCGCCCGCCCTCGCCGCGCCCGCCACGTCGTTCTCCGTGGTCCGCCTCGCCGCCGCCGTCACGGTCGGCGACACCCTCGCGCCCGGCACCGCCCTCCACATGGACGAGCAGCTCGCCTCGGCGAACGGGCAGTACCGCCTGGTCATGCAGGGCGACGGCAACGTCGTGCTCTACTCCGCGTCGGGCGGCGTCGAGTGGACGACCGGCACTCGCGGGTCGGGCAACTACTTCACCTTGCAGAACGACGGCAACATCGTCGTCTACACCGAGGACGGCGCGCCGCTGTGGGCCAGCGACTCCAGCGGTCACGAGCAGCCCGACCGGCTCGTGCTGCAGGACGACGGCAATCTCGTCTCCTACGCGCGCTTCGACGGCGGCGGGCCGCTGTGGTCGAGTCGCGGCGTCGACACGCTCGGCTCCGACCGGCGCCTCGAGCGCGGCCAGTCGATCACCTCGCAGAACGGCGCCTACCGGACCGTCTTCCAGCGTGACGGCAACCTGGTCACCTACGGCCCGAACGGCGTGCGCTGGAACGCGGAGACCAGCGGCGGCCTGCGCCTCCTGATGCAGGCCGACGGCAACCTCGTCATCGACGACTTCTACCGACCCCTCTGGTTCACCGGCACGGGCGGCAATGCGGGCGCGCGCCTGGTCATCCAGAACGACGGCAATCTCGTGATCTACTCGACCGCGGGCCGTGCGCTCTGGTCGAGCGATGCCGCCGCGCCGGCTCCGGCGAAGCGCGACACCCTCACCGCGGGCCAGGAGCTCGCGGTCGGCGAGCAGCTGACCAGCGCTGACAAGCGGTTCCGCGCCGTCCTGCAGGGCGACGGGAACTTCGTGCTCTACGACATGGTCGTCAGCACCATCGACGACAGCGGTGTCCGCCGCGACAAGGTGATCTGGAGCAGCGGCACCTCGGGAGCAGGAAACCGCCTCGTGCAGCAGACTGACGGCAATGTCGTGATCTACAGCGCCGGTGGCCGCGCGCTGTGGCAGACCGGGACCTCGGGCAACCCCGGAGCCCGCTTCGTGCTGCAGAACGACGCGAACCTCGTCGTCTACAGTGCGGGCGGTCGGGCTCTGTGGACCTACCAGCAGCCTCGGACGTTCTATTTCACGCCCGTGCGTCCCGGTTCCTAGCCGCGGCTGTCCGTCGCAGCGGCGGCCGGAAGGGCAGGGCGCGACCGCGCGCCTTCATGGTGGTCGAGTAGCCCCGGAGGGGCGTATCGAGACCCGGCAACGTCAGCAGGGTGGGTCTGCAGGCTCGGCTTCTGGCGGGGGTGGATCTCGATACGCCCGCTGCGCGGGCTACTCGATCAGCATGAATGCAGTGCGGCGAGCATGGTGGTCGTGGCCCTCATGGTGGTCGAGTAGCCCCGCAGGGGCGTATCGAGACCCGGCGTGTTCAGCAGGGTGGGTCTGCAGACTCGGCTTCGGCGGCGGGGGCTCCGGCGCGCAGGCCGACTGCGGGGAGGAGCACGTTGTCGACGAGGGAGATGAGGTAGTCGCGGTCGACGGGCTCGCGCATCAGGAGCACGCGGTAGGAGACCATCGAGGGGGTCAGGACGGCGAGCATGTCGACGTCGACGTCGGCCGGGATCTCGCCGCGGTCGATGGCGCGGCGCAGCAGCGTCCGGTTGGCACGGGCGCGCGGCTCGACGATGGCCTGGCGGACGGCGTCGGCGAGCTCGGGGGCCTTGGAGATCATCGCGACGACGCCCGACATGATCCGGAGCTTGCGCTCGGCGTCCTCGATCGCGCGCGGACGGATCAGGGCGACCAGGTCGCCGCGCAGGGTGCCGGTGTCGGGGAGCGCGTCCTGGTCGAGGTCGGCGCCCTTCAGGCAGGCGACGGCCTCGAGCACGAGCTCGGCCTTCGACTCCCAGCGGCGGTAAAGGGTGGCCTTTCCGGCCTTGGCCCGGGCGGCGACCATGTCGATCGTCATGCCGTCGTAGCCGGTCTCGGCGAGCACGTCGAGGGCGGCGGTGAGGATCTCGCCGTCGCGGTTCGGATCGCGGCGGCGGCCGGGGCGTGCCGGGGCGTCGCAAGTGGCGGCGGGGGGAGTTGGCGGCGTCATCGCGGCTTCTCCAATCGGTTCGGGAGGGCCGCGCGAACGGCCCGTGTGAACACCATGCTAATTGAAGAACTCCGCAGTTCCGAAACTAGTGAGTCTCGTATATGGTCTCCTCCATGTCGCAGACCACATCACTGCCGGACTCCGCCGCCCCCGCGGTTCCGGCCCCGTCCTCCCGCCGCTGGTGGACGCTCGTCGCCGTCGGGCTCGCCCAGCTCATGGTCGTGCTCGACTCCACCGTCGTGAACATCGCCCTCCCCGCCGCCCAGGCCGACCTCGGCTTCTCGGACGGCGACCGCCAGTGGGTCGTCACCGCCTACTCGCTCGCCTTCGGCAGCCTCCTGCTGCTCGGCGGGCGCCTCTCCGACCTGATCGGCCGCAAGCGCACCTTCGTCATCGGCCTGATCGGCTTCGCGATCGCCTCCGCGCTCGGCGGAGCCGCCCCCAACTTCGAGCTGCTCATCGCGGCCCGCGCCCTGCAGGGCGTGTTCGGCGCCCTCCTCGCGCCGACCGCCCTCGCCGTGCTCACCACCACCTTCACCGTCCCGAAGGAGCGCGCCCGCGCGTTCGGCGTCTTCGGCGCGATCGCCGGCGCCGGCGGCGCGGTCGGTCTCCTGCTCGGCGGCGTGCTGACCGAGAGCTTCGACTGGCGCTGGAACCTCTACATCAACGTCGTGATCGCGGTCGTCGCGGTCATCGGCGCGATCGTCTTCGTGCCGACGATCGACCGGGTCGGCCCGCGCCCGCGGCTCGACGTGCCCGGGACGATCCTCGTCTCGGCCGCCCTCTTCGGCCTGGTCTTCGGCTTCGCCAACGCGGAGACCGACGGCTGGGACTCGCCGATGACCTGGGTGCCGCTCGCCGCGGCCGTCGTGCTCCTCGTCGGCTTCGTGCTCCGCCAGCGCAGCACCGAGCACCCGCTGCTGCCACTGCAGATCGTGCTGGACCGCGACCGCGGTGCCGCGTACCTCTCGGTGCTGATCGCCGGCGCGGGGATGTTCGGGATCTTCCTCTTCGTCACGTACTACCTGCAGGTCTCGCTCGGCTACTCGCCGATCCAGACGGGGCTGTCGTTCCTGCCGATGATCGGGATGCTCGTGCTCGCCGCGCAGCTCTCGACCAACCTGCTGCTGCCGCGCTTCGGACCGAAGATCATGGTGACCTTCGGCATGCTGCTCGGCGTGGTCGGCATGCTCCTGCTCACCCGCCTCGACCTCGACAGCGGCTACGCGGCCGACGTGCTGCCGGCGCTGATGGTGCTCGGCTTCGCGATGGGCTCGATCATGCCCGGCTCGATGCAGACCGCCACCCGCGGAGTCGACATGCGCTTCGCCGGCGTCGCCTCGGCGATGGTCAACACCAGCCAGCAGGTCGGCGGCTCAATCGGCACCGCGCTGCTGAACACGCTCGCGGCGACGGCGGTCACCGACTACCTCCTCACGCACACCCCGACCACGGCGGCGACCGCGGCGGAGGCCGCCGTGCAGAGCTACGCGGTCGCCTACGGCTGGGGCGCGGGCTTCTTCGCCCTCGGCGCGGTGCTCTCGGTGCTGCTGTTCCGCCGCCGCTCGGCGGGCCTGGCGGTCTCGTCCGGGGCGTCCGCGGAGCCGGTGCTCGCGCACTGATCCGCCGAGTCGCGCGGCCCCTTCCACGACCGTCCGACAGGGCGGGCCGGGGGAGGGGCCGCCTCGTCGTGCGGCCGTGATCGGATCGTGAGAACGCCTTCGGCGGGCCGTCGTGCGCGACTGCCAGGATGAGCGGGCCCGCACTGCCGCGGGCGATCGATTCACCGGGGGAACCACATGATCCTGTCCACTCGAGGCCGCCTCGCGGCCGTCGTCCTCGCCACCACCCTGACCTGCGGCGCCGTCGCCGGTCCCGCGCTCGCAGCTCCGCCGGCGCTGCACGCCGAGACCGCCGCCGCGGCCGTCGCGACCGGCGATCGGCTCGCCGTCGGAGCGACGCTGAAGGCCGGTGAGGAGCTCCGGTCGAACCTCGGCAGCCAGGGCGTCTTCCGCTTCGTGATGCAGACCGACGGCAACGCGGTCGTCTACGACCCGAACGGTGGGGCGTTCTGGGTCAGTGGCACCTCGGGTGCCGGCAACTCGCTCACGCTCCAGCGCGACGGCAACATCGTGATCTACTCCGCGCAGGGCGCGGCGCTGTGGGCCAGCGGCAGCAACGGCCGCGGGGAGCCGTCGTTCCTCGCGATCCAGGCCGACGGCAACCTCGTCTCCTACTCCGCCACGGCGGCACCGCTCTGGGCGAGCCGCGGCGAGACCACCCTCGTCGAGGGTCGGCAGCTCGACCGCGGTCAGGCGCTCGCCTCCGCCGACGGCCGCTACCGCGCCGTCTACCAGAACGACGGCAACCTCGTCGTCATCGGGCAGAGCGGGGTCCGCTGGAGTGCCGGGACGAGCGGCGGCACGCGGCTCGCCCTCGAGGCGGGCGACCTCGTCAGCTATCAGGGCGGAGCGGCGGTGTGGTTCACCGGCACGTCCGGCTTCAACGGTGCCCAGCTGGTGCTCCAGAACGACGGCAACCTGGTGCTCTACTCGAGCTCGTTCCGCGCTCTCTGGTCGAGCGACGGCGGAAGCCCGGCGTACCGCGACTCGCTGGTGCCCGGCGCGCAGCTCTCCGTCGGCCAGTCCCTCCGCTCGCGAGGCGGGGACGTCCGCACGGTGCTGCAGAGCGACGGCAACGTCGTCGTGTACTACGGCAGTCCCTCCGGCGACGTCGCCCTGTGGAGCACGGGAACCTCCGGCGCGGGCAACCGCTTCGTGATGCAGAACGACGGCAACGCGGTCGTCTACAGCGCCTCGGGCCGAGCGCTGTGGTCCTCCGGGACCGGCGGCAATCCGGGATCGGTGCTGACGATGCAGAACGACGGCAACCTCGTAGTGCGCAGCGCCAACGGCCGGGCGCTCTGGGACTGGCAGCCGAACGGGTACGTGGGCATCTCCGGCGCCTGATCCGAGAGGCGTTCGCACGGGACGGCCGGGGCGCTCCGCAGCAGCGGGGACCTCGGCCGTTCGCGTGCGCAGGGGAGATGTCCGCGTGTTGCGCCGTCGGTCGCCCCGGGTCGGGCGCGTGCGTAGCGTCGGGGGATGCCCGAGACGCTCGACATCGTCCACCTGCGCACGCTCGTGGCGATCGCCGACTGCGGCGGGTTCGGCCGGGCGGCCGTCGCCCTGCACATCAGCCAGCCGACGGTCTCGCAGCACGTCCGCACGCTCGAGCGGCGGCTCGAGCGCACCTTCATCGAGAAGGTCGGGCGCCGGGCCCGCTTCACGCCGGCCGGCGAGCGCCTCCTGGTGCAGGCCCGCCGGATCCTGGCCGTGCACGACGACGCGCTGGAGCTGCTCGACGCGGCGAGCGAGAACCCGCTCGCCCTCGGCCTGACCGAGCCGGCCGCGGAGCAGCTGCTGCCGCGCCTCCTCCAGACGCTGCACCGCGCCTTCGACGACCGCCCGCTCACCTTCACGCTCGACCGCTCCACTCATCTGGCGGAGGCGGTGGCCCGCGGCGTCGTCGATCTCGCCGTCATCCTCGGCGTGGGCGGCGACCTGCCGGGCCGCCAGGTCGCGACGCTGCCGCTCGACTGGTACTCGGCACCCGGCTGGCAGCCGCCGGAGGACGCGCCGATCCCGCTCGTCGCCTACTCCGAGCCGTGCGGGATGCGCCAGCGCGCGCTGCAGCAGCTCGGCGCCTTCGGCCACGAGGTGCGGGTGGTCGCCGAGTCGGCGGGGCTGGAGGGCGTGATCGCGGCGGCCCGCGCCGGTGTCGGAGTCGCGGTGCTGCCGACCGCGCACCGCGGCGCGGTCGCCGAGGGACTCGTCGAGCGGCACGACCTGCCGGCGCTCGGCTCGGTCAACCTGCGCCTCGTCTCGCGGCGCGGCCTCGCCCCGGACGTCGAGGACACGGCGCTCGCCGCGCTCGCGGAGGTCTTCGGCACCGTGCGGGCGCGGCCGGTCGCGGTGCCCGCGGGCGCGCGAGTGTGACCTCCGTCGCGGCCGCCGACGCGGGTGTGACGAATCGTTACCAACGATCGGGATCGCCGATCGGAACGCATCCGGAATCATCGTTGGACCCCCGGAGCACCTCGCCCGTAGCGTCGGAGCCATGACGTTCCCGCCCGCCCTCACCGCCGCCGCGCCGCTCGGCGCGACCGGTGCAGCGAGCCGCGGGAGCGTCGGCACTCGAATGTCCTCGGACGGGAACCCCTTCGCGCCGGTGCGCGGATGTTCCTGTCCGGTCTCCCGCTGACGCCTCCGCGTCGCCCGACTCCTCCGCCCGACGGCCTGGCCCTCGCCGCCTGTCCCGGCATGTGCGCGCCGCCGCCCGCCGCGCGTCCCTCTCTCCGCGCCCTCCCGCGCTCCTCCGGCGTGCCCGCGCGCCTCCGGTGCGCCTCCGCACCCTCTCGAAAGGACCTCCCATGACCGTCGAGTTCATCTCCGCGATCAACGTCAACCACTCCAACGAGGTCAACGGCCTGGCCGACCCGGCCATCGACGTCGCCTACCTGCGCCGCTACTCCCGGATCCTCGAGGACGGCGGCTTCGACTACACGCTGGTGCCCTACGGCTCGGCCGGCCACGACCCGTTCACGATCGCCGCCGCGGTCACCCAGTACACCGAGCACCTGAAGCCGATCGTCGCGCTACGGCCCAACACGGTCTACCCGACCGTCGCGGCGAAGGCGCTCGCCACTCTCGACCAGCTCTCGGGCGGCCGGGCCGTCGTGCACTTCATCGCCGGCGGGAACGACCACGAGCAGGCCCGCGAGGGCGACCGGCTGAGCAAGGCCGAGCGCTACGCCCGGCAGGAGGAGTACCTCCGCATCCTCCGGAAGGTCTGGTCGGCGACCGAGCCGTTCGATCACGAGGGCGAGTACTACCGCTTCGAGGACTTCGTCTCGCGGGTGCGGCCGGTGCGCGGCACCATCCCGATCTCGGTCGGCGGCTCGAGCGACGAGGCCTACCGCCAGGGCGGCGCGCTCGCGGATGTCTTCGGCCTCTGGGGCGAGCCGCTGGCCGACACCCAGCAGCAGATCGACCGGATCGCGGACGCGGCGCTCGCCGCCGGCCGCGCGGACACCCCGCGCACCTGGGTCACCTTCCGGCCGATCATCGCGCCGACCGAGGAGCTCGCCTGGGAGAAGGCGCACCGGATCCTCGGCATCCTGCAGAGCCGTGGCGGCACGACGAACCCGCGGAAGGGCGAGAAGGGACTCTGGGTGCAGACGCCGAGCGCCACCGGCCCGGCGAACGTCGGCTCGCAGCGCCTCCTCGACATCGCGCGGCGGAAGGACCTGCACGACCGCGCGCTCTGGACGCCGACCGCGACCGCCACCGGGGCGGCCGGCGCCTCCACCGCGCTCGTCGGCACGCCGGAGACGGTCGCCGCGGCGATCCTCGACTACGTCGACCTCGGCGCCGACCTGATCTCGATCCGCGGCTACGACAACCTGAACGACGCGGTCGACTACGGCCGGTACGTCATCCCGCTGGTCCGCGAGGAGCTCGCGCACCGCGAGGCGACCGGGCGCCGCGGCGAGGTCGTCGCGCAGCCGCCGCTCGAGGTCGAGCTGGCCGGGGCGATCGCGTGACGCTGCTCACGGGACAGGCCGCCACGGTCCGCTCCGCCGCCGCGGTCCTGCCCGCGCCCGATGTCTCCGACCGCGCGCTCGCCCGGATCACGGCCCGCCTGGCCGAGACCGCCGAGCACTACGACCGCACCGCCGAGTTCCCCTGGCAGGGGATCCAGGCGGTGCACGAGGCGGGACTGCTCTCCCTCGGAGTCGGCACCCGCTACGGCGGCACGCCCGCCACCACCGTCGACCTGGTCCGCGTCTTCGGCGCGCTCGGCCAGGGCGACCCGGCGGTGGCGCTGATCTCGGCGATGACCGTGCTGCAGCACGCCGCGCAGGACCGCGCCGCGCTCTGGCCGGAGGAGCTCTACCGCTCGGTGCTCGCCGACTCCGCCGAGCGCCCCGTGCTGCTCAACGCGGTGCGCGCCGAGCCCGAGTGGGGCGCTCCCGCCCGGGGCGGCCTGCCCGCCACGACGATCCGCCGCGACGGCGACGGGTGGCTGCTCGAGGGCCGCAAGGGCTTCGCCACCGGCTCGGAGGGGCTGGCGTACCACCTGGTCTGGGCGGTCGATCACGGCGGGGCGTCGGGCGAGCCCGAGCTCGCGCACGCGATCGTGCCCGGCGACGCCCCCGGGGTCCGGATCGAGCGGACCTGGGACCACCTGGGCCAGCGGGCCTCGAGCACGCACGACGTGGTCTACGAGCAGGTCCGCCTGCCGCTGGAGCACTTCCGCGGGACGCCCCGCTCGCAGCTCGCGCCCGAGTCCGGGGCGGCCGGCGGCTTCGGTCTCGCGGTCGCGGCGCTCTACGTCGGCGTCGGACGGGCGGCGCAGAGCTTCTTCGTGCGCTTCGCGAACGACCGGGTGCCCACCTCGCTCGGCCGGCCGATCGCCACGACGGAGCGGATCCGCTCGGTCGCCGGCGAGATCCAGGCGCAGCTGGTGCAGGCCGAGGAGGTGCTGCTCTCGCTGGCCGCGCGAGTGGATGCGGGCGATCCGCGCGCCGCCGAGCGCCTCGTGGTCGGCAAGCTGCTCGCCACCCGCTCGGCCGTCACCGCGGTCGAGACGGCCGTCGCCGCGCTCGGCAACCCCGGGCTCACCCGGCACCACCCGCTCGAGCGGCACCTCCGCGACGTCCTGGCGTCCCGGGTGCACCCGCCGCAGGACGACGCCGCCCTCCTGATCGCCGGCACGCGCTCGCTCGCGGCCGCCGCGCTCTGACAGCCCGCACTCCGACACCCCGCACTCCGACACCCCGCACTCCGACTTCTCTGCACGGGAGACCACCGCCATGACGTTCCACCGCTCACGCCCCCTCCGACGATCGGGCACCGCCGCCGCCGCGCTCGCCCTCGCCTCCGCGCTGGCCCTCTCCGCCTGCTCGGGCGCCTCGGGCGCGGGCACGGCCGCCGACGACGCGACCCCCGTCGACGGCGGCCGGCTCTCACTCGCCTTCTTCCCCGACAACGCCGCGTTCTCCTGCGTCGACCCGTTCCAGACCTACTGGATCGAGCACCGCACGGTGATCCGCAACGTCGCCGACTCGCTCACCGACCAGGACCCGGAGACCGGCGAGATCCAGCCCTGGCTCGCGACCGACTGGAGCGTCAACGACGCGGGCACCGAGTACACCTTCGACCTGCGCACCGACGTCACCTTCTCGGACGGCACGCCCTTCACCGCGGAGAGCGTGAAGACCTCGTTCGACAACGACAAGGCGACCCTCGCGCAGCTGCCCTCGGCCTACGGAGGCGTCTACCTCGCCGGCTACTCGGGCACGGAGGTCGTGGACGCCGACACCGTGAAGGTCGTCTTCTCCACGCCCAACGCCGCGTTCCTGCAGGGCACCTCGACCACCAACCTGGCGATCCTCGCCGCCTCCTCCTACGAGAAGACGCCCGAGGAGCGCTGCCTCGGCGGGATCGTCGGCTCCGGCCCGTTCACGCTGACCGGCTACACCCCCGGCACCGGCATCACGCTGGACAAGCGCGACGGGTACGCCTGGGGCTCGGCCCTGCGCGAGAACACGGGGGAGGCGCACCTCGACGGGATCGACATCAGCTACGTTGCGGAGGACAGCGTCCGCGTCGGGCAGCTGACCAGCGACGAGATCGACATCGCCTGGCCGCGGAACCCGATCTCGGAGAACGACCAGGCCGTGATCACGGGCTCCGGCGACACGGTCGAGAGCCGCTCGCTGCCGGGCCCCGCGAGCAACTACTACCCGAACGTCGCCGAGGGGAAGATCCTCTCGGACGAGAGGGTGCGGCAGGCCGTGCAGAAGGCGATCGACCGCGACACCTACGCGACGACGGTCTTCGGCTCCGGCTACCCGGCCGCGACCAGCATCTACAACACGACGACTCCGTTCTACGAAGACGAGTCGTCGAAGCTCGCCTTCGACGCCGAGGGCGCGGGCGAGCTGCTGGACGAGGCGGGCTGGAAGCTCGGCGACGACGGCTACCGCTCGAAGGACGGGCGGCGGCTCACGCTCTCGGTGCCGATCGTCACCCAGTTCGGTGCCGGCGATCAGCTGATCCAGGACCAGCTGAAGCAGGTCGGCATCGAGCTCGAGCTGAACGTGATCACCAACGCCCAGCGCGCCGACGTGCTGAACAGCGGCGACTACGACCTGATCTCGACCTACTACACGCGGGCCGACCCGGGAGTGATCCAGTGGATCATCGACTCCCGCTACGCCGGCTCGAAGGCGCAGGCGACGAACGGCCTCGACGCCGAGCAGGCCGCGACCGTGCAGGCCCTGCTCGACGAGGGCGTGCAGACGGTCGACACCGCGGCGCGCGCCGAGGTCTACGGCGAGCTGCAGGACTACCTGATCGACAACGCTTTGGTCTTCCCGTTCGCCGAGCGGGTCCAGCTGGCGGGCGTCTCATCGGCGGTGCACGGCTTCCGCTTCACCTCGGAGGCGTTCGGCGACTTCGCCGACGCCTGGATTCAGCCGTGACCGCGCTCGGCTCGGCACCGGCGGCGGCGGCACCGGGGACCGCTCCGGGGAGACCGGGCGCTCGCTCGGCCCCCTCGGGCCTCGGCCGCTACCTCCTCGGCCGGCTCGGCCAGGCGGTGCTGGTGCTCTGGGCCGCGTACACCGTGACCTTCGCGGTGCTGTGGCTGCTGCCGAGCGACCCGCTGGCGCTCCTGCTCTCGGCCAACAACGTCGAGGTGGACTCGCTCACCCCGCAGCAGCTCGCCGAGGCTCAGGCCCGCTACGGCCTCGACCAGCCGGTCTGGCAGCAGTACGCGACGATGCTCGCGAACGCACTGCGGGGCGACTTCGGCACCTCGATCACCAAGGGGATCCCGGTCACCGACCTGATCGCGGAGAAGCTGCCCGGCACCCTGCAGCTCAGCGCCCTGGCGATCGGCCTCGCGCTGATCGGCGGCACCGTGCTCGCGTACCTGGCGGCGTACGTCCGCTGGGGGCCGCTGAAGACGGTGCTCGGCCGGCTGCCCTCCGCGGGTGTGGCGTTCCCCGGCTTCTGGATCGGCCTGCTGCTCATCCAGTTCTTCGCCTTCTCGCTGCACCTGCTGCCCTCCACCGGCAGCGCGACCCCGGCGAGCCTGATCCTGCCGGCGGTGACCATGGCGATCCCCACCTCCGCGATGCTCGCCCAGGTGCTGATCCGCAGCTTCGCGGACGTCGAGGCGGAGGCGTACATCACCACGGCCCGCGCCAAGGGCCTTTCCCGCGGCGCGGTGCAGTGGCGGCACGCCTTCCGCAACGCCTCGCTGCCGACGCTGACGATCCTCGGCATCCTGGCCGGCAACACCGTCACGGGAGCGATCGTCGCCGAGACGATCTTCGCCCGGCAGGGCATCGGCACGCTCGCCCAGGAGTCGGTGCTCACCCAGGACGTGCCGGTCGTCCAGGCGATCGTCGTGCTGGCGGCCGTCGTGTTCGTCGGCATCAATCTCCTGGTCGACCTGCTCTACCCCCTCCTCGATCCGCGCATCACCTCGACACCGAAGGCGAGCCGACCATGACTCTCGAACTCACCCGGCCCGAGGCGCTCGTCGTCCCCGAGCCGCTCACCCGCGCGGCGCACGGCCGGGGTGCCCGCCGCGTGCGGGTCCTCCGCCTGCTGCTGCGCCGCCCGGGCTTCGTGCTGGCGCTGGTCTTCGTGCTGTTCGTCCTGGCCTCGGCGATCGCTCCGGCGCTGTTCACCGGCGTCGACCCGACGGCGACCGCGCCGGCCGACAAGCTGCAGGCGCCGAGCCTCGCGCACCTCTTCGGCACCGACGAGCTGGGCCGCGACCTGTTCGCGCGGGTCCTGCACGGCGGGGCCTTGACGGTGCAGGCGACGGTGATCGCCCTCGCGATCGCCCTGGTCGGCGGGCTGACGCTCGGCGTGGTCTCCGGCTCCGCGGGCGGAGTGGTGGACGCGGTGATCATGCGGATCGTCGACGTGCTGCTGGCGATCCCGGGGCTGCTGCTCGCCCTGGCGATCGTGACGGCGATCGGCTTCGGCACGCTGCCGGTGGCGCTCGCCGTGGGGATCGGCATCCTGCCCGGCTTCGCGCGCACCACCCGCGCCGAGGTGCTCCGCGTGCGCACGCTGCCCTACGTCGAGGCCGCGCGCACCGGAGGGGCCAGCCGGCTGCGTGTGCTCGTGCGGCACGTGCTGCCCAACTCCTGGGGGCCGGTCGCCGTGCTGGCCGTGCTCGATCTCGGCACCGCGATCATCGCGATCGCCGCGCTGAGCTTCCTCGGCTTCGGCGCGGCGCCGCCCGCAGCGGAGTGGGGGACGCTGATCTCCAGCGGCCGCAACTACCTCGTCACCAGCCCGTGGCTGTCGCTGCTGCCGGGGCTCTTCGTCGGGCTGCTGGTCTTCGCGCTCAACCACGTGGCCAAGAGCCTCGAGGAGGTGCAGCGATGAGCGCCGGCGTGGTCCCCTCCGCAGGGCCCGCCGCTTCCGGCCCGCTCGTGCGGCTCGACCGCCTCAGCGTCGCCTACGGCGAGCGCACGGTCGTGCACGAGGTCTCGCTCGAGATCGCGGCCGGCGAGATCGTCGCCGTGGTCGGCGAGTCCGGCTCGGGCAAGTCGACGACCGCGAACGCCGTGCTCGGCCTGCTGCCCTCCGGCGGCCGGATCACCGGCGGCTCGATCGCGCTCGCCGGCGAGGACGTGACCCGTGCGGCCGAGAAGCGGCTCCGGCATCTGCGCGGCCGGTTCGTCGGCCTCGTGCCGCAGGACCCGATGGTCGGGCTCAACCCGACGCTGCGCATCGGCGCCCAGGTGGCGGAGGCGGTGCGCCTGCGCGGCGTCGACCGCCGCTCCGTCGACGCCGAGGTGCTCGAGGCGCTCCGGCAGTCGGGCATCGACGATCCGGAGCTGCGCGCCCGGCAGTACCCGCACGAGCTGTCCGGCGGGCTGCGCCAGCGGGCGCTGATCGCGATCGCGCTGGCCGGCCGGCCGCGGCTGATCATCGCCGACGAGCCGACCTCGGCCCTGGACGTCACCGTGCAGAAGCGCCTGCTCGATCACCTGCAGTCGCTGGTCCGCGAGCAGGGCATCGCGCTGCTGATCATCACCCACGACCTCGCCGTCGCCGCCGACCGGGCCGACCGCGTCCTCGTGCTGCGCGAGGGCCGGGTGGTGGAGCAGGGCCCGCCCGCGCAGATCCTGGTCGCGCCGCGGGAGGAGTACACCCGCGAGCTGCTCGCGGCGGCGCCGGGCCTGGGCGGCGAGCTCGTGCCGCGCTTCGAGCACGTCGAGCCCGCTCCGGAGATCGTCCGGGTCGAGAACGTCGTGAAGGACTTCGCGCTGCCGGGCCGCCGCCCGCCGTACCGCGCGCTCGACGACGTCTCGTTCTCGATCCGCGCGGGGCAGACCCTCGCGCTGGTGGGGGAGTCGGGCTCGGGCAAGACGACCGCGCTGCGGATCGCCCTCGGTCTCGAGCGGGCGTCGAGCGGCCGGGTGCTCGTGGAGGGGGAGGACCTCACCGCGGCGAGCGACCGGCAGTGGCGGCCGCTGCGCCGGCGGATCCAGCTCGTGCAGCAGAACCCCTTCGCCGCGCTCGACCCGCGCTTCACGGTGCTGGAGTCGGTCGTCGAGCCGCTGGTCTCGTTCCGGATCGGGGACCGCGCCTCGCGGCTGGAGCGGGCCCGCGAGCTGCTCGACCGGGTCGGGCTGCCCGGCTCCTTCCTCTCCCGGCTGCCGGCCGAGCTGTCCGGCGGTCAGCGCCAGCGGGTCGCGATCGCCCGCGCGCTCGCCCTCGGGCCGGATCTCGTGCTCCTCGACGAGCCGGTCTCCGCGCTGGACGTGTCCGTGCAGGCGCAGATCCTCGAGCTCCTGGTCGAGCTGCAGCGCGACCTCGGCGTCGCCTACCTCTTCGTCTCGCACGACCTGGCCGTCGTCGCCGAGGTCTCGCACGAGGTCGTCGTCCTCGACCGCGGGCGGGTGCAGGAGGCTGGGACCACCGCCCGCGTCTTCGGCTCGCCCGCCGCGGAGTACACCCGCACCCTGCTCGCGGCGATCCCCGGCCGAGCGGCGGTGCGCCCGTGAGCGGCCGCTTCCTCGTGATCGGCGGCGGGGCCGTCGGCTCGGTCCTCGCCGCGCAGCTGCACCTGGCAGGGCAGCCGGTCCTGCTCGTGGCGCGCGGGGAGCACCTGCGGCTCCTCCGCGAGAACGGGCTGCGGGTGCGCCGGCCCGCGGGCGACGAGATCGTCCGGCTGCCCGTCGCCGCCGGCCCCGCGGAGGCGGCGCCCGCGCGCGGCGACGTCCTCGTGCTCGCGGTGAAGGCGCAGGACGCGGAGGCGGCGCTCGCCGAGTGGGCCTGGACGCCGCTCGCCCGGGGCGGGGCCGGGGCCGAGCTGCCGGTGCTGACCCTGCAGAACGGACTCGCCACCGAGGACAGCGCGCTGCGCCGCTTCGCCGCGGTCTACGGGGTGTCGATCGGCATCGCCGCCAGCTTCCTGGTGCCCGGCGAGGTCGTCTCGCCCTCCTTCCCGACCGTGGGCGTGCTCTGGATCGGCCGGCACCCCGACGCCGCCGATCCGCGCGCGGAGGAGTACGCCGCGATCCTCCGCGACGCCGGTTTCGCCGCCCGCGCCGTGCCCGACATCGGTGCCTGGAAGGCCCGCAAGCTGCTCGCCAACGCGGCCAACGGCCTCGACCTGTTCGAGGGCCCGGCTGAGCAGCGCGCCGCCGCGCGCGTCCTGCTCGTCGCGGAGGCGCGCGCCGCCCTCGCCGCCAACGGCCTCGCGGTCGCTCCCGACGACGGCACGCGCCTCGCCGTCGATCCCGTGCCCGGCCACACCGCCGGCCGGCTGTCGACCTGGCAGAGCGCCGCCCGCGGCACGAGCAGCGAGATCGACCACCTCACCGGCGAGATCGTCCTGCTCGCCCGCCGCGTCGGCGTGCCCGCCCCACTGAACGAGCGCCTGCAGCTCCTGCTCGGCCTGCGCGGCCGCGCCGCGGCCGCCGCGCCGCTCCCGCTCGCGGACCTGCTCGCCCCCGTCCCCGTGCTCGTCGAGTAGCCCCGTCCTCATGCTGGTCGAGTAGCCCCGTCCTCATGCTGGTCGAGCAGCCCCACCAGGCCAGCCTCATGTTGGTCGAGTGGCCCCGCAGGGGCGTATCGAGACCCACCCCCTCCGCACACTCACCCGCCGGTACGCCCGCCCTACCAAGGAGCCCCCCATGACCCTCACCCACCCGCCCACCACCGCCCCCGCCGCCCGCGCCTTCGACGAGCCCGAGGGCATCGCCCCGCGCGGCACCCTCGTCGTCCTCGGCGGCCGCGGCGAGACCCCCGCCGTCTACGAGCGCTTCGGCAGCCGCATCGCCCGCGACGCCTACCGTGTCCGCGCCTTCGGCGACGCCACGGCCCCCGGCGTCCGCGACGCCGCGCTCGCCCTCCTCCGCGACCCCGCGACCATCGCCCCGCTCGTCCTCGTCGGCTCCGACGCCGGCGCGGCCGTCGCCCTCGAGCTCGCCGCGACGGAGCCGGTCGACGCCGTCGTCCTCGCCGGACTGCCCGTGCGCGCCGAGAGCGGCGGGGGGATCGGCGAGCGGACCGCCTGCCCGAACCACGCCGGCGTCCTCGAGCGCGAGACCGACTCCGCCGCGCGCGACGCCGCACTGCCGCCCGAGCTGCTCGCCGTCGCCGCCAGCGCCGTCACCGTTCCGCTGCTCGCGCTGCACGGCGCGGCCGATGCGATCAGCCCGCTCGCGGAGGCGGCCGCCGTCTACCGCACCGCCCCACGGGCCGAGATCCACGTCCTCGCCGACGGCCGCCACGACGCGCTGAACGACGCGACGCACCGCTCGGCCGCCGCGACGGTGGTCCTCTTCCTCGAGCGGGTGAAGGCGTCGGCCGCCGCCGCGCCGATCATCGAGCGGATCGCGGAGTGAGCGCGCTCGCCCCCGCCGTCGACCCCACCCCTGTCGAGATCACCGCCGACGTCCCCACCGCCGACCGCTCCGGCTGGTCCCCCGGCGGCACCCCGCTCGGCGTCGTGCGCGCCCGCTCGGTCGACGACGTCCGCGCCGCGCTCCGGCACGCCTCCGCCCACGGCATCCCCGTCGTCACCCGCGGCGCCGCCAGCGGACTCGCCGGCGGCGCCAGCGCGGGGGAGGGCGTCCTCGTCCTCGACGTCTCGGGCCTCGACCGCATCCTCGAGATCGACCCCGTCGACGGCGTCGCCCGCGTCGAGCCGGGCGTCATCACCGCCGATCTCGACCGCGCCGCCGCCGTGCACGGCCTCCTCTACGCCCCGGACCCCGGCAGCGTCGAGATCGCGACCATCGGCGGCACCATCGCCACCAACGCCGGCGGCCTGCGCGGCGCGAAGTACGGAGTCACCCGCGACGCCGTCCTCGCCCTCGACGTGGTCCTGGCCGACGGCTCGCTGGTCCGCCTCGGGCGCGACACCGTGAAGGGCGTCGTCGGCCTCGACCTCACCGCGCTCGTCGTCGGCTCCGAGGGCAGCCTCGGCGTGGTCGTCGGCGCGACCCTCCGCCTGCTGCCCCGGCCGCGGGCGACCGCGACCGCCGCCGCCTTCTTCGCCGACGTGGCCGCGGGCGCCGAGGCCGCCGTCGCCCTCGCCCGTGCGGGTCTGCGCCCGAGCGTGCTCGAGCTGGTCGACGACCGCACACTCGAGGCCATCGACGCCCTGCGCGGCTCGACCCTGGCCGGCCGCGGCGGCGCCTTCCTCCTGGTGCAGACCGACGGTTTCGGCGCCGCCGAGGAGATCGCCGAGGTGCGCGCGGTGCTCGCCGCGACCGCGCTCAGCGTCGAGACCACCCTCGACCCGGCCGAGGGCCTCGCCCTCGCGAGCGCCCGCCGCGACGCCCTGCCCGCGATCGAGGCCCGCGGCCGCGTGCTGATCGAGGACATCGCCGTGCCCCGCTCCCGCCTCGCCGAGGCGATCCGCCGCGTGCACGCCATCGCCGCGGACACCGGCGCCGACGTCTACGTCTTCGCCCACGCCGGCGACGGCAATCTGCACCCGATCATCCGCCTGCGCGACGACTCCGAGCGGTCCCGCCGCCAGGCCGACGCCGCGGCCGAGGCCGTCTTCGCCCTCGCCCTCGACCTCGGCGGCACCGTCAGCGGCGAGCACGGCGTCGGCGCCCTCAAGCGCGACTGGGCCCGCCGCGAGCTCGGCCCCGACGTCGTCGCCCTGCAGCGCGCGGTGCAGCGGGTCTTCGATCCGCAGGGCATCCTGAATCCCGGTACCGCGCTGTGAGCGCACCCCTCGAGAGGACCGACATGACCACCACCCTCCGCTCCGACGTGCTCGTCACCCCCGACGAGCTGGAGGCGGCACTCGCCTCGCCCGAGCCGCCGCTCGTCCTCGACGTGCGCTGGCGCCTCGACCGGCCCGACGGCCGCCCCGCGTACCTCGAGGGCCACCTCCCCGGCGCCGTGTACGTCGACCTCGACCACGAGCTCGCCGCGCACGGCGCCCCCGAGGACGGCCGCCACCCCCTGCCTCCGATCGAGGCGCTGCAGGAGTCGGCGCGCCGCTGGGGCCTGCGCCAGGGTCAGGCCGTCGTCGTCTACGACGACCTGAAGAACCTCTCCTCCGCGCGGGCCTGGTGGCTGCTGCGCGCCGCCGGAGTCGCCGACGTGCGCCTCCTCGACGGCTCGCTCCGCGCCTGGACCGCCTCGGGCCGCACCCTGGAGGCCGGCCCCGTGACGCCGGTCGCGGGCGACGTCGAGCTGGCCTACGGCGCCTTGCCGGTGCTCGACATCGACGAGGCCGCCGCGCTGCCGTCCTCCGGCGTCCTCCTCGACGCCCGCGCCCCCGAACGCTACCGCGGCGACGTCGAGCCGATCGACCCCCGCGCCGGCCACATCCCCGGCGCTCTGAACGCCCCCGCGACGGGCAACGTCGACGCCGACGGCCGCTTCCTCGACGCCGCCGCCCTGCGCACCCGCTTCGAGTCCCTCGGCGTCCGCCCCGACGCCCCGGTCGGCGTCTACTGCGGCTCCGGAGTCACGGCCGCCGCCGACGCCGTCGCCCTCACCCTCGCCGGCTTCGCCCCGTCCCTCTACCCCGGCTCCTGGTCTCAGTGGTCGAACACCCCCGCCCGCCCGGTCGTCACCGGCCCGGATGCCTGACCGGCCTCGGCCGCTCACGCGCAGCCCCTCCACGCCGGTCGAGCAGCGCACAGCGCGCCCCGAGCTGGTCGAGCAGTGTGCAGCGCGCCCCGAGCTGGTCGAGCAGCGCGCAGCGCACCCCGAGCTGGTCGAGCAGCGCGCAGCGCCCCCCATGCTGGTCGAGTAGCGCGCAGCGCGTATCGAGACCCACCCTCCGGGGGAGAGCCGACACCCGTGAGGACGTCGACACCGCGACGAGCCGACACGGGATCTCGATACGCGCCCTGCGGGCGCTCCTCGATCAGCATGAACTCCCTGCGCGCCGGCGTCGGCCGCAACGAGCGCGCTGTTACCGGGCGCGGGCCGAGCACGCGGCCGCCCCATGCAGGCGGAGAACGCGGGCGCCCCAAACGGGCGAAGAGCGCGGCCGCCCCATGCGGGCGAAGAAGGCGGGCGCCCCACGCAGGCGAAGTACGCGGCCGCCCCATGCTGGTCGAGTAGCGCGCAGCGCGTATCGAGACCCGCCCGCGACCAGACCATCAGCCGAGAGCCCCGCTCACCGCTCATCGCTCCGCAGAAGTCGTCGTACCGGCCACTCGGGTACGACGACTTCTGCGGACTCGCGGCCGCAGCCGCGGTCGGCGCCGCCGACTCCTCAAGAGTTGCGGTAGTCGAGCGCGACTACCGCAACTTGCGAGGAGTGGGCCGGCCGCCCCCCGGCGTCAGCCCAGGCGGGAGTGCTCGCCGAGGTGGTGCCACGTCCGGTTGTGGTACACCAGCGGCGCCGTGGCGTCGGAGTCGTCGGGGACGTGCGCCTCGAGGGCGTGCACGGCGACGATCGTCGACGAGCCGGCCTCCATGCGGTTGATGACGGTGCCGCGGATCCACGCGGACGCGCCGGGGAAGTACGGCTCGCCGGTGGGCAGCCGCGACCAGATCGAGGTGTCGGCGAAGCGGTCGATGCCGCTGGTCGAGCCGAGGCGGGCGAGGTCGAGCTGCTCGGCGCCGAGCAGGTGCACGACGAGGGTCTCCGACGCCTGGATGGCCGGCGAACTCGACGACGCCGAGGACAGCGAGAACACGAACAGCGGCGGCTCGGCGCTCACCGAGAAGACGGACGTCGCGGTCAGCGCGACCGGTCCGGTGCCCGGGTCGGCGGTGATCAGCGCGACCCCGGCGGCGTGGTTGCGGAACGCGAGCTTGAACTCCGCGGGCGAGAGCCCGGCGAAGGCGGCGTGCGGCCGGCCGTCAGCAGGCGCGGACCCGACGGACGCGGCAGGATCGGACGCGGCGGTGTCGGATGCGGTGGCGAGGTTCTCACGGCTCATCGGAGACTCCAGATCGATCGGGGATGCGGCGCGGAACGGGCCCGTCATCGCGCCGCAGCACGGCCCCTCCAGCCTGTCGCACCGGGCGGAGTCCGTTCGCCTCATTGCGGAGTATGACACTCCCGCCTCCGCCCCCCCCCGAAGCCCGCACCGCTCGTCCGATCTGCAGGCGACGCGACGGCGAGAGCCCTCCCAGCCGCCCCGGGGGCGGCACACCCCCCGGAACGCCTGCAGATCGAACACCCAGCACCCCCATCCCCGCGTCCGCTCCCCGCGCAACCCGTGGCACCCCCGCCCGCACGCGCGCAGACTCGACACCATGGCCCACCGCCCTCGCGAATCGAGCACCCGCCCCGAGAACAAGACCTGCGCCTCCTGCGGCCGCGAGATCGAGTGGCGCGCGAAGTGGGCGCGCGACTGGGAGAACGTCCGCTACTGCTCCGACGCCTGCCGCCGCCGCGGCGTCGGCCCGGAGGAGGCGCGCCTCGAGGAGGAGATCCGCACCGTCCTCCTCGCCCGCGCCGCGTCCGCCACCGCCTGCCCGTCCGAGGTCGCCCGCCGCGTCGGGGGAGAGGAGTGGCGGCCGCTGATGGAGCCGGTCCGCCGCGCCGCCCGCCGCCTCGTCGACCGCGGCGAGATCGACATCGTCCAGGGCGGGCAGATCGTCGATCCCTCCCGCGCCAAGGGCCCGATCCGCCTGCGCCGCCGACCCGGGGGACCGCTGTCGCCCGACGGCGGCGCCCGCTAGCCTCGCTGACATGCCCAGCAGCGACGCCATCGTCCTCACCGTCCCCGGACCGCACGGCGACCGGGAGGTGCGCGTCTCCAGCCCTGGCCGCGTGCTGTTCCCGGAGCCGGGCATCACCAAGCGCGAGGTGGCGGAGTACCTGATCGCGGTCGGCGAGGCCTTCGTCGCCGCCAACGGCGACCGGCCGATCTCCCTGCAGCGCTTCTCCTCCGGCATCGACGGCGACCAGTTCTTCTCGAAGAACCCGCCCAAGGGCGCCCCGGAGTACGTCCGCTCCGTCCCCGTCACCTATCCGAGCGGCCGCGTGCACCCGCAGCTCGTGATCGACGAGCCCGCCGTCGCCGTCTGGGCCGCGCAGATGAACACCCTCGTCTTCCACCCGTGGGCGTCCCGTGCCGAGGACTCCGACCGGCCCGATCAGCTCCGCATCGACCTCGACCCGCAGCCGGGCACCGATGTCGCCGACGCGGTCGTCGCGGCGCACGCGCTCCGCGAGGTGCTGCGCGAGGCGGGCCTGGAGTCGTTCGTGAAGACCTCCGGCAACCGCGGGCTGCACGTGTTCGCGCCGATCGTGGCCGAGCACGAGTTCCTCGACGTGCGGCACGCGGTGATCGCCGCCGGCCGCGAGCTCGAGCGCCGGATGCCCGAACAGGTCACGACGGCGTGGTGGAAGGAGGAGCGCGGCGAGCGGATCTTCGTCGACTTCAACCAGGCCAACCGCGACCGCACGATGGCGGGCGCCTACAGTCCGCGTCCGCTCGCGCACGCTCCGGTCTCCTGCCCGGTCGAGTGGGAGGAGCTCGACGGGATCGATCCGACCGCGTTCACGATCCGCACCGTTCCCGAGCGCCTGAGCACGACGGGCGACCCCTGGGCGCGGATGCACGACGCCCCCGGCACGCTCGACGCGCTGCTCGGCTGGTGGGAGCGCGACCTCTCCGCGGGCCTCGGCGAACTGCCCTTCCCGCCCGACTTCCCGAAGATGCCGGGCGAGCCGCCCCGCGTCCAGCCCAGCCGCGCGAAGAAGCCGGCGGCGGCGTCCGGGGAGGACGCCGCCGAGTAGCGTCAGCCCAGCACGTCGCCCAGGTCATACGCCGTGGGCTGCTCCAGTTGCGCGAAGGTGCACGAGCCGGCGTCGCGGTCCGGCCGCCAGCGCTCGAACTGCACGGTGTGCCGGAACCTCGCCCCCTCCATCTGGTCGTAGCGCACCTCGAGCACCCTCTCCGGTCGCAGCCGCACGAACGAGGTGTCGCGGCTCCCGGAGAAGCGGCTGCGCTCGCCGTCGCCGCGCACCGCCTCGCTGTCCGCGCCGCGCTCGACGACGTCGGCGAGCTCCTCGATCAGCTCGACCCGCCGGGCGTCGGTGAAGGCGGAGGCACCGCCCACCTGCCGCAGCGTCCCGTCGGTGTCGTACAGGCCGAGCAGCAGCGAGCCGAGCCCGGGCTTCGAGGTGTGCTCGCGGTAGCCGATCGCGATCACGTCGGCCGTCCGGTGGTGCTTGACCTTGAGCATGGTCCGCTTGCCCGGAGCGTAGGGCGCGGCCAGCGGCTTCGCGATCACGCCGTCCAGCCCCGCGCCCTCGAACCGCTCCAGCCAGTCGCGGGCGAGCGCCTCCTCGGCGGTGGTCCGGCCAAGATGCACCGGCGGAGTCACTCCGTCCAGCAGGGCGGCGAGCGCCTCGCGCCGCGCCGAGTACGGCTCGTCGAGCAGGCTCCGGCCGTCCACGGCGAGCAGATCGAAGGCGACGAGCATCGCCGGGGTCTCGGCCGCGAGCGTCGCGACGCGGCTGGCTGCCGGATGGATGCGCTGCGAGAGCAGCTCCCAGTCCAGCCGCTGGGCGCCGCCGGGCCCGGTCGCCAGCACGATCTCGCCGTCGAGGACGCAGCCGTCGGGCAGCAGCCGCAGGAACGCCTCGACCAGCTCGGGGAAGTAGCGGGTGAGCGGCTTGGAGCCGCGGCTGCCGATCTCGCAGACCCCGCCGGAGACGGAGACGATGGCGCGGAAGCCGTCCCACTTCGGCTCGTAGGAGTAGCCGCCGTCGACCGCGTCCTGCGCGGGCACCGCGGCGACCGCCTTGGCGAGCATCGGGGCGAGGGGGAGGGGGAACGGGAGGTCCATCCTGTGATCATCCTCGCCGCGGCGGCCCCGGCGCACCCCTCCCGCAGAGGCTCCTCCCCAGGGTCGAGCGCGTGACGAACAGATCACAAGCGCCACTCCCGGTACCTTTCGCGCCAGCGGATACGGAAGACTGCGCCTCATGAGCATGTGGGGACAGCACTCCGGAACGCGCGCCAGACCAGACCGATCGGTGCGTCCGCTCCGAAGAGGAGCTGTGACCCTCGAATGTCGGAACGACGCCGGACGGAGCCGCCGCTGATGGCGCGCACCGCCGTCTCGGCCGCCCGGCAGCTGTTCTCGCGCTCGCGGCGCAGCGACTCCCCCGGGGAAGGGGAACCCCCGTACGGAGTCGAACCCGACGTGACCGAGTACCTGCCGGCTCCGGCGCGCGACGAGGAGGCTCCCCGCCGGGACGCCCTCCTCGAGCAGCACGCCGCTCCGGCGCACGCGGATGCCGGGTACGTCTTCGACGTGCCCGCGCCCGCGATCGGCGAGTACTGCGAGCTCGACGCGGATGCTCTCGAATTCCCCCATCCGGGGGTCGCCTCCTTCGTCCCCGATCTCTCGCGCCCGGTCCGCGGCGGAGGATCGCACAGCGCGTTCCGCAGCCCGCCGCCGCCCGCCCCGGCGCCCGCCGCGCCGTCGCCGATGATCGACCTCCCGCGCGACTTCGCGCCCTCCGAGGAGGTCGAGGAGCCGCACACCCACGAGCAGCAGGCCGAGGAGTTCGCGCCCCCGCCCCCGTCGTCGCGCTTCGAGCCGCAGCCCGTCGACGCGCAGTTCTTCGACGCGCCTCCGGCGCCGCCCGCACCCCCGGCCCCGCCCGTCCTCGCCCCGCCCCTCGCGGAGCAGCCGGTCGAGCCCGCCGCGGAGGAGACCGACGAGACCGAGGGGTCCGAGACCGAGGAGCCCGCGGACCTCGAGTTCGACGGCACCCGTCTCGCCGCGCCCCGGCCGCCCGCGGCTCCGCCCGCCGACGCGCAGCCGGTCGACGCGCAGTTCTTCGAGCCGCCGACCTCCGCGCCGTCCGCGGTCCAGCCGCCGGCCCCTGGCGAGGCCGCACCGCCCGTCGCGCCTCCGCTCCCGCCGGCGCCCACCGTCGACGCCGCGCTCCTCCGCGGCTTCGCCCTCGCGCCGACCGACACCGACGGCCCCGCCCTCGCGCCCGTCATCGGCGAGGTCTGCGAGCTCGACACCGAGCACCTCGAGTTCCCGCACCCGAACGCCGCCTCCTTCGTGCCGGTCCAGGGCCGCAGCCGCGGCGCCTTCGGGCTGCTCCTGCCCGATCCGGCCCGCCGCTCCGCGCCCGTCCAGCCCGAGCAGCACGTCGAGCCCGAGCCGTACGACGAGCCCGAACAGCACGACGAGCCGCAGCAGTACGACGAGCCAGAGCAGTACGACGCACCCGAGCAGTACGCGCAGGAATCCATCGGCGGACCCGAGCAGCACACCGCGCCGCAGCACCGCACCGAGGACCCCGCACAGGACCTCTTCAGCGAGCGCTTCCTCGCTCCCGCGCCGTTCCCCGGCCGCAGCGACTCCGACGGCGACACCCGCGACGACGACGACGCCCCCGGCTTCCTCGCGCCGCCCGTGCCCGCCACAGCGCACCAGTGGCACGGCAATCCCGTCTCCGCCGAGGCCGCGGACGACGAGGGCAGCCCCCGCCCCCGCCGGAAGACCGTCCTGATCGTCGCCGGCATCGGCGCCGCCGTGCTGCTCATCGGCGGCGCGCTCGTCGCCGTCCCGCTGATCACGAACGGCGGCGGAGACGCCGGCGGCGCCACCGGGCCCGTCGCGGCCGCCGCTCCCGGCACCACCGAGGCCGCCGTCGCCTGGGTCGCGGACACGATCGACCCCGCCTCGGTGCTCCTGGTGCAGGACGACCTCGTCGGCGACGTCACCGACGCCGGCTTCCCCGGCGACACCGTCGTGTCGCAGTCGACGCTCTCCGCGGCGGCACCCGACTCGGCCTGGCGCGCGGCCGACTACATCCTCGTCACGCCGAGCCTGCGGGCGAGCGCGACCGGCGAGACCGAGACGGCGCTCGACAACTCGGAGGCCGTCGCGAGCTTCGGCAGCGGCGACACCGCCGTGGAGGTGCGCCGCGTCCTCGACCAGGGCACCGACCAGGCCGCCGCCGCGGCCACCGTCCTGACCGCCGCGCGCGCCTCGGCCGGCGCCCAGCTCGCGGCCAACCCCGCGCTGACCACGACCGACGCCGCCCGCGCCCTGCTCGAGGGGGGCCGCGTCGACTCGCGGCTCCTCCTCCTGCTCGGCCAGCAGCTCGCCTTCACCCCGCTCTCGGTCGCCGACTTCCCCGTCGGCACCAGCGAGGTCGACGGCGTCCGCCACCGGATGATCCTGTCCGGCTACAACGGCGCCGCGCTCCCTGCCGACGCCGCCGCGCTGCAGAGCGCGACCACCTGGCTCGGCAGCCAGTCGGGCGACTTCGTCCCGACGTCCGTCGAGTCGACCCCCGAGGGTCTCCTCGTCACCCTCGACCTCGATGAGCCGACCGGGCTGCTCCCGGGCGCTCAGTAGCACGACCCACCCGAAGGACCCGCCATGAACCCGATCCGCCCCCTCCGTCTCGCGCGCGCCGCGCTCGCCCTCGCCGCGGTGTCCGCGCTCGCCGCCCTCGGCGCCGCGCCCGCCTCGGCGGCCGAGGCGCCGCCGGCCACCGGCTGGGTGCGAGTCGCGCACCTCTCGCCGGACACCAAGTCGGTCGACGTCACCCTGACCGCCCTCGGCGGCGGCGGGGCGAGCTTCGAGCTCGACGGCGTCGCGTACGGCGCGGTCTCGCCCTACTGGACGCTGCAGCCGGGCACCTACGTCGTCGCGATGGTCCCGTCCGACGCCCCCGAGGGCACCGCCCCCGTCATCGAGCAGTCCGTCGACGTCTCGGCCGGCACCCCGCTGACCGTCGCCGCCCTCGGCCGCAACGCCGTGCTGCGCACCACGGTCTTCACCGACGACCTCACCCCGCCCGCCGACGGCCAGGCCCGGGTCCGCGTCGTCCAGGCCTCGACCACCGCGAGCCAGGTGGACGTCGCCACGACGACCGGCACGCTGCTCGCGACCGGCGCCGCCCAGGGCACCGCCACCGGCTACACCAGCGTCCCCGCCGGCCCGTGGAGCCTCGACCTCTCGGCCGGTGCCGTGACCGCGACGGCCGACCTCGACCTCGCGCCCGGGTCCGTCGCCTCGCTCTTCGTCCTCGACGACGCCTCGAACGGCCTCGTCGTCTCGCCCGTGCTCGACTCGGCCGCCATCGGCGACCTGCCCACGGGCGGCATCCAGACCGGAGGCGGCGCCACCGCCGTGCACGTCGCCTCCACCACGTCCGCCGCCGCGCCGCTCGTCGACGGACTCCTCGGCGTGCTCTCGGTCCTCGGCGTCTTCGCCGCGGTCGCCGGTGCCCTCGCCCTGATCGCGCGCCGCTCCTCGGTCGGCACCGGCCGAGCGAGCTGATGCGCCGCCTCGCCGGAGCGGGAGCCGCCCTCGCGGCGCTCCTGCTCCTGGCCGGCTGCGCCACCGCGGGGGAGGAGGCCGCCCCCGCGGCGACGTCCGCCTCCTCAGCCGCCCCCGCCACCACGGCGCCGGCCACCCCGTCCCCGGGTGACGCGGGCGCGCTGCAGAACCCGGTCGCCGCCGCCGCTCCCGCGCGCTCGGCGGTCACCCCGGTCCGCGTCGTGATCCCCGCGATCGGCGTCGACTCCACCCTCGAGTCGCTGACCCGCGACGACACCGGCTGGATCCAGCCGCCCGTCCAGGTCGACGAGGCCGGCTGGTACCGGGACGGCGTCGTCCCCGGCGACATCGGCCCCTCCGTCATCGCGGGGCACGTGGACTCGCGGATCGGCCCCGGCGTCTTCCTGGACCTCACGGCCCTCGTCCCCGGCGACACGGTCGACGTGATCCTGTCGGACGGCAGCACGCGCACCTTCTCCGTCACCGGCTCCGTCTCGGTGCCCAAGGAGGACTTCCCGACCGAGGACGTCTACGGCCCGAGCCCGACTCCGCAGCTGCGCCTGATCACCTGCGGGGGAGTGTTCGACGACTCCTACGGCCACTACGTCGACAACGTCGTCGTCTCGGCCGACCGCATCGCCTGACGGTCCGCCGTGACGGCGCCCCACTCGGAGGCGGCGCGCCGATTCGAGGCGTAGCGTCGACGACTATGAGCACCTCTTGGAAGCGCTGGGTCCCCGCCGCCGCCGTCCCCCTGGTCGTCGTCGCCGCGGCCGTCACCCTGCCCCTGTCCGCGAGCGCGGCCGGGGACCTCCCGGAGAAGTCCGCCGCCGACCTCCTGACCTTCGTCGCCGAGAGCGACACCACCGCCTTCTCGGGCGAGGTCCAGCAGACCTCCGCCCTCGGGCTCCCCGACCTCTCCGCTCTCGGCAGCACCGGCTCCGGTGCGCAGGGCTCGGACGACGCCTCGGCGACGAGCGCGCTGATGGAGCTCGCGACCGGCTCTCACCAGGCCCGTGTCTTCGTCGACGCCGAGCACGGCGCGCGCCTGCAGGTCCTCGACCGCCTCGCCGAGCGCGACGTCGTCGCGACGAAGGCCGACGGCGTCTGGATCTACGACTCCGCCGAGAACTCCGCGACCCACCTGCTGCCGCCCGCCGGCGACACGGCCGCTCCGCCGACCGAGGCTCCCGCCGGCGAGATCCCGACCCCGTCCTCGATCGCCGAGCAGCTGCTCGCCGCGATCGACCCGACGACCACCGTCGCCGTCGGCTCCGACGTCCGCGTCGCCGGCCGTGACGCCTACGAGCTCGTGCTCACTCCGCGCGACAGCAGCACCCTCGTCGGCTCGGTCACCGTCTCGATCGACGGCGAGACCGGCCTGCCCCTCGGCGTGGCCGTCACTCCCGTCGGCGGCACCGCGCCCGCCTTCAGCGTCGCCTACACGAGCCTCGACGTCTCGGCGCCCGACGCCGCGATGTTCTCCTTCACGCCGCCCGTCGGCGCGGAGGTCACCGAGAAGGCCGCACCGACGCACGAGCAGGACCCCTCCACCGACGCCACCGACGTCCCGGCCGCGCCCGAGGGGGACTCCGGCGTCACCACCACCGGCACCGGGTGGGGCTCGATCGTCGAGCTGCCGGCCGGTGACGCCGAGTCGCTCGCCCAGCTGAACGCCGTGACCACGGCCGTCGACGGCGGCCGGGTGCTCTCGTCCGCGCTGTTCACGGTCCTCTTCACCGACGACGGACGCGTCCTCGCGGGCGCCGTCCCGGTCGACGCGCTGACCGCCGCCGCCGGTCGGTGACGACCGGCGAGCTCGCGGTCGAGACCCGGGGCCTCACCAAGCGCTTCGGGCGCCAGGAGGCGGTGTCGGGTCTCGACCTCGCCGTCCCGCGCGGCGCCGTCTTCGGCTTCCTCGGGCCCAACGGCTCGGGGAAGACCACGACCATCCGGATGCTCCTCGCCCTGGCCGCGCCGACCGAGGGCGACATCACCGTCCTCGGCACGGCGATGCCGCGCGGCGCCGCCGAGGTGCTGCCGCGGGTCGGCGCGCTCGTCGAGGGGCCCGGCTTCTACCCGTTCCTCTCCGGCCGCGCGAACCTCCGCCGCTTCGACGCGGCCGAGGCCGGCACCTCCGCGCGCAGCCGCGACAGCCGGGCGGAGGAGGCGCTCGCCCGCGTCGGCCTGTCCGCCGCAGCGGGCAAGAAGGTCGGCTCCTACTCGCTCGGGATGAAGCAGCGCCTCGGCATCGCCGTCGCCCTGCTGTCGCCGCGCGACCTGATCGTCCTGGACGAGCCGACCAACGGGCTCGACCCGCAGGGCACCCGCGAGGTCCGCTCGCTCGTGCGCAGTCTCAACGCCGACGGCACGACGGTCCTCGTCTCCAGCCACCTGCTCGCCGAGATCGAGCAGCTCTGCACCCACGCCGCCGTGATGCGCACCGGCCGCCTCGTCGCGCAGGGCGGGCTCGACGAGCTCCGCGGCGACGCGGCCTCCCTCGAGCTGCTCACGCCCGATGTGGTCGACGCCCAGCGCGCCCTCGTCGAACTGGGACTCGCGCCGCGGCTCGTCCCCGCCGAGCACCCGATCGATCCGCCGCTGGTCGTCGCCGCGATGCCGACGACCGCCGCCCCGGAGTCCGTGGTCGCGTCCCTCGTCACCGCGGGAGTCCGCGTGCGCGGCTTCTCCGTCCGCCGCCCCTCGCTCGAGGAGCGCTTCGTCCAGCTCACCGGGGAGGGCTTCGATGTCGAGCGCTGAGACCACTGCGGCCGCCGCTGCCACCAACTCCGCCGCCCCCGCCCGTCCGCGCCGGAGCATCGGCATCGGCTCGCTCCTCGCCTCCGAGCTGGCGCTGCTCTTCCGACGCCGCCGCACCTGGGCGCTGCTCGCCGCCCTCGCGGCCATCCCGATCCTGCTGGCGGTCGCCGTCCGGCTGTCCGGCGGTGACGGCGGCGGGCCCTCCTTCGTCGGCGCGATCGCCGGCAACGGCCTCTTCACCGGCTTCGCGGCGATCACGGTCGCCGTCCCGCTCTTCCTGCCGCTGACCGTCGGCGTCGTCGCGGGGGACGCGATCGCGGGGGAGGCGTCGCTCGGCACCCTGCGCTACCTGCTGGTCAGCCCGGTTGGCCGGATCCGGCTGCTCGCGGTCAAGTTCGCCGCCGCGATCGCGTTCTGCCTCGCCGCGGCGCTGACCGTGATGGTCGTCGGCATCCTGATCGGCCTGGCGCTCTTCCCGGCCGGCCCGGTCACCCTGCTCTCGGGGACGACCGTCCCGCTCGCGGACGCCATCGGCCGCGCGCTCGCGATCGCGGTCTACGCGGCGCTCTCGCTGGTCGGCCTCGCGGCGATCGGCCTGTTCGTCTCGACGCTCACCGACGTCCCGGTCGGCGCGATGGCCGCGACCGTCGTCGTCTCGATCGCGGCGCAGATCGTCGGCTCGCTCTCGCAGCTCGACGCCCTCCACCCGTTCCTGTTCACCGACCGCTGGTTCGACTTCGCCGACCTGCTCCGCGACCCGATCGCCTGGAGCTCGTTCGGCGAGAACGCGCTCCTGCAGCTCGCCTACGTCGCCGTCTTCGGCTCGCTGGCGATCGCGCGCTTCACCACCCGCGACGTCCTGTCCTGAGCCGCCCGGAACGACGGAGGCCGCCCTCCCCGCAGCAGCGGGAGGGCGGCCTCCGTCGTTCGAGCGGCTGAGCGTCAGCCCTGCGGCGTGATGCCGAAGGTGACGGAGCCGCCCTCGTCCACCTGCGCGTCGAGCACCTTGTCGCCGAGGGCCACAGAGGCGGCGACGTCGAGGAAGACCCGCGCGCCGTCCTGCTCCACGACCGCATCGGTGGTCTCCGGGGCCGGCGCGACGGCGACGGCGAAGTTGCGGGCGTCGAGGTCGTCGCCGCTGATGCGGAGTCCGCCCTCGACGGGGGTCTCGGTCTGACCGGTGATGGTCTTGACGACGGTGCTGGCGTTGTCGGTGAGCGTGAGCATCGGGTCGTTCCTTCCGTCCGTGATCGATGAGGGAGCCACGATGCCGAGATCCCCGGCCCGTCTCAACCCGGAGCCGCGGACGTGGAGGGGATGCACACCTCCGCGTCCCTCGCCGCAAGACACGGCAAGGTTTGCCTTGACGCGGAAAGTTACCGCAAGCTACCGTGGCCGTCACGCGCACCCGCGCTCTCGACGACGAGAAGAGGACGACCCCGATGAGCTTCCCCGCCCGCCGCGTCACCCTCAGCGACGTCGCCGCGGCGACCGGCGTCTCGGTCGGCACCGTCTCGAAGGCGCTGAACAACCGCGGCCAGCTGAGCGGCGACACCCGCGGGCGGATCCTCGCCGCCGCCGCCGAGCTCGGCTTCGCGCTGCCGGCCGCCGCGAGCGGGCTGGCGCCCCAGCAGCGGGTGCTCACCATCGGGCTGGTGACCTCCGACGACATCGGCCGCTTCAGCATCCCGGTGATGTGGGGCCTCGAGGACGCCTTCCCCGCCGAGCAGGCCTCGGTGCTGCTCAGCAACTCCCGCGGCGACCGGGTCCGCGAGCGGCACTGCGTCGAGATCCTCGCCGCCCGCGGCGTCGACGCGATCGTCGTGATGACCAACCTCACCGGTCCGCGCCCGGCGCTGCCGGCGACCAGCGTGCCGATCGTCTACGTGATGGGCTCCTCCGACGACCCGGCCGACATGTCGGTCGTCGTCGACCAGACCCAGGGCATCCTGCTCGCCCTCGAGCACGTCGCCGCGCTCGGCCGCCGCGACATCGCCTACGTCGCCGGGCCCCGCCTCGACTACTCCGCCCGGATCCGCGCCGAGGCGGTCCAGGAGCACGCGCCCTCCTTCGGCCTGCGCCTGGTCGGCGACCGCTCGCTCTACGGCAACTGGACCGAGACCTGGGGCCGCCAGGCCGCGCAGATGCTGCGCCAGCGGGTCGAGCCGGTCGACGCGGTGCTCTGCGGCAGCGACGAGATCGCCCGCGGCGTCGCCGACGGCCTCCGCGAGGCCGGCGTGAGCGTCCCGCACGACGTCGCGATCGTCGGCTTCGACAACTGGGCCGCCGCGGCGATGAACTCCCGTCCCGCGCTCACCACGGTCGACATGAACCTCGAGGAGCTCGGCCGGGCGGCCGGCGCCCGCGCGCTCGAGGCCATCGACGGCCGCCCCCGCGCCGGGATCGAGGCGCACCCCTGCCAGCTGATCGTCCGCGACTCCACCTGATCCGGCGCCCACCCGCCGCGCACCCGCCCGCACGCACCCGACCGCCCGCACCGACCGAACGACGAGGGACCGACGATGCACTCTCCTCTCCGCCTGCTCGACCCGCACCTGCCCGACCTGACCCGCCGGCGCGCGCTCGCCCTCGGCGGTGCGGGCCTGGCGGCCGCGCTCGGCCTGACCGGCTGCTCCGCCGTGCTGCCCGAGGCCGACGTCTCCGCGCCCTCGTTCGCCGCCGCCCCGAGCGGCACGATCCGATTCTGGTGCCGCAGCGTCGCCTTCACGCCGGCCCAGCTGATCGTCGAGAAGTACCACGCGGCGCAGAGCGCGGTCCGGGTCGAGCTGACTGTGCTGCCCGAGGGGCAGATGGTCACCAAGCTCGCCACGGCGATCCGCGCGGACGCCGTGCCCGACGTCGTCGCTCCCGACTCGGTCACCACGCCGGTCTTCAGCTCCCGCGAGGCGCTGACCGACCTGACCCCGCTGATCCAGGCGCTGCCCTACGCCGACCGCCTCAACCGGCCGCTGCTCGACGTCGCCTCCTACGACGGCAAGGTCTACGGCCTGCCCGCCCTCTCCAACGTCTCGCAGCTGTTCTGGAACAAGCGCCTCTACGAGCAGGCCGGCCTCGACCCGGAGCAGGGACCGACCGACTTCGACCAGTACCTGACCCACGCCCGGGCGCTCCGGCGGCTCGACGGCGTCTCCGGGGTGACCTTCCCCGGCAACTCCGCCGGCATCCTCGGCTACGTGATCCAGCCGCACTTCTGGGCCGACGAGAGCCCCTTCTACGACGGCGTCGTCGGCCGCCAGAGCGCGACCGTCGCGGGCAACGAGCCGCTGCGGCGCACCCTGGAGCTCTACCGCACCTTCGAGCAGGAGGGCCTCGCCCAGCCCGGCGCCTCGGCCGACAGCGGCACGGCCTGGGGCAAGGACTTCCTCGACGGCACCGTCGGCCTCTTCCCCGGCTCCTACGATCTGATCGTCGGCGGAGCCACCCCCGAGTTCCTCGGTGACCTCGGCGTCAGCGCGTTCCCCGGCCCCGACGGCGGCGTCTCGCAGTTCTCCGGCGGCGCGGTGCTCTCGATCCCGCGCGGCGCGCGGAACCCCGAGGCGGCCTGGGACTTCATGCGCTTCGTCACCGAGCTGGAGCAGCAGTCCGAGCTCGCCGCGCTCGGCTGGTACCCGGTGCGCGACGACGTGCTCGAGACCGGCTTCGTCGACGACTTCCCGCTGATGGTCCCCGGGATGGAGCGGATGAACGAGGGCTTCGCCGCCCCGACCACCCTGTACACCCAGCTCACCAACACCGTGCAGTCCCCGTGGCTCGCGATGTTCCGCGGCGCGGTCTTCGGCGACGACGACCTCGACGCGGTCCTCGACCGCGGCCAGGAGGAGACGGCCCGCGTCCTGGAGGTGAACCAGGCATGAGCGTCGCCCTCGGAGAGAAGGACGCCCGCACCGGGCTCCTGATGATCCTGCCCGCCCTCGTGCTCGTCGTCGTCTTCGTCGTCGTACCGCTGATCTTCGCGGTGGTGATCTCGGTGACGGACTGGCCGCTGGTCGGCACCGTCGGCTTCGTCGGGTTCGACAACTACGCGACCGCCTTCTCGGACACCACGTTCTGGGCGTCCGTGCTCTACACGCTCGGCTTCGCCGTCGTCTCGACGCTGCTCGGCATCGTCGTCGGCTACCTGCTCGCCGTGCTGGTGCGCTCGAACCGTCGCGGGGCGGGGATCATCCGCACCGCCGTCTTCGTGCCCTACGTCATCGGCCTCACCTCGCTGAGCTTCGTCGCCCTGCTCGAGTTCCGCCCCGACAGCGGCGCGCTCGACCAGGTGCTGATGGCCCTGGGCCTCACCGACGCGCCCACCGCCTGGCTGCTCGACGCGACGAGCGCGACGACGCTGATCGTCCTCCTCGGCGCCTACGTCGGCTCCGGCTTCACGATGATCGTCCTGATGTCGGGCATGCAGGGCATCGACGACGCCCTCTACGAGTCCGCGGCGATCGACGGCGCGGGCCGGTGGAAGCAGGAGTTCCTGGTGACGGTGCCGCTGGTGAAGCGCTACCTCGGGCTGCTCAGCGTGCTGGGCTTCGTCGGCGCGATCCTCGCCTTCACCCAGTTCTACGTGATCACCGGCGGCGGGCCGGGCACCGGCACCCTCACCGTGATGCTCTACGTCTACAACAAGGCCTTCGGCGATCTGCAGGTCGGCTACGCGACCGCGCTGTCGTTCGTGGTCGTCGTCATCGCGGCCGCGCTGACGCTGCTCCAGTTCCGCGTGATGAAGGACGACTGATGCCCCCTCGCACTCCGACGCCCACCCGCCCGCCGGCGCCCGCCGCCGCCCCGGTGCCGGCCCGTCGCCGCAGCACCCCCGCCACCCGGCTCCGCACCGTCCTCTACGTCGTGCTCGGTACGCTGGTCTCGGTCGCGTTCGTCGCGCCGGTCGCCTGGTCGATCCTGCGCTCGTTCCAGCCCGGCGCGCAGATCGTCGCGCCCGCCGCCGAGCAGTCCTTCTCGAACCTCACGCTCGACAACTACACCGGCCTGCTCGGCTCGATCGGCGCGGGGACCTACATCGTCAACTCGCTGATCATCGCGCTCGGCACCGCCGTGCTCAGCGTGGTCGTGACCACCCTCGCCGCCTACGCCCTGGTGCTCTTCCCGTTCCGCGGCTCCAACGTCGCCTTCGGCCTGATCCTGCTGACGATGATGGTCCCGTTCCAGGCGGTGCTCACCCCGCTCTTCCTCGAGATGAACGCGCTCGGCCTGACCGACACGCACCTGGGGATCATCCTCTTCTACCTCACCTTCAACCTGCCGTTCGGGGTGTTCCTGATGCGCAACTCCTTCGCGCAGATCCCGCGCGAGGTGACCGAGGCCGCGCGGATCGACGGGGCCGGGCCGTTCCGCATCCTCTTCTCGGTGCTGCGGCCGATGATCGTCCCGGGGGTCGCCACGGTCTTCCTCTTCGCCTTCCTCGGCGCCTGGAGCGACTTCCTCGGCGCGCTGACCTTCCTCACCCGGCAGGACCTCTTCACGCTGCCGGTCGCCATCCAGAACATCTCCTCCGGCGCCTTCGGCCAGACCGACTTCGGCTACGTCATCGCCGGCGCGGTGCTGCTGATGATCCCGTGCCTGCTGCTCTACGCCGCCATCCAGAAGTACTACGTCCGCGGTCTCGTCGCGGGCGCCGTCAAGGGCTGAGAGGTCTCCCGTTGCCCCGCACCGTCCCCGCCGTCCGCCCCGTTCGCCGCTTCCCGCTGCGCTCCGTCCGCCTGCTGCCGAGCGCCTTCGCCGACGCCCAGACCACGGGCCTGCGCTACCTCCTCGCGCTCGACCCCGACCGCCTGCTCGCGCCGTTCCTGCGCGAGGCCGGCCTGCCCGCGGGGGAGGGCTACGGCAACTGGGAGTCGGACGGGCTGGACGGGCACGTGGGCGGTCACGCCCTCTCGGCGAGCGCGCTGATGCTCGCGGCCACAGGCGACGCCGCCGCGCGCGAGCGGATGGAGACCCTGCTCGACGGATTCGAGCGGGCCCAGGACGCGGTCGGCACCGGCTACCTCGGCGGCGTCCCCGGCGGGCGCGCACTGGGGGAGGAGCTCGCCCGCGGCGAGGTCGACGCCGACCTCTTCACCCTCAACGGCCGCTGGGTGCCGCTGTACAACCTGCACAAGACGCTCTCGGGCCTGCTCGACGCCGCGTCCGCCGGCGGCTCGGAGCGGGCGCTCGCGATGGCCGTGCGGTTCGCGGACTGGTGGCTCGGCGTCTCCGCCGGGCTCGACGACGACGCCTTCGAGGCGATGCTGCACGCCGAGTTCGGCGGGATGAACGAGGCGTTCGCCGATCTCGCGGAGCAGGTGGCCGCCGCGGACCCCGGCGACTCCGAGCGCGCCGCCGCGTACCGCGCCGAGGCCGCGCGCTTCTCGCACCGCGCGCTGCTCGACCCGATGCTCGAGCGGCGCGACGCGCTCGACGGGCTGCACGCGAACACCCAGATCCCGAAGGCGGTCGGCTACGCGCGCCTCGGCGGCGAGCAGCTGCCGGCCGCGCGCTTCTTCTGGGAGCGGGTCACCGGCGAGCGCACCGTCGCGATCGGCGGCAACAGCGTGCGCGAGCACTTCCACCGCGCGAGCGACTTCACGTCGATGATCCTCGACCGCGAGGGCCCCGAGACCTGCAACACCGCCAACATGATCGAGCTGAGCGGTGTCCTCTTCGAGGCGGGCGGCGAGGAGCGCTACCTCGACTACGTCGAACGCGCGCAGTACAACCACCTGCTCTCCTCGCAGCACCCCGACGGCGGCTTCGTCTACTTCACGCCGCTGCGCCCCGCGCACTACCGGGTCTACTCGGCGCCGCACGAGGGGATGTGGTGCTGCGTCGGCACCGGGCTCGAGAACCACGCCCGCTACGGCGAGCTGGTCTACGCCCTCGTCGGCGACGAGTCGCGCGACGGTGACCATGCGCAGACCGGCGACGACCTGCTGATCGCCCTCTACCTGCCCTCGACCCTCGACGCCCCGGAGCACGGGCTGCGCGCGCGGATCGACACCGCCTTCCCGCAGGCGGACGACGTGACCATCACCGTGGACCTGGAGCGCGCCGGCGCCGTGCGGCTCCGCCGGCCGTCGTGGGCGGAGTCGATGACCGTGACGGTCGACGGCGCAGCGCTCGACACCGCGGCCGTCGAGGGCTTCGTCCGCACCGCCGTCCTGGAGCCCGGCCGCCACGAGATCCGGATCGTCTTCGCGCTCGGCTTCCGCGCCGAGCCGCTTCCCGACGGCTCCGCCTGGTCGGCGTTCTCCTACGGCCCGGTCGTGCTCGCGGCGCGGACCGACGACGCCGACCTCGACGGCCTGATCGCCGACGGCCGGCGGATGGCGCACGTCGCCTCGGGCCCGCTCCGCGACCTCGCCGCGACCCCGGTCGTCACCGGGGGAGTCGGCGCCGTCGCCCTCCTCGACCGCGCGACCCTGACCGCGGAGCTCCGCACCGACGCCGGTCCGGTCCGCCTCGAGCCCTTCTCCGCACTGCACGACAGCCGCTACACGCTCTACTGGCCCACCGGCTCCGACGCCGCCGCGCGCTGGGCCGAGCTCGCCGCGCTCGACCGCGAGGCCGCCTCCGCAGCCGCGGTGATCGACTCCGTGACCGCGGGCGAGCAGCAGCCCGAGTCGGACCACGCCTTCGTCGGGCACCGCAGCCGTGCGGGCGGCGCCGACGGCGTGCACTGGCGCAGCGCCGAGGGCCCGGACGGCTGGTTCGGCTACACCCTCGTCGATCCGTCGCGGCGCGCCGCCGTGCTCCGCGTCCTGCTGCGCGACCGCGACGGCGGCGGCGAGCACGAGCTCCGGATCGACGGCCGCCCGCTCGGCGAGCCGCTCGCCGTCCGGACGCTCGACGACGCCGTCGAGGTGGAGTACGAGATCACCCCGTCGACGGGTGAGGACGGCGTCGTCGAGGTCACCCTGCACGCCGTCGGACCCGGGCCGACGGGAGCGCTGCTCGCGGTGTCCCTGCTGGCGGGGTCTGCGGTAGCGGGGGAATAGAGCGATCCGGCGCGCCCGCGCCCTGCGAGACTGTCCGGATGCACCCCGCCGACGCCTGCCCGTGCGGAAGCCGCCGCCACTACGCCGACTGCTGCCGCCCCGCCCACCTCGGCGAGACGCCCTCGCCGACCGCGGAGCGCCTGATGCGCAGCCGCTACAGCGCGAACGTCCTCGGCAGCGCCGGCTACCTGCTGTCCAGCTGGCACCCGTCCACCCGCCCGAAGCGCGTCGACCTCGACGACGACGTCCGCTGGCGGCGCCTGCAGATCGTCGACACCTCCTTCGGCGGCGAGGACGACGCGGAGGGGCTCGTCGAGTTCCGCGCCTCCTACCGCTCGTCCGAGGGGCCGGGGCTGGTGCACGAGCGCAGCCGCTTCCTCCGCGAGGACGGCCGCTGGTACTACGTCGACGGCGATCTGCTCGGCGACGGATCCTGACCACCCCGGCCGTGCGGAGCGCGAGCGGCCTACCCTGGGGAGATGGCCAAGGACTTCCGCCGGGCGGACCACGCGTCCCGCTACGAGCTGCACCAGGACGGGGCGCTCGTCGGCGTCCTCGACTTCCACGAGAACGACGAGAGCGTCTCGCTCGTGCGCTCCTTCACCTCGCCGCCGCACCGCGGCCAGGGGCTGGCCGGCGAGCTGGTCGCCTTCGCCGTCGACGACATCGAGGCGACGAGCGGCCGCAGCATCGTGCCGATGTGCTGGTACGTCGGACAGTGGTTCGACCAGCACCCCGAGCGGGCGCACCTGCTCACCCGCGGCGCGCAGGCGTAGGCCGAATCTCTACGTCCTGACGATCGGCTCGACCCCGGCGAGGTCGGGCCCGAGCCCGATGTCCACGAGCCGGATCCGCCCGACGTAGGAGCGCGCCGGCTCGAGGAGCAGCCCCGCCTTGATCGCCCCGAAGGTCACGGTCACGTCGGCGGGCAGGACGGTCTCGTCCGGTACCGCGCCGTCGTCGGGCCCGATGCCGCTCGGTAGATCGACGGCGACCACGACGGGCGCGTCCTCGCGTCGTCCGAGCGCCTCGATCACCGTCGCCACCACCTCGCGCGGCCGCCCGCGCAGCGCCGGCTCCGCCGTGCCGATGCCGAGGATGCCGTCCACGATCACGTCCGCGCGGGCGACGGCGGCCGCGAGGGCGGCCGGGTCGTCGGCCGCGACGCGGCCGCAGCCGTCGTCCAGCGCGACGGCGAGTCCGCGCTGGTGCGCCCGGTCCGCGGTCAGCACGAGCGACACGTCGCTGCCGGAGGAGGATATCTCGGCCGCCGCGTACAGGGCGTCCCCGCCGTTGTTCCCCGGCCCGACCAGCACGAGCACGCTGCCCGCGCCGCGCCGGTCCCGGCGCGTGCTGAGCGCGGCCCGCAGCTCCCGCGCGAGCCCGTCCGCTGCCCGCTGCATCAGCGGCTCTCGACGCGCCAGATGCGGCGCCTCGGCGGCCCGCACCTGCGCGGAGGAGTATCCCTCGGCCATCCCTCCACTGTGCGCCCCGCCGGCCCGCACAGCAACCCGCCCCACCCCATTCGCAGCCCGACCGCCCCCTCCGGTCGAGCACCCGAGTCACGCCGGTCGACCAGCCCGAGCCAGGCTGCTCGAGCAGCCCGACCCCTGCTGGTCGAGTAGCCCGCAGGGCGTATCGAGACCCGCCCCGTCGGGAGCCGCCTGCCCTGCATGCTGGTCGAGTAGCCCGCAGGGCGTATCGAGACCCGCCCGCCACGACCCGCCCTCACCCCGCCTGCACCGCCCGGTCCGCCTCCTCGACGATCGCGCGCATCGCCGCCTCCGCCGCCTCGCCGTCGCCCTCGGCCACCGCGGCGGCGACCGACCGGTGCAGCCCCACCGCCTCCGAGTCCGCCTCGCGCGGCATCAGCGCGTGCCGCGTGCGCCCGGCGAGCACCTCCGCGACGAGGTCGCCGAGCTGCGCGAGCATCGGATTCCCCGACGCCGCCAGCAGCGTCCGGTGGAAGACGACGTCGGCGGCGAGGTAGGCCGCCTGATCGGCCGCCCGAGCGTGCCCGGACATCCCGCCCGCCGCCTCGGCGAGCGCGATCCGCTGCCCGGCCGTCGCGTGCTCCGCCGCGAGCCGCGCCGCCAGCGGCTCCACGCCGAGGCGCAGCTGGCTCAGCCGGTGCAGCTGCGTCTGCCGGTCCGGCCCGTCGAGGCTCCAGCCGATCACCCGCGGATCCAGCGCGTTCCAGCACTCCGGCGGCTGCACCCGCGTCCCCGCCCGCCGCCGCGAGACCACCAGCCCGAGCGACTCCAGCACGCGCACCGCCTCGCGCATCACCGAGCGGGAGACCCCGCGGCGCTCCGCCCGCTCGTCCGCGCTGAAGGCGCTCCCGGGCGCCAGTGCGCCCTGCACGATCTGCGACCCGAGCTCGTCGAGCACCGCCTCGTGCAGCGAGCGCGGTCCGTCCATGCCCCCAGTATTCCGGCGCTCGCCTCGCCCGACCAGCTATTCGTCGGACATAATCGAGGTCATGACCGCATCGGCCAGTCCCTCCGCCACTCCCGTCCGCGCCCTCGTCGTGATGGGCGTCTCCGGCAGCGGCAAGTCCACGATCGCCACCCTGCTGGCCGACCGCCTCGGCTGGACCTTCGTCGAGGGCGACGAGCTCCACCCCGCCGCGAACGTCGCGAAGATGGCCGAGGGCGTCCCGCTCGACGACGAGGACCGCGCCCCCTGGCTGGCGACGATCGCGGCCCGCGTGGACGCCCTCGTGAGCGGGGGCGACTCCGTCGTCGTCACCTGCTCCGCCCTGCGGCGGCGCTACCGCGACGTGCTCCGCCGCGACGACCTCGTCTTCGTGCACCTCGCCGGCACCCGCGAGCTGATCGCCGATCGCCTCGGCGCGCGCACCGGCCACTTCATGCCGCCCGCCCTGCTGGATTCGCAGTTCGAGGCCCTGGAGCCGCTCGGCGACGACGAGCGGCACGTCACCGTCGACCTCGCGGCCGCCCCCGAGGACGAGATCGCGCAGATCGTCGAGACCCTCGGCCTGAGCTGACCGCGGCCGCCTAGCCCAGCAGGTCCTCGAGGCTCGCCGCCGGCAGCCCGAACGCCGCGGCGACCGCCGCGTTCACGACCTGCCCGTCGTGCGTGCTGAGCCCCTTCGCGAGCGCCGGATCCGCCGCGAGCGCCGCCTTCCAGCCGCGGTCCGCCAGCGCGACGACGTAGGGGAGCGTCGCGTTCGTCAGCGCCCGCGTCGACGTCTCCGGCACCGCGCCGGGCATGTTGGCGACGCAGTAGTAGACGCTGTCGTGCACCGCGAAGACCGGGTCGTCGTGCGTCGTCGGCCGCGATCCCTCGAAGCAGCCGCCCTGGTCGATCGCGATGTCCACCAGCACCGAGCCCGGCTTCATCGTCGCCACCATCTCGTCCGTCACGAGCTTCGGCGCCCGCGCACCCGGGATCAGGACCGATCCGATCACCAGGTCGGCCTCCGCCATCTGCGCCGCGATCTCGTACGTCGAGGACGCGCGCGTCTGGATCCGCCCGTCGAAGCGCGCCTCGAGCTCGCGCAGCCGGGGGATCGACAGGTCCACCACGGTCACGTCGGCGCCCATGCCGAGCGCGTTCGCCGCCGCGTGCTCGCCGGCCACGCCGCCGCCGATCACGACGACCTTGGCCTTCGGCGTCCCGGGCACTCCGCCGAGGAGGGTGCCTCGCCCGCCGGCCGCCCGCATCAGGTGGTAGCCGCCGACGGTGATCGAGAGCCGCCCGGCGACCTCGCTCATCGGCGAGAGGAGGGGCAGGTGGCGATCGGGCAGCTGCACGGTCTCGTAGGCGATCGCGGTGGTGCCGGCGGCGAGCAGCGCATCGGTGCACGCGCGGGAGGCGGCGAGGTGCAGGTAGGTGAAGAGGATCTGCCCGGAGCGCATCCGTGGGTACTCCGCCTCGATCGGCTCCTTGACCTTGACCACCAGGTCGGCCTCGCCCCAGACCTCGTCCGGCCCCGCGACGATCCGGGCGCCGGCGGCGGCGAAGTCCTCGTCCGAGACCCGCGAGCCGAGCCCGGCGCCCGCCTCGACCAGCACCTCGTGCCCGCGCCGCACCAGCTCGTGCACTCCGGCGGGCGTCGCCGCCACCCGGTTCTCGTTGTTCTTGATCTCGGTGGGGATGCCGATGCGCATGACTGCTCCTTCGCGGTGGACTGCCCCTATCGTGCGAAGATCATGTTTCGAACGGGAGAACATCCGCAGGATCGTCGAGAATCGGAGTGTTCACCGCAGGATCCGCGATCAGAGGGAGCCGTGCCGCCATGAGACCGCAGGATCTGCACGACCTCGGCGACCTCGATCCGATCGACCGGACCCTCGTCCGCCTGCTCCGCGCCGATGCCCGCACCCCGAACAGCCGCCTCGCCGAGCAGGCGGGCATCGCGCCCTCCACCTGCGTCTCGCGGGTGCGCTCCCTCGTCGAGCGCGGCATCATCACCGGCTTCACCGCCGAGCTCGACCCCGCGGCCCTCGGGCTGACCCTGCAGGCACTGATCAGCGTCAACATCCGCGCCGGTCAGCGGCAGGCGATCACCCGGTTCGCCGAGGAGATCCGCGCGCTGCCCGAGGTCGTGCAGCTGTTCTTCCTCGGCGGCTCGGAGGACTTCCTCCTCCACGTCGCCGTGCGCGACTCGAACGACATCCGCGACTTCGTGGTGTCGAACCTCTCGGCGCACCCGGCGGTCGCCTCGACCCGGACGAGCCTGGTCTTCGACCACCACCGGAAGGGACCGGCGCTGCCGGAGTGACGCGGTGCGCTCAGCGCGCTCCGGGACTCAGTGCGCTCCGGGACTCAGTGCGCGCCGGGGCTCAGGTCGCCGCCGCCGCGCTGCGTCAGCCCGGGGATCCGCCGCGCGAGCCCGGCGATGTGCTCCTCCGCGATCTCGATGCGGGTGTCGCGCAGGCGCTGGCGCAGCAGGGCCTCGACGTCCTCCTCGGGCCGGAGCTCGGCGTCGCCGGCGACCTGCAGCAGGATGCCGCGGAGCTTCTCGTCCAGGGCTGCGTCGTCACTGCCGTGCTGAATCGGGTGGTCCTGCGATGCGTTCGTCATGCCCCCATGCTGCCACCGTCCGCGCGGCCCGCACGGCAGGATGGCCGCATGCCGTTCTCCCGCGCCGAGCTCGCCTCGTACCGCGACCGCACCGTCGAGGACCTGCTCGACGGCGACGTCCGCCTCCTCTTCGTCGGCATCAACCCCGGGCTCTGGACGGCCGCGACCGGCGCGCACTTCGCGCACCCGGGCAACCGCTTCTACCCGGCCCTCGCCGCCGCCGGCATCCTCGACCGCGTGCTCCGCGTCTCCGACGGGATGACCGTCGAGGATCGCCGCGCCCTCGCCGACCGCGGCGTCGGCATCACCAACCTCGCACCCCGCGCCACCGCCCGCGCCGACGAGCTCACGCCGGAGGAGCTGCGCGCCGGCGCCGAGCGCCTGATCCGCACCGTCGAGCGCGTCCGCCCCGCCGCCGTCGCGATGGTCGGCATCACCGCCTACCGCGCCGCCTTCGGGCGGACCAAGGCGCGCCAGGGGCGGCAGGACGAGCCGATCGCCGGCGCCCCGCTCTGGGTGCTGCCCAACCCCAGCGGCCTGAACGCGCACGACACCGTCTCATCGCTGGGGCTGGCCTACCGCGAGCCGGCCGTCGCCGCCGGAATAGTCCCCGACCCTCGGAGGTTGCAAAGTCCATGAGTACGCATGAAATTAAGTTCGGTGTCGACACCTTCGGCGACGTCACGGCCGCGGCCGACGGCACGCTCCTCTCGCACGGCCAGGTCCTGCGCGACGTGGTGGAGGAGGGCGTCCTCGCCGACGAGGTCGGCCTCGACTTCTTCGGCGTCGGCGAGCACCACCGCGCCGACTTCGCCGTCAGCGCCCCGGACGTCGTGCTCGCCGCGATCGCCGCGAGGACCGAGCGCATCCACCTCGGCTCCGCGGTCACCGTCCTCTCCTCCGACGACCCCGTGCGCGTCTACCAGCGCTTCGCCACCCTCGACGGGCTCTCGAACGGCCGCGCCGAGGTCATCCTCGGCCGCGGGTCCTTCACCGAGTCCTTCCCGCTCTTCGGCCTCGACCTCTCCCAGTACGAGGTCCTCTTCGAGGAGAAGCTGGAGCTGTTCCACGAGCTCGTGCAGGGCGGCCCGGTCACCTGGCAGGGCACGGTCCGCCCGGCCCTGACCGAGCAGAGCGTCTACCCGACGATGGAGGGCGACCGCCGCCTGCGCACCTGGATCGGCGTCGGCGGCAGCCCCGAGTCGGTCGTCCGCGCCGCGCGCTTCGGCTTCCCGCTGGTCCTCGCGATCATCGGCGGCGCCCCCGCCCGCTTCCGCCCCTACGTCGACCTCTTCGGCCGCGCCCTCGACCAGCTCGAGCAGCCGCGCCTGCCCGTCGCCGTGCACTCGCCCGGCTTCATCGCCGACACCGACGAGGAGGCGCACGAGCTGTACTTCGGCCACTACAAGGGCATGCTCGACTCGATCGGCCGCGAGCGCGGCTGGGCCCCGCTCACCCGCGAGCGCTTCGCCGAGGAGGCGGGCCCCGAGGGCGCGCTGCACCTCGGCTCTCCCGAGACGGTCGCCCGGAAGATCGCGAACACCGTCGGCGCCCTGGGGATCGACCGCTTCGACCTCAAGTACAGCGCCGGCACCCTGCCGCACGCCGCGATCATGCGGAACATCGAGCTCTACGGCACCCGGGTGATCCCGCGCGTCCGCGAGCTGCTCGCCGACCGCTGACCCGAGTCCGGACGCCGACCCGCACCCGGGCGCCGTGGAGCGTGCGCCCTGCGCGCTCCCACCGGGCGCCCGGGCGGCGTCGATATGCTCGGAGACCGGGCGTTCATCCGCCGCCCCCGACCCTCCGGAAGCACATGCCAGACAGCCACGCCGCCCGCACCCCCTACGAGGTGCTGGGCGTCCCCGCGAGCGCGTCGGAGGACGAGCTCAAGCGCGCCTACCGCCGCCTGCTGCGCGAGACCCACCCGGACACCGGGGGAGACGCCGCCTCGTTCCACGCCGTGCAGGTCGCCTGGGAGCGGATCGGCAGCGCCGGCGCCCGCGTCGACTACGACCGCGGAGCGCCCGCCCCCGGAGCCTCCTCGCACGCGCCGTACACCGGCTCGCCCCGCCAGCAGACGGCGTCCTCTGTGCGCGCCCGTTCCTACGGCCACCCGGGTGGCGCCGCTCGCGAGTACTACCTCCGCCTCGTCCGCGAGTGGGTCGGCCGCGGCGTCGAGATCGACGACCCCTTCGATCCTGCGCTGGTGCGCTCCGCCCCCCGCGAGGTCCGCTCCTGGCTGGCCAAGGCCCACGCGGAGGAGGCGACGGCCTCCCTGGTCGGCGCCCTCGGCATCGCCTTCACGATCTGGAACGACGTCGCGGTCGGCGACGGCGGAGTCAAGATCGACCATCTGGTGCTCGGCCCGTCCGGCCTCCTCGCCCTGACCTCGGCCGACTGGGGCGAGCCCGTCCGCCTGCGCAAGGGCGAGGTCGAGGGTGCCGGCCTGGCCGAGGACGAGAAGCCGCTCGCCTCGCTCTCGAAGGCCGCCCGCCGCCTCGGCCGCGAGCTCGGCGTGCGCTTCTCCGCGAGCGTGATCGTCGTCCCCGACGACGCCCTCGAGCAGCCCTACGAGCAGGTCGAGCGGGGTCGCCACGCGGGAGACGTGCTCCTCCGCCGCTCCCTCCTCCCGCAGCTGCTGCGCTCCGGCACCGACGACCCGCGCCTCGGCGGCTACGGCGAGTCCTTCGAGGTCCGCACCCGCGTCCAGAACCGCGTCCGCTTCGTCTGACGCACGGCGCCGCTAGCCCGCCCCCGCCCGGCGGGCAAGGGGCTGTCGGCGCCACCCGTCCCCGCCCGACGATGGAGCCGAACGATGGACGCCTGCCCTCCGGCACGGCGACGACGACGAGCGGAACGAGGCGGACGATGGTGCGATTCGGCTACACCCTGATGACCGAGCAGAGCGGCCCGAAGCAGCTGGTGAGCTACGCGGTCGATGCCGAGAGGCACGGCTTCGAGTTCGCGGTCTCGAGCGATCACTACTCGCCCTGGCTGACCGAGCAGGGGCACGCCTCCTACGCCTGGACGATGCTCGGTGCGGTCGCGCAGGCGACCTCGACCATCGAGCTCGCCACCTACGTCACGGCGCCGACCATCCGCTACCACCCCGCCGTGATCGCGCAGAAGGCGGCGACCCTCGCGATCCTCTCCGACGACCGCTTCCTCCTCGGCCTCGGCTCGGGCGAGAACCTGAACGAGCACGTGGTCGGCGAGGGCTGGCCCGCCGTCTCCGCGCGCCAGGACATGCTCGAGGAGGCGGTGCACATCATCCGCGCCCTGCACACCGGTGAGCTGGTCACCTGGGAGGGCGACTACTTCCGCGTCGACTCCGCCCGGATCTGGGACCTCCCGGACAAGCCCGTGCCGATCGGCCTCGCCGTCTCGGGCGAGAAGTCGATCGAGCGCTTCGCCCCGCTCGGCGACCACCTGATCACCACCGAGCCCGAGGCCGAGCTGATCTCGCAGTGGACCGCCGTCCGCGGTGCCGACGCCGCTCCGTCGCGCTCGATCGGGCAGATCCCGATCTGCTGGGCGCCGGACAAGGAGCAGGGGATCGCCCTGGCGCACGAGCAGTTCCGCTGGTTCGCGGGCGGCTGGTCCGTCAACGCCGACCTGCCCACCCCGGCCGGCTTCGCGGGTGCCAGCCAGTTCGTGCGCCCGGAGGACGTCGCCGAGTCGATCGCCTGCGGCCCCGACCTCGACGAGCTCGCCCAGAGCGTCGTCCCCTTCATCGAGGCCGGCTTCACCGACGTCGCCTTCGTCCAGGTCGGCGACGCCCTGCAGCAGCGCTTCCTCGACGAGGTCGCCGAGGAGCTCCTCGAGCGGGCACGCGCGCTCGCTCCTTGAGGCGCGGAGCCGGCCGTCAGAAGCCGCGGAGCCGCTCGATCTCGCGCCGATCGCGCTTGGTCGGGCGGCCGGCGCCCCGGTCGCGCTCGATGATCGCGGGGGCCGCCTCGCGCGGCGGCGGCGGGGGAGTGCGGTCCTCGAAGCACTCGGCCGCGACGGGCGCGCCGACCCGCTTCACGATCAGGCCGCGGACCACGAGCTCGCGGTCGAAGCCGCCGATGCGGGCGCGGACCTCGTCGCCGACCTTCACGGTCTGCGCGGCCTTGGCCCGCTCGCCGTTCACCCGGACGTGACCGGCCCGGGCGGCCGTCGTGGCGGCCGAGCGCGTCTTGTACACGCGGACCGCCCACAGCCAGGCGTCCACGCGGACGGAGCCGGTCACCGGGATCTGCATCCGTCCAGTCTACGAAGCCATGATGGGGGTGGTCCCATCGACGAGGGATCCGCGGCCCCACCGGCCGCCGACCGAGGAGGTTCACCATGAGCACGTACCACAGCTACGGCGAGGACACCGGCGAGGGCGTCCCCACCCGCGGAGCGCCCGAGCACAGCGGCTCGCCGTCCGAGCTGCGCGACAGCCCCTTCCCGCACGCCGGACTCGAGTTCACCCTGGTCCCGTCGGGCCACGAGGAGTGGCAGGTCCGCCACCCCGAGGGCCGCGCGGTCGGCGTCCTCGCGATCATCTCGCACAGCGGGGAGGAGGGCGAGGCGGTCTTCGTCACCCGCCGTGTCGGCTCCGACGAGGCCGTCGCCGAGGGCACCGACTGGCGCGGCATCGTCACCGCCGTGATCAACGACGAGGCGGCCGACGAGCGCGTCCAGGGCAGCCCCGACCCCGCCCTGGACTACACCCGCGGCGGTCTCATGCACCACGGCACCGCCGACATCGAGGACCAGGTCTGAGCGGTCGCGCCTGAGCGGGCCGGTCCGAGCGACCGCCCCTAGCGCGCGAGGAGCGCCGCGTTGATCCGGGCCGTGAGCTCGTGGTCGACGCGGCGCTCCTGCACGTCCACCGCGCGGATCGGCGCGGCGTTCCGCGCGCTGGAGACCAGCCAGGCGGCCTCGGCCGCCGCGAGGTCCTCGGCCCGCAGCGGGCGCTCCGCCGTGCCGAGCCCGAGCCCGCCTGCGAGCGCGAAGAGGTCCGCCTGCGTCGTCCCCGGCAGCAGCCCCAGGCTCGGCGGCGGAGTGACCAGCTCGCCGCCCGCGAGCAGCACCAGGTTCGAGGTGGGCCCCTCCAGAAGGAAGCCGTCGCTGGAGACGAACAGCGCGTCGTCCGCCCCGCGCCGCAGCGCCTCTCGCGAGGCCGCCCGGTTGACCGCGTAGGAGAGCGTCTTCGCGCCGGCGAGCAGCCACGGCGACGTGTGCTGCACGTCGGAGCGCAGTCCGCGGTCGAGCAGCACCACCCGCACGCCGTCCCGGCGGGCCGGCCCGAAGTCCGGGCTCGTCTGCACGAAGACGATGCCGGTCGGCCGTCCGTCGCCCTCGACCCCGCGGCTCAGGATCGTCTTCACCATCGCCTCGGGCACCCGCGGGTGGGCGGCGACCGCCTCGTCGATCGCCGTCCGCCAGGCGGCGCGGTCCGGGCGGGGCAGGTCCAGCATCCGCGCCGAGGTCTCCAACCGGTCGAGGTGCGCGTCGAGCGCCTGCAGCCGTCCGTCGACGAGGTTGATCGTCTCGAAGACCCCGTCGCCGCGGGTGAAGCCGAGGTCGGTGACGTCCAGCCCGCCCCGACCGGTCGCATCGAGCACGGATGCGGAGCCTGCGTCGTGCGCCGGAGTGTCGAGCGAGGGGCGGCCGAGGACGACGAGGGTGTCAGCGGGCATGGGCGGTGCGGTCCTTCCGGGGGCGGAGCGGGAGACGGGCGAGCACGACGACCAGCAGCGCCCCGAGGAGCGCGCCGGTGCCGTTCGAGACGAGGTCGCGCACGTCCGCGACGCGCGAGGGCAGTGCGAGCAGCTGGATCGTCTCGATCAGGATCGAGACGCCGAGGCCGATCGGCGCGGCGAGCAGCCGGCGCCGCCGCGGCAGCTGCAGCGCGACCAGCGCGCCGAGCGGCACGAACATCAGCACGTTGGCGACGAACTCGGCGACATCGAAGGTGAACCAGGCGGTCAGCGGCGTGGAGGCGAGGAACGCGATGATCCCGCGGACGAGCGCCGAGGGCTGTCCGGCCGGGTACGGCGCCGGCGTGAGGGTGATCAGCGCGATCACGCCGAGCCAGGCGAGCGTCGCGGGCAGGAGGATCCTCGAGCGGCGCATCCGTCGATTCTGCCAGGTGCTCGATTCGAGCCGGTGAGCGACTCGGTGCTGTGCGGCGGGCGGTCCGGGACGGTCGGCGCGATGTGGAAGGCTGGAGCGCATGACGAGCGACGGCCCGGCCGACGGCGGAGCGCTTCCGCGCCACCCCTTCGACGCCGCGCTCGGCGACGGCTGGGTCGAGATCGGCGACGGGCGCCGCTTCTGGGGTCGCTTCGGCGCCGCCGGGCTGCTGCTGCGCGACCCGGACGGCCGCGTCCTGCTCCAGCACCGCGCCACCTGGAGCCACTTCGGCGACACCTGGGGACTCCCGGGCGGCGCCCGCCACCCCGAGGAGACCGCCTTCGAGGGCGCCCTGCGCGAATCGGTCGAGGAGGCCGGAGTGCCCGACGGGATCGTCGTGCCCGTCCTCTCCCGCGTCGTCACCATCGGCCCCTGGAGCTACACCACCGTCGTCGCCCGGGCCCTCGAGCACTTCACCCCGCGGATCGCCGACGCCGAGAGCCAGGAGCTGCGCTGGGTCCCGCCGGCCGAGGTCGACGCGCTCCCGCTGCACCCGGGGTTCGAGGCCTCCTGGCGCGAGCTGCGCGCCCTCGACACCGAGCCGTGCGTCCTCGTCGTCGACGCGGCCAACGTCGTCGGCTCGCGTCCGGACGGCTGGTGGCGCGACCGCGCCGGCGCGGCGGAGCGCCTCGTCGCGGCGCTCGGGCGCCTCGCGGCACTCGGTGTCCCCGGCTCGCTGTTCGCCGTCGAGGCCGACACGGTCTGGCCGCGGATCGCGGTCGTCCTCGAGGGCGACGCCCGGGCGGCACGCACCGCCGACGCGGTCGACGCGGCTCCGCGCGGACGGCTGAGCGTCGAGAGCGCCGCCGGCTCCGGAGACGACGCGATCGTCGAGCGCGTCGCGGCGATCGGGCCGACCGCCCGCGTGGTGACCGCCGACCGCGGCCTCGTCGCCCGGATCGAGGAGCTCGGCGCCACGGCTCTGGGCCCGCGCACCCTGCTCGACCTGCTGGACTCCGCGGCGCCGACCACCCCGCCCGCCGCCCGGGAATAGCGCGCGGATCGGGTCGGTTGCATCCCTCATGGCCACGACAGCGATGACTCTCGACACCCACGACCAGACCGTCTCCGACGGCATCGTCCTCATCGACTTCTGGGCGGAGTGGTGCGGCCCGTGCCGCCAGTTCGCCCCCGTCTTCGAGGCGACCAGCGAGAAGAACCCGGACGTCACCTTCGCGAAGGTGGACACCGAGGACCAGCAGCAGCTCGCCGGCAGCTACGGCATCTCGTCGATCCCCACCCTCGTCGTCTACCGCGACGGCATCCCGCTGATGGCGCAGCCCGGCGCCCTGCCCGCCCCGGCCCTCGACTCCCTGCTCGAGCAGGTCCGCGGCCTCGACATGGTCGCGGTCCGCAAGCAGTACGAGGAGGCGAAGGCCGCGCAGGAGTCCGGCGCCCCGCAGACGTTCGACCACGGCGCGCAGATCTGATCCGCACCGCTCCACCCGCACGACGACGGAACCCCCGGCAGCCGCTCAGGCCGCCGGGGGTTCCGTCGTTCGCGCGGGAGTCCCGCGGCGAGCTGGATCAGCCCGTGTTCTGGAGGCCGGCGGCCACGCCGTTCACGGCCAGCAGCAGGAGCCGCTGGTTCTGCTCGGTGCCCGAGCCGCCCGGATCCGTGCGCAGCGCCCGGAGCGCGCGCAGCTGCAGCAGCGACAGCGCGTTGACGTAGGGCGTGCGCAGCCGCACAGCCCGCCCGAGCACGCGGTGCCCGGTGAGCAGGCTCTCCTCGCCGGTGATCGAGAGCACCCAGCGGCGGGTGAGCTCCATCTCGTCGAGCACCAGACCGGCGAGGTCGTCGCGGGAGTCGAGCGCCAGGTAGCGTCGGGCGATGCCCTCGTCGGTCTTCGCCAGCGACATCTCCACGTTGTCGATCATCGTGGTGAACAGCGGCCAGGTCTCGTAGGCGGTGCGCAGCTCGTCCAGGTCGCCGACCGCCTCGAGGGCGCTGCCGAGTCCGAACCAGCCGGTCAGGTTGACGCGGGCCTGGGTCCAGGCGAAGACCCACGGGATCGCCCGCAGGTCCTCGAGCGACTCGACCGAGAGGCCGCGGCGGGCCGGCCGCGAGCCGAGCGCGAGCAGGCCGACCTCCTCCTGCGGGGTGACCCGGGCGAACCAGGGCGCGAAGCCGTCGGCCTTGACCAGCTCGAAGAAGCGGCGGCGCGACTCGCGGTCCATCGTCGCGGCGACGTCGCGGAAGCGGTCCGCGGCGCCGGCGTTGCGCTCGCCGATCGAGGGCGAGGAGGCGAGAAGCGTCGCACCGGCGACCTGCTCGATGTGCCGGGTGGCGATGTCCGGGTTGCCGTAGCGGGCGAAGATGACCTCGCCCTGCTCCGTCAGCTTGAAGCGGCCGTCGACCGAGCCGGGCGGCTGCGCGAGCACCGCGCGGTTCGCCGGTCCGCCGCCGCGGCCGAGGGCGCCGCCGCGGCCGTGGAAGAGCGTGAGCACGATGCCCTCGTCCTCGGCCCACTTCGCGATGCGCGCCTGCGCGTCGTAGAGCGCGAGCGTCGCCGAGACGGGGCCGACGTCCTTCGAGGAGTCGGAGTAGCCGAGCATGACCTCGAGCCGGTTCCCGGTCGCGGCGAGGCGCGCGCGCACCTGGGGCAGTTGGATCATCTCGGCCAGGATGTCCGTCGACGCGTCGAGGTCGGCGAACGTCTCGAAGAGCGGGACCGCGTCGATGATCGGCGGGTTCCCGTCGGTCGCCGCCTCGGCCAGGTCGAAGACCGTCTTGAGGTCCTCGGCCGACTGGGTGAACGACACGACGTAGCGGCGGGCCGCGTCGGTGCCGAAGCGCTCCTGGATCGTCGCGATGGCGCGGTAGACCGAGAGCACCTCGATGCTGCGCTCGTCGAGCTCACCGCCGGCGCGGACCGCCGCGAGGGTCTCGCGGTGCACCTTCGAGTGCTGCCGCACCTCGATCTCGGCGAGGTGGAAGCCGAAGGTCTCCACCTGCCAGAGCAGGTCCTGCAGGTCGCCGTAGGCCGAGCGGACGTCGCCCGCCTCGATCAGCGAGTCCTGCAGGGTCCGCAGGTCGGCGAGCAGCTCGGCGGCGGAGCCGTAGGCGAGCGCGCCGCCGGAGCGGGTCGCCGCGAGCCGGTCCGCTGTGAAGAGCAGGACGCGGCGGTGGGTCTCGCTCGGCGAGCGCTCGGCGATGACCGCGGCGAGCTCGGGCGCCTTCTCGACCCCCGCGGCCCAGAGCGCCTCGACGGCCGCCGACGGGGGAGTGGTGCCGGCGTCCAGCGTGAGGGAGCGGCCGACCCGGCGGGCGACGCGCTCGAGCCCGATCAGGACGTGCTCGGCAGCGATGTCGACGGCCTCGAGGGTCGTCTCCGCGGTGACGAACGGGTTGCCGTCGCGGTCGCCGCCGATCCAGGTGCCCAGGCGCACGAACGCGGGGGCGATCGGCTTGCGGGTGCCGGAGGCGTCACCGAGCAGCGCGTCGTCGAGCCGGCGGTAGACCCGCGGCAGGACGGAGAACAGCGACTCGTCGAACACGCTCATCGCGGTCCGGACCTCGTCGAGCGGGCTGGGCTTCGACTCGCGCAGCGGCGCCGTGCGCCAGAGCGTGTCGACTTCGGCGAGCAGGCGCCGGCGGTTCTCGACCAGCACGACGCCGCCCGTGCGCGGGTCGTCCCGCTGCTCGAGCAGGGCGCTGATCCGGCGGATGGTGGAGGAGACCGCGCGGCGGCGCGCCTCCGTCGGGTGCGCGGTGAGGACGGGGCGGAACTCCAGGCGCGAGAGGCGCTCGAACGCCTCCTCCTCGCCCAGCTCGTCGGTGAGGGTCGCCATCGACGCGATGATCGAGTCCTCGGGCCGCTGGGCGCCGGCGTCGGCGTCGCGGCGGCGCAGGACCCGCACGCGGTGGAACTCCTCCGCCACGTTCACGAGGTGGAAGTAGCAGGTGAACGCCCGCGCCACCTCCTCGGCGCGCTCGGCGTTCAGCGACGCGACGAACTCCTCCGCCGCGGCCAGCTCGTCCGGGTGCCCGCTGTCGTAGGCGCCGATCGTCAGGGCGCGGAGCCGCTCGACGTCGGTGTAGAGGCTGTCGTCGCCCGATTCCCGCAGGACCTGGCCGAGGAGCTCGCCGAGCAGATGGACGTCGCCGCGGATGCGGTCGTCCATCGGCGGCGCGACGGTCCCGTCGGCGGAGGAGGCGGAGGAGGCGGGTGCTGCGGTCGCGGCTGGCGCGTCGGAGATCGGAGGCACGGCACGACCTTAGCGGCGGCGCGTGTCCGGCGGATGACGCCACTGTCACGCGGCGGAATGGAATGATCGAGGGGTGACCGTGACCCCTGCACCTCCCGCCCCCGCCGTCCAGACCGAGCAGGCCGCCCCTCACGTCGTCGTCCTCTTCGGGGCCGTGGGCGACCTGTCCCGCCGCAAGCTCATCCCGGGCATGGCGCACCTGGCGCTGTCCTCGCTCGCACCCGATCTGCAGATCGTCGGCACCTCGCTCGAGGAGCACGACGACGAGTCCTTCCGCGCCTTCGCCAAGCTCGCCTACGACGAGTTCGGCAGCCGCTCGCTGACCCCCGCCCAGTGGGACGAGTTCGCCTCCAAGCTCCGCTACGTCCCGCAGTCCGCCGGCCCCGCCGCGCTGGCGAAGGCGGTCACCGACGCCGAGAAGGTGCTCGGCCCGGACGTCAGCCGCCTGCACTACCTCAGCGTCCCGCCGCGCGCCGCCCTCTCGGTCGTCCGCATGCTCGCGGAGGCCGGCCTCGTCGAGCGCTCGCGGATCATCATGGAGAAGCCTTTCGGCGTCGACCTCGAGAGCGCCGTCGTCCTCAACGCCGAGCTGCACGAGACGTTCGACGAGGAGCAGATCTTCCGGATCGACCACTTCCTCGGCAAGGAGCCGGCGCAGAACATCCTCGCCTTCCGCTTCGCCAACGGTCTCTTCGAGCCGATCTGGAACCGCAACTTCATCGACCACGTCCAGATCGACATCCCCGAGAAGCTCACCCTCGACCGCCGCGCCGAGTTCTACGAGTCGACCGGCGCCTACAAGGACATGGTCGTCACCCACCTCTTCCAGGTCCTCGCCTTCATGGCGATGGAGCCGCCGACCGCCCTCGAGCCGAAGGCGATCAGCGAGGAGAAGAACAAGGTCTTCCGCTCGATGCGGCTGCTGAACCCCGAGAACGTCGTCCGCGGCCAGTACATCGGCTACCGCGAGGAGCCGGGCGTCGCGCCCGACTCCGAGACCGACACCTTCGTCGCGCTCAAGTGCGAGATCGACAACTGGCGCTGGGCCGGGGTGCCGTTCTACCTGCGCACCGGCAAGCGGATGGCGGAGGGGCAGCGGATCATCTCCATCGCCTTCCGCGAGCCGCCGAAGAGCATGTTCCCGCAGGGCTCCGGCGTCGGCGCGCACGGCCCCGACCACCTCACCTTCGACCTGGCCGACGCCTCCAAGGTGTCGCTGTCCTTCTACGGCAAGCGCCCCGGCCCGGGCATGCGGCTCGACAAGCTGAGCATGCAGTTCGCGCTGCAGGAGACCGACCGCGCCGGCGACGCCCTCGAGGCCTACGAGCGGCTGATCCTCGACGCGATGCGCGGCGACCACACGCTCTTCACCACCGCCGAGGGCATCGAGCGCCTCTGGGAGGTGTCGGCGCCGCTCCTGCAGGACCCGCCGCCCGTGCGCCTCTACGCACCGGGCTCCTGGGGCCCGAACGCGATCCACCAGCTGATCGCCCCGCACGCCTGGCGGCTCCCCTTCGAGCGGGTCTGGCGCGACAAGCGCTGACGAGGGCTCCCGGCATGGCGCGCGCGGCGGAGGACCGCATCTGGACGGTCCCGAACATCCTCAGCATGGTGCGGCTCGCACTGGTGCCGGTGTTCCTCGTGCTCATCATCGAGGGCGAGGACGCGCTCGCCCTGCTGACGCTCGTCCTCTCCAGCCTCACCGACTACCTCGACGGCTGGATCGCGCGCCGCTTCGACCAGATCACGCGCCTCGGCGCCGTCCTCGATCCGGCCGCCGACCGCCTCTACATCTTCGCGACGGTGATCGGGCTCGCCGTCCGCGAGCTGGTGCCCTGGTGGCTGGTGGCCGTGCTGGTCGCGCGCGATCTGGTGCTCGTCGTGCTCGCGGTCGTCCTCGCGAACCACGGCTACGGACCGCTGCCGGTGCACCACCTGGGCAAGTTCGCCACGTTCTGCCTCTTCTACGCGCTGCCGCTGATCATGCTCGGGCAGGCCTTCCCGGCGCTGGCCCCGGCGTCCCTCCCCGTCGCGTGGGCCTTCGCGCTCTGGGGCGCGTTCCTCTACTGGTGGGCGGGGATCGTCTACGCGGTGCAGACCCGAGGCCTCGTCCTGGGGGTCGACGGACCGTCAGGGGCGACCGGCGGGCCCTCCGATTCCGATACGCTGAGGGGATAGCGAGGAGGTACGTCTTGGTCGAGTCCGTGCGCGGAGCGTCATCCGCAGATCCGTCCGTTCCCGTCGAGCCGTCGACGGAGACGACCCTCACGTTCACCGACGACATCGGCGCCCAGCTGGCGGCGCTCGACAACCGGGCATCCCGCGAGGAGGCCGAGGCCGTCGGCGCTCTGCCCTCCGGCTCCGCCCTGCTCGTCGTCCGTCGGGGTCCCAACACCGGGGCCCGCTTCCTGCTCGACATCGACTCGACGACCGTCGGCCGGCACCCGGACGCGGGCATCTTCCTCGACGACGTCACGGTCTCGCGCCGGCACGCCGAGTTCGTGCGCCGCGGCACCTCGTTCGAGGTCCGCGACCTGGGCTCGCTGAACGGCACCTACTTCGACGGTGTGCGGATCGAGTCCGCGATCCTCACCGACGGCTCCGAGGTGCAGGTCGGCAAGTTCCGCCTCACCTTCTACGCGTCCCGCGCCGACCTCGTCGCCGCTCCGGACGCGTAGCCGTGGGTCGTTCGGCCGCTCGCGCACTCCCGTCCGGCCCGGCCGCTCTCCTGAGCATCGGCCAGGTCCTCTCGCACCTCACCACCGAGTTCCCCGACGTCACGCCGTCGAAGCTGCGGTTCCTCGAGGAGCAGGGGCTCGTCTCGCCCGCTCGCACCGACTCGGGCTACCGCAAGTTCTCCACCGGTGACGTCGAGCGCCTGCGGATGATCCTCGCGCTCCAGCGCGACCACTACCTGCCGCTCAAGGTGATCCGCGGCTACCTCGACGACGTCGACGCCGGACGCGAGCCGTCCCTCCCCGCCGGTGCCGGCGGCGCCGCACCCTCCCTGCTGGCCCCCGCCACCCGGCTCACCCGCGACGGCCTCGCGAGCGAATCCGGGGCGAGCCCGGCGCTGGTACGCGAGGCGATCGCCGCCGGGCTGGTCCGCGGCGGGGACGTCTTCGGCGAGGAGGCGGTCACGACGCTCAAGGCGCTCGTCGACCTCGGCCGCTCGGGCATCGAGCCGCGCCACCTCCGCCCGCTCCGCATCGCCGTGGAGCGCGAGATGTCGCTGATCGAGAGCGTCGTCGCCTCGAGCACCCGCCGCGGCGACGCGTCCGGCACGGCCGGCGCCGCCGAGAACGCGATCGGCCTCGCCGCGCACCTCGGCACCATCCGAGAGGCCATGGTGCGCAGTGCGCTCTCGCGGCTCGCTCGCTCGTGATCTCCGGGTCGGGCCGACGACACGCCCTCCCGGAAGAGCGGATGTCGTTTACTCGGCATCCCCGGGTCGGTAGCTTAGGGAGCGCGTTCGGAGCGACCGGCGTTCGTATCCGGAAGGCACAGGGATGAGAGAAGTCAGCCGCGACGTCAGCGGCCAGCGCGACCTCGTCCTCTTCACCGACGGACTGCCCGACCTCGACGCCGACGCGGGCTACCGCGGCGCCGTCGCAGCGCGGGCCGCGGGCATCACCTACCGCCAGCTCGACTACTGGGCCCGCACCGAGCTCGTCGAGCCCACCGTGCGCGGCGCCTCCGGCTCCGGCACCCAGCGCCTCTACGGCTTCCGCGACATCCTCGTGCTGAAGCTCGTCAAGCGCCTCCTCGACACCGGCATCTCCCTCCAGCAGATCCGCACCGCGGTCAACCAGCTCCGCGAGTCCGGCGTCGACGACCTCGCGCAGACCACGCTGATGAGCGACGGCGCGAGCGTCTACCTCTGCACCTCGAACGACGAGGTCATCGACCTCCTCAGCCGCGGCCAGGGCGTCTTCGGCATCGCCGTCGGCAAGGTCCTCCGCGAGGTCGAGACCAGCCTCGTCGAGCTCGACCACCAGTCCGTCGACCCCTCCGACGAGCTCGCCCGCCGCCGCGCCTCCCGCAAGGTCGGCTGACCCGCCCCTCCTGCCGGTCGATCGCCGCACGCCTGCGACACCTGCTTGCCGAGGAGCCCCGCAGGGCGCGGTCATCATGCTGGGCCGTCCGGGCACGGCGTTCGATCGAGGCTCGCTCCCGCATGTCGGTCGAGTAGCCCCGAAGGGGCGTATCGAGACCCACCGTCCCCAGCACGCCGGCCCTGCAGACCCGCCGTCCGACGCCGGCGTTCCGGCGTGACCCGCTCCCGCACACAGCGACGGCGCCGCAGCCGAGGCTGCGACGCCGTGCGCGGACCTCGCCGGGCTAGCTCGTCGCCGCCGGCACCGCCTGCTCGCCGATGCGCCCCGTGCGGATGACGCGGTCGAGCAGCAGGTCGAAGTTGTGCGCCATCTCCTGCGCGCTCTCGCCCGGCCAGACGTGCACCGGCTTCGCAGCGCCCTGCGCCTGCTGGAGCGAGGTGCGCTCGGGCAGCTGCGGGCTGAGGACCAGAGGGCCGAACATGTCGCGCAGCTCCTTGATCCGGAACTGGTGCTCGAGCGACTGCACGCGCGCGCGGTTGACGATGATGCCGAGCGGCTGCAGGCGCGGGCTGAGACCGCGGCGGATCTCCTCGATCGCGCGCAGCGCGCGGTCGGCGGCGGCCACCGAGAACAGGCCCGGCTCGGTGACCACGGCGACCCGGTCGCTCGCGGCCCAGGCCGTGCGGGTGAGGGCGTTGAGCGAGGGCGCGCAGTCGATCAGGACGAGGTCGTAGTCGGCCTCGACGCTCGCGAGCGCCTCCTCGAGCTTCCAGATGTCGCGGATGCTGGGGTGCGGTCCGTCGAAGTTGATCGCGGACGGGCTGCCGATCAGGACGTCGATCGTGCCCTGGCGCTCCTTCGTCCAGCCGGAGGGCGCGATCGCCGAGCGGACGATCTTCTCCTTGGGCGACGTGAGGACGTCGGCGATGTTGAGGTGACCGGCGACGTTGATGTCCATGCCGGTGGAGACGTCGGACTGCGGGTCGAGGTCGACGACCAGCGTTCGCAGGCCCTTCGAGAACGCCGCGGATGCAAGGCCGAGCGTCACGGTGGTCTTGCCGACGCCGCCCTTGAGGGAGCTCACGCTGAGTACATGCATGGCTGAGTACTTTACTTTCCTCCGGGTGGGAGAACCTAACCGTTCCCTGCACACGGTTCCACTCGGCACCTAGCAGGCGCGAGGACGGGAGCCGAGCCCCCGTGCGCCGCCGGGCCCGTCGGTACACTGGCGGCAAGCGGAAGGAGGCTCGTTCGCATGGATGAGCGCAACGACGACCAGCCCGATCTCGACACCGGCCCGACTCCGCGGACGGCGCTCGACGCGGCGCGGGACTCCGAGCAGTACGCCCCGCGCGCGAGCGACACCGCTCCGACCCGCATCCCCGACGGCATCCGGCTGGACTCGCCCGCTCCGGCGCGCCGTCGGTCGAGCGCTCCGGCACCCGTGGAGGACCCGACGATCGACGTCGGACGCCTCGGCATCCCGGACGCACCGGGCGCCGTCCGGCCCGTCTCGGCCGGCATCGCCTCGCGCGACGAGGTGTCGGTGCTCCCCGAGGACTCGGGCGAGCGGCCGCGCGGTCGCGGCGAGCAGCGTCCTGCCGAGCCCGCCCCGGAGATCGAGCACGAGCCCGACACGGCTGCCGCGGATCCGGCTCCCGGCGTCACCCGGCGCGACCGCCTCCGCGCCGAGTCCGGCACCGGCGGGTCGTCCTCCGCGCCCGAGTCCGCGTCGATGCTGACCCCCGACCGGCTCCTCGAGGTCAACCGCAAGACCCGGCCCGCGCCGACCGGCGGCTGGAACCGCTTCGTCTACGGCCTCACCTTCCACACCGTCAACCTCGGCGACTCCGCGAAGGTCCAGGCCTGGAAGGCGATGGACGAGCGGATCGGCCGCCAGTTCGAGGGCGGCACCCGCTTCGTCCCGGTGATGACCCGCAAGGGCGGCGTCGGCAAGACGACCGTCACGACCCTGCTCGGGATGGCCCTCGCCGACTCGCGCGAGGACCGCATCATCGCGGTCGACGCCAACCCCGACCGCGGCACCCTCGCCGAGCGCGTCCCCAAGCAGACCCGCTCGACCGTCCGCGACGTCGTCAACCGCGCCGCCGGCGTGACCGGCTTCACCGAGTTCTCGACGATGGTCTCGCGCGACGAGACCCGGCTCGACGTGCTCGCCTCGGACACGGACCCGCAGCTCTCCGAGGCCTTCGACGAGGACGACTACAACGTCGTCGCCGATCTCGTCGAGCGCTTCTACTCGATCATGCTCACCGACTGCGGCACCGGCATCGTGCACTCCGTGATGCGCGCGACGCTGCAGCGCGCGGACAGCGTCGTGATCGTCTCCGGCGGCAGCGTCGACGAGGCGCGCCTGGCCTCCGAGACCCTGACCTGGCTCGACGCCAACGGCTACGGCGATCTCGTCCGGAACGCCGTCGTCGCGCTGAACACCGCGACGCAGGGCACCAGCCTTGTGAAGCTCGAGGAGATCGAGTCGCACTTCCGCTCGCGCGTGCGCGACATCGTCCGCATCCCGTACGACCCGGTGCTCGCCGCCGGCTCGGTCGTCAAGTGGGAGCAGCTGCGCCCGGCGACCCAGGAGGCGGCGCGCCTGCTCGCTGCGCTCGTCGTCGAGGGCATCCCGGTCCGTCGTGCCTGACGCGGTTCTGCAGGACGCCGTGGCGGTCGACTCCACGGAGACCCTGACGTTCGATCTGATCGTGCTCGGCGCCGGTTCCGGGAACTCGATCGTCGGCCCGGAGTGGGCCGGCTCCCGCGTCGCGATCCTCGACGACGGCGAGTGGTTCGGCGGCACCTGCCTCAACGCCGGCTGCATCCCGACCAAGATGTTCGTGCACGTCGCCGACATCGTGACCGACGTCGACCAGGGCGACCGGGTCGGCGTGCACGGCCGCGTGGCCCGGCCGGAGTGGGCCGAGGTGCGCGACCGCGTGTTCGGCCGCACCGACGCCATCAGCGCCGGCGGCCTCGACTACCGGGCGAACCGGTCCGAGAACGTCACCGTGCTGCGAGAGAGCTTCGGCTTCGAGTCGCTCGGCGACGGCGACCGGCCGCACGTGCTGGTCAGCGCGAGCGGCGTCCGGATCAGCGCACCGCAGGTGGTCGTCGCCGCGGGCTCGCGTCCGCGTCCGCTCCTCGCGGCCTACGAGCCCGACCCGCGGATCCACGACTCCGACTCGATCATGCGGATCGACGAGCTCCCCGCACGGATGCTCGTGCTCGGCGGCGGTGCGGTGGCGGTCGAGTTCGCCCACATCTTCTCGGCCTTCGGCACCGCGGTGACGGTCGCCGTCCGCGGCGACCGTCTGCTCCGCTCGCTCGACGAGGGCATCGCCCGCGGCTTCACAGCGTTGGCGCGCGAGCGCTGGGACGTCCGCACCGGCGTCTCCGCCGAGAGCGTCGAGGCGACTCCGGGCGGACTCGTCACGACCTTCGACGACGGCTCCCGCGTCGAGACCGACACGATCCTCGTCGCCACCGGGCGCGACCCGAACAGCGACACCATCGCCGCGGCCTCCGTCGGCATCGACCTGCACCCGGACGGCCGTGTCGTCGTCGACGACGAGCAGCGGGTCCTCTCCGGCGGACGCGTCGTGCCAGGGCTCTTCGCGCTCGGCGACGTCTCCTCGGAGTGGCAGCTCAAGCACGTCGCCAACCACGAGGCGCGGCTCGTCGCGCACAACCTCCTGCACCCGGGCGAGATGCTCTCGAACACCCTCGCCCCCGTGCCCGGCGCGATCTTCGCGCACCCGCAGATCGCGCACTTCGGCCTCACCGAGAAGGAGGCGGGGGAGCGCGGCATCGACGTCGTCGCCGTCACCCAGGAGTTCGGCTCCACCGCCTACGGCTGGGCGATGGAGGACGACTCGAGCATCTGCACCCTCGTCGTCGGACTCGACGGCGAGCTGCTCGGCGCGCACCTGATGGGCCCGCAGGCGAGTATCCTCATTCAGCCGCTCGTCCAGGCCGCCAGCGCGGGGGTCGGGATCCGCGGCCTCGCCCGCAGCCAGTACTGGCCGCACCCCGCGGCGAGCGAAGTCGTCGAGAACGCCCTCCTCTCCGCCGAGGAGGCACTGAGGGAGCGCACCGCATGACCGAACGCCAGATCCGGATCTTCGGCGATCCCGTCCTGAAGACGGTGTCCGCCCCGATCGAGACCGTCGACGACGGGATCCGCGGTCTGGTCGAGGACCTCGTCGACAGCGTGCGCACCCCCGGGCGCGCCGGCGTCGCCGCCCCGCAGATCGGCGTCAACCTCCGCGCCTTCAGCTACAACGTCGACGGCGCCGTCGGCTACATCCTCAACCCCGAGATCGTCGAGCTCAGCGGCGAGCCCGAGCCCGTCGACGAGGGCTGCCTCTCCGTCCCCAACCTCTGGTACCCCGCGATCCGCTACCCGCACGCCAAGGTCCGCGGCACCGACCTCGACGGCAACGAGGTCGTCCTCGAGGGCGACGGCCTGATGGCCCAGGCCCTCCAGCACGAGTGCGACCACCTCGACGGCCGCCTCTACCTCGACCGCCTCTCCAAGGACGACCGCCGAGCCGCCATGAAGGAAGTCCGCGAGAGCTCCTGGTTCTGAGCTGATTCCGAGCCGGTCCCTGCCCGGCTCGGCGCGGTCGGCTCTCCGAGGTGGCCGCGTTCCGCAGAGCGTCGTGCGTCCGCCGACGGGAAAGCGCTCGGACGCGCTTTCCCGGATACGGCTCGGCCTTCGGCCATCGCGCTTCGGCCGGCTTGCGCAGCATGCTGATCGAGTAGGCCGCGGAGCGGGCGTATCGAGATCCACCCGCGTCAGAACAAGAATCTGCAGAGCCGCCCTGCTGGCGAGGGCGGGTCTCGATACGCCCCTGCGGGGCTACTCGACCAGCATGAGTGTGCCCATGCTGATCGAGTAGGCCGCGGACCGGGCGTATCGAGATCCACCGTGGTGCAGACGTGGACCAGTCAGCGGAGGCTGATGCCCTCGGTGGCCGGGGCGGCGCTGTAGACGCTGCTGATGGTCGCGGCGAAGTCGTCGAGGATGACGTTCCGCTTGATGCTCATCTTCGGGGTGAGGTGTCCGCTCGCCTCGGTGAACTCGGTGGGCAGGATCACGAACTTGCGGATCGACTCGGCGCGCGAGACGCGGGCGTTCGCGGCGTCGACGGCGCGCTGCACCTCCGCGAGGACGGCCGGGTTCACCGCCGCCTGATCGAGCGAGAGCTTCGCGTCCTGGCCGTTGTTCGCGAGCCAGGTCGGCAGCATCTCGGGGTCGAGGGTCACCAGCGCCGCGATGAACGGGCGCTGGTCGCCGACGACGACGACTTGGCCGACGAGCGGGTTCGCGCGGATCGGGTCCTCGAGCGCGGCCGGCGCGACGTTCTTGCCGCCCGCGGTGACGATGATCTCCTTCTTGCGCCCGGTGACGCGGAGGTAGCCCTCCTCGTCGAGCGAGCCGAGGTCGCCGGTCTTGAACCACTCGCCGTCGAAGGCCTCGGCCGTCGCCTTCTCGTCGTTCCAGTAGCCGCCGAAGACGTCGATCCCGCGCACCTGGATCTCGCCGTCCGCCGCGATCCGGATGGAGCAGCCGGGCATCGCCGGGCCGACCGAGCCGATCTTGAACCGCTCGGTCCGGTTGACCGTCGCGGGCGCCGTCGTCTCGGTGAGCCCGTAGCCCTCGAGGATCTTGATGCCGAGACTGTGGAAGAAGTGGCCCAGCCGGTCGCCGAGCGGCGCCGATCCGGACACCGCGAAGCGGACGTTGCCGCCCATCGCCGTGCGCAGCTTCGAGTAGACGAGCCGGTCGAAGAGCAGGAACTGCAGCTTCAGCGCGAGCGGCACCGAGCCGGCCTCGACGGCGATCGAGTGGGCGACGGCGACATCGGCCGCGCGCCGGAAGATCCTGCCCTTGCCGCCGGCCTCGGCCTTCTGCTCGGCCGAGTTGTAGACCTTCTCGAACACCCGCGGCACGGCCAGCAGGAACGTCGGCTTGAAGGAGCCGAGCGAGGGGAGCAGCTGCTTCGTGTCGGCCTGGTGCCCGACCTTGACCCCGCCGTGGACGCAGAGGATCGCGATGAAGCGGGCGAACACGTGCGCGGTCGTGATGAAGAGGAGCGTCGAGGCGCCCGGCTGGTGGATCAGCTCCGTGAGCGCGACCGCGGAGTTGCGGCTCAGCTCGACGAAGTTGGAGTGCCGGATGATGCAGCCCTTGGGGCGGCCGGTCGAGCCGGAGGTGTAGATGATCGTCGCGATGTCCGCACCGGTGGCGATCGAGCGGCGGCGCTCGATCTCGGCGTCCGGCACGTCCACCCCGCGCGCGGCCAGCTTGTCGAGGTCGCCCAGGCCGATCTGCCAGGCGAGCCGGACGTCCGGGAGATCCGGGCGGACCTCGTCGAAGCGGGCGAAGTGGTCCGCCGTCTCGACGATGACGGCCCGCGCTCCGGAGTCGAACAGGTTCCACTGCACCTGCGCGGGAGAGGAGGTCTCGTACACCGGCACGAGCACGCCGCCCGCGAACCAGACGGCGAAGTCGATCAGCGTCCACTCGTAGCGGGTCTTGCAGATCAGGCCGACCTTGTCGCCGGGCTCGATGCCCGCCGCGACGAGTCCCTTCGCGAGCGCGGTCACCTGGTCGAGGAACTCGCGGGCGGTGACGTCGCGCCAGCCGCCGGCCTCGGGGAGGGCGAAGAGCGCCCGGTCGGGCGTCTCCCGCACGCGGTCGAGCAGCAGCGCCGTCGTGTTGGCCTGCGGATCCGGCGCGACCACGAGGGGGGAATCGAACTGCTCCACGGCAACTCCTTCGGTACCTGAATGATTGTCGGGTCCAGCCTACCGGCGCATCCCGACTGTGTATCCACTCAGGATAACGATCCGCACGTCGGTTCTCGGCGGGTCACTACACTCGATGTGGCCGCCGCTCCAGGGCGGACCCGCGGCGCAGCGGCGTCGGAGGCTAGCGGAAGGCGGTTCGCGTGCACGCGATCGGTATCGACATCGGCGGCACGAAGATCGCGGGAGCGCTGGTCGACGAGTTCGGCGGCATCGTCCGCGAGGACCGCCAGCCGACGCCCGCCGGTCATCCCGAGCTCATCGTCGACGTCGTCGTCGAGATGGTGGCGCGCCTGCGCGAGGGCCTGCCCGCCGGCGACGTCTCCGCTGTCGGCGTCGCCGCGGCCGGCTTCATCGACGCCTCGCAGTCGATCGTCTACTACGCCCCCAACATCAACTGGCGCAACGAGCCCTTCCGCGAGAAGCTCTCGGCGCGGATCGACCTGCCGATCATCATCGAGAACGACGCCAACGCGGCCGGCTGGGCCGAGTTCCGCTACGGCGCCGGCCGACTGGTGAGCGACATGCTGATGCTCACGATCGGCACCGGCGTCGGCGGCGCGATCGTCATCAACGACCGGCTCCTGCGCGGCGGCTTCGGCGCGGCGGCGGAGATCGGCCACATGCGGGTCGTCCCCGGCGGCCTGCCCTGCGGCTGCGGTGCTCGCGGCTGCATCGAGCAGTACGGCTCCGGCCGCGCACTGCAGCGCTTCGCCGCCGAGCTCGCCGACGCCGGCGGGATCGGCCAGGGCATCGCCGACGCGCGTGCGAGGAACGGCGGCGAGCTCGACGGCGGCGTCATCGCCGAGCTGATCAGCGCCGGCGACCTGGGCGCCCTCGCGGCCCTCCGCCAGCTCGGCCACTGGCTCGGCGAGGCGGCGGCGAGCCTGAGCGCGGTCCTCGACCCGCAGATGTTCGTGATCGGCGGGGGAGTGGCGCAGGCCGGCGACCTGCTGCTCGACCCGATCCGCCAGGCCTACCTCGACAACCTGCCCGCCCGGGGGTACCACCCCGAACCCGAGTTCCGCATCGCGGAGCTCGTCAACGACGCGGGGGTCGTCGGCGCCGCCGACCTCGCCCGCCTGCACGCGAGCTCGCTGTGACCCCGGTCGCGGACCGCTGAGGAGCGCCCCTTGTTCTACTGGTTCATGAAGCACATCGTCGCGGGGCCCCTGCTCAAGACGATCTTCCGGCCCTGGGTGGTCGGCGCCGACCGCGTCCCGGCCACCGGCGGCGTCATCCTGGCGAGCAACCACCTCTCCTTCATCGACTCGGTGTTCCTCCCGCTGGTGATCGAGCGCAACATGGTCTTCCTCGCCAAGAGCGACTACTTCACCGGCAAGGGCCTGAAGGGCTGGGCGACGAAGCTCTTCTTCACCGCCACCGGCATGCTGCCGATCGACCGCTCCGGTGGCAAGGCGTCCGAGGCCTCGCTGAACACGGGGCTCCGCGTCCTGGCTGGCGGTGAGGCGCTCGGCATCTATCCCGAGGGCACCCGCAGCCCCGACGGACGGATGTACCGCGGCCGCACCGGCGTCGCGCGGATGGTCCTCGAGGCGCGGGTGCCCGTCGTCCCGGTGGCGATGATCGACACCGCCCGCATCATGCCGATCGGCAAGCGGCTGCCCAAGCTCGGGCGCATCGGCATCGTCTTCGGCGAGCCGCTGGACTTCAGCCGCTTCGAGGGCATGGAGGGCGACCGCTTCATCCTCCGCTCGATCACCGACGAGATCATGTACGAGCTGCTGGCTCTGAGCGGCCAGGAGTACCTCGATGTCTACGCGACCTCGGTCAAGGAGAAGCGCGCGGCCCTGCTGCGCTGAACCCGCCGCGCCGAGCCGGCCGCACAGCGCCGGGTCCGGTGGGCCGACTGCGCGCACCTCCGGAGAACGCTCCGCCGAGCCGATAAGCTCGTCAACCGTCGCCGTCCGACCGGGCGGCGATCACTGCGCGCGCCGCGCGCCCGTCAGAACCAGGAACCCTCGTGGTCATCGATCCGAACGAACCGTACGTCCTCGCCGCCCCCTCCGTGGTCGCCGGCCTGGACTACTGGCGTGAGCTCGAGGTCAAGCAGCAGCCGAACTGGCCGGACGCCGCCGCCGTCGCCGCCGCGTCCGCCGAGGTCGCCGCGCTGCCCCCGCTCGTCTTCGCCGGCGAGGTCGACCAGCTGCGCGAGCGCCTCGGCGCCGCGGCCCGCGGCGAGGCCTTCCTGCTGCAGGGCGGCGACTGCGCCGAGACCTTCGCCGGCGCGACCGCGGACCAGATCCGCAACCGCGTGAAGACCGTGCTGCAGATGGCCGTCGTCCTGACCTACGGCGCGAGCATGCCCGTCATCAAGATGGGCCGCATGGCGGGCCAGTTCGCCAAGCCCCGCTCGAGCGACCTCGAGACCCGCGGCGACGTGACGCTGCCCGCCTACCGCGGCGACATCGTCAACGGCTACGACTTCACTCCGGAGTCGCGGACCGCCGACCCGCGCCGCATCGTGCAGGGCTACCACACGGCCGCCTCGACGCTGAACCTCATCCGCGCCTTCACCCAGGGCGGCTTCGCCGACCTGCGCCTCGTGCACTACTGGAACAAGGGCTTCACCGAGAACCCGCAGAACCAGCGCTACGAGCAGCTCGCCCGCGAGATCGACCGCGCGGTGAAGTTCATGGTGGCCTGCGGCGCGGACTTCGAGGGCATGAAGCGCACGGAGTTCTACACCGGCCACGAGGGCCTGCTGATGGACTACGAGCGCCCGATGACGCGGATCGACTCGCGCACCGGCACGCCGTACAACACCTCCAGCCACTTCATCTGGATCGGCGAGCGCACCCGCGAGCTCGACGGCGCGCACGTCGACTTCCTCTCGCGCGTCCGCAACCCGATCGGCGTCAAGCTCGGCCCGTCGACGACGCCCGAGACGATGCTCGAGCTGATCGACAAGCTCGACCCGGACCGCGAGCCCGGCCGCCTCACCTTCATCACGCGGATGGGCGCCGGCAGGATCCGCGACGCCCTGCCGCCGCTGCTCGAGGCGGTCAAGGCGAGCGACGCGCTGCCGCTCTGGGTCACCGACCCGATGCACGGCAACGGCCTGACGACGCCCACCGGCTACAAGACCCGTCGCTTCGACGACGTGGTCGACGAGGTCAAGGGCTTCTTCGAGGCGCACCGCGCCGCGGGCACGCACCCGGGCGGCATCCACGTCGAGCTCACCGGCGACGACGTCACCGAGTGCCTCGGCGGCTCGGAGCACATCGACGAGGCGACCCTCGCGACGCGCTACGAGTCGGTCTGCGACCCCCGCCTCAACCACATGCAGTCCCTCGAGCTGGCCTTCCTCGTCGCCGAGGAGCTGCGCGAGCGCTGAGCCGCCCGCTGCCCGCCAGCGGGCCCTCCCTGCCGATCGAGGAGCCCGCTGGGCGGGCCCGTCCTGCTGATCGAGGAGGCCGCTGAGCGGGCGCTCCCATGCTGATCGAGTAGCCCGCGGAGCGGGCGTATCGAGATCCACCGTTGTCTGGAGGCTGGGTCTCGATACGCCCCTGCGGGGCTACTCGACCAGCATGTTTCTGCTGCCGGTCGTGTGCCGGAGGCGGTTCATGCTGATCGAGGAGCCCGCGGAGCGGGCCCCTCCATGCTGATCGAGTAGCCCGCGGAGCGGGTGTATCGAGATCCACCGTCGTCAGATGGGTGGGTCTCGATACGCCCCCGCGGGGCTACTCGACCAGCATGTTTCCGCCGCTGGTCGTGTGCCCGCGGCAGTCTTCGCTGAGCGAGTAGTCGGCGCGGCGGGTCCTCCATGCTGATCGAGTAGCCCGCGGAGCGGGCGTATCGAGATCCACCGTTGTCAGGTGGGTGGGTCTCGATACGCCCCTGCGGGGCTACTCGACCAGCATGCCGACGCAGCATGCCGACGCAGCATGCCGACGCAGCATGCCGACGCAGCATGCCGACGCGGCATGCCGACGCGGCATGCCGACGCGGCATGCCGACGCGGCGTGCCGCGCTCGGCCGCAGTGCTCCGCGGTCAGATCGTGATCGTGATCGAGAGCTGGACCGTGGTGCCGCGCTGCACGAGGGCGCCCTCCTTGTCGGACTGGTTGGTCACCTTCGTCACCTCGTCCGGCACCTGGTCGATCAGCGGGGTCGTCAGGCCGTAGCTCCACTTCAGGTCGACGGAGCTGAGCGCGGCCTTCGCCTGGTCGCGGGTCATCCCGACGACGTTGGGGACGGCGACAGGCTGCGGGCCCTTGGAGACGACGACGGAGACGGTGTCGCCGGTGGTTGCGGGCGCCTCCGGGTTGATCTGGGTGAGGACGACGCCGGCGGCGACCGTGTCGCTCCAGTCTTCGCGCTCGCGGTCGAGGGCGAGCCCGGCGTCCTTCGCCGCGGCGGTCGCCTCGTCGACGGTGAGACCGACGACGTTGGGGATCGCCCCGAGGCTGACCGTCATCGCGATCGTGCTCGTCTCGGACATCGTCGCGGGCAGCTCGCCGCCGTCGGGCAGCGACGCCGAGACGACGACGCCCGCGGGGACGTCGGCGTCGAAGATCCGCGTCACCTCGCCCACGGTGAACGGCGCGGCCTGGATCGCGGCCGTCGCCTCCTCCTCGGAGACACCGGCCAGTGCAGGCACCTCGATCTGCCGCGGGCCGCTGGAGACGACCAGCGTCACGACCTCGCCCTTGTGCAGCCCCTGGCCGCCTGGCGGATCGGTGCTGAGCACGGTCCCGGCCGGCACGGTCAGGTCGTTCGCCTGCTGCGGCGACACCTCGAAGCCCTGGCTCACCAGCGCGGCCGTCGCGTCGTCCTGCGAGCGGCTCACCACGTCCGGCACGTTCACGATCGCGCCCGGGCCCTCGCCGTACCACCACGCGGTCCCGCCGCCGATGAGGGCGAGCAGCAGCACGATCACCGTCAGCAGCACGCCGCGGCGGCGCCGCGTGCGGCGCTTGGTCGCGAGCCGAGCGACCGCGTCGTCGTCGTCGCGCTGCTCGAGCTCCGCCGGCGAGCCCTCGATCACGGAGGTGTGCCCGGTCACCGCCTCGTCGAACAGCAGCGCGGTGGCGGGCTCCGCCACCGGAAGGGGGGTGACGGCCTGGGTGTCCGCGCCGCGGCGGTCGGTCGGCGTGATGCCCATCAGGCGCTCGGCCTCGAGCAGCTGCGCCAGCATCACGCCGGCGTCGCGCGGACGCATGTCCGGGTCGCGCTCCGTCGCCCAGAGCACGAGCTCGTCGAGCGAGGTCGGCACCGAGGGCACCTTCGCGCTGGGGTAGGGGACCGAGTCGTTCGCGTGCTGGTAGGCGATCTGCATCGGCTGCTCGCCCGTGAAGGGCTGCTCGCCGGTGAGCATCTCGTAGATCATGATGCCGATGGCGTAGATGTCGCTGCGGGTGTCGGCGGTGCCGCGGGTGACCAGCTCGGGGGAGAGGTACGCGATGGTGCCGAGCAGCGCCTGGCCGGAGGCGGTGTTCGCGCTCGCGGCGCGGGCGAGGCCGAAGTCGCCGATCTTGATCCGGCCGTCGTCGGCCAGCAGCACGTTCTCGGGCTTGAGGTCGCGGTGCAGGATCCCCGCCCGGTGCGCGGCCGCGAGGCCGGACAGCACCGAGTGCATGATGTCGACGACCTGCTGGGCCGTGAGCCGTCCGCGCTCCTTGAGCAGGTCGCGCAGGGTGATGCCGGGCAGGTACTCCATCACCAGATAGGCCATGTCGGAGTCCTGGCCCTGGTCGAAGACGCTGACCACGTTCGGGTGGGCCAGGCGGGCGGCGGAGCGCGCCTCCTGGACGAAGCGGTTCTTGAACGTCGCGTCGTCGGAGAGGTGTCCGTGCATCACCTTGATGGCGACCCGGCGCTCGAGGCGCTGGTCGTGCGCCAGGTAGACGGTGGCCATGCCGCCCCGCGCGATGCGGGAGCGCACCTCGTACCGGCCGTCGACGAGACGGCCGAGGAGAGGGTCGAGCTGGCTGGTGGTCACGCGACGAGTCTAGGCAAGACCCTCCGGACAACCGGCGTGCAACGCGGAGGCGGCTCGTGGCACTCTTGACGGGTGACCGACTCGTCCGCTGCCTCCGCCTCCCCGTCCGCTCCCGAGATCGAATGGCTGACCGTGCCCGATCTGGTCGAGCTCACCGGTCTCGGCGTCAGCCGGGTGCGCCGCCTCCTGGAGGAGCGCCACCTGCTCGGCACTCGCCGTGACGGCAAGCTCGTCGTCCCCTCCGTCTTCCTCCGCGACGGCGAGCCGCTCAGCGAGATCCGCGGCACGGCGATCCTGCTGTCGGACCAGGGCTTCTCGGACGACGAGGCGATCGACTGGCTGCTCGCGGACGAGGACAGCCTCGGCACCAGCCCCGTGCAGGCGCTGCTCGCCGGCCGCAAGGCCGAGGTCCGCCGCGTCGCCCAGGCGCTCGCCTGAGCCGAGCCGGCACCAGCGCGCCGGTCCCGGGCTGATCCGCTCTACGCCGTCCGGGCGGTGACCCGGTCGGCGAGCTCGCGGAGTTCCGCGAGGCCCTCCTCGCGCAGGGGCGCGTCCGGCAGCACGGCCAGCGCGGCCTCGACGTCGCGGGCGATCCGCTCCTCGAGCCGATCGAGCGCCCCGGAGCCCGCCACGATCTCCTGAGCGCGGGCGATGTCGTCGGCGCTCGCGTCCGCACGGCCGACCACGGCGTCGAGCTCGTCGCGCTCGCCCGCCGAGGCGGCTGCGCGGGCGAGGCCGAGCAGCACGGTCCGCTTGCCCTCGCGGAGGTCGTCGCCGGCCGGCTTCCCGGTCACGGCCGGATCGCCGAACACGCCGAGCACGTCGTCGCGCAGCTGGAAGGCGATGCCGAGAGGAAGGCCGAAGCGGCGCAGGGCGTCGATCTGGGCGTCGTCGCCGCCGCCGAGCGAGCCGCCGATGGTCAGCGGTGCCTCGATGCTGTACTTCGCGCTCTTGAAGACGACCACGCGCTCCGAGCGCTCGAGGTGCTCGTGCTCGGGGTGCTGCACCCAGGCGCTCTCCTCGAGGATGTCGAGGTACTGGCCCAGGGTCACCTCCGTGCGCATCAGGTTGAACTCCGCCCGGGCCCGCGCCGCGGCGGTGCGGTCCTCGAGCGCCCACTCGGCGTCCGCGAAGATCTCGTCGGACCAGACCAGCAGCAGATCGCCGAGGAGGATCGCGGAGGAGCGGCCGAACTCGTCCGCGTCGCCCGACCAGCCGCCGCCCGCGTGCAGCGACGCGAAGCGGCGGTGCGCCGAGGGGGCGCCCCGGCGGGTGTCGGAGTTGTCGATCACGTCGTCGTGGACCAGTGCCGCGGCGTGGAACAGCTCCAGGCTCGCGCCGACCCGCGCGACCGGATCCGAGGCGCTCCGGTGAGCGTCGCTCGGGACAGCGGAGACCGCCGTCCAGCCCGCCTCGCAGAAGCGCGCCCGGAAGCGCTTGCCCCCGCTGAGAAAGTCCCGCGAAAGGTCGCCGAGGGCGGAGACGTCCTCTCCGATGGAGCGCAGAATTGGCGTGCGCCCGGTGAGGAATTCATCGATTCGGAACTGGACGCGATCGACCAGACGAGTGCTGTGGTTCACCCGACCAGCCTATGCACCGATGGCGCCTGGCGCCTCGGCGGGCCGCGGTCTACACTGAAGCGCCACCAGCCCGGTCGAGCAGACCGCCCGCCCACCCTCGGTGCCGTCCCCGCCGGGTCGACGCCACACCCTGAAGGGGTCCCGATGCCGCTTTCGGAACACGAGCAACGGCTCCTCGACGAGATGGAGCGCAATCTCTATCAGAACGACGCCGACTTCGTCGCGGCGGTCAGCAAGGGCCGGGGCGGCACCAACTACCGCGCGCTCGTGCTCGGCATCCTCCTCGCCATCGTCGGCCTGGGAGTCCTCGTCGCCGGTGTGATCGTCCGTCAGCCCCTCGTGGGCGTCGCCGGCTTCGCGCTGATGCTGGCCGGCGTGGTCGTCGCGATGCGCCCCGCGCCCGGCGGCTCCACCACCTCCGGAATCCCCGAGGCGGGCCGGCCCTCGAAGCCGCGCTCCGCGAGCGGACGCCAGGGGTCCAACTTCATGGACCGTCTGAACGACCGGTGGGACAACCGCGGCGACGGCCGCTCCTAGCGCTCCACGGCGCGGGTCCTCCACCCCGCACCACCCACAGGGTCGATCCTCACGGATCGGCCCTTTTTTCATGCCCGGACGCTCCCCGGGAGTGCGATTCCCCTCCACTGCGCTCTACCGTGCTGGATCCGCAGAACGACGCGGATCGACGGGACCGTCCCGGCGCGCCGTGACGGTTCGGAGGGTTGTGGGTGGGGGGAAGTGGAGTACTGTGGGGCCCACACCAACCTTGGCCGGAGAGAAGTGGGGGCAGTCCGTTGTTCCTCGGCACTCATTCCCCCAAGCTCGACGAGAAGGGCCGCGTCATCCTTCCCGCCAAGTTCCGCGACGAGCTCTCCTCCGGAGTCGTCGTCACGCGCGGCCAGGAGCGGTGCCTCTACGTCTTCAGCCAGCGCGAGTTCGAGGCGATGCACGAGAAGATCCGCCAGGCGCCGGTCACCAGCAAGCAGGCCCGCGACTTCCTCCGCGTGTTCCTCTCCGGCGCCAGCGCCGAGACGCCGGACAAGCAGAACCGCATCACCCTCCCGGCGCCGCTGCGCGCCTACGCCGGTCTCGACCGCGACCTCACCGTCATCGGTGCGGGCAATCGCGCCGAGATCTGGGCCCAGGACGCCTGGGACAGCTACCTCACCGAGCAGGAGTCCGTGTTCTCCGACACCGAGGAGGAGGTGATCCCCGGACTGTTCTAGCTCCTGCCGCGCGACTCCCAGCCACTCGGCGCCCGGACGCACCTTCCCCGGTGTCCGGTCGTGAGCTGGATGGGGATCGGACGGCAGGAACAGGACGGCGGGACCGCCATGACAGAGAGCACCGAGAGCACCCCTGCGCACCGCGCCGACGTGAGCGCGGACGACGCGAGCAGCGCCGACGCACCCCGCGCCGACGTGCGCCCGACCGAGGAGCGGCACCTGCCCGTGCTCCTCGAGCGCTGCGTCGAGCTGCTCGCTCCGGCGCTCGAGCGCGACGGCGCCGTGCTCGTCGACGCGACGCTCGGCATGGGCGGCCACTCGCTCGCGCTGCTGGAGCGCTTCCCGCGCCTCCACCTCGTCGGCCTCGACCGCGACCGGGAGGCCCTCGAGCTGGCGGGCGCCCGGCTCGCCGCGCACTCCGCGCGGATCGACCTCGTGCACGCCGTCTACGACGAGCTGCCCGACGTCCTCGACGAGCTCGGCATCGACACGATCGACGGCGCACTGTTCGACCTCGGCGTCTCCTCGCTGCAGCTCGACGAGACCGAGCGCGGCTTCTCCTACTCCAAGGACGCTCCGCTGGACATGCGGATGGACGCGTCGGCGCCGCTCACCGCGGCGAGCATCCTCGCGGACTACGACGAGGTCGCGCTCCGGCGGATCTTCCACGAGTACGGCGAGGAGCGGCTCGCGGCGCGCTACGCCAAGAAGATCGTCGAGGCCCGCGCGTCGGCGCCGATCGTGCGCTCCGGCCGGCTCGTCGAGATCATCCAGGCGGCGACCCCGGTCGCGATCCAGCGCAACGGGCACCCGGCCAAGCGCGTCTTCCAGGCACTGCGCATCGAGGTCAACCAGGAGCTCTCCGTGCTCGAGCGGGCGATCCCCGCCGCACTCGGCCGCATCGCCGTCGGCGGGCGCCTCGTCGTCGAGGCGTACCAGTCGCTCGAGGACCGCATCGTCAAGCGCGCCCTGCAGGCCGCCTCCTCCTCCACGGCGCCGGTCGGCCTGCCGATGGAGCTGCCCGAGCACCGACCCGAGTTCCGGCTCGTCATCCGCGGCGCAGAGCTCGCCTCGGACGACGAGAAGGCCGCCAACCCCCGAGCAACACCCGTGCGACTGCGCGCGGCCGAGAGGATCAGGAGCACCGCATGAGCGCGACCGCCGTCATCGACCCCGTCATCGACCGCAGCACCGCACGACCGGCGCAGCCCGCCGAGCCGGCCCAGCGACCCCGCATCGAGGCGGTCCCCGCTCCGGCGCGCCAGGCCCGGCCGAAGCTCGTCTACGGGATCGTCGCCGTCGCGGGGCTGTTCGCGATCATCGTGATCCAGCTCCTGGTCAGCGTCGGCCTCTCCGAGGGCGCCTACCAGATCGCGACGCTGCAGGGCGAGCAGAAGACGCTCACCCGCGGCAACGCGGAGAAGCAGGACACGGTCGACACCCTCAGCTCGCCGCAGAACCTCGCGACCGCCGCGCAGGGCCTGGGCATGGTCGCGAACACCGCGCCCGTCTACCTCCGCCTCTCCGACGGTGCCGTGCTGGGCGATCCCGCCACCGCCGCCGCGAGCGAGGTCGGCACCGCCGCGACCGCCTCCGCCGTGCCGAACGCGCTGATCGCACCGCCGGCCGCCGCCGCCGCACCCGGCTCCGCCACGGCGGTCGCACCTCTGCAGGGCGAGCTGCCCGCCCCGATCACGCACTGACTCCGCCCGAGCACGCACTGAGCCGCTCCGACCACGCACCGAAGGGCCCCTAGCGCCGTGAGACATCACCGTTCGAGCAGGCGACGCACCGCCGTCACCTTCCTCGTCATCGCCGCCGTCGTCGGACTGTTCATCGGCAAGCTGGTCGACATCCAGGTCGTCCGCGCCAACGAGCTGACCGACGAGGCGGCGCAGAACCAGTCGAACAGCGTCATCACCTACGGCACCCGCGGCTCGATCGTCGACCGCTCCGGCACGGTGCTCGCCGACGCCACGACCCGGTACCGGCTGACGACCTCGCCGAAGAACGTCGCGGAGTTCCTGCGCGAGATGCCCGACGGCCAGGAGGTGATGGTCAGCGTCGAGCAGGCCGCCTCCGAGATCGGCGCCATCACCGGGCAGACGGTCCCGCAGATCGTCACGGCCGTGAGCGACGCGGTCGCGAAGGACCCGAAGGCGAACTACCTGATCCTCTCCGAGGGCCTCGACCTCGAGGCGTACCAGAAGCTCGTCGCCCTCGACATCCCGTGGACCTACTTCGAGACGCAGCAGGGCCGGACCTACCCGAACGGCGCGGTCGCCGGCAACCTGGTCGGCTACGTGGGCGGCGACGGCGCCGCCCAGGAGGGCATGGAGTACGCCGAGAACGCCTGCCTCGCCGGGGCCAACGGCTCCGAGAGCTACGAGCGCAGCGCCGACTACGTCCGCATCCCCGGCAGCACCGTGGCGGAGACCCCCGCGGTCGACGGCGGGACGCTCGAGCTGACCATCGACGCCGACCTGCAGTACTACTCGCAGCAGGTGCTCGCGCAGCGGGTCGCCGAGGTCGGCGGCAGCTACGGCATCGTCGTGGTGCAGGAGGTCAAGACCGGCAAGCTCCTGACCGTCGCCGAGACCCCGACCGTCGACCCGAACAACGTCTCGGCGAGCGCACCGGCCGACCGCGGCTCGCGCGCCTTCCAGAGCCCGTTCGAGCCCGGCTCGACCTTCAAGCCGATGACGGCGGCGATGCTGATCGACCAGGGCCTCGCGAGCCCGACGAGCCAGGTCGTCGTCCCCGACACCTTCGAGAAGGACGGCGCCTCGTTCAGCGACGACTTCGCGCACACGCCCACGAACTACACGCTGACCGGGATCCTCAAGGACTCCTCGAACGTCGGCATCGCGATGATGGGCTCCAAGCTCTCCGCGTCGCAGCGCTACGACTACCTGAAGAAGTTCGGCCTCGGCGCCTCGACCGCTGTCGACTTCCCCGGCGAGACCGGCGGCCTCCTCGCCGACTCCGAGGACTGGGACAACCAGACCAACTACACGACGATGTTCGGGCAGGGCGTCTCGGCGACCGCGGTCCAGGTCGCGAGCATCTACCAGACCCTCGGCAACGGCGGGGTGCGCCTGCCCGCGCAGCTGGTCGAGGGCTGCACCATGCCCGACGGCTCGGTGATCGACGTGCCCGACACCACCGGCACCCCGGTGGTCTCCGCCGGTGCCGCGAAGGACGTCGTGGACATGCTGCAGACCCACTACAACGAGGGCTGGCTGGCGAACGACATCCACGTCGACGGCTACAACATCGCCACCAAGACCGGCACGGCGCAGCAGCCGGACGGCAACGGCGGCTACTCGAAGAGCTACACCGTCTCGCTGGCCGGCCTCGCGCCCGCGGAGGACCCGGAGTACGTCGTGACGGTCACCATCGCCGATCCGGTTAAGATGAACACGTCCCAGGCGACGGCCCCCGTGTTCCAGCAGGTCATGACGCAGGTGCTCAAGACCAACCGGGTGGAGCCGTCCACGGTCCCGCCGGTGGAGTACCCCACCACGTGGTGACCGCCCTCTCCAGGACACGACCCAGCAGACCAGAACCAGCACGAGCACCAGCACGAGAGAAAGAGCGGGCATTGCACGACACTCGCCCGCAGTCCTCCCTCCGGCCCGAGCACCCGGCGCCCCGAGCGCTCGCGCAGCTCGTCGCCGAGTTCTCGCTCGGGCCCGTCCGCGGGGTCGAGGGCGTCGAGGTCAGCGGGGTCACCCTCGACTCGCGCTGCGTCGAGCCGGGCGACCTCTACGTCGGCGTCGCCGGCCGGGCCGCGCACGGCGCCGCCTTCGCCGCCGGTGCCGCCGCCGCCGGTGCGGTCGCGGTGCTGACCGATCCCGAGGGCGCCGAGCTGGCCGCCGGCAGCGGCCTCCCCGTGCTGGTCACGCCCGACCCCCGCGCCGCCCTCGGCGACGTCGCGGCCTGGATCCACCGCACCCGCGAGGACGCGCCGACGCTGTTCGGCGTGACCGGGACCAACGGCAAGACGAGCGTGGTCTACCTGCTCGACGCGCTGCTGCGCCGCCTCGGCGTCGTCTCCGGTCTCAGCTCGACCGCCGAGCGCCGCATCGGCGACGTGGCGGTCGTCAGCTCGCTGACCACTCCGGAGGCGAGTGAGCTGCACGGTCTGCTCGCCCGGATGCGGGAGTCCGCGGTGCGCGCGGTCTCCATCGAGGTCTCCGCGCAGGCGCTCACCCGCCACCGGATCGACGGCCTCGTCTTCGACGTGGTCGGCTTCACCAACCTGACGCACGACCACCTCGACGACTACACCGACATGGCGCACTACTTCGAGGCGAAGGCCGACCTGTTCGGTCCGGACCGCGCGCGCCGCGGCGTGGTGACCGTCGACAGCAGCTGGGGCCGCGAGCTCGTCGAGCGCAGCCGCATCCCCGTGACGACGCTCGCCAGCTCGCCCGTCGTCGGAGTCGCTCCGAGCACGCCGGCCGACTGGTCGATGACCGTCGTCGAGAGCACCGCCGACGGCACGACCTTCCGCCTCGAGGGGCCCGAGAACCGCTCGGTCGTCGTGAGCATCCCGCTGATCGGCTGGTACATGGCGGCCAACGCGGCGCTCGCGATCGTCATGCTCGTCGAGTCGGGCTTCGACCTCGAGGCCATCGCGCACGCTCTGGGCGAGGGCGCACTCGACGTCTACATCCCCGGTCGCGCCGAGCGCGTCTCCGGGGACCGCGGTCCGCGCGTCTACGTCGACTACGGCCACACCCCGGACGCGTTCTCGAACGCACTCGAGGCGCTGCGGGCGCTGACGCCCGGCCGGCTGATCATGGTCTTCGGCGCCGACGGCGACCGGGACACCACGAAGCGGGCCGACATGGGGCGCATCGCCGCGGAGCTGTCCGACGTCGTGATCGTGACCGACTTCCATCCGCGCTGGGAGGACCCGGCGGCGATCCGCGCCGTCCTCGTCGGCGCGGCGACCGAGGCCGTGCCCGGCCGGGAGATCCACGAGATCCCCGACCCGCGGGCCGCCGTGCGGGCGGCCGTCGCCCTCGCGGACGAGGGCGATGCGATCCTCTACGCCGGACCCGGCCACGAGGACTATCAGGAGATTGCAGGAGTGCACATGCCGTATTCGGCCAGAGACGACGTCCGGCAGGCCCTGCGCGAGGCGGGCTGGCTCTAGATGATCGCCCTGACCCTCACCGAGATCGCCGCGGCCGTCTCCGGCCGGCTGCACCTCGCCGGCTCCTCCGCCAACGCGAGCACCGTCGTCGACGGCGCGACCGAGACCGATTCGCGCGAGATCGCGCCCGGCGGGATCTTCGTCGCCAAGCGCGGCGAGCACACCGACGGCCACCTCTTCGCTCCGGTCGCCGTCGAGCGCGGCGCCGCCCTGCTGATCGTCGAGCGGCCGCTCGACCTCGACGTGCCGCAGGTGCTCGTCGACGACTCCGTCGAGGCGCTCGGCGCCCTGGCGACCGAGGTCGTCCGCCGCGTGCGCGCGCTCGGGAACCTCACCGTCCTCGCGGTCACCGGCTCCAACGGAAAGACGACCACCAAGAACCTCCTCCGCACGATCCTCGAGCGCGAGGGCGAGACCGTCGCCCCGCAGGGCTCGTTCAACAACGAGGTCGGTGCGCCGATCACGATGCTGAAGGTGTCGCCCTCGACGCGCTTCCTGGTGGCCGAGATGGGCGCGAGCGCGGTCGGCGAGATCCGCCGCCTCGTCCGGATGGCGAAGCCCGACGTGGGGATCGTCCTCGCGGTGGGCCTCGCTCACGCCGGCGAGTTCGGCGGCATCGAGCGCACGCTCGAGGCGAAGACCGAGATGGTCGCCGACCTGACGGCCGACGACGTCGCGGTGCTGAACGCCGACGACGGCCGCGTCGCCTCGATGCAGGCGAGGACCGCCGCCCGGGTGCTGTGGTTCGGCCACGGCGAGCAGGCCGACGTCCGCGCCGTCGACATCGAGCCGACGGCCGAGGGCACCCGCTTCACCGTCGAGATCAGCGCCGGGGAGGGCCGCGAGGCCGCCCGCGCCGAGCTCTTCCTCCGCGTCCTCGGCGAGCACCACGTGATGAACGCGCTGGCGGCCACCGCGGCCGCGCTCTCCGTCGGCGTCCCGCTCGACGCGATCGTCGACGCGCTCGGCACCGTCACGCTCGCCGAGCGCTGGCGCATGCAGGTGCTCGGCGGCGCCGACGTCACGGTCGTCAACGACGCGTACAACGCCAGCCCCGACTCCACCGCCGCCGCCCTGCGGACCCTCGCCCAGATCGCGAAGCCGGAGGGGCGCACCGTCGCGGTCCTCGGCGAGATGAGCGAGCTGGGGGAGTGGGCCGACGAGGAGCACGACCGCGTGGGCCTGCTCGCCGTCCGGCTCAACATCGCGCAGATCGTGGTGGTCGGCGCGAAGGCGCGACGGATCCACGTCGCCGCCGAGCGCGAGGGCTCCTGGAGCGGCGAGTCCGTCTTCGTCGAGACCGCCGACGAGGCGTACGACCTGCTCGACGGCTATCTTCGGAGCGGCGACACCGTCCTGGTGAAGTCGTCCAACTCCGCCGGGCTGCGATTCCTGGGCGACCGACTGGGAGAGCGCCACCGATGAGAGCACTCCTTCTGGCCGGAGCCTTCTCCGGCGCCTTCACGCTGCTGCTGACGCCCCTGTTCATCCGGCTGTTCCACCGCCTGCAGTGGGGCCAGTTCATCCGCGAGGACGGACCGAAGTCGCACCACGTCAAGCACGGCACGGCGACGATGGGCGGCATCGTCATCATCATCGCCACCGTGGCGGGCTACTTCCTCGGCTCGCTCTTCGGCAACCGGGCGCTCGCGCCGTCGGCGCTGCTGGTGCTGTTCATGATGGTCGGGCTCGGCTTCGTCGGCTTCATCGACGACTTCCTGAAGACCCGCAACCAGCGCAGCCTCGGGCTCGGCGGCTGGGCCAAGATCGCCGGGCAGATCATCGTCGCGGCGGCCTTCGCGGTCATCGCGATCATGGTGCGCGACTCCAACGGACTGACGCCGGCCTCGACGTCGATCTCGTTCATCCGCGACCTGCCGTTCGACTTCGCCGCGCTCGGCTGGATCGGCATCGGGCTGTTCGTGCTCTGGATCTGCGTGATCGTGACCAGCACGTCCAACGGCGTCAACGTCGCGGACGGCCTCGACGGCCTCGCGACCGGCTCGTCGATCCTCGCGATCGGCTCCTACGTCATCATCGGCTTCTGGCAGTCCAACCAGTGGTGCTTCGACGCACAGCTCAACCCCGAGGTGGCCGACAAGTGCTACCAGGTGAGCGATCCGTTCGACCTCGCGATCATCGCCGCGGCGATCTCCGGCGCGCTCGTGGGCTTCCTCTGGTGGAACACCTCGCCCGCGCAGATCTTCATGGGCGACACGGGCTCGCTCGGCCTCGGTGGCGCGCTCGCGGCCCTCGCGATCCTCACCCGCACCGAGCTGCTCGTCATCCTGATCGGCGGACTGTTCGTCATCGTCACCGGCTCGGTGATCGTGCAGCGGATCTACTTCAAGCTCACCCGGGGCAAGCGCATCTTCCTGATGAGCCCGCTCCACCACCACTTCGAGCTCAAGGGCTGGGCCGAGATCACGGTGGTGGTCCGCTTCTGGATCATCGCCGGCATCTTCGTCGCGGCCGGCGTCGGGCTCTTCTACCTCGAATGGCTCTCCCTGGCATGACCGATCCCGCCTCGTCCGCCCGCCCCGAGTCGCTGACCAGCTGGCACGCCGACTGGCGCGGTCTCCGCGTCGCCGTGCTCGGCCTCGGGGTCACCGGCTTCTCCGTCGCCGACACGCTGACCGAGCTGGGCGCCGAGGTGCTCGTCCTGGCCGATCGCGCCGACGAGGAGCGCGAGCGCCTGCTCGAGGTGATCGGGGCGCGCCTGCACCGGGCCGAGCGGCTCGACCGCGTCCCGGTGGAGCTGGCGTCGTTCGACCCCGAGCTCGTCGTCGTCTCGCCCGGCTTCGCGCCGACGCATCCGCTCGTCGCGTGGGCGGGGGAGTCGGGCATCGCGCTCTGGGGCGACGTCGAGCTCGCCTGGCGCGTGCGCGACAAGGTCGTCCGTGCCGACGGCACCCCGGCCGACTGGGTGCTGGTCACCGGCACGAACGGCAAGACCACGACCGTGCAGCTCACCGCGACGATGCTCGTCGCCGGCGGGCTGCGGGCCGCCCCCTGCGGCAACATCGGCATCCCCGTGCTCGACGCGGTCCGTGACCCGCAGGGCTTCGACGTCCTGGTGGTCGAGCTCTCGAGCTACCAGCTGCACTACCTCGGCCGGATCGAGCCGCTCGCGAGCACCTGCCTGAACATCGCCGACGACCATCTCGACTGGCACGGGACCTTCGAGGCCTATCGCGCCGCGAAGGCGAAGGTCTACGCGAACACCCGGGTCGCCTGCGTCTACAACCGCGCCGACGCCGCCACCGAGCAGATGGTGGTCGACGCCGAAGTGATCGAGGGCGCGCGCGCGATCGGCTTCGGCCTGGGGGTCCCCGGGCCGAGCGACTTCGGCGTCGTCGACGGCATCCTCTGCGACCGCGCCTTCCTCGAGGACCGCGCGACGAGCGCGATCGAGATCGCGACCGTCGACGAGCTCGCCGCTCGCGGACTCGCCGCCCCGCACATCGTGCAGAACGTGCTGGCGGCCGCCGCGCTCTCGCGGGCCTGCGGCATCGAGCCCGCCGCCGTCCGCCGCGCCCTCGCGACCTTCGAGCTCGACGCGCACCGCATCCAGGTGGTCGCGGAGAGCTCCGGCGTGGTCTGGGTGAACGACTCCAAGGCCACCAATCCGCACGCCGCCGACGCCTCGCTCCGGGCCTACCCGTCCGTCGTCTGGCTCGTCGGCGGGCTGCTGAAGGGCGTCGACATCGACGCTCTCGTGGGCGCCCACGTCGGCCGGCTGCGCGGCGCCGTGGTCATCGGCGCGGACCGCGCGGAGGTCCTCGAGGCATTCCGGCGACACGCGCCCGCCCTCCCCGTGACCGAGGTGGTCCCGGATGACACTGGGGCGGTGATGCAGGCGGCCGTCGAGGCCGCCGCGGTGCTCGCCCGCACGGGTGACGTCGTCCTGCTCGCACCTGCTGCGGCGTCGATGGACCAGTTCCGCGACTACGCGGAGCGGGGCCGCTTCTTCGCGGCCGCCGTGGCGACGTATCTGGGAGGGGGAGCCGATGACCGCTCCGACGACGAACCGCAGCCCGGGCCGCTCGCGCACTGACCGCTCGCGCGCCGAGGCGTCCGAGGGCGAGCAGCACAAGGAGCGCGGCGGACTGCGCACCGCGCGGATCGTGCTCGCCCGCGTCCTCGCCTCGGGATCGCCGAACTTCTTCCTGCTCTTCGGCACGACGCTCTTCCTCGTGCTCTTCGGGCTGACGATGGTGCTCTCCTCCTCGTCGGTCACCTCCTACGTCCGGAGCGACGACTCCTTCGGCGGCTTCTTCCGCCAGGGCGGCTTCGCCCTGCTCGGCGTGCCGCTGATGCTCGTGGTGTCGCGCGTGCCGATCCGCTTCTGGAAGAAGGCGACACCCCTCCTGCTCGGGGCCGGCTGCGTCCTGCAGCTGCTCGTGCTCTTCTCGCCGCTCGGCTGGGAGGTCGGCGGCAACCGCAACTGGCTGCGGATCGGCGGCTTCACGATGCAGCCGTCCGAGATCATCAAGCTCGCGCTCGCGCTCTGGCTCGGCCTGCTGCTCGCCCGCCGCTACCGCGGCCCCAAGGACTGGAAGGACGCGCTGATGCCCGTCCTGATCGTCGCGGGCGGCTCGATCGGCCTCGTCCTCGGCGGCGGCGACCTCGGCACCGTCCTGATCCTCGCCGGCATCGTCCTGGCTGCGCTCTTCTACTCGAACGTGCAGATGAAGGTGCTGATCCCGATCGTGCTCGTCGGCGCGGTCGGCGCCGTGCTCTTCGCGGTCTCGAGCGAGAACCGGCTGACCCGGATCATGTCCTTCCTCGGTGACTGCTCGGGCTCGGAGCAGTACGAGACCTCCTGCTGGCAGCCCGTGCACGGCACCTGGGCGATGGCCTCCGGCGGCATCTTCGGCGTCGGCCTCGGCAACTCCAAGGCCAAATGGTCCTGGCTGCCCGCGGCCGACAACGACTACATCTTCGCGATCATCGGCGAGGAGCTCGGCCTGATCGGGGCGATCGTGGTCCTCGCGCTCTTCGTCGTCCTGGCGATCGCGTTCTTCCGCATCATCCACGCGTCCACCGACCCGTTCGTCCGCATCACGACCGGCGCCGTCATGGTCTGGCTGATCGGCCAGGCGTTCGTCAACATCGGGGTGGTGCTCGGGGTGCTCCCGGTGCTCGGAGTGCCGCTGCCGCTGATCTCCTCCGGAGGCACCGCCCTGCTCAGCTCGCTCCTTGCCATCGGCGTCGTGCTCTCCTTCGCACGCCACCAGACCTCGCCGAGCGACGGCGCCGCCGCGCGCGCCGCCAAGAAGGCCGCCGCCCGATGACCCGCTACCTGCTCGCCGGCGGCGGGACCGCCGGCCACGTCAATCCGCTGCTCGCCACGGCCGACGAGATCCGGGCGCGCCACCCGGACGACGAGGTCCTCGTCCTCGGCACGGCCGAGGGACTCGAGGCACGACTGGTGCCGCTGCGCGGCTACGAGCTGTCGGTGATCCCGCGCCTGCCGTTCCCGCGCCGTCCCAACGGCGCCGCCCTGCGCTTCCCCTCCGCCTTCCGCGCGACGATCGACGGCATCGTCCGCACTCTCCGCGAGCGCCGGATCGACGCGGTCGTCGGCTTCGGCGGCTACGCGGCCGCGCCCGCCTACCTCGCCGCCCGGCGCGCCGGGATCCCGTTCGTGGTGCACGAGGCCAACGCCCGGCCCGGTCTCGCCAACCGGCTCGGCGCCCGCTTCACCCCGTTCGTCGGCGTCGCCTTCGAGGGCACGCCGCTGCGCAACGCGCAGGTCGTCGGGATGCCGCTGCGCCGCGAGATCGCGCAGCTGGACCGCGCGGCCGTGCGCGACGAGGCGATGGCCGCCTTCGGTCTCGATCCCGCACGCCGCACCCTGCTCGTGACCGGCGGCTCGCTCGGTGCCCGGCGGATCAACGCGACCGTGCACGCGAGCGCCGCCGCGCTCGTGGCGACCGGCTTCCAGGTGCTGCACATCACCGGCGACCGCGCCGAGATCGCCGACCCCGGCGTCGCGGGGTACCAGCTGCTGGCCTACTGCGACCGGATGGACCTCGCTCTCGCCGCCGCGGACGTCGCGGTCTCCCGCGCCGGAGCGGCCACCGTGAGCGAGCTCAGCGCGCTCGGCCTCCCTACGGTGTACGTGCCCTACCCGGTCGGCAACGGCGAGCAGCGCTTCAACGCCCGCGGTGTCGTCGATGCGGGCGGAGCGCTCCTCGTCGAGGACTCGGCGTTCACCCCGGCCTGGGTCGCGAGCGACCTGGTGCCGCTCCTGCACGACGCTCCGCGCCTCGCCGACATGGGTCGCCGTGCCGCGTCCGTCGGCGTGCGCGACGGCTCCGGCCGGCTGGTCGACCTCATCGGCTCCGGTCTCCGTCCGCACTGATCCCTCCGCGGTTAAACTGATCCCTTCGTCCGGCCTGCGGCACCCCGCACGCCGCGCCGACCACCCGAAAGCGAGAGCCCCGTGATCAAGCCCGACCTCGGCATCACCGTCCCCGACGAGCTCGGCTCGGTCCACTTCATCGGCATCGGCGGCTCGGGGATGAGCGGGATCGCGCGGCTGTTCCACCGCGCCGGTCACCGCGTCACCGGCTCCGACGTGCGCGAGTCGCACCCGATCGAGCAGCTCCGCGAGCTCGGCATCCCGGTCGCCATCGGGCACGACGCGGCGCATCTCGGCGACGCCGAGGCCGTCGTCGTCACGTCGGCGCTCTGGCCGGACAACCCTGAGTACCTGCTGGCGAAGGAGCGCGGCCTGCCCGTCCTGCACCGCTCGCAGGCGCTCGCCTGGCTCGTCCGCGGCAAGCGCCTCGTCGCCGTCGCCGGCGCACACGGGAAGACCACCTCGACCGGCATGATCGTCACCGGTCTGCTCGGTCTCGACGCCGACCCCAGCTTCGTCAACGGCGGCATCATCGAGGGCCTCGGCACGTCCTCGGCGGCCGGCTCCGGCGAGGTCTTCGTCGTCGAGGCGGACGAGTCCGACGGCAGCTTCCTGCTCTACGACACCGCGGTCTCGCTCGTGACCAACGTCGACCCGGACCACCTCGACCACTACGGCTCGCTCGAGGCGTTCGAGGAGGCGTTCGTCACCTTCACCTCGAGCGCGCGCGAACTGGTCGTCATCTCCTCCGACGACCCCGGCGCCGTGAGCGTCACCCGCCGCATCGACGGACCGAAGGTCCTGACCTTCGGCGAGGCGGAGGGCTCGGACGCCCGCGTGGTCGATCTCGAGCTGGTCGGCCCGGTCGGCTTCACCGTCGAGTACGAGGGCCGCCGCTACACGACGCGCCTGCGCATCCCGGGCCGCCACAACGCGATCAACGCGGCGGGCGCCTTCGCCGTGCTCGTCGGCCTCGGCTTCGAACCGGCTCCGGCCCTCGCCGCGATCTCCGAGTTCGGCGGCACCGAGCGCCGCTTCGAGCTGCACGGCGCCGTGCGCGGCGTGAGCGTCTACGACGACTACGCGCACCACCCCACCGAGGTCGCCGCCGCCCTGTCGGCCGCGAGGACCGTCGTCGGCACCGGCCGGATCATCGCCGTGCACCAGCCGCACCTCTACAGCCGCACCAGGCTCTTCGCCCGCGAGTTCGCCGAGGCGCTGGAGACCTACGCCGACGAGACGATCGTGCTCGACGTCTACGGCGCGCGCGAGGACCCCGAGCCCGGCGTCACCGGCGCGCTGGTCAGCGAGAAGTTCGCCGACCCCTCGCACGTCTCGTTCCTCGCCGACTGGCAGGAGGCGTCCCGCCGCACCGCGGAGATCGCGCGCGAGGGCGACTTCGTGATCACCCTCGGCTGCGGTGACGTCTACCGGATCATCCCGCAGCTGCTCGAGTCGCTCGGCGCGAGCGAGGTCGCGCCGGTCGCGCGATGAAGCGGCCGGACGGCGTGCGGCCGCCGAGCGGAGTGCGTTCCGCGCCCGCTCGTCCGGCGAGCCCTCCGCCGGCGCAGTCGCGTCCGTCCGGCGACGACGAGCACCCCACCGAGCCGATCCGGCTGACGACGCCGGCGTCGCTGCGGCTGCCGTCCGCTCCCCGGAGTGCGGCGGGGAAGCTGCAGGCCGAGCGGATGAAGGCGGAGAAGGCGGCGGAGGCCGGGAGACCGGCGAAGGCCGCACCGGCGAAGGTCGCACCCGCGAAGCTCGCACCTGAGAAGGCGACGTCCGAGAAAGCGGTACCCGCGCGTGCCGAGCCCGCCACGGCCGAGTCGGAGAGGACGCCGCCCGGGACGGCGGCCGAGCCGCGGAGGACGCCGCTGTCCCGGCTCCGGGGTCTCCCACTGCCCGGGTCGGAGGGTCACGCGCTCGCGAAGGCGGCCCGGGAGCGCCGGCGCTTCGAGCGCGGCGAGGTCCGCCGCTTCACCAAGCGCGCACGCCGCCGCCGCACCATCGCCCTGGTCACGGCCGGCTCGCTCGTCGTCCTCGCCCTGGTCGTCGCGGTCGCGGCGTACTCGCCGCTGATGGCCGTCAAGACGATCGAGATCACCGGCACCCAGCGCGTCAGCGCCGAGGACATCCAGAACTCGCTCGCCGACCAGGTCGGGGTGCCGCTCACGCTGGTGGACCGCGCCGCCGTCGGGCGGGTGCTCGGCAGCTACCCCCTGGTGCGCAGCTACTCCGTGCAGACGCGACCGCCGAGCACGCTCATCGTCAGCGTCGTCGAGCGGACCCCGGTCGGCGTGATCGCCGACGGCGCCGAGTTCGACCTCGTCGACCCGGCGGGCGTGGTGATCGAGACGGCGCCCGCCGCGCAGGAGGGCTACCCGCTGCTCAGCACGCCGACCGGCTCCGCCTCGGGAGCGGCGTTCCGCGCGACCGCGCGCGTGCTGCTCACCCTGCCCGAGTCGCTCGAGAGCCAGGTCGCCTCGGCGGCCGCGACCACGGGGGACGACGTCTCCCTGACCCTCGCGGACGGCGCGGTCGTCTTCTGGGGCGGGTCGGACGACTCCGCGCTCAAGGCCGTCGTCCTGGAGAAGCTGATGGCGGCGACGGACCCCGCGGCGGTCGCCTCCTACGACGTCTCCTCGCCCGAGGCCGCCGTCGTCGCCCGGCGATGAGCGGCGCGCCGGACGGATCCGCGCGGCTCTTTTCCGATTGCGGGCGTGTCTGTCGCAGGGTGGCGCGCACTCCGCCTACCGTCGAGCCCACACCCCAAATGCATACTCAGCATAACTTTAAGCCTCAACTACAGGTTTAAGGTTCAGCCCGGAGGCCGGACACGTGACTTCAAACCAGAACTACCTCGCCGTGATCAAGGTCGTCGGCATCGGCGGTGGCGGCGTCAACGCCGTCAACCGCATGATCGAGCTCGGCCTCCGCGGCGTCGAGTTCATCGCGATCAACACCGACGCGCAGGCGCTGCTGCTCAGCGACGCGGACGTCAAGCTCGACGTCGGCCGCGAGCTGACCCGCGGACTCGGCGCCGGCGCCGACCCCGAGGTCGGCCGCCGCGCCGCCGAGGACCACGCGGAGGAGATCGAGGAGGTCCTCGCGGGCGCCGACATGGTCTTCGTCACCGCGGGCGAGGGCGGCGGCACCGGCACCGGCGGCGCGCCCGTCGTTGCCCGCATCGCGAAGTCGATCGGCGCGCTCACCATCGGTGTCGTCACGAAGCCCTTCGGCTTCGAGGGCCGCCGCCGCCAGACCCAGGCCGAGGCGGGTGTCGCGACCCTGAAGAACGAGGTCGACACCCTCATCGTCGTCCCGAACGACCGCCTGCTCGAGATCAGCGACCGCGGCATCTCGATGCTCGAGGCGTTCGCCACGGCCGACCAGGTGCTGCTCGCCGGTGTCCAGGGCATCACCGACCTGATCACCACCCCGGGCCTGATCAACCTCGACTTCGCCGACGTCAAGTCGGTCATGCAGGGCGCCGGCTCCGCGCTGATGGGCATCGGCTCGTCGCGCGGGGCGGACCGGGCGATCAAGGCGGCCGAGCTGGCCGTCGCGTCCCCGCTGCTCGAGGCCAGCATCGACGGCGCGCACGGCGTGCTGCTCTCCATCCAGGGCGGATCGAACCTCGGCATCTTCGAGATCAACGACGCGGCGCGCCTGGTCCAGGAGGCCGTGCACCCCGAGGCGAACATCATCTTCGGTGCCGTGATCGACGACACCCTCGGTGACGAGGTGCGCGTCACCGTGATCGCGGCGGGCTTCGACGGCGGTGAGCCCGGCGCGACCGGTCCCGCGGCCGTCGCCGCGCCGCGCCCGCAGCAGAGCCTGCCCGCGGAGGCGTCGTCCGAGCCCGCCCCGGCCCCGGTCGCCGCGCCGTCGGCCGGGTCGATCTGGTCGAGCACCCCCGTCGCCGCGCCGGCTCCCGTCGCCGACCCGTCGTTCGACGACGACGAGAGCGACCTCGACATCCCCGACTTCCTCAAGTAGTCGCCGCTGTGGTGGATCGCGAGCTGGCCGAGCGCTGGGCCTCGGTGACCGAGCAGGTCGCCGACGCCGCCCGCTCGGCCGGTCGCGACCCGTCGGAGCTGACCACGATCGTGGTCACCAAGTACCACCCCGTCTCCCTCCTGCGCGACCTCCTCGAGCTCGGCGTCGCCGACTTCGGCGAGAACCGTCACCAGGAGGCGCAGGAGAAGGCGGCCGAGCTCGCCGGCACGCCCGCGCGCTGGCACTACATCGGCCAGCTGCAGAGCAAGAAGGCGCGCCAGGTCGAGCGCTACGCGAGCTCGATCCACTCGGTCGACCGGCTCGCCCTCGTGCCGCTGCTCGACGCCGGCCCGCCGGAGCCCGGGCAGGCGCCGCTCGACGTGTTCCTGCAGGTCAATCTGACCGACGACCCCGACCGCGGGGGAGCGGCCCCCGGCGAGGTCGAGCCGCTCGCGGAGGCCCTCGCGGCCGCCCCGGGGTTGGTCCTGCGCGGCGTGATGGCCGTCGCTCCGCTCGGCGAGGAGCCCCGCCCGGCCTTCGCGCGGCTGCGCGCGATCTCGGAGCGGGTCCGCTCGATCGCCCCCGGTGCGACCGGCATCTCCGCCGGCATGTCGAACGACTTCGCCGACGCGATCGCCGAGGGTGCGACACACCTGCGAATCGGGTCGGCAATCACCGGCAATCGGCCCGCCCGCCCGTAGCCTCGTCGTGACCCAGCTGTGGGTGCGACGACAACACGGAGGACACTGATGGCCAACCCGCTGAAGAAGACGATGGTGTACCTCGGACTCGCCGACGAAGAGGTCGAGTACGAGCGTGCCGAGACCGTCGAGGCGGCCCCCGCGACAGCGCACCGCGCCCCGGTCTCCCCGGTCCAGCCGGTCCCGCCGGTCGAGCCGACCCCGCAGCAGCCCCGCGCGACGGTCACCCCGCTCCGCAAGCCCACCCCCCAGACCCCGAAGGCGACGGCACACGCTGAGATGAACGAGATCCTCACCGTCCACCCCAAGCAGTACCGCGACGCTCAGGTGATCGCGGAGAACTTCCGCGACGGCATCCCCGTCATCATCAACCTCTCGCAGATGAGCGACGCCGACGCGCGCCGCCTGATCGACTTCGCCAGCGGCCTCTCGCAGGGCCTCTACGGCCGCATCGAGCGCGTCACGAGCAAGGTGTTCCTCCTCTCCCCGTCGCACATCACGGTCGCGGGCGATTCGGCCTCCGCCGAGAGCGACGCCGACGCGTCGTTCTTCGCGAAGTCCTGATCCCGGGAGCCCTGTCGTTCGGTGAGCTCCGTCATCTCGCTCTTCGCGAGCGTCCTCTACTTCGCGCTCCTGCTGTACTTCTTCGCCATGTGGGCGCGGTTCGTCCTGGATCTCGTCCGGGTGATCCGCCGCGAATGGCGCCCTCGCGGCGTGGGACTCGTGGCGGCCGAGACCGTCTACACGGTCACGGATCCGCCGATCTCCTTCTTCCGCCGCGTGATCAAGCCGGTCTCGATCGGTCCGATCGCCCTCGACTTCGGCTGGAGCCTCACCATGCTCTGCGTCATCGTGGGCATGTACATCGCCACCTGGCTCCAGCGCGTCTGATGCCCGGCGGTGCACGGGTCGCCCGCGTCCCCTGTATCGTTGGCGTCGATCGGACGTGCTCCGCTGTGCCCGCACTGCGCCGCGCGCTCCCAGTTGCTAGCTTTAGTCGTTGCTAGCTCCAGCCGAACGTTCTTGAACGTGTACCTACTTGAAATCGAAGGTGGAAAGCCATGGCGCTCACTCCCGAAGATGTTGTCAACAAGCGGTTCCAGCCGACGAAGTTCCGCGAGGGATACGACCAGGACGAGGTCGACGACTTCCTCGACGAGGTCGTCGTGGAGCTCCGCCGCCTGAACCAGGAGAACGAGGAGCTGCGCCAGCGCCTCTCCTCCGGTGACTCGCGGCCGATGGACGCCCCCGTCGCGTCCACGCCGGCCCCCGCTCCCGTGGTCGACGAGACCCCGGCTCCCGAGCCGGAGCCCGAGCCCGAGCCGGAGCCCACCCCGGCTCCCGCCCAGGCCGCTCCCGCCGCCTCGCAGTCGGCTCCGGTCGACGAGGCCGAGAGCTCCAGCGGACTCCTGCAGCTCGCGCGCCGTCTCCACGAGGAGCACGTCCGCGAGGGCGCCGACAAGCGCGACGCTCTCGTCGCCGAGGGCCGTGCCACCGCCGCGCGCATCGTCGCCGAGGCCGAGGCCAAGCAGCGTGCCCAGGTCGCGAAGCTCGAGGAGGAGCGCGCGACGGTCGAGCACCGCATCGACGAGCTCCGCACCTTCGAGCGCGAGTACCGCCAGAAGCTGAAGAGCTACATCGAGGGCCAGCTCCGCGACCTCGACACCCAGCCGGTGTCGGCCGAGTCGTCCTCGTTCCCCGGCTTTGGGGCGTAGCACCACCGCAGCGAACGTCAGGCCGAGGGTGCTCGTCACCCTCGGCCTCGTTGCGCTCGCGGTGTTCGCGATCGACCAGACCGCGAAGCACCTCGTCAGCACCGGGCTCACGCTCGGTGAGGACGTGCACGTCCTCGGCGACGTGCTGATCCTGCACTACGTGAAGAACCCCGGAGCCGCGTTCTCGCTCGCGAGCGGCTCCACCTGGATCTTCTCGATCATCGCCGCGTGCGTGGTCGTCGCCGTGATCTGGTTCTCCCGGCGCATCCGCTCGACGGCGTGGGCGCTGTTCTTCGGGCTGCTGCTCGGCGGCACGCTCGGCAACCTGTTCGACCGGCTCTTCCGCGAGCCGTCGTTCGGTCTCGGCCACGTGGTCGACTTCCTCTACACGCCGTGGCTGCTGCCGGCGATCTACAACGTCGCCGACATCGCGATCTGCACGGCGATGGGGCTCTTCGTGATCCTCAGCCTGCGCGGCGTGAACCTCGACGGCACGCGCTCCTCGCGCAAGGCCGAGCAGGCCGCCGCGGAGGACGGTGCGGACACCGACAGCACCGCGGCGATCGACTCCGAGCCGCGCGGCGGCGCCTGATGGTGCAGTCCCGCGCGCTGCCCGTCCCCGACGGACTCGCCGGCCTCCGCGCCGACGCGGCCGTCGGCAAGCTCCTCGGCTTCTCGCGCACCTTCGCCGCCGAGGTCATCGACGCCGGCGGCGTCACCGCCGACGGCCGGGTCCTCGACAAGAGCGATCGCGTCGCCGCGGGCGCCTGGCTCAGCGTCGAGTGGAGTCCCCGCGAGGAGCCGCGCATCGTCCCGATCGCGGTCCCCGACCTGGGGATCGTCCACGACGACGACGACATCGTGGTGATCGACAAGCCCGTCGGGGTCGCGGCGCACCCGGCCGTCGGCTGGGAGGGCCCGACCGTGCTCGGCGCCCTCGCCGCGGCAGGCTTCACGATCTCGACCTCCGGCGCCGCCGAGCGGGCGGGCATCGTGCACCGGCTCGACGCCGGCACGAGCGGCCTGATGGTCGTCGCGAAGTCCGAGCGCGCGTACACCCACCTCAAGCGCGCCTTCCACGACCGGCTGGTCGAGAAGATCTACCACGCCGTCGTGCAGGGGCACCCCGATCCGCTGACCGGCACGATCGACGCGCCGCTCGGACGCCACCCCTCCTCGGACTGGAAGTTCGCGATCCGCGCCGACGGCAAGCCCTCGGTCACGCACTACGAGACGATCGAGGCGTTCCCCTTCGCCTCGCTCCTCGAGATCCGGCTCGAGACCGGCCGGACGCACCAGATCCGCGTGCACATGGCGGCCCAGCGCCACCCCTGCGTGGGCGACGCGATGTACGGAGCCGACCCCACGCTCTCCAAGCGCCTCGGCCTCACCCGGCAGTGGCTGGACGCCGTGCGGCTGGCCTTCACCCACCCGGGCACGGGGGAGTGGGTGCAGTTCGAGGCGACCTACCCGGACGACCTCGCGCACGCGCTGGACGTCCTCCGCGGGGAGTGACGCGGGTAGACTTTCGGTCTCCCTGCCCGCAGTCCGTCGGAGGCGCATCCTTTGCCGAGTAACGATTCCTTCGTCCACCTGCACGTGCACAGCGAGTACTCGATGCTCGACGGTGCCGCCCGGGTCAAGCCGCTGATCGACGCGGCGGTGGAGGAGGGCATGCCGGCGATCGCCGTCACCGACCACGGCAACGTGTTCGGCGCCTTCGACTTCTGGCGCACCGCGACCGCGGCGGGGATCAAGCCGATCATCGGCACCGAGGCGTACATCACCCCCGGCACGCACCGCTCGGACAAGACCCGGATCCGCTGGGGCGACGGCGGCGGCGACGACGTCTCCGGCTCGGGCGCCTACACGCACATGACGCTGCTGAGCTCGACGACGACCGGCATGCACAACCTCTTCCGGCTCTCCTCGCGCGCCTCGATCGAGGGCTACTACTTCAAGCCCCGGATGGACCGCGAGATCCTCGCCGAGCACTCCGAGGGCCTCATCGCGACCACCGGCTGCCCGAGCGGCGAGGTGCAGACGCGCCTGCGCCTCGGGCAGTACAAGGAGGCGCGCCAGGCGGCCGCGGACTACCGCGACATCTTCGGCAAGGAGAACTACTTCGCCGAGATCATGGACCACGGCCTCGACATCGAGCGCCGCGTCATCGGCGACGTGATCCGGCTGGCGAAGGACCTCGATCTGCCGCTGGTGGCCACGAACGACCTGCACTACACCCACGCGCACGACGCCACCTCGCACGCGGCGCTGCTCTGCGTGCAGTCGGGCACCACGCTCGACGACCCCAAGCGCTTCAAGTTCGACGCGGACGAGTTCTACCTCAAGTCCCCGCGCGAGATGCGCCAGGTCTTCCGCGACCACCCCGAGGCCTGCGACAACACGCTGCTGATCGCCGAGCGCTGCGACGTGCAGTTCGACACCTCCGCGAACTACATGCCGCGCTTCCCTGTCCCCGAGGGCGAGACCGAGGACACCTGGTTCGTGAAGGAGGTCGAGGCCGGGCTCAACGAGCGCTATCCGGACGGGATCTCCCAGGAGGTGCGCGACCGCGCCGACTACGAGACCCGCGTCATCCTTCAGATGGGCTTCCCGGGCTACTTCCTCGTCGTCGCCGACTTCATCAACTGGTCCAAGCGCAACGGCATCCGCGTCGGCCCGGGCCGCGGCTCCGGAGCCGGCTCGATGGCCGCCTACGCGATGAAGATCACCGACCTCGACCCGCTGAAGCACGGCCTGATCTTCGAGCGCTTCCTCAACCCCGACCGCGTCTCGATGCCCGACTTCGACGTCGACTTCGACGACCGTCGCCGCGGCGAGGTCATCCGCTACGTCACCGACAAGTACGGCGACGAGCGCGTCGCGCAGATCGTCACCTACGGCACCATCAAGGCGAAGCAGGCGCTCAAGGACGCGTCGCGCGTGCTCGGCTTCCCGTTCGGGATGGGCGAGAAGCTGACCAAGGCGATGCCGCCCGCGATCATGGGCAAGGACATCCCGCTGACCGGGATCAACGACCCCGAGCACCCGCGCTACAAGGAGGCGCTCGACGTCCGGAACGTCATCGCCGAGGACCCGCAGGCGAAGCTCGTCTTCGAGACGGCCCTGGGCCTGGAGAACCTCAAGCGCCAGTGGGGCGTCCACGCGGCCGGCGTGATCATGTCGAGCGATCCGCTCAAGGACATCATCCCGATCATGAAGCGGGAGCAGGACGGCCAGATCGTCACGCAGTTCGACTACCCCGCGTGCGAGTCGCTCGGCCTGATCAAGATGGACTTCCTGGGGCTGCGGAACCTCACGATCATCGACGACGCCCTCGACAACATCCGCGCCAACCGCGGTCAGGACCTCGTCCTCGAGGACCTCGCGCTCGACGACCCGGCCGCCTACGAGCTGCTGGCCCGCGGCGACACGCTCGGCGTCTTCCAGCTCGACGGGGGGCCGATGCGCGGGCTCCTGCGCCTGATGAAGCCCGACAACTTCGAGGACATCTCCGCGGTCCTCGCGCTCTACCGGCCGGGCCCGATGGGTGCCGACTCGCACACCAACTACGCGCTGCGGAAGAACGGCGTCCAGGAGATCACCCCGATCCACCCGGAGCTCGAGGAGCCGCTCGCCGAGGTGCTCGGCGGCACCTACGGGCTGATCGTCTACCAGGAGCAGGTGATGTCGATCGCGCAGAAGCTCGCGGGCTTCACGCTGGCGCAGGCCGACCTGCTCCGCCGCGCGATGGGCAAGAAGAAGAAGTCCGAGCTGGACAAGCAGTTCGAGGGCTTCTCCGGCGGCATGGCCGACAACGGCTACTCGATGGCCGCGGTGAAGACCCTCTGGGACATCCTGCTGCCCTTCTCCGACTACGCGTTCAACAAGGCGCACTCGGCCGCGTACGGCGTCATCTCCTACTGGACCGCCTACCTCAAGGCGCACTTCCCCGCGGAGTACATGGCCGCGCTGCTCACCAGCGTCGGCGACTCCAAGGACAAGATGGCCGCCTACCTCAACGAGTGCCGACGGATGGGCATCAAGGTGCTGCCGCCGGACGTCAACGAGTCGATCGGCTTCTTCACCGCCGTGGGGCCCGACATCCGCTTCGGCCTCGGTGCCGTCCGCAACGTCGGGACCAACGTCGTCGAGGGCATCCGGGTCGCCCGGGAGGAGAAGGGGCGCTTCGAGTCGTTCCACGACTTCCTCCGCAAGGTGCCGCTCCCGGTCGCGAACAAGCGCACCATCGAGTCGCTGATCAAGGCGGGCGCGTTCGACTCGCTCGGCTCGACCCGGCGCGCGCTCGTCGAGGTGCACGAGGACGCGGTCGAGGCCGCCGTCGGCGAGAAGCGCAACGAGGCCAACGGCCAGGTCGGGTTCGACTTCGACAGCCTCTGGGACGAGCCGCAGGCCGCGATCCAGGTGCCGACCCGGCCGGAGTGGGCCAAGCGGGACAAGCTCGCCTTCGAGCGCGACATGCTCGGCCTCTACGTCTCCGATCACCCGCTCGCCGGGCTCGAGACGGAGCTGGCCAAGCACTACAGCACGACGATCGCCGACCTCCTGGTCTCGGAGTCGATCGGCGACGGCGAGACGGTGGTCGTCGCCGGACTCGTCACGAGCGTGCAGCACCGGATGGCGAAGGCCTCCGGCAACCAGTACGGGATGATCCAGGTCGAGGACTTCGGCGGCGAGATCACCTGCATGTTCATGGGCAAGGCGTACCAGGAGTTCGCTCCGGCGCTGACGAACGACTCCATCGTCGTCGTGCGCGGCCGCGTCAGCATGCGCGACGACGGCATGAACCTGCACGCGTTCAGCCTCTTCGCTCCCGAGATGAGCCAGGACGGCGACTCCGGGCCGCTGACCGTCTCGATGCCGGAGTCGCGTGCGACCACCGACACCGTCTCGCAGCTCAGCGACGTGCTCATCCGCCACTCCGGCCGCACAGAGGTCCGCCTCAAGCTGATCAAGGGCGACACGGCCCGCGTCTTCGAGGTCCCGTTCCCGGTCCGGATCACCCCGGACCTCTTCGGCGAGCTGAAGAGCCTGCTGGGTCCGAACTGCCTGTACTGAGCCGCGCCGACGCGGCGCGCGCTGCACATGCTGGTCGCGTAGCCGCGGAGCGGCGTCTCGAGACCCGGCGACCGGTGCGGGGCGGCGTCTCGAGATCGCGCTTGGACGGCGCGGGAGGCGCCCGCGGGGGAGCGGCGCGAGCGCGGCCGGTAGGCTGGGGCGGCCATGATTCAGACTCTCGATCTGCGGGGGCGACGTCCGTCCGCCGCCGAGCTCCTCGCCCTCGTTCCGCGCAATCCGGGCACCTCCGCCGCCGTCGGGCCCGTCGTCGCCGAGCTGATCGCCGACGTCCGCGCGCGCGGCGCCGAAGCGCTGCTCGAGCAGGCGGAGCGCCTCGACGGCGTCCGCCCGCCGCACCTGCGCGTGCCCGCCGAGGAGATCGCCGCGGCGGTCCGCGACCTCGACCCCGCGATCCGCGCGGCCCTCGAGGAGGCGATCGTCCGCGTCCGCAAGGCCAGCGCCGCGCAGATCCCGCCGGCCCGCACCACGGTGCTCGACGACGGCGCCACCGTCACCCAGCGCTGGCAGCCCGTCGGCCGCGCCGGCCTCTACGTCCCCGGCGGCAAGGCCGTCTACCCCTCCAGCGTGATCATGAACGCCGTGCCCGCCCAGGTCGCCGGCGTCGGCTCCGTCGCGATCGCCTCGCCACCGCAGAAGGCGTTCGGCGGCTCCGTGCACCCGACGATCCTCGCCGCCGCCGGGCTCCTCGGCGTCGACGAGGTCTACGCGATGGGCGGCGCGGGAGCGGTCGCCGCCCTCGCCTACGGTGTCGACTCCCTCGGCCTCGACCCGGTCAGCATCATCACCGGTCCCGGCAACGTCTGGGTCACCACCGCCAAGCGCCAGGTGCTCGGCCAGGTCGGCATCGACTCCGAGGCCGGACCCACCGAGATCCTCGTCATCGCCGACTCCAGCGCCGACCCGCGCCTGATCGCCGCCGACCTGGTCAGCCAGGCCGAGCACGACGAGGCCGCCTCCGCCGTGCTCGTCACCGACGATCCTGCCCTCGCCGAGGCCGTCGGCCGCGAGATCGTCGAGCAGGCCGGGCGCACCCAGCACTCCGAGCGCGTCGGCATCGCCCTCTCCGGTCCGCAGTCGGCCCTCGTGATCGTCGACGACCTCGAGATCGCCTGCGCGTTCAGCGACGCCTACGGCCCCGAGCACCTCGAGCTGCACACCGTCGACCCCGAGGCCACCGCCGAGCGGATCCACGACGCCGGCGCCGTCTTCCTCGGCCCGACCACCCCGGTGAGCCTCGGCGACTACCTGGCCGGTTCCAACCACGTGCTGCCGACCCTCGGGCAGGCGCGCTTCTCCTCCGGTCTCGGCGCGCACACCTTCCTCCGCCCGCAGCAGCTCGTCTCCTACGACCGCGCCGCCCTGCAGCGGGTCGCCCCGCACATCCGCGCGCTGAGCGACGCCGAGGCGCTCCCCGCGCACGGCGACGCCGTCGACGCCCGCTTCGCCTGACCTCGAGAGGCACCCGAGATGTTCTGCCCCTTCTGCCGGCACCCCGACTCCCGCGTGATCGACTCGCGCACCAGCGACGACGGCCTCTCCATCCGCCGCCGCCGCCAGTGCCCGTCCTGCGGCCGCCGCTTCTCCACCACCGAGACGGCGAGCCTCGTCGTGATCAAGCGCAGTGGAGTCGTGGAGCCGTTCAGCCGCGAGAAGATCGTCAGCGGCGTCCGGAAGGCCTGCCAGGGCCGCCCGGTGACCGACACCGACCTCGCCGTGCTCGCCCAGCGGGTCGAGGAGAACCTCCGCTCCACCGGCGCCTCGCAGATCGACGCGAACGACATCGGCCTCGCCATCCTCGTCCCCCTCCGCGAGCTGGACGAGGTCGCCTACCTGCGCTTCGCGAGCGTCTACCAGGCGTTCGACTCCCTCGACGACTTCGAGTCGGCGATCGCCCTGCTGCGCGCCGAGCGCCCCGCCGCCCTGCACACCGCCGACGAGCTGTGAGGGCCGCCGTGTACCCGCTGCTGTTCTCCACCGTGCTCAAGCGCCTCGATCCCGAGCGTGCGCACCACCTCGCCTTCCCGGTGATCCAGGCGCTCGGCCCCGTCGCCCCGCTCGTCCGCCGGCTCACCGTGCCGCGCGCCGACCTCTCGGTCGAGGCGCTCGGCCTGCGCTTCCGGACGCCGTTCGGCGTGGCCGCCGGCTTCGACAAGGACGCGACCGCCGTGCTCGGTCTCGGCGCGCTCGGCTTCGGCCACGTCGAGGTGGGCACGCTGACCGCCCGCGTCCAGCCCGGCAACGACCGCCCGCGTCTCTTCCGGCTGATCGCCGACCGCGCGCTGATCAACCGGATGGGCTTCAACAACCACGGCGCCCGTGCGGCGGCCGGTCGCCTCGCCCGCCTGCGCAGTGCCCGGGGCCGCCCCGTGATCGGCGTCAACATCGGCAAGAGCCGGGTGGTCGACGTCGACGACGCGGTCGAGGACTACCTGGTCAGCGCCCGGATGCTCGCGCCGCTCGCCGACTACCTGGTCGTCAACGTCAGCTCGCCGAACACCCCGGGTCTGCGCGGCCTGCAGGAGATCGACAAGCTCGAGCCGCTGCTCGCCGCGGTCGCCGAGGCGGCGGACACGACTCCGCTGCTGGTCAAGATCGCGCCGGACCTCTCGGACGAGGAGGTCGTCCGCGTCGCCGAGCTCGCGGTGCGCCTCGGCCTCGCCGGCGTCATCGCCACGAACACCACCCTGTCCCGCGAGGGACTGCGCACCGACCGCGCCGTCGTCGAGCGTGCGGGAGCGGGCGGGCTCTCCGGCGCTCCGCTCGCCGCGCGCGCACTCGAGGTGCTGCGGGTCATCCGCGGTGTCGTCCCCGCGGAGTTCTGCGTGATCTCCGTCGGGGGAGTGGACACCGCGGAGGACGTGCAGGAGCGGCTCGACGCCGGCGCGACGCTGGTGCAGGGCTACTCGGCGTTCGTCTTCCGCGGTCCGCTCTGGGGCCGTCAGATCAACCGCGGGCTCGCCAGGCTGCGCGCCGCGTAGTCCGAGGGCGCCGGGACCGGTCCGGCCTCTGCCGGCCCGGTTCGCGCCGCCGGGTCAGGCCGGGAACGCTCCGCGCTTGACCTGAGGCTTGGGCAGGCGCATCACGCGCAGCTGCAGGGCGCGCATCGCGGCGTACCACGGGATGCCCTTCTCGACCTTGTCGGCGCCGCCGAAGCGCTCGGCGAGCTTCTTCTTCAGGCGGCGGCCCAGCAGGATGCAGTCGAGGACGGCGAGCAGGAAGAACGCCCACAGGATGATCAGGGTGAGCGAGGCGAGCTCGGGCTGCGGGAAGAAGCTGATCAGCAGCACGACGACCATCACCGGGATGAGGAACTCGCCGAAGCTGAAGCGCGCGTCGACGTAGTCGCGGACGTACTTGCGCTGCGGGCCCTTGTCGCGCACCGGCAGGTAGCGCTGGTCGCCGGCGGCCATGCCGACGCGCGCCTGCTCGCGCAGCTCCGCGGTCTTCACGCGGGCGTCCCGCGCGGCCTGCTTGCGGTCGGTCACGACCAGCGGACGCTTGCGGGCGAGCTCCTGCTCGCGGCGCGTCGGGGTCGGCCGGCCCTTCCCGATGGCCGTCACGTCGGCGTCGTCGGGGGTGTCGGGTGCGATCGGGTGCTTGGCCACAGGGGAACGTCCTTGGAATCGAGGGTCTCTTAAGATTACCTCCATGGCTCACGACGCTCCGACTCCGTCCTCCACCCTGTCCGCCGCCGAGGAGGAGGTGCTCGCCGCCGTGCGCGACGACCTGCCCCGCTCGCTCGGCGAGCTCGGCCGGCTCGTCCGGATCCCCTCCGTCTCCTGGGACGGCTTCGACGCCACCCGCGTCGCCGTCAGCGCCGAGGCGATCGCCGAGCTCGCCCGGGAGACGGGTGTCTTCGACGAGGTCTCGATCCGCAGCTCCACCCTCGGCGACTCCGACCTCCTCGGTCAGCCCGCCGTCCTCGCGACGCGGGCCGCACGCAACGGCGCACCCACCGTCCTGCTCTACGCCCACCACGATGTCCAGCCGCAGGGGGCGGAGGAGGCGTGGGAGACGCCGCCGTTCGAGCCGACCGTGCGCGGCGACCGTCTCTACGGCCGCGGTGCCGCGGACGACAAGGCGGGCGTGGTCTCGCACCTCGCCGCCGTCCGGGCCCTGCGCCGGGTGGCGGGCGACGACCACGACCTCGGCCTCGTGCTCTTCATCGAGGGCGAGGAGGAGTTCGGTTCCCGCTCGTTCCCGACCTTCCTCCGCGAGCACCACGACGCGCTGCGGGCCGACGTGATCGTGGTCGCCGACAGCGACAACTGGGACATCGACACCCCCTCGCTCACCGTGGGCCTGCGCGGCAACGTCACGCTGACCCTCACCGTCCGCACCCTCGACCACGCCTCGCACTCGGGCATGCTCGGCGGCGCGGTGCCCGACGCGATGCTCGCGACGATCCGCCTCCTCGACACGCTCTGGAACGAGGACGGCTCGGTCGCGGTCACCGGGCTCACCGAGCACGACGGTGTGGTTCCGGAGACCACCGAGGAGGACCTGCGCCGCGACTCCGGCCTCCTCGACGGGGTCTCGCCGATCGGCTCCGGTCCCCTCCTCTCCCGGATCTGGTCGAAGCCGTCGATCACGGTCACCGGCATCGACGCGCCCAGCGTGGTGGACGCCTCCAACACCCTCAGCCCGTCGGTGCGGGTCAAGATCAGCGCCCGCATCGCTCCCGGCCAGGAGGCGCAGGAGGGCTTCACCGCCCTCGAGCGGCACCTGCGGGCGCACGCCCCGTTCGGCGCCCACCTCGAGATCGCCGACATCGACACGGGGGAGCCCTTCCTGGTCGACACCTCGGGCTGGGCCGTCGGCCTGGTCGAGCAGGCGATGGCCGACGCCTGGGGCCGTGCGCCGCTGGAGACCAGCGTCGGCGGCAGCATCCCCTTCATCGCCGACCTCGTGCGCGAGTTCCCGGACGCGCAGATCCTGGTCACCGGCGTCGAGGACCCGGACTCGCGCGCGCACAGCCCGAACGAGTCCCTCCACCTCGGCGTCTTCCAGCGCGCGGCGCAGACGGAGGCGCTGTTCCTGCTGCGCGCCGCCGAGCACCGGGCCTGAGCGATTCGGAATAGCCCGGCCCGCGCCCGGGTTGCCACCGTAGAATCGTCGGCAGCACGCCGTCCGATCCCGCCAGCGCTGTTCACGCTCGGCTCCGTTCCGACCGATCCCACCGAGGAGTGACATGTCCGACACGACACTGACCGCCAGCACCACCACCGCGGCGCACGGCGTCTCGATGACCCCCGTCGCCGCCGCGAAGGTGAAGAGCCTCCTCGAGCAGGAGGGCCGCGACGACCTGCGCCTGCGCGTCGCCGTCCAGCCCGGCGGCTGCTCCGGCCTGATCTACCAGCTCTACTTCGACGAGCGCACGCTCGACGGCGACGCGGCGGTCGAGTTCGAGGGCGTCGGCCTCGTCGTCGACAAAATGAGCGTCCCCTACCTCGACGGCGCCTCGATCGACTTCGAGGACACCATCCAGAAGCAGGGCTTCACCATCGACAACCCCAACGCCGGCGGCAGCTGCGCCTGCGGCGACAGCTTCCACTGATCACCCGCGGCGACACGCCGCACGGCCCGCTCGAACGGCGCCCGACTCCCCGCTCCGGCGGGCGGCCGGGCGCCGTTCGCCGTTGCAGCACCACTTCGGCGAGAGGTCAAGAGCGGGTGCCGATGCACTCCCTGCCGACGACGGCGGGTAGGCTAGGGCCGGTCTAATACAGTTTCGTGTGAACTGGTCCCCAGTCTTCCGAAAGGTCACCGGTGCGCTTCAATCGCCGTCTCCGCCGATGGGTCGCAGTACCCGTCGCAGGAGCTCTCGCCCTCGTCCTCGCGGGCTGCACGCAGGAGCAGCTGCAGGGCTGGCTCCCCACCGAACCCGGCACGACGAACCACGTCGACCGGGTCATCGGACTCTGGGTCACCTCCTGGATCGTCCTGCTCGCCGTGGGTGTCATCACCTGGGGCCTGACGATCTGGGCGGTCGTCGTCTACCGCCGCCGGAAGGGCCAGACCGGCCTCCCGGTGCAGCTGCGCTACAACATGCCGATCGAGATCTTCTACACGATCGTGCCGCTGATCCTCGTGATCGGCTTCTTCGCCTTCACCGCGCGCGACCAGGCCGCCATCGAGCAGGCCTACGACGACCCGGACGAGACCATCCAGGTGTACGGCAAGCAGTGGGCGTGGGACTTCAACTACGTCGACGAGGACGTCTATTCCGCAGGCATCCAGGGCCAGTACGAGGACAGCGCCGACGGCGCCGGCTCGCTGGTCGAGTCCGAGGTCCCGACGCTCTATCTGCCGGTGAACCAGAAGATCAAGATCCAGCTCGACGCCCGCGACGTCATCCACTCCTTCTGGGTCGTCGACTTCCTCTACAAGAAGGACATGATCCCCGGCAAGACGAACTACATGTACGTCACGCCGCTCAAGGAGGGGACCTACGCCGGCAAGTGCGCCGAGCTCTGCGGCGAGTACCACTCCGCGATGCTCTTCAACGTGAAGGTCGTCTCGCAGGGCGAGTATGACGACTACATCCAGTCGCTGCGCGATGCGGGCCAGACCGGCCAGCTCGGCGCCGAGTACGACCGCAACAGCAACCTGCCCGGCACCGGCGCGCCGGCCCGCACCGAGAACGAGGAGTAGAGGGAGCATGAGCACCGCCACAGCACCCGCCCCGTCCCGCTCATTCGGCACACCGCCGGTCGAGCGCAAGGCGAACGTCCTCGTTCGCTGGATGACGTCCACCGATCACAAGGTCATCGGGTACATGTACCTGATCACCTCGTTCATCTACTTCTGCATCGCGGGCGTGATGGCCCTGGTCATCCGCGCCCAGCTCTTCGAGCCCGGCCTCGCCGTGGTCGAGACCCGCGAGCAGTACAACCAGCTCTTCACGATGCACGGCACGATCATGCTGCTGATGTTCGCGACGCCGCTCTTCGCGGGCTTCGCCAACGTCCTCATGCCGCTGCAGATCGGCGCTCCGGACGTCGCGTTCCCGCGACTCAACGCGTTCGCCTACTGGCTCTACAGCTTCGGCTCGCTGATCGCGGTCGCCGGCTTCATCACCCCGCAGGGCGCCGCGTCCTTCGGCTGGTTCGCCTACGCGCCACTCTCGAGCACGACGTTCTCGCCAGGGCTCGGCGGCAATCTCTGGGTCTTCGGCCTGGCGCTGTCCGGCTTCGGCACGATCCTCGGTGCGGTGAACTTCATCACCACGATCATCACGATGCGCGCCCCCGGCATGACGATGTTCCGCATGCCGATCTTCACCTGGAACATCCTGGTGACGTCGATCCTCGTGCTGCTGGCCTTCCCGGTCCTCGCCGCCGCGATGTTCGCCCTCGGTGCCGACCGCGTGTTCGATGCGCACATCTACGACGCGGCCAACGGCGGCGTGCTGCTCTGGCAGCACCTGTTCTGGTTCTTCGGCCACCCCGAGGTGTACATCATCGCGCTGCCGTTCTTCGGCATCGTCTCCGAGGTCTTCCCGGTCTTCAGCCGCAAGCCGATCTTCGGCTACAAGACGCTGATCTACGCGACCATCGCGATCGCCGCTCTGTCCGTGACCGTGTGGGCGCACCACATGTACGTCACCGGCTCGGTCCTGCTGCCGTTCTTCTCGCTGATGACGATGCTCATCGCGGTCCCGACCGGCGTGAAGATCTTCAACTGGATCGGCACCATGTGGCGCGGATCGGTGACGTTCGAGACCCCGATGATCTGGGCGATCGGCTTCCTGATCACCTTCACCTTCGGTGGCCTTACCGGCGTCATCCTCGCGTCGCCGCCGCTGGACTTCCACGTGTCCGACTCGTACTTCGTCGTCGCGCACTTCCACTACGTGGTGTTCGGCACCGTCGTGTTCGCGATGTTCTCGGGCTTCTACTTCTGGTGGCCCAAGTGGACCGGCAAGATGCTGAACGAGACCCTGGGCAAGTGGCACTTCTGGCTGCTGTTCATCGGCTTCCACACCACCTTCCTCATCCAGCACTGGCTCGGAGTCGTGGGCATGCCCCGCCGCTACGCGAGCTACCTGCCCGAGGACGGCTTCACCTGGATGAACCAGTTGTCGACGATCGGCGCGATGATCCTCGCGGTCTCGCTCATCCCGTTCTTCCTCAACGTGTACATCACGGCCCGCAAGGCGCCGAAGGTCACGGTGAACGACCCATGGGGCTTCTCTCGCTCGCTCGAGTGGGCGACCTCCTGCCCGCCGCCCCGGCACAACTTCACCTCCATCCCGCGCATCCGCAGCGAGGCTCCGGCCTTCGACCTCAACCACCCCGAGGCCGGCATCCCCGTCGGCATCGGTCCGGCGAAGGACGCTCCGGACGCCCCCACGTACGACAAGTCCGAAGGCACGGTGAAGTAGGGCCATGCGCGCCAACGTCAATCTGTTCTGGCTGCTCGCCGGGTTCTTCCTCCTCGCGGACGTCACCTACATCCTCTGGTCGCTGATCGACACCGGCCAGGTCGAGTGGGTCGGCACCGTGGGCATCGCGCTCTCGTCGGTGCTGGGCGGCTTCATCGCCTTCTACGTCGGTCGGGTGCACAAGGCCCAGGGCGCCGAGCTGCCCGAGGACCGCCTCGACGCCGACATCGACGACGGTGATCCCGAGCTGGGCTTCTTCAGCCCGTGGAGCTGGTGGCCGCTGATCCTCGGCGGCTCCGCTGCGCTGGCCTTCCTCGGCCTCGCGGTCGGCTTCTGGATCACCTACATCGCGGTCGGCCTCTTCCTGGTCGCCATCGCCGGCTGGGTGTACGAGTACTACCGCGGGTACTTCGCCCGCTAGGCGGACTGCACGGCTCCGAGGGCCGGGTGCAGGAGGTTTCGATCTCCGGCACCCGGCCCTTTCGCGTGGCGCGAGGGAGCCCGCAGGGCGGGTCTGGGCGTCTGAGGTCTGCCTCCGAGCGTCCAACACACGGACGGGCGCGAAACAGGCTTTGAAGGGCCCCCTGAGGCCGCCCCGACTCCACTCGTGCTGTCACTGGGCCGCGAGCGGACCCGTCACGGGCCTCAGCCGACTGCCTGCATCCGTTCCGGGGAGTCTGGAAGGGCGGAGCACCCTTCATGCTGGTCGAGTAGCTCCGCAGGGGCGTACTGAGACCTGGCTTCCTCAGCAGGACGGGTCTGCAGGCTTGTGTTCTGAGGGTGGTGGATCTCGATACGCCGCGCTTCGCGGGCTACTCGATCAGCATCATCGACTCCGCGCGACAAGGGCGTTCGACAGAGGCACGCCGACGCGATGGTCCAGTAGCCCCCGCGGCGTGCCGAGAGCCGGTTCCTTCCGCAGTGCGGGTCTGCGGACTGCGTCTTCCGGCGTGGTTGGATCTCGATACGCGACCTGCGGTCGCTACTCGATCAGCATGGTTCCGAGCGCTGCCGTGCCGCTTCGCCTCGGGTGGGTGGGGGAGGAGCGTTCCTTGCTGGTCGAGTAGCCCCGCAGGGGCGTATCGAGACCAGCGGTCCTCAGCAGGGCGTGTCTGCAGACTCGTGTTCTGACGGTGGTGGATCTCGATACGCCCGCTGTGCGGGCTACTCGATCAGCATGAGGGCGGCGGTGCTGTTCTTGCTGGTCGAGTAGCCCCGCAGGGGCGTATCGAGACCCGGGGTCCTCAGGAGGGCGGGTCTGCAGAGTCATGTTCTGATGGTGGTGGATCTCGATACGCCCGCTGCGCGGGCTACTCGATCAGCATGAGGGTGGCCGTGCTGTCCATACTGGTCGAGTAGCCCCGCAGGGGCGTATCGAGCCCCGGGGTCCTCAGCAGGGCGGGTTTGCAGACTCGTGTTCTGGCGGTGGTGGATCTCGATACGCCCGCTGCGCGGGCTACTCGATCAGCATGAGGGCGGCCGTGCTGTCCATGCTGGTCGAACAGCCCCGTAGGGGCGTATCGAGACCAGGGTCCTCAGCAGGGCGGGTCCGCAGACTCGCGTTCTGACAGTGGTGGATCTCGATGTGCCCGCGGTGCGCGCTACTCAGTCAGCATGAGGGGGCGGACTCTGCCGTGCGGGGGTGCCGCTCGACCGGTGGTGTCCGCGCTCTGTGAGGGGTGGTCGAACAGGGGACGACGAAGGGCCCGGACGCTGTGCGTCCGGGCCCTTCGGGGGAGGAGTCAGTGCTCGCTGTGCGAGCTCTCGAGCTCCTTCTGGGTGACGGGGGTGATCCGGTCCTCGAAGAACCAGCGGGAGAGGCCGGCGCGCACGCGCTCCGGGGCGGTGATGCGGCCGCGGGAGTCCGGGCGGATCATGAGGGGCTCGTACTCCTCCTGGCCGACCAGCTTCCAGCGCTCGTACGCGTCGAGCTGCTGGTGCACCTCGATGAACTCGCCGCCGGGAAGGCGGACGATGCGACCGGACTCGAAGCCGTGCAGGGCGATCTCGCGGTCCTTCTTCTGCAGGGCGAGGCAGATGCGCTTCGTGACGAAGTACGCGATGACCGGACCGGCGAAGAGGAGGAACTGCAGGGCGTGGATGACGCCCTCCATCGTGAGGTGGAAGTGCGTCGCGATGATGTCGGAGGACGCCGCAGCCCAGAGGACGGCGTAGAACGTGACTCCGGCGGCACCGATCGCGGTGCGGGCCGCGGCGTTGCGCGGGCGGTCGAGCAGGTGGTGCTCGCGCTTGTCACCGGTGATCCAGGCCTCGAGGAACGGGTAGAGCAGGACGACGACGATGAACAGCCCGACCACGGAGAGCGGCAGGAGGATGTTGAACGAGATCGTGCCGAGGCCCGGGATCGCCCACTCGAGTCCCGGCGGGACCAGACGCAGGGCACCGTCGGCGAAGCCGATGTACCAGTCGGGCTGGGTGCCGGCGGAGACGGGAGAGGGGTCGTACGGGCCGTAGTTCCAGATCGGGTTGATCGTGAACAGCGAGGCGATGAGGACGACGACACCGAAGACGATGAAAAAGAATCCACCGGCCTTGGCGGCGTAGACCGGGAGCACCGGGTAGCCGACGACGTTCTGCTCGGTCTTGCCCGCACCCGGGAACTGGGTGTGCTTGTGGACGACCACGAACACGAGGTGCAGGGCGATGAACGCGAGCACCAGCGCCGGCAGCAGCAGGATGTGCAGCGTGTAGAGGCGGCCGACGATGTCGGTGCCGGGGAACTCGCCGCCGAAGAGGAGGAACGAGACCCAGGTTCCGACGATCGGGATGCCCTTGACCATGCCGTCGATGATGCGGAGGCCGTTGCCCGAGAGCAGGTCGTCCGGGAGGGAGTAGCCGGTGAAGCCCTCGGCCATCGCCAGGATGAAGAGGACGAAGCCGATGACCCAGTTGATCTCGCGGGGCTTGCGGAACGCGCCGGTGAAGAAGATGCGGAGCATGTGCAGGCCGATCGAGGCCACGAACAGCAGGGCCGCCCAGTGGTGGATCTGGCGCATCAGCAGGCCGCCGCGGATGTCGAACGAGATGTCGAGCGACGAGGCCATCGCCGCGGACATCTCGATGCCCTTGAGCGGCAGGTAGCTGCCCTCGTAGTGCGTCTCGACCATGGAGGCCTGGAAGAAGAAGGTGAGGAAGGTGCCCGACAGCAGGATGATCACGAAGCTGTAGAGCGCGACCTCGCCGAGGAGGAACGACCAGTGGTCCGGGAAGATCTTGCGGCCGAACTCCTTGACGACCGCCGAGATGCTCGTGCGCTCGTCGATGTAGTTCGACGCGGCCCCGACGTAGCCCTTCTGCAGCTTGCCGCTGCCGAGGATGACGCCGTCGCCGGGCTCCGCGGGCGACGCCGCGGGGCGGGAAGGTGTGGTGGTGGACATGTGTGTCATCGCTCCCAGAAGGATGGTCCGACCGGCTCCGTGAAGTCGCTGCGGGCGACCAGGTATCCGTCGGCGTCGATGGTGATGGGGAGCTGCGGAAGCGGGCGCTTCGCAGGACCGAAGATGACCTCGGCCTCGCGCTTGATGTCGAACTGCGACTGGTGGCACGGGCACAGGAGGTGGTGGGTCTGCTGCTCGTACAGCGCCACGGGGCAGCCGACGTGCGTGCAGATCTTGGAGTAGGCGACGATGCCGTCGTAGTTCCAGGTCTCGCGACCCTCGCTGACGGTCAGGTCCTCGGGCTTCAGGCGCATCAGGAGGACGGCGGCCTTGGCCTTCTCCTCCAGCTTGCCCTCGACCTCGTCGAGTCCCTCGGGGATGACGTGGAAGGCGGAGCCCAGCGTGACGTCCGATGCGAGGATCGGCGCTCCGGAGGGGTCCAGGGTGAGCCGCGTGCCCTCGCGCCACATCGTGGTCTTGAGGAGGGCGACGGGGTTCTGGTCCTGCGGTCCGAGGCCTCGGAACAGGATCACGGCGGGCAGGGGGAAGACGATCAGCGAGCCGATGAGGCTGTTGCGGATCAGCGAGCGCCGGCCGAAGCCGGACTCCTTGTCGGACTGGTCGAAGATCTCGAGCGCGCGGGCACGGGTGTCCTCCGCGCTGCGGACGGGGTGGCGGATGTCGATGCCCTCGTGGTCGGACATCAGCTGCTTGCCCCAGTGGACGGCGGCGATGCCGATGCCCAGGAGTGCCAGCGACATGCCGAGGCCGATGAACAGCGTGTTCAGCCGGACCGACTCGATGTTCTCCGTGATCGGGAACGCCATGTAGGCGGCCACCGCGAAGATCGAGCCCGCGAAGGAGAGGTAGAAGAGCGTGTAGACCGTGCGCTCGGCCCGCTTCGCGACCTTGGGGTCGACGTCGGTCATCCGGGGGCGGTGCGGCGGGAGGCCCGGGTCCTGGACGCGGTCCCGCGTCACGACCGCGGTGCCGGCCGGAGCACTCCCGTGCCCGGTGGCCGACGAGGTGGCGAGGTCGGTGCCACCCTCATCGTGCTCTGCCATGGTTCTCCTTTTCACGCCGTGTCGACGCCGCTCGGCGTCGTGGGGGTCGAGCGCCCGCCAGGGCGCCGGTGTCTGCTAGTTGGATCGTGCGGTGATCCACACCGTCAGGGCGACGATGGAACCGAGTCCGAAGATCCAGAGGAAGAGGCCTTCGGCGACGGGGCCGAGGGAGCCCAGGGCGAATCCGCCCGGGGAGGGGTTGGCCTCGATGTACTTGAGGTAGGAGATGATGTCGCGCTTGTCTTCCGGCGAGATGTTGAGGTCGTTGAAGACCGGCATGTTCTGCGGGCCGGTGACCATCGCCTCGTAGATGTGCGCCTCGGTGACGCCGCCCAGCGGGGGAGCGAACTTGCCCTCGGTCAGGGCGCCGCCGGCGCCGGCCACGTTGTGGCACATCGCGCAGTTGATCCGGAAGAGCTCGGCGCCGTTGGCCGAGTCGCCCTGGGCGTCGAGGACCTCGCCGCTGGGGATGGCGGGGCCGGGCGCCAGCGAGGCGACGTAGGCCGCCAGCTCGGCGACCTGGTCGTCGGTGAACTGCACCGGCTTCTCGAGGGCCTGCGGGCCGTGCATCTGCATCGGCATGCGGCCGGTGCCGACCTGGAAGTCGACCGAGGCGGCGCCGACGCCGATCAGCGACGGGGCGTTGTCGGTGCCCGCGGCGTCGAGGCCGTGGCAGGTGGCGCAGTTGGCGGCGAAGAGCTTCGAGCCCTCGTCGATCGTCTGCTGGCTGGTGGCCGAGGTCTCCGCGGAGGCGGAGGTCGCGACGCCGACGGCCGCGTAGGTGCCGCCGGTGAGGCCGAGGCCGATCGCGATCAGGGCCAGCGTGGCCAGGGGGTGACGGCGACCCTTCTTGGCGCGGCTCTTCGTCTTCGGGGAGGCCATCGAGGCAACCTTCCTGCGGGGTTCGGGAGTGTGGTGGGGCATGGAGGCGGCTGGCCTCACTTCAGGAAGTAGATGACGACGAAGAGGCCGACCCAGACGACGTCGACGAAGTGCCAGTAGTAGGACACGACGATCGCGCTGGTCGCCTCCTTGTGGCCGAAGTTCTTGACGGCGAAGGCGCGGCCGATGACGAGCAGGAAGGCGATGAGCCCGCCGGTCACGTGCAGGGCGTGGAAGCCGGTGGTGAGGTAGAACGCGGAGCCGTAGGCGTTGCTCGAGAGCGTGACGCCCTCCGAGACGAGGGTCGCGTACTCGAGGACCTGGCCGCAGACGAAGACCGCTCCGAGGGCGTAGGTGAGGAAGAACCACTCGACCATGCCCCACTTGAACGGGCTGAGCCCGGTGGACCGGGGCTGCAGGCGCTCGGCGGCGAAGACGCCGAACTGGCAGGTGAACGACGAGGCGACCAGGATCACCGTGTTGACGCTCGCATAGGGGACGTTCAGGATGCTGGTCTCGGCCGACCACAGCTCCGGTGAGGTGCTGCGGAGGGTGAAGTAGATCGCGAACAGGCCCGCGAAGAACATGACCTCGCTGCCCAGCCAGACGATCGTTCCGACCGCGACCGGGTTGGGTCGGTTCACTGCGGGCACGGTGGCCGTGGGGGAGAGAGAGGTGCTCGTCACACAGACCATTATGGACGATCGCAAGGGGGGGAACTCCCACTTCCCGTGGGGCCTTCGTAGTCGCATAATCTGAGAGCCATGTCGGAAACCCTGTCCTGGCCGCTCATTCTCGGCTCCCTCCTCGACTCCTCCGATCTCTCGGTGTCGGAGGCGACCTGGGCCATGGAGCGGGTGATGCAGGGCGAGGCCACGCCGGCGCAGCTCGCGGGCCTGCTGATCGCGCTGCGCGCCAAGGGCGAGACGGTCGACGAGATCGTCGGCTTCCGCGACGCGATCCTCGAGCACGCGGTGCCGCTGGACGTGGATCCGATGGCCCTCGACATCGTCGGGACCGGCGGGGACCGCTTCGGCACGGTCAACATCTCCTCCACCGCGTCGATCATCGCGGCGGCCGCGGGAACGCCGGTCATCAAGCACGGGAACCGCGCGGCGTCCTCCTCATCGGGCTCCTCCGACGTGCTCGCGGCGCTCGGCGTCGATCTGACGCTCTCCGCCGACCGGGTGGCCGAGGTGTTCCGCCGGACGGGGATCGCCTTCGTCTTCGCCGCGATGTTCCACCCGGGGTTCCGCCACGCCGGGCCCGTGCGGGCCGAGCTGGGCGTGCCGACCGTCTTCAACTTCCTCGGGCCGCTCTGCAACCCGGCGCGGCCGGAGGCGTCCGCCGTCGGGGTCGCGCACCTGGACCGGGTCCCGCTCTTCGTCGGGGTGTTCCAGACCCGCGGTGCGACCGCGCTCGTCTTCCGCGGCGACGACGGTCTCGACGAGCTGACCACCACTGGACACAGCCACATCTGGGAGGTCTCGCGCGGCTCGGTCGTCGAGCACGACCTCGACCCGCGCGACCTCGGCCTGCGCCGCGCGAGCATCGACCAGCTCCGCGGGCGCGACGCCGCCTACAATGCGCAGGTGGTGCGCTCGGTCCTGGCCGGCGAGGAGGGGCCGGTGCGGGACATCGTGCTGCTGAACGCGGCGGCGGGACTGATCGCGTTCGATCTGGCGCGCGACCCGGGGCTGATCCGGACGGCGATCCTCGACCGCCTCCGCTCGGCGCTCGACCGCGCCGCGCAGGCGGTCGACTCGGGTGCCGCGACGGCGAAGCTGGACCAGTGGGTCGAGGAGACCCGGCGCGGCGCCTGAGCCGCGCGGCCGGGCCTGCGCGAGCCGGGACGGCGGGCGTAACGTGGAGCCGCTGTCCGCGACGGAGCGGAGCGCCCTGGAGGAGACCTCGATGAAGAAGCTCATCAACGACCCGAAGAACGTCGTCGCGGAGTCCGTGGCCGGATTCGGCCTCGCGCACGCCGACCTGGTGCGGGTCGAGCCCGATCCGCTGTTCGTGGTGCGCATCGACGCTCCTCGGCAGGGGAAGGTCGGCATCGTCAGCGGCGGCGGCAGCGGGCACGAGCCCCTGCACGCCGGCTTCGTCGGCGTCGGCATGCTCGATGCCGCAGTGCCCGGGCCCGTGTTCACCTCGCCCACTCCCGATCCGATCGTCGCCGCCACGAAGGCGGTCGACGGCGGTGCGGGCGTCCTGCACATCGTGAAGAACTACACCGGCGACGTGCTCAACTTCGAGACGGCGGCCGACCTGGCCCTCGCCGACGACGTGGAGGTCCGCTCGGTGATCGTCGACGACGACGTGGCCGTCAAGGACTCCCTCTACACGGCGGGGCGCCGCGGCGTGGCCGGGACCGTGATGGTGGAGAAGATCGCCGGAGCGGCGGCCGAGCGCGGCGACTCGCTGGACGAGGTGGCGGCGATCGCCGAGACGGTGATCGCGAACGTCCGCTCGATGGGCGTCGCGCTGCGGCCCTGCACGGTGCCGCACGCGGGGGAGCCGAGCTTCGAGCTGGCCGAGGACGAGATCGAGATCGGCATCGGCATCCACGGCGAGCCCGGCCGCGAGCGGATCCCGCTCGAGCCGGCCGACCGGATCGTCGACCGCCTGCTCGCGCCGATCCTCGAGGACCTGCCCTTCTCCTCCGGCGACGACGTGCTCCTCTTCGTCAACGGACTGGGCGGCACCCCGCAGGTCGAGCTCTACCTCGTCTACCGGCGAGCCGCGGAGGTGCTGGCCGAGAAGGGCGTGACGGTGCGGCGCAGCCTGGTCGGCAGCTACGTCACCTCGCTGGAGATGCAGGGGGTCTCGATCACGCTGCTGAAGCTGGACGACGCGCTGACGGAGCTCTGGGACGCACCGGTGCAGACCGCGGCGCTGCGCTGGGGGCGCTGAGCGGCCCCGAGCAGAGGGCGGGCGCCCGGCCCGGACAGCGGCGCGCACACGACGACACGACCGCACGACGACACGACGGTCGCAGAGGCGACACAGGGAAAGAGGACGGATCGATGCAGGACGGACAGGGAGCGCAGGGGCTCGACGCGGCATGGGCGGTGGTGTGGATCCGGGCCGCGGCGCAGGCGGTCTCGGAGCACCGGGTGGAGCTGATCACGCTCGACCGCGCGATCGGCGACGGCGACCACGGCGAGAACATGGACCGCGGCTTCCAGGCCGTGGTCGCGAAGCTCGACGCGGCTGCCGAGCTCGCGACTCCGGCCGAGGTGCTCAAGCTGGTGGCGACCACGCTGATCTCGACGGTGGGCGGAGCCTCCGGGCCGCTGTTCGGCACCGCGTTCCTCAAGGCGTCCGGCGCGGTCACCGGGCAGGAGTCGCTCGACGGTGCCGCGGTCGCGGCCCTGCTCGCGGCGGCGCGCGACGGGATCGTGCTGCGCGGCAAGGCCGAGGTCGGCGACAAGACGATGGTGGACGCGTGGACGCCGGCGGTCGAGGCCGCGCAGGCCGCCTCGGCCGACGGCTCCTCGGCGGCCGCCGTGCTCGCCGCGGCAGCGGACGCGGCACAGGGCGGAGCGGAGTCGACCGACCCGCTCGTCGCACGGAAGGGCCGGGCGAGCTACCTGGGCGAGCGGGCCGTCGGGCACCGCGATCCGGGCAGCGTGTCGAGCGTCCTGCTGCTGCGCGCCGCGGCCGAGGCGGCGGCGTGAGCGTCGGGCTCGTCCTCGTCTCGCACAGCGCGCGACTGGCCGAGGGACTCGTGGATTTGGCGGCGCAGATGGCGCCCGACGTCGCGCTGATCGCCGCGGGCGGCACGGACGACGGCGGGATCGGGACGAGCTTCGAGCGGATCACCGCGGCGCTGGCCGAGGCCGACTCCGGCGAGGGCGCCGTAGTGCTCTGCGACCTCGGCTCGGCGATCATGACCGCGGAGACCGCGGTGGAGTTCCTGGACGACGAGGCGCGGGAGCGGGTCCGGATCGCGGACGCGCCGCTCGTGGAGGGTGCCGTGGCGGCGGCCGTGGCGGCGGGCACCGGTGCCGCGCTGGCGGACGTGCTCGCGGCGGCGGAGTCGGCGCGGGGCGCGCTGCTCGCCGAGTCGCCCGCGGCCCCCGCCGAGTCGGCGAGCGTGCGGCGGACGGTGCGGCTGATCAACCCGAACGGGCTGCACGCCCGGCCGGCCGCCGACTTCGTCACCCTCGCCACCCGCTTCGACGCGCGGATCGACGTGAACGGCAAGGACGCGACGAGCCTGCTCGGCGTGATGTCGCTCGGGCTCGACCGCGGCGACGAGGTCGCGATCTCGGCGACCGGCGCCGAGGCGGAGGAGGCCGTGGGGCGGCTCGCCGACCTGGTCGAGTCGGGCTTCGGCGAGGTCTAGCCGCCCAGGGCTCAGGGAGTCGCGGAAGGCGCCTCCTACCCTGGAGGCATGCCTCTGCGCGGAACCCGACCCCCGTCCGTCCTGCTCCGGCGCGTCCTCGCGGTGCCGCGCGCCGTGCGCCGGGCCGATGCCCGCGCCGCCCGGAAGCTCAACGCGCGCCGTCCGGTGCCGCTCGTGGACGGAGCGCTGGTCGGGCTCTCGCGCGCCGCCGATCACGGGGTGCTCTGGTTCGGGCTCGGGGCGCTGCTGCTCCTGGCCGGCCGGCCCCGCGAGGCGGCGCGGGGAGCGGCGTCGCTGGCGGCGGCGAGCGCCGCGGCGAACCTCGTCGGCAAGCAGCTCTTCGGCGGGGTCCGGCCGCTCGTGGTGGATGTGCCGGTGGGGCGGCGGCTCGCCCGCGTGCCCACCTCGCCGAGCTTCCCCTCCGGCCACGCGGCGAGTGCCGCCGCCTTCGCCGCCGGGGTCGCGCTCGAGAACCCGCGGGTGGGACTCGCCGTCGCGCCGCTCGCCGCGGCCGTCGCCTTCTCGCGCCTGCACGTCGGGGTGCACTGGCTCTCCGACGTGGTCGGCGGAGCGGCGCTCGGCGCGGCCGTCGCGGGCCTCGGGAAGGTGCTGGTGCCGGCGCGCCCGCGGCACGTCCCCGTCTCGGAGCGGACGAGCCGGCCGCCGGTCGACGTGCGTCCGCTCGGCGACGGTGCCGGCCTGCTGGTGGTGCTCAACCCGAGCGCCGGGCGCGACTCGCACCGGCCGGATCCGGAGCCGCTCCTCCTGCAGCGCTTTCCCGCGGCGCGGGTGCACCGGCTGGCCGAGGGCGAGGACCTCGGCGACGTGGTGCGCTCGGCGCGCGCCGGCGACGCTCCGCCCGAGGTGCTGGGCGTCTACGGCGGCGACGGGACGATGGCGGTCGGCGCGGGGCTCGCGCGGGCCGAGGGGATGACGCTCCTGGTGCTGCCGGGCGGGACGATGAACCACTTCGCCAAGGCGCTGGGCCTGGTGACGATCCAGGACGCGCTCGACGCGGCGGCGCACGGCGAGCGCCGCGACGTCGATGTGGCCGAGGTGACGGCCGGGGACGCCGAGCCGGTCACGGTGCTGAACACCGTCTCGATCGGGCTGTACCCGGAGTTCGTGGCCGCGCGGGAGAAGCGCGAGAAGGTGATCGGCAAGCCGCTCGCCGCGGTCCTCGCCGCCTTCGAGGTGGTGCGCTCGACCGACCCGTTCGAGCTGCGGCGCGACGGGCGGACGGAGCTGGTCTGGTCGTACTTCGTCGGAGTGAACCGGGAGCACCCGCGCACCGCGACGCCGCTCGCCCGCCGGCGCCTGGACGACGGGCAGCTCGACATCCGCGTGCTGCACTCGGGACGGACGCCCCGGACCCGCGGCGCGGTGTCGCTGGCGCTCGGGCGGGGCGCGACGCCGGTGGTCGGGCGGGTGCCCGGCTGGCGCGCGCCGGTGGTCGAGTCGGCCAGCACCGCGGGCGTCGTGGTCGGCGCGCGGCGACCGGCCGGCGTGGACCCGGAGTGGGCGCACGACGGCGAGAGCGAGGTGTTCGACGGCGAGCCGGACGGGTTCCACGAGGCGAGGGTCCGGATCGTGCCACTGGCGCTGCGGGTCTACTCGGCGGCCGACGACCGCGGGCACGGCGGGGGCGGTGCCGGGAAGTAAAGCCCCCGGCGGATGTCCGCCGATCCGCCTGCGCGCCGGGGAGCGCGTGCCACCCTGGGGAGGGAGCCGGCCGGGCTCTCCTGCAGCCGGCCGCTCCGCCGACTGAAGGAGTCCGCCGTGCGACGCATCCACTACGCCGAGGGGAGCGTCCTCACCGGGGACGACATCGCGGACGCGGTGCTCGAGTACGCCCGGATGCTCGCCTCGACGGCGACCGCGGCCACGGTGGAGATCCCCGTCCGGCGCGGGGGCGGCGTGCTGACGGCCCGGCTGCTGCTCGGACCGTCGAGCCAGATGCTCGTCGAGGACGAGCCCGAGGACGCCGCGGAGATCGTCGACGAGGCGCTGGTCGCGGAGCTGGCCGACCGCGCCCGCCGACTCGGCCGGCCCGTGCCGATGGCGACCGACGACGACCTGGCGATCCCTTTGGACGTCCTCGACTACTGAGCCGAGTCCTGCGCTCCCGAGCGCTCGGCCGCCGGTCGGTCCGTCGCGGTCAGGGCCCGCTCGAGATCGTCGAGCGCGGGCACCTGCCCGGCGGTGATCTCCTCGCGGGCGCGATCGAGCGGCAGCCACTCCGCACGCTCGATCTCCGGGTAGGCGCGGATCACTCCGGAGCCGCGCGGCCACTCGAGCTCGAAGGTGTTGCTGGCGACGAAGGCGATGTCGGCGGCGCACTCGGCGGCGAAGACGGTGACGGTCTTCCCGGAGCGCTGGCGGTAGGCGCCGAGGAGCGCGTAGTCGAGGTCCGGGGCGGCGACGCCGATCTCCTCCTCGAACTCGCGCCGAGCGGCGTCGAGCGGTGCCTCCTCGGGCGTGTGCAGGCCCTTGGGGATCGACCAGGCCCGCGGGCGGCGGGTCCACAGTGGGCCGCCCATCCGGCCGAGGAACACCTCGCGCTCGCCGCCGCGCAGCCGGTGCAGGAGGATCCCCGCGCTCGTGGGTCCCGTCATCGCCGCGCTCCGCTCATCCGCCCATCCTGCCGCCTGCCCGGGCCGCCGTGGAAGGATCGAGGGGCCGACCCGCGATCCGCCCGGAGTGACCCGCATGAGCAGCACCGAGACCAGCCGTACCGAGACCAGCGCCGCCGAGACCGTTCACACCGGAACCGGTGCCGAGGCCGTCGGCGGTGCGCTCGTCCTCCGGAGGCTGCGCGAGGAGCTCGGCGACGCGGTGACGACCGAGGGGCCGGACTTCGAGTCCGCGCACACCGACAAGTCGGGGTGGACCGCCGGCGGACGCGCGCTCGCGCTGGTCCGCGCGCGCTCGGTCGCCGACGTGCAGGCGACGCTCCGGCTCGCCACCGAGCACCGGGTGCCGGTCGTCCCGCGCGGTGCGGGGACGGGGCTCGCCGCGGGGGCCGTCGGGCGCGACGGCGCGATCGTGCTCTCGACGGCGGCCATGGACCGCATCCTGGAGATCTCGCTCGAGGACGAGCTCGCGGTGGTCGAGCCGGGCGTGCTCAATCAGGCGCTGTCCGACGCGGTCGCCGCGGACGGGCTGATCTTCTCGCCCGACCCGGCGAGCAAGGCGATCTCGAGCATCGGCGGCAACATCGCCACCAACGCGGGCGGGCTGCTCTGCGCGAAGTACGGGGTCACCCGCGAGGCGGTGCTCGGTCTGGCCGTCGTGCTGGCCGACGGGCGCCTGGTGCGGACCGGGCGGCGCAGCGTGAAGGGCGTCGCCGGCTACGACCTCACGGCGCTGCTCACCGGCTCGGAGGGGACACTCGGGGTGATCGTCGAGGCGACGGTGAAGCTCCGGCCGATCCCCGCGGGCCGCGTCGTGACGATCGGCGCGTACTTCCCGAGTGTCGTCGCGGCCGCGGCCGCCTCGGCAGCGATCACGGCGGCCCGGCTGCGACCGGCGGTGATGGAGCTGATGGACGAGGGGGCGCTCGCCGCGATCGGCCGCTACACGGGCGCACAGCTCGACCGCGGCGCCGCCTACCTGCTCGTGCAGACGGACGGCGGGGGAGCGGAGGACGAGGCGCGCCGGATCCTCGCGATCGTCACCGGGGCCGGCGGGGACGCCGAGTCGACGGACGACCCGGTGGCGGGCGAGGCGCTGCTCGCGGTGCGGCGGGCCTTCCATCCCGCGCTCGAGGCCGAGGGCGAGGTGCTGATCGAGGACGTCTGCGTGCCGCGCTCGGCGCTGCCCGCGATGTTCGCCGCGATCCGCGGGATCGAGGAGCGCACCGGGCTGAGCATCCCGACCGTGGCCCACGCGGGCGACGGCAACCTGCACCCGAACTTCGTCGTGCCAGCCGGGTCCGACGGGGTCGGCGAGGAGGTCTGGGCGGCGGCGGGCGAGCTGTTCCGCACGGCGCTCGCGCTCGGCGGCACCCTCACCGGGGAGCACGGGGTGGGGCTGCTGAAGCGCCGCTGGCTCGCGGAGGAGCTCGGCGAGGACTCCATGGCGCTGCAGCGCGGGATCAAGGCGGTGTTCGATCCGCTGGGGATCATGAACCCGGGCGCGGTGTACTAAGAGCTTCCGCCCGGATCAGAGGAGCTCCTCCGCGAGCAGCCAGGCCGTCAGCACGATCGTGGCGGCCGACATCAGCCAGTAGAGGATCGTCTCGCGCCAGGAGCCGGCCGAGCCGAGGACGGGGATCGCGGCGTAGCCGCCGGACGTCCAGAGCCGCCTCAGCACGGGCGTGCGGCGCACCCAGCGCGGGGAGCGGATCCGCAGCGGCCAGAGCCAGTTGATCCCCTCGGTGGTGAGGGCGTCGCCGGCGACGTGCACGAGGTAGCCGAGGGTCGCGGCGACCTGCAGCCAGGCCCAGGTGCCGTCGGCGAGGGTGACCAGGAGCACGGTCACGACGAGCGCACCGGCCCAGGCGATCGGCCAGGAGGGCGCCGCCCTGACCGCCTTCGCGGCGAAGGCGATCGCCGGCAGGGTGAGCACGGCGGCCAGCGAGACCGGGCCGACGAGCGGCACGGGGAAGCGCAGGGCGACCAGGAGCGGGATCAGGTACCAGACGACGGCCACGGCGAGCAGGGAGTGCATCCCGTGCCGGTGGCCGCCGCTGATGCGGCCGGCGGTCGCGGTGAGGAGGGACGCGCCGGGTGCCGAGCGCGAGATCGTCGCCCGGGCGTGATCGGCGTCCGGGACGAGTGCCCAGCCGGCGGCGACGCCGAGACCGACGAGCCGCAGGTCGAGCGGCAGGCCGGCGAGGCCGAGCGGCGCGGCGAGGGCCGGGACGGTCGTGACGACGGACCAGGCGAGCGCGCCGGAGACGGCGTGGGAGCGACCCATCACGAGAGTGCCTCCGCGGTGTGGAGATGCGCGGGTGGTGTGGAGATGCGCGGGTGGAGATGCGGAAGGTGGAGGGAGGAGTGTGGTGGGCGATACCGGACTCGAACCGATGACCTCTTCCGTGTGAAGGAAGCGCGCTACCAACTGCGCCAATCGCCCTGACGGCCGTCTTGTGGACGACCCGAGAAACGATCGTAGCGGATCCGCGGCGCTCCGATGCACCGGGAACGGCGCGCCACGCCCGGGTGAACAGCGGGTTGCGGGCCGGTTTCGCGCGGAACGACGCGGGTCCGGCGTCGCGGTGCATGAATCGGGGCGCCGTCGATTTGGAAGTTCGCGCGGCGTTCGGATACAGTCTTCTAGGTCGAGCCGGGCAGCGAAAGCGCCGGGGAGACAGGCAAGACCAGCAATCGGCAGCAAGACAGGAATCCAACACATCATGCGGATGTGGCGCAGTGGTAGCGCATCACCTTGCCAAGGTGAGGGTCGCGAGTTCGAATCTCGTCATCCGCTCGAAGAACCGGCCCTCGGGCCGGTGTTTCACCTGGTAGGCCCCGGGAGCTCACGCTCCGAGGGGCCGCCGACACCGAATCCCGTACACGGTGGATTGGCCGAGAGGCGAGGCAGCGGCCTGCAAAGCCGTATACACGGGTTCGAATCCCGTATCCACCTCGATCGTTCACCGAGCGAGGCGCTCCTCCGGGGGCAGCGGGCGATTGGCGCAGCGGTAGCGCGCTTCCCTGACACGGAAGAGGTCACTGGTTCGATCCCAGTATCGCCCACCACGACGACACCCCCGGCCCCGGCCGGGGGTTCGTGCGTTAACGGACCGGATCGGTCTAGCCTCGCAGGGTGTCAGCCTCGATCGCCGTCGGTCACGGCACCGTCCTCCGCCTGATCGTCCGCGAGGACGGTCCCGCGCTCGCCGAGGCGTACCGCCGCAACCGGCGCCGCCTCGCGCCCTGGGAGCCGCTGCGGTCGGCGCGGTTCTTCGAGGCCGGCGGGCAGACCGACGCGATCGCCGACGCGCTGCACGGGCACCGGTCCGGTGCGCTGCTCCCGCTGGTGCTCGAGCGCGGCGACGAGCTCGTCGGGCGGGTGACGCTCTCGAACGTGGTGCGCGGCGCCTTCGACAGCGCGGACCTCGGCTACTGGGTCGACGGCGAGCTGGAGGGCCGCGGGGTGATGACCCGCGCGGTCGGCGCGACCCTCGGCCTCGCCCGCGACGAGCTGCGGCTGCACCGGGTGCAGGCGGGCACGCTGCTGCACAACGTCGGCTCGCAGACGGTGCTCGAGCGCAACGGCTTCGAGCGGATCGGAGTGGCCCGGCGCTACCTGCGGATCGCGGGGGAGTGGCAGGACCACCTGCTCTTCCAGGTGCTGCTCGAGGACGCCGCGACGCCGCCGCTGCTGCCGCCGCAGCCCTCGCCGATGCGGCTCGTCTAGGGTGAGCGCGCCGACGCTCGCTCGGCGCGGGCAGCCGGAGGGACGACGGACGATGAGGCGCACGATCGGCGGACGCGGGTTCGACTTCGAGCGGGAGGTCGCGGTGATGGCGGTCGTGAACCGCACGCCGGACTCCTTCTACGACAAGGGCTCCACCTTCGCGCTCGACCGGGCCGTCGACGCCGCGGTGCGGGCCGCCGAGCAGGGCGCCGACTGGGTCGACATCGGCGGAGTGCCGTTCGGCCGCGGGCCCGCCGTCTCGCTGCAGGAGGAGCTGGACCGGGTGGTGCCGGTGGTCGCGGCCATCCACGGGCGCAGCGACGTGGTGATCTCCGTCGACACGACCCGCGCCGAGGTGGCCCGGGCGAGCATCGCCGAGGGCGCCTCCGTCGTCAATGACACCAGCGGGCTGCACGATCCCGGGATGCTCGCGGTGCTCGCGGGCTCCTCCGCCCAGCTCGTCGTCACCCACAGCGTCGGTGCGCCGCGCAGCGAGCCCACGGCGCCGCAGTACGACGACGTCGTGGCCGAGGTGATCGAGCACCTGCGCGTCCGGGTGGACCGTGCGCGGGCCGCGGGGATCCCCGACGACCGGCTGATCGTCGATCCGGGGCACGACCTCAACAAGAACACGCTGCACACGCTGGAGCTGACGCGGCGGCTGGGGGAGCTGGCGGTGCTCGGGCTGCCGGTGCTCGCGGCGGTGTCGAACAAGGACTTCATCGGCGAGACCCTGGACCGGCCGCAGGGCGAGCGGCTGGAGGGATCGCTGGCGGCGGCGGTGATCTGCATCCTGAACGGCGCGCGGATCGTGCGGATGCACGACGTGCGGCAGGCGGTGGACGCGGTGCGGCTGACGGAGGCGGTGCTCGGCTGGCGGGCGCCGGCGTATCTGCGGCACAACGTCGCGGCCGGCGAGACGGCGGACCGCGCGTGAGCGCGGCGATCGACCGGCTCCGGCCGGCGCCCGCCCAGGACCTCGACGACGAGCAGCTGCTCGCGGCCTACGCGGACGGCGCCGGTGACGCGTGGCTGCGGGTGAACTTCGTCTCGAGTATCGACGGCGCGGTGACCCGCGAGGGGGTCTCGGGGGCGCTGGGCGGGGAGGCGGATCTGCGGGTCTTCGACCTGCTGCGGCGTCTGGCCGACGTGGTGCTCGTCGCGGCGGGCACAGTGCGGACCGAGGGCTACGGGCCGATGGTGCTCGGCGACGAGGCCGCGGCGGCGCGGACGGCGGCGGGGCTGCCTCCGCACCCGGTGTTCGCGATCGTGTCGGGGTCGCTGGACCTCGATCCCGGGTCGCGGATCTTCACGGAGGCGCCGGTGCGGCCGATCGTCGTGACGACCGGGGCGTCGCCGGAGCGGCGGCGCGCGGAGCTGGCGGAGGTGGCCGACGTGCTGGTCTGCGGCGAGGACGCGCTGGACGCGGGACGGATGCGCGCGGCGCTCGTCGAGCGCGGGCTCGGCCGGATCCACTGCGAGGGCGGTCCGGGCCTCCTCGGCACACTGCTGGCCGCGGACGCCGTCGACGAGCTGTGCCTGACGATCAGCCCGTCCCTCGAGTCGGGCGACGCCGGCCGCATCGCCCGCGGCGCTGCGACTCCGCGCGAGATGCGCCTGGCCCACGTGCTGGCTGCCGGCGACACCCTCCTCCTCCGCTACCTGCGCTGACCCCTCCCGCGAGATGCCACTTGTGCACACGACACGCCGAGGATTGCGTGCACAAGTGGCATCTCGCGGGAGGGTGGGGGCATGAGCGGGCCGGATCTGAGCAGGCAGACGTCGATGGTCGGGGTGCGGGTGCCCGAGGTGGCGATCGCGCTCAACGGGGGAGTCGCGCCGGAGCTGGTGTGGCGGAACCAGCTGGACGGGCTGACCTTCCGGGTGCGGGACGGCTACCTGAAGTGGAACCCGCGGGCGAGCGGCGTCGACCTCGGGCGGGAGGCGGTGCGGCTGGAGTGGCTCGCCGGACGGCATCCGGTGCCGCGGATCCTCGAGCGCGGGGAGGACGCCGAGGCGCAGTGGCTGCTGACGGCGCCGCTCGATGGCGCGAGCGCGGTCGCTCCGGCGTGGATCGCGCGGCCGGAGGAGGCGGTGCGGGCGATCGCGGCGGCACTGCGGGCGGTGCACGCGCTGCCGGTGGCCGACGTACCCGCGGCGCTGCGCGGCGACTCGTGGTTCGATCGGCGCCCCGCGGCGCTCGGTGCGGCTCCGGCGCTGGACGAGCCCGTCGTCGTGCACGGGGACGCCTGCGCGCCGAACACTCTGATCGGCAGCGACGGCCGCTGGTGCGCCTCCGTCGACGTGGGCGATCTCGGCGTGGGCGATCGCTGGGCGGATCTCGCGGTCGCGGCGGTCAGCCTCGGCTGGAACTACGGCGAGGGCTGGGGGCCGCTGCTGCTCCGCGAGTACGGGATCGAGCCGGACGAGGAGCGGGCGCAGTACTACCGGGAGCTGTGGCGGCTCGAGTCCTGAACCGAGTGCGACTCGGGAGCTCGGCCATGCTGATCGGGCAGCCCGCTGAGCGGGCGTATCGAGATCCGCCGGCGTCGGATCAGGAGTCCGCGGAGCTGGTGTGCTGAGTGCGGTGGGTCTCGATACGCCCCTGCGGGGCTGCTCGACCGGCATGAGCTCGTGGCGCCACCTGCTGCGGTTGCTCGACCAGCATGTCCGCGGGTGTCTCAGTCTTTCGCGGCCGCCTTCTCGGAGTCCTTCGCGGCCTCGTCGTCCTGCGAGGGGCCCTTCTGGCCGCGGTTCTCGCTGGAGAGGCGCAGCCAGCGGCCGTCGCGCACGTCCTTCTCGTGGACCGCGGCCTTCTTGTCGCTCGCGGCGGTGTCGCGCGGGGGGAGCTGGATGGTCTCCTCCGCCTCGATGCCGGCCTGGAGCTCGCGGCCGCGCTCGAGCTCGGCGTCGAACTCGGCGCCGAAGAGCAGGGCGATGTTGGTGATCCAGATCCAGAGCAGGAAGACGATCACGCCACCGAGCGAGCCGTAGGTCTTGTTGTAGTTGGAGAAGTTGGCGACGTAGAAGGCGAAGCCGACGGAGGCGAGCAGCCAGATGGCGAGGGCGAGGATCGAGCCGACGCTGATCCAGCGGAACTTCGGCTGGCGGATGTTCGGCGCCCAGTAGTAGAGGATCGCGATGGTCAGCACCGCGATGATCACCAGCACCGGCCACTTGGCGATGTTCCAGACCGACAGCGCGGCGGGGCCGAGACCGACGACGTCGCCGACGGCGGTGGCGACCGGGCCGCTCAGCACCAGGATGAGCGCGGCGACGACGATGAGGATCACGGTGACGACGGTGACGCCGAGCATGGTCGGGCGCAGCTTCCAGAACGGGCGGCCCTCGTCGATCTCGTAGACGCGGTTCATCGCGCGGCCGAAGGCGCCGACGTAGCCGGAGGCGGACCAGAGCGCGCCGACGAGACCGGTGACGAAGGCGACGCCGGCGGCCGGCGAGTTGACCAGCGACTGGATCGGGTCGCGCAGCAGGTCGACGACCTCGGCGGAGGCCAGGTTGCCGACCAGGTCGAGCACGGTCTGCGTGGTCGCCTGCGCCTGGCCGAAGAGGCCGAGGACGGAGACGATGGCGAGCAGCGCCGGGAACAGCGCCAGCACGGCGTAGTAGGTGAGGGCGGCGGCGAGGTCGGTGCACTGGTCGGCGCCGAACTCGCGTCCGGTCTTCTTCAGGACGTAGAACCAGGAGCGCTTGGTGATGTCGGTGACGTCGTCCGGCTTGCGCGCGTCGTCGGGCTCGGGCGCGGTCTTCTCGCGGGTCGTGCTCTTCTCGGCCATGCCGCCACGCTATTGCCCCGCGCGGGAGAACGGTGGCCCCTTGACGCCGCGCCGCCCGATCCGGGAGGGGAGCGCTCTCAGACAGCGCCGTCGACCGGGTGGCCGCGGGCCGTGCTCCCGCGACGGCGCCTCAGCCGGTGCCTCAGACGCTGCGGCCCTGACGGCTCGCGGCGAGGATCCCGAAGGCCAGGAAGGAGCAGGTCGCGGTGAGCACGATCAGCAGCGGGGCGTCCCAGCCGCCGCTGAGGTCGTGCGCGAGGCCGACCACGGTCGGGGCGGTGGCCGCGACGGCGTAGCCGAGGCCCTGCACGGTGGCGGAGAGCCGCGAGGCGTGCCGGTCGGAGCGGGAGAGGCGCACGAGCAGGACGAAGACGACGGTGATGCCGCCGCCCTGCGCCGCGCCGCCGAGCAGGCACCAGAGCGCCCAGAGCTGCGGGGCGAGCAGCAGGCCGAGCGGGACGGTGCACCAGAGCACGCCGATCAGGACGATGCTGCCGAGCGGGCGGAGCCGGCGCACCACCAGCGGGACGCCGATCGCGCCGATGATCGCGGCGATCTGGAAGACGGAGGAGCTCGCTCCGGCCGCCTCGATCGAGAAGCCGTTGCGGTCGACCAGGAGCGAGGGCAGCCAGGCGGTGACGCCGTAGTAGGAGAAGGCCTGGCTGGCGAAGCAGACCGCGAGCGCGAGCACGGTGGCGCTGCGCCAGATCCGGGGCGCCGGCTCCTGCGGTCCGCGCGCGGCCGGCGGGCGCGGGGCGGGGCGGAGGGCCCGGGCGGGTCCGCGGGCGAGCAGCCAGCCGGCGACGGCCAGGACGTTGAGCACCAGCCAGGCGAGCAGGGCACCGCGCCAGCCGAGGACGAGGGCGAGCGGCGCGGTGCCGAGCGAGGTGATGGTCGAGCCGATGTTGAGCGCGGCGGTGTAGACGCCGGTCGTGAGGTCGACGCGCTCGGGTGCGACGTCGCGGCGGATGACGACGGGGACCACGACGTTGCCGATGGTGATGAAGACGCCGATGAGGATCGTGCCGGCGACGACGGAGACCACGTCGCCGGCCGAGCGCAGGATCGTGCCGAGGGCGACGCCGAGCACGGTGACGGTCACCGCGGCGTCCGGCCCGACCCGGCGGATCACGAGCAGGGCCAGCGGCGTGGCCAGGGCGAAGCAGAGCACCGGGATGCTGGTGAGGACGCCCGCCTGGCCGGAGGAGAGCGCGAGGTCGTCGCGGATCGCGTCGATGACGGGAGCCACGGCCACGATCGGGCCGCGGAGGACCAGCGCGACCAGGGCCACGGCGACGACGAAGAGCCAGGGGGCGCTCCGCCTCGTCACGCCTGTCAGCTGGAGAGCCCGGCGGCGCGTGCCAGGAAGGACAGCACTCCGAAGACGACGCCGATGACACCGGTGATCAGGCCCGCGGTGGCGAAGCCGCGGCCGCCGAGCTGCGCGGAGGCGGCCCGGCCGCGGACGCCGAAGACGATCGCGAGGATCGACGGGACGAGCAGCGGGTTGATCAGGATGCTGGCGATGCCGAGGACGAGGCTCGCGATCGCGAGGGAGTTGCGGCGTGCGGGGGCGGCGCCGTAGCCGGCGGCCGGGCCGTAGCCGGGGGCCGGTCCGGAGCCCGGGGCGACCGGGTACTGCGGGGCGGCTCCGTAGCCGGGGGCGGCCCCGTACCCGGGCGCGGCTCCGTAGCCGGGGGTGGCGGGCTGCTCGGGCTCGGGCGTCCCGTAGGCGGGAGCGGGCGGCACGGCGGGGCGCGAGCGATCCGTCCAGGCCGCTCCGTCCCAGTAGAGCTCGGCACCGAGGTCGGCGGGGTGCGGGTACCAGCCGGGCGCGGGAAGAGGGGCGGAGTCGTCGGGCATGCGCTGATTCTAGGACGGCGGCGCGGAGCAGTGCGGCCGGGCGGCGGGACCGGGAGCGCCGTCCCGCCCGGTCGCCGCCGGGTGCGGGACCGCGGCGCAGGGCAGGATGGACCCGTCGAGCGGGCTCGCCGCGCGGTCGCCGGAGGAGGAGCCATGGGCTGGAGCATCGTCGAGGTCGAGTGGGCGGACCCCCGGGCCGAGAGCCTGCGGTCGGCGCAGCGGGTCGAGCTGGACGAGCGCTACGGCTCGGACGACCACGAGCCGGGGACGCCGCCGTCCGCCGAGGACGTGCCGGTGTTCCTCGTCGCCGTCGACGAGGGCGGCGCCGCCATGGCCTGCGGCGGGCTGCGCCCGCTGCCGGACTCGGTGCTCGGGCCGGACGTCGTCGAGGTGAAGCGGATGTTCGTCGACCGGTCCGCCCGCGGCTCCGGAGTCGCCGCGGCCGTGCTCGCCGCGCTGGAGGACAGGGCCCGCGAGCGCGGGGCGGTCCGCCTGGTGCTGGAGACGGGCACGCTGCAGCCGGACGCGATCCGGTTCTACACCCGGCAGGGCTACGCGCCGATCCCGCTGTTCGGCTCCTACCTCGGCTCGGAGCACTCGGTCTGCTTCGGGCGCTCGCTGCGGCCGGCGCGCGTCGAGGCGTCGGCGGACGTCGATCCGCGCGCCGAGGTCGGCGACGGGACGCTGGTCTGGCACCTGGCCCAGGTGCGCGAGCGGGCCCGGGTGGGCCGGGACTGCGTGATCGGCCGGGGCGCCTACCTCGGCCCCGGCGTCGTGGTCGGCGACCGCTGCAAGATCCAGAACCACGCGCTCGTCTACGAGCCGGCCGTGCTCGGCGACGGGGTGTTCGTCGGCCCCGCCGTGGTGTTCACGAACGACCTGCGGCCCCGCGCCGTCACTCCGGACGGGGCGCTGAAGTCGGCGGACGACTGGCACGCCGTCGGGGTCGTGGTGGAGGAGGGCGCGGCGATCGGCGCCCGGGCCGTCTGCGTCGCTCCGGTGCGCATCGGTGCCTGGGCGATGGTCGCGGCCGGCGCCGTGGTGGCAGCCGACGTGCCGCCCTTCGCCCTCGTGGTCGGCGTGCCCGCCCGGCGGGTCGGCTGGGTCGGGCGGGCCGGTGCGCGACTCGAGGCGGCCGGAGACGGTGCGGACGGCGCTCTCTGGCGCTGCCCGGAGACCGGCGAGGAGTACGTCGAGCGCGACGGGGTGCTGAGCCGGGTCTGAGGTCCGCGCCTGCCCCGCACCGGGCCCGGCCCGCACGGCGTCCGGCGCCGCGGCCCGCTCAGCTGCGGTGCGGGGTGAGCCCGCTCCGCTCGGGGACGGGGTCGCGGTGCCGGACCAGGGCGGGCGGGGTGCTGTGCCCGGCGTGCGGGGCGGCGCGGAAGGCGGGCGGGGCGTCGTGCGCGGAGGTCGTCGCGCTCGGCGCGGCGATCGGGAGGCGCGGAGACGGTGCCGCCGCCGTCGAGGTGCCGGCCGCGGCGCCCCGTCGTCCGGCGCGCCGGCCGTCGACGGCGCGGGCGATCGAGATCGCGCCGAAGAGCAGCACCACGCCGCCGACGGCGACCATGATCACCGCACGGAGCCGGTCCGAGATCTGCTCGACGGCCTTGCCGGGCGTCTGCACCTCGAGCGCGGTGAAGAGGTAGCGGTCGTCCGCGCCGTTGATCGTCTGCATGCTGCGCAGCGTGTCGACGAGCCGGTCGCCGAGCGCCGTCGTCGTGGCGAGCGAGCCGTCGGCCGTCGGTGCGTCGGCGGTCACGCTCAGCAGCAGCCCCTGGCCGGCCCAGGCCGAGCGCTCGACCGCGAACTGGGTGCTGAGACCCTGCGCGGCGAGCGCGTCCGCGGTGTCGTCGCTGTTCATCACGGTGACGAGCACCTGGGCGGCGAGCGAGTTGTCCGAGGAGCGCAGGTACGGGTTGTCGGAGTTCAGCGCGGCGAGGGCCGGGTCGGCCTCCAGCTCCGCGGTGGAGGGCAGCTTCGGATTGACCAGCGCGTAGGTCGCGGTCGAGGCGTAGGTGCGCGGTGAGAGGACGAGGACGTAGGCCATCGCGGCGACGGTGAGCACGAGGACGACGCCGGCGAGGAGCCGGTGGCGCCAGAGGGTGCGGAGAACGGAGACGGGGTCCATCAGGACAGCCTTTCTGGGACGTGATCGATCGCGCCGCGGGCGGGGACGGAGGCGTCCGTGCTCAGGGCGGAGGGGAGTCCGAGCTCGGCGCGGACCAGGAGCCAGCAGCTCCCGGACAGGCCGAGCACGAACGGGTACAGCAGGGCGAACACCGGGAAGCCCAGTGAGTCGAAGGTGGCGGAGGCGACCGCGGCGACCGTCGCGGAGGCGGCGACGCTCCCGGTCAGGGCGCGCAGGCGCGGGTCCCGGGCGAACTGGGCGGCGATCAGCCCGAAGAGGGCCGGGACGCCGAAGTAGGCGAGCACCGCGACGGCGCCGAGGAGGCCGAGCGTGATGGCGGCGCCGAGGTACTGGTTGTCGAGGATGAGCAGGGCGCTGTCCGGGAGGTAGGTGCCCGGGCCGGTGCCCAGCAGGGGCTGGTGCGCGACGAGGGCCGCCACGCGCGGGTAGTTGTCGAGGCGGTTGGTGATCGAGGAGTCGCTGGTGCCCGCGCCGATCGAGCCGGTGAGAGTGCCGAGCAGACCCGGCGTGGTCACGAAGAACGCCGCGACGGCGACGGGCGCGATCACGTAGCCCCACCTCCGCGCGTACGCGGGCAGGAAGACCGCGCAGACGACTGCGCCCACCACCAGGGAGAGCACCCCCGACCGCGAGACCGTCAGCGCCAGGGCGACGACCAGCAGCACGCAGGAGGCGGCGCGGAGGAACCGCGGAGACGTCCGGTCGTACAGCAGCCGCCAGACGGCGAGCGGCAGGAGCATCGCCGAGACGACCGCGAGCTCGATCGGGTGGAAGGTGGTGCCCGCCACCCGGGTGAGCCCGTCCCGGTCCTGGAACGGCGTGCTGCCGCCGTTGTCGACGAAGCCGACCATGACGCTCCGGATCCACTCGACCGGGTCGACGTGGGTGGTGAACTGGATGATCGCCACGATCGCGCAGAACGACGCCGCGTTCACGAGCGAGCCGAGCAGCACCCGCGCGTCCTCGAGGGTGCGCACGCTCTGGGTGGTGACCAGGGCGATCCCGGCGGATGCGAGCAGCAGCAGCAGCCAGCGGTCGGCGCTGAGCTGCCCCTCGCCGGTGCGCGGGATGGTGTCGTTGACGGCGTAGCGGACGTAGGACGCGATGCTCACGAGCAGCAGCAGGGTGAGCGCGGCCCGCCCCGGGTGGCGCATCGGGATCGGGTCGTGCAGCCCCAGCAGGGCCGACGCCGCCCACGCGCCGGTGAGCAGCAGCGCGAGCACCATCGCGACCGAGCCGGACGCGCCCAGGGGAGCGAGCACCTGATCCGCGGGGAAGAGGAACAGCGCGTAGGCGACCAGGCGCAGCAGCGTCGGTGGTCCGGTCCGCTCGATCATGACGGCCACGGCTCAGGCCCCCGACTGCGCGGAGGAGGCCCGGCGGGTGGTCTCGTCGCGGGTCCAGCCCGCCGCCTGCCGCTCCGGCAGCCGGCTGGCGAGGGCGAAGCAGAGGTAGACGGCGGCGTCGGCGAGCTCGAGCGGACCCCGGGCGGCCCGCAGCACCTGCACGGCCGTGCGGGACGAGCGGCGCTCGCCGCCGGGGGTCGCCGCCGCCAGCTGCGCGCTGCCGCGCTGGGTGCGGCGCAGGACGCCGAGCAGGCTGGTCGCGCTCCGGGGCACCTGCACCACCGCGGGGGCGGTGGCGACGACGGCGCGCTCGGCGACGGAGAACCGGCCGTCGACGAACTCGTCGTCGGCGATCAGCGCGGGGAATGTCCCGATCCGCTCGTGTCCCGGGCCGCTGACGGCGTAGCCGCCGGCCCCCCAGAGCGCGGTGTGCAGCGAGGCCGTGCGCGAGCGGGCGCGGTAGTAGGCGCGGACCAGCGGGTCGGCTCCGGTCGCGTCGTAGACCGCCGTCGGCCGGGCGGCGAGCAGCCCGCCGCGGGTGACCGCGTCGAAGACGTTCCAGACCGCGTCCGCCGTGACGCCGACGTCCGCGTCGAGGTAGAGGCGCGGCCAGGTGGCGGCCACCGCGTCGCCCGCGTTCAGGGCCGCGGTCTTGGACGCCTCGGCGATCTCGACCACGGTGACGCCGGCGAAGCCGCGCGCGATCTCGGCGGTGGCGTCGGTGCAGGCGTTGCAGACGACGATCACCTCCAGGGCTCCGCTCGCAGCGGCGGCGGCCAGCGGCGCCAGGGTGCGGGCGATCACCGCCTCCTCGTCGTGCGCGGGGACGACGACCGAGCCGCTCGGGTGCGGTGCGGCGAGCGGGCGGGCGAGCGCGCCGGAGGGGAGCGAGGCGAGCCGGGCGCCGACCGCGAGCGCGAGGGCCGCGTGCCGGTGCTCGCGGCCTCGGGCGCCGGGGAGGGCGCTGCGGGCCGACTCCGCCGCCAGCACGACGAGGCGGAAGGTGCTCGAGTACAGCGCGCCGTGGAACTTCTGCACGTAGCGCACCCGGTTCACGGCGAGCAGCGCGGCGAGGGCGGTGGAGGAACCGGAGCCGCCGCCGTCGTGCACGACCTGCGCGGCGGGCTCGAACCAGGCCTCGGCGCCGAGGTCGCGGGCGCGGCGGAAGTAGTCCGTCTCCTCGGAGTAGAGGAAGAACCGCTCGTCCCAGTCGCCGAGGCGGGCGGCGACCAGCGCGTCGATCAGCATCGCGGCGCCGGTGGCCCAGTCGATCCGGTGGGCGTGCCGGTAGCTCTCCGGGTCGCTGTCGGTCTCGCTGGAGAACGCGGGGCGGTCGAGGACCTTGTCGCCGAGCATTGCGTCGCCGAGGGCGCGCAGCCGGGTCGGCTCGCGGCGGAGCGAGCGCGACGGGGCGCCCGCGGCGTCGAGCAGGAGCGGCACCACGATGCCCGCGGAGGAGGAGTCCATCCGCGCCAGCAGCGTCGAGACGGCGCCGGGCAGCACGACCAGATCGGGGTTCAGCACCAGCAGCGCACCCGCGTCGCCCGCGTGCCGCCGGGCGATGTTGATCGCGGCGGCGTAGCCGACGTTGGCCCCCGCGTCGACGGCGACGACGTCGGAGTGCGCCGAGGCGAGGGCGAGCGAGCCGTCGTCGGAGGCGTTGTCGACGACGACCACGCGGATCCGGACGCCGGTCGCGGCCTCCGCGCGCAGGCTCGTCAGCAGGCGCTCCATCGTCGCGGCCGAGCGGTAGCTGACGACGAGGGCGGCGACGTCGGCGCGCTCGCCGGCTCCGACGAAGCGGGCGCTTCCGCCGGGCAGGACCACGGGCAGCACGGGGGACGGCGCGGCGGGCTGCGCGGCCCTGCCGAGCACGGGGCCGCGCTGCGGGGTGGTCGAGCTGTGCCGGCGCAGGCTCGCGTAGGCGAGCGGCCCCTCGACGAGATAGCGGCGCGCGAGGCGGCGCGGCTCGAGGGCGAGGCGCCAGAGCCACTCCACGCCGCGGTCGGCGACCCACTGCGGCGCTCGGCGGACGGAGCCGCCGAGGAAGTCGACGGCCGCGCCGAAGGCCAGCAGCACGTGCGCGCCGGTGCGCGGGCCGTGCTCGTCGATCCAGAGCTCCTGGCGGGGCTTGCCGAGTCCGACGATGAGCAGGTCGACCCGCGCGCCGCGGATCGACTCGACCAGCGCGGCGTTGGCGGCGGGGTCGGCGAGCTCGGCCCGGGAGGGCGACCAGAGCCCGGCCATCACCAGGTCGGGCCGCTCCTCGGACAGGCGGGCGCGCAACCGCGACTGCGCGACCTCGGAGCCGCCGAGCACGCCGACGCGCACGCCGTCGGTCGCGGCGCGGTCCAGCAGCGGCCCGATCAGGTCGCTGCCGGCCAGGCGCGGCCAGGAGACGCCGGTGAGGCGCTCGGCCTGCTTGGCGATCGGGCTGCCGTCGATGAGCGAGAGCCACTCGACCGGGCGGGCCGGGACGTCCAGCGGCGCGTCGGTCCACTCGGTCTCGCCCTCGGCCACGGGGACCAGGACGAGGGTCGGCGCCTCGGCGACCGGCAGGGCGCGACGCTCGAGCACGTGCTGCCAGCGTCCGCCGTGGCCGAAGTGGTTGACGTGGTCGACGTTCACGGAGAGGACGCCCAGCGGCGCGTCGTGCAGGGCGGCGGCGCGGTCCGCGATGGTGCGGACCGCCTCCTCGTGCCGGGCGAGATCGACGGGGCTGCCGCCGAGGACGACCCGGCGGTGGGTTTCGAGGGTCATGGGTCAGCTCTCCGATCGAGCGGGGGCGAGTGAGGGGACGAGTGCGGGGGCGGGGGCAGCGGCCGCGGTGCGTGCCGGGCCGGCGAGGGTCGTCCGGGCGAGCTCGTCGAGGACGACGCGCTCGACGACCTCCTGGGCGACGCCCCAGCCGTGCCGGACGCCGGTGGCGACCTCGCGGCCGGGACGGGCGGCGTCGACCGCGCGGCCGAGCGCCTCCGCGATGCCCGCCGGAGTCGGGCGGGCCCAGCTCGCGCCGGGGTGCGGCAGGTCCGCGCGGGCGTCGACGGCGTCGTTCACCACGGCGACGGCGCCGCAGGCGAGCAGCTCCTCCGCCACCAGCGAGATGTTGGTGAAGGAGAGGGCGATGCCGGCCGAGCAGCGGTTGTAGAGCGCGGCGAGCTCGCTCGGCGCGAGGGTGCCGTGCTCGATCACCGGCACGTCCCACACTCCGGGCGCCGTGCCGTAGACGTGGATCGGCACCTCGGGGTGCTCGGCGTGGAAGAGCGCGAGCGCCCGCCGGCCGAGCAGGTAGCCGCGCCGGTCGGCGGCGGGCTTGGCGTAGAACACCACGCCCGAGCGCTCGCCGTCGGGGTTGTCCAGCGTGTAGGTGGTGGTGTCGCAGCCGAACGGCGCGAGGTCGCTCGTGACGCCGAGCGCGTCGAGGTGCGAGCGCACCATCTCGCCGAGGGCGATCGTGCGGAAGCCGAATCGGTAGCTGTCCTCCGCCAGGGCCGCGAGGGTCCCGCGCGGGTGGAAGAACGGCTCGTAGTCCTGCACGAAGTACAGCCGGGCCATCGGCGCCGTTCCTCGGGTGGCGAGCACGTGCGCGGTCTCCCAGGAGGTCGCGACGGCCGCGTCCACGCCGGTGACGCCGTCGTCGGCGCTGCGGATGTCCACGTCGAGCCACGGCCAGCCGGCGCGGATGATCGCGGCGCGGGTCTCGAAGTCGGCCCCGTGCCGGTCGTAGAGGAAGAGGGTGCAGCGGTGGCCGCGCGCGACCAGGCCCTGCACCATCCGGAACAGGGTGGTGTGGCCGCCGGAGCCGCGGTCGGGCGGGGTGCAGATCCAGCCGATCGACGCGGGGCCCTCGGCGCGGACCGGGGCGCCGGGCAGATCGAGGAGACCGGAGTCGGCGATGTCGCCGGGGAGCAGCGGCATGTCGAGCTCGCGGACGCCGACGCGGTCGCCGAGCGAGCGGACGGCGCGCTGCAGCACATCGCGGCCGCCGGTGCTCCGCAGGCGCCGGACGAGCTCGCGGGGGACGCGGGAGGCGCGCATCAGAAGCTCCCCTCGCGGTGCCAGCGGCGCCAGGACCGGTCGGTGCGCAGGCGCCGCAGCACCCGCTCCAGCAGGAAGCGCGGGGAGAAGCGGTCGCTCGGCGCGCTCAGCAGCCGCGACTGCAGGCGCTCCCACTCGGGCAGCCGGGCCGCGTCGCCGTAGACCTGGTGCGCGAAGCCGAGGTGCTCCTCGAGGTCCGCCGCGGTGGCGCCGCCGCTGTCGAAGCGCTGCGCGCCCTTGACGAGGGCGTCGCGGGCGAGGGCCCGCCGGGCGAGGTGCTCGAGCTCGTCGCGCCGCTCGAGCGGTCCGCCGGGATCGGCGAAGAAGGTCTCGAAGGCGAGCAGGCGCTCGCGCAGGTCGTGCAGCGGCGTCACGGTGTCCGAGCGGCTGCCCGCGTGCTCGCGGTGCCAGGCCTGGTCGACGCCCTGGATGTAGGCGACGTCGGACGCGGCCGAGAGGCGCAGCCAGAGCTCCATGTCGTAGGTGTGCGGCAGCGGCCGGGGCCAGCCGACGCGGTCGAGGACGGACCGGCGCACGAGCACCTCGGGCGAGGTGATCACGTTGAGCCCGGTGCGGCAGCGCTCGTGCAGCCAGTCGCCGCCGGACCAGAGCAGCCACGACGTCGGAGTCGTCCGCGCGGTCGGCAGCACCGACCCGTCCGGGAAGTGCACGGGGTGGCCGTAGACCAGCCCGACCGACGGGTGCGCGCGGGCGACGGCGACCGCGCGGGCCAGGGCGCCCGGAGCGATCACGTCGTCGGCGTCGAGATACCAGGAGAACTCGCCGGTCGCCACGGCCAGCGCGGCGAGCACGCTGCCGACGGGACCGAGGTTCCGCGGGTTCGCCAGCACCAGGACGCGGTCGTCGCCGGCCGCGATCGAGCGGGCCACCGCGAGCGAGTCGTCGGTGGAGCGGTCGTCGACGATCACCAGCTGCACGCGGACGCCCGTCTGGCCGAGGGCGCTCGCCGCGGCGGCGGGCAGGAACTGCGCGTAGTCGTGCAGCGGGATGAGGACCGAGACGGTGGCGTCGGAGGTGTCGACGTCCTCGACCGGCACCGTGCGACCGCGCCGGGTCCCCGCGGCGACGGCGGTCGTCACGACAGCACCCCCGCCGGGCTCGGGGCGGCGGAGGTCGTGCTCCGCAGCGCGGCGATCAGCGACTCCGCCACGTACTCCTGCTGCGCCGCCGTGATGCCGGGGAACAGCGGCAGCGTCAGCAGCTGCCCGGCGAACGCCTCGGCGCGCGGCAGCGGGCGCGGGCGGCCGGAGGCGGGGAGGAACGGGGCCAGCAGGTGCACCGGGGTCGGGTAGTGCACTCCGGTCGCGACGCCGGCCTCCGCGAGCGCGGCGCGCAGGCGCTCCCGCTCCGGGGTGCGCACGACGTAGAGGTGGTGCACGTGCTCGTTGCCCGGCGCGGTGCGGGGGAGGACCAGCCCGTCGACGCCGTCGAGGAGCTCGGCGTAGCGGGCGGCGGCGTCGCGGCGCTGCTGGTTCCACTCGTCCAGGTGCGCGAGCTTCGCGCTCAGCACGACCGCCTGCAGCGAGTCGAGCCGCGAGTTCGTGCCGACCACGTCGTGCCGGTAGGCGCTGAGGCCGCCGTGGTTGCCGAGGCGCCGGACTGCCGCGGCGAGCTCGTCGTCGTCGGTCATCACTCCGCCCGCGTCGCCGTAGGCGCCGAGGTTCTTGCCCGGGTAGAAGCTGGTGCCGGCGATGGCGCCGAGCGAGCCTGCGCGGGCGCCGAAGCGCCGGGCGCCCTGGGCCTGCGCGGCGTCCTCGACGATCCGCACCTCCTCGCCGAGAGCGGCGGACAGCCGCTCCACCGGGGCGCACTGCCCGTAGAGGTGCACGGCCATCACCGCGCGGGTGCGGGGAGTGACGGCCTCCGCGGCCGAGTCGACGTCGATCAGGTAGTCGTCGTCGCAGTCGACGAACACCGGCCGGGCGCCGGCGCGCACGACGGCCTCGGCGGTCGCCACGAAGGTGTTCGCGGGGACGAGCACCTCGTCGCCGGGTGCGAGGTCGAGCGCCAGGAGGGCGAGCTCGAGCGCGTCCGTCCCGTTGCCGACGCCGACGGTGTGCCGCACGTCGCAGTACGCGGCGAACTCCTCCTCGAAGCGGGACACGTCCGGACCGCGGACGAACGACGAGTCCGCGAGCACGCGGTCGAAGCCCTCCCGGATCACGTCGGCGACGACGAGGTGCTGGAGGTGCAGATCGGCGAGCGGGACGATCGGCTCGGTGGTCATGACGGGTTCCTTCGGTCGGAGGTGAGCTCGCGGACCCGGCGCAGCAGCCAGGTCCGCAGGAGGAGGAGGTAGAGGACGCCGCCGGTCGCGCCGCCCCCGAGGAGGGCGAGCCAGTCGGCATCGAGGCCGACGGCGTCGAGGCCGATCGGGACGAGCAGCGCGGCACCGGCCGCGGCCGCCGCGGCGAGCGCCGGCGGCAGCAGGGAGCGGCCCACGGCGCGCAGGTCGACGTCGATCGAGCGCAGCAGCCAGGCGAAGACGGGACCGACCACGAGCGCGGCCACCCCGATCTGCGCCCAGGCCGCGCCGACGAAGCCGCCGCCCAGGACCGCCGGGACGAGCGCGAGCGTGAGCGCCGCGAACCAGACGCCCTGCACGATCGCGACGCGGCCGGAGCCGCCCTTCGCGAGTGCCGCCGAGCTGAAGAGATCGGCCACCACCCGCAGCGCGCCGACGACGCCGAGGAGCCCCAGCGCCGCCGCGGCGGGAGCCCAGCGCTCGCCGTAGACGACGTGCACGAGCGGGGCGGCCAGGGCGGCGAGCAGCGCGCCGAGCGGAGCGGCGAGCGCCCAGGTCAGCCCGGTCGCCGCGGCGACGGGCAGGGGGCGGCCGTCCTCGTGCGCCCGGGAGAACGCGGGCAGAGCGACGGAGCGGACCACCTGGCCCACCGCGGTCATCGGCCAGGTCGAGATGTTGAACGCGAGGACGTAGTAGCCCAGCGCCACCGGTTCGATCAGCCCGGCGATCACCACCTTGTCGGTGCCGAGCACGCCCCAGGAGATCAGGTTGGCGATCGCCACCGGCAGGCCGAAGCGCAGCGCGGAGGGGGCGATCGCGCGGTCCCACCCCAGGCGCGGCCGCTCGCGGGCGGCGACGAAGAGCAGCACCATCGTGCAGGTCTGCGCGACGACGCGGGCGACGGCGAGCGCCAGCACCCCGGTCCCGGCGGCGAGCAGCGCCAGGGTGATCGCGGTGGAGACGACGAAGTCGACGGCGGCGATCAGGAAGAGCGGCCGCTGAGCGAAGCGGCGCTGCAGCGCGGCGTAGGGGACCACTCCTGCCCCGGCCAGCGGCAGGGTGATCGCGAGGACCGCCAGCACGCCGGCCGTCTCGGGCGAGCCCGTCGCCGCGGCGATCATCGGCGCCGAGGCCGCCATCGCCGCGCCGAGAGTCCCGCCGAGGACCAGGCCGAGCACGGCCACGGTCGGCGCGCGCCGCTCGGGCTCGCTCGAGCGGATCAGATCGGTGCTGAGTCCGAAGTCGGACAGCGCCATCAGCACCGACTGCACGGTGAGCGCGAGCGCGTAGACGCCGAACGCCTCGGGCGCGAGCAGCCGGGCCAGCACGACGCCCAGGGCGAGGCTGCCGAGCCGGAGCGCGATCGTGCTGAGCGCGCTCCAGCCCAGGGCCGATGCGATGCGGCTCCGGCCCGCGGAGACCGGAGGGGACTCGACGGCGGTCACGAGAGCGGCTTCCGAGCGCGCTCGCCGGCGCGGACGAACCGCCGCCACTCGGCCGTGTCGACGACCGCCGGCCAGCACTCGGCGGCGATCGAGGCGAAGCGGGCGCCCTCGGCCTGATCCTCGGGGCGTGCCGAGGCGCGGCTGCGCAGCGCCCGGCCCATCGCCTCGTGGGCGAGGGCGCGGCCGGCGTTCGCGCGGCGGTCCCCGCCCTGCGCCCGGCGGCCGGAGGAGTCGTGCCCGGCGCTGGTGAAGAAGTGCTCGATCGTGCCGCGGCGCTCGCGCAGCTCCGCCAGCGGGTCGCTGCTCGGCTGCGGGTGGCAGCGGGTCTGGACGACGCCGCTGATGCGGCCGATCCCGCCGAGCGCCGCGAGCCGCAGCCCGTAGTCGAGGTCGGCGGTGCGGGGGAGGTCCTCGGCGTAGCCGCCGAGAGCGTCGGCGATCGAGCGGCGGACCAGCACGGCGTGGTCGACCAGGAGGTCGGAGCCGTGCCGGCTCGTGCGCTCGATCCAGTCGGCCCCGCTCCACAGCGTCCACTCCACGCGCCCGGTGGCCGCGGTCGCGGGCCGGACCGAGATCTCGGCGTCGCCGTGCACGGCGCCTACCCACGGGTGCGCGGCCAGCAGGGCCGCCGCCCGCTCGAGCGCCCCGGCGGTGAGCGCGTCGGTGCTCGGCAGCACCAGCACGGACTCGCCGCGGACGAGCGCGAGCCCGGCGTTGCGGGCGGCGATCGTGCCGAGGCCGGCGGGCACCTCGAGCACGCGCACGCGCTCGTCGTCGACGACCGGATCCGCGTCCGTCACGACGACGACGTCCAGCCGGACGCCGCGCTGCGCGAGGACGCTCGCCAGCGCGGCGAGGGGAGATGCGCCGTCGACGGCCGCGATCACGACCGAGACGAGCGGCGCCGGGCCGGAGAGGGGGAGCACCGGCGACCGGTGCCCGCGGACGGCGCTCATGCGGACGCTCCTTCGAGGGTGCTGTCCGTGCGCCGGACGGCGTCGGGCTCGATCCGCGGAGCCGCGGGCACGCCCAGCCAGGTCTCGCCGGCCGGCTGATCGCGCAGCAGCACCGCGCCCATGCCGAGCGTCGCCCGGCGGCCGATCCGCGAGCGCTCGCGGACGGAGGCACCCATGCCCAGGTACGCCTCCTCGCCCACCCGCACCCCGCCGCCGAGGGTGACCCCGGCGCAGAGGGTGGCGAACGAGCCGATGCGGTCGCCGTGGGTGAGGGTCACGTTCGGCATCGCCACCACGTGCCGGCCGATCGCCACATCCGCGGTCAGCACGACGCCGGCGAGCAGGATGCTCCCCGCGCCGATCCGGCAGTCGTCGGGCACGTGGATGGCCGGGTGCACGATCCGCGCGTAGCGGTGGTCGTGCACGCCGAGCGCGCGGAGGCGGTCGACGATGCGCGCCCGGCCGCTGCCGTGGCCGACGCAGACGGCGATCTCGGCGCGGGGGTGCTCGGCGATCGCGTCGAGGCCGCCGATCACGGGGACTCCCGAGATCTCGGTGCCCCAGCGCGCGGCGCCGTCGTCGACCACGCCGATGACGCGGTGGCTGCCGCTCACGGAGAGGAGGGCGAGGGTCTCGCGCGCCAGTCCGCTCGCGCCGACCAGGATCAGATCACGCACGGAGGACCGCCGTCTCGTGCTCGCGGGCCAGGCGCGACGGGGCCAGAACGGCCTCGATCACCCGGTCCTGGTCCTGCTCGGTGAGGGCGTGGAAGAGCGGCAGGATCAGCGTCCGGTCGGTCAGGCGCTCGGTGACGGGCAGTCGGTCCGCGTTCGGGTGGGCGCGGTACGGCGGCTGGCGGTGGGCCGCCATGATGCCGCGGCGGGCGGAGACGTCGCGGGAGGCGAGCTCGGCCATCAGGCCGTCGCGCTCGAGCGGGTAGTCGTCGCCGACCTCGATCCAGAACGACTGGAAGTTGCTCGTGCCGTGCTCCGGGTCGGTCACCGTGCGCAGGCCCGGGACGTCGGCGAAGGCCGCCGCGTAGCGGGCCGCGAGCGCCCGGCGGCGCTCGATCAGTGCCGGCAGCCGGCCGAGCTGCACGAGGCCGAGGGCCGCCTGCAGATCGGTCATCCGGAAGTTGAAGCCGACCTCGTCGTAGTGCTCCGGTGCGGCGAGCACGCTGCCGTGCCGGTCCGCCGCGGAGACGGACATCGAGTGCTCGCGCAGGCGGCGGGCGCGGGCCGCGAGGTTCGCGTCGTCCGTCGTGAGCATCCCGCCCTCACCGGTGGTGAGGAGCTTGCGCGGGTGGAACGACCAGGCGGTCAGAGCCGCGCCGGCGCCGACGGAGCGGCCGCGGTAGCGCGAGCCCGCGCCGCAGGCGGCGTCCTCGAGGACGAGGACACCGAGCGGGTCGCAGAGTGCGCGGATCGGCTCGAGGTCGACGGGCACGCCGCCCTGGTCGACCGCGATCACCGCGCGGGTGGCCGGGGTCAGCGCCGCGGCGATCGTCTCCGCGGTGACGTTGCCCGTGACCGGGTCGACGTCGGCGAAGACGGGCCGGCCGCCGGCGTGCACGACCGCGTTGGCGGTCGCGATGAAGGAGAAGGAGGGGACCACGACGTCGTCCCCGGCGCTCACGCCGCCGACCACGAGCCCGAGGTGCAGGGCCGTGGTGCAGCTGGACAGCGCGACCGCGTGGCCGACGCCCATCGCCTCGGCGAAGGCCGCCTCGAAGCGCGCGACCCGGGGGCCCTGCGCGATCCAGCCGGAAGCGATCACCTCGGCGAGCGCGTCGCTCTCCTCGGTGCCCAGCCAGGGGCGCATCACGTCGATGCGCCCGGTGCTCGCCGCGCCGGTGCTCGCCGCGCCGGTGCTCGCCGCGCTCATCGGGTCGCTCCGCTCAGGACGGGGGCGTCCAGCCGCTCGGCGCGCCACCACTCGACCAGGGAGCGCAGACCGCTCTCCAGGTCGTACGCGGTGACGAAGCCGAGCTCGTCGCGCGCCGCCCGGGTGTCGGCCAGGCGGCGGGTGACGCCGTTGACCGAGCGCGCCGGTGCGAAGACGACGTCGAGGTCGGACTCCATGACGTGCAGCAGCGTGCGGGCGAGCTCCAGCAGGCTGGTCTCGACCCCCGTGCCGATGTTGAAGGCGCCGTCGCGGCCCGCCGTCGCCGCGACCACGTTGGCCCGCGCGACGTCGTCCACGTGCACGAAGTCCATCGTCTGCGCGCCGTCGCCCATGATCAGCGGCGGGACGCCCGCCTCGATCCGCTCCATCCAGCGCACGAGCACCTCGGTGTAGAGGCCGTGCACGTCCATCCGCGGTCCGTAGACGTTGAAGTAGCGCAGCGCCGTCGAGCGCAGGCCGTTCATCGCGCCGAAGCTGGTGAGCATGCCCTCCGAGAAGGCCTTCGCCGCGCCGTAGATCGTGTCGTTGGCGTAGGGGTTGTTGCTCTCGGGAGTGGGGAACTGCGTCGCGAGTCCGTAGACGGAGGCGCTGGACGCGGCCACCACCCGGCCCACGCCGTGCGCCGCCGCCGCCTCGAAGACGGTGAAGGAGCCCTGGGCGAGGACGTCGAAGGCCAGGCGCGGGTCCTCCGCGCACTGGGTGATCCGGATCGCCGCCTGGTGGAAGACGACGTCCTTGCCGCGGACGACCGAGTCGACCATCGCGCGGTCGCGGATGTCGCCCTCGATCAGCCTGACCCGGCCGTCCGCGAGCGCGTGCTCGAGGTTCTGCCGGCGCCCGCGGACGAGGTTGTCGAGGACGTCGACCCGGCTGACGCCGGTGTCGAGGAGGCGGTCGACGATCGTCGAGCCGATGGTGCCGGCACCGCCGGTCACCAGGACCTCGGCGCCCTCGAGCGAGACGGGGGAGGGGGTCAGCTCAGCCACGACGCCTCCTCCAGGCGGACCGCCGGAGCGGTGGTGCGGCTGACCTGGCCGGCGTCGAGCAGCCGGTCGCTGACCTGCTCCAGGACGCTGAGGACGCGCAGGGCGGCGCGGCCGTCGGTGCGGGGCGCGCGGCGCTCCGAGATCGAGGTCGCGAACTCAGTGACCATGTCGGCGAGCGGCTCGCGCTCGGGCAGGGCGGGCGACCAGGTGTCGCCGAGGCGGTAGGAGATCGCCGCGTCGTGGCGGGAGGTCCCGCCGCGGAGCGAGGTGCCGAGGTCGACGCCGCGGTCGAAGACGCTGAGGCGCTGCTGCGGATTCACGTCGTCCCAGACCAGCGTGCGCCGCGAGCCGCCGATCACCATCCGGCGGATCTTGGTCGGGCTGAGCCAGTTCACGTGAACGTTGGCGATGGCGCCCTGGCCGAGCGGGACGGTCAGGTAGCCGACGCAGGCGCGCCCGGAGCCGAGCGGGTCGGAGCCCTGGGCGGCCACGTTCCCGGGGCGCAGGCCGCCGGGGATGATGAAGTCGAGGATCGACAGGTCGTGCGGGGCGAGGTCCCAGAACACGTCGACGTCGGGCTGGATCAGACCGAGGTTGATCCGCACCGCGTCGACGAAGAGCACGTCGCCGAGCGAGCCGGCGGCGATCAGCTCCTTCATCTTCAGCACGGCGGGCGTGTAGCAGTAGGTGTGGTCGGCCATCAGCACGACACCGGCGCGCTCGGCGGCGTTCACCATGTCGATCCCGAGCACGCTCGAGTCGGCGAGCGGCTTCTCGACCAGCACGTGCAGTCCCGCGGCGATCGCCGCCATGGCGATCGCGTGGTGGGTGCGCGCCGGCGTGGCGATGGCGATGGCGTCGAGTCCCGGCAGGTCGAGGACGTCCGAGAGCGAGCGCAGCACCGGCACGGAGCCGTTGGCGCGGGAGACGGCCTCCGCGCGGACCGGGTCGAGGTCGCAGATCGCGACCAGGTCCCAGTCGGCGCTGGCGGAGAAGTTCCGGGCGAGGTTCGGGCCCCAGTAGCCGGCGCCGACGAGCGCGACGCGGAGCCTCCGGGAGGGGATGGTGGTGGTCATGGCGGGTTCCTTCGGGTGAGGAGGGCGGCATGCGGGCACGCCGAGGGGACCGGGCGCTCCGACCAGGGAGAAGGAGCGCGCGGACGGGTGGGGACGGCGCGTCAGGGCGCGCCGAGGGAGGGGACGGCGGGGAGAGCGCCGGAGGAGGAGAGGGAGAGGAGAGGAGGGGAGCGGTCGTGCGTCAGTACGCGCCGACCGGGCGGAGCATCACGCGCAGGGTCCGCCAGAGGATGAGCAGGTCGCCGGCCAGCGACCAGTTCTCGACGTAGTAGAGGTCGAGTCGGATCCCGTCCTCCCAATCGAGCTCGGAGCGGCCGCCGGTCTGCCAGAGCCCGGTGATGCCGGGCTTGATGTAGAGGCGGCGGTTCACGACGTCGTCGTAGCGCTCCACCTCGCTCAGCAGCGGCGGGCGCGGGCCGACCAGGCTCATGCTGCCGCGCAGCACGTTCCAGAACTGGGGCAGCTCGTCGAGCGAGTACCGCCGCAGCACGCGGCCGAGCGGGGTCACCCGTGGATCGTCGCGCAGCTTGAACAGCAGGCCGGAGCCCTCGTTCGCCGCGCTCAGCTCCGCCAGCCGCGACTCCGCGTCGATGCTCATCGAGCGGAACTTGAGCATGGTGAAGAGGTGACCGGCGCGGCCGACCCGCTGCTGCCGGAAGAGTGCGGGCCCGGTGCTGTCGCGGCGGATCATCACCGCGAGCACGGCCAGCAGCGGCGAGAGCACCAGCAGGGCGAGGGCCGAGACGCTCACGTCGAGCACCCGCTTGAGCGCGTGGCGCGGACCGGAGTAGCGCGGCGGCTCGACCCGCATCAGCGGGAGACCGTCCACCGGGCGCCAGTGGATGCGCGGTCCGGCGACACTGCTGAGCCCCGGTGCGAGCACCAGCTCGACCGCGAACGGCTCGAGCGCCCAGCAGAGCCGGCGGAGGTAGGCGTCGCCGCCGTCCACCTGACCGGCCACGACGACCGCGTCGGCGCGCTGCTCGACGACCGCCTGGGCGATCGTGTCGATCGCTCCGACGACCGGGATCGAGCGGCCGCGCACGGTGATCGAGCGCCGCGGGTCGGCGAGGAGCGTGCGCTCACCGCCGGTCGAGAGCGCGACGCCGACGACGTCGTACTCGACGCGGCCGCGCCGGCGGTCGATCTGCGTGACGATGTGCGTCACGTCGCCGGCGCTGCCGACGACGATCACCCGGGACAGGGCACGGCCGGCCCGTCGCTCCCGGGCCAGGTGCCCGCGGCTGAGGGCGTGCGCCGCCAGCATCCCGCCGAGCCCGACGGGCAGGGCGATCAGCACGTGCACCCGCGGCAGGTCGACGTGGGTGAGGACCGAGGCGACGGAGGCGAGGCCGAACGTCGCGACCGTCGCCGAGAGCAGACGGCGGAACTCGTCCGCTCCCGCTCCGATGCGGTGCGCGAGGCGCCGCTGGGCGAGGAGGACGGAGCAGACCCAGAGGGTGCCGAGGACGCCGGCGACCACGAGGTCGGCCGAGCGCGCCTCGGCGGATCGCGCTACGACGGTCGAGCGCAGGCCGGCGGCCAGCGACACGGACCCGAGCACGACCAAGACGTCCGCGGCCAGGACCCTCCGCGAGAATCGGCGTCGCCAGCTCGAGGCCTCCGCCGGCGGTGCCGGAACGAGGACGAGGGCGCGCGGATCGCGCTGAGGAGTCGGGGCCGCGGTGGAGACGGCGGTCACCGCGGTCTCCTGCTCTCACCGCCGCTCGTATGCCGGGTCGCCGGGGGGAGGCGACGGGGTCTCGAGGAGGGAGGGAGCCGTGTGGGCGCGCTGGAGGCGCGCACCAGTGGTGCATACAAAGGATCAACCTGCATTTCGGGTTTACAGGGAAGGGGGGTACTGCAGGGCGGGCTCAGAGGACGTCGCGGTTTCGGGGCCGCGATGCATCGTCGCCACGTCGGCACCGCTGTGACCGTCGTACTCCCAGGATGAGCAGATCGGTCGAGGTGGGGCCTCGCGTCGGGGCGGCGCGGCACGACAGGGTTCGTGCGCTCCGGTCCCGGTGGTCGGGTGGTTCTCAGCCGAACATAGCGCTCCTGGCAACCCGGTGCGTGGCCCCAGTAAGAGGGTCGTAGAAGGGGTGACATCCTCGACCGACTCCCGGGCGCTCCTCAGCGATCCTCCTAGAATCGTCCCGGTGCCGGGAGTGCGATCGGGTCGCGCCCCGGCGCCAGGGGAGCACTGCCGCCCCCGATCGCCAGGAATCGAGACGGGGCGCGGGAATCCCTGCGCGGCCCGGGAGGTCACCTTCCGGGCCGCGTCGACGCGTCGAGGCGGCCGCGCCGACGACTAAAGTCGAGGGGTCCCCCAGCCCCAGAGGAGCACCCGCGCGTGTCGAACGCAACGTCGAACGTCCCCGAATCGTCCCGTCCCACCGCCGACGCCGCCGTCGTCACCGAGGCCGGCACGGGGTTCACGCACTTCACCGACCGGGCGGTCGTCGCGATCCGCGTCAACGGCGAGCTGAAGGACCTGGCCGCCGACGTCGTCCCCGGCGACAGCATCGAGCCCGTCCTGATCTCCTCGCCCGACGGCTTGAGCATCCTCCGCCACTCCGCCGCGCACGTGCTCGCGCAGGCCGTGCAGCAGAGCAACCCGGAGGCGAAGCTCGGCATCGGCCCGCCCGTCACCGACGGCTTTTACTACGACTTCGACGTCACCGAGCCCTTCACGCCCGAGGCGATGAAGGCGCTCGAGAAGGCGATGGACCGCATCATCCGCCAGGGCCAGCGCTTCGTGCGCCGCGTCGTCACCGAGGACGAGGCGCGCGCCGAGCTGGCCGCCGAGCCGTACAAGCTCGAGCTGATCGGCCTCAAGGGCGCGGGCGCCGACGGCGAGTCGGTCGAGGTGGGCGGCGCTGAGCTCACCATCTACGACAACGTCGACCCCCGCACCGGCGAGACGGTCTGGAAGGACCTCTGCCGCGGCCCGCACCTGCCCAACACCCGGATGATCGGCAGCGGCTACGCGCTGACCCGCAACGCCGCGGCCTACTGGCGCGGCTCGGAGAAGAACCCGCAGCTGCAGCGCGTCTACGGCACCGCTTGGCCCACGAAGGACGAGCTGCGCGCGCACCAGGCCCGCCTCGAGGAGGCCGCCCGCCGCGACCACCGCAAGCTCGGCCACGAGCTCGACCTCTTCTCGTTCCCGGACGAGATCGGCTCCGGCCTCGCGGTCTTCCACCCCAAGGGCGGCATCATCCGCTACGAGATCGAGCAGTACATGCGCGAGCAGCTGCTCGCCCACGACTACGAGCTCGTCTACACGCCGCACATCACCAAGGGCGACCTCTTCATGACCAGCGGCCACCTGCAGTGGTACGCCGAGGGCATGTTCCCCCCGATGCACCTCGACGAGCTGCAGGACGAGGACGGCACCGTCACCCGCCAGGGCCAGGACTACTACCTGAAGCCCATGAACTGCCCGTTCCACAACCTGATCTTCCGCTCGCGCGGGCGCAGCTACCGCGAGCTGCCGCTGCGCCTGGCCGAGTTCGGCACCGTGTACCGCTACGAGAAGAGCGGCACCCTGCAGGGCCTCACCCGCGTCCGCGGGCTGACCCAGGACGACGCGCACATCTACGTCACGCAGGAGGACGTGTCGGCCGAGCTGACCCGCAACCTCGAGTTCGTGCTCCAGGTCCTGCGCGACTACGGCCTCGACGACTTCTACCTCGAGCTCTCCACCAACGACGAGGGCAACCCGAAGTTCGTCGGCGACCCCGAGCAGTGGGAGTCGGCGATCGAGTCGCTGCGCGCCGTCGCCGTCGAGTCCGGCCTCGAGCTGGTCCCCGACCCGGGTGGAGCCGCGTTCTACGGCCCGAAGATCTCGGTCCAGGCCCGCGATGCCATCGGCCGGACCTGGCAGATGTCGACGATCCAGCTCGACTTCAACCAGCCCGAGCGCTTCGAGCTCGAGTACACCGCCTCCGACGGCTCGAAGAAGCGCCCGGTGATGATCCACCGCGCCCTCTTCGGCTCGATCGAGCGCTTCTTCGCCATCCTCACCGAGCACTACGCCGGAGCGTTCCCGGTCTGGCTCTCGCCGGTGCAGGTCGTCGGCATCCCGATCGCCGACGAGTACCTGCCCTACCTCGAGGACGTGGTCGGTCAGCTGAAGAAGGCCGGCGTCCGCGCCGAGATCGACTACTCCAGCGACCGGATGCAGAAGAAGATCCGCAACGCGACCCTGCAGAAGGTCCCGTTCCAGCTGATCGTCGGCGAGAAGGACCGCGACGCCGGTGCGGTCAGCTTCCGCTTCCGCGACGGCACCCAGGAGAACGGCATCCCCGTCGCCGACGCCGTCGCCCGGATCCGCGAGGCCATCGCGACCAAGGCCCAGGTCTAGCGGTGGGGGAGCCGTTCGACGACGCCGTCCCCGAGGGCGCCGAGTCTTCCGCGCACCTCGCCGGCGTCCCCGACGAGTTCCAGCGCCTGTGGACCCCGCACCGGATGGTGTACATCCGGAAGGGCCAGCCGGGCGACGACGACTGCCCGTTCTGCGTCGCGCCGACGCTGAGCGACGAGGAGGCGCTGATCGTCGCGCGCGGCGAGCACGCGTTCGTCCTGCTGAACCTCTTCCCGTACAACTCCGGCCACCTCCTGGTCTGCCCGTACCGGCACATCCCGCTCTACGACGAGGCCACTCCCGAGGAAGTGGCCGAGATCGGCGCGCTCACCCAGACGGCGATGCGCGTCCTCCGCGAGGTCTCGAACAACGACGGCTTCAACCTCGGCATGAACCAGGGCGCCGTCGCCGGCGCCGGCATCGCCGCCCACCTGCACCAGCACGTCGTGCCGCGCTGGGCGACCGACGCCAACTTCTTCCCGATCATCGCCCGCACCAAGGCCCTGCCCCAGCTCCTCGGCGACGTCCGCGCGAGCCTCGCCGCGGCCTGGCCCCGCCCCTAGCCCGCCGCCTCTCGAGTAGTCGCGCAGCGGCCACCTATGGTGGTCGAGTAGCCCCGCAGGGGCGTATCGAGACCCACCGTCGTCAGCAGGCCGAGTCTGCAGACTCCAGTCCCGGTGCCGGTGGATCTCGATACGCCCGCTCGGCGGGCTACTCGATCAGCATGGTGGGCCCCCTGCTGGTCGTGTGGGCCCGCACCGGCGCCCGATGCCTGTCGGGCAGCGGCGTGGCGGCGCCTCATGCTCGTCGACCAGCCCCACTGCCGCGTCTCGAGACCCGCCCCGCCCGCCTTGTCCAGCGCCGATGTCGGTCAGCCCCGTCTCGTAGACTGGACGCTGCCGTCGGCGGAAGTCGCCGCACAGAACAGGACTCGCGAACATGACCGACACCACCCCCACGTCCTCCTCCGCCTCGGAGCAGTTCGGCTCGAGCCGCGTCAAGCGCGGGCTCGCCGAGATGCTCAAGGGCGGCGTCATCATGGACGTCGTCAACGCGGAGCAGGCGCGCATCGCCGAGGACGCCGGAGCCGTCGCCGTGATGGCGCTCGAGCGCGTCCCCGCGGACATCCGCTCGCAGGGCGGCGTCGCGCGGATGAGCGACCCCGACCTCATCGACGGGATCGTCGCCGCCGTCTCCATCCCCGTGATGGCCAAGGCCCGCATCGGCCACTTCGTCGAGGCGCAGATCCTCCAGGAGCTCGGCGTCGACTACATCGACGAGTCCGAGGTCCTCTCGCCGGCCGACTATGTGAACCACATCGACAAGTGGAACTTCACCGTTCCCTTCGTCTGCGGCGCCACCAACCTCGGCGAGGCCCTGCGCCGCATCACCGAGGGTGCAGCGATGATCCGCTCGAAGGGCGAGGCCGGCACGGGCGACGTCTCCGAGGCCACCAAGCACATCCGCACCATCTCGGCCGAGGTGAACCGCCTCAAGTCCCTGACGAAGGACGAGCTCTACGTCGCCGCGAAGGAGCTGCAGGCTCCCTACGAGCTGGTCGCCGAGATCGCGCAGACCGGCAAGCTCCCCGTCGTGCTCTTCACCGCCGGCGGCGTCGCCACCCCGGCCGATGCTGCGCTGATGATGCAGCTCGGCGCCGACGGCGTCTTCGTCGGCTCCGGCGTGTTCAAGTCGGGCGAGCCCGCGAAGCGCGCCGCCGCGATCGTCAAGGCGACGACGTTCTTCGACGACGCCAAGGTGGTCGCCGAGGCGTCCCGCGGTCTCGGCGAGGCGATGGTCGGCATCAACGTGGCCGACGTGCCCGCGCCGCACCGCCTCTCCGAGCGTGGCTGGTAGCGAGAGCGCGCCCGTCGCGGGCGAGGACGAGACCCGGGGGTCCCTCGCAGGGCTCCGTGTCGGCGTCCTCGCCCTGCAGGGCGACTTCCGCGAGCACGCGCACGTGCTGCGCGAGCTCGGCGCCGAGGTGGTGCTGGTGCGCCGTCCGTCCGAGCTCGCGTCGGTCGCGGGTCTCGTGATCCCCGGCGGCGAGTCCACGGTGATGGACAAGCTCTCGCGCCTGTTCGGCCTCGCCGAGCCGGTGAAGGAGGCGATCGCCGCGGGTCTGCCGGTCTACGGCACCTGCGCCGGACTGATCATGCTCGCCGACCGCGTGCTCGACCGCATCGACGGCCAGAGCAGCTTCGGTGGCCTGGACGTGACCGTCCGTCGGAACGCCTTCGGCAACCAGCTGGACTCCTTCGAGACCGACCTCGACATCGACGGCATCGGCGACCCGCCGATGCATGCGGTCTTCATCCGCGCCCCCGTCGTCGAGGAGCTGGGGGAGCGCGCGCACGCCCTCGCGGCCCTGGCCGACGGCCGGGTCGTCGCCGTCGAGCAGGGCGCCCTGCTGGGCACCTCGTTCCACCCCGAGATCACCGGCGACTACCGCTTCCACGAGCTGTTCCTGCGCAAGGTCGCGGCCACCCGCTTCGGCGCGGCACAGTAGGGGCATGCCCGAACTCCCCGAAGTGCACGCGCTCGCCCGCGACCTCGACGAGCGCCTCGGCGGCCGCGTGCTGGAGCGACTCGACGTGTTCGCGATCTCCGCGCTGAAGACCGTCGCGATCCCGCCGTCCTCGCTCGCGGGGGAGACGGTGCACGGTGTGAGCCGGCACGGCAAGTTCCTCGATCTCGCGATCGGCGACGTGCACGTGCTGCTGCACCTGGCCCGCGCGGGCTGGGTGCGCTGGCGCCCCGAGCGGCCGACCGCGCCGGTGAAGCCGGGCCGCGGCCCGCTCGCCGCGCGCCTGATCCTCGACGACGGCTCCGGCTTCGACATCACCGAGGCCGGCACGAAGAAGAGCCTGGCGATCTCGATCGTGAGAGACCCGCGGGACGTCCCGGGCGTCGAGCGGCTCGGTCCGGATCCTCTCGACCCCGAGTTCACCCGCGAGATCCTCGGGGCGATCCTGGCCACCGCGGGCCGCGCCCAGCTCAAGGGCGTCCTCCGCGACCAGTCCCGGATCGCGGGCATCGGCAACGCCTACTCCGACGAGATCCTGCACGTCGCGAAGATGTCGCCGTTCAAGCCGGCGACGCTCACGCCGGAGGAGCTCGACCGCCTGTACACCGCGCTGCACTACACGCTCGAGGAGGCGCTCGGCCGGGCCGAGGGGCTGCACGCCGCCGATCTCAAGCGCGAGAAGAAGCTCGGGATGCGGGTGCACGGCCGCACCGGCGAGGCCTGCCCGGTCTGCGGCGACACGATCCGCCAGGTGATCTACTCCGACTCGACGCTGCAGTACTGCCCCACCTGCCAGACCGGCGGCAAGCCGCTGGCCGACCGCGTGCTGTCCCGACTGCTGAAGTAGCGCGCCCGTCAGTTCTGCACCGTCTCCGTCGAGGACGTCGCTCCGAACAGCCGGACGGCGGCGGGATCGGGCCCGAAGTGGACGGGGCCGCGGGTCACGGTGGCCGTCGCGGCGACCACCAGCGCCGTCTCGGCGGCCGTGGCGGCGGTCCGCCGCGCGACTCCCGCACGATCGGACGGACGGGGATCGCCGGCATCCGGGTGTCTCTGATCAGGTGTCATCGGTGTCCTCGTTCTCGTTCGCGTCGATGGGACGGCGGGGACTGCCCGGCTCGCCCGACACCCTGTCGACGAGGAGCGGCGAGTGACGAATCGCTGGCGGAGACGGTGCCGGTGGCGCGATCGGAGAACCCGAGCGCGCGGATCCGACTCGTCAGATCGTCATCGTGCCCACGGCCGACGAGCTCCCGTACTGAGCCTTCACGGCGGGGTCCGACCCCTGATAAAGAGGCCCTCGGATCACCGTGGCCGAGACGGTGATGCTGCCTTTGGGGGAGGCGGTGATTCCGCAGAAGCAGAGCCTCGTGAGTTCCGCAGCGTGTCTCCCCTCGGTCTCGTAGCTGTTCGTGACCGGGTGCGAGCCGGCCGGGATCACGAGATGCCCGCTGCGCGGACCGTCGGCGACGACCCCCTCGCCCCAGGGCGCGACGTCATGCTCAGCGGCGATGTCCACCCGGACGTCCTCTCCGAAGACGACGTCCGTCGTGGTCGTCGTCGCAGTCGTGTTGAGGAGGACGAGGACGAAGAAGCGGCCTTCTCCGAGGCTGGAGCTGATCGACACACCGGCGAAGATCCCAGCTCCGACGGGGGACGCGGAGGCGCCGGGCGCGGCGACCGCGGCGGCGATCACCGGCGTCGTCCACGCGGCGGCGATCGCGGTACGGCGCGCGACTCCCGGCGGGATCGATGTGGGGCGATCGTCGCTCGGTGAGTGGTGCTGATCGGGTGTCATCGGTGTCCTCGTTCTCGGTCGCGTCGACTGGACTCAGGGGGGCTGCCTCGCCTCGGACACTCTGTCGACCGGGCGTGAAGCGTGCCGAATCTCTGGCGGGAACGGTGCCGGATGGCTCGATTCCGCGCGGACTCCGCCCCGCCGAACCGGTGACGGTTCTCTGCGACTCGGAGGCCTCTCAGAACTCCAGGACGACGACCGCGGACGGGCGGCCGTAGATGCCGACCGCGTACGGGTCGGGGCCACGATAGGTGGGCCCGCGAGTCACCTTCGCCTCCACCGCGAACCGTCCCCGCGGCTCGGCGGCGAGCTCGCACACGGTCTGCGGCCCCGGGTACGGGGCGGTGACCACCACGCTCCTGTCGCCGATCGTGTACTCCCCGACCGTCGGGTAGACCCCGGCGGGGATCGTGATCGAGCCGGCCCGCGGCCCCTCGGGAACGATCCCGTCCGCCCAGACGGCGACGTCGTGGTTCGAGCAGGTGACGCGCACCACCGCGTCCTGGGGGAGGACGACCGGGGTGCCCGGGGTCCCGGTCCCGTCGAGGTACACCTCGACGCGGAAGGCCCGCGAGGACTCCAGGCCGTCGGAGACGAGCCAGACACCGAGGAACGTGCCGTCCTCCTTCGGCGGCGTGGAGGCGGAGGCCGCGGGGGCCGCCGCGGCTCCCGCGATCACCGGGACCGTCCAGGCGACCGCGAGCGCCGATCGGCGCCCGATCCCCGGAGGACGAGCCCCGTCCTGCCCGGTCGTGCCGTCCCTCTGCGGGTCGTTCATCATCGCGGTCCTCGTTCTCGTCTCGGCTGCGCGGCGGCCTGGTCCGCCCCGCGGCAACCCTTCCGCAGACCCGACTGCACATGGTCATTCCTGGCAGCGGACGCAGGCCTGGCCGGATTCGTGCAGTTCAGCCGCTCTTGCGGCGGACGGCGCCCAGGGCGAGGAGCACCACGGCATCCCGCCCTCGGGCGCGGCTCGGGCCGCCCCGCCCGGTGCTCGATTACACTGGACCAGCCATCAGCGGCGCCCGAGGGAGTCGCACGAACGAGATTTCCGAGGGAGCACCGTGTCCGGGCATTCCAAGTGGGCCACGACCAAGCACCAGAAGGCGATCAAGGACTCGCGCCGCGCGAAGTCCTTCGCCAAGCTGATCAAGAACATCGAGGTGGCCGCCAAGATCGGCGGCGCCGACATGTCCGGCAATCCGACGCTCGTCGACGCCGTGCAGAAGGCGAAGAAGACCTCGGTCCCGAACGACAACATCGACCGCGCGATTAAGCGCGGCGCGGGCCTCACCGGCGAGGTCATCGACTACACGACGATCATGTACGAGGCCTACGGCCCGAACGGCATCGCGCTGCTCGTCGAGTGCCTCACCGACAACAAGAACCGCGCCGCGGCGGACGTCCGCACCGCGATGACCCGCAACGGCGGCACCATGGCCGACCCGGGCAGCGTCGCCTACAACTTCGCGCGCAAGGGCGTCATCACCGTCCCGCACGGTGACGGCGTCACCGAGGACGACGTGCTCGGCGCGGTCCTCGACTTCGGCGTCGACGACGTCATCGACCACGGCGAGTCCTTCGAGGTCCGCACCGAGGCCGCCGAGCTGGTCCCGGCGCGCACGGCGCTGCAGGAGGCCGGCATCGACTACGACGCCGCCGACGTCGAGTTCGTCGCCTCGCTGCAGGTCGAGGCCGACGCCGAGACGGCGCGCAAGGTCTTCCGCCTGATCGACGCGCTCGAGGACTCGGACGACGTGCAGAACGTCTACACGAACCTCGACATCACGCCCGAGGTCCGGGCCGAGCTCGAGAACGACGAGGAGTGACCCGGTGACCCCGGCTCGTCCCGAGCGGGCGCGCTGATGCGCGTCCTCGGGATCGACCCGGGGCTCACCCGGTGCGGCGTCGGCATCGTCGACGTCGGCCGCGACCGGCGCGCGACGCTCGTGCACGTGAGCGTCCTCCGGACCCCCACCGATGCTCCACTGGAACGCCGGCTGCTCGCCCTCGGCGACGGGATCGAGGCGCTGCTCGACGAGCACCGGCCCGAGGCCGTGGCGATCGAGCGCGTCTTCGCGCAGAACAACGTCAGCACGGTGATGGGCATCGCCCAGATCAGCGGCGTCGCCCTGGTCGCGGCCGCCCGCCGCGACCTCGTCGTCGGCATGCACACGCCCAGCGAGGTCAAGGCCGCGGTCACCGGCTACGGAGCGGCCGACAAGCGCCAGGTCACCACGATGATCCAGCGCATCCTCCGGCTCGATGCCCCGCCGAAGCCGGCCGATGCGGCCGACGCCCTCGCCCTCGCCGTCTGCCACGCCTGGCGCGGTCCCCTCGCCGCGGGCCCCGCCGCCGCCGAGGGGGAGAGCGCGGCCCAGCGGGCCTGGCGCGCCGCGGAGGCCGCCGCTCGAACGCCTGTTCGAGCCTCTAGACTGACGCGGTGATCTCCTCCCTCCGCGGCACCGTCCTCTCCGCTCGCGGGAGCCTCGCCGTCGTCGACGTCCACGGCGTCGGCTACGCGGTCAACGTCACGCCGCAGCACGCGCTCGAGCTGCGGGTCGGCGACGAGACCGTGCTGACGACGACGCTGATCGTGCGCGAGGACTCGCTGACCCTCTACGGCTTCCCGGACGAGGAGCAGCTCGAGATCTTCGAGCTGCTGATCGGCGTCACCGGCGTCGGTCCCAAGTCCGCGCTCGGCGTGCTCGGCTCGGTGGAGCCCGAGCGCATCGCCCAGGCCGTCGCCGACGAGGACGACGCCGTCTTCCGCAAGGTCTCCGGCATCGGCCCCAAGACCGCGAAGCTCATCATCCTGTCGCTCGCGGGCAAGCTCGCCGTCCGCCCGCGCGCCGCCCGCGGCTCCGGGCCGGGTGCGACGGCCGCGCAGAGCGTGCTCTCGGCCCTCGTCGGCCTCGGCTGGCCCGAGCGCGTCGCCGCCGAGGTCGTCGACGAGATCCTGCTCGACGCCCAGGCCTCCGACGCCGCGAGCGTGCAGTCGCTGCTCCGCCTCGCCCTCGCCCGGCTCGGTCCGGCGGCGCGCTCGTGAGCGGCGACGACGTGATGGGCCCCGAGGTCGCGTCCGAGGCCGAGATCGCCTTCGAGGGGGCGCTCCGCCCGAAGAACCTCGGCGAGTTCGTCGGCCAGCGCAAGGTCCGCGGCCAGCTCGAGCTGCTGCTCAAGGCGGCGGCGATGCAGGGCCGCACGCCCGACCACATCCTGCTGGCCGGCCCGCCCGGCCTCGGCAAGACCACCCTCGCGATGATCGTGGCGGAGGAGAGCTCCTCGCCGCTGCGGATGTCCAGCGGCCCCGCGATCCAGCACGCCGGCGACCTGGCCGCCGTGCTCTCCTCGCTGCTGCCCGGCGAGATCCTCTTCATCGACGAGATCCACCGGATGGCGCGCTCCGCGGAGGAGATGCTCTACCTCGCGATGGAGGACTTCCGGATCGACATCATGGTCGGCAAGGGCGCCGGCGCGACCTCCGTCCCCCTGGACCTCGCGCCGTTCACCCTCGTCGGCGCGACCACGCGCTCGGGCCTCCTGCCGAATCCGCTGCGCGACCGCTTCGGCTTCACCGCCCACCTCGAGTTCTACGCCGAGGACGAGCTGCGCCAGGTGCTCACCCGCGCCGCGCGGCTGCTCGACCTCGACATCGACGGCGAGGCGGTCGCCGAGATCGCGGGCCGCTGCCGGGGCACCCCGCGCATCGCGAACCGCCTGCTGCGCCGGGTCCGCGACTTCGCGCTCGTGCACGGCGGCCGTGCCGACGTCACCGCGGTCCGCGCCGCACTCGACCTCTACGACGTCGACGAGCTCGGCCTCGACCGCCTCGACCGCGCCGTGATGGACATCGTGCTCACCCGCTTCGACGGCGGACCGGTCGGCCTCAACACGCTCGCGGTCTCCGTCGGCGAGGAGGCGGAGACGGTCGAGGCGGTCGTCGAGCCGTTCCTCGTCCGGATCGGGCTGCTCACCCGCACGCCGCGCGGCCGCGTCGCGACCCCGGCCGCGTACCGGCACTTCGGCGTGGATCCGCGCGGGGGAGCCGCCTCGGCCTCCCAGCGGCCCCTGTTCGGAGATGACCTATAATCTTCAAGGCCCGACGGGCCGCTCGATCCGCATGCGCCACCCCTTGTGTGCGCGGCGGATCACCCTCAACTCCGGAAGGCTCACCCATGGATCCGACGATCATCCTGCTCGTCCTGCTTCTCGCCGTGATGATCATCTTCATGTTCCGCAACAACAAGAAGCGGCAGCGCGACGCGGAGAAGATGAAGTCCGGGCTGGTCCCCGGTGTCGAGCTGATGACCGGCTCCGGCCTGTTCGGCACCGTCGTCTCGATCGACGACGACGAGAACAAGATCGTCATCGAGTCGACCCCCGGGACGCTCCTGACGATCCACCGTCAGGCCATCGCCCGCCTCATCGACCCGACCGAGAACGCGGTCGTCGCCGACGAGGACGAGGCCGAGTCCGTGGCGGCCGTCGAGTCGCCCGCGTTCGGCGAGCGCGACGCCGCGCACACGTCCGACCCGCTGGTCGACCCGGTCGAGCGCGACCGCAGGCCCGACGCGCAGTAGTCTCCAGGGCGGGCAGGGTGCATCGGCACCCCGCCCGCCCTTCCACGTCCGGGGTGCGCCCCGGACCGAAGACCGTCGATCGGACGACAGGCGCGGCCCCCGGGGTCGGCGCCTGCGCGAGGATCGACGTCGACCGCAGAGCCAGCGTCGGCCGGAGAGCCGGCGCCGACCGAAGAAGAAGGTGAGCCCTGGGTGGCCGCATCAACCCCCGTCCGGAAGGCCCGGCGCTCGCTGAGCTGGCTCGGCGTCCTGATCCTCGCGCTCGTCGGCCTCAACGCCGCCGCCGTCGCCTTCGGTGGCGGCTCCTGGACGCCGAAGCTCGCGCTCGACCTCGAGGGCGGCACCCAGATCGTGCTCCAGCCCCAGCTCTCGGACGGCCAGACCGTCTCGTCCGAGCAGCTGACGCAGGCCGTCTCGATCATCCGCCAGCGGATCGACGCCGCGGGCGTCTCCGAGTCCGAGATCACGACCCAGGGCTCGAGCAACATCGTCGTCTCGATCCCGGGCACGCCGGACGACGCGACGCTGCAGCGCATCGAGGCCTCGGCGAAGCTCGACTTCCGCCCGGTGCTCGTCGCCAGCCAGGCGACCAACAGCTCGGTCGGCGGCGATTCGTCCGCCTCGCCCACGCCGACCCCGGTCGACCCCTCGCTCGCCACCGAGCCGACGGCCGCGCCGACCAGCGCGAGCGACCTCGCCTACATCACGCCGGCGCTCGAAGCGCAGTACACCTCGTTCGACTGCGCGTTCCTCAACGACCAGGACCCGAACCTCGCGCCGGCCGATCAGCCCCTGATCACCTGCGACGACAACGACACGGCGAAGTACATCCTCGGCCCGGTCGAGATCACCGGTGAGGACATCTCCGACGCCTCGAACGGCCTGATGACGACGTCCTCCGGCGCCAGCACCGGCACCTGGGCCGTCAACCTCTCCTTCGACGACCAGGGCACCCAGGCCTTCGGCGACGTCACCTCGCGCCTCGTCGGCCTGCAGGGCGCGCAGAACCAGTTCGCGATCGTCCTCGACGGCCGCGTCATCTCGGCGCCGTCCACCAACGCGGCGATCACCGACGGCAACGCGCAGATCTCCGGCTCCTTCACCCAGGAGTCGTCGAAGACCCTCGCCGACCAGCTGAAGTACGGCGCCCTGCCGATCGGCTTCCAGGTGCAGAGCTCGGACAGCATCTCCGCGACGCTCGGCTCGACCCAGCTCGCCAGCGGCCTGCTCGCGGGCCTGATCGGGCTCATCCTCGTCGTCGTCTACTCGATCGCGCAGTACCGCGTGCTCGGCGCGGTGACCATCGCGTCGCTGATGGTGGCGGCGATCGTCACCTACCTCGTCGTCACCCTGCTCTCCTGGCGGGAGGGACTCCGCCTCTCGCTCGCGGGAGTCGCGGGTCTGATCGTGGCGATCGGCATCACGGCGGACTCGTTCATCGTCTACTTCGAGCGGATCCGCGACGAGCTGCGCGACGGCCGCGGACTCGAGTCCTCGGTCGAGGCCGGCTGGCGGCGCGCGCTGCGCACGATCTTCGCCTCCGACATGGTGAACCTGCTCGCCGCCGTCGTGCTCTTCGCCCTCGCGGTCGGCAGCGTCCGCGGCTTCGCGCTCACCCTCGGCATCACGACGCTGATCGACCTCGTGGTGGTGATCCTCTTCACCCACCCGATGCTGCAGCTGCTCGCGACGACCAAGTTCTTCTCCGAGGGGCACAAGGCCTCCGGACTGGATCCGCGCGCACTCGGCGCGGTCTACCGCGGCCGAGCGGCGTTCCGTCCGCAGGACGCCGTGCTCGCCGGCAAGGGGGCCTCGGGCAAGGGCTCCTCCGCCGCCCGCGAGGCCGCCCGCCGCCAGACCATCGCCGAGCGCAAGGCCGCCGAGGCGGCCGCCGCGCGCAGCTCCTCGAACGACTCGAACGGGAAGGACGCGTGATGGCCAGCTTCTCGCAGTTCGGAAACGACCTCTACACCGGCAAGCGCTCGGTCGACTTCGTCGGCCGCCGCCGCACCTGGTACCTCATCTCGATCGCGATCATCCTGCTCACCGTGCTCGGCACGGCGGCGCGCGGTGGCTTCAACTTCAGCATCGAGTTCACCGGCGGCTCCGAGTTCACGGTCACCGCGCCGGAGAGTCTGGACCAGACCGCCGCGACGGACGCCGTCACCTCGGTCTCGCCCGACGCGGTCCCGCGCGTCTCGATCGTCGGCGACGACTCGATCCGGGTGCAGACCAGCCAGCTGTCGACCGATGAGTCGACCCAGGTCCGCAACGCCCTGTCCGAGGCCTACTCCGTCCCGACGGAGCAGGTCGCGTCGTCCTTCATCGGCGCCGCCTGGGGCTCGGACGTCACGCAGCAGGCGGTCCGCGGCCTGATCATCTTCGTGATCCTGGCCGCCCTGGCGATGTGGGCGTACTTCCGGACCTGGAAGATGTCCCTCGCCGCGATCGTCGCGCTCCTGCACGACCTCGTGATCGTGGCCGGCGTCTACGGAATCACCGGGACGGAGGTGTCGCCGGCGGCGGTCATCGGACTGCTGACGATCCTCGGCTACTCGCTCTACGACACCGTCGTGGTCTTCGACAAGATCCGCGAGAACACCGCGGAGGCGCTCGGCAGCACCACCAAGACCTTCTCCGAGACGGTCAACCTCGCCGAGAACCAGACGCTGGTGCGCTCGATCAACACCTCGATCGTCGCGGCCCTGCCGGTCGCCGCGATCCTCGTGATCGGCGCCTTCGTCCTCGGTGCCGGCACGCTGCGCGACATCTCGCTCGCGCTGCTGATCGGCATCATCGTCGGCACCTACTCGACGATCTTCGTCGCCGCCCCGCTCTACGCCCAGCTGCGCAGCGGCGAGGCCGAGATCGGCAAGCACGACACGCGGGTCGTGTCGGCCCGCGAGCGCGCCGCGACCCCCGTCGTGCAGGGCTGATCGTGGCCGACTACGCGCAGGTCACCGCCGCGGACGCGATCGGCCTCGTCGAGCGCGACGAGGTCTGGCTGCTCGACGTGCGCGAGCCGCACGAGTGGGCGCTCGGGCACGCCGCAGCGGCGCACCACATCCCGATGGGCAGCATCGGCGAGCGGCAGGACGAGCTCCCACGGGACGCGGCGATCCTCGTCGTCTGCCACTCCGGCGTCCGCTCGGCCATGGTCGTCCAGGCGCTCGACGGCGCCGGCTACGAGACGGCGAACATCGAGGCCGGGATGACGGCCTGGGCCGCCGCCGGCGGCGATGTCGTCGACGACGAGGGACGTCCGGGCCGGATCGACTGATCGCGGGCCTGTCCGCTCCCGGCGGACCGGTCACGCGGCGCCCGCGCGACGGGCGATAATGAGGCGATGGAGATCTCCGCGTGAGCGACACCACGACCACGTCCTCGACCGCCGCCCTGCGCCGGCTGGTCCCGCGGATCTTCTCGCGCGCACAGCCCTCCGGGGCGGTCGACACGCTCGTCCGGACGGTGCGCACGCACCACCCCAAGAGTGACATCGCGCTGATCGAGCGGGCCTACTCGGTCGCCGAGCGCGCGCACGCGAACCAGAAGCGCCGCAGCGGCGAGCCGTACATCACGCATCCGCTGGCCGTCGCGCAGATCCTCGCCGACCTCGGCATCGGCTCGAAGACCATCGCCGCCGCGCTGCTGCACGACACGGTGGAGGACACCGACTACAAGCTCGACGAGCTCCGAGCCGACTTCGGCGACGAGGTCGCGATGCTGGTGGACGGCGTCACCAAGCTCGACAAGGTCAAGTACGGCGACAGCGCGCAGGCCGAGACCGTCCGCAAGATGATCGTGGCGATGTCGAAGGACATCCGCGTTCTGATCATCAAGCTGGCCGACCGCCTGCACAACGCGCGCACCTGGGGCTTCGTTCCCGCCGAGTCCGCGGCCCGCAAGGCGACCGAGACCCTCGAGATCTACGCGCCGCTGGCGAACCGCCTCGGCATCCAGGCGATCAAGTGGGAGCTCGAGGACCTGTCGTTCGCGGTGCTCTACCCGAAGATCTACAACGAGATCGAGAGCCTCGTGAAGGTGCGGACCCCGCAGCGCGAGGAGTTCGTCCAGAGCATCATCGACCTCATCGGCGAGGACCTGCGGGCGGGAAAGATCCGCGGCCGCGTCGTGGGCCGGCCGAAGCAGTACTACTCGATCTACCAGAAGATGGTCGTCCGCGGCCGCGACTTCGACGAGATCTACGACCTGGTCGGCATCCGCGTGCTGGTCAACTCCGTGCGCGACTGCTACGCCGTGCTCGGCTCGATCCACGCGCGCTGGAGCCCGATGCCCGGTCGCTTCAAGGACTACATCGCCACCCCCAAGTTCAACCTGTACCAGTCGCTGCACACCACGGTGATCGGGCCGAAGGGCCGCGCGGTCGAGATCCAGATCCGCACCAACGAGATGCACCAGCACGCCGAGTTCGGCATCGCGGCGCACTGGAAGTACAAGGAGCAGATGGCGACGGGCAAGGTCGCCTCCGGTTCGAACGACACCGACCTCGCGTGGCTCGCGCACCTCTCCGACTGGCAGTCCGAGACGACCGACCCGAACGAGTTCCTCGACTCCCTCCGTTTCGAGATCGGGGCGAAGGAGGTCTACGTCTTCACGCCCAAGGGGCGCGTCATCGGCCTGCCGACGGGCGCGACCCCGGTCGACTTCGCCTACGCCGTGCACACCGAGGTCGGCCACCGCACCATGGGCGCCAAGGTCAACGGGCGTCTCGTGCCGCTCGAGTCCTCGCTGACCACCGGCGACGTCGTCGAGGTCTTCACCTCGAAGAACCCGGACTCCGGCCCCAGCCAGGACTGGCTGAACTTCGTGCAGAGCCCGCGGGCTCGCAACAAGATCCGCCAGTGGTTCACCAAGGAGCGCCGCGACGAGGCGATCGAGCAGGGCAAGGACTCCATCGCGCGGGCCATGCGCAAGCAGAACCTGCCGCTGCAGAAGCTGATGAGCCAGGACACCTTCACCGAGGTGGCCAGCCAGCTGCGCTACAACGACGTCGAGGCGCTCTACGCCGCGGTCGGCGAGGGGCACGTCTCCACGCAGTCGGTGCTGGAGAAGGTCGTCGCGACCATCCAGGGCGACCCGGAGTCGGACGAGCACGAGGTCACCCTCCCGCGCTCCCCGCGTCCGCGCAGCCGCAGCAGCGAGTCCGGGGTCCTGGTCAAGGGCGCGCCGGACATCCTGGTCAAGCTGGCGAAGTGCTGCACCCCGGTTCCGGGCGATCAGATCGTCGGCTTCGTCACCCGTGGCGCCGGCGTCTCGGTGCACCAGGCCAACTGCCACAACGTGCAGGAGCTGCTCAAGGAGCCGGAGCGGATCGTCGACGTCGAGTGGGCGCCGTCCTCGAAGAGCATCTTCCTGGTGCAGATCCAGGTCGAGGCGCTCGACCGGTCCGGCCTGCTCAGCGACGTCACGCGCGTGCTCTCCGAGCACCACGTGAACATCCTGTCGGCCACGGTCTCCACCTCCAGCGACCGACTGGCGATCAGCCGGTTCGTGTTCGAGATGGGCGACACGACGCACCTCGACCGGGTGCTCAACGCCGTCCGCAGGATCGACGCCGTCTACGACGTCTACCGGGTGAACGCGGGCTGATCGCCCGGCGCGGCCGGCGCAGTGCCCGGGCGCAGTGCGAGGTCAGCCGATGGCCGCGGTCAGGCGGAGCAGGGCGATCCGGCGGCTCGAGACCGGAGGACCGCTGTCCAGTCGCTCGAGCACCCGCTCGAGCGAGACACCGGTGACGGCCGCCAGGCTGCGCAGGAGGTCGTCGTCGCAGGTGCTGCGGGTGCGCGCCAGATCGATCAGGGTCCGCTCGGGGGTCGTGACGGAGCAGCCGCCGAGGAGCACGACGTCCTCGTCGGTGAGCCGCACCTCGTGGAAGCGCACCCGCGCGAGCATCGGCGGGTGCAGCCGGTTCCGTCGGTCGATGGAGGCGCTGTGCACCGGGGGAGCGGCGGGCATCGCGCCGTGCACCCAGGCCGCCGACAGCCGGTCGGCCACCGCCTTCGCCGGGACGACCGCCCGCAGCGCCTCGCCGCGCTCGGCCGGGCCCACCGGCAGATCGGCGAGGAGGAAGCCCTCGTCGAGCGCGACGACCTCGCCGTCGAGACGGGCGGCGCAGAGCTCCGCGAGCGGCAGCTGCCCCGGGAGCAGCACGGAGGGGAGGAGGCGCGTCATCCGCCCATGCTGTCCGAGCCGTCGTCCCCGCGGGACAGCCGCAGCACATCTGTGGACGGATCCGCGAGAACCATCGCCGTGCGGTTCCCGCCGGCGACAGGCGGGTCTCGATACGCCGCCTCCGGTGGCTACTCGACCAGCATGCTGGTCACGGACGCGTGCTCATGCTGATCGAGTAGCCCGCGCAGCGGGCGTATCGAGATCCACGTCGTCCGAGGGGCGGTTCTCGACACCCCGCCTCCGGCGGCTACTCGACCAGCATGTCGGTCACGGACGCGTGCTCATGCTGATCGAGTAGCCCGCGCAGCGGGCGTATCGAGATCCACATCGTCCGAGGAGTGGGTCTCCACACCCCGCCGCCGGCGGCCGCTCGACCAGCACGCGAGCAGGCCGGGATCAGCCCAGGGCGTCCAGCCACACCTTGCGGGCGTCGAGGGCCTCCTGCGCTTGGGCGATGGCGGCGCGGTCACCGCGGGCCTTCGCCTCGTCGAGCTCGTCCTGCAGCTTCTGGATCGCGGCGGTCAGCTGCGAGGCGAGGCCCTCCGAGCGCGCCTTGCGCTCGGGGTTGCTGCGGTTCCAGTGCTCCTCATCGAGCTTGCGCACGTGCGCCTCGACCTTGCGGAGGCGGTCCTCGACGGTGCGCACCTGCTCGCGCGGCACGCGGCCGACGGCGTCCCAGCGCTCCTGCACGGAGAGCAGCACGCGCTTGGCCTTCTCGCGGTCCTGCTCCTGCAGGAGCGGCTCCGCCTCCTCGAGGAGGGCGAGCTTGAGGTCGAGGTTCTCGGTGTACTCGACGCTCTCCTGCGCGACGACCTCGGCCTTCGCGCCGTAGATCGCGTCGCCGGCGGCCTTGAAGCGCGCCCAGAGGGCGTCGTCGAACCGCTTGCCCGCGCGACCGGCCACCCGCCAGCGCTCGAGGAGGGCCCGGTACTCCGGGATCGCCTCGGCACCGCGTGAGACCAGGGCGTCGGCCTGATCGATCAGCGACTGCTTGGCCTGCTTGGCCTCGCGGTGCGCCGAGTCGAGGTCGGCGAAGAACGCCTTGCGGTTCTGCTCGATCGTCGTGCGCGCTCCGCGGAAGCGGCGCCACAGCTCGTTGGCGTCGTTCTTGGGGAGGCGCGGACCCTGCTGCTGGTGGCTCTGCCAGCGGGCGAAGAGGTCGTCGATCGCGGCGCTGGCCTGCTTCCACTGCGTCTTCGCCGGGTCGACGGCGGCCAGCGCCTCGGCCTCGGCGACGATCGCCTCGCGGTGAGCGATCGCGTCGCTGAGGGCGGCCTTCGTCTCGGCGGCCTGCTGCTCGGTCAGATCCTCGACGGAACCGCTGAGCGCGCTGACGCGGGCCTGCAGGGCGTCGAGGTCGCCGACGGCGTGCGCCTGCGAGATGGCCGCGGTGAGCGTCTGCACTCCGCGCGACACGTCGTTCGCCGGAGCGCCGCGCTTGGCCCGCTGCTCGAGCAGGGAGACCTGCCCGGCGAGCTCGGTGTACTTGCGCTCGTAGTAGGCGAGGGCCTCCTCGGGAGTCGCGTCGGGGTACTGGCCCACCTCGCGCTCCTCGTCGCCGACGCGGACGTAGACCGTGCCGTCGTCGGCCACGCGGCCCCACGGCTGCCGGGCGCCCGCCTGCGGGCGGGGAGCCGTCGGGACGACGGGAGGCGCCGCGTTCTCGGGAGCCGTCGTCTCATCGGCGGTCGCTGCCTCGCCGGAGGTCGCCGTCTCGTCCGAGGTCGTTGTCTCGCCCTCGGAGGGCGCCGTCTTGTCCGAGGCCGCTGCCTCCTCGGGGGCCGCCACCTCGTCGGGCGTCGCCGTCTCGGATCCGGGCGTCGCCGTCTCGGGGGAGCCCTCTCCCGTCTCGGGAGCGTCCGTCTCGGCCGGGGCGTCGGCGCCCTCGGGGGCGCCGGTGCTCTCGGGAGCGTCCGTCGTCTCGGAGGACGCGCTGTCGTCGGGTGACACGGTGCCGGGGGTGGACACGGTGTCGATGTCGCCGTCTGGAGTCAGCATCGGGTGCCGCCTTTCGCTGTCGTCCCGCCCCTCGGCCTCGGTGCTCGACAGCCGGAGGCCGACGACCGCGCTCAGCCGCGAACGGGCAGTGACGACAAGCCTATTGCACTCCCCGCGCCCCCGTTCGTCCGCGGTCCCGCGGGTCGCGCGCGCCGCTCGTCGGCGGCGCGCGCGAGGGCTACTGCAGCGAGATGCCGCCGATCGCGACCGGCTCGGCGGGAGCGCCGTCGCCGGAGCCGTCCGCCGTGCCCTTCGCGACCACGTCGGCGATCAGCGCATCGAGACCCGAGGTCACCTGGCCGACCACCGTGTAGCCGCCCGCCGCGTCCTCGGGGAGCTGGGTGTCCTGGTAGACGACGAAGAACTGGCTGCCCTGGCTGTAGCCGTTGCCGCCCTGGCGGGCCATCGCGATCGTGCCGGCCGGGTAGACGCCGTCGGCGGGCGCGTTCTCGACGGGTCCGTAGCTGTAGCCGGGGCCGCCGGTGCCGTCGCCGTTCGGGTCCCCGCACTGCAGGACGTAGAGGCCCTCGGTGGTGAGCCGGTGGCAGGAGACGCCGTCGTAGAAGCCGGACTGCGACAGGGAGAGGAAGGAGGAGACGGCCTGCGGGGCGGCGGCGCCGGCCAGGGTGATCCCCAGCTCGTCGCTGTTGATCGACATCGTGCCGGTCCAGTCGCGGCCCTCGGCGATGTCGGCGGAGGGGACGTCCCCGGTGTTCTGGCCGGTCGCCTCGGGGGTCGGCGTGGGGGTCGCGCTCTCGGAGGACGTCGGCTCGGCGACCGGGGTGCCCGGGCCGCCGGAGAAGTAGAGGAGCTGCGCGACGACCGCGAGGGCGATCACGACGACGCCCGCGACGGCCGCGATCACGTTGTCGCGGACCCGGCGCTTGGCGCGCGTGCGGTGCAGGGTCTGCCGCGCCTGGTAGGCCCTCAGTCGGGTGCGCGCCTCGCGATCGTTCGTCCTGCCCTGGGCCACGTGTTCCTCCGCCGTCGTGCGTCGCGCCTGCGTCCGGCGCGGCCCCGCGCGAGCGCGGAGCGCGTCGAGCCTACGAGAATCGCCGCGCCCTCGCCGGACGCCGCGACGCCGGGTGCCGGGCGGGCGCCGGGGCCGACTGTCGGAGGCCGTCGTTACGCTGGTGCGATGACCATGCAGCAGGCCGGACTCCGCTCCGGGGCGACGCCGCTCGCCGTGCGCATGCGTCCCCGCAGCCTTGAGGAGGTCGCGGGGCAGCGGCACCTGCTGACGCCCGGTTCGCCGCTGGTGGCCCTCGCGGCCGACACCACGGGTGAGCGCGGAGCCGTCTCCGTCATCCTCTGGGGCCCGCCCGGCACCGGCAAGACGACGCTCGCCCAGGCCGTCGCGCACTCCAGTGGCCGGCGCTTCGTCGAGCTCTCCGCCGTCACGGCCGGCGTGAAGGACGTCCGCCAGGTGATGGAGGAGGCGCTCTCCACCCGCGACCTCTACGGCACGTCGACCGTCCTCTTCCTCGACGAGATCCACCGCTTCACCAAGGCGCAGCAGGACGCGCTGCTGCCCGGCGTCGAGAACGGCTGGGTGATCCTCATCGCGGCGACGACCGAGAACCCGTCCTTCTCGGTGATCGCCCCGCTGCTCTCGCGCTCCCTGCTGCTCACGCTGAACACCCTCGACGACGAGGACCTCGGGCTGCTCGTCGACCGCGCGCTGCACGACGAGCGCGGGCTCCGCGACTCGGTGCGGCTCGACGACGAGGCCCGCGCGAGCATCGTCCGGCTGGCCTCCGGGGACGCCCGACGCGCGCTCACGGCGCTCGAGGCCGCCGCTACCTCCGCGAGGTCGGAGGCGCGCGAGGCGGATCGCGTCGCGCGGGCGACCGCGGGCGAGAGCGAGGAGGAGGAGGACGAGGACGAGGGCGTCTCCGCCGAGCCCGCCGTCGTCGAGGAGCCCGAGCTCCCGCTGATCACGGTGGAGGTGGTCGCCCGCGCCGTCGACCGCGCGCTGCTGCGCTACGACCGCAACGGCGACGAGCACTACGACGTCATCAGCGCGTTCATCAAGTCGATCCGCGGCTCGGACGTCGACGCGGCGCTGCACTACCTGGCCCGGATGATCGAGGCGGGGGAGGACCCGCGCTTCATCGCCCGCCGGATCATCGTCTCGGCCTCCGAGGACATCGGGATGGCCGACCCGCAGGCGCTCGTCGTCGCGATCGCCGCCGCCGACGCCGTCCAGTTCATCGGCATGCCGGAGGGGCGCATCCCGCTCGCGCAGGCCGTCGTCCACCTCGCCACCGCCCCGAAGTCGAACGCCTCCTACACGGCCATCGACAGGGCGATCGCCGATGTCCGCGCGGGCAAGGCCGGCCGGGTGCCGCCGCACCTGCGCGACGCGCACTACCCGGGCGCCAAGCGGCTCGGCCACGGCAAGGGCTACCGCTACCCGCACGACGCCGAGCTCGGCGTCCTCGAGCAGCAGTACCTGCCGGACGAGCTCCGCGGCGCGCGCTACTACGCGCCGACCGAGCACGGCAACGAGCGCGACGTGTCGGCCCGGCTGGCGAAGCTTCTCCGGATCATCCGAGGCCGCGGCTGACGGTCGGGGACGGCGGACCCGGAACCGCGCGTGACGCGGGCTCCCGCGCCTGGTAGTCTTGCGAGGTTGCCCACCGCTCTGTAGCCGAGCGGAGCAGCGCATCCCTCTGAATCGCGCAGTCCGCCACCGCGGTCACCCTGCCTCCCGCACCCGCGGGGGGACACGACCTCGGCGCCCGCCCTCCTCCCGGAGCCGGCGGACGAGGACTGCGACCGAACCTCTCAGACCCTGGAAGGACCACAGTGTCGACCACCTCACGTACCCGTTCGAAGACGCGCCTCTCGCGCGCCCTCGGCATCCCCCTGACCCCGAAGGCCGCCCGCTACCTCGAGAAGCGTCCCTACGCTCCCGGTGAGCACGGCCGCTCGAAGCGCAAGGCCGACTCCGACTACGCGGTCCGCCTGCGAGAGAAGCAGCGTCTGCGAGCCCAGTACGGCATCCGCGAGAAGCAGCTGCGCATCGCCTTCCAGGAGGCGCGCCGCACCCAGGGCCTGACCGGTGAGAACCTGGTCGAGCTCCTCGAGATGCGCCTCGACGCCCTCGTCCTGCGCTCGGGCTTCGCCCGCACCACGGCGCAGGCCCGCCAGTTCGTCACCCACCGCCACATCATGGTGGACGGCCAGACGGTCGACCGTCCCTCCTTCCGCGTGAAGCCGGGCCAGGTCATCCACGTCAAGACCCGCTCCGAGGGCACCGAGCCCTTCCAGGTCGCGGCCGCCGGCGGACACGTCGACGTCCTCCCCAAGACCCCGGGCTACCTCGAGGTCGAGATCGACAAGCTCCAGGCGACGCTCCTGCGCCGCCCGAAGCGCGCCGAGGTCCCCGTGACCTGCGAAGTCCAGCTCGTCGTCGAGTACTACGCGGCCCGCTAGTCAGCGCACCCCCGTTGGAAAGGCCCCGGCTCCTGCCGGGGCCTTTCCTCGTTCCCGGGCCTCCTCGGCGCGCAGCCGCCGCCGTGCAGCCAGGTCGGTCCGGCTCGCGATCCGAGCTCCGGCTCGCGGATTCCGGGTGTTCCGGCGTGCCGGGGCCGTTCTCACGTGCCGAAGGCGTGCCGGTGCCGCCTCCGGCCGGACCAGGGCCGCCGTGCGCCGTCGGTAGGCTGGGGTGCCGCATCCGGCGGCGCCGAAACGGAGGTCATCGTGTCCGGTGGAGACATCGCAGGGCTCATCGCCGCGGGGGTGTTCGCGATCCTCGTCGCCGTCGCCGCGATCCCGCTCTGGAAGCTCGGTCGGGTCTTCGACAGCACGAGCGAGGCCATCAAGCAGGCCAGCGACGGCCTGACCCCGATCCTCGACGAATCGGCGTCGACGCTGCGCGAGGCGAACCAGCAGCTGGCTCGCGTCGACACCATCACGAAGGACGTGGCCGAGGTCACCGGCAACGTCAACGCGCTCGTCGCCCTGACCGCCGCGACGATCGGCGGACCGCTGATCAAGCTCGCCGGCTTCACCGCAGGAGTCCGCGCCGTCCTCGTCGCCGGCCGCACCGCCGACAAGGCGGGTGCCGCGGTCGGACGCGGCGCCGCGCGCCGCTCTCGGCGCACCCGCAGGTCGTCCTCCAGGTAGCCCCCTGCCCGCGCCCTACAATCGAGGGGGTCGCCGCGCCCTCGGGCCGGCTGCCGTGAGCAGGAAACGCTGTGGGAGGAATCGCTGTGAAGAACATCGTGCTGATCGTCATCGGGATCGGTCTCGGATTCGCGGTCGCGCACCAGGTCGCGCGCACCGAGGCGGGTGCTCGTCTCTTCGAGGACCTCAACCGCACGGCGAAGGAGCTCGGCGACGCCGTCTCCGAGGGCTACCACCAGCGCGAGGCCGAGCTCAAGGCCGCCATCGGCGAGGGCTGACGCCCTGCCCGTCCCGGCGCACCCGACAGACCCGCACCACCCGCTGGAACCGCACCACCCGACAGACACCCGCGTCGACCAGGTCGACCGAAACGTAACGGAACCCATGCAGACCGCAGACATCCGCAACCGCTGGCTCGACTTCTTCGGAAGCCGCGGGCACACCGTGGTCCCCTCCGCCTCCCTGGTCAGCGACGACCCGAGCCTCCTCTTCACCGTCGCCGGCATGGTGCCCTTCGTGCCCTACCTCACCGGGGTCGTCCCCGCGCCGTTCGACCGCGCGACGAGCGTGCAGAAGTGCATCCGCACGAACGACATCGAGGAGGTCGGCAAGACCCCTCGCCACGGCACGTTCTTCCAGATGAACGGCAACTTCTCCTTCGGCGACTACTTCAAGGAGGGGGCGATCGGCTACGCCTGGGAGCTTCTCACCGGCAGTGAGAGCGACGGCAACCTCGGCTTCGACGAGAAGGACCTCTGGGTCACCGTCTACAAGGACGACGATGAGGCCATCGCGCTCTGGAAGAAGATCGCCGGACTGCCCGACGAGCGGATCCAGCGCCTCGACAAGGACACCAACTACTGGTCGACCGGCCAGCCCGGCCCCGCCGGGCCCTGCTCGGAGATCTTCTTCGACCGCGGGCCCGCCTACGGCATCGAGGGCGGCCCGGCCACCGACGACGACCGCTACGTCGAGATCTGGAACCTCGTCTTCATGCAGTACCTGCGCGGGCAGGGCACGAGCAAGGTCGACTTCGACATCCTCGGCGAGCTGCCGAGCAAGAACATCGACACCGGCATGGGTCTCGAGCGCGTCGCGTTCCTCAAGCAGGGCGTCGAGAACATGTACGAGATCGACCAGGTGCGCCCGGTGCTCGACCGCGCCGCCGAGCTCTCGGGCCGCCGCTACGGCGCCGTGCACGAGGACGACGTGCGGATGCGCGTCATCGCCGACCACGTCCGCTCCTCGCTGATGCTGCTCTCTGACGGCGTGACGCCGTCCAACGAGGGCCGCGGCTACATCCTGCGCCGCCTGATGCGCCGCACCGTGCGCGCGATGCGCCTGCTCGGAGTCGACACCGCGACGTTCCCCGAGCTGTTCACCGCCTCGCGCGACGCGATGGCCTCGGCCTACCCCGAGGTCTCCACCGAGTTCGAGCGCCTGTCGACCAGTGCCTACGGCGAGGAGGAGGCGTTCCTGCGCACGCTCGCGGCCGGCACCGAGATCCTCGACCTCGCGGTGCTGAAGACCAAGAAGGCCGAGGCGGCGACCCTGCCCGGCGACACCGCCTTCCTCCTGCACGACACCTTCGGCTTCCCGATCGACCTCACCCTCGAGATCGCCGAGGAGTCGGGCCTCAGCGTCGACCGCGAGGCGTTCGACTCCCTGATGACGGCGCAGCGCACCCGCGCGAAGGCCGACGCGAAGTCGAAGAAGAACGCCCTGGCCGACCTCTCGGTCTACGCCGACTTCCGCGCCAAGGGCGAGACGCTCTTCACGGGCTACGACGTCCTCGACACGGAGTCCCGGATCCTCGGCCTCATCGTCGGCGGCCACGCGGTCCAGAAGGCGGTCGCCGGCGACATCGCCGAGGTGATCCTCGAGGCGACCTCGCTGTACGCGGAGTCGGGCGGGCAGGAGGCCGACGCCGGCCGCATCGTCGGCAACGGCTTCGACCTCGAGGTCCTCGACGTGCAGAAGCCCGTCAAGGGCCTGATCAGCCACAAGATCCAGGTCGCCAGCGGCGAGGTCGGGGTCGGCGACGCCGCCACCTCCGTCGTCGACCGCGACTGGCGCCGCGGTGCGCGTCAGGCGCACTCCGGCACCCACCTCATCCACGCGGCGCTCCGCCAGGTCCTCGGCTCGCAGGCGCACCAGTCCGGCTCGTTCAACAAGGCCGGCTACCTGCGCCTCGACTTCTCCTGGAACCAGGCGCTCTCGCTCGAGACCCGCAGCGAGATCGAGGACATCGCCAACGGCGCGATCCGCGACAACCTCGAGGTCGTCACCCGCGAGCTCCCGCTCGACGAGGCCAAGGCGCTCGGCGCGATGGCGCTCTTCGGCGAGAAGTACGGCGAGGTCGTCCGCGTCGTCGACATCGGCGGCCCCTGGTCGCGCGAGCTGTGCGCCGGCACCCACGTCGGCACCTCCGCGGAGATCGGGCTGATCAGCCTGATCAGCGAGTCCTCGGTCGGCTCGACCAACCGCCGCGTCGAGTCGCTCGTCGGCCGCGAGGCGCTGAGGGAGCTCGTCGCCGAGCGCGCCCTGGTCAGCACCATCTCGTCCTCGCTCAAGACCCCGCGCGAGCAGCTGCCCGACCGGATCGCCGAGCTCGTTGCGAGCCTCAAGGCCGCCGAGAAGCGGATCGCGACCTTCGAGGCCCGCGCCCTCGCCGAGCGGGTCCCCGCGATCGCCGCGACGAAGCGCTCGATCAACGGCGTGACGATCGTCGCCGAGAACGTCGGCACGGCCGGCTCGGGCGACGAGCTCCGCTCGCTCGTCATCTCGGTGCGCGAGCGCCTCGGCCAGGACGCGGCGGTCGTCGCCCTCGCGGCCGACGTCGCCGGCAAGCCCGCCGTGATCGTGGCGACCACCCCCGCCGCCCGCGAGCTCGGCCGGAAGGCGGGCGTTCTCGCCCGTCGCGCGGCCGGTGTCCTCGGCGGCGGCGGAGGCGGCAAGGACGACCTCGCCCAGGGCGGCGGCTCGGACGTGTCCGCCATCGGCGCGGCGCTCGACGCCGTCGTCGAGGAGGCGACGCGCTAGATGGAGAGGTTCGGCGTCCGGCTCGGCATCGATGTGGGCCGTTCCCGCATCGGTGTCGCGCGCTGCGACGCCGACGGCCTCCTCGCCGTGCCGGTGGAGACCGTCGCGCGCGTCGCGGAGGCGCCGGACGGCGCCGACGTCGCCCGGATCGCGGCCCTCGCCGCCGAGTTCGGCGCGTCGGCGATCGTCGTCGGCCTCCCGCTGTCGCTGTCGGGCGCCGAGACGGCCTCGACGGACGACGCCCGCGCCTTCGCGGCGCGCCTCGCCTCCGCCGTCCCGACCGCCCCGGTGCGGCTCGTGGACGAGCGGCTCTCGACGGTGAGCGCCCAGAGCGCGCTGCACCGCTCGGGACGCAGCACCCGCGGCTCCCGCGCCGTGATCGACCAGGTCGCCGCCGTGGTGATCCTGCAGCACGCCATCGATTCCGAGCGCTCGTCCGGTACCCCCGCCGGATCCGCGCTCGAACCGAACGAAGGACGACCCAGCCGTGACCGACGTCCCCCCGAGCCGCCGCGCCGCCCGCGCCGCGGAGGCCGATCAGCAGAGTCAGCTCCCGCACGACCCGGAGCAGCACCCCGCCTCTGAGACGGAGCCGACGGCGGCCGACTCGATCGACCACCTGTTCGCCGGCCCCGAGGTCGGCGCCCCGCGCGACCGCGGAGAAGCCGTCGCCGCCGCGCACCCCGACGCCGCCCCCTCCACCCGCCGCCGCCGCGCGAAGCGCGAGAACAGGCCCCGACGCAGCCGTCGCGGGCTGATCGGCGGGCTCCTCGCCTTCGGCGTCTTCGTGGCCCTGGTCGCGATCGCGGTGACGATCTTCGTCGAGCCCGTCCGCGCGCTGTTCGCGGAGCCGGAGCCGACCGACTTCACCGGCACCGGCACGAGCGAGGTGGTCTTCACCATCCACCAGGGCGACGGCGGCAGCACCATCGCCGAGAACCTCGTCGCGGACGGCGTCATCAAGTCGTATACGCCGTTCTACGAGCTGCTCCTCGCGGAGAACCCCGAGCCCGTCTTCCAGCCCGGTGCCTACTCGCTGAAGGCGGAGATGAGCGCGAAGGCGGCGCTGTCGGCGCTGCTCGACTCGGACTCGACGAGGCTCGCCAACACCTTCGTCATCCCGGAGGGCACCTCGCTCAAGGGCGCGCTGCCGCTGATCGCGGACGGCTCGGGCGTCGCCCTCGCCGACCTCGAGGCGGCCGCGGCCGACTGGGGCTCCTACGGTCTCCCCGCCGAGGCGACGAGCCTCGAGGGCTTCCTCTTCCCGGCGACCTACGACATCGACCCGGGCACCTCGGCGCACGACATCCTGCAGACGCTCGTGAATCGGATGTACCAGTCGCTCGACGCGGCGGGCGTGCCGGTCGAGAACCGCTATCGCACCGTCGTGTTCGCCTCGCTCGTGCAGCGCGAGGCCCGCGTCGCCGAGGACTTCCCGAAGGTCGCGCGCGTCTTCCAGAACCGCCTCGACCAGGGCTGGCGCCTGCAGTCGGATGCGACCGTCGCCTACGGCACCGGAGCCACCGACCGGGTGACCACGACCGACGCGGAGCGCAACGACGCGAGCAACGTCTACAACACCTACCAGCGCGACGGCCTGCCGCCCGCGCCGATCTCGAACCCGGGCGACGTCGCCATCCAGGCGGTGCTGCAGCCCGCGGACGGCACCTGGCTCTACTTCGTCACGGTCAACCTCGAGACCGGCGAGACGGTGTACTCGACCACCGATGCGGAGCACAACGCCGCGGTGGCGCAGTGGCAGGCGTGGATGCGGGACCACCCGGAGTACCAGTGATCGCGGAGCCGGCGCCGGGCGGGCGCCGGCTGGCGGTCCTCGGCTCGCCGATCGAGCACTCGCGCTCGCCCCAGCTGCACGCGGCGGCCTACCGGGTGCTCGGGCTCGACTGGAGCTACACGGCGGTCGAGGCGACGGAGGCGACGCTCGCCGCCGTCGTCGCCGATCCGGTCGCGCTCTGGCACGGCCTGTCGCTGACGATGCCGCTCAAGCACGCGGTGCGGCCGCTGCTCGACGAGGAGGACCTGGTCGCGCGGGCGACCGGCGCCGTCAACACGGTGCTGCTCGACCGCTCCGCCGGCGCACCCCGCCTGCGCGGCTTCAACACGGACGTAGCCGGGATCGTCCGGGCGCTCGGCGAGGCGGGCGTGCACTCGGCCGAGCGGGTCGAGATCCTCGGGGGAGGGGCGACCGCCGCCTCCGCCCTCGCCGCGGCGGCCGAGCTGGGCGCGGCGCGGGTCACCGTCACACTCCGCTCGCCGGAGAAGGCCGCGCCGCTGGCCGCGATCGCCGCCGCCGTCGGCGTCGCCCTCGACGTCCGCCCGTTCTCGGACTGGGACGGTGCGGACGCGGCGCCGCTGCTCGTCTCGACGCTGCCGGGCGGCGCGTCGGCCGAGCTGGCCGTGCCGGATGCGGTGGTCGCGGCCTCGACGCTCTTCGACGTGGCCTACTCGCCCTGGCCGAGCCCGCTCGCGCTGCGCTGGGGCGCGGCCGGCTCGCCCGTCGTGTCGGGGCTGGGGATGCTCCTGCACCAGGCGCTGCTGCAGGTGCGGGTGTTCGCCGGCGGCGACCCGGCCGTGCCGCTGCCGGACGAGGACGCGGTGCTCGCGGCGATGCGCGCGACGCTGCCGGCCGACTCCACCGCCTGAGCCCGCGGGGCGCGAGTCCGGTGGGGCGCGTGTGCGAGAATCGGAGGATGCTCCGTTGGCTCACGGCCGGGGAATCCCACGGCCCCGAACTCGTCGCCGTCCTCGAAGGACTGCCGGCGGGTGTCCCCGTCTCCCTCGACGACGTCCGCGCTGACCTCGCCCGGCGCAAGCTCGGCTACGGTCGCGGCGCCCGGATGAAGTTCGAGCAGGACGAGCTGAACGTCTCGTCCGGCATCCGCCACGGCGGCACGACGGGCGGCCCGATCGCGCTGCGCATCGGCAACACCGAGTGGGCGCGCTGGGTCGACGTGATGGCGGCCGAGCCGCGCGATCCCGAGACGCTGCCCAAGGGCCGCGGTGCCGCGCTCACCCGCCCGCGCCCGGGTCACGCCGACCTGGTCGGCATGCAGAAGTACGGCTTCGAGGAGTCGCGCAACGTCCTCGAGCGCGCGTCGGCCCGTGAGACGGCCGCTCGTGTCGCGCTCGGCGCCGTCGCCCGCCGCTTCCTCGGCGAGCTCGGCATCACCCTCGTGAGCCACACCCTCGCCATCGGCCCGGTCCGCGTGCCGGAGGGCTCGGCCCTGCCGACCCCCGCCGACGTCGACGCGCTGGACGCCGATCCGCTGCGCTGCCACGACGCGGCGACCAGCGCCCTGATGGTGGCCGAGGTCGACCGCGCGCACGAGGACGGCGACACCCTCGGCGGCGTCGTCGAGGTCCTCGCCTACGACCTCCCGCCGGGACTCGGCTCCTACGTGCACTGGGACCGCCGGCTCGACGCGCAGCTGGCTGCCGCGCTGATGGGCATCCAGGCGATCAAGGGCGTCGAGGTCGGCGACGGCTTCCTGACCACCACCCGCCGCGGCTCCGAGGCGCACGACGAGCTGTTCGTCGCCGAGGGCGGCATCGGCCGCTCGAGCGATCGCGCCGGCGGCACCGAGGGCGGCATGAGCACGGGCACCGTCCTGCGGGTCCGCGCCGGCATGAAGCCGATCGCCACCGTCCCGCACGCGCTGCGCACGGTCGACGTCGCGACCGGCGAGGCGGCCGGCGCGCACCACCAGCGCTCCGACGTCTGCGCGGTGCCCGCTTCGGGCGTCGTCGCGGAGGCGATGGTCGCGCTGGTGCTCGCGAACGCCGTGCTGGAGAAGTTCGGCGGCGACAGCGTCACCGAGACCCGTCGCAATCTGCAGGGCTACCTCGACGCGATCCCGGAGGAGCTGCGCACCCTCGCCGCCAGCGATCCGGCGCTCGGTCTCGTCTGATGCCCGAGCACCTACCTGGGCGGGCCCGCTGATGGCGGGTCACGATACCGGCGCGGCCCGCGCCCGCGTCGTCCTGATCGGCCCGATGGGGGCCGGCAAGACGACGATCGGCAAGCGGGTCGCGAAGGCCCTCGCGGCCGAGTTCGTCGACTCCGACGCCGAGTTCGTGCGCCGGCACGGACCGATCGCCGCGTACTTCGACCTCCACGGCGAGGCCTCCTTCCGCGTGGAGGAGCGCCGCGTCGTCGAGCAGGCCGTCCGCCGCGGTGTCGTGCTGAGTCTGGGCGGGGGAGCGGTGCTCGACGAGGGCACGCGCGCCGACCTGGCCGGCGTCCCCGTCGTGCTGCTGACCACGACCGCCGAGGCCGTGCGCGACCGGCTCGGCTCCGGCCGCCCGCTGGTGCGCGGCGGCGTCGCGGACTGGACGCGCATCTTCGAGTCGCGACGCGCGGTCTACGAGTCGCTCGCCGACACCGTCGTCGACTCCTCGCGCCGCCCGATCACGACCCTGGCAGCCGAGGTGACCGCCTGGGTGCGCGAGCGCGAGGCCGCCATCGGCGAGCCCGCTGCCGGCACCACCGAGTCCACCGGCACCACCGAAGCCACCAGCACCACAGAACCGGCGGCCCCCACCGGCCGCCCGACCGGAAGAAGAGCATGAACGACGGCGCCACCGCCCTCACCGTCACCGGAGAGAACGGCTACGACATCACGGTCGGCCGCGGCCTCCTCGACGGCCTCGCCGACGCGATCGGCCCGCGAGCGGCCAAGGTGCTGATCGTGCACCCGCCGACCCTCGCGGTCCTCGCCGCCGAGATCCGGGAGAGCCTCCTCGACCGCTACGAGGTGCTGCTCGCCGAGGTGCCCGACGCCGAGGCCGCCAAGCGCGTCGAGGTCGCCGCCTTCTGCTGGCAGGTGATGGGTCAGTCCGACTTCACCCGGACCGACGCGGTCGTCGGCTTCGGCGGCGGCGCGATCACCGACCTGGCCGGCTTCGTCGCCGCGACCTGGCTCCGCGGGGTCGACCTCGTGCAGGTGCCGACCACGGTGCTCGGCATGGTCGACGCGGCCGTCGGCGGCAAGACCGGCATCAACACGGCCGAGGGCAAGAACCTCGTCGGCGCCTTCCACGCGCCCCGCGCCGTCGTCGCCGACCTCGACGTGCTGACGAGCCTGCCGCGCAACGAGATCCTGGCCGGCTTCGGCGAGATCGTGAAGTACGGCATGATCGCCGAGCCGCGGATCCTCGACATCATCGAGTCGGACGTGGACCTCGCGACCGACCCGACGTCGGAGGAGTTCCGCAGCCTGGTCGAGCTGTCGATCGGCATCAAGGCGCGTGTGGTGAGCGAGGACTTCACCGAGAAAGGTCTGCGCGAGATCCTCAACTACGGGCACACCCTCGGCCACGCGGTCGAGCACGCCGAGCGCTACCAGTGGCGGCACGGCGCGGCGGTCTCGGTCGGCATGATGTTCGCGGCGGAGCTGTCCCGGCTCACCGGCTCGCTCAGCGACGCCGTCGTCGATCGCCAGCGCAGCGTCCTCGAGTCGCTGACGCTGCCGACGAGCTACCCGCTCGGCCGCTGGGAGACGCTGCTCGCCGCGATGCAGCGCGACAAGAAGTCGCGCGCGGGCATGCTCCGCTTCGTGGTGCTCGACGACCTCGCTCGCCCGAGCATCCTGCAGGGACCGGAGACGTCGCTGCTGTTCGCGGCGTACCAGGAGATCGGCGCGTAGCGGCAACTGGCGGGGTCAGCCCTGCCGGTCGTCCGGCCCGCGGTCGCCGGTGAGCGCGGCCTCGCGGGCACGGGCGTGCTCCTCCGCGCTGATCGTTCCGGCGGCGCGCAGCCGGTCGAGCTCGGCCAGGCGATCGGTGAGCGAGGAGCCCGCCGGGCCGATGCCGTGGCGGAGGTAGCGGGCGGCCATGTCCGTCTGCATCGTGGTCGGGTCGACGCCGAGCCGGCGGCCGCGACGCACATTGCGGACGATCAGCACGATGATCAGGACGATCACCGCGACGATGACGATCGGCACGATCGCGAAGACGACCGCGAACCACGGCGGAACGATGTTCTGGCCCGGGAGCGTCGGTGCGAAGAAGTCCGAGCGGGCCGCCGCGGAGACGATCCCGGAGTGAGCGGTGCTGAGGGTCATGCGACCTCCTCGGTCGTGGGCGTCCCTCCAGTCTGCTCCGGGTGCTCCGACGACGCATCGCCCGGCCGGGGGAGGCGGCCCGGCCGCTCGCGGGCCGGACCGACTACACTCGATGGGTTGGCCGGATCGGCCGATCAGCAGACTTCCACGAAACGGATCCCCCTTCGCATGGCCTCTACCACCGACATCAAGAACGGCACCGTCCTCAGCATCGACGGTCAGCTCTGGAACGTCATCGACTTCCAGCACGTGAAGCCGGGCAAGGGCGGCGCGTTCGTGCGCACCAAGATGAAGAACGTGCTGACGGGCAAGGTCGTCGACAAGACCTTCAACGCCGGCGCCAAGATCGACACGGCCAACGTCGACCGTCGCGACTTCCAGTACCTCTACCGCGACGGCGCGGACTTCGTCTTCATGGACACCTCGGACTACGACCAGATCACCGTCCCCGAGGCCGTCGTCGGCGAGGCCGCGAACTTCATGCTCGAGAACCAGAACCTCACCCTCGCCCTGCACGACGGCGACCCGCTCTACGTCGAGCTCCCCGCCTCCGTCGTGCTGGAGATCACCTACACCGAGCCGGGCCTGCAGGGCGACCGCTCGACCGGCGGCACCAAGCCCGCGACCGTCGAGACCGGCTACCAGATCCAGGTCCCGCTCTTCCTCGAGCAGGGCACCAAGGTCAAGGTCGACACCCGCACGGGCGACTACCTCGGCCGCGTCAGCTGAGCCGGGCCTTCTGTGAGCGCTCGGACGAAGGCGCGCAAGCGCGCCCTCGACATCATCTACAACGCCGACGTGCGGCAGATCTCCTTCTCGGAATCGCTGCGCTCCGAGGCGGAGCGCGCGGCCAACGAGCCGGCGCGTGAGGCCTCCTGGCTCTACGCCCGCGAGATCGTCGACGGCGTCATCGACAACGCCGACGAGATCGACGCGCTGATCGCGCAGCTCGCCAAGGGCTGGACGCTCTCGCGCATGCCGCTCGTCGACCGCGCGATCCTCCGCATCGGCGTGTGGGAGATCCTGCACAACGACGCGGTCCCGGACGGCGTCGCGATCTCCGAGGCCGTCGAGGCGGCGACCCTGCTCTCGACCGACGACTCGGCCGGCTTCATCAACGGCCTGCTCGCCTCCGTCGCCGAGTCGCACGCGACGGCCTGACGCCCGCGGGTCTCGATACGCGCCTGCGGCGCTACTCGACCAGCATGGAGGTCGCCGCCACGGCGGCCCCTTTGCATGCTGATCGAGTAGCCCGCGGAGCGGGCGTATCGAGATCCACCACCGTCAGGACGTGAGTCTGCGGATCGGCCCCCCCTGAGGACGGTGGGTCTCGATACGCCCTTGCGGGGCTACTCGACCAGCATGAAGGGCCGCCGCCGCGTTCTTCGCCTCACCGCTCGATCAGCATGATCGGGGAAGGGCGCGGCGCCTGCGCCGCTCCACGTCCGCGGCAGGCGGACCCCTATACTCGGGGAGGCATTTCCTTTAAGGCCGTCCAGAGAGACGGGGAAGGAGGTCGGTGTGACGGCACGAATCGTGCTCAGCAGCGCTGACATCACGCGCGCTCTGACGCGCATCGCTCACGAGATCCTCGAGTCGAATCGCGGCGCGGAGTCGCTGGTGATCCTCGGGATCCCGACCCGCGGAGTCGCGCTCGCGCGGCGGATCGCCGAGACGATCGCCAGGATCGAGCCCGGGGCCGACCCGGTGTTCTCCGGCTCGCTCGACGTGACGATGTACCGCGACGACCTCGCCCACCACCCGACGCGGATGCCCGCGCGCACCGCGGTCCCGGCGAGCATCGACGGCCGCACCGTCGTCCTGGTCGACGACGTGCTCTTCTCCGGCCGCACCATCCGCGCGGCCCTCGACGCGCTGAGCGACATCGGCCGCCCCCGGGCCGTCCGTCTCGCCGCCCTGGTCGACCGCGGACACCGCGAGCTGCCGATCCGCGCGGACTTCGTCGGCAAGAACCTCCCCAGCAGCCTCAGCGAGCGGATCAACGTCCGCCTGGTCGAGACCGACGGCGAGGACCTCGTCGCGATCGAGTCCGCACCGGACGGAGGCACCCGATGAGGCACCTGCTCTCCACCCGCGACCTCGACCGCGCCACCGCGATCGGCCTCCTCGACATCGCCGAGGACATGTCGGACGTGCAGAACCGCGAGGTCAAGAAGCTGCCGACCCTGCGCGGGAAGACCGTGGTCAACCTCTTCTTCGAGGACTCCACCCGCACCCGCATCTCGTTCGAGGCCGCGGCGAAGCGGCTCTCGGCCGATGTCATCAACTTCAGCGCCAAGGGCTCCAGCGTCTCGAAGGGCGAGAGCCTCAAGGACACCGCGCAGACCCTCGCGGCGATGGGCGCGGACGGCGTCGTCATCCGCCACCACGCGTCCGGCGCCCCGGCCGTGCTCGCGGCCAGCGGCTGGATCGACGCCGCCATCCTCAACGCCGGCGACGGCACGCACGAGCACCCCACCCAGGCGCTGCTCGACGCCTTCACCATCCGCCGCCGGCTGCACGGCGCCGCCGCCTCCCGCGGCAAGAGCCTCGACGGCGTCGCCGTCACGATCGTCGGCGACATCCTGCACTCGCGGGTCGCCCGCTCGAACGTCTGGCTGCTGACCGCGCTCGGCGCGGAGGTCACCCTCGTCGCCCCGCCCACGCTCGTCCCCGTCGACACGCTCGACTGGCCGGCGACGATCCGCTTCGACCTCGACGACGCGATCGACTCCGGACTGCCCGACGTGGTGATGCTGCTGCGCATCCAGCTCGAGCGGATGTCGAGCGGGTTCTTCCCCAACGGCCGCGAGTACGCGCGGATCTGGGGCCTGGACGACGAGCGGCTCGCCCGCCTCGGCCCGGATACCATCGTGATGCACCCCGGACCCATGAACAGGGGCGTCGAGATCTCCTCGGCCGCCGCCGATTCGAGCCGCTCCACGGTGCTCGAGCAGGTCGCGAACGGGGTGTCCGTGCGGATGGCGGCGCTGTACCTGCTGCTGTCCGGTGAAAGGGAGGTCCTGTGATGACCGGTACGAGGATCCTCCTCTCGGGAGCGACGCTCGCCGACGAGACGACGGCCGACGTCCTGATCGACGGCGGGACGATCGTCGAGATCGGCACCGACGTCGACTCGAGCGGCGCGCGCGTGATCGACGCCGACGGGCTCCTGGCGCTGCCGGGTCTCGTCGACCTGCACACCCACCTCCGCGAGCCCGGCTTCGAGCAGAGCGAGACCGTGCTGACCGGCACGCGCGCCGCGGCGGCGGGCGGCTTCACCGCGGTCTTCGCGATGGCGAACACGTCGCCGGTGCAGGACACGGCCGGCGTCGTCGAGCAGGTGCAGAGCCTCGGCGAGGACGCGGGCTACGCCACCGTCCGCCCGATCGGCGCCGTCACCGTCGGCCTCGCGGGGGAGTCGCTCGCCGAGCTCGGTGCGATGGCCCGCAGCCGTGCCGCGGTGCGCGTCTTCTCGGACGACGGCAAGTGCGTCTCGGACGCGCTGCTGATGCGCCGCGCGCTCGAGTACGTGAAGGCCTTCGACGGGGTCGTCGCCCAGCACGCGCAGGAGCCGCGGCTCACCGTCGGCGCGCAGATGAACGAGGGCGCCGTCTCCAGCGCCCTCGGGCTGCAGGGCTGGCCGGCCGTGGCGGAGGAGGCGATCATCGCGCGTGACGTCCTGCTGGCCGAGCACGTCGGCTCGCGGCTGCACGTCTGCCACGTCTCGACCGCCGGCTCCGTCGACGTGATCCGCTGGGCCAAGGCCCGCGGCATCGACGTGACGGCCGAGGTCACCCCGCACCACCTGCTGCTCTCCGAGCAGCTGATCGCGGGGGTCGACGGCGCCCCGGGCTACGACGCCCGCTACAAGGTCAACCCGCCGCTGCGCCGCGACGAGGACGTGCTCGCCCTCCGCGAGGCCCTCGCCGACGGCACCATCGACATCGTCGCCACCGACCACGCCCCGCACCCGGTCGAGGCGAAGGACTGCGAGTGGGACGCCGCCGCCTTCGGCATGGTCGGCCTCGAGAGCGCTCTGAGCGTCGTGCACGCCGCGGTCGTCGAGGACGGCCGGCTGAGCTGGTCGGACGTCGCCCGCGTGCTCTCCTCCGCCCCCGCGCGGATCGGCCGGCTCGACGGCTACCAGCACGGCCTCGCCGTCGGCGCCGCGGCCAACGTCGTCCTCTACGACCCCGAGGTCCGCCGCCGCTTCTCCACCGGCGACCTGCGCGGGCGCAGCACCAACTCGCCGTACCTCGGCCGGGAGCTGCCGGGCCGCGTCGTCGCGACGCTGCACCGCGGCGTCCCGACCGTCCTCGACGGCGAGCTCGTCGACGCGGCGACCGTCGCCGCGGCAGCGAGGGGCGCCCGTGGATAGGACCGCCATCGCGATCGTCATCGCCGCGGCCGTCACCCTCGTCTTCATCGGCATGGCGCTGTCCTGGCGCGCGCGCCGGCGCCGCTCCGCCGCGCTCGCCCCCGAGGCCGTGCCCGCCGCGTCGCTCGGCGCCGAGCGCGAGGCGGTCGAGCTGCCCTACGTCGCGACCACCCGCTTCGAGCAGCCGCTCGAGCGCGTGGTGCTGCCGGGCCTCGGCTTCCGCGGCCGGGCGACGCTCCGCCTGCACGCGCGCGGCGTGGTGATCGCCCCGGTCGGCGAGCGCGAGACCGTGATCCCCGCGGCGCTCCTCCGCGGTGCCGGAGAGGGCTCCTACGCCATCGACCGCGCGGTCGAGGAGGGCGGGCTGCTCGTGCTCTCCTGGTCGCCGCGCGGCGAGGAGATCGTGGACAGCTACCTCCGCGTGGCCGATCCGGCGCTCCGACGACGACTGGTCGACGAGCTCCAGCGGCTCGCCGGCCCCGATTCCTCCCCCTCCCACCCCGGGACCGCCGACGGCGGCTCCGACTCGATCCAGAAGGGCTCCTAGTCCGTGCCAACCACACGCCTCAGCACCGAACCCACCGCCGTCCTCGTCCTCGAGGACGGGCGACGATTCTCGGGTCAGGCCTACGGCGCACGCGGCCGCACGCTCGGTGAGATCGTCTTCGCGACCGGCATGACCGGCTACCAGGAGACGCTGACCGACCCGTCCTACGCGGGTCAGATCGTCGTGCAGACCGCCCCGCACATCGGCAACACCGGGATGAACGACGAGGACGAGGAGTCGCGCCGCATCTGGGTCGCCGGCTACGTCGTCCGCGACCCCTCCCGTGTGGTCTCGAACTTCCGCTCGCAGCGCTCGCTCGACGACGACCTGGAGAAGGACGGCATCGTCGGCATCTCCGGGGTCGACACCCGCGCGATCACCCGGCACATCCGCTCGCTCGGCTCGATGCGCTCCGGCGTCTTCTCCGGCGAGGACCTCGCCCTCCCCGAGGAGGAGCAGCTCGCCCTGGTGCTCGGCGGCGCGCAGATGGCGGGCCTGAACCTGTCGTCCTCCGTCTCCACCGAGGAGCGCTACACCGTGCCCGCGCAGGGCGAGCGCGTCGGCTCGGTCGCCGTGATCGACCTGGGCGTGAAGACCTCGACGGTCAACTACCTCTCCGAGCGCGGCTTCGACGTGCACGTCCTGCCCGAGTCGACGACCGCCGAGCAGGTGCTCGCGCTCGACCCCTCCGCGCTGTTCTTCTCGAACGGGCCCGGCGACCCGGAGGCCTCCGACCGCCACGTCGACCTGCTGCGCACCACGCTCCGCGCCGACCTGCCGTTCTTCGGCATCTGCTTCGGCAACCAGCTGCTCGGCCGCGCGCTCGGCTTCGGCACCTACAAGCTGCCGTTCGGCCACCGCGGGATCAACCAGCCGGTCCTCGACAAGCTGACCGGCCGGGTGGAGATCACCTCGCAGAACCACGGCTTCGCGGTCGACGCGCCGATCGACGGCGAGCTCGACTCGCCCGAGGGCTTCGGCCGGGTCGAGGTCAGCCACTACAGCCTCAACGACTCGGTCGTCGAGGGCCTGCGCTGCCTCGACATCCCCGCGTTCTCGGTCCAGTACCACCCGGAGGCGGCGGCCGGCCCGCACGACTCGAACCACCTCTTCGACCGCTTCCGCGCCATGGTCGTGCAGCGCACGGCCGAGCAGGGCGGCGCCGAGCCCGCCACCGCAGACTCCACCACCTCGACCACCACCGGAGAGCAGAAGCAATGCCCCGCAGGGAAGACATCAGAAGCGTCCTCGTCATCGGCTCCGGCCCGATCGTGATCGGCCAGGCGGTCGAGTTCGACTACTCGGGCACTCAGGCCTGCCGCGTGCTGCGCGAGGAGGGCGTCCGCGTCATCCTCGTCAACTCCAACCCGGCGACGATCATGACCGACCCGGACTTCGCCGACGCGACGTACGTCGAGCCGATCACCCCGAAGGCGATCGAGGCGATCATCGCCAAGGAGCGCCCCGACGCGATCCTGCCGACCCTCGGCGGCCAGACCGCGCTCAACGCCGCGATCCAGCTGCACGACCTCGGGATCCTGGAGAAGTACGACGTCGAGCTGATCGGCGCGAGCTTCGAGGCGATCAACCGCGGCGAGGACCGCCAGATCTTCAAGCAGCTCGTGCTGGACGCGGGTGCCGACGTCGCCAAGTCGTACATCGCGCACACCGTCGAGGAGGCGATCGGCTTCGCCGAGGACCTCGGCTACCCGCTGGTCATCCGCCCCTCCTTCACCATGGGCGGCCTCGGCTCCGGCTTCGCGCACTCGGTCGACGAGCTCGTGCGGATGGTCGGCGACGGCCTGCACCAGAGCCCGACCACCGAGGTGCTCCTCGAGGAGTCGATCCTCGGCTGGAAGGAGTACGAGCTCGAGCTGATGCGCGACACGGCCGACAACACGGTCGTCGTCTGCTCGATCGAGAACGTCGACCCGGTCGGCGTGCACACCGGCGACTCGATCACGGTCGCTCCGGCGCTGACCCTGACCGACCGCGAGTACCAGAAGCTGCGCGACATCGGCATCCGGATCATCCGCGACGTGGGCGTGGACACCGGCGGCTGCAACATCCAGTTCGCGATCGACCCCGCCGACGGCCGGATCATCGTGATCGAGATGAACCCGCGCGTCTCGCGCTCGTCGGCGCTGGCCTCGAAGGCGACCGGCTTCCCGATCGCCAAGATCGCCGCGAAGCTCGCGATCGGCTACCGCCTCGACGAGATCCCGAACGACATCACCAAGGTGACCCCGGCGAGCTTCGAGCCGACCCTCGACTACGTCGTGGTCAAGGTGCCGCGCTTCGCCTTCGAGAAGTTCCCGGCCGCCGACAAGACGCTGACCACGACCATGAAGTCGGTCGGCGAGGCGATGGCGATCGGCCGCAACTACGCGCAGGCGCTGCAGAAGGCGCTCCGCTCGCTGGAGAAGCGCGGCTCCTCCTTCCACTGGGGCGAGCAGTCGCGCTCGGTCGAGGAGCTGCTCGAGATCGCGAAGACCCCGACCGACGGCCGCATCGTCACGGTGCAGCAGGCACTGCGCCTGGGCGCGAGCGTCGAGCAGGCCTTCGACGCCACCAAGATCGACCCGTGGTTCCTCGACCAGATCGTGCTGATCAACGAGATCGCCGAGCTGGTGCGCGAGCACGACGGCCTCGACGCCGGCGTCCTGCGCCTGGCGAAGGACCACGGCTTCTCCGACGTGCAGATCGCCCAGCTGCGCGGTCTCGACGAGGCCGAGGTGCGCCGCATCCGCTACGACCTCGCCGTCCGCCCGGTCTACAAGACGGTCGACACCTGCGCCGGCGAGTTCCCCGCGCTGACGCCGTACCACTACTCCTCTTACGACGAGGAGACCGAGGTCGTCGCGGCCGACCGCCGCAAGGTCGTCATCCTCGGCTCCGGCCCGAACCGCATCGGTCAGGGCGTCGAGTTCGACTACTCCTGCGTGCACGCGTCGTTCGCGCTCTCGGCCGCCGGGTTCGAGACGATCATGATCAACTGCAACCCGGAGACGGTCTCGACCGACTACGACACCTCCGACCGCCTGTACTTCGAGCCGCTGACGCTCGAGGACGTGCTCGAGGTCATCCACGCGGAGTCGCAGTCCGGCGAGCTCGTCGGTGTCGTCGTGCAGCTGGGCGGCCAGACCGCGCTCGGCCTCGCCGCCGGCCTCGAGGCCGAGGGCGTGCCGATCCTCGGCACCACCCCCGCCAACATCGACCTCGCGGAGGAGCGCGGCGCGTTCTCCCGGATCCTCGACGAGGCCGGCCTGCTCGCCCCGCGCAACGGCACGGCGACCGACCTCGGGGGCGCCCTCGAGGTCGCGGTCGAGATCGGCTACCCCGTCCTCGTCCGCCCGTCGTTCGTCCTCGGCGGCCGCGGCATGGAGATCGTCTACGGCTCCCCGCAACTCGAGGACTACTTCGCTCGGATGGCCGACGAGGGGATCATCGACGCGACGCACCCGCTGCTCGTCGACCGCTTCCTCGACGACGCGATCGAGATCGACGTCGACGCGCTCTACGACGGCGAGCAGCTCTACATCGGCGGCGTGATGGAGCACATCGAGGAGGCCGGCATCCACTCCGGCGACTCGGCCTGCACGCTGCCGCCGGTCACCCTGGGCCGCCAGCAGATCGACAAGGTCCGCGAGGCGACCCTCGCCATCGCCGAGGGCGTCGGCGTCCGCGGCCTGCTGAACGTGCAGTTCGCGATCGGCCAGGGCGTGCTCTACGTCCTCGAGGCGAACCCGCGCGCCTCGCGCACCGTGCCGTTCGTCTCGAAGGCGCTCGGCATCCCGCTCGCGAAGGCCGCCTCGCGCCTGATGGTCGGCGAGACCATCGCCGAGCTCAAGGCCGAGGGCCTGCTGCCCGAGCGCGACGGCTCCGACGTGCCGATGGACTCGCCGATCGCGGTGAAGGAGGCGGTCCTGCCGTTCAAGCGCTTCCGCACCAAGGAGGGCAAGATCGTCGACTCGCTGCTCGGCCCCGAGATGCGCTCGACCGGCGAGGTCATGGGCATCGACCGCGACTTCCCCCGGGCGTTCGCGAAGAGCCAGGAGGCGGCCTACGGCGGGATGCCCGCCAGCGGCACCGTGTTCATCTCGGTCGCCGATCGCGACAAGCGCTCGATCGTGCTGCCTGCGTTGCGCCTGCGCCAGCTCGGCTTCGAGATCCTCGCGACCGAGGGCACCGCCGAGGTGCTCAACCGCAACGGCATCCAGGCCCGGGTCGTCCGCAAGTACAGCGAGGAGGCCGTCGACGACGCGCCCTCCATCGTGGAGCTGGTCAACCGCGACCAGGTCGACGTGGTGATCAACACGCCGAGCGGCGGGGCTTCGCGTGCCGACGGCTACGAGATCCGCGCCGCCGCGGTCGCCGCGGACAAGCCGCTGTTCACCACCATCGCCCAGCTCGCCGCGGCTGTCGCCTCGCTCGACGCCGCCGCCGAGCCGTTCGAGGTGACGAGCCTGCAGGACTACGCGATCCGCCGGGCGGAGCGCACCGCGTGACGGACGCCGTCGCGCAGCCGGGCGCCGAGTCCTTCGGCGCCCGGCTCGAGGCCGCGTTCGACGCGTTCGGGCAGCTCTGCGTCGGGATCGATCCGCACGCGTTCCTGCTCGACGCCTGGGGCCTGGACGACACTGCGGCGGGCCTGGAGTCCTTCGGCCGGCGGGTCGTCGAGGCCTCGGCCGGCCGGGTCGGCCTGGTCAAGCCGCAGGTCGCGTTCTTCGAGCGGCACGGCTCCGCGGGCTACGCGGCGCTCGAGCGCGTCCTCGCCGACGCGCGCGCCGCGGGCCTGCTGGTCATCGCGGACGCGAAGCGCGGCGACATCGGCACGAGCGTCACGGCCTACGCCGAGGCGTGGCTCCGGCCGGGCTCGCCGCTCGAGGCCGACGCGATGACCGCCGCCGCCTACCAGGGCGTCGGCTCGCTCGAGGGCATGCTCGCGCTGGCCGAGGAGGCGGGCAAGGGCGTCTTCGTCCTCGCCGCGACCTCCAACGCCGAGGCGCGGCCGGTGCAGCGCGCGCTGCTGCAGGACGGGCCCGTCGCCGGCTCGACCGTGGCGCACGCGGTGCTGGCCGACGTGGCATCCTGGAACGCGGGACACGCGCGCTCGTCGATCGGCTCGGTCGGCGTCGTGCTCGGGGCCACGGTCGCGCTCGGCGACTACGGCATCGGCACGGGCACTCCGCTCCGCCCCGCACTGCCGGTGCTGGCGCCCGGCTTCGGCCACCAGGGCGCCGACACCGCGGACGCGTCGCGGCTGTTCGGAGCGCTGGCCGCCTCGACGATCGTGAGCGAATCGCGCAGTGTCCTCGGCGCCGGACCCGACGGGATCGCCGCCGAGATCGACCGCCGAGCCGCACACCTCCAGGAGACCCTTGTCCGCTGAAGCCGTCAGCCCGATCGACCCCGCCGCCGAGGCGCCGTCCGGCGCGCGCCGCCCTGCACCGCCCGCCGTCGACCGCCGCGCCGCCTCGGAGGCCGCGATCGCCGCGCGCCGCGCCCGCGCCCAGGTGAAGAAGGGCGTCGCCGCCGGCGACCGGCCCGCGACGGCCGTGCTCGCCGCCGCGCAGGAGGACCCGACCGGCGTCGAGGGGCGGATGCGCGTCAGCGAGCTGCTGCGCGCCGTCCCCGCCCTCGGCGTGGTGAAGACCCCGCGGGTGATGGAGCAGCTCGGCATCGCGCCGTCCAAGCGCCTGGGCGGCCTGGGCCGCCGCCAGGTCGAGGGCCTCGGCGCGTTCCTGGAGGAGCGCGAGTCGCGCCAGCGCCGCGGCGAGCGCAACCGGCTCGTCGTGCTGGCCGGTCCGACCGCGGTCGGCAAGGGCACCGTCTCCGGCTACATCCGCGAGAACTACCCCGACGTCCTGCTGTCCGTCTCGGCGACCACCCGCGCACCGCGCCCCGGCGAGATCGAGGGCGTCAGCTACTACTTCGTCGACGACGCCGAGTTCGACCGCATGGTCGAGGCGGGGGAGTTCCTCGAGTACGCGACGGTGCACAACGCCTACCGCTACGGCACGCCCCGCGGCCCGATCGACGCGGCCCTCGCCGCCGGTCGCCAGGTCATGCTCGAGATCGACATCCAGGGCGCGCGGCAGGTCCGCGAGCGGATGGGCGACGCTCGGCTCGTCTTCCTGCTGCCTCCGAGCTGGGAGGAGCTGGTGCGCCGCCTGGTCGGCCGCGGCACCGAGAGCGCGGAGGAGCAGGAGCGCCGACTGGCCACCGCGAAGGTCGAGCTGGCCGCGCAGGACGAGTTCGATTTCTGCGTCGTGAACAGCACCGTGCCCGAAGCGGCCCGCGAGGTCGTAGAATTGATGTCGCCTCGCTCCGACAGCACGCCCGCCGATCCGGGCCGCTGAGACCGAGACCACCGACCACCTCCGGGCCTTGCCCCGATCGCCCTCCCCGGCGATCGCGCGCCGTGCCGCTCCGGAGCCGCAGATCGGCGCTTCGCGCCACGCTAGGAGACACCATGGCCAACAACCTCGGCATCATCGACCCGCCCATCGACGAGCTGCTCTCGAAGGTCGACTCGAAGTACGCGCTCGTCATCTTCGCCTCCAAGCGCGCGCGCCAGATCAACGACTACTACGCCGACCTGCACGAGGGCAGCCTGTTCGACAACGTCGGCCCGCTGGTCGACTCCACCATCGACGACAAGCCGCTCTCCGTCGCGCTGCACGAGATCAACGAGGACAAGCTCGTCGCCCGTCCGGTCGCCGAGCCCCTCGACGAGTAGTCCCGACCGGGGGCGCTCCGCGACATGCGGTCATCGAGACGGGCCGCACGGCTGAACGTCGTCGTCGGGATCACCGGCGGCATCGCCGCCTACAAGGCGGTCGGAGTCGTCCGCGCGCTGGTCCTCGAGGGCCACGACGTCCACGTCGTGGCCACCGAGGCGGCGCTGCGCTTCGTCGGCAAGCCGACGCTCGAGGCCATCTCGCGGAACGCGGTGCACACCGAGCTCTACGAGGGCGTCGCCGAGGTGCGGCACGTGGCGATCGGCCAGGCGGCCGACCTGATCGTGATCGCCCCGGCGACGGCGCACACCCTGGCCAAGCTGGCGACCGGCCTCGCCGACGACCTGCTCGGCAACACCGTGCTCGCCAGCACCGCTCCGGTCGTGGTCGCTCCGGCGATGCACACCGAGATGTGGGCGAACGCGGCCACGGTCGCGAACGTCGCGACGCTCCGCTCCCGCGGCGTCCACCTCGTCGGCCCGGCCGTCGGCCAGCTCACCGGCGCCGACTCTGGCCCGGGCCGGATGGAGGAGCCCGCGACGATCGTCGCCGAGGCCCTCGCCGTCCACGCGCGGGCCACCGCCGCCCGGCGCGACCTCGAGGGCCTGCGCGTCCTCGTCACCGCCGGCGGCACCCGCGAGCCGCTCGACCCGGTCCGCTTCGTCGGCAACCGCTCCAGCGGCCGGCAGGGCGTCGCGCTCGCGGTCGCCGCGGCCGCGCGCGGAGCGAGGGTCACCCTCCTCGCCGCGAACCTCGACATCGAGGCGCCGCAGGGCGTCACGGTGGTCCCCGTCGGGACCGCCCTGGAGCTGCGCGAGGCCGCGCTCGCCGCCGCCCGCGACGCCGACATCGTGATCATGGCCGCGGCCGTCGCCGACTACCGTCCGGCCGACGTCTCCGAGGCCAAGATCAAGAAGGAGCAGCAGGGCGACCGCCTCGTCCTCGAGCTCGTGAAGAACCCCGACATCCTCGCCGAGATCTCCGCCGCGAAGACCGACGGGCAGCTGATCGTCGGCTTCGCCGCCGAGACCGAGCCCGACCGGGACGCGATGCTCGCGCTCGGCCGCGCCAAGATCGTCCGCAAGGGCTGCGACCTGCTCGTCCTCAACAGGGTCGGCTGGGCCGAGGGCTTCCAGAGCGACAGCAACACCGCGGTGGTCCTCGATCCGGCCGGAGATATAGTGATCGAGGCTTCCGGCAGCAAGGCGTCGGTCGCCGATCGCGTCCTCGACGTGGTCGCGCGCTAGGGCGTCACCCTGGCCCGGTCCGCCCCCGGTGAGAGGGCGAGCCCGGTGCGGGACTGCACCGGATCGAGACAGCTCCGGCTGCCGCGCCCTACGGAATGAGACGCTCGACATGACCTCCGGCCCCCTCCGCCTGTTCACCTCCGAGTCCGTGACCGAGGGTCACCCGGACAAGATCTGCGATCAGATCTCGGACCGCATCCTCGATGCGCTCCTCCGCGAGGACCCGCGCAGCCGGGTCGCCGTCGAGACGCTCGTCACCACGGGGCTCGTGCACGTCGCCGGCGAGGTCTCCACCTCCGGCTACGTCGAGATCCCCGCGATCGTCCGCGACACCATCGTCGAGATCGGCTACGACTCCTCGCTCAAGGGCTTCGACGGCCGCTCCTGCGGCGTCTCCGTCTCGATCGGGCAGCAGTCGCCCGAGATCGCCGCGGGCGTCGACACCGCCCTCGAGGTGCGCGGCGACGCCTCCGACGAGGACGCGTTCGACCGCCAGGGCGCGGGCGACCAGGGCCTGATGTTCGGCTTCGCCACCGACGAGACCCCCGAGTACATGCCGCTGCCGAGCTGGCTCTCGCACCGCCTCGCGGAGCGCCTCGCCGAGGTCCGCAAGACCGGCGAGCTGGACTACCTCCGGCCCGACGGCAAGACGCAGGTCACCATCGGCTACGACGGCACGACGCCGGCGACGATCGACACGGTCGTGCTCTCCACCCAGCACGCCGAGCACGTGAGCACCGCCACGATCCACGCGGACATCGAGGAGCACGTGATCCGCCCCGTGCTCGAGCGCGTCGACCTCGACTCCTCCGGTGTGCGCCTGCTGATCAACCCCTCCGGCCGCTTCGAGATCGGCGGCCCGCAGGGCGACGCCGGGCTCACCGGCCGCAAGATCATCGTCGACACCTACGGCGGAGCCGCGCGCCACGGCGGCGGCGCCTTCTCGGGCAAGGACCCGTCGAAGGTCGACCGCTCGGCCGCCTACGCCATGCGCTGGGTCGCGAAGAACGCGGTCGCCGCGGGTCTCGCCCGCCGGATGGAGGTGCAGGTCGCCTACGCGATCGGCAAGGCCGCCCCGGTCGGCCTCTACGTCGAGACGTTCGGCACCGGCACGCTGCCCGACGAGCAGATCACCGAGGCGATCCGCTCGGTCTTCGACCTCCGTCCCGCCGCGATCATCCACGCGCTCGACCTTCTCCGCCCGATCTACTCGCAGACCTCGGTCTACGGGCACTTCGGCCGCGAGCTGCCCGACTTCACCTGGGAGCGCCTCGACCGCGTCGACGACCTCCGCTCCGCCGCGGGTCTCTCGTAGGCGCCGACGCGGCGGGGGAGGCGGTGACCGGTCCCGAGGGGCGCGTCGCGCGCGTGCTCCTCGACTCGCCGCTCCCGCAGCTCGACCGGCTGCTCGACTACGCCGTCCCCGAGGCGCTCCGCGACGGCGTGCGGCCGGGTGTCCGGGTCCGCGTCCCGCTGCGCACCGGCGGGCGGATCGCGGACGCGTTCGTCGTCGAGGTCGGCGAAGGCTCCGAGCACGCGGGCGCGCTGAGCGAGCTCGAGGAGCTCGTCTCGCCGCTCGTCGTGCTGACCCCGGAGGTCTGGACCCTCGCCCGGCGGGTCGCCGACCGCGCCGCCGGAGGAGCGAGCGACGTGCTGCGCCTCGCCGTGCCGCGGCGCCACGTGCGTGTCGAGCGGGCGCACCTCGCGGCCCTCGCCGAGGCGGACGCGGACGCCGGCCCGGCCGAGCCGGTCGCGGACCCCACCCCGGCTGAGCCGGTCGCGGACGGCACCGGGCCCGGCGCGGTGACCGGCTATCCCGCGGAGACCTTCGACGGCCTCCTCGACGGCGGGCGCCTCGCGGTGAACGCCGTGCCCGCGCCGGTTCAGCTCGCGTCGGGAGCGTGGGTCGGCGGCTGGGCGGTGACGCTCGCCGAGCTCGCCCGCACCGCGCTGGCGGCCGGGCGCGACGCGATCCTGGCGGTGCCGGACTACCGCGATCAGGAGCAGCTCGAGCAGGCCCTCGCCGAGCACGTCCCCGAGGACGCGGTCGTCCGCCTCGACGCCCGGCAGAAGGGCGCCGGCCGCTACGCCGCGTTCCTGCGCTGCCTCACTCCCGGACCGCGGGTCATCGTCGGCAACCGCTCCGTGCTCTACGCGCCCTCGTCGGCGCTCGGCCTGATCGCGCTCTGGGACGACGGCGATCCGCTCTTCGCTGAGCCGCTCGCGCCCTACGCGCACGCCCGCGACGTGGCGCTGGTGCGGCAGGAGCAGAGCGGCGCCGGGCTGGTCCTGCTCGGCAACACCCGCACGGTCGAGGTGGAGCGGCTGGTCGGCCTGGGCTTCGCCGCCCCGGTGCAGCCGCGGCCCTCCCGCCGCCCGCACGTCGTGCCGACCGCGCAGCAGACGGCCGCCGACGAGCACGACCAGGCCGCGCGCATCCCGTCGACCGCCTGGCGGCAGGCGCGGATCGCCCTCGACTCGGGTCCCGTGCTCGTCCAGGTCGCCCGTCCCGGCTACGCACCGGTCGTCGCCTGCGCGCGCTGCCGCACCGTGGCGCGCTGCAACCGCTGCCAGGGTCCGCTCGCCGTGCACTCCGCCGGCGCGCGGCCGAGCTGCGGCTGGTGCGGCCTGATCGCCGCCGACTGGCACTGCTCGGTCTGCGAGGCGACGGCGCTGCGCCTGGTGAGCCTCGGCGCGGGACGGACGGCGGAGGAGCTCGGCCGCGCGTTCCCGGGCGTCAAGGTCGTCGTCGCGGACGGCGCCCACCCGATCCTCACCGTGCCCGGGACGCCCGCGCTCGTCGTCGCCACCCGCGGCGGCGAGCCCCGGGCCGACGGCGGCTACCACGCCGTGCTGCTGCTCGACGGCGAGCGGATGCTCGCGCGGGAGAGCCTGCGCGTCGCCGACGACGCCCTGCGCACCTGGTCGAACGCGGCCGCGCTGGCCCGCCCCGGCGCTCCCGTGCTGCTGGTCGGCGTCGCCGGGCGCCTCGCGACGGCCCTCGCGACCTGGCGCCAGGAGGAGTACCTCCGCGCCGAGCTGATCGAGCGGCGCGAGCTGCGCTTCCCGCCCGCCGTCCGGCTCGCGACCGTCAGCGGCGACGCGCACGCGGTAACGGAGGCGCTCGACGCGCTCGACGAGGCCGACCGGCACGAGGTGCTCGGCCCGGTCGGGCTCGAGGACGGCTCCGTCCGGGCGATCGTGCGCTTCGACTACGCTCGCGGGGCGGAGGTCGCCGCCCGCCTCCGGTCCGCCGTGATCCGCAACGCGACCCGCCGCCGCCGGCCGCCCACCACGCCGGGCCGCTTCCGGCCGGCGCCGAAGCTGCGCGTCCGGCTGGACGACCCCGACATCCTCTAGACCCGTCCGTCCCGGACCAGTTCTCCGCTCGACCCCACGCTCAGGAGCTCCTCGTGCGCCTCGTCTTCGCCGGCACGCCGGCCGCCGCCGTCCCCACCCTGCGCGCCCTCGCCGCCTCCGAGCACGAGATCGTCGCGGTGGTCACCCGGGCCGACGCGCCCGTCGGCCGGAAGCGCGTGCTCACGGCGTCGCCGGTCGCCGCGGTCGCCGAGGAGCTCGGCCTGCCGGTGCTCAAGGCGAACCGCCTCGACGAGGAGGTCACCGACCGGATCGCGGCCCTCGAGCCCGACCTCGGCGTGATCGTGGCCTACGGCGGCCTGGTCCGCGCGCGGCTGCTGGCGGTGCCGCGCCTCGGCTGGATCAACCTGCACTTCTCGCTGCTGCCGCGCTGGCGCGGCGCGGCACCGGTCCAGCGCGCGCTGATGGCGGGGGAGCAGCGGATCGGCGCGGCCGTCTTCCAGCTAGTGGCCGAGCTCGACGCGGGCGACGTCTTCGCCGAGATCGAGGAGGAGGTCGCCGGGCGCTCGGCCGGCGAGCTGCTCGAGGTGCTCGCCGAGCGCGGGGCCGCCCTGACCGGCGAGGTCGTCGACGGGCTCGCCGCAGGCACCGCGGTCGCCGTGCCGCAGTCCGGCGAGGTCACGCTCGCCCCCAAGCTCGACGTGACCGACGGCCGGATCGATTGGTCCCTGCCGACCGCGCGGATCCTCGCGCTCGTCCGCGGGGTCACGCCCGAGCCCGGAGCGTCCACGACGGTCGGCGACGCGCGGCTGAAGGTGCTCGCCGTCCACGAGGCGCGCACGGACGCTCCCCTCGCGCCCGGCGCCGTGCTCCTCGACGCCGGTCGCGCCCTGGTCGGCACGGGCGACGGCGCGGTCGAGCTGGTCTCGGTGCAGCCCGCCGGCAAGACCGCGATGCCCGGCGCCGCCTGGGCCCGGGGCCTGCGCGAGAGCACGGTGCTCGCATGAGCGTCCGCACCCGCGTCGCGCCGGCCCGCCAGGTCGCCTACGACGTCCTGCTCGCGGTCAGCGGCGGCGACGCCTACGCCAACCTCGTGCTGCCCGCCCGGATCCGCGCCGCCGAGCTCTCGCCGGCCGACGCGGGCCTGGCCACCGAGCTCTGCTACGGCACCCTCCGCCTCTCCGGCTACTACGACCGGGTGATCGCCCTCGCCGCCGGCCGCGCCGTCGAGACCCTCGACGCCCCGGTGCTCGACGCGCTCCGGCTCGGCGTGCACCAGCTGCTCGGCACCCGCGTCGCCGCGCACGCCGCCGTCAACGAGAGCGTCGCGCTGGTCGCGGGCGGCTCCTCCCGCGGCGCCGTCGCCTTCGCGAACGCGGTGCTGCGCTCGGTGACCCGCTCGAGCGCCGAGGAGTGGCAGCAGCGCGTCGCGGACGCGGCGACCTCGGGTGACGACCGGATCGCCGCGGCGACCTCGCACCCGGTCTGGATCGTCAAGGCCCTGCGCCGCGCCCTCACCGCGGAGGGCGCCGCCGACGAGCTCGAGGCCCTGCTCGCCGCCGACAACGCGGCGCCACGGGTGAACCTCGTCGCCCTGCCCGGCCTCGCGGAGCCCGCCGAGCTGCCCGACGCCGCGCCCGACCGCTACTCGCCGGTCGGCCTTGTCAGCACCGGAGGCGACCCCGAGGCGATCGCGCCCGTGCACGAGGGCCGGGTGCGCGTCCAGGACGAGGGCTCGCAGCTGGCCGCGCTCGCGCTCTCCCGCGCCGAGCCCGTCCGCGCGGGCGAGCGCTGGCTCGACCTCTGCGCCGGCCCCGGCGGCAAGGCGGCACTGCTGGCCGCCGAGGCACGCGCGGGCGGCGCGACGCTGCTGGCCAACGAGGTCGTCCCGGCGCGGGCGGGGCTGGTCCGCCAGGCCCTCGCCGCGGTCGACCCGACCGTCGAGGTCCGCACCGGTGACGGCCGCACCCTCGGTGAGGAGCAACCGGCGGCCTTCGACCGTGTCCTCCTCGACGCGCCGTGCACCGGACTCGGCGCCCTCCGCCGCCGCCCGGAGGCGCGCTGGCGGAAGACCGCCGACGACGTCGCCCCGCTCGCCGCCCTGCAGGGCGAGCTGCTCGACTCCGCCCTCGCCGCGCTCGCGCCCGGCGGACTGCTCGCCTACGTGACCTGCTCGCCGCACCTCGGCGAGACGAAGCGCGTGCTCGCCCTCGCCGCGGAGCGCCACCCCGGCGGCTTCGAGCTCGTCGACACCCCGGCGGTCCTCCGCGGCATCACCCGCGAGCCGCTGCCGCTGGCCGAGGGCGCGCTGCACGCGCAGCTCTGGCCGCACCGGCACGGGACGGACGCGATGTTCATCCAGCTGCTGCGCCGCAGCCAGGCCTGACGGCCCGGCCGCCCGGCCTAGGCTGGGGAGCATGCCCGCACGGATCAACCCCAGCATCCTGTCCGCCGACTTCGTCAACTTCGAGGCCGAGCTGCAGCGGATCGCCGGGGCCGATCTCGTGCACGTCGACGTGATGGACAACCACTTCGTGCCGAACCTCACCTTCGGCCTGCCGATGGTGCAGCGCCTCCAGGAGGTGTCGCCGCGCCCCCTCGACGTGCACCTGATGATCGACGACCCCGACCGCTGGGCGCCGGGCTACGCCGAGACGGGCGCCTACTCCGTCACCTTCCACGCCGAGGCCGCGCGCGACGCCGTCGCGCTGGCGCGCCGCCTCCGTGAGATCGGCGCGCGCGCCGGCATCGCGCTCAAGCCCGGCACGCCGGTCGACGACTACCTCGACCTGCTGCCCGAGTTCGACCAGGTGCTCGTGATGACGGTCGAGCCCGGCTTCGGCGGCCAGTCCTTCATGGCGGAGACGATGCCGAAGCTGCACGCGCTGCGCGAGGTCGTCGACCGCATCGGCCTCGACGTCTGGCTCCAGGTCGACGGCGGCATCGCCCCCGGCACGATCGAGATCGCCGCCGAGGCGGGTGCCGACACCTTCGTCGCCGGCTCCGCCGTGTTCGGCGCCGACGACCCGGAGGCGGCCATCGCGGCGCTCCGCGACACCGCGTCCTCCCTCCTGCACCGCCACTGACCCGGCCGCCCTCGCCGGTCCGCCGCCGCGTATAGACTTCCCCGGTGAAAACTTTCGACGACCTCTTCGCTGAGCTGGGCGAGAAGGCCGCCGCGCGTCCCGAGGGTTCGGGCACGGTCCGCGAGCTCGACGCCGGTGTGCACTTCATCGGCAAGAAGATCGTCGAGGAGGCCGCCGAGGTGTGGATGGCCGCCGAGTACGAGGGCGACGAGCGCACGGCCGAGGAGATCTCGCAGCTGCTCTACCACCTGCAGGTGCTGATGCTCGCGAAGGGCCTGACGACGGCCGACGTCTACCGACATCTGTGAGCGTCCTCCCGATCGCCGGAGTGCGCCGCCGCCACGTGGCCGCGCGCTCCCACGCTCTCCGAGGCGCCGTCGCGCCTCCGCTCACCGAATCACCCTCGACCTCCAGAGGACGTCCCGTCGTGACCACGACCACCCCCACCACTCCTGACACCACCGGCACCGCCGCCCCGCCCGCGCTCCTGCGCGTCGCCGTCCCGAACAAGGGCTCGCTCTCCGAGACCGCCGGCCAGATGCTGGCCGAGGCCGGCTACACCGGCCGCCGCGATCCCAAGGAGCTGCACGTCGTCGACGAGCGCAACGGCGTCGAGTTCTTCTATCTCCGCCCGCGCGACATCGCCACCTACGTCGGCTCCGGCGCGCTGGACGTCGGCGTCACCGGCCGCGACCTGCTGATCGACTCCGGCTCCGAGGCGCGCGAGATCGCCAGCCTCGGCTTCGCCGACTCGACCTTCCGCTTCGCCGGTCCGGCCGGCCGCTACACCGAGCTGCAGCAGATCGACGGCCTCCGCGTCGCGACCAGCTACCCCGGTCTCGTCGGCCGCTTCCTGCGCGAGCACGGCGTCGAGGTCACCCTCATCCGCTTGGACGGCGCGGTCGAGTCGGCCATCCAGCTCGGCGTCGCCGACGTGATCGCCGACGTCGTCGAGACCGGCACCACGCTGCGGAAGGCGGGCCTGGAGATCTTCGGCCCGGTCATCCTGAAGTCCACGGCCGTCCTCGTCTCCGGCGCGGGCGAGCCCGAGGGCATCCCGGTCCTGCTGCGCCGCCTGCAGGGCGTCCTCGTGGCGCGCGAGTACGTGCTGCTCGACTACGACTGCCCCGTCGCGCTGCTCGAGACCGCCACCGCGCTCGCGCCCGGCTTCGAGTCGCCCACCGTCTCGCCGCTGCACGACCCCGAGTGGGTCGCCGTACGGGTCATGGTGCCGCGCGCCGACATGAACCAGGTGATGGACCGCCTGTACGACCTCGGCGCCCGCGCGATCCTGGTCACCTCGATCCACGCCGCACGCCTCTAGGAGGGGGAGCGATGAGTCTCGCCGTCCGCGTCATCCCGTGCCTCGACGTGGCCGCCGGCCGCGTCGTCAAGGGCGTCAACTTCCAGAACCTCCGCGACGCCGGCGACCCGGTCGAGCTCGCCCGCCTCTACTTCGAGCAGGGCGCCGACGAGCTGACCTTCCTCGACGTCACGGCCACCGTCGACGACCGCTCCACCACCTACGAGGTCGTCCGCGCGACCGCCGAGCAGGTCTTCATCCCGCTCACCGTCGGCGGGGGAGTGCGCTCCGTCGAGGACGTCTCGCGCCTGCTCGCGCACGGCGCGGACAAGGTCGGCGTCAACTCCGCTGCGATCGCCCGCCCCGAGCTGATCGGCGAGATCGCCGACGTCTTCGGCGCGCAGGTGCTCGTGCTCTCGCTCGACGTCAAGCGGAGCGACGCCACGCCCTCCGGCTTCGTCGTCACCACCCACGGCGGTCGCCGCGAGACGACGCTCGACGCCCTCGCCTGGGCGGCCGACGCCGTCGAGCGCGGGGCCGGCGAGCTGCTGGTCAACTCCATCGACGCCGACGGCACCAAGCAGGGCTTCGACCTGCCGCTGATCACGGCGATGCGCGAGCTGAGCACCGTGCCGGTGATCGCCTCGGGCGGCGCCGGCGCCGTCGAGCACTTCGCCCCCGCCATCGAGGCGGGCGCCGACGCGGTGCTCGCCGCCTCCGTCTTCCACAATCGCGAGCTGACGATCGGCGACGTGAAGCGCGCCCTCGACGACTCCGGGATCGAGATCCGCCGATGAGCACCGAGACGACGACCGACGGCGCGACGAGCACCGACGACCTCACCGCGGTCCTCGACCGCGCGACCTTCGACGCGAGCGGACTCCTGCCCGCCGTCATCCAGCAGCACGACACCGGCGAGGTGCTGATGCTCGGCTGGATGGACCGGGAGGCGCTGCGCCGCACGCTGACCGAGGGCCGGGTGACCTTCTGGTCGCGCTCGCGCCAGGAGTACTGGCGGAAGGGCGACACCTCCGGGCACGCCCAGTACGTCCGCGGGGCCGCGCTCGACTGCGACGCCGACACCCTGCTCGTGCATGTCGAGCAGATCGGTGCCGCCTGCCACACCGGCGAGCACTCCTGCTTCGACGTCGACCCGCTCCAGCCGGTGACGGACCTCGGGCCCACGGCGTGAGCGGCCGGCGGCTGAAGTACTCCGCGATCCTCGGGATCGTGCTGCTCGCCGCGCTCGAGCTCACCTCGTCCACGCAGCCCTGGGCGACCCTCGTGCTCACGCCGGGCGTCGGCGACGGCCGCGCCCTCTCGGTGGCGGGCACCGTCGCGGCACCGGCGCTGTCGGCGCTCGCGCTGGCCGGGCTCGCACTCGCGGCCGCTCTCGCGATCGCCGGACCCGCGTTCCGCATCGTGCTCGGGCTGCTGCAGATCGTCCTCGGCGGCTCCGTAGTCCTGGCCGCCTCGACCGCGCTCGCCGATCCCGTCCGCGCGGGCTCGTCGCTGGTCACCGACGCGACCGCGATCGCGGGCCGGGAGTCGGTCGCGGCGCTCGTCGAGTCGTCCTCCTCGACCGCCTGGCCGGTCGTCGCCCTGGTCGCCGGAGTGCTGACCGCCGTGATCGGCGTCTTCGTGCTCGTGACGGTGCGGCGCTGGCCGGGAGCGAAGAAGAAGCGCGCCTCCCGGTTCGAGCCCGCCGACGGCTACGGCCATGGCGCGACGACCGTGCAGACGGACGACGGCGACATCGATCCCGTCGTCTCCTGGGACGAGCTGTCCCGCGGCGACGACCCCACCTCCGCCCGCTGACACCCCCGCCGGGGCGGCGGAGCCGCTCGGGTGCGAGCCGCTAGACTGCTCTGGTCCCGATGCACGTCCAGGAGGAGAGCCATGAGCACCGAGCACGACGACGACAACCACGGCCACTCGCCCGCAGCGTGGACGGCCGTCGTCATCATGCTGGTCGGCTTCACGGTCGGCACGATCGCCTTCTGGTTCGACCTGCCCCTCGTCGTCTGGCTGTCCGCCGGACTCGTCGTGGTCGGCCTCCTCGTCGGCGTGATCCTGGCCCGCCTGGGCTACGGCGTCGACGGCGCGAAGGCCAACCCGAAGGCGCGCGCGTAGAGTGCTCGGCGATCTGACCGCCGGCGCCCTGGCCGACGCGGCCCGGCGTCGCGAGACCGTCCCGCTCGCCGCCCTCGAGCGGCGTGCCGCCGAGCGCCCGCCCGCCCTCGACGCACTCGCCGCGCTGGCTCCGGCCGAGCGCGTCAGGATCATCGCCGAGGTCAAGCGGTCCAGCCCGTCCCGCGGCGCCCTCGCCGAGATCCCCGACCCCGCGCTGCTCGCCGGGCAGTACGAGCTCGGGGGAGCGAGCGCGATCAGCGTCCTCACCGAGGAGCGCCGCTTCAAGGGCTCCCTCGCCGACCTCGAGGCCGTCCGCGCGAAGGTGTCGATCCCGGTCCTGCGCAAGGACTTCATCGCGGAGCCCTACCAGGTGCTCGAGGCGCGCGCCTCCGGAGCGGACCTCGTCCTGCTCATCGTCGCCGCGCTCGAGCAGCGCGTGCTGGCCGAGCTGCACGCCCTCGTCCTCGAGCTCGGGATGACCCCGCTGGTCGAGACCCACTCGGGCGACGAGCTCGAGCGGGCCGCCGACCTCGGCGCGCGCCTGATCGGCGTCAACGCCCGTGACCTCTCCACCTTCGAGCTCGACCGCGACCTCTTCGGACGGCTCTCCGAGCGCTTCCCGGCCGACGCCGTCAAGGTCGCGGAGTCGGCGGTCCTCTCGGCCGACGACGTCGCGCACTACCGCCGCTCCGGCGCGGACGTCGTCCTCGTCGGCGAGGCCCTCGTCACCGGCGGCGACCCCGTCTCCACCCTCGCCGGCTTCCTGGCGCACTGATCACGATCCACCGATAGGCGGCACTGCCATGGCACTCCGAGACGAACTCGGTCCCTACTTCGGCGACTTCGGCGGACGCTACGTCCCCGAGTCGCTCGTGAAGGCGCTCGACGAGCTGAGCGCCGAGTACGAGCGCACCAAGGTCGACCCGGCGTTCCGCGCCGAGCTGACCGAGCTGCACCGCAGCTACACCGGTCGGCCCTCGATCATCACCGAGGTGCCGCGCTTCGCCGAGCACGCGGGCGGTGCGCGGATCATCCTCAAGCGCGAGGACCTCAACCACACCGGCTCGCACAAGATCAACAACGTGCTCGGCCAGGCGCTGCTGACCAAGCGCATCGGCAAGACCCGCGTGATCGCCGAGACCGGCGCCGGCCAGCACGGCGTGGCCACCGCCACCGCCGCCGCGCTCTTCGGCCTCGACTGCGTCGTCTACATGGGCGAGGTCGACACCGAGCGCCAGGCGCTCAACGTCGCCCGGATGCGCCTGCTCGGCGCCGAGGTCGTCTCGGTGACCACCGGCTCGCGCACCCTCAAGGACGCGATCAACGACGCGATGCGCGACTGGGTCACCAACGTCGAGACGACGAACTACGTCTTCGGCACCGTGGCCGGCCCGCACCCCTTCCCGGCGATGGTGCGCGACTTCCAGAAGATCATCGGCGAGGAGGCGCGCGAGCAGGTCCTCGCCCTCACCGGCGCCCTGCCCACCGCGGTCACCGCCTGCGTCGGCGGCGGCTCCAACGCGATGGGCATCTTCCACGCGTTCCTCGACGACCCCGAGGTCAGGCTGGTCGGCTTCGAGGCCGGCGGCGACGGGATCGAGACCCCGCGCCATGCGGCGACCATCAGCAAGGGCCGCCCCGGCGTCCTGCACGGCGCCCGCAGCTTCCTGCTCCAGGACGAGGACGGCCAGACCGTCGAGTCGCACTCGATCTCGGCCGGTCTCGACTACCCGGGCGTCGGCCCCGAGCACGCCTGGCTCTCCAGCATCGGCCGCGCCGACTACCGCGCGGTCACCGACTCCGCCGCGATGGACGCCCTGATGCTGCTCAGCCGCACCGAGGGCATCATCCCCGCGATCGAGTCGGCGCACGCCCTCGCGGGCACGCTCGAGCTCGGCCGCGAGCTCGGCCCCGACGCGACCATCCTGGTCAACCTCTCCGGCCGCGGCGACAAGGACATGACCACCGCCGCGCGCTACTTCGGACTCGTCGACCAGGGCGCGGTGCAGTCGTGAGCGGCGTCGGCCCGAGCGTCGCCGAGACCGTCCGCCGCCGCAACCAGGAGGCCGCGGGCGCCCTGATCGGCTACCTGCCCGCCGGCTTCCCGGACCTCGCGACGAGCATCGACGCCGCAGTGGCCCTCGCCGAGAACGGCGTGGACGCGATCGAGCTCGGCCTGCCCTACTCCGACCCGGTCATGGACGGCCCCGTCATCCAGGAGGCGACCCAGGCCGCCCTCGCCGGCGGCTTCCGCCTGCGCCACGGCTTCGACGCGGTCCGCGAGATCCGCGCCCGCGTGGACGTGCCGGTGCTGGTGATGACGTACTACAACCCCGTGCTGCAGTACGGCGTCGAGCGCTTCGCCACCGACCTCGCCGAGGCCGGCGGCTCCGGCCTGATCACGCCCGACCTCATCCCCGACGAGGGCGCGGAGTGGATGGCCGTGTCCGAGCGCCTCGGCCTCGACCGGGTCTTCCTCGCCGCCCCCTCCTCGAGCGACGAGCGCCTGCGAGCGACCGTCGAGGCGAGCCGCGGCTTCGTCTACGCGGTCTCGACGATGGGCATCACCGGAGCGCGCGCGGACGTCGACCGTGCCGCCCGCACGCTCGTCGAGCGCCTGCGCACCGCCGGCTCGGACAGCGCCTGCGTCGGCGTGGGCGTCTCGACCGGCGACCAGGTCGCCGAGATCCTCGCCTACGCCGACGGCGCGATCGTCGGCTCGGCCCTCGTGCGCGCGCTCGCCTCCGGGGGAGTCGTCGCGGTGGCGGAGACGGCTCGCGGTCTGGCAGAGGGCACGCGTCCGCGCGCCTGACGCCTCCCAGTACACTCGGGATGCCCGTCGGGGCGCGGCGCCGCCGCGACCGCGGGATCCCTCCTTCGAAAGGTCGACGTACCGGTGTCCGTACCGCTGAGCATCCCGAGTCCGCCCGAGGCGTGGAGTCAGTACGACTTCACGCTCTTCGATCGCGCGTTCTCGATCCACACCTATGCCGTCTGCATCCTGGTCGGCATCGTGGTCGCCACGATCATGACGAACGCCCGCCTCAAGCGCCGCGGGGCCGAGCCGTGGGTCGTCCTCGACATCATCATCTGGGCCGTGCCGCTCGGCATCATCGGCGCGCGGCTCTACCACGTGCTCACGCACCCCGGCGACTACTTCTACGCCGGCGCGGACCCGTGGGAGATCATCCGGATCTGGAACGGCGGCAACGCGATCTTCGGCGGCCTGATCGGCGGCGCCGTCGGCGCCTGGATCGGCTGCCGCTGGACCGGCGTCCGCTTCTGGACCTTCGCCGACGCCCTCGCGCCCGGCATGCTCGCCGCGCAGGCCATCGGCCGCCTCGGCAACTGGTTCAACCACGAGCTGTTCGGCCTCCCGACGACCCTGCCCTGGGGCCTCGAGATCGAGAGCAGCAACCCGGCCTTCCCCGTCGGCCTGCCCGCCGGCACGCTCTTCCACCCGACCTTCCTCTACGAGATCCTCTGGAACGTCGTCGGCATCGCGGTCATCCTGCTGCTCGAGCGCCGCCTCAAGCTGCAGTGGGGCACCGTCTTCGCCGCCTACCTGATCTGGTACGGCATCGGCCGCGTCTGGTTCGAGTCCATCCGGATCGACCCGAGCGAGTTCTTCTGGGGCATCCGCACCAACGTCTGGGCGGCGCTGGCCGCCGTCGTCGTCGGCCTGGTCCTCGTCGTGATCCAGCGGCGCGAGCACCCGGGTCGCGAGACCTCGGCCTATCGGCCCGGCCGCGAGTGGACGCCCGCCCCGGCTGCGGTAGAATTCGAGGACGTCGAGTCCGACTCCGACGCCACCACTCCTTCTTCCGGCACCGACGCCGAGAAGTCGACGGTCTCCCGCAGCTGACGCGGTCCGCGGCACCCCCGCGGCCCCGCATCCAGCTCACCTCTCCGTCCGTCCGCCCCACCGCGGCTCAGCCACAAGCGCTGCCGCGGGGGAGCGAGCGCACGACCCCGACGACGGCGCCAGACCTCCGCTCCGCGACCACCGAATGCACGGCCCTCCCGATCGGGGAGCCGCTCCTCCACCACCACACCGCGGGCCAGCGACGTCCCGATCCGCTACGACTCTCGTGAGGACGGTCCCCATGGCTCCCGTTCAGCCCTCGCCCCGCGTCCCCGCCGTGCCGTTCCTCGGCACCCCGCCCGCGCAGGGGATGTACGACCCGGCGGCCGAGAAGGACGCCTGCGGTCTCGCCATGGTCGCCACCATGCGCGGGACGGCCGGGCACGACATCATCGACGCCGCGCTGAACGCGCTGCGCAACCTCGAGCACCGCGGCGCGGTCGGCTCCGACGCCGGCACCGGCGACGGCGCGGGGATCATCACCCAGATCCCCGACGACTTCCTGCGGGCCGTCGCGGCCGTCGAGCTGCCCCCCGCCGGGCAGTACGCGGTCGGCAACGCCTTCCTCCCGGTCGACGTCTTCGAGCGCGAGCGGGTCAAGTCGACCATCGCCGAGATGGCCCGCGAGGAGAACCTCACCGTCCTCGGCTGGCGCTCGATCCCGGTGCAGCCGGACGAGATCGGCACGCTCGCCCGCGCCGCCATGCCGGCGATCGAGCAGCTCTACGTCTCGAGCGAGCTCACCGACGCGGCCGGCGTGCCGCTGGCCGGGCTCCGCCTCGACCGCCTCACCTTCCGCCTGCGCAAGCGCGTCGAGCGCGAGCTCGAGGTGTACTTCATGTCGCTCTCGAGCCGCACGCTCGTCTACAAGGGCATGGTCACCACGCTCCAGCTCGAGCCGTTCTACCCCGACCTCTCGGACGAGCGCTTCACCTCGAAGCTCGCGCTGGTGCACTCGCGCTACTCGACCAACACCTTCCCGTCCTGGCCGCTCGCGCAGCCGTTCCGGATGATCGCGCACAACGGCGAGATCAACACGGTGCAGGGCAACCGCAACTGGATGCGCGCGCGCCAGTCGCAGCTGAAGAGCGCCGAGCTCGGCGACCTCTCGCCGCTGTTCCCGATCGTCTCGACCGGCCGGAGCGACTCCGCCTCGTTCGACGAGACGGTGGAGCTGCTCACGCTGGCCGGCCGCTCGCTGCCGCACGCGATCATGATGATGGTGCCGGAGGCGTGGGAGAACCAGGCCGCCGCGATCGACCAGAAGCGCCGCGCCTTCTACGAGTACCACTCGATGCTCATGGAGCCGTGGGACGGCCCGGCCGCGATCGTCTTCACCGACGGCGACCTCGTCGGCGCCACGCTGGACCGCAACGGCCTGCGCCCCGGCCGCTACGTCGTCACGGACGACGGCCTCGTCGTGCTCGCCAGCGAGATCGGCGTCCTCGACATCGACCCCGCGAAGATCGTCCGCAAGGGCCGGCTGCAGCCGGGCCGGATGTTCCTGGTCGACACCGAGCAGGGCCGCATCGTCGAGGACGAGGAGATCAAGGCGCAGCTCGCGGACTCCGGTCCCTTCGACGAGTGGCTCGACAAGGGCCGCATCAACCTCAAGGACCTGCCCGAGCGCGAGCACATCGTGCACACGCCCGCGTCGGTCAACCGCCGCCAGCGCACCTTCGGCTACACCGAGGAGGAGGTGCGGCTGCTGCTGCTGCCGATGGCGAAGGCCGGCGCCGAGCCGCTCGGCGCCATGGGCTCCGACACGCCCGTCGCGGTGCTCTCGAAGCGCCCGCGGCTGCTCTTCGACTACTTCACCCAGGCGTTCGCGCAGGTGACCAACCCGCCGCTCGACTCCATCCGCGAGGAGGTCGTCACCTCGCTGCGCCTCGGCCTCGGCCCGGAGCGCAACCTGCTCTCGGCCGGCGCCGAGCACGCCCGCCAGGTCGTCCTCGACTTCCCGGTGATCGACAACGACGAGCTCGCCAAGATCCAGCACATCGCGCCGCGCCCGCTCAGCCACATCACCACGACGATCCGCGGCCTCTACCGCGTCGACGCCGGTCCCCGCGCCATGCAGGACCGCCTCGACGCGATGTGCGCCGAGGCCGACGAGGCGATCGCCGCCGGAGCGCAGTTCCTGGTGCTCTCGGACCGCGACTCCACCAAGGACCTCGCGCCGATCCCCTCGCTGCTGATGCTCGCCGCCGTGCACCACCACCTGATCCGCACCGAGAACCGGATGCGCGTCGGGCTGGTCGTCGAGGCCGGTGACGTCCGCGAGGTGCACCACGTCGCGACGCTGATCGGCTACGGCGCCTCCGCGGTGAACCCGTACCTCGCGATGGAGACCTGCGAGCAGCTGGTCCGCAGCGGCATGATCTCGGACCTCTCGCCCGAGAAGGCCGTCAAGAACGTGATCAAGGCGCTCGGCAAGGGCGTCCTCAAGATCATGTCCAAGATGGGCATCTCGACCGTGTCCAGCTACGCCGGCGCGCAGACCTTCGAGGCCGTGGGCCTCAGCCAGGTCTTCGTCGACCAGTACTTCACCGGCACCGCCTCCAAGCTCGGCGGCATCGGGATCGAGGTCGTCGCCGAGGAGAACGCCGCGCGCCACCGCGCCGCGTACCCGGAGGACGGCGCGGTCGTCGCGCACGAGCGCCTCGCGGTCGGCGGCGAGTACCAGTGGCGCCGCGACGGCGCGCCGCACCTCTTCAACCCGGACACCGTCTTCCGGCTGCAGCACTCCACGCGCAACCGCCGCTACGACGTCTTCCGCGAGTACACGAAGATGGTCGACGATCAGGCGCTCTCGCTGATGACCCTCCGCGGCATGTTCACCCTCGACACGGAGGGCCGCACGTCCGTCCCGATCGACGAGGTCGAGTCGGTCGAGTCCATCGTCAAGCGCTTCTCCACCGGGGCGATGAGCTACGGCTCCATCTCGCCGGAGGCGCACGAGACGCTCGCCATCGCGATGAACCGCCTCGGCGCCAAGTCGAACACCGGCGAGGGCGGCGAGGACACCGAGCGACTGCTCGACCCCGAGCGCCGCTCCGCGATCAAGCAGGTCGCCTCGGGCCGCTTCGGCGTCACGAGCATGTACCTGACCCACGCCGACGACATCCAGATCAAGCTCGCCCAGGGCGCCAAGCCCGGCGAGGGCGGCCAGCTGCCGCCGACCAAGGTCTACCCGTGGATCGCGCGCACCCGGCACGCGACCGCGGGCGTCGGCCTGATCTCGCCGCCGCCGCACCACGACATCTACTCGATCGAGGACCTCAAGCAGCTGATCTTCGACCTCAAGCGGGCGAACCCGAAGGCGCGCATCCACGCGAAGCTCGTCAGCCAGTCGGGCATCGGCGCGGTCGCGGCCGGCACGGCGAAGGCCCTCGCCGACGTGATCCTCGTCTCGGGCCACGACGGCGGCACCGGCGCGAGCCCCGTCAACTCGCTCAAGCACGCGGGCACGCCGTGGGAGCTCGGCCTCGCCGAGACCCAGCAGACGCTGATGCTCAACGGCATGCGCGACCGCGTCGTGGTGCAGGTCGACGGCCAGATGAAGACCGGCCGCGACGTCGTCATCGGGGCCCTGCTCGGCGCCGAGGAGTTCGGCTTCGCCACCGCCCCGCTGATCGTCGAGGGCTGCATCATGATGCGCGTCTGCCACCTCGACACCTGCCCGGTGGGCGTCGCGACGCAGAACCCCGAGCTGCGCAAGCGCTTCAACGGCAAGCCCGAGTTCGTCGTCAACTTCTTCGAGTTCATCGCCCAGGAGGTGCGCGAGTACCTCGCCCAGCTCGGCTTCCGCTCGATCGACGAGATCGTCGGCCACCGCGAGCTTCTCGACGTCAACCGCGCCATCGAGCACTGGAAGGCGAGCGGGCTCGACCTGACGCCGATCCTGGTCGGCCCGGTCTTCCGCGCCGAGGAGCCGCGCCGCCACGGCCGCGCGCAGGAGCACGAGCTGGAGAAGCACTTCGACAACGAGCTGATCCGCCTCGCCGCGAACGTGCTCGACCACCGCGGCACCGTGGTGATCGACCGCGAGATCAAGAACACCGAGCGCGCGGTCGGCACCATGCTCGGCCACGAGGTGACCGTCCGCTACGGCGAGAACGGGCTGCCGGCCGACTCCATCACGGTGAACCTGCGCGGCTCGGCCGGGCAGTCGCTCGGCGCGTTCCTGCCCGCGGGCATCACGCTGCGCCTCGAGGGCGACTCGAACGACTACGTCGGCAAGGGCCTCTCCGGCGGTCAGATCGTGGTGCGGCCCGACCGCCGCAGCACCTTCGACGCGTCGGCGAACGTCATCGCCGGCAACGTGATCGGCTACGGCGCGACCCAGGGCACGATGTTCATCCGCGGGATGGTCGGCGAGCGCTTCCTGGTCCGCAACTCCGGTGCCACGGCGGTCGTCGAGGGCGTGGGCGACCACGCGCTCGAGTACATGACCGGCGGGCTCGCCGTCATCCTCGGCGCGACCGGCCGCAACCTCGGCGCGGGCATGTCCGGCGGCACCGCCTACATCCACGACCTGAGCCGCGAGCTCGTCAACCGCGACGCGATCGCCTCCGGGGAGCTGACGCTCTCCGAGCTCGGCAGCGCCGACGTGGAGATCCTGCGCGACCTGCTCGAGCGGCACGTGGCCGAGACCGAGTCGACCCTGGCCCAGGGGATGCTCGACGATTTCGACGGAACCGTCTCGCGTTTCGTCAAGGTACTGCCCCGCGACTTCGCCGCGGTGCTCGCGACGCGAGCATCCGCCGTCGAAGAGGGGCTCGACCCCGACGGCGACGTCGTCTGGGGACGGATTCTGGAGGTGACCGGTGGCTGATCCCAAGGGATTCCTGAAGGTGCAGGACCGGGAGCTGCCTAAGCGGCGCCCGGTGTCCGTGCGGCTGATGGACTGGAAAGAGGTGTACGAGCAGGGCGACACCGCCGTGCTGCGCCGGCAGGCCGGCCGCTGCATGGACTGCGGCATCCCGTTCTGCCACAAGGGCTGCCCGCTCGGGAACCTGATCCCCGAGTGGAACGACCTGATGTGGCGCGGCGAGGGCCGCCAGGCGATCGAGCGCCTGCACGCGACCAACAACTTCCCGGAGTTCACCGGCCGCCTGTGCCCGGCGCCCTGCGAGTCGTCCTGCGTGCTCGGCATCAACCAGCCCGCGGTCACGATCAAGCAGATCGAGGTCTCGATCATCGATCAGGCCTTCGGCAACGACTGGGTGCAGCCGCACCCGCCGGAGCGCCTGACCGGCAAGACGGTCGCCGTCGTCGGCTCCGGCCCCGCCGGCCTCGCCGCGGCGCAGCAGCTCACCCGCGCCGGGCACACCGTCGCGGTCTACGAGCGCGACGACCGCATCGGCGGCCTCCTGCGCTACGGCATCCCCGACTTCAAGATGGAGAAGAAGCACCTCGAGCTGCGCCTGAACCAGATGAAGGCCGAGGGCACCCGCTTCCGCGCCGGCGTCGACATCGGCACGGACATCACCTGGGACGACCTGCGCGCGCGCTACGACGCCGTCGTGGTCGCCACCGGCGCGATGGTCCCGCGCGATCTGCCGATCCCCGGCCGCGACCTGGCCGGCGTGCACTTCGCGATGGAGTACCTGGTGCAGTCGAACCACGCCATCGCGGGCGACCGCGTGTTCGAGCAGATCTCGGCCGAGGGCAAGCACGTGGTCGTCCTCGGCGGCGGCGACACCGGAGCGGACTGCATCGGCACCGCGCACCGCCAGAAGGCGGCCTCGGTCACCAACCTCGCGATCGGCACGCAGCCCCCGTCGCAGCGTCCGGACAGCCAGCCCTGGCCGATGGACCCGACCGTCTTCGAGGTCGCCAGCGCCCACGAGGAGGGCGGGGAGCGCGTCTACCTCGCCTCCACCGTCGAGTTCCTCGCGAACGAGGTCGGCGAGGTCCGCGCCGTGCGCGTGGCCGAGACCGAGTACCTCGACGGACGCCGCGTGCCCAAGGCGGGCACCGAGCGCGAGATCCCGGCCGACCTGGTCCTCCTGGCCCTGGGCTTCACCGGCCCCGAGTCGGAGCACCTCGCCGGCCAGCTCGAGGTGCCGTTCACGGACCGCGGCAACGTGGTCCGCGGCGACCGATTCGAGACCAGCGTCCCGGGCGTCTTCGTCGCCGGGGACGCCGGCCGCGGCCAGTCGCTGATCGTCTGGGCCATCGCCGAGGGCCGCTCCGTCGCGGCCGAGATCGACCGCTACCTCGAAGGCACCACCCAGCTGCCCGCGCCCGTCGGGCCCAACGACCGGGGCTTCACGCTCTAGTCCCACGGACGCGATAGTCTTCGCGCGCCAGCTTCACAGCTCACCCTCCCCGCTATCGACGCGCCCTCGGGCGCAGAACAACGGAGCACCCCCTCAATGAGACGAGCGAAAATCGTCGCCACCCTCGGCCCGGCAACGTCGTCGTACGAGACCATTCGTGCGATCATCGACGCCGGCGTGGACGTGGCCCGCATGAACCTCAGCCACGGCAGCTACGACGTGCACGAGGGCATCTACCGCCTCGTGCGGAAGGCCGCCGAGGACTCCGGTCGCGCCGTCGCGATCATGGTCGACCTGCAGGGTCCCAAGATCCGCCTCGGCAAGTTCGAGGGCGGTCCGTACCCCCTCGTCGAGGGCGACGTCTTCACCATCACCACCGAGGACGTCCTCGGCACCAAGGAGCTCTCGGGCACCACGTTCAAGGGCCTGCCCGACGACGTGAACCCCGGCGACATGCTCCTGATCGACGACGGCAAGGTCGCGGTCCGCGTCACCGCCGTCGAGGGCCCCCGCGTCATCACCGAGTGCGTCGTCCCCGGCAACATCTCGAACAACAAGGGCATCAACCTGCCCGGCGTCGCGGTCAACGTGCCCGCGCTGTCGCAGAAGGACGAGGACGACCTCCGCTGGGCCATCCGCCTGGGCGCGGACATCATCGCGCTCTCCTTCGTGCGCAACGCCAGCGACATCGTCCGCGTGCACGAGATCATGGCGGAGGAGGGCCGCAAGGCTCCCGTCATCGCCAAGATCGAGAAGCCGCAGGCGGTCGACAACCTGCAGGAGATCATCGACGTCTTCGACGGCATCATGGTCGCCCGCGGCGACCTCGGCGTCGAGCTGCCCCTCGAGGCCGTGCCGATCGTGCAGAAGCACGCCGTCGAGCTCGCCCGCCGCTGGGCCAAGCCCGTCATCGTCGCCACCCAGATGCTCGAGTCGATGATCGAGAGCCCGCGCCCCACCCGCGCCGAGGCCTCCGACGTCGCCAACGCCATCCTCGACGGAGCCGACGCGGTCATGCTCTCCGGCGAGACCAGCGTCGGCGCCTGGCCGGTCGTCACCGTTCAGACGATGGCCCGCATCGTCGAGTCCACCGAGGAGCACGGCCTCGAGCGGATCCCCCCGCTCGGCAGCAAGCCGCGCACCCAGGGCGGCTCCGTCACCCTCGCCGCCGCCGAGGTCGCCGAGTTCGTCGAGGCCAAGTTCCTCTGCGTCTTCACCGAGTCCGGCGACTCCGTCCGCCGCATGACCCGCCTGCGCCACGGCATCCCGATCATCGGCTTCACCCCCGAGCCCTCGGTCCGCCGCCGCATGGCGCTCAACTGGGGCGTCCAGTCCTACGTCACGCCCCGCGTGAACCACACGGACGCCATGTTCGCCCAGGTCGACGCCGTCCTCCTCCGCGAGAACCTCGCGAAGGCCGGCGACACCGTCGTCGTCGTCTCCGGATCGCCCCCCGGACGCGCCGGCACCACCAACGACATGCGCGTGCACGTCGTCGGCTCCTCCAGCTCCTCCGAGCCGGTGGAGAACTGGGACCACTGAGTCTCTGCAGAAGGGCCCGGTCGCCAGCGCGACCGGGCCCTTCTGCGACGGACTCCTCGTTCCTCGTCGTCCGTCGGCGGTCGGCTTCGCGACGGGGTGCGCTGGTGGGAGCCGGTCGCGTTCCGGGTACGACGATCCGCTGGCACGCGGATCGCCGGTGGCCCTGCGGAGCGGCGGCCGGTCTGCAGGGGTGGCGACCCCTTCGGGGCGCCACGCTCCCGAGCGGGGGTGGGTGCTCCCGCTCCTGCTGATCGAGCAGCCGCGCGTCCATGCTGGTCGAGTAGCCGCGCAGCGGCGTATCGAGACCCACGCCCGCCAGCGCGTCGGGTGCAAGGGCCGCGGCCCCTTCGGGGCGCGAGCCGCTCCTCGCCGCATGAGCAGCTGCCGACCCCGGCCGAGCGTGCACAGCGGCTCCTTCAGAGGGGCGTGCCTTCCATGCTGGTCGAGTAGCCGCGTGGCGGCGTATCGAGACCCGGCGTCTTCGGCAGGGCGGGTCTGCTGACTCGTTCGGGCGCGGGTGGATCTCGATGCGCCCGTTCCGCGGGCTGCTCGATCGGCATGCTCGTGCCCGACGATGCGGTGCGATCCTCGCGGGCGTCGCCGCCGGTCCGGGGGCGGCTGCGGGCCGCGCTAGCGTGGGGGCATGCGACTCGGCGTGCTCGACATCGGCTCCAACACGGTCCATCTGCTGCTCGTCGATGCGCACCCGGGGGCGCGTCCCGTGCCGTACCGGTCGCACAAGCGCAGCCTCGCGCTGGTCGCCTTCCTGGACGCCGCCGGCGACATCACGGAGGAGGGGCAGCGCGAGCTGATCTCCTTCGTCGCCGAGGCGCACGAGGTCGCCCGCCGCCACCGCGCGGAGGACCTGCTCGCCTTCGCCACCTCCGCGATCCGCGAGGCCGGCAACGGCGCCGCGGTGCTCGAGCGCGTCCGCACCGAGACCGGCGTGCACCTCCAGGAGCTCGGCGGCGAGGCCGAGGCGTCCGCGACCTTCCTCGCCGTGCGCCGCTGGTTCGGCTGGGGCGCCGGCTCGATCCTCGACCTCGACATCGGCGGCGGCTCCTTCGAGCTGTCGATGGGCGTCGACGAGGTGCCCGAGCTCGCCGTCTCGGTGCCGCTCGGAGCCGGCCGCGTCACCCGCGACCTCCTCGACGGCGACCCCGCCTCCGCCACGAGCGTCAAGGCCGCCCGCCGGCACGCCCGCGAGGTGCTCGCCGAACCCGTCCGCGCCTTCCTCGCCCTCGGCACCCCCGACCTCGTGGCCGGCACCTCGAAGACCTTCCGCTCCCTGGCCCGGATCGCCGGCGCCGCTCCCAGCGCCGCGGGCCCGCTCGCCCGCCGCGAGCTGCACCTCGTCGACCTGCGGCTCTGGTCCTCCCGCCTCGCCGCGATCAGCGCGGCCGACCGCTCGGCGCTGCCCGGTGTCTCCACGCTCCGCGCCCCGCAGCTGCTGGCCGGCGCGCTCGTCGCCGAGGCGGCCATGGAGGCGCTGCACGTCGAGACGCTCGTGATCTGCCCGTGGGCGACCCGCGAAGGCCTGATCATCCGCCGCTTCGAGCTCCTCGACGCGCAGCTGCAGCGCGAGGAGCCTCAGCTGAGCGTGATGCTGTAGGAGAAGGCGCGCTGCTCGCCCGGGGCGAGCACGAACTGCCGCGGCTTGTCGACGATGTCGCCGTCCCAGCCCTCCGGCGTCGGCACGCTCCGCCACGGCTCGATGCAGACGAACGGCGCGCCGACCGGCTTCCAGACGCCGACGACGTCGAAGTCGCCGCTGTCGACCGCGATCGAGCGCGCGCCGTCGGCCTCGAGCGTCAGCGTGCGGCGGCGGGGCTCGTCGAAGATCAGCACGCCCTCCTCGAAGTGCGCGTCGTCCACCGTGAGCACGCCGTCCTCCAGCGGCGCCGGGTGGCGCTCGGCGACGAGCAGGTTCTCGGGAGCCCGGCGGAAGCCCTCCGGCTCGGGCTGCGCGAAGCGGATCCGGTGATCACCGGTCGCGCCGGGCAGCGGCAGGGCGAACGCCGGGTGGTTGCCGACCGAGGCGCCGAGCGGCTCCGTGCCGCGGTTCTCGACGGTCTGCGTGATCCGCAGCGTCGATCCGGTCACCGCGTAGGCGATCAGCAGCGACCAGTCGAAGGGGAACACCGCGCGGGTCGCGTCGTCGCTGCGCAGCCGGAAGACGGCCTCGTCGCCGCCGACGCCGGCCAGCTCGAAGACGCGGTCGCGCGCGAAGCCGTGCTGGCCCATCGGGTGGTCGCGGCCGTCGTGGTGCAGGGTGTCGCCCGGCAGCCGCCCGATGATCGGGAAGAGCACGGGCGCGTGCCGGCGCCACTCGGGTCCGGCCTGCCAGAGGTACTCGCGGTTCTCGGTGTCGCGGAGGGAGGTCATCTCGGCGCCCGCGGTCGTCAGCGCCACGCGCAGCTCGTCGCTGCCGATCGCGAGGACGGTGGGGGCGGGGGAGTCGTTGCTGCTCATCCTCCGATTCTGCCGCTGACCCGGGCCGGCGCGGGGACCGGCGCCGCACCGACCGCGGATCGGTGTCGGACCGGCGTGACAGCATGGGGCGATGCCTCCCGAGAAGTCCGCCGCCTCCTGGCGCGCCCGTGTGGGCGAGCTCAGCGGCGGCGAGCCCGGAGAGCCGACTCCGACGCTCACGCCGATCGGCCTGCAGTTCGAGTTGCGCCGCCTCGTCCGGCGCGTGGACGACCCGTGGCGCGCGCCGACGAGCGAGCGCGTCACCGCGGCGACCTACGACCCCGCCGAGCGTGACGACCACCGCCTCGCCACCCGCCCGGTCGTGCCGGGCCGCGGCGGCGCCTGGAACCGGACGACCCTCACCTGGAAGTCGCTCAACTTCCAGACCCACCGGCTCTCGCTGGATCCGGCGCATCAGCGCTGGTTCGCCGAGTTCGCCGCGCTGCACCGGGCCACCCGCACCGTGCACCTCGGCCAGGACCCGGACTGGATCCACCTCGACGACTACGAGAGCCCGCTGCTCTGGCGCCTGCTCGAGCAGGCGGAGGGCCTGCGCATCCCGCTGCTCACCACCGGCGCGGGTGCTCTCGCGCGCTCCGCCTCGGCGCATGTCGCCCTGGTCGCCTCCGAGCTGGCGGGCGCCCTGGAGCTCACCCCCGTCCTCCGGCTCGACGCCGGCGAGCGCCCGCTCGAGGCCGCGAGGCCCATCTCCCGGCACGGCGTCTACCTGGTGGAGTCCGGCGACCCGACCGCGCTGCTGCTCGCGCCGACCCCGCAGCCGCTCGACGACGAGGAGCTGCGGCTGCTCCGCCATCCCGAGCCGACGGGTATCCCGGCGGAGGACGTCGCCGAGTTCCTGGCGGAGCACCTGCCGACCCTGCGCGGCCGAGTCGCTGTGCGGGGCGCGGACGCCGGCGTGGAGCTGGACGAGCCCGAGCCGCCCCGGCTGGTCTGCACCGTCTCGTTCGAGCCGCGCCGCGTCGTCCGCGTCGGCTTCCACTGGCGGCGCAGCCCCGACCGGGCGCGCGAGCTCGACGATGCCGACGACGACGCGCTCGAGGACTCGATCCTCCGCCGCGCCCGGACCGTCCTGGCCGCCGCGCAGTCGGACGTCGTCCCCGACGTCGACCGGCCGGCGGTCCTGCGCGGCGCGGCGGCGGCGGTCTTCGTCGTCGAGCAGCTGCCGCTCCTCGAGAACGTCGGCGGCGTGCGGATCGAGCGCGAGGGGAAGCAGCCCGACTACCGGCTGCTCAACGGACCGCTCACCCTCACGCTCACCGCGGCCGACACCGAGAGCGCCGACTGGTTCGACCTCGGCGTCGTCGTCACGATCGGCGACGCGAGCGTCCCCTTCGGCCCGCTGTTCCGCGCGCTCGCGAACGGCGGCGACCGGATCCGGCTCGTGGACCACTCCTACCTCTCGCTCGCGCATCCCGGCCTCGACCGGCTCCGCGAGCTGCTGCAGCGCGCCGACGAGCTGGAGGAGTGGGAGACCGGCCCGCGGATCGGCCGGCACCAGACCGCGCTCTGGGAGGAGCTGGACGAGCTCGCCGACGCGAGCACCGCCTCCGATGCCTGGAAGGTCCTGCTCGACAACGCTCTGGCCGCGGGTGCGCCGGTCGACGTCGAGCCGCCGGCCGGCCTCACCGGCGAGCTGCGCTCGTACCAGCGCGAGGGCTATTCCTGGCTCGTGCACCGCCGCCGCCATGGGCTCGGCGGGATCCTCGCCGACGACATGGGGCTGGGCAAGACGCTGCAGACCCTCGCGATGATGCTGCAGGCGGTGGAGGAGGCGCGCGCCGCCGGAGTCCGCGCCGCGCCGTTCCTCGTGGTCGCGCCGACCTCGGTGCTGCCCGGCTGGCTCTCGGAGGCGGCGCGCTTCGCCCCCTCCCTCCGGATCGCGGCGGTGACCAGCACCCGCGAGGGGCGCGGCGACAGCCTCGCCGCCCTGCCGGCCGATCTCGACGTCGTGGTCACCAGCTACGCGGTGCTCCGCCTGGCCGGTGAGCAGTGGGCCGAGCGGCAGTGGTCGGCCCTCGTCCTCGACGAGGCGCAGTTCGTGAAGAACCCGTCCTCGCAGGCGCACCGGGCCGCCCGCGGCGTCGGCGCGCCGATCACCCTCGCCCTCACCGGCACGCCGCTCGAGAACTCGCTCGACGAGCTGTGGGCGGTCCTCGCGCTGACCGCGCCCGGTCTCCTGCCGTCGCTCCGGCGCTTCCGGGAGGAGTTCTCCCGCCCGATCGTGCACGCGGACGAGCCGGTCGGCATCGTCTCGCCGGACCTGTCGGCGGGGCGCACGGTCTCGCACTCCGAGGGAGCGCGGCGGCGTCTCGACCGGCTGCGGCGCCGGATCCGCCCGTTCCTGCTGCGCCGGACGAAGGAGGCGGTGGCGCCCGAGCTGCCCGAGAAGCAGGAGCAGACCCTCGAGGTCACCCTCGCTCCGAGCCACCGGGTGCTCTACGACGGCTATCTGCAGCGCGAGCGGCGGAAGCTCCTCGGGCTGGTCGACGACCTCGACCGCCAGCGCTTCACCGTGTTCCGCTCGCTCACGCTGCTCCGCCTGCTCGCCCTGGACGCCTCGCTGGTCGATCCCGCGTACCGGCACGTGCCCTCGGCCAAGCTCGACGCGCTGATCGAGCAGCTCGACGACGTGCTGGCGGAGGGGCGCCGGGCGCTCGTCTTCAGCACCTTCACCTCGTACCTGGAGCGCGCGGCCGAGCGGCTGCGGCGGCGGGGGATCCCGTTCGTGCAGCTCGACGGCTCCACCCGCGACCGGGGTGCGGTGATCGACGAGTTCCGCTCCGGAGCCGCGCCGGTGTTCCTGATCAGCCTGAAGGCGGGCGGGACCGGGCTCACGCTGACCGAGGCCGACCACGTCTTCATCCTCGACCCCTGGTGGAACCCCGCCGCCGAGGCCCAGGCGGTGGACCGCGCGCACCGGATCGGCCAGGAGCGCCGGGTCAACGTCTACCGGCTGGTGGCGAAGGACACGATCGAGGAGAAGATCGTCCGGCTGAAGGAGCGCAAGGCGCGCCTGAGCACGGCCGTCCTCGACGAGGGCGAGCTGTTCGCCCAGGCGCTCACCGCCGACGACCTGCGCGAGCTGCTGGGGGAGTGAGGCGGGCCCGGCACCCCCGGCGTGATCCGAGGACCTCGGACGAGCCCGGCGGCCCGGGAACCTCCTGCCCTGTAGCACCCCTGGCGGAGTGAGGGAAGAGACGGTCGCACCCAGGATCCGAGCGCAGACTCGATGGATGAGTCGACGCCGTCCCCGCCCCCGCCCCGACTGGGTCGCCGCCCTCGAGACGGGCGACGACGCGGGCCTCTTCGGCCCCGGCAGCGCCGTCTGGGCCGTCAACGGCGCGATGCCGACGATGGTCGCCGGCGTCCGCGCCCTGCTGATGCAGACGCTGCACGCGGGCGCGATGGCCGGCGTGCACGACCACTCCCGCTACCGCGAGGACCCGATGGGCCGCCTCGACAACACCGTGCGCTGGGTGCTCACCACCAGCTTCGGCGACACCGCCACCGCCTCCGGAGCCGCCCGCTGGGTGACCGGCGTGCACGAGCGGATCGTCGGCACCTACCAGGACGCGACCGACGTCGAGCGGCACTACTCGGCGCAGGATCCGCGGCTGCTGCTCTGGGTGCACGACGCCTTCACCGACGCGTTCCTCGGCGCGCACGAGCTTTGGGGCGGCCCGATCCCGGGCGGTGCCGACGCCTACGTCCGCGAGTGGGCCGCGTCGGGCCGCCTGCTCGGGGTGGAGAACCCGCCCGAGAGCGTCGCCGAGCTGCGCGAGCAGCTGGCCGGGTTCGCGGGCGAGCTGCGTCCCGACGAGCGGGTGCACGAGGCGGTCGAGTTCCTCCGGACGGTGAAGCTCCCCGGGGAGGCCGGGCTGATCTACCCGCTGCTCTTCGCCGGGGCCACCGCATCGCTGTCGCCCGAGGTGCGCCGCCTCCTCGGCCTCCGCCGCCCGTGGTGGCCTGCGATCACCGCGACCCGCCTGCTGATGCGCTCCCTCGAGCTGTACCTCGGCCGCGTCTCACCCAGCGAGCGCGCCGCCCGCACCCGCCTCGGCCGCCTCGCCGCGACCCGCACCGCCGCGAGCTGACCCGGGCTCGGACTCCGCCGTTCTGCCGCGGCCCATTCCACGCACTTCCGGCTCACGGAATCGCTCCCGGCACGCCGGATCCGCTCGTCCCCGCGTGCCGAACCCGCTTCCACGAGCCGGAGGTGGCGCGTGGAGCAGCCGACTGCCCGGTCGGCTCGCAGAATCACGTCCGGCACGTCGGATCGGCGCGTTCCCGCGCGCCGAAGCCGGTTTCGCGAGCCGGAGGTGGTGCGGGGAGTGGCCGCGTACCCGTTCGGCTCGCGGATTCACGTCCGGCACGTCGGATCGGCTCGTTCCCGCGTGCCGAAGGCGGTCTCGCGAGCCGGAGGTGGTGGGGGAGTAGCCGCGGGCAGGTTCGGCTCGCGGAATGACGCTCGGCTCGCCGTACCTGCTGGTCTCCGCGTGCCGAGGCCGGTTCCGCGTGCCACAGGTGATGGCGCGAGCAGCCGCGCACGCCTCCGGCTCGCTGAAACGCGTCGGGCACGACGGATCCACCGGATCCCGCGTGCCGAACCGCTTCTCGCGAGCCGGAGTCGACCGGCACACCAGTTCGCCGGGTTTTCCGAACACCTGTCCGGGAAGTGGTAGACTGCCGGGGATGTCTTCCGCTCGAGCCGCCTCTCCGCACGGAGTGGAGGCACCCGTCACCCCGGGGCCCGCGTCGGCCGATCCGCGCACGCGCCGCACCCGCCGCCGGGTCTTCGACGCGGTCGAGCGGCTCGTCATGCAGACCGACGGCGGCCGTGCCGAGGGCATCGCGGTCAGCGACATCGTCCGCGAGGCCGGCATCAGCCGCAGCTCGTTCTACTCGCACTTCGAGGACGCGGCCGCTGTCGCCTCCGCCCTCCTGCGCGAGGACCTCGTCGTCGCGGACGTCGCCGCTCCCGACCCCGCGGACCGCACCGGCGCCCGCGCGCTCCGCCGCGGCTACGTCCGCCTCGTCGACCGGCTGGTCGACCGGCACGCCTTCCACGCCCGGCTCCGCGCCCGCGCCTCGGCCCGGGTCGCCTCGGACGACGCCGTCCTCGACACCGTGCTCGCCCTCCACCGCGAGGTGCTCGCCCGCGTCGACGCCCCGGCCGGCGTCGACCCCGAGCTGACGGCGACCTTCGCGGCCGGCGGCGTGCTCGCCGTGGTCGGCGCCTGGCTCGCAGGCGGACTCGACGGCACCGACGAGGAGCTCGTCGAGCAGCTCGTCGCGCTCCTCCCGCCCTGGCTGGCCGACGCGCCGCTGCGGGCCCCGGACTCCTCCTCCCTCCCACCACGCCCCACGATGAAAGGCACGACATGATGACATTCGAGGTCGGCGAGACCCTGGTCTACCCGCACCACGGAGCGGTGACGATCACTGGGCTCGAGAAGCGCTCGGTCAAGGGCGTCGAGAAGACGTTCATGACGATGAACGTGCACACCAGCGAGCTCACGATCACCCTGCCCGTCGAGAACGCCGAGCTCGTGGGGGTCCGCGAGATCATCGACGACGCCGGCGTGCAGGCCGTCTACGACGTGCTCCGCAGCGACGTGGCCGAGGAGGCCAGCAACTGGTCGCGCCGGTTCAAGGCGAACCAGGAGAAGATGGCGAGCGGCAGCGTCTACCGGGTCAGCGAGGTCGTCCGCGACCTGTGGCGCCGCGAGCAGGCCGGCGGAGTCTCGGCCGGCGAGAAGCGCATGCTGCTGAAGGCCCGCCAGATCCTGGTCTCGGAGCTCTCGCTCGCGCTGAAGGCCACCGACGAGGAGGCCTCCGCGAAGCTCGACGAGGTCCTCGCCTCGGCGATCTGATCCGCCCCGACGGCGCGTCCACCCTCCGGGGCGGGCGCGCCGTCGGCGTCTCCGCACCCCGGCTCGCCGCCGCCGTCAGCCGTCCTAGGCTGGTGGAGCCGGCCGGACGCGGTCGCGCGCAGGGGAGCGGACGGGAGCGCGGTCGATGACGGCATCGGACGAGGCGACGAGCGCCGCCGCCGCGCTGCAGGAGCTGCTCGCGCAGACCGTCGTCGAGCTCGAGCTCCGCGGTGTGCCCGATCAGGCCCTCGCCGAGCTCCGCCGGCCGCGCGCGATCCTCGGCTTCCGCCGCGCGCCCGTGATGGCCCCGGTCACCCGGGCCTGGCGACTCGGCGTCCTGCTGCTCGGGCACGACGGCGACGTCTTCGCGACCGGCTCAGTGACCCGCTCCGTGGCCCCGCTGCACGCCAACAACCAGTCGGAGTCGCAGGAGGCGCGCCGGGAGATCCGGAAGGCCGCCTTCGACGGACCCTTCCAGGAGGGCGAGATCGTCAACCACGGCTGGCGCCGCCTGGCGACCGACGCCGAGAGCCTCACCGCCGGTCAGGAGCCGCTGTCGCTCCGCGGCGCACGGGTGGTGGTCCGCTGGGCACCCGGCCTCGGCGAGCAGGGACTCATGCCGCTCGAGCGCTACCTCGCCGACCGGCTCGACCTGCTCGAGGGGGCGTAGGAGCCGACCGCTCCGGCCGGCTCCGCCGCGTCACTCCGCCGCGTCACTCCGCAGCGTCACTCCTCTTCGGCGACCGGGTGGAACCAGGGCGGGTAGACCGCGACGCGGGGAGAGGCCCCGCTGTTCTCGAACATCGCCTTGACCTTGTTCTTCATGGTGACCGACGGCACGCCGACGACGGCGATCTCCTCGATCGGGAAGCGGTCCGGCACGAGCGCCTCGGCGCTGCGCAGGGCGGGCTCGTCGACGAGGAGCCGCGCGAAGGTGCGCACGAGCGCGTCGCCCTCGGTGAAGCGGGTGAGCACGTGCGACGCGTCGCCGTCGCTCAGCACGGGCGCGGAGGACAGCGAGCCCACCAGGACGACGAACTGCGACGCGGTGGTGGTGTGCGCGCGGGGCGACCAGTGCGGGAGCACGCGGTCGCCGCGGAGGTCGGCCCAGAGCGCGGCGTCGGGGGAGAGGAAGAACGGGACGTAGCCGGCGACGCTGACGCCGTCCTTGACCTGGACGGCGCGGCGGTGCTCGCGGGTCGTCTCGGCGCTGACGTCGACCGCGGGGCGGCCTTCGAGGTTCTGGTCGGCCAGGACGGCGCCGGCGGCGACGATCGCCTCGAGGTTGTCGAGGTGGGTCACGTGGTAGATGCGCTGCGCGGTGATGTCCACCTGCGGGAGCGGCTTCTCGCGGGCGGTGCCGCGGGCGGCGGCGCGAGCGGTGGCCGCGCGGGACGTGCCGGGCACGCGCACCGGAGCCCGGGTGCGGCCCTGCGGCTCGGGGAGCTTGGCGGGGGAGCAGACGTCGCAGAGAGCGATGTCCAGACCGTGGATGCATTCTTCGGGCACGCGTGTAATCCTTCTGCGCGCGGTCTCGGGATTCCGGCGCAAGGTCGACGTTACGCGACCGCGGCGACCCCGTGCCGTCCCGGCGGTGATCCGCGGACCTCCGACGTGCCCGGCCGCGCATCGCCTGGGAGCGGGCGAGGCGCTGGGGCGGGCCCGCGTAGCGTGGGCCGGATGAAGCGCACACCCCCCGCCGAGGGACAGGAATCCGTCTGGGACTACCCGCGACCGCCCAGGGTCGAGCCGACCGCCGAGCACGTCGTGGTCCGGCTCGGCGGCGTCGTCGTCGCCGACACCCGGGAGGCGTTCCGCGTCCTCGAGACCAGCCACCCGCCCGTCTACTACCTGCCGCGCAGCGCGTTCGCCGACGGCGCGCTCGAGCCCGCCCCCGGTCGCAGCATCTGCGAGTTCAAGGGCGCGGCCTCCTACCTGACGGTGCGCGGCGGCGAGGCCGTCGCCGAGGCGGCCGGCTGGATCTACCCCGAGCCGATGCCGGGCTTCGAGCAGCTCGTCGACACGGTCGCGCTCTACCCGGGGCGGATGGACTCCTGCACCGTCGACGGCGAGACCGTGCAGCCGCAGCCGGGGGACTTCTACGGCGGCTGGATCACCTCCCGCGTGGTCGGACCGTTCAAGGGCGCGCCGGGGACGATGTTCTGGTGACGCTCCGGCGGCTCCGTCGTAACGCCGGGTAACCGCCCGACGCGCCGCCCTCCTCCTCTGCCACGGTGGTGCCCACTGCCGGAGGGCGGGCACGAGGGAGGCGGATCATGGCACGGCACGGGCACGCGAGCGAGGACGGCTGGGGCTTCTCGACCCGGCAGCTGCACGCCGGAGCGGTCGAGGACGCGCTGCACGCGCGGCGCACCCCGATCTACCTCACGGCCGGCTTCAGCTTCGACTCCTTCGACGAGGCGCGCGACCGCTTCGCCGGCGCGGACGGCTACACCTACACGCGGGTCGGCAACCCGACCACCGACGCCGTCGAGCGCCGCCTCGCCGCCCTCGAGGGCGGCGTCGAGGCGCTCCTGGTCGGCAGCGGTCAGGCGGCCGTCTCGGTCGCCCTGCTCGCGCTCGCCTCGGCCGGAGACCACGTGGTCGCCGCCGCGAGCCTCTACGAGGGCACCCGCAACCTCCTGCTGGAGAACCTCGCCCGCCTCGGCGTCGGCGCCACGTTCGTCGAGGACGCCGACGACCCGCTCGCCTGGGCCGCCGCGATCACCCCGCGCACCCGCGCCGTCCTGATCGAGTCGATCCCGAATCCGCGCAACGACGTGGTGGACGTCCGGCTCGTCGCCGAGGTCGCGCACCGCGCCGGTGTCCCCGTCGTCGTCGACAACACCTTCGCGACCCCGTACCTCCTCCGCCCGCTCGAGCACGGGGCCGACATCGTCGTGCACTCGGCGAGCAAGTTCCTGGCCGGGCACGGCGCCGTCATCGCCGGCGTGATCGTGGACGGCGGCCGCTTCGACTGGCGCACGCCGCACTATCCGCACCTCGCCGCCGCGATCGAGCGCGGTGGCGACCCCGAGCGCGCCTTCGCCGACTACGCCCGCCACGTCGTCGCCGGTCGGATGGGGCCGACCGTCTCGCCGCTCACCGCTTTCCTGCTCGAGCAGGGCCTCGAGACGCTGTCGCTGCGGGTCCGCCACCAGTCGCGCAGCGCCCTCGCCGTCGCGCGCTGGCTGGAGGAGCGGCCCGAGGTCGCGAGCGTCGACTACAGCGGACTCGCCTCCAGCCCCTCGCACGCGCTCGCCCGCCGCCTGCTGCCGCGCGGGCAGGGCTCGGTCTTCTCCTTCACGCTGCACGGCGGCGAGGAGGCGGCGCGCCGCTTCTCCGACGCCCTCGGCCTCTTCACCCGGATGACCCACCTCGGCGACGTCCGCTCGCTCGTGCTGCACCCGGCCTCGACCACGCACGTCGGCCGCACCGCCGAGCAGCTCGAGGCCGCGGGGATCGGCCCCGGTCTGCTGCGGCTCTCCATCGGCATCGAGGACGTCGAGGACCTCCTCGCCGACCTCGAGCTCGGGCTGCGCGCCGCGGCCGTCCGGCCGCTCGTGCTGGCGGAGGCGTCGTGAGCCGGCCGCAGCACTTCGCCTGGTTCCTCTCCCGCGGCTTCGGGCCGCAGGCCTGGGGGCAGCCCGGCTGGGAGTGGGACCACTCCTGGACGACGGCGGAGGTCTACCGGCGCAGCGCTCGCGAGCTCGAGCAGGCCGGCTTCGACCTGGTCATCATCGAGGACGCGCTCTCGCTCGGGAACGCCGGCACCCTCGACCTCCGCATCCGCCGCGCCTACGGCGGGCCCAAGCACGACCCGCTGCTGCTCGCGCCGTCGCTCTTCGAGGCGACGCAGCACCTCGGCGTCGCGCCGACCGTCAATCCGATGGCCTACAGCCCGTACCAGGCGGCCCGCCAGTTCGCCACGCTCCAGCACCTCAGCGGCGGGCGCCTCGGCCTGAACGTGGTGACCGACGTCGGCAGCAGCCGGCACTTCGGCCTCGAGCCGCTGCCGCACGACGGCGCCTACGACCGCGCGCACGAGTGGCTCGACTCGCTGCGCGAGCTCTGGCGCAGCTGGGACGACGGCGCGCTGATCCAGGACGAGGCGACCGGCCGTTTCGCCGACGGCGACCGGCTGCACGCCCTGCACCACCGCGGGACGCACTACTCCTTCGACGGCCCGCTGAACGCGCTGCCGTTCGGCACCGGGTCTTCGGCGGGGGCCGCCGCCGGCCCGGGCGAGCCGGTCATCGTCTCGCCCGGCGGCTCGCCGCGCGGCATCGACTTCGCCGGCGCGCAGTCCGAGATCCAGCTGGCCCTCGCCTCGCTCGACACCGCGACGGTCCGCGCCTACCGCGAGCGGGCTCGCGCCGCGGCCGCCGCGCACGGCCGGAACCCCGACGACCTCACGATCCTGTTCGTCTTCAAGCCGATCATCGTCTCGAGCCGGGAGGAGGCGCAGCGCCTCGTCGACGCCTCCGCGCACCCCGACGACGCGGCGCTGCTCACCGCGGCGGCCGCCTGGTCGAGCGACCTCGAGACCGACCTGACCGCGCTGGACCTCGACCGCCCGGTCGACCCGTCGGTCTTCGGCGAGCACGTCTCGCGCGGCAGCATCGCCGGCCTCTACGGCGGTGCCGATGCCGACGCCCCGCTGCGCGCCCTGCTCACCGCCAAGGCGCGGCTCGGGCTGATCGCCGATCGCAGCGGCGTGGTGGGCACCGCGGAGGAGGTCGCCGACTTCGTCCAGGAGCTCGGCGACGACGCGGACAACGACGGCTTCGCGTTCTCCGGTGACTTCCACCCGGTGACGCTGCACCGGATGCTCGACGAGCTGGTGCCGATCCTGCGCCGCCGCGGGATCCTGCGGCGGGAGTACCCCGGGGGCGGTCTGCGCGGGAGCCTCGCGGAGTTCTGAGCGGCTCGGCCCGGTCGGTGTCTCGCTAGGAGTCCGCCGCCGGCTCGGCGATCAGGAGCGCACGGGCCGCCTCGAGACCGGACACCTCGAGCTCCCACTCCGGGCGGCGGAAGGTGTCGGGCGTGACGCGGAACCGGATCTCCTCGACCGCCACTCCGTCGGCGCCGACCGTGCGCTGGGTGCCGTTGGGCTCGTAGCCGAGCCCGGTCGACACCCGGATCGACGCCGTGTTCCACGCCAGCGCGCTGCTCTCCGCCACCTCCGCACCGAGGTGGTCGAAGGCGAGCAGGAGGGCCGCCGCCCGCATCTCCCGGCCGAGACCGCGCCCCTGCGCCGCGCGCGTGAGCCACGAGCCGGAGGAGACGGTGCGCCGCGCCGCGAACTCGTCGGCGAGCAGGTCCTGGCAGCCGATCACCGCGCCGTCCTCGACGATCGCGAAGGCCACGCGCCAGGAGTCCGGCCGCGTCGCTGCACGGAGCGACCACTGGTAGCGGGCGAGATCGGCGGGCAGCTGCTCGGCAGGCACTTCGGCCCAGGCCGCGGGGAACGGCGAGCGGCCGGGCTCGTGGATCCCGGCGACGGCGGCCGCGGCGAGGGCCGGCAGATCGGCGTCGCGGACCGGGTGCAGCTCGAGGCGCGGCGTGCGCAGCACGAGGGAGAAGAGCGGCCAGGCCGCCGAGGAATGGTCCATCCGACGACGCTAGCGAAGCGGCGACGCGCGCGGGGCGCCTGCGGTACCGGTGGTGGGACTCGAACCCACAAGCCCTCTCGGACAGAGCATTTTGAGTGCCCCGCGTCTGCCATTCCGCCACACCGGCTCATCACGAGCCTGTCGAGAATACCGTAGGCTCTTCGGCGTGACAGACCAGGAAACTCCGCAGACCGCACCCCGTCGGGTCGTCGTCGCAGAGGACGAATCGCTCATCCGCATGGACATCGTGGAGATCCTCCGCGACAACGGCTTCGAGGTCGTCGGTGAGGCGGGCGACGGCGAGACGGCCGTGGCCCTCGCCACCGAGCTGCGTCCAGATCTGGTGATCATGGACGTGAAGATGCCCCAGCTCGACGGCATCTCCGCCGCCGAGCGCCTCTCGAAGGCGCACATCGCTCCGGTCGTCCTGCTGACCGCGTTCAGCCAGAAGGAGCTGGTCGAGCGCGCGAGCGAGGCCGGCGCGCTGGCCTACGTGGTCAAGCCGTTCACGCCGAACGACCTGCTGCCGGCGATCGAGATCGCCCTCTCCCGCTACGCCCAGATCCTCACCCTCGAGGCCGAGGTCGCCGACATGGTCGAGCGCTTCGAGACCCGCAAGCTCGTCGACCGCGCCAAGGGCCTGCTCAACGAGAAGATGGGCCTCTCCGAGCCCGAGGCGTTCCGCTGGATCCAGAAGGCGTCGATGGACCGCCGCCTCACCATGCACGACGTCGCCCAGGCGATCATCGAGCAGCTCAGCCCCAAGAAGTAGGGCGGCGGCGGTCCGAGGGCCGCGCCGTCACGGCCAGAGGCGGGTGCGCTCCCACGGGGAGCCGCCCGCCTGCGTCGTTCCCGCGTCCGTCGCCCCCGCAGCGCCCGTCGCGCTGTACAGCAGGCGGGTGTGGTCCTGCTCCGCCCTGGTCGAGCCCTGCCAGAACTCGATCCGCTCGGGCACGACGCGATAGACGGCCCAGTCGCGGTCGAGCGTCGCGGGGGAGCAGGCGACGGCGACGCCGGTCTGCAGCGTCACCAGGTCGAAGTCCTCGGCGCGCTTCATCGGCTCGCTCTGCCGGCCGACCAGCAGTGCCGTGCGCGCGGCCTCCGAGCGCCGCTGGAAGTCCTTCTTCGACTCCTCGGCGGACGCGCGCTCGACGCGGCCCTCCACCCGGACCTGCCGGCCCTGCACCGGCCAGAAGAAGGTCAGCGCGGCGTGCGGGTTCGCCGCCATCGCGCGCCCCTTGGGGCTGGAGGCGTGGGTCGAGAACGCCCAGCCGGCGTCGTCGATGTCGCGCAGCACGAGCACCCGCGCCGAGACGGTCCCGTCGGCGTCGGCGGTCGAGAGCGTCGCGCCGTGGGGGAGGAGCTGGCCGGCGTCCTTCGCCGCCTCCAGCCACTGCCCGAACAGCTCGACGGGATCGGCGGGCGCCGCCTCCACCTCGAAGTCGGGCAGCTCGGACGGCATGGACGGCAGGGAGCGCAGCAGATCGCGGAAGGTCACGCCCCGAGCCTAGGTCGCCCGTCCCGCGGCGGCGGGGGCTTGCGGACCCGTCGCGGCCTCCTCGTCCGGAGCAGCCGGAGCAGCGAACTGCTCCGGCTCTGTCGCGTGACGACCGGCACAGGGCGACAGCGGTTGCACCCGGTCGGATCTCATTGCTATCAATGCCATACCCGAATGGTATTCGAGTGTCGCAGAGGTAACCCGCCTTCTCCGACGAAGACGCCGAGGCATCCGGGTGGAGAGATCATCGTTCGAGTTCGACGAGGCCCAGCGACCGCAGGTGCAAGCTTTCTCGTGCGATGTCGACGCAATGGAGCGCACGATGAAAACACTGACAAGGCCTTCCTCCGTTCTTCTCACCGCTCTCGTCTTCGCGGCCGCTGCGCTCGGGAGCGCCCCTGCGGAGGCGAGTCCACGATCGCTGTCGGAGTCGTCGGCGGCGAGTACCGCCGAGAACGGCAGGGACGCGCTGGACGCCCTGGACGAGCGTGACCTCCTGGCTTCCGGAGCGACGGGACCCGAAGCGGACTTCGTCGCGGACGAGTCCGTGCCCTCGCACGAGGGGATCCACTCGGAAGGAGGGCGTGACCTCGCCTCCGAGGAACTCGACGATGTCGATGGTCTGACGGTGTCCACTCCGCAGGGGTCCCTGTCGCTGGCACCGGTGACGGAATCGACCGGAGAGGAGGTGCAGCCCGGTGTCCTCCTCTACGAGGGCGAGCACGCCGACTACGTGCTCACCAGCTCTGAGAGGGCCGCGGCCGCCGCCGGCTACGTGGTCGTCAAGGGAGCGGAGGCGCCGGAGGAGTACCGCTTCGCGGTCACCGCTGCGGGCGCTGATGCGCACCTCGAGCTCACGAGCGGTGGCAGCATCACCGTCTCCGACTCGCTCGGGAACGTCGTCAACACGATCGCGGAACCGTGGGCGGTCGACGCCGACGGTGCTCCTGTCGACACCTGGTACGAGGTCGACGGCGCCGTCGTCGTCCAGCACGTGCAGCACGCGGGAGCCACCTATCCCGTCGTCGCCGATCCGAGTCTGGAATGCGATGCGGCCTTCTGCACCCTTCTGCTGAGCCGTTCCGACACTCACCGTCTGGCTAGCGAGTCCGGTGCCGTGACGGTCGTGTTGGCCCTCATCTGCGGTGGCGCCAGCTGGGCGTGCGAGCTGGGGGCGGCGGTCGCGATCGATGCCGCCAATCGTGCCGAGGACGAGGGCAAGTGCGTCGGCATCCGTCATCTGCACTATGTGGCGGTGGCTTCGTTCCCCGTCAGCGAGCCCTGCAAGGAGTGATTCCATGAGAAAGACGTCGACGACACCCGAGACACGATGGGGTGCACCTCGATCGAGGCTCGGCTTGATCGTCTTCACGGTGTGCCTGGTGTCGTTCTTCATCATCGGGGCGGTATTCCCCGAGGTACGGCACTCCTCTCCCCTGGTGACGCTTCTCGTCATGGTCCCGCTGCTGGCATTCGTTCCCCGAGCGATTCCGCTGGTCGAGAGATCGTGGCTTCTCGAGCGGACGACGCCCCGAGCGACATCTGCTTCGTACTACTCCCAGGGTGCTGTCGGGCTCGTGGGGGCGACGCTGGCACCCCTCGTCGATTCTCAGGCGCCGATCCTGGTCGCGGCGGGGCTGATGCTCGTCATCGGGTCGGTCGTCGTCGTGACCGTTCCCACCGCGCCCTGAACGGAACGGCCAGCGTGTGAGGTCGCCCGCAAGCGCCCGGGTCGCCCGTCGCGCTTGCGCGGCCGGGGTCGGCGGTGCGGGCACGCCCTAGCGGAGCCCGTCGTCCGCCGGCCCGCGGGCGGCCCGCGCCATTCAGCTCACGTCCGACGACAGGGCGGTACGGCCGAGGCGGGCCGCCGCTAGAACGGACGAGGCACGGGTGCAGGACCCGTCCTCAGACGGGGGAGTCTTTCGTTGCGCCCTGCGAACCGATCACGGGAGTCGACCCGGCGCGCGTCCCGGTCCAGGCTCGGACTGCTGCTCGTCACGGCGACCGTCGTGCTCGAGCTCATGCTGGGCGCCTGCCTGCCGGAGCTGGGGCGGACACCGCCGCTGGTGGTCCTCCCGGTCGTCGTCTCCCTCCTCGCGCTCCTGCCCCGAGCCTTCCCGGCCGTCGAGGACTCGTGGCTGCTGGAGCGCACGGCGGCGCGACCGATGGTCGTCGCGTGCTCGGCGGAGGTGACGGTCGCTCTCGCGGGGGCGCTCCTGGCGGTCGCCGTGGACTCGCCGAAGCCCCTCGTCGCGACGGCGGGCACGGTCCTCGTGCTCGGCTCCGTCGTCGTCGCCGTCGTCCCCGGTGCGGACTGAGCGGAGCGGTCAGCGCGCGTCGCGGAGGATGTTCGTGATGCGGACGGTGCTGAGGCGGCGGCCCTGCTCGTCGCGGACGACGATCTCATGGGTGGTGAGGGTGGAGCCGAGGTGGATGGCGTCGCAGGTGGCGATCACGTGGCCGTGGGTGATCGAGCGGCTGTGGCTCGCGTTCAGCTCGATGCCCATCGCGAGGCGTCCCGCGCCGGCGTGCACGTTCGCGGCGATCGAGCCCATCGACTCGGCGAGGACGACGTGCGCGCCGCCGTGCAGGATGCCGACCGGCTGGCGGTTGCCCTCGACGGGCATCGACGCGACCGAGTGCTCGGGGGTGAGCTCGTGCCAGACGATGCCCATCCGCTCGGCGAGCTCGCCCATGCCGCGCCCGATGTGCGCCTCGAGGTCGAGGGCGGGCGGGCGGACCCAGGGGGCGGCGGTCGCGGCGGCGGGGGCGGATTCGGTCACGGTGCTCCTCGTGCTGGGCCTCCCGGAGGCCCTCCGCCGACGGGCGGGACCGGGCCCGAACCGGTGTCGGAGGCGCTGTGTAGTCTTGCCCTGTGTCAGATCCGGAACAGCCTACCCTCCTGCTCATCGACGGTCATTCGCTCGCGTTCCGGGCGTTCTACGCCCTCCCGGTCGACAGCTTCCAGACCCGCGACGGGCAGCACACGAACGCCATCCACGGCTTCCTGTCGATGCTGATCCTGCTGCTGAAGAACGAGAAGCCGACGCATCTCGGCGTCGCCTTCGACATCTCCCGCTACTCGTTCCGCACCCGCGAGTACCCGGAGTACAAGGGCACCCGCGGCGAGACCCCGCCCGAGTTCAAGGGCCAGGTCCCCCTCCTCGAGGAGGCGCTGCACGCGATGAACATCCGCACCGTCTCGAAGGAGGACTTCGAGGCCGACGACATCCTCGCCACGCTCGCCCGCCAGGGCGCCGAGGCGGGCTTCCGCGTGCTGGTGGTCTCGGGAGACCGCGACACCATCCAGCTGGTCACTCCCGACGTCACCCTGCTCTACCCGTCGACCCAGGGCGTCTCGCAGCTCACCCGCTACGACCGCGACAAGGTCTTCGAGAAGTACGGCGTCGAGCCGCACCAGTACCCCGAGATCGCGGCGCTCGTCGGCGAGACGAGCGACAATCTGCCCGGCGTCGACAAGGTCGGCCCGAAGACGGCCGCCAAGTGGGTCAACCAGTACGGCACCGTCGCCGACATCATCGCCCACGCCGACGAGATCAAGGGCGTCGTCGGCGAGAAGCTGCGTGAGCAGAAGGAGAACGCGCTCCGCAACCGCCGGCTCAACCGCCTGATCACCGACGTCGAGCTGCCGCTCGGCCCGAACGACCTCGACCGCCGTCCGATCGACCCGGACGCGGTCCGCGAGATCTTCAGCCGGCTCGAGTTCAGGACGCTGCAGGAGCGCGTGCTCACGATCGCCGCCGACGAGGGCGTCGAGGGCGCGGCGGAGGCGCTCGCCGGCGACACCGTCGTCACCGCGGCTCCGGCCGTGCGGAACCTGGTCGACGAGGAGCTCGCGCACTGGCTCGCCCGCGTCTCTGCGAACGGCACCGTGCCCGTCGCCGTGCAGGTGCAGCTCGGCGAGGGCGGCCTCGAGGGCATCGGCCTGTCGGTCGAGGCGGAGTCGGCCTTCGTGCCCTGGGCGGCCGGCCGGCCCGACTACACCGCGCTCGAGGAGTGGCTCGCGAGCGACGCCCCCAAGTACTTCGCCGACGCCAAGCCGCAGGTCAAGGCGCTGCGCCGGGCCGGGCTCCCGGTGGCCGGACTCGCCTTCGACACCCGTATCGCGGCATGGCTCCTGCAGCCCACCGGTCACGCGGCGACGCTGCCGGCCCAGGTCCAGCAGTACCTCGACGAGGCGATGATCCAGGGCGACCCGAACCAGCTCGTCCCGACCGCCCCGCCGATCGGCCCCGCGACCGAGGCCTGGTACGCGCACCGCCTGGTCGGCGTGCAGACCGAGCTGCTCGGCGAGGGCATGCTCTCGGTGCTCGTCGACATCGAGCTGCCGATCGTGCAGGTCCTCGCGACGATGGAGCTCACCGGCGTCGCGATCGACGCCGAGGTGCTCGCGCGCCTCCGCGGCGAGCTCACCGCCACCTCCGTCGACCTCGCGAACCGCGCCTTCGCCGAGATCGGGCACGAGATGAACCTCGGCTCGCCCAAGCAGCTGCAGCAGGTCCTCTTCGAGGAGCTGGCGATGCCGCGCACCCGCGCGACGAAGACCGGCTACACGACCGACGCGTCCGCCCTGGCGGACCTGCAGGAGTCGCACCCGCACCCGTTCCTCGGTCTCCTGCTCGAGCACCGCGACGCGACCAAGCTCAAGCAGATCATCGAGACGCTGGAGAAGTCGGTCACCGCCGACGGCAGGATCCACACCAGCTACGACCAGACCGGCACCGCGACCGGGCGGATCTCGTCGAACGACCCGAACCTGCAGAACATCCCGGTCCGCAGCGAGGTCGGCCGCCGCATCCGCACCGCGTTCGTGCACGGCGAGCAGGCGAGCACCCTGATCACCGCCGACTACTCGCAGATCGAGATGCGGATCATGGCGCACCTCTCCGGCGACGCCGGCCTGATCGAGGCCTTCCACAGCGGCGAGGACCTGCACCGCTTCGTCGGCGCGCGGATCTTCGGCGTCGAGCCGTCGGACGTCACCTCGGCGATGCGCAACAAGGTCAAGGCGATGTCCTACGGGCTCGCCTACGGACTGAGCGCCTTCGGCCTCTCCAAGCAGCTGCGCATCTCCAGCAACGAGGCGAAGCAGCTGATGACCGACTACTTCGTTCGCTTCGGCGCGGTCCGCGACTACCTCCGCACGGTCGTCGAGCAGGCGCGGGAGACCGGCTACACCGAGACGATCTTCGGTCGCCGCCGTCCCTTCCCCGACCTCCAGAGCGGCAACCGCGTCCTCCGCGACAACGCGGAGCGCGCCGCGCTGAACTCCCCGATCCAGGGCTCGGCCGCCGACATCATGAAGATCGCGATGATCGGGGTCCAGGCCGACATCGGCGAGAAGGGCCTGGAGTCGCGGATGCTGCTGCAGGTGCACGACGAGCTCATCTTCGACGTGGTCCCCGGCGAGGAGGACGTGCTCGAGGAGGTCGTCCGCGCGCGGATGGCCGGCGCGGTCGATCTCTCCGTCCCGCTCGAGGTGCAGGTCGGCCACGGCTCCGACTGGGACGTCGCGGCGCACTGACGTCGCGCGGCGCCCGCCCGATCGGGACGTTCCGGGCCGCTGGCTAGGCTCGAAGGCATGACCTCCGACATCTCCCGCGCGCCCACCGCCGTCGACCTCGTCGCCGAGCGGTGGGTCGACACCCTCGTCGAGCTCGAGCCCACCCTCGGCACCTCGATCGGCCGCGCCGAGGCGAACCGCCGACTCGGCGACCTGTCGCCGGAGGGCGTGGAGCGGGCGCGGACGGCGACGGCCGCCGCGCTGGCCGAGCTCGAGTCCGCCGTGCCGGTCGACGCCGTCGACGCCGTCACGGTCGCCGACCTCGGCGCCGACCTGCGGCTGTCGCTCGAGGCGCACGCGGCGCAGCTGCCGCTGCGCGATCTGAACGTGATCGCCTCGCCCGCGCAGGAGCTGCGCGACGTCTTCGACCTGATGCCGACCGACTCCGTGAGCGACTGGGAGGACGTGGCGGCGCGGCTCCTCGCGGTCCCGGCCGCGCTCGCCGGCTACGCGGAGACCCTCCGCGCGGGCATCGGCGCGGGAGTGACGCCGGCGCGCCGCCAGGTCGGCCTCGTCGCCGAGCAGGCCGAGACGATCGCCGGCCCACGGGGGTTCTTCGCCGCCCTGGCCGCCGACGCGGCTCCGGCCACCGGATCGCTGCCCGCATCCCTCTCGCTGCGGCTCGAGGAGGGCGCCCGTCGCGCCTCCGCGGCCTACGGCGGCCTGGCCCGGTTCCTCCGCACCGAGCTCGCCCCGGCCGCGACGGAGCAGGACGCGGTGGGCCGCGAGCACTACGCGCTGCAGTCGCGCCGCTTCCTCGGCGCGGTGGTCGACCTCGACGAGACCTACGAGTGGGGGATCGAGGAGCTCGCGCGGATGACCGCCGAGCAGGAGGCGATCGCCCGCGAGATCCTGCCCGGCGCGAGTGTCGCCGAGGCGATCGCGCACCTCGACACCGATCCCGCCCGCACCCTGCACGGCGTCGACGCGCTGCAGCGCTGGATGCAGGAGACCAGCGACCGGGCCGTGAGCGAGCTCGCGGGCACCGCCTTCGACATCCCGGACGAGCTCCGCCGCCTCGAGTGCCGCATCGCGCCGACCCAGGAGGGCGGCATCTACTACACCGGCCCGAGCGACGACTTCTCCCGCCCGGGCCGGATGTGGTGGTCCGTCCCGCCGGGCGTCACCGAGTTCGCCACCTGGCGCGAGCTGACGACCGTCTACCACGAGGGCGTCCCCGGTCACCACCTGCAGGTGGGTCAGGCCGTCTACAACCGCGCGAGCCTCAACACCTGGCGCCGCCAGCTCGCCGGCAGCTCCGGGCACGCCGAGGGTTGGGCCCTCTACGCCGAGCGGCTGATGGAGCGCTTCGGCTACCTGGACGACCCGGCCGACCGCCTCGGGATGCTCGACGGGCAGCGGATGCGCGCCGCCCGCGTCGTCATCGACATCGGCGTGCACCTGCAGAAGCGGATGCCCGGCTCGTCCGACGTCTGGACGGCCGAGTCCGCCCTCGCCTTCCTGCGCGCGAACGTCAACATGGACGACGCCTTCGTCCGCTTCGAGGTCAACCGCTACCTCGGCTGGCCCGGCCAGGCGCCCTCCTACAAGATCGGCCAGCGGATCTGGGAGGAGCTGCGGGACGAGGCGAGCGCGCGCGACGGGGCGGACTTCTCGCTCGCGTCGTTCCACCGTCGCGCCCTCGATCTCGGCGGTGTCGGGCTCGACACCCTCCGCGCGAGCCTCAGCGCCGGGGCCTGACCTCCGCGGGGCGGAGGCCGACCGATGGAATCCGCCAGGACACGCGGAACGGGGCCCTTCGAGATTGCTCTCACCCCGGTCGGTTCGATAGTCTGGAACGTCACCTTCGTGGCGCCGCCGTGCCCACGGTGCGCTGGAGATCCGGGACCACGGTCCGGGCTCTCGAGCTCCTCCCGGTCACGGCATCCCCATCACCTCCGCAGTGGTCACCACCGCGTCACGCCCTCGGGCGTGTCGGTGCCCGCCGCCCGATACCCATCCATCCTGGAGCATCCCTTAATGACAACCGCAACGACCGAAAAGGCAACCAAGCAGGTCGCGATCAACGACATCGGGTCTGCTGAAGACTTTCTTGCCGCGGTCGAAAAGACTCTGAAGTTCTTCAACGACGGAGACCTCATCGAAGGCACCGTCGTGAAGATCGACCGCGACGAGGTCCTCCTCGACGTCGGTTACAAGACCGAGGGCGTCATCCCCTCGCGTGAGCTCTCCATCAAGCACGACGTCGACCCCTCCGAGGTCGTCAACGTGGGCGACAGCGTCGAAGCCCTCGTCCTGCAGAAGGAGGACAAGGAGGGTCGCCTGATCCTCTCCAAGAAGCGCGCGCAGTACGAGCGTGCGTGGGGCGACGTCGAGAAGATCAAGGAGTCCGACGGTGTCGTCACCGGTTCGGTGATCGAGGTCGTCAAGGGCGGGCTCATCGTCGACATCGGCCTCCGCGGCTTCCTCCCGGCCTCGCTCATCGAGCTGCGCCGCGTCCGCGACCTCACGCCGTACCTCGGCCAGGAGATCGAGGCGAAGATCCTCGAGCTCGACAAGAACCGCAACAACGTGGTCCTGTCGCGTCGCGCGCTCCTCGAGCAGACGCAGTCCGAGAGCCGCACCACGTTCCTGAACAACCTGCACAAGGGTCAGGTCCGCAAGGGCGTCGTGTCCTCGATCGTCAACTTCGGTGCGTTCGTCGACCTCGGCGGCGTCGACGGTCTCGTCCACGTCTCCGAGCTCTCCTGGAAGCACATCGAGCACGCCTCCGAGGTCGTCGAGGTGGGCCAGGAGGTCACCGTCGAGATCCTCGAGGTCGACCTCGACCGCGAGCGCGTGTCGCTCTCGCTCAAGGCGACGCAGGAGGACCCGTGGCAGGTCTTCGCCCGCACCCACGCGATCGGTCAGGTCGCCCCGGGCAAGGTCACGAAGCTGGTCCCGTTCGGTGCCTTCGTCCGCGTCGCGGACGGCATCGAGGGCCTCGTCCACATCTCCGAGCTCTCGGGCAAGCACGTCGAGCTCGCCGAGCAGGTCGTGTCGGTCGGTGAAGAGGTCTTCGTCAAGGTCATCGACATCGACCTCGACCGCCGTCGCATCTCGCTCTCGCTCAAGCAGGCGAACGAGAACGTCGACCCCGAGGGCACCGAGTTCGACCCGGCGCTCTACGGCATGGCCACCGAGTACGACGACCAGGGGAACTACAAGTACCCCGACGGCTTCGACCCGGAGACCAACGAGTGGCGCGAGGGCTTCGAGTCCCAGCGCGAGGCCTGGGAGCAGGAGTACGCCGCTGCTCAGGCTCGCTGGGAGGCCCACAAGGCCCAGGTCGCCAAGTCGCAGGAGGAGGCCGCCACGGTCTCCGAGGGCGTCTCGGTCGGCGGCGGCTTCACGAACACCGAGTCGGCTGCCGGCGGCGGAACCCTCGCCGACGACGAGTCGCTCGCCGCACTGCGCGAGAAGCTGTCCTCGAACAACTGATCGCATCACCACCACGACGAACGGCCGGTCCCCTCGGGGGCCGGCCGTTCGGCGTTGCAGCCGGAGCGAGGTCTCCCTGCATGCTGATCGAGCAGGCCGCGGAGCGGGCGTATCGAGATCCGCCCCCGCCCGGTGTGCAGCGCCGCTCGTTAGGCTTGACGGGTGCATCTCGCAGCCCTCACCGGAGGCATCGCCTCGGGCAAGTCCACCGTCGCCCGCCGTCTCGCCGAGCTCGGAGCCGTCGTCGTCGACGCCGATAGGCTCGCCCGCGAGGTGGTCGAGCCGGGGGAGCCCGCGCTGGCCGCGATCGTCGAGCGGTTCGGCCCGGAGACCCTGCGCGCCGACGGCTCGCTCGACCGAGCGGCGCTCGGCGCGATCGTCTTCGCCGACTCCGCCGCCCGCGAGGACCTCAACGCGATCACCCACCCGGCGGTGTCGCTCCGCTCGCAGGAGCTGTTCGCCGCGGCGGCCGCCGCCGACCCCGCGGCGATCGTCGTCTACGACGTCCCGCTTCTGGCCGAGTCGCGCGGCGCGGGGGAGTTCGACGAGGTGATCGTCGTCCACGCCCCGCAGGAGACGCGCATCGAGCGCCTCATCGACCTGCGCGGCATGACCGAGGCCGACGCCCGCGCTCGCGTCGGCGCGCAGGCGAGCGACGAGGACCGCCTGGCCCTCGCGGACGCCGTGATCGACGCCTCCGGAACGCTGGAGGAGACCCTGAGCCAGGTCGACGCGCTCTGGGAGCGGCTGCGCCGCCCCTCAGTCTGAGCGCATCCGGCGGCGGGAGACGGTCAGGCCCTGCTCCTACAGTGGGAGGGCCGCAGCACGGGGGACGGCCCCAGCACGATCGCCGAGCGGAGGGGTACGACGCATGAGCGCTTCCGGAGCACGCCCGCCCGCCTCCGACTCCCGGCGCCTCCTGCTCGCCTCCGGGGCGGGCGTCCTGCTCGGTGCGGGCGCGGGAGCGGCCGCGGGGGCGCTCACCGGCCGGACCGGACCGGCTCCGGTCCAAGTGATCAGCCGTCCCGCCGGGACGTCCCGCATCGTCGACGTGCACGACCACCTCGACGAGTCGCTCCCCGCGGGTGCCGCTCGCGACACCGCTGCCTGGCAGGCGGCGCTGGCCGCCGCCGCCGTGCCGGAGGACGGGGTCGACCCGGCCGAGCACCACGCCGTCGTCACCGCACCCGGCGGGAGCTTCGTCGTCGACGAGACGCTCGACTGGGACGCCCGGGTCAGCATCGACGGCCACTGCGAGATCCGCTACACCGGCTCCGGCCCCGCCCTGCAGACCGTCGGACCCGTGCTGCAGTCCTCCGCCGCCGGCTACACCCGCCAGCACCAGACCGTGCTGAGCGATCTGCACCTGATCGGCGACGGCTCGAACACGGGCATCGCCGTGAGCGCACCGTCCCACCTGCGCGAACCCGGGCCGAAGCCCGCCTACCTCTCGTTCGCGAACGTCGTCGCGCGCAGCTTCGACACGGCGGTCGAGCTCGGGTCGCACGCCTATCTGCTCGAGTTCCGCTCGTGCTCGTTCCAGGGGAACCGCGTGGGAGTCGTGGCGGTCGAGGACGCCGTCGATTCGGGCGAGCGCATCGCGTTCCAGGGCTGCGACCTGACCAGCAACACCGAGAGCGCGCTCCAGATCCACGGCGACCAGGAGTTCTTCGTCGACCAGTGCTCGTTCGACACCTTCTCGACGAACCAGGGCCGGGCGGTCACGATCTCGCGTGGACAGGCCCACTTCTCGCACTGCCACTTCGAGATGCAGATCCCCGACAACCACGGCTGGTTCGAGCTGGACGGCTGGGGCGCCCTGCTCTCGCTCACCGACTGCCGCTTCCTCGTCAGGGCTCGGAAGGAGGTCGACGGTGACGCCGAGCGCGGACTGATCCAGTTCTCCGGGGCAGGAGGCCAGCGGGCCGTCGTCCGGGGCGGGCAGTTCCAGGGCGGCAACTCGCGGCTGCCCTTCCTGGCGCGCGGCGACGGCGTCCTGACGATCTCGGACACCTCGGCGCTGCCCTCGACCGCGCTGCGGTTCCACGCGGCCGAGCGGATCCGCGGTGTGCTCGATCCGCACGGCTCGCGCTCGGTGCTCGCCGACGACTGGACGGCCGAGGGCGGGGCGTCCGTCGCGCCGGGGGACTCCCCGGTCGCGGGGCTCCGTGCGCTCGCAGTCGAGGACGGGTCGGGCTCCGGCGCGGTCCACCTCTTCGTGCCGATCGCCGCCGGAGCGCGGGTGCTCGCGTCGCTGGACGCGCTCTACGAGGGCTCCGGATCCGTCGCGATCGATCTGGGCTTCTCGACCGCGCGACGGGCCGACGGCCTGGGTCGGGACTGGTACTCGGCGACCGACGTCTCGGCCCGGGACTCCTTCGCCGGCGTCCGCCTCGACGACGCCTACTCCCTCCCCGCGCCGGAGTGGGCGGTCTGCGCGGTGCTCCGCGTGCGCACCGACGGCATGGCCGCGGGCGACCGCCTCCACCTGCGCGACCTGCGCGTCTCCCGCCTCTGATCGGGCGCCCTCCTGATGGTCTGTCTGCAGACTCGGCTTCCGGCGCCGGTGGATCTCGGTACGCGCGCTGCGCGCGCTACTCGATCAGCATGCAAGTGGCAGGTCCATGCTGGTCGAGCAGCCCCGCAGGGGCGTATCGAGACCCGGCGGCCCCCGCAGGGCAGTCTGCGGCCGGGGTCGGCGCGAGCCCCGTTCGCCGTCGGCGCAGGGCCGCCCCGATGTCGGTGGTCGCGGTTACGCTTCGAGCATGGAGCCAACCCGTGCCGTGCACCCCTTCGAGGTCATCAGCGAATACCAGCCGAGCGGTGACCAGCCCGGAGCCATCGCCGATCTGAGCGCCCGGATCAACGCCGGCGAGACCGACGTCGTCCTGCTCGGCGCCACCGGTACCGGCAAGTCGGCGACCACCGCCTGGCTCGTCGAGGCCGTCCAGCGGCCGACCCTCGTCCTCGCGCACAACAAGACGCTCGCCGCGCAGCTCGCCAACGAGTTCCGCGAGCTCTTCCCCAACAACGCGGTCGAGTACTTCGTCTCCTACTACGACTACTACCAGCCCGAGGCCTACGTCCCGCAGACGGACACCTTCATCGAGAAGGACAGCTCGGTCAACGCCGAGGTCGAGCGCCTGCGGCACTCGACGACCAACTCGCTGCTCAGCCGGCGCGACGTCATCGTCGTCTCGACCGTCTCCTGCATCTACGGCCTCGGCCAGCCGGAGCAGTACCTCGAGGCGATGGTCGCGCTCCAGGTCGGCCAGCGGGTCGACCGCGACCGCCTGATCCGCAAGTTCGTCTCGATGCAGTACGCCCGCAACGACGTGGACTTCGCCCGCGGCACCTTCCGGGTCCGCGGCGACACGATCGAGATCATCCCGATGTACGAGGAGCTCGCGATCCGCATCGAGATGTTCGGCGACGAGATCGAGGCGCTCTACACGCTGCACCCGCTCACCGGGAACGTCGTGAAGAAGCTCGAGTCCGTCTCCGTCTTCCCCGGCTCGCACTACGTCGCCAGCCAGGACGTCATGCACCGCGCCATCGACACGATCCAGCAGGAGCTCGAGGTCCGCCTCGCCGACCTCGAGAAGCAGAACAAGCTCCTCGAGGCGCAGCGCCTCCGGATGCGGACCACCTTCGACCTCGAGATGATGCAGCAGATCGGCTTCTGCTCCGGCATCGAGAACTACTCGCGCCACATCGACGGACGCGAGTCCGGCGAGGCGCCGCATTGCCTGCTCGACTACTTCCCCGACGACTTCCTCGTCGTCATCGACGAGTCGCACGTCACCGTGCCGCAGATCGGCGCGATGTACGAGGGCGACGCCTCGCGCAAGCGCACCCTGGTCGAGCACGGCTTCCGGCTGCCCTCGGCGATGGACAACCGCCCGCTGAAGTGGGAGGAGTTCAAGGGCCGCGTCGGCCAGACCGTCTACCTCTCGGCGACCCCCGGCCGCTACGAGATGGGGATCGCCGACGGCATCGTCGAGCAGATCATCCGCCCGACCGGCCTGATCGACCCCGAGATCGTCGTCAAGCCGACCAAGGGCCAGATCGACGACCTGCTCGAGGAGATCAAGCTCCGCACCGAGCGCGACGAGCGCGTGCTGGTCACCACCCTCACGAAGCGGATGGCGGAGGAGCTCACGGACTTCCTCACCGAGGCCGGAGTCCGGGTGCGCTACCTGCACTCCGACGTCGACACGCTGCGACGGGTCGAGCTGCTCTCCGAGCTGCGCGCGGGCGTCTACGACGTCCTCGTCGGCATCAACCTCCTCCGCGAGGGCCTCGACCTGCCCGAGGTGTCGCTCGTCGCGATCCTCGACGCCGACAAGGAGGGCTTCCTCCGCTCGTCGACCTCGCTCATCCAGACCATCGGCCGCGCCGCGCGCAACGTCTCGGGCGAGGTGCACATGTACGCGGACAAGATGACCGACTCGATGAAGCTCGCGATCGACGAGACCGACCGCCGGCGCGAGAAGCAGGTCGCCTACAACCTCGACCACGGCATCGACCCGACGCCGCTGCGCAAGAAGATCGCCGACATCACCGACGCGCTCGCCCGCGAGGGAGCCGACACCGCGAAGCTCCTGGCCGGCCGCGACGCCAAGAAGAAGAGCCCGACGCCGAACCTGCGCCGCCAGGGTCTCGCCGCGAACGGCGGCAACGACCTCGAGGCGATCATCGCCGACCTCAACGGCCAGATGCTGCAGGCCGCCGGCGAGCTGAAGTTCGAGCTCGCCGCGCGCCTGCGCGACGAGGTCTCCGAGCTCAAGCGCGAGCTGCGGCAGATGGAGAAGGCCGGGCACCTGTCCTGACCGATCCGGGCCGGCCCACGCGGGCCGGCCCACCGGTGCGGGCGGCGTCGACGAGCGCAAGTCGCGGGGTGCGGGATCAGCGGCCAGCGAACGCCCCGGGCGATGTCGGTGGCTCCGCATACACTTTCGAGGTGTCGATCCTGAACGCCGTTACGGACCCTTCCACCACCCCCTCACCCTCCTTCCACCGCTTCGTCTCCTCGCTGGACGAATCGGTGTCGAAGCTGGTGGTGAGCGGGGCCAGAGTGCACAACCTGCGCGATGTCGACCTCGAGATCCCCCGTGACTCGATGGTCGTCTTCACCGGACTGTCCGGGTCGGGCAAGTCGTCGCTCGCCTTCGACACGATCTTCGCCGAGGGCCAGCGCCGCTACGTCGAGTCGCTCTCCGCCTACGCGCGGCAGTTCCTCGGCCAGGTCGACCGGCCGGACGTCGACTTCATCGAGGGCCTCAGCCCGGCGGTGTCGATCGACCAGAAGTCGACCAACCGCAACCCGCGCTCCACCGTCGGCACGATCACCGAGATCTTCGACTACATGCGCCTGCTCTGGGCCCGCATCGGGATCCCGCACTGCCCCGTCTGCAGCGAGCCGATCTCGGCGCAGACAGTGCAGCAGATCGCCGATCAGCTGATGGAGCTGGAGGAGGGCACCCGCTACCAGATCCTCAGCCCGGTCGTCTCGCAGAAGAAGGGCGAGTTCGTCGACCTCTTCAAGGAGCTGACCGCGGGCGGCTACTCCCGCGCCATGGTCGACGGCAAGCTCATCCAGCTGAGCGAGCCGCCGGTGCTGAAGAAGCAGTACAAGCACGACATCTCCGTCGTCGTCGACCGCCTCGTCGCCGGCCCGGACATCCTCGGCCGCCTGACCGACTCGCTCGAGACGGCGCTGCGCCTCACCGACGGCATCGTGCAGATCAACTTCGTCGACGGCGAGGGCGACGGCGCGTGGACGACGTACTCCGAGAAGCTGTCCTGCCCCAACAACCACCCGATCTCGCTCACCGAGATCGAGCCGCGCACCTTCTCCTTCAACGCCCCTTTCGGCGCCTGCCCCGAGTGCTCCGGCCTCGGCACGCGGATGTCGGTCGACGACGAGCTGCTGCTCGGCGACCCCGACCTCAGCATCGCCGAGGGCGTCATCATCCCGTGGACCACCCAGGGCAAGGGCCTCTTCCAGTACTACGAGAAGCTGCTCGACGGCCTCTCCCGCGACCTCGGCTTCAAGCTGACCACCCCCTGGAAGCGCCTCAGCTCGGAGGTGCAGCAGGCCGTGCTGCACGGCGACAACTTCGAGGTCAAGGTCAAGTGGAAGAACCGCTACGGCCGGGAGATGAGCTACACCTCCGGCTTCGAGGGCGTCGTGCCCTACATCGAGCGGCAGTACGTGCAGGCCGAGACCGACGTGCAGCGCTCGCGCTGGGCCGAGTTCCTCCGCGAGGTCGCCTGCCCCGTCTGCAAGGGCTCGCGCCTCAAGCCCGAGGTGCTCGCCGTGCTCGTGCACGGCGCGAGCATCGCCGACGTCGCCGACCTCAGCCTCGGCGACGCCCAGTCGTTCATGAGCGAGCTGCAGCTCACCCCGCGCGAGGCCACCATCGCCGCGCAGGTGCTCCGCGAGATCCGCGCGCGCCTCGACTTCCTGATCGAGGTCGGGCTCAACTACCTCAACCTCTCCCGTGCGGCCGGCTCGCTCTCCGGCGGCGAGGCCCAGCGCATCCGGCTCGCGACCCAGATCGGCTCCGGTCTCACCGGCGTGCTCTACGTCCTCGACGAGCCGAGCATCGGTCTGCACCAGCGCGACAACCGCCGGCTGATCGACACCCTGATCAAGCTGCGCGACCTCGGCAACACCCTGATCGTCGTCGAGCACGACGAGGACACCATCCGCACCGCCGACTGGATCGTCGACATCGGCCCCGGCGCCGGCGTCAACGGCGGCCGGGTCGTGCACTCCGGCTCCTACGAGTCCCTGCTCGAGAACACCCACTCGCTCACCGGCGACTACATCGCCGGCCGCCGCTCGATCGAGCTGCCGAAGAAGCGCCGCAAGATCGACCGCAAGCGTGTGATCAAGGTCGTCGGAGCCAACGCGAACAACCTGCAGAAGGTCGACGTCGAGTTCCCGCTCGGCACCTTCGTCGCGGTCACCGGAGTCTCCGGCTCGGGCAAGTCGACGCTCGTGAACGACATCCTCTACCGGGTGCTCGCCAACCAGCTCAACGGCGCCCGCAAGGTGCCGGGCAAGCACACCCGCGTCACCGGACTCGAGAACCTCGACAAGGTCGTGCACGTCGACCAGAACCCGATCGGGCGCACCCCGCGCTCCAACCCGGCGACCTACACCGGCGTGTTCGACCGCATCCGCAACCTCTTCGCCGAGACCACCGAGGCGAAGGCCCGCGGCTACCTGCCCGGCCGGTTCAGCTTCAACGTCAAGGGCGGGCGCTGCGAGGCCTGCTCGGGCGACGGCACGATCAAGATCGAGATGAACTTCCTGCCCGACGTCTACGTCGCGTGCGAGGTCTGCGGGGGAGCGCGCTACAACCGCGACACCCTGACCGTGCACTACAAGGGCAAGAACATCGCCGAGGTGCTCGACATGCCGATCGCCGAGGCGGCCGAGTTCTTCGAGCCGATCACCTCGATCCACCGGTTCCTCAAGACCCTGGTCGAGGTCGGCCTCGGCTACGTCCGGCTCGGGCAGAGCGCGACCACGCTCTCCGGCGGCGAGGCGCAGCGCGTGAAGCTCGCCACCGAGCTGCAGCGCCGCTCGAACGGGCGCAGCGTCTACGTGCTCGACGAGCCGACCACCGGTCTGCACTTCGAGGACGTCCGCAAGCTCCTGCTGGTGCTCAACGGCCTCGTCGACAAGGGCAACACCGTCATCACGATCGAGCACAACCTCGACGTCATCAAGTCGGCCGACTGGCTGATCGACATGGGTCCCGAGGGCGGCGCGGGCGGCGGCCAGGTCGTCGCCATCGGCACCCCCGAGCACGTCGCGAAGGTCAAGGAGAGCCACACCGGCACCTTCCTCGCCGAGATCCTGCCGTGACGCGGCTCCGCCTCGCCGGTCGTCCCCGGAGGGCCGGGGGAGCGGGGGCGCGGGCATGACGCAGACCGTCGACTTCCGGCCGAAGCCGGGCGAGATCCCGACCCTCCCGGGCGTCTACCGCTTCAAGGACGCTCGGGGCCGGGTCCTCTACGTGGGCAAGGCGAAGAACCTCCGCGCCCGGCTCAGCAACTACTTCGCTCCGCTGCCGAGCCTGCACGAGCGCACCCGGCGGATGGTCACCTCGGCGTCCGGCGTCGAGTGGACCGTGGTCGGCACCGACGTCGAGGCGCTGCAGCTCGAGTTCACCTGGATCAACGAGTTCGATCCCCCCTTCAACGTCAAGTTCCGCGACGACAAGTCGTACCCGTACATGGCGGTGACCCTCGGCGACGAGGCGCCGCGGGTGATGGTGACCCGCAATTCGAAGATCCGCGGGGCGCGGTACTTCGGCCCGTACCCGAAGATCTGGGCGATCCACGAGACGATCGAGCTGATGATCAAGGCGTTCCCGATCAGGACCTGCAACGACTCCAACTACAAGCGGGCGATGCAGAGCGGGAAGCCCTGCTTCGCCTCGCAGATCGGCCGCTGCGGCGGTCCGTGCTCGCACCGGGTCACCTTCGCGGAGCACCGGGCGATCGTCGACCGCTTCGTCGCGTTCATGGGCAGCCACGACCGCAAGATGATCGGCGAGCTCGAGCGCGAGATGCGCGAGGCCGCCGAGGCGATGCAGTACGAGCGCGCCGGCAAGCTGCGCGACCAGGCCGCGGCGCTCGACGCCGTGCTCGCCAAGAGCGCGGTCGTGCTGAAGGACAACGTCGACGTCGACCTGTACGCGATCGTGCACGACGAGCTGGCCGCCTCGGTGCAGCAGTTCCGCGTGCGCGGCGGCCGGATCCGCGGTGAGCGCGGCTGGGTCGTCGACAAGGAGCTCGACATGAGCACCGCCGAGCTCGTCGACACGGCCCTGCAGGCGGCCTACGAGGGCGGCGACATCCCGCCGCGCGAGGTCGTCGTGCCCGAGCTGCCCGACGACTCCGAGGCGCTCGAGGAGTGGCTGGGCTCCCTCCGCGGTGCCAACGTCCGTCTGCGCGCCGCGCAGCGGGGCGACAAGGCGGCCCTCCTCGAGACCGCGACGCAGAACGCCAAGCACTCGCTGATGCTCTACAAGACCCGGCGCTCCGCCGACTTCACCGCGCGCACACAGGCCCTGGAGGACATCCGCGACGCGCTCGGCATGGCCGAGGCCCCGCTGCGGATGGAGTGCTACGACGTCTCGCACCTCAGCGGCACGAACATCGTCGCGTCGATGGTCGTCTTCGAGGACGGCCTGGTGCGCAAGGACCAGTACCGACGCTTCAGCATCGCGGAGTCCACGGACGACACCGAGTCCCTCCACCAGGTGCTCACCCGGCGCCTCGCCTACCTCAAGGAGCCGACCGAGCCCGCCGAGGTCGATCCCGAGACGGGGGAGGCCAAGCGGCGCAAGTTCTCCTACCCGCCGAACCTGCTGATCGTCGACGGCGGGCAGCCGCAGGTCGCCGCGGCCCAGCGCGCGCTGGACGAGTCCGGCGTCACCGGGATCACGCTCTGCGGGATCGCCAAGCGGCTGGAGGAGATCTGGCTGCCCGACTCCGACTTCCCGGTGATCCTGCCGCGCAACAGCGACGCGCTCTTCCTGTTCCAGCGGATCCGTGACGAGGCGCACCGCTTCGCGATCACCCACCAGCGTCAGCGGCGCAAGCGCGACATCTCGTCGCAGCTGGCGGAGATCCCGGGGCTGGGCGGGACGCGGGTGCGCGATCTGCTGAAGCACTTCGGCTCGGTCACCAGGCTGCGCGAGGCGAGCGACGCCGAGATCGCGGAGGTCAAGGGCATCGGGCCGACGCTCGCCGCCGCGATCCACGGGCACCTGCATCCCTGAGGCACCACGGTCCTGCGGTGGGCGGGTCTCGATACGGCCCTGCGGGCCTACTCGACCAGTATGAAGTGCTCGCTCGACCGGCAGGGGTGCTCGCGTGGAGGGCACGCGGCCGCTCCATGCTGATCGAGCAGCCCGCGCAGCGGGCGCATCGAGATCCCCCCTCCGCCGGGTGCTCCGCTCAGGGCCACACCCTAGGCTGGAGGCCCGCCCTCCCCGAAGGAGGGTCCGCGACCACCCCACACGAGCACGGAGACCCCATGAGCACCGAGAGCGAGCAGCAGAACGTGCTGATCGTCACCGGGATGTCCGGAGCCGGACGATCCACCGCTGCCAACGCGCTGGAGGACCTCGGCTGGTACGTGGTCGACAACCTCCCGCCGCAGATGCTGCGCCCGCTGGTGGACCTCGCCCAGCGCGCGGGTGACACCGTGCCCAAGGTCGCGGCCGTCGTCGACGTCCGCGGGCGGGACTTCTTCGCCGACCTCGGCGAGATCGTGCGCGAGCTGCGCGTCGGCGTCGATCTGCGCGTCGTCTTCCTCGAGGCCGCCGACGCCGCTCTCGTCCGCCGCTTCGAGCAGGTCCGCCGCCCGCACCCGCTGCAGGGGCGCGGCACGCTCCTCGACGGCATCTCCGCCGAGCGGACCCGCCTGGCGCAGCTGCGCGAGTCGGCCGACATCGTGATCGACACCTCCGACCTCAATCCGCATCAGCTCGCGACCACGATCACCACGCGGTTCGCCGAAGCCGGCCGCGCGGGGCTGCAGATCACCGTGATGAGCTTCGGCTTCAAGTACGGCCTGCCGACCGACGCCGACATGGTCGCGGATGCGCGCTTCCTGCCCAACCCGTACTGGATCCCGGAGCTCCGCCCGCACACCGGTCTCGACGAAGAGGTGAGAGACTACGTGCTGGCCCAGCAGGGCGCGGAGGAGTTCATCGACTCCTACTCGCGCGCCCTCCGGCCGGTGCTCGACGGCTACCAGCGCGAGAACAAGCGCCACGCGACCATCGCCATCGGCTGCACCGGCGGCAAGCACCGCTCGGTCGCCGTCGCCGGCCGCGTCGCGGCCCGACTGGCCGAGCTGCCGGGTGTCGCCGTCAACGTGGCGCACCGCGACCTCGGCCGAGAATGATCCCCGCGCGCTCCGCCGCGCACCCGACGTAAGGAAAGAAGACTCCGTGGCCCTCACTGCAGATGTCAAGGGCGAACTGGTCGCGATCGTCTCGCGCAAGAACACCGTCCGTGCCGCTGAACTGGCGACCATCCTCCGCTTCTCCGGAGGACTGCACATCATCTCGAACCGCCTCGCGGTCGAGGTCGAGCTCGACTCCGCCCCCCTGGCCACCCGCGTCCGCCGCGACCTCGCCGAGCTCTACGGCGTCCGCAGCGAGGGCAGCATCGTGTCCGCCGGCGGCTCGCGCCGCACCACCAGCTGGCTCGTCCGGGTCGTCGAGGGCGGCGACACCCTCGCCCGCCAGACCGGTCTGCTCGATCAGCGCGGCCGTCCCGTCCGCGGACTGCCGAACCGGCTGACCACCGGCACCCGCGAGGAGCTCGCCGCCGTCTGGCGCGGGGCCTTCCTCGCGCAGGGCTCGCTCACCGATCCCGGCCGCTCGGCCGCCCTCGAGGTGATCTGCCCCGGCAACGAGGCGGCGATGGCGATCGTCGGAGCGGCGGGCCGCCTCGGCGTCCAGGCCAAGTCACGCGAGGTGCGCGGCGTGCACCGCGTGGTCGTCCGCGACGGCGAGAGCATCAGCGCGATGCTCACCCTGATGGGCGCGACCTCCACCGTCGCGAGCTGGGAGGAGCTGCGCCAGCGCCGCGAGGTGCGGGCGACCGCCAACCGCCTGGTCAACTTCGACGACGCGAACCTCCGCCGCTCCGCCCAGGCCGCCGTCGCCGCCTGCTCCCGGGTCGAGCGCGCGATGGAGATCCTCGGCGAGGACATCCCCGAGCACCTCCGCTACGCCGGCCGGCTCCGGCTCGCCCACCGCGACGCCAGCCTCGACGAGCTCGGCCACCACGCCGACCCGCCGATGACGAAGGACGCGGTCGCCGGCCGCATCCGCCGCCTGCTCGCGATGGCCGACAAGCGCGCCACCGACCTCGACATCCCCGGCACCGACGCGAACCTCCCCGCCGAGCTCCAGGACCTCTGAGCCCCGCGCGATCCGAAGGGCCGTCAGACGCGCGAACGCTGAGTGTCTCCTGGTTGAACGGAGGAAACGCTCCGAGTGCGGAGGGCGGCTCTCACTAGACTGGAAAGGTCGCTCAGGACACCCCGGCACACCCTCCCGCACAGCGGTGAGGGGCCGTGAGACCCGGCGGATCACTGAGGTCGACGACCACGAACAGGAGATCGCACATGGCTGACTACACGCTCGCCGAACTGCCCTACGACTACTCGGCTCTCGAGCCGCACATCAGTGGACGGATCATGGAGCTCCACCACGACAAGCACCACGCGACGTACGTGACCGGGGCGAACACCGCCCTCGCCGCGCTGCAGGAGGCTCGCGACAGCGAGAACCTCGCGAACGTCAACAAGCTCCAGAAGGACCTGGCGTTCAACCTCGCCGGTCACGTGAACCACACCGTGTTCTGGAACAACCTCTCGCCCGACGGCGGCGACAAGCCGACCGGCGAGCTCGCCGCGGCGATCGACGAGAACTTCGGCTCCTTCGACAAGTTCAAGGCGCACTTCACCGCCTCGGCCCTCGGCATCCAGGGCTCCGGCTGGTCGATCCTGGCCTGGGACTCCCTCGGCCAGAAGCTGCTCATCGAGCAGCTCTACGACCACCAGAGCAACCACGCCGCCGCGACCGTGCCGGTCCTGCTGCTGGACATGTGGGAGCACGCCTTCTACCTCGACTACGTCAACGTGAAGGCCGACTACGTCAAGGCGTTCTGGAACATCGTGAACTGGGCGGACGTCTCCGCGCGCTTCGAGAAGGCCCGCCAGAACACTTCCGGCCTCCTGCTACTGTCGTAGCGATTCCGGCGTCCCGGGTCCCGATCCGGGACGCCGCTCTCGCAGCGATCCACACCCTCCACTGCACCGTCGAGGTGCCCTTCCTCTCCAGGAGATATCTGTGTCCGTCAAGATCGGCATCAACGGCTTCGGCCGTATCGGCCGTAACTTCCTCCGTGCGGCCCTCGCCAAGGGCAGCGACCTCGAGATCGTCGCGGTCAACGACCTCACCGACAACAAGGCGCTCGCGCACCTCCTGAAGTACGACTCCATCACCGGCCGCCTCGACGCGACCGTGGAGCTGGACGGCGACAAGATCGTCGTCAACGGCAAGCCGATCATCGTGCTCGAGGAGCGCGACCCCGCGAACCTCCCCTGGGGCGAGCTGGGCGTCGACGTCGTCATCGAGTCGACCGGTCGCTTCACCAAGTCGGAGGATGCGCGCAAGCACATCACCGCCGGCGCCAAGAAGGTCATCGTCTCGGCTCCCGCCACCGGCGACGACGTCGCGACCATCGTCCTCGGCGTCAACGAGGGCACCTACGACCCCCAGGTCCACGACATCGTCTCGAACGCGTCGTGCACCACGAACTGCCTCGCGCCGCTCGCCAAGGTCCTGCTCGACAACTTCGGCATCGAGCGCGGTCTGATGACCACGGTCCACGCCTACACCGCCGACCAGAACCTGCAGGACGGCCCGCACAGCGACCTGCGTCGCGCGCGCGCCGCCGCGGTCAACATCATCCCGACGTCGACCGGTGCCGCCAAGGCCCTCGGCCTCGTCATCCCCGAGCTCGTCGGCAAGCTCGACGGCTACGCGCTGCGCGTCCCGGTCCCGACCGGCTCGATCACCGACCTCACGGTCGAGCTGTCGAAGTCGGCCACGGTCGAGGAGATCAACGCGGCCTACAAGGCCGCCGCCGAGGGCGACCTCAAGGGCATCCTCAAGTACACCGAGGACCCGATCGTCTCGAGCGACATCGTCACCGACCCGCACTCCTCGATCTTCGACGCCGGCCTGACCAAGGTCATCGGCAACCAGGTCAAGGTCGCCTCCTGGTACGACAACGAGTGGGGCTACTCCAACCGCCTCGTCGACGTCGCCGAGCTCGTCGCCGGCAAGCTCTGAGTCACGACTCCGTGACGAGTGACACCGTGACGCTCCGCACTCTGGACTCACTGGGCTCCCTCGCCGGCACGCGCGTCGTCGTCCGCTGCGATCTGAACGTCCCCCTGAAGGACGGAACGATCACGGACGACGGCCGCGTGCGCGCGTCGGTGCCCACGCTCCAGCGGCTCGTCGCCGAGGGCGCCCGAGTCGTGGTCGTGAGCCACCTCGGCCGCCCCGACGGCGCCCCCGACTCGAAGTACAGCCTCGCGCCGGTGGCGGAGCGCCTCGGCGAGCTGCTCGACGCCCCCGTCTCGTTCGCCGAGGACACCGTCGGCGAGGCGGCCTCCGCCGCGGTCGACGCCCTCGAGGACGGCCAGGTCGTCGTGCTCGAGAACCTCCGCTTCAACCCGGGGGAGACCAGCAAGGACGCGGACGAGCGCCGCGCCTTCGCCGAGAAGCTCGCCGCCTTCGGCGACGCGTTCGTCTCGGACGGCTTCGGCGTCGTGCACCGCAAGCAGGCGAGCGTCTACGAGCTCGCCCAGCTGCTGCCCAGCGCCGCCGGAACCCTGATCGCGGCCGAGCTCGAGGTCCTGGACCGCCTGACCGAGAAGCCGGAGCGCCCCTACACGGTCGTCCTCGGCGGCTCGAAGGTCTCGGACAAGCTCGGCGTCATCGACCACCTGCTCCCGCGGGTCGACTCGATCCTCATCGGCGGCGGCATGCTCTTCACCTTCCTCAAGGCCCAGGGCCACGAGGTCGGCAAGAGCCTGCTCGAGGCCGACCAGATCGACACCGTCCTCGGCTACCTCGCGAAGGCGAAGGAGCTCGGGGTGGAGATCGTCGTCCCCACGGACGTCGTCGTCGCCTCGAAGTTCGGAGCCGACGCCGAGTACGTGACGGCCCCCGCCGACGCGATCGAGGACACCGCCTTCGGCGCGGACGGCCTCGGTCTCGACATCGGGCCCGACACCGCGAAGCGGTTCGCCGAGGTCGTCGCGGCCTCGAAGACCGTGTTCTGGAACGGCCCGATGGGCGTCTTCGAGCTCGAGCCGTTCGCGGCCGGCACGAAGGCCGTCGCCCAGGCCCTCACCGAGGTCGACGGACTCAGCGTCGTCGGCGGTGGAGACTCGGCCGCCGCGGTGCGCGCCCTCGGCTTCGAGGACGGGCAGTTCGGCCACATCTCGACGGGAGGCGGAGCCAGCCTCGAATTCCTCGAGGGGAAGCGCCTCCCCGGACTGGAGGTCCTCGGATGGCAGTGACATCCCGCATCCCGCTCATCGCCGGCAACTGGAAGATGAACCTGGACCACCTCCAGGCCATCGCCTTCGTGCAGAAGCTCGCGTGGAGCCTCAAGGACGCCGACCACGACTTCGACGGCGTCGAGGTCGCGGTGTTCCCGCCGTTCACCGATCTGCGTCCCGTGCAGATCCTCGTCGACTCCGACAAGCTGCCGCTCAAGTACGGCGCGCAGGATCTGTCGAAGTTCGACAGCGGGGCCTACACCGGTGAGATCTCCGGCCAGTTCCTCAAGCAGCTCGACTGCGACTACGTCATCGTTGGCCACTCGGAGCGTCGCACGCTCCACGGCGAGACCGACGCGGACATCGCTGCGAAGACGGCCGCGGCCGTCAAGCACGGTGTCCCGCCGATCGTCTGCGTCGGCGAGACCGCCGAGGACCTCGAGAAGCACGGCCCGTCCGCGGTGCCGGTCGCGCAGCTGAAGGAGGCCCTCACCGGCCTCCCCGCGGACGCCGACCTCGTCGTCGCGTACGAGCCGGTCTGGGCCATCGGCTCCGGCCAGGCCGCCACGCCCGAGCAGGCCCAGCAGGTCTGCAAGGCCCTCCGCGACGTCGTCGCCGACATCCTCGGCGCCGACACCGCGGCGAAGACGCGCATCCTCTACGGCGGCTCCGTCAAGTCCGGCAACATCGCCGGCTTCATGCGCGAGCCCGACGTCGACGGCGCCCTCGTCGGAGGCGCCAGCCTCCAGGTCGAGGAATTCGCTGCGATCGCGCGCTATCGGAACCACGTAGGCGTCTGACGCTCTGCATCTGAAGGGGTGGGCCCAAGGGCCCACCCCTTCAGTCGTTCCGGCGGCAGACGTCCGGGAGCGGTTCCGACAGCACGTGATCGTCCACGCCGCTCCCTGCGCGGCGTGGCGCAGTCGGCTCTTCGAAGTGGTCGCGTCCCGTAGAGCGTCCTGCGTCCAGCCACGACGATTCGCTGGTACGCGAATCGCCGGTTGCCCTCGTCGCCGCACGGCTGGTCGTCTACTGGACTTCCGACCCGGCGGTACTTCTCACCCAAGGGCTGGTGGGGGGCCTCGCGCTGTCGCGGGCGGAGGGGATGGCCTCGTCGCGGCGACAGGCGCGGGTCTGGCGGGCGCTCCGCAGGAGCGCGGGAAGGCGCCGCGACGAGGCCATCCCCTCCGCCCCTCACCAGAAGCCCTCGCGTATACAGCGGACGGAACACAGGGCGTCGCGATTCCCCGGGGGTTCGCAGGCGCCGTTATACTCGTCGAGGCGTGCAACGCGCCAGAACTTCGAAAGGTACCGCGTGGACATCCTCCAGGTCGTGCTCCAGGTCGTCCTGGGCATCACGAGCCTCCTGCTCACCATGCTGATCCTGCTCCACAAGGGGCGCGGCGGCGGACTGTCCGACATGTTCGGCGGTGGAGTCACCTCGAACCTCGGTGCCTCGGGCGTCGCAGAGCGCAACCTGAACCGCATCACCGTGATCCTCGGCCTCGTCTGGCTGGCCTGCATCGTGGTGCTCGGTCTCATCACCAAGTTCGACACCGGAGCATAGGGGTAAACGGAATGGCATCAGGCGGCAGTGCAATCCGCGGTTCGCGCGTCGGCGCGGGACCCATGGGCGAGCAGGACCGGGGCTACCACGCGGAGCGCGTCGCGGTCTCCTACTGGGACGCCCTCGGCAACGAGACGGTGCGCCACTTCTCGGCGGCCCTCCCCGAGGACGAGATCCCCGAGGTGATCGACTCCCCGCAGTCCGGTCTCCCCGCCGGGCGCGACCGGGCGAACCCGCCCCAGGTCGCGAAGTCGGAGCCCTACAAGACGCACCTCGCGTACGTGAAGGAGCGCCGCACCGAGGCCGAGGCCGCTCAGCTCCTCGAAGAGGCGCTGCAGCAGCTGCGCGCCCGCCGGGGCACCGCGACCCCCTCCTGAGCACCGCCGGCCGCAGGGCCGGTGCAACGACGAAGGGCCCGTCCTCCAGAGGAGGCGGGCCCTTCGTCGTTCCCGGACGAGCCGGGGGAGAGCTCAGTAGCTCGGCGCGATCAGCGACTCGGGCACCTCGGCCGCGGCCTCCTGGTCGACGAAGAACACCGTGCGCTTGCGGCCGAACGCGCCGGCTGCCGGCACCTCGTTCGTGCTCGCGCCCGCGAGGGCCAGCCCGAGGGCGGACGCCTTGTCGGCGCCGGCGAGGACCATCCAGATCCGGTCGGACTGGTTGATCAGCGGCAGGGTGAGCGTGAGGCGCTCGGGCGGCGGCTTGGGGGAGTTGCGGACCGCCAGCACTCCCGGCTGCGGGTGGCGGATGGCCGAGCGCTCCGGGAAGAGCGAGGCGATGTGGCCGTCGGGGCCGACCCCGAGGAAGGTGATGTCGAAGCGCGGATAGTCGCGGCCCTCGGTCGCGTGCGCGCGGAGCTCGGCGTCGTAGGCCGCGGCCGCGCCGTCGAGGTCGAGGCCCTCGTCGGACGCAGGGTAGGAGTGCACGTTCTCGGCCGGCACCTCGAGGCGCTCGAAGAGGTCGCCCGCCTGGACGTCGTTGCGGTCCTCGTGGCCGCGGGGCACCCAGCGCTCGTCGCCCCACCAGAAGTGCACGCGCGTCCAGTCGACGTTGCCCGCGGCGGAGGAGCCGCCGATCTCCTTGAGAGTCGCCGCCCCCATCGTCCCGCCGGTGAGGACCACGTTCGCCGTGCCCAGGTCGTCGAGGATGTCGATCGTCTTCGTCAGGAAGCGCGCGGCGACCGAGCCTGCGAGGGTCTGCTTGTCTCGGTGGACGAGCACACGGCGGTCAGTGGTCATCGGGGTCTCCTTCGGGTCGGTCGCCATCGGCGGATGGCCGTCTCCCCGGCCGCCGCACCTGACGTGCAGGGTGCGGCGGCCGGGGAGTGCGGCGGTGTCAGGACGCGCTGCGAGCGTCGTTCTTCTCGGTGAGCATGTCCACACCGCGCGAGATGACTTCACCGTACAGGTCATCCGGGTCGAGCCTGCGCAGCTCCTCCGCCAGGCAGTCGCGGAGGCTCCGGCGCGGCAGGGAGATGTCGTGGACGGGCTGGTCCGGCTGCGTCAGCGTCGCGACGTTCGGGATCGAGCGCTCGAGCTCGATCACGCCGGACTCGCGGAAGAGGCGCACCCCGTGGATCCCGCTGGACCCGGTCGCGCTGATGGTGAGCTCGTGGTCGACGGGGATGTCGAGCTCGAGCTGCAGCCAGGCCGCGAGCAGGATCGTCGAGGGGGAGTCCGGCGCGCCGGAGACCTCGACGGCCGTGATCGGCTCGTACGGCGGCTGGTCGAGCACCGCGGCGAGCTGGGCGCGCCAGAGAGTGAGGCGGGTCCAGGCGAAGTCGGTGTCGCCGGGGGCGTAGGTCGAGGCGAGATGGTGCAGAGCCTCGGCCGGGTTGGACTGCGCGGAGGCGTCGGTGATCCGGCGCGTGGCGATGCGGCCGATCGGCGACTTCGAGGCGCTGTCTGGCGCGCTGTTCGGCCACCAGGCGACCACGGGGGCATCCGGGAGCAGGAGCCCGGTGACCAGGCTCTCCTCGTCGGTCGCCGCGTCGCCGAACGGGCGCAGCACGACGACCTCGCTCGCGCCGGCGTCGCCGCCCACGCGGATCTGCGCGTCGACGCGCGGGGTGGCGTCGACGGGGACCGTGGTCAGCCCGTCGTCCTTCGAGACGACGATGACGCGCATCGGGTGCTCGCGGGAGGCGTCGTTGGCAGCGTCGATCGCCTCCTCCTCCTGGCCTCGCGAGGTCGCGATGATGAGGGTGAGCACGCGGCCGAGGGCGACGGCGCCGCCCTCCTCGCGGATCTTGACGAGGGTCTTCGAGACCTCGCTCGTCGTGGTGTCGGGCAGATCGACGATCACGGGCGCCTCCAGGTGCGGCCGTCGCGAGCGAGGAGCTCGTCGGCGGAATCGGGGCCCCAGGTTCCGGGGCGGTACTGCTCGGGCTGGCCCTGCGTGGCCCAGTACTCCTCGATCGGGTCGAGGATCTTCCAGGACAGCTCGACCTCCTCGTGCCGCGGGAAGAGCGGCGGCTCGCCGAGGAGGACGTCGAGGATGAGGCGCTCGTAGGCCTCGGGGCTCGCCTCGGTGAAGGCGTGGCCGTAGCCGAAGTCCATCGTGACGTCGCGGACCTGCATCCCCGCGCCGGGGACCTTCGAGCCGAAGCGCATGGTGACGCCCTCGTCGGGCTGGACGCGGATGACCAGGGCGTTCTGGCCGAGCGAGGTGGTCTGGCTCTCGGCGAAGAGCTGCTGCGGCGCGCGCTTGAAGACCACGGCGATCTCGGTGACGCGGCGGCCCAGGCGCTTGCCCGCGCGCAGGTAGAACGGCACTCCGGCCCAGCGGCGGGTGCCGATGTCCAGGCGCATCGCGGCGAAGGTCTCGGTCGTCGAGGTGGGGCTCATGCCGTCCTCCTCGAGGAAGCCGAGCACCTTCTCGCCGCCCTGCCAGCCGCCGGAGTACTGCCCGCGGGCGGTGACGGTCGACAGGTCCTTCGGCAGGCGGACGGCCGCGAGGACCTTCTCCTTCTCGGCGCGGAGGTCCGCGGCGTCGAACGAGATCGGCTCCTCCATCGCCGTGAGGGCGAGCAGCTGGAGCAGGTGGTTCTGGATGACGTCGCGCGCGGCGCCGATGCCGTCGTAGTAGCCGGCCCGGCCGCCCACTCCGATGTCCTCGGCCATGGTGATCTGCACGTGGTCGACGTAGTTCGAGTTCCAGAGGGGCTCGTACATCATGTTGGCGAAGCGCAGCGCCAGGATGTTCTGGACCGTCTCCTTGCCGAGGTAGTGGTCGATGCGGAAGACGGAGTCCGGCGGGAAGACCGACTCGACGACGGCGTTGAGCTCGCGGGCGGTCTTCAGGTCGCTGCCGAAGGGCTTCTCGATGACGACGCGGCGCCACTGGCCGTCCTTCTGCTCCGCGAGGCCCGAGTTGCGGAGCTGCTCGGTGACCTGGGGGAAGGACTTCGGCGGGATCGAGAGGTAGAAGGCGAAGTTGCCGTTCGTGCCGCGCTCGCGGTCGAGCTCGTCGACGGTCGTCTTCAGGCGGCTGAAGGCCTCGGGGTCGTCGAACTCGCCCTGCACGAAGCGGATGCCCTGCGCGAGCTGCGTCCAGACCTCCTCGTGGAACTCGGTGCGGGCGTGCTTCTTGACCGAGTCGTGCACGACCTTCTCGAAGTCCTGGTCGTCCCAGTCGCGGCGGGCGAAGCCGACGAGCGCGAAGCCGGGAGGAAGCAGGCCGCGGTTGGCGAGGTCGTAGACCGCCGGCATGAGCTTCTTGCGGGAGAGATCGCCGGTGACGCCGAAGATGACGAGGCCGCTCGGCCCCGCGATCCGGTTCAGCCGGCGGTCGAAGCTCAACCGCAGCGGATTGAACTCGGGAGTGATGTCCACAGACATGTGCAGTGTCCTTCTGTGTGCCGCGGGCCGGCGGAGCCGGCGCCTCGGCGCACTGCTATCGGTGACGGAGGGGGAGTGGTGACGCCTGCCCGCTCCGCTGAGGGCTTGCGAGCGCGGCCGGGGCGGACCGCGCGGACGACCGCGGGCGCGGCGCCCCGCCTCCGCGAGGAGGACGGGACGCCGCGCCCGGCGGATCAGGTGTTGAGCGCCTCGAAGAGGGCCTCGAGGTCGGCCTCGGGGTCCGTCAGCGTCAGCGTCAGGACCGGGCGGCCGTGCTCGGCGAGCACGCTCGCGTCGCCCGCGGCCTGGGCCTGGATCAGCTGGCCGAAGGTGAACGGGCTCTCGGGGATCTCGAGATCCGTGCTCGCGCGCTCGGCGATCTGGAGGAAGACGCCGGTCGGCGCTCCGCCCTTGTGGTACTGACCGGTCGAGTGCAGGAAGCGCGGGCCCCAGCCGAAGGTCACCGGACGCTTCGACTGCGCGGCGAGGAGGTCGCGGACGCCCTCCAGCTGCGGCAGCGCGAGGCGGTCGACGTAGGCCTGGATCGACACGTAGCCGCCCTCGCCCAGCTGGGCGAGGAGGCGGTCGACGGCGGCCGCGACGGTCGAGACGCCCTCGGTCACCTCCGACGTGCCGGTGACCTCGATGCCCGCGTCGGTGAACGCCGGTGCGGCGGGCTCGGGACGCTTCTCGAGCAGGGCCCGGGTCGCGACCTTCGCCGACTCGACATCGGGCTGGTCGAACGGGTTGATCCCGAGCAGGCGCCCGGCGACCGCGACCGCGTACTCCCAGGTCAGCATCTGCGCGCCGAGCGAGCCGGACAGGAGGATCTCGCCCTCGTGCCGGTCGCGCGGGAACAGGTGCAGCGCGCTCGCGTCCTCGACCAGGCGGACGACCTGCACGTCGGCGAGGTCCTCCGACAGCTCGGGGGCGAGGGTGCCGAGGACGACGGGGAGGATGCCCGTGCCGTCCTTGCCGGTGGACTCGGCTATGAGCTGCTCGGCCCAGTCGGCGAAGCCCACGATGTGCGTGCCGTCGGCCACGATCGCGAGCTTGTCGCGACGGGGGCTGGTGGCGGCGATCGCGGCGCCGAGGAGCAGACCCGGGTTCTCCGGGGTGTCCACGGCCAGGCCGAGGGAGGCCTCCGCCGCCTCGTCGAGGAGGGCCTCGATGTCGGCGCCGGCGAGTCCGGACGGCACGAGGCCGAACGCGGAGAGCGCCGAGAAGCGGCCGCCGATGTTCGGGTCGGCGTTGAAGACCCGGTAGCCGGCCTCGCGCGAGGACGAGTCGAGCGGCGAGCCGGGGTCGGTCACGATGACGATGCGGTCGAGCGGGTCGATGCCCGCCTCGGTGAACGCCTTCTCGTAGGCCTTCTTCTGGCTGGCGGTCTCGACCGTCGAGCCGGACTTGGACGAGATGACGACCGCGGTCGACGCGAGGCGGTCGTTCAGGGCGGCGAGGACCTGCCCGGGCGCGGTGGAGTCGAGCACGGTGAGCTCGACGCCGGCGGTCCGGGTGATGACCTCGGGCGCGAGCGAGGAGCCGCCCATGCCGCCGAGCACGATGTGATCGATGCCCTTGGCCTGGAACTCCTCGCGGAGCGCCAGGATCTCGGGGATCAGCGGGCGGGAGACCGTGGTCGACTCGGTCCAGCCGAGGCGCTTCGCGGACTCCTCCTCGGCCGCCGCACCCCAGAGGGTGGGGACCTGGGCGGTGATGCCCGAGGCGACCTCGTCGGCGACGAGCTCGGGCACGACGCGGTCGGCGGCCTTCTCGGCGTCACCGCTGAGGTGGATCTGGATCGCCATGATCAGGCCTTCGCCTTCGCGCCCTCGAGCGCGGCGGTGACGGTGTCGAGCAGCTCGTTCCAGGAGACGACGAACTTCTCGACGCCCTCCTTCTCGAGCAGCTCGGTGACCTCGGCGTAGGAGACGCCCTGCGCGGCGACGGCGTCGAGGACGGCGTTGGCGTCGGCGTAGGAGCCGGTCACCGTGTCGCCGGCGATGACGCCGTGGTCGAAGGTCGCCTCGAGGGTCTTCTCGGGCATGGTGTTGACGACGCCCGCGGCGACCAGCTCGGTCACGTAGAGGGTGTCGGGCAGATCGGTCGACTTGACGCCGGTCGAGGCCCACAGCGGCCGCTGGCGGTTGGCGCCGGACTCCTGCAGGAGCAGCGCGCGCTCGGTGGCGAACGCCTCGACGAAGACCTCGTAGGCGAGCTGCGCGTTGGCGACGCCGGCCTTGCTCTTCAGCGCGAGGGCCTCGTCGGTGCCGACGGCCTCGAGGCGCTTGTCGATCTCGGTGTCGACGCGCGACACGAAGAACGAGGCGACGGAGTGGATCGTCGACAGGTCGATGCCGGCGTCCTTGGCCTTCTCGAGGCCGGCGAGGTACGCGTTGATGACGGCGCGGTAGCGGGCGAGCGAGAAGATCAGCGTGACGTTGACCGAGATGCCGGAGCCGATGGCCTCGGTGATGGCCTCGAGGCCCTCGACGGTCGCGGGGATCTTGATCATCGCGTTCGGGCGGTCGACCTTGGCCCAGAGGGCCTTGGCCTGCTCGATGGTGCCCTGCGCGTCGTGCGCGAGGCCCGGCTCGACCTCGATCGAGACGCGGCCGTCGTAGCCGTTGGTCGCGTCGTAGATCGGGCGGAAGACGTCGGAGGCGGCGGCGACGTCGTCGGTGGTGATCGCGAAGACCGCGTCGGTCACCGAGGTGTCGGCGGCGGCGAGCTCCTCGACCTGCTCGTCGTAGGACTCGCCCTTGGCGAGGGCCGCGGCGAAGATCGTGGGGTTGGTCGTGACTCCGACGACGTTCTTCTCGTCGATGAGCTTCTGCAGCCCGCCGCTCGAGATGCGCGAGCGCGACAGGTCGTCGAGCCAGATGCTGACGCCGGCGGCGGAGAGGTCTGCGGTGGGGGTGTTCTCGGTCATGTCTCTTCTTCTCGCTAGATGGTGCGGGTCGGTGGGGAGTCGTGGGGCCGACGGCGAAGGCCGCGCCCGGGTGGACGCGGCCTTCGTGGTCAGGACGCCGCGAGCGACTCCTTGGCGGCGGTGATGGCCGCCTCGGTGGTGATCCCGAACTCGCGGAACAGGGTCTTGTAGTCGGCGGAGGCGCCGAAGTGCTCGATGGAGACCGAGCGGCCGGCGTCGCCGACGTACTTCTGCCAGCCGAGGCTGAGGCCGGCCTCGATCGAGACGCGCGCCTTCACGGCGGAGGGCAGCACCTTCTCGCGGTACTCGGCGTCCTGCTCCTCGAACCACTCGAGCGACGGGGCCGAGACGACGCGGGCGTTGACGCCCTCGCCCTTGAGCAGCTCGCGCGCCTCGACGGCGATCTGCACCTCGGAGCCGGTGGCGATGAGGATCACGTCCGGGGTGCCGTTCGGCGCCTCGGCGAGGATGTACGCGCCGCGGGCGACGTTCGACGCGTGGGCGAAGGTCTCGCCGGTGGCGTCGCCCTCTCCGCGCTCGAAGACGGGGATGTTCTGGCGGGTCAGCGCGAGGCCGGCCGGGCCCTCGCGGCGCTCCAGGATCGTCTTCCAGGCGTAGGCGACCTCGTTGGCGTCGCCGGGGCGGACGATGTCCAGTCCCGGGATCGCGCGGAGGGCCGCCAGCTGCTCGACCGGCTGGTGCGTCGGGCCGTCCTCGCCGAGCGCCACGGAGTCGTGGGTCCAGACATAGATGGCCGGCGCCTTCATGAGCGCGGCGAGACGGACCGCCGGGCGCATGTAGTCGGAGAAGATCAGGAAGGTGCCGCCGAAGGGGCGGGTGTTGCCGTGCAGGACGATGCCGTTGAGGATCGCGCCCATGGCGTGCTCGCGGATGCCGAAGTGCAGCACGCGGCCGCCCTTCTTGCCGGTCCACTCGTGGGTCGAGAACTCGCTCGGCACGAAGGAGCCGGCGCCCTCGATGGTCGTGTTGTTCGACTCGGCGAGGTCGGCGGAGCCGCCCCAGAGCTCGGGCACGACGCCGGCGAGGGCGTTGATGACCTTGCCGGACGCGGCGCGGGTCGACACCTCCTTGCCGGGCTCGAAGACCGGGAGGGCCTCCTGGACGCCCTCGGGGAGGTCGCCGCTCAGGACGCGGTCGAGCAGGACCTTCTTCTCGGGGTTCGCGGTCGCCCACGCCTCGAGCTGCTCGTTCCACTCGGCGTGCTGCGCCTGGCCGCGCTCGACGGCCTTGCGGGTGTGCTCGATGACCTCGTCGGCGACGTCGAAGGTCTTCTCGGGGTCGAAGCCGAGCACCTCCTTGAGGCCGCGGAGCTCGTCGGCGCCGAGGGCGGAGCCGTGGATCTTGCCGGTGTTCTGCTTCTTCGGCGAGGGCCAGCCGATGATCGTGCGCAGGATGATGAGCGACGGCTTGTCGGTCTCGCCCTTGGCGGCCTCGATCGCGGCGTGCAGCTCGGCGACGTCCTCGTGGTACTCGCCGGTCTTCTTCCAGTCGACGACCTGGACCTGCCAGTCGTAGGCCTCGTAGCGCGCCTTGACGTCCTCGGTGAAGGCGATGTTGGTGTCGTCCTCGATCGAGATCTGGTTGGAGTCGTAGATGACGACGAGGTTGCCGAGCTGCTGGTGGCCGGCGAGCGAGGAGGCCTCGCTGGTGATGCCCTCCTGCAGGTCGCCGTCGCCGGCGATGACGTAGACGAAGTGGTCGAACGGCGAGGTGCCCGCGGCGGCCTCGGGGTCGAACAGGTCGCGCTCGAAGCGCGCCGCGTAGGCGAAGCCGACGGCCGAGGCGAGACCCTGGCCGAGCGGGCCGGTGGTGATCTCGACGCCGTCGGTGTGGCCGTACTCGGGGTGGCCCGGGGTCTTCGAGCCCCAGGTGCGCAGCGCCTTGAGGTCGTCGAGCTCGAGGCCGTAGCCGCCCAGGTAGAACTGGACGTACTGCGTCAGCGAGGAGTGGCCGACCGACAGGATGAAGCGGTCGCGGCCGATCCAGGTGGCGTCGGACGGATCGCGGCGCATGACCTTCTGGAACAGGAGGTACGCGGCCGGCGCGAGGCTCATGGCGGTGCCGGGGTGGCCGTTGCCGACCTTCTCGACCGCGTCCGCGGCGAGAACCCTCGCCGTGTCGACTGCCTTCTCGTCAATGGAATCCCATTGCAGTTCTGACACTAGGTACTGACCCTTCTCGAGACGTGGGGCAGACGGGGACCGTCCGCCCTCTCGCATGGTGGAGCGCGCATGACGACTTCGACACGATGCTTCCGACGACGCCCCGTTCGGCCTCGCGCGACTGATCAGTCGGGCGGAACTCGGGTGCGGGCCGGGCGCTCTGGCGAGCAGTTCCGAGTATACGGAGGGGGGTGCGCCGGGGATCGGGGGTTGCGCCTCGCATATGTCGGCGTCCGATTGGACAAGCGTGCACTCCGGGCCCGACCCCGTCCGGCGCGCATTACACTCGTTCGGGATCATCGATCGTTAGAGGAGCAATGGACGTAGTCGCAGAGACCACCGCGATCGAGCGGGGAGGGCCCGTCCGGTCGCCCCTGTCGCGCAAGGTGAGGGCGTACGTCGCGCTGACGAAGCCGCGGGTGATCGAGCTGCTGCTCGTGGTCACCGCGCCCACGATGATCCTGGCGCAGAACGGGATCCCGAACCTGCTGCTGGTCCTCAACGTCCTCATCGGCGGGGCGCTCAGCGCCGGGTCGGCCGGCGCGTTCAACTGCTACATCGACCGCGACATCGACCGCGTGATGAAGCGGACCCGCAACCGCCCGCTCGTCACCGGCGAGGTCTCCGACCGGGAGGCGCTGGTCTTCGCGACCACGATCGGCGTGCTGTCGATCGTCTGGCTCGGCCTGACCGCCAACTGGCTGGCCGCGTCGCTCTCGCTCGCCGCGATCCTCATCTACGTGCTCTTCTACACGCTGTTCCTCAAGCGCCGCACGCCGCAGAACATCGTCTGGGGCGGCATCGCGGGCTGCATGCCCGTGCTGATCGGCTGGGCCGCGGTCACGAACTCGCTCGACTGGGCGCCGATCATCCTGTTCTCGGTCATCTTCCTCTGGACGCCGCCGCACTACTGGCCGCTCTCGATGAAGTACCGCGAGGACTACCGCGCCGCCGGCGTGCCGATGCTCGCCGTCGTCCGCGGGCGCAGCATCGTCGGTCTCCAGGTCATCCTCTACGCGTGGGCCACCGTCGCGTGCTCCCTGCTGCTCATCCCCGTCGCCGGCATGGGCGTCGTCTACACGGTCGTCGCCCTCGCCAGCGGTGTCTGGTTCATCGCCGAGACGCACCGCCTCTACAGCCTCGCGATCCGTCACGAGCACGTCTCGCCGATGCGCGTCTTCCACGGCTCGATCGGATACCTCACGCTGCTGTTCCTCGCCGTCGGCATCGACCCGCTGCTGCCGTTCTGATGGTGACGCCGTTCTCGTTCCTCGCCGAGCGGGTCACCCTGAGTCCCCGCGCCCTGCGCTGGGGGACGACGGCCGCCCTCGTCGCGAGCATCCTGATCATCTTCTTCGGCGGCGTCGTGCGCCTGACCGGCTCGGGCCTCGGCTGCCCGACCTGGCCCGCCTGCGACGCGGGCTCGCTGACCTCGACGCCCGAGCTCGGGATCCACGGCTTCATCGAGTTCACCAACCGCGCCTTCACCGGCGTGCTGATCGTCGCGGTCGGCTGGGCCATCACTGCGGCCCGGCTGCAGAAGCCGCGCGACCGCACGATGACCCGCCTGGCCTGGTCGCAGTTCTGGCTCGTGGTGGCGAACGCGCTCGCGGGCGGAGCGACCGTGCACTCGGGCCTCAACCCCTACATCGTCGCTGGTCACTTCATGCTCGCGATCGCCCTGCTGACGACCACGGCGCTGACCTGGCACCGCGCGCACCGCTCGCAGTCCGTCGCGTTCGAGCCGGACGCGCTGACGCGCGGCGTGAGCATCGCGCTCGTCGCGGTGACGCTGGCCGTGATCGCCGTCGGCACCCTGGTGACCGGCACCGGTCCGCACGCGGGCGACTCGGCCGAGGTTCCGCGGATGCGGTTCCACTGGGAGAGCGTCACCGTCGTGCACGGGGTCCTCGGGACGGGCACGCTCGTGCTCGGCCTCGTGCTGCTGGTGCTGCTGGCGCGCGTGCCGGGCTCCGAGCTGGCACGGCGCCGCGTGATCACCTTCCTCGTCGTGGTGGGGCTGCAGGCGCTGGTGGGCGTCGCCCAGTCGCTCCTCGCCCTGCCGGAGGCGCTCGTCGCCGTCCACCTCCTAGGCTCCGCGTTCGTGTGGGTCGGTGCGCTGCGGGTCCTGCTCGACGTGAATCCGCAGCTCTTCACGGTGCGCGCTCAGCGTCGGCAGGCCGTCGAGGAGCTCGCGCCCGCGCTCTGACTCGGACGGTGGTCGGCTCGGGGGCCCTTCCCGCCCGACCGCAGGTGCCGGCGCAGCCGGACCAGTGCGAGCGCGAGCCGCGGCAGCGGGAGGCACCGCGCGAGCGGCTCGGCCAGCGAGCCGAAGTCGCGGGCGAGCCTCGGCTCCAGGCCGGTGCGCGCGAGCGCGAGGAGGAGGCGGGGGAGGGTCGGGATGCTGTCGTCGTTCGTCATACGGACACTCCAGCACGGACCACCGACACGGGTGTGGTCATGCGGGTCTGGCGGCGCGGGCTCCGGTGCCCGGGCGACACCCAGGTGCAGAGGTTCCACTGGGAGCACGGCTTCCGTAGAATGAGTAGTTGGTTCAGGTTCGACGCGGGACGCGTCGGTCGCCGTGACGGCGAGACCCGGACCTCGGCCCGATGGAGCGCCACCGCAAGCCTCAGGACTTCCCGGGACGCACCGCTCCGCTCCGCCCATCGACTCGATGGCGTGATCGGCCCGGATGCGCTCCTCGGATCCCCCTCGGGGAATGACTCCGGAACCCGACCGGTTACCAGTGGGTAGGAAACGAGGTACTTATGTCAGACATCCTGATCGACCGCCCCGAGCTCGCGAGCCTGGGCGTCTACGAGTTCGGCTGGTCCGACTCGGACTCCGCCGGCGCCTCAGCGCGCCGCGGCATCTCGCCCGAGGTCGTCTCCGACATCTCCGCGCTCAAGAACGAGCCGGCCTGGATGCGCGAGCGGCGCATGAAGGCGCTCGCCCTCTTCGAGCGCAAGCCGATGCCCACCTGGGGCGCCGACCTGTCGGACATCGACTTCGACAACATCAAGTACTTCGTCCGCTCCACCGAGAAGCAGGCGCAGACCTGGGAGGACCTCCCGGACGACATCAAGAACACGTACGAGAAGCTCGGCATCCCCGAGGCGGAGCGCCAGCGCCTCGTCGGCGGCGTGGCCGCGCAGTACGAGTCCGAGGTCGTCTACCACCAGATCCGCGAGGACCTGGAGGAGCAGGGCGTCATCTTCATGGACACCGACACCGCCCTCCGCGAGCACCCCGAGATCTTCGAGGAGTACTTCGGCACGGTCATCCCGGCCGGCGACAACAAGTTCGCCGCGCTGAACACGGCGGTCTGGTCCGGCGGCTCGTTCGTGTACGTCCCCAAGGGCGTGCGCGTCGACATCCCGCTGCAGGCCTACTTCCGGATCAACACCGAGAACATGGGCCAGTTCGAGCGGACGCTGATCATCGCGGACGAGGGCAGCTACGTCCACTACATCGAGGGCTGCACGGCGCCGATCTACAAGTCGGACTCGCTGCACTCGGCCGTCGTCGAGATCATCGTGAAGAAGAACGCCCGCGTGCGCTACACGACGATCCAGAACTGGTCGAACAACGTCTACAACCTCGTCACCAAGCGCGCGATCGCTCACGAGGGCGCGACGATGGAGTGGATCGACGGCAACATCGGCTCCAAGGTCACCATGAAGTACCCGTCGATCTTCCTGGTCGGCGAGCACGCCAAGGGCGAGACCCTCTCCGTCGCGTTCGCGGGCCCCGGCCAGCACCAGGACGCCGGCGCGAAGATGATCCACATGGCTCCGTACACGCAGTCGTCGATCGTCTCCAAGTCGATCGCCCGCGGCGGTGGCCGAGCCGGCTACCGCGGCGAGGTCCGGGTGGACGCCAACGCGCACCACTCCGCGAACACGGTGCGCTGCGACGCGCTCCTGGTCGACACGATCTCGCGCTCGGACACCTACCCGGCGATCGACATCCGCGTGGACGACGTCCAGCTCGGCCACGAGGCCACGGTCTCGAAGGTCAGCGAGGAGCAGCTCTTCTACCTGATGTCCCGCGGCATGCCGGAGGACGAGGCCATGGCCATGATCGTCCGCGGCTTCATCGAGCCGATCGCGCGCGAGCTGCCGATGGAGTACGCCCTCGAGCTCAACAAGCTCATCGAGATGGGGATGGAGGGCAGCGTCGGCTGACGCTCGCCCCACCGGCCCCGAGGCCGCCCGAGTCGGGCGGCCAGCACCCTTCGAAAGGAACCACCGCCTGATGACGGTCCCCACGAGCGCCCCGACGTCCCCTGCGATCGACGGCGCGGACGCCGCCGCGCGCCTGGGCATCGCCGCGCACTCCGACGGGGCGTTCACGCCCGTGCAGACCCGCTCCGAGCGCTTCGCGTCCACCGACGTCGACGCCTTCGAGACGGTCACCGGTCGCGAGATCGCCTGGAAGCTGACCCCGGTCGCCCGCCTCGGCGACCTGATCGACGGCCCCCTCAACGGCTCGCCGACTCCACTGGAGTCGACGGCGGTCGAGGGCGTCGACGTCTCCTGGGTCGGTCGCGACGACGCGCGGATCGGCACCGCCGGCCTCCCCGAGGACCGCGCCGCCGCGAACGCCTGGTCGCAGTTCGAGCAGGCGCTCTCGATCCGGGTGACCGGCGAGGACGAGAAGGTCGCGACGCTCGTGCGCACCGGTCTCGGCTCCGCTCCCCGTGCCGCGCACACGATCATCGAGGCCGCGCCGTACGCGCGCGGCGTCGTCGTGCTGCAGAACGAGGGCGAGGCGACTCTCGCCGAGAACGTCGAGGTCCTCGTCGGCGAGGGCGCGCAGCTGACCATCGTGACGCTGCAGGAGTGGGCCGACGACGCCCGCCACCTCGCGAACCACTTCCTCCGCGTCGGCCGCGACGCGAAGGTCAAGCACATCGTCGTCACCCTCGGCGGCTCGATCGTCCGGGTGAACCCCTCGGCGCACCTCGTCGAGCGCGGCGCCGACGGCGAGCTCCTCGGCCTGTACTTCGCCGACGGCGGCCAGCACCTCGAGCAGCAGGTCTACGTCGACCACGACGCCCCCGACACCCGCAGCCGCGTCACCTACAAGGGCGCGCTGCAGGGTCAGGGCGCGCGGACGGTCTGGATCGGCGACGTGCTGATCCGCCAGAGCGCGAACGGCACCGACAGCTACGAGCAGAACCGCAACCTGGTCCTCTCGGACGGCACGCGGGCCGACTCGATCCCGAACCTCGAGATCGAGACCGGCGACATCGCCGGAGCGGGCCACGCCTCGGCGACCGGCCGCTTCGACGACGAGCAGCTCTTCTACCTGCAGTCGCGCGGCATCCGCGAGGATGAGGCGCGCCGCCTGGTCGTTCGCGGCTTCCTCAGCGAGATCGTGCAGCAGATCGGCGTGACCGAGCTCGAGGACCGCCTCCAGCTCGCGATCGAGGCCGAGCTGGCCGGCAGCGCCGGGCAGACCGGCGCGTACACGCCGGAGGTGTCCGCATGAGCGACGCCGCGAAGATCTGCGCCGCCTCGGAGCTGATCCCCAATCAGGCCGTCCGCTACGTCGTCGACGGCATCGCCATCGCGATCGTGCAGGACACGGCCGGCGAGATCCACGCCATCGGCGACACCTGCACGCACGGCGAGGTCTCCCTCGCCGAGGGCTTCGTCGAGGACGACACCCTCGAGTGCTGGGCCCACGGCTCGGCGTTCTCGCTGCGCACCGGCGCCCCCCTGAACCTGCCGGCCTTCGAGCCGGTTCCCGTCTTCGTCGTCGAGGTCATCGACGGCGACGTCTACATCGACCCGACCGTCACGAAGGAAGTCTGAATGTCCGTTCTCCAGATCAGCGATCTCCACGTCAGTGTCGAGACCGAGCAGGGGACCAAGCAGATCCTCCGCGGTGTCGACCTCACCATCAACCAGGGTGAGATCCACGCCGTGATGGGCCCGAACGGGTCCGGCAAGTCCACCCTCGCGTACACGATCGCGGGCCACCCGAAGTACCACGTCGACGGCGGCTCGATCACCCTCGACGGCGTCGAGGTCCTCGACATGACCGTCGACGAGCGCGCTCGCGCCGGCCTCTTCCTCGCCATGCAGTACCCGGTCGAGATCCCCGGCGTGACCAACACCAACTTCCTCCGCACGGCCAAGACCGCGATCGCGGGCGAGGCGCCGGCGATCCGCACCTGGACCAAGGACGTCAAGAAGGCCATGGCCGACCTGCGGATGGACCCGTCCTTCGCGGCGCGCAACGTCAACGAGGGCTTCTCCGGCGGCGAGAAGAAGCGCAACGAGATCCTGCAGCTCGAGCTGCTCGCCCCGCAGTTCGCCGTCCTCGACGAGACCGACTCCGGCCTCGACGTCGACGCGCTCAAGATCGTCTCGGAGGGCGTCAACCGCGCCCACGCCTCGACCGGTCTCGGCGTCCTGCTGATCACGCACTACACGCGGATCCTGCGCTACATCCAGCCCGACTTCGTGCACGTCTTCGTCGCCGGCCGGATCGCCGAGCAGGGCGGCAAGGAGCTCGCGACCCGTCTCGAGGACGAGGGCTACGACCGCTTCCTCGCCCCGGCGACGGCCTGATCATGGCGGTCACCACGCTCGACCCGAAGCTCTTCGACCAGGTCGAGGAGGCGCTCAAGGACGTCATGGACCCCGAGCTCGGCGTCAACGTCGTTGACCTCGGTCTCATCTACGACCTGGGCTGGGACGACGAGAACGACGCCCTGGTCATCCACATGACGCTGACGTCGGCGGGCTGCCCGCTGACGGACGTGCTCGAGGAGCAGACCGCGGAGTCGCTCGACGGCGTCGTGGAGGCGTTCCGGATCAACTGGGTCTGGATGCCGCCGTGGGGTCCGGACCGGATCACCGAGGACGGCCGCGACATGATGCGCGCCCTCGGCTTCTCGATCTAGAGCCGCGCCGCTCGATCGGCGTCAGGTACGGGGAAGGGCCCGGAGGATCATCCTCCGGGCCCTTCGTCGTGCGTGCGGGGCGGGTCAGCCCTTGCGGCGGCCGAGCAGCGCCCACGTGGTGGGCAGGAGCGCGGCGGCGAGCAGGATCTTGAGGGTGTCGCCGACGAGGAAGGGCACGAGGCCGGCGGTCAGCACCGAGCCGAGGTCGGCCGGGTAGCCCATCGAGCCGAGCGCGGTGGCGAGCCAGGGGAGTCCGACCAGGTAGATCGTGGCGGTGCCCGCGAGGAAGGTCACGGCGGTGCCGACGACGCGGCGGTCCCACTGGCGCTGCGCGAGCCAGCCGGTGACGATCGAGGCGAGGACGAAGCCGACGATGTAGCCGCCGGTCGGGCCGGCCAGGACGGCCCAGCCGCTCGAGCCCTCGGTGAAGATCGGGGCGCCGAGGGCGCCGACGAGCGCGTAGACGCCCATCGAGAGCGCGCCGCGGAGGGCGCCGAGCGTGGTGCCGACGAGCAGGACGGCGAAGGTCTGGCCCGTGATCGGGACCGGCCACATCGGGATGTACAGCTGCGCCATGCCGGCCGTGAACGCGGCGGCGGCGAGGACGAGCACCAGATCGGTGACCAGCGAGCGGGTGAGCAGCCGGTCCGCCAGGACCGGTCGCGACGGGGCGAGAGAGTAGCTGGACATGTCTGTTCTCCAAAGACCGTGTCGCCCGAGAGCGAGGAGCGAGCGCGTCCGCGGTGAGCGGACGTGGATCCGCCCCGCGGCTCAGGAAATATACTAGGGGGCTGCCGCTCCGCGGCCTCTTGCCCCACACCTCCCGAACCGAACGCCATTTCTTGGCGGGAACGGACAGCACAGTGCTCAGCGTGCACGACCTCGAACTCCGAGTCGGCGCCCGACTCCTGATGGAGAACGTGTCCTTCAGAGTCGGCGACGGCGACAAGGTCGGCCTCGTCGGCCGCAACGGCGCGGGCAAGACGACGCTGACCAAGGTCCTCGCCGGCGACCTCATCGCCGCGAAGGGATCGGTCGACCGCGGCGGCGAGATCGGCTACCTGCCGCAGGACCCGCGCTCCGGCGATCCCGAGGAGCTGGCGCGCACGCGCATCCTCGACGCCCGCGGCCTCGGCCAGCTGGTGCTGGGCATGCAGGAGGCCACCGTCGCGATGTCGAGCAGCGACACGGCCGTCAGCGAGGCCGGGATGAAGAAGTACGGCAACCTGACCGACCGCTTCCTCTCGCTCGGCGGCTACGCGGCGGAGGCCGAGGCGGCGTCGATCGCGAGCAACCTGAACCTGCCGGACCGGATCCTCGACCAGCCGCTGAAGACGCTCTCGGGTGGTCAGCGCCGCCGCATCGAGCTCGCCCGCATCCTCTTCTCCGACGCGCAGACGCTCATCCTCGACGAGCCGACCAACCACCTCGACGCCGACTCCGTGGTCTGGCTCCGCGAGTTCCTGAAGAACTACCGCGGCGGCTTCATCGTGATCAGCCACGACATCGAGCTGGTCGGCGAGACCGTGAACCGCGTCTTCTACCTGGACGCCAACCGCCAGGTCATCGACGTCTACAACATGAACTGGAAGAACTACCTCCGCCAGCGCGCGGCCGACGAGGAGCGCCGCAAGAAGGAGCGCGTCAACGTCGAGAAGAAGGCCGGGGCACTGCAGCTGCAGGCCGCGCGCTTCGGCGCGAAGGCGTCGAAGGCCGCGGCCGCGCACCAGATGGTCGCGCGCGCCGAGCGGATGCTCAGCGGCCTCGAGGAGGTCCGCGCCGTGGACCGGGTCGCGAAGCTCCGCTTCCCGACCCCGTCCGCCTGCGGCCGGACCCCGCTGCAGGCGCAGAACCTCTCGAAGAGCTACGGCTCGCTCGAGATCTTCACCTCCGTCGACCTCGCGATCGACCGCGGCTCGAAGGTGGTCATCCTCGGGCTGAACGGTGCGGGGAAGACGACGCTGCTGCGCATTCTGGGCGGTGTGGACGCGCCGGACACCGGCGTGATCGAGGCCGGCCACGGCCTGCGCATCGGCTACTACGCCCAGGAGCACGAGACGATCGACGTCAAGCGCTCGGTGCTGGAGAACATGGTCTCCTCGAGCCCGAACCTCACCGAGACCGAGGCCCGCCGCGTGCTGGGCTCGTTCCTCTTCACCGGCGACGACTCGCACAAGCAGGCCGGAGTCCTCTCCGGCGGCGAGAAGACCCGCCTCGCCCTGGCGATGATCGTCGTCTCGGGCGCCAACGTGCTGCTGCTCGACGAGCCCACCAACAACCTCGACCCGGCCAGCCGCGAGGAGATCCTCGACGCGCTCGCGCACTACGAGGGCGCGGTCGTCCTGGTCAGCCACGACGAGGGGGCGGTGGAGGCGCTCAACCCCGAGCGCGTGCTGATCATGCCCGAGGGCACCGAGGACCACTGGACCGCGGACTACCTCGACCTGATCATGCTGGCCTGATCCGCGGCCTTCGAGGTCTCGGGACTGCGCTCATGCTGATCGAGTAGCCCGCGAAGCGGGCGTATCGAGATCCACCGTCATCAGAGCTCGAGTCGGCAGACCCGCCCTGCTGGTGACGGCGGGTCTCGATACGCCCCTGCGGGGCTACTCGACCAGCATGTGTGCGGGCGTGTCCTCCCAGTGGATCCCGCTCGGTCAGCGGGCGTCGAGCAGCTCGTCCTCGATCTCGGCGTCGGTGCGGCCGCGGCGGAGGCGGCGCTGCTCGCGGCGCTCCTCGGCGGCGATGACCTCGGGGTCGTCGGCGTTGCGGATCCGGTACTCGTGCCGGATCGCCCAGGCGAGACCGCCGAAGCCCATGATCGCGAAGAGCACCCACTGGATCGCGTAGCTGATGTGCAGGCCCTCGTCGGCGACCGGCTTGATCGCGGCGAGCGGCCGCTCCTCGATCGGAGCCGGGTCCTCCTGGACCAGCAGCCCGTAGCCGGCGGTGCGCAGCGGCTCGTCGAGCTGGGCGGAGAGGTCGTCGAGCTGGATCGTGGCGATCTGGCCGGCGGGGGCGCCGCGGCCCTCGATGCGGCCCTCGCCGGGCTTGAGCCGCACCGTCACCGTGACCTCGCCCTCGGGCGGGGCCGGGACGACGTCGGGGGAGTCCTGGGTGGAGCCGACCGGGACCCAGCCGCGATCGACGACGAAGACGCTGCCGTCCGCGAGGCGCAGCGGGGTGAGGATCTCGAAGCCGGGATTGCCGTTGTACGGCCGGTTGCGGACGAGCGTCTCGCCGTCGGTCTCGTAGACGCCGCTGACCTTGACGGGCCGGTACTCGAGCGCGTCGTCCCAGCTCGCTCCCTCGGGGAGCAGCCCGTCGAGTGCGACGGGGTCCGCGTTCCAGTTGGCGGTGACGAGCCGGTTGGTGCTCGCCGCCTCGTCGAGCCGCGCGACCTGCCAGCGCGAGAGCAGCACGCAGGCGACGGCGAAGACGATCGTGAGGGCCAGGTAGCCGAACCAGCGGCGCGAGAAGGCGAAGCGCCAGGACGGCCGCGTCGCCGTCGCGCTCACAGAGCGGCTCCGCGGTCCACCGTCAGCAGCGGCTTCACCTCGAGCGGGAACTCCCGCGCCGCGAGGAACTCGCGCAGGTAGTCGAGGTGCTCCCCGCAGGCGAGCCAGGTCTTCCGACGGTCCGCCGTGTGGATGCGCGGATTCCGCCATTCGATCGCCCAGGTCGCGGTCAGCGCGCAGCCGGCGCGCGAGCAGGCGTGCTGATCGGGCACGCCGCCGAGCGGGATCACCGTCGTCCCTCGGTCGGGTCGCCGCCCTCGGGCGCGTCGGCGGAGGGCGCCGCGTCGTCCGCCGTGGGCGGCAGGTAGGGCGGCACCGGCCGGGACAGCACGATCGCACCGGGACGCTCGACCGTTCCGCTCTCACCGGCGCTGCCGACGTTGGCGAGCACGACGGCGAAGTAGGGGAGCACGATCGCGCCGAGGGCGAAGAAGAGCAGCCACCAGCCCTGGGCGAAGATCAGGCAGATCACGCAGACCATCCTGATGCCCATGGCGATGGAGTACTTGATCGCGCGGGAGCGACGCGCGGCACTGGGCGACGGCGGGAGGGAGGTGAGCGATTCGCGTGATTTCACAGCCCCATCAGACTACGTCGTGCGCGCTGACCGAAGGCTCGGACTGCCCTATCCGCGGATGTGTTGCGCCGAGCGCCTCTAAGATGTACGGGTCGTCCGGAGCCGCCCGCGCGCCGGCGGAGAGGGACACCATGACCACGCCGCGCACCGTCCTCGTCACGGGGGGCAACCGGGGGATCGGCTTCGCCATCGCCGAGGAGTTCGTGGCGGCCGGTCACCGGGTCGCGGTCACCGCGCGCTCCGGCTCGGGTCCCGAGGGCTCCTTCACCGTCGTCGCCGACGTGACCGACTCCGCCTCGATCGACGCGGCCTTCTCGCAGATCGAGGCCGAGCTCGGGCCGGTCGAGGTCGTCGTCGCGAACGCCGGCATCACCCGCGACATGCTGCTGCTGCGCATGTCGGAGGAGGACTTCACCTCCGTCATCGACACCAACCTCACCGGCGCCTTCCGGGTCGTCAAGCGGGCGTCGAAGGCGATGCTGAAGCAGAGGTTCGGCCGCATCGTCCTGATCTCGAGCGTCGTCGGCCTCTACGGCGGACCGGGCCAGATCAACTACTCCTCGTCCAAGGCCGCGCTGGTCGGCTTCGCCCGGTCGCTGACCCGCGAGCTCGGTGCCCGCAACATCACGGCGAACGTCGTCGCACCCGGGTTCATCGAGACCGACATGACGGCGGAGCTCCCGGCGGAGCAGCAGGCGGAGTACCGCAAGAGCATCCCGCTGGCCCGCTACGGCACGGCCGCCGAGGTCGCGAAGGTCACCCGCTGGCTGGCGAGCGACGAGGCGGACTACATCTCCGGCGCCGTCATCCCCGTCGACGGCGGCCTCGGGATGGGTCACTGACCGTATCAGCTGGGAGCTTATATCCGATGGATATCAGCTGTAGGCTTATGCGATGACCGAACCCCCCGTCGTCGCGGTGCTGCTCGACCTGGTCGACTCCCGGGAGATCACCGCGCGGTCCTCCGTGCAGCGCGAGATCGAGCGCGGCTTCGCGGCGGTCGACGCGGCGGTCCCGGCACTCGAACCGCTGCACCCGACGGTCGGGGACGAGTTCCAGGCGGTCTACGCCTCCGTCTCCGCGGCCCTCGGGGCGACGCTCCAGGCGCGCCTGGCGCTGCCGCCCGGGGTGGACTGCCGGGTCGGTCTCGGACGCGGCGAGGTCCGGGTGGTCGGCTCCGGAGTCGCCGGCGACCTGCAGGACGGGCCCGGCTGGTGGCGCGCGCGAGCGGCCATCGAGCGGGCGCACGCCCTCGAGGACGGAGCCGTGCCGACCGCCCGGGGCTGGTTCATCGCCTCGGACGCCCCGGACGCGCAGGAGGCCGCGGTGAACGCCTACCTCCTCGCCCGCGACGCCCTCGTCGGCGAGATGAGCGACCGCGACCGGCGGCTCGTGCTCGGCACCGCGCGCGGGCTGCCGCAGAAGGTCCTGGCCGAGCAGGAGTCGATCACGCAGTCGGCGGTGTCGCAGGCGCTGAAGCGCGCGGGCGCGGGCGCCCTGCTCACCGGCGCGCGGCTGCTGGCGGACGCGTGCTGACCGCGCTGCTGCTCGCGCTCGTCGGGCTGGCCGACCTCGCTCGGACGCACCTCGGCAGGCCGGTCGCTGCCGGGGCTATCGTCGTGCTCTGGGTGGGAGCGGTGCTCTCCGCAGTGCTGGGCCTCGGGGCTCCGCCGCTCGGGGTCGCGATCGTCGCGGTCCTCTCCGGAGCCTGGCTGCTGCTCACGACGACCGCGGCGGGCACTCGACCGCCCGGTGGGCTCCGACCCGCCGTCGGCCTCGTCGTCGCGGTCCTCCTGCTCTCGGTGCTGGATCGTGCGGCCGGGCCCGCCGCCGGCCTCCTGGTCGACGCCTACGCGGAGCTCGGGCGATCCGGGCCGGTGCCGCCGATCGCCCAGGTGCTGCTCGCCGGGGGCGCCGCGCTCTTCCTCCTCGAGAGCGCCAACGTCGTCGTGCGCGCCGCGCTCTACCGCGAGCTGCCGCAGCCGGTCGCCGCCCGCAGCCGCTTCTCGCTCCGTGCTCGATTCGCCCGGCCGGCACCCCAGGAGGTGCGCGTTCCGGATCTCCGCGGCGGTCGCGCCATCGGGCCGCTCGAGCGCCTGCTCGTGACCGGGCTCACCCTCGCCGGAGCGATCGGGCTGGCCGGCGCCGTCTTCGCGGCGAAGGGCATCGTGCGCTTCCCGGAGATCTCCCGCGACGGCGAGGGCGGCTCGAAGGCCGAGTACTTCCTGGTCGGCTCGCTGGTCAGCTGGGCGCTGGCCCTGAGCGCGGCGGCGCTGATCGCGACGGCGGGCGGCTGAGGCGCCGCCCCACCGGCGTCAGCCGCGCAGGCCGAGGACCGGCAGCAGCTGGCTGAGATCGAGGCCGTCGATGACGAGGTCGGCGCGCTCGCGGACCACGGGCTTCGCGTTGAAGGCGACCGAGAGGCCGGCCACCCGCATCATCTCGAGGTCGTTCGCGCCGTCGCCGACCGCGATCGCGCGCCGGAGCGGGACGCCGGACTCCGCCGCCCACTCGCAGAGGGCCGCGGCCTTCGCAGCGGCGTCGATGACCGGGCCCTCGACCGCGCCGGTCAGGCGGCCGTCGCGGCTGCCGAGCCGGTTGGCGCGGACGAAGTCGAGGCCGAGCGCCCCGGCGACCGGATCGAGCACCTCGTGGAAGCCGCCCGAGACGACGCCGATCCGGCCACCGGCGGCGTGGATGCCGGCGATCAGCTCCTCCACTCCCGGGGTGACCCTGACGCGGCCGCTCACTCCGGCGCAGACGTCGTCGAGCACGCCGGCGAGGGTGGCGACGCGCTCGCGCAGGCTCTCGCCGAAGTCGATCTCGCCGTGCATCGCGCGCTCGGTGATCGCGGCGACGCGCTCCTCGGAGCCCGCGTGCGCGGCGAGCAGCTCGATCACCTCGTCCTGCAGCAGCGTGGAGTCGGCGTCGACGACGACCAGGAAGCGGGCGGGTGTGCGCAGAGGCTCACTCAAGGACGGGCCAATCGGTCGGGTCCGCGGGGCCGCCGGGGCCG
>NZ_JALGRU010000004.1:330133-567656 GCF_022815545.1 Rathayibacter sp. VKM Ac-2928
CCATCGTCCTCGTCGTGCTCGGCATCACGCTGGGCGGCGAGCGCCCCACCGCCCGCGCCGCCCCGCGCCGGCGGGGCCGGCGCGCGGAAGCGCAGTGCTCTCGACCCGCGGGGGTGCTACGGGCGGACGACGACGCCCTTGCCGACGACGGTGATGCCCGACTCGGTGACGGTGAACCCGCGCTCGCGGTCGTGGTCGTGGTCCACGCCGACACGGGCGCCGGGCTCGACGACGACGTCCTTGTCGAGGATAGCGCGGGCGACCACGGCGTCCGGGCCGATCCGGACCTTGTCGAAGACGACCGAGTCGGAGACCGTGGCGTTCGACTCGATGATCGCCCAGGGCCCGACGACGCTGCGCTCGATGTGGGCTCCGGAGATGACCGTGCCGAGCGAGACCACCGAGTCGACGGTGGTGCCGAGGTTGCCCTTGCCGTCGCGCACGATCTTCGCGGGCGGCGAGTTGAGCTGCGACGAGAAGATCGGCCACTGCTGGTTGTAGAGGTTGAAGACGGGCAGCGCCGAGATGAGGTCCTGGTGCGCCTCGAAGAACGAGTCGATCGTCCCCACGTCGCGCCAGTAGTAGCGGTCGCGATCGGTGGAGCCGGGGACCTCGTTGAGCTTGAGGTCGTAGACCCCCGCCTCGCCGCGCGCGACGAAGTCGGGGATGATGTCGCCGCCCATGTCGTGGTCGGAGGTGGAGAGCTCGCCGTCGCGGATGACCGCGTCGATCAGCGCGTCGGCGTCGAAGACGTAGTTGCCCATCGAGGCGAGGACCTCGTGCGGGGAGTCGGCGAGGCCGACCGCGTCCTTGGGCTTCTCGAGGAACTCGGCGATCTTGGTCGGGACGACGCCGTCGCCGGCCTCGTCGCCCGCGAGCTGGATGACGCCGAACTGGTCGGCGAGCTCGATCGGCTGGCGGATCGCCGCGACGGTCGCCTTGGCTCCCGACTTGATGTGCGCCTCGATCATCTGCGAGAAGTCCATGCGGTAGACGTGGTCCGCGCCGACCACGACGACGATGTCGGGCTTCTCGTCGCGGATCAGGTTGAGGCTCTGCAGGATCGCGTCGGCCGAGCCGCTGAACCAGCGCTTGCCGAGCCGCTGCTGCGCCGGGACGGACGCGACGTACGAGTTGAGCAGCCCCGAGAGCGTCCAGGTCTGCGAGACGTGGCGGTCGAGCGAGTGCGACTTGTACTGCGTCAGCACCACGATCTGGGTCAGACCCGAGTTGATGAGGTTGGACAGCGCGAAGTCGATCAGACGGTACTGCCCGCCGAACGGCACCGCGGGCTTGGCCCGGTCCGCCGTGAGGGGCATGAGCCGCTTGCCTTCGCCACCCGCGAGGACGATGCCGAAAATCTTCTTTGACTGCATGGCTCCACAGTAGGGGTTGGCGATGGTCCGCGAACCCGCGCGGATGCGTCTGTCGCCGGGGGATCGCGCTGTACTACGGTTCGGGGTGTGCGAGTCGATCTGCTGACCAAGGAATATCCGCCCGAGGTGTACGGGGGAGCCGGCGTGCACGTGGCCGAGCTCACCAAGGCCCTCCGCCACGACATCGAGGTCGTGGTGCGCTGCTTCGGCGCGCCGAGGGACGAGGAGGGGGCGTTCGCGTACCCGGTGCCGGCCGAGCTGGCGCAGGCCAACGGCGCGCTGCAGACCCTGGGCGTCGATCTCCAGATCGCCCAGGACGCGGCCGGAGCCGATCTCGTGCACTCGCACACCTGGTACGCCAACGCGGCCGGGCGCCTCGCGCAGCTGCTGCACGGCATCCCGCACGTCGTCTCGGCGCACAGCCTCGAGCCGCTGCGCCCGTGGAAGGCCGAGCAGCTCGGCGGCGGCTACCGCGTCTCGAGCTGGATCGAGCGCGAGGCGTACGAGAGCGCCGATGCGGTGATCGCGGTCTCCGGCGGGATGCGGAACGACATCCTCCGCTCGTACCCCGCCCTGGACCCGGCGAAGGTGCACGTGGTCTACAACGGCATCGACCTCGACGCGTGGCACCCGGTGGAGGACGAGGCGGTCCTCGCCGAGCTGGGCATCGACCCGTCGCGTCCGTCCGTCGTCTTCGTGGGCCGGATCACCCGGCAGAAGGGGCTGCCCTATCTGCTGCGCGCTGCCGCGATGCTGCCGCCGGAGGTGCAGCTCGTGCTCTGCGCCGGCGCCCCGGACACCCCCGAGATCATGGCCGAGGTCACCGCGCTGGTGCGGGGGCTCCAGCAGGAGCGCACCGGCGTCGTCTGGATCGACCGCCACCTGCCGCGCCACCAGCTCTCCGCGGTGCTGACCGCCGCGACCACGTTCGTCTGCCCGTCGATCTACGAGCCGCTGGGCATCGTGAACCTCGAGGCGATGGCGTGCGGCGCCGCGGTCGTCGGGACCGCGACCGGCGGCATCCCGGAGGTCGTCGTCGACGGCGTCACCGGGCGCCTGGTGCCGATCGAGCAGGTGACGGACGGCACCGGCACGCCGGTGGATCCGGAGCGCTACATCGCGGATCTCGCGGCCGCGATGGCCGAGGTCGTCGCCGATCCGGCCGCCGCGAAGCGGATGGGCGAGGCCGGCCGCCTCCGGGCGCAGAGCGACTTCAGCTGGACGCAGATCGCCCGGGACACCCGTGCGATCTACGACTCGCTCGTCTGAGCCCGCCGCCCGCTCCCTTTAGACTGGTCCGCATGCCCAGCGTTGTCTCGTTCGTCGATGTGTCCTTCGTCCGGAACGGCAAGCGGATCCTCGACCACGTCGACTGGACCGTGTCCGAGGAGGAGCGCTGGGTGATCCTCGGCTCCAACGGAGCCGGGAAGACCTCGATCCTGCAGATCGCCGCGGCGCAGAACTATCCGTCGACCGGCTCGGCGCACCTGCTCGAGGAGACGCTCGGCCGCGTCGACGTCTTCGAGCTGCGCCCCCGGATCGGCTACGCCTCGACCGCGATGGCGCGCCGCCTGCCCGCGGGCGAGACGGTGCTCGACGTCGTGATGACCGCCGCCTACGCGGTGACCGGCCGCTGGAACGAGGGCTACGACGAGATCGACGAGCGCCGCGCGCGCCGCGTCCTGGTGGAGTGGAAGCTCGACCACCTCGCCGACCGCACCTTCGGCACGCTCTCCGACGGTGAGCAGAAGCGCGTCCAGATCGCCCGCGCGATCATGACCGACCCCGAGCTGCTGCTGCTCGACGAGCCGGCCGGCAGCCTCGACCTCGGCGCCCGCGAGGAGCTCGTGCAGCTGCTCGGCGGCTTCGCGCAGGACCCGGCCTCGCCCGCGATCGTGATGGTGACCCACCACGTCGAGGAGATCCCGGCCGGGTTCACGCACGCGCTGCTGCTGCGCGACGGCGCCGTCGTCGCCGCCGGCCCGCTGGCCGAGGCGCTCACCGAGGCGACCCTCGCGGACGCCTTCGGGCTCGACATCGCGCTGACGCACGAGAACGGGCGCTACTCGGCCCGCGCCCGCTGAGCGCGGGCTCGCGCGACCGCGTGCCGCACCTCCCCGTGGCGGCGGCGGTCTGCTATTCTCGGTAGCTGGTTCGGGCCCGTTCGCGGTGCGCCCGCCACTCATCCACCCGCACCCGTCGACGACAGGCGCGGTTCAGGACCACAAGCGACAGGACACGATCATGCAGACCGACATCCACCCCAAGTACGAGGCCATCGTGTTCCGCGACCTCGCCTCCGGTGAGACCTTCCTCACCCGCTCGACGGCGACCAGCAGCAAGACGATCGAGCTCGACGGCGTCACGTACCCCGTCATCGACGTCGAGATCTCGTCCGCCTCGCACCCGTTCTACACGGGCAAGCAGCGCATCATGGACTCGGCCGGCCGCGTCGAGAAGTTCAACTCGCGCTACAAGAACTTCGGCAAGTAGGCTCCGGTCTCCCGCCTCCGAAGGGCCCTCGACCTCGCGGTCGGGGGCCCTTCGTCGTTCCCCCCCTGCTGATCGAGTAGCCCGCGGAACGGGCGTCTCGAGATCCGCTGTCGTCAGAAGTCGAGTCTGCAGTCCCGGCCTGCTGACGACGGCGGGTCTCGATACGCCGCTGCGCGGCTACTCGACCAGCATGTGCAGCGCGCTCGTCTCGCTTGCGCGGCCCGCCTTTCCCTGCTGATCGAGTAGCCCGCGAAGCGGGAGTATCGAGATCGACCGCGCCCGCAGATCGGTCGCCGCGCGGATCAGTAGCGGTAGAAGCCCTCGCCGGTGGCGGTGCCGAGCCTGCCCTGGTCGAGGTACTCGGTCTTGAGGTGGGCGGCGAAGGCCTGCGAGGCCTCGTCGGGGGCGGCGACGGCGACGTGGTAGGCGGTGTTGAGGCCGATGACGTCGAAGATCTGGAAGGGGCCGAGCGGGGCACCGGTGCCGATCCGCCAGGTCTTGTCGATGGTCTCGGGGTCGGCGTAGCCGCCCATCAGGAGGCCGCTCGCGGCGTTCAGGAGCGGCACCAGCAGCGAGTTGAGCAGGTAGCCGGCCTTCTCCTTCTGCAGGCGGATCGGCTCGAGTCCGCTCTCGACGGCGAAGGCGACGACGGCGTCGACGACGGCCGGGGCGGTGTCGGCCGTGCCCATGATCTCGGCGGTGTTCTGCACCCAGACGTGGTTGGCGTAGTGCAGGGCGAGGAAGCGGTCGGGGCGGCCGGTCGACTCCTTCAGATCGCTGGGGAGCAGCGTCGAGGAGTTGGTCGCGAAGATCGTCCGCTCGGGGGCGAGCGCGCCGAGGCGGCCGTAGAGCTCCTGCTTGAGCGCGAGGTCCTCGGGGACGGCCTCGATCACGAGGTCGGCGTCGGCGACGGCCTCGGCGAGGTCGGAGGTGAGGCGCAGCGACTCGAGGGCCGCGGCGGCGCCGCCGGGCATCCCTCCGGAGACCTGCGCCGACTCGTAGACGCCGGCGAGCCCGCGGAAGCGCTCGCGCGCGGCGTCGAGCACCTCGTCGGTGACGTCGTAGCTGGTGACGGCGAAGCCGTGGAAGGCGGCCTGGAACGCGATCTGGGAGCCGAGGACTCCGCTGCCGAGGACGGTGACCGTGCGGATGGTGGGCATGACTGCTCCTCGCCGGGGACCCGGGTGGTCCCGCTGTCCTCCGATCCCAGCGCAGCGCGGGGCAGCGGTCGAGCGGTTGCGCGCGGGGGCCGCCGGATGTCCTCGTGACGGCATCACCGGTTCCGGGCCCGTGACGCGGCGGGCCGAGAGGCGGTAGCGTCCGGGGATGGTGTCCTTCGCCGACAAGCCGATCCTGCCGCTCACGACGCCCGAGGAGTGGGACGCCTACCTCCGCGGTGAGCCGGACCCGGGCGGTGTGCGGTTGAAGCTGCGGAAGAAGGCGGCCGTCGACCCGGGCATCACCTACGCGGAGGCGCTCGACGTCGCGCTCTGCCACGGCTGGATCGACGGGCAGGCGGGCGCGTTCGACGAGCAGTTCAAGCTGCAGGCGTTCACACCGCGGCGCCGGGCGAGCCCCTGGTCGAAGGTGAACCGCGACCACGTGGCGCGGCTGCTCGAGGAGGGCCGGATGCTGCCGGCCGGACTCGCCGAGGTGGAGCGGGCGCGGGCGGACGGGCGCTGGGAGGCCGCCTACCGGCAGCGCGACGCGGTGGTGCCGGACGACTTCACGGCGGCACTGGCCGCGGATCCGGCGGCCGCCGCCTTCTTCGCGACGGTCGGCGGGCAGAAGCGCTTCGCGTTCCTCTTCCGGCTGTCGCAGCTGAAGCGGCCGGAGACGCGGGAGCGGCGGATTGCGCAGTACGTGGCGCTGCTCGCGGAGGGTCGCACGCTCACCTGAGCCGCGACATCAGTGCCGAGAGGTCGCTACCGGACGCTCAGTGCCGGACGGGCCAGGCGCCGTCGGCGACGAAGCTCTCGTCGCGGACGCGGCGCATGTACTCCTGGAACGACTCGGCCTGGGTGCGGCACCAGTCGATCTGCAGGGCGTGCAGCGCGTCGGCACCGCCGCCGAGCTCCTCGGTGAAGGCGCGGCCGAGGGCCTGGGCGACGCGGCCCGCGGCGATCGCGTCGGCGCCGGCGTCGTGCGCCTCGGTCAGCGGGACGCCGTAGTGCAGCGCGGCTTGGACCAGTGTGCGCTTGCCCTTGCGGTAGCGGTCGACCGCCTTGTCGATGACGAGCGGGTCGATGACGGGACTCGGGTCGATCAGCACCGGGACGCCCCAGCGGCGCGCCTCGAAGGCGAGCAGCGAGAGGTCGTAGGGGGCGTTGTAGATGACGACGGGGATGCCGCGGGCCAGGAGCGAGCGGAGCGCTTCCGACACCTCGGCGACGACCTCGCCAGCGGGGCGGCCGTGCTCGCGGGCGTGCTCGGTGCTGATGCCGTGCACGGCGCTGGCGCCGGCCGGGATCTCGACGCCGGGATCGGCGAGCCAGGTCGTGCCCTCGACCGGGGTGCCGTCGGCGTCGATCACGCCGACGTGCGCGGTGACGATGCGGCTGGTGCGGACGTCGATGCCGGTGGTCTCGAGGTCGAAGACGGCGAGACGGTCGTACCAGCGGGCGCCGTCGGAGCCTTCCGACCTCTCCGACGCACCTACGGACCCGCCGGTGGACCCGGCTTCGTCGAGGAGGGTCTCGTCGAAGAGCGTCGGTGCCTGGTTCGTCTCGGTGGTGCTCACGCCGACAGCCTAGGCGGGGCCTCCGACATCGTCGGGAGGCCCCGCGGCGTGCTGCGCGGTCGGGCGGGCGAAGGCCGGATCAGCGGGTGAGACCCTCGCGGGCCTGGCCGGCCTTCGCGACGTGCAGCCAGAAGAAGCCCTGGGTGCCGAGCGTCATCGTCAGCGAGCCGTCCTCGGAGAAGCCGGGGAAGCGGCCGCCGCCGAAGAGATCGGTCAGCGTCGAGCCGGGGTTCTCGGGGTCGGTGATCGTCACCGAGACCGGGTTGTGGTTGAAGCTGAAGACGCAGAGCACCTCCTCCGGCTGGTCGCCCATCGCGGTACCGGAGCCGGCGTAGTCGCGGACGAAGGCGAGCACCGACTCGTGGTCGGTCTCGAGGACGCGCATCGAGCCGAGGCCGAAGGCGGGGTGGCCGCGGCGCACGTGCAGGACGTTCCGCATCCAGTGCAGCAGCGAGCGCGACTGGGCGAGCTGCGCCTCCACGTTGACCTGGTTGTAGTGGTAGACGAGCGACTGCACGATCGGCTGGACGAGCTTGCCCGGGTCGGCGGCCGAGAAGCCGGCGTTGCGGTCCGGGGTCCACTGCATCGGGGTGCGCGAGGCGTCGCGGTCGTTCAGCCAGATGTTGTCGCCCATGCCGATCTCGTCCCCGTAGTAGAGGAACGGGCTGCCGGCGAGCGAGAAGAGCAGGGCGTTGATCAGCTCGAGCTCGGCGCGCGAGTTGTCGAGCAGCGGCGCCAGCCGGCGGCGGATGCCGATGTTGGAGCGCATCCGCGGGTCGTAGGCGTACCAGCCGTACATCGCCTGGCGGTACTCCTCCGAGACCATCTCGAGGGTGAGCTCGTCGTGGTTGCGGAGGAAGACGCCCCAGGCCGCGCCGGAGGGGATGTCGAAGGTCTCGGAGAGCACCTTCTTCAGCTCGTTCGCGGTCTGCGCGCGGAGGGAGTAGAAGATGCGCGGCATGACCGGGAAGTCGAAGGCCATGTGGCACTCCGGCTCCTCCTCGGTGCCGAAGAACGCCGCGACCTCGCGCGGCCACTGGTTCGCCTCGGCGATCAGGATGCGGCCGGGGTAGTCGCGGTCGACCATCGTCCGCAGGTTCTTGATGAAGTCGTGCGTGGGCGGCTCGCCCTCGCCGTTGCCCTCGTCGGACTCGTAGAGGTAGGGGATCGCGTCGAGCCGGATGCCGTCGACACCGAGGTCGAGCCAGAACTTGACGACGTCGTGGATGGCCTCGTGCACGGCCGGGTTCTCGAAGTTGAGGTCGGGCTGGTGCGAGAAGAAGCGGTGGAAGTAGAACTGGCGGCGCTCGGCGTCGAAGGCCCAGTTCGAGTCCTCGGTGTCGACGAAGATGATCCGGATGTCCGGGTACTTGTCGTCGGTGTCGTTCCAGACGTAGAAGTCGCCGTAGGGACCCTCGGGGTCGGAGCGCGACTGCTGGAACCACTCGTGCTGGTCGCTGGTGTGGTTGAGCGGGAAGTCCATCACGATGCGCATGTTGCGCTCGTGGGCCTTGCGGACCAGCTCGCGGAAGTCCTCCATGGTGCCGAACTCGGGGAGGATCGCCTTGAAGTCGGAGACGTCGTAGCCGCCGTCGCGCAGCGGCGACATGTAGAAGGGCGGCAGCCAGAGCGCATCGATGCCGAGCCACTGCAGGTAGTCGAGCTTGGACGCCAGGCCGTTGATGTCGCCGGCGCCGTCTCCGTTCGAGTCGTAGTACGACCGGATCATGACCTCGTAGAACACGGCCCTGCGGTACCACTGCGGATCGAGGGCGAGCCCGGGGAGTTGGATCGGGGACGTGAAGCTCACGGTGCTCCTTCTGCTGCTGCCTGAGCGGATGACCGGCGCCGCACCGGGATCGGAGCGGAGGACGGGGGACGGGCGGTGCGTCGCGTGCGAACGCGCCTTCATGCTTGCGGCTCGGATCGAGGGCCCGCAAGGCGTTGCGGCGGGAAGTTCGACGGGCTTTCCCTACGATGGGGACCGTCATGACCATAGCCTCCCCCTACGCCGCCGACCTCGGGCGACTCGCCATCAGCGAGAGCGCCGTCGACGTCGCCGGGGCCACCACCGCCTACTGGAGCTACGGCGACCCCGACGCCGGGACCGTGCTGGTCCTGGTGCACGGATTCCGCGGCGAGCACCACGGGCTGGAGCCGGTGATCGCGCGGTTGCTCGCGGGCGGCGCGGACGCCCGCGTGATCGCGCCCGACCTGCCCGGCTTCGGCGCGTCGCCGCCGATGACGGCGCACGCGCACGACGTCGAGGGCTATGCGGCCTGGCTCGGCGAGTTCCTGGACGCGCTCGGGCTGCGGGGGAGCGCGGTCGTGCTCGGGCACTCCTTCGGCTCGATCGTCTCCGCGGCGGCCGTCGCGGGCGGGCTGGAGACGCCGCTGCTCGTGCTCGTCAATCCGATCGCCGCGCCGGCCCTGGCCGGCCCGCGCGGGGTGCTGACCCGGCTCGCGGTGCTCTACTACCGCCTCGGGGCGGTGCTGCCGCGCCCGCTCGGGCTGCGCCTGCTCGGCGATCCGCTGATCGTGCGGGTGATGAGCCTCGCGATGGTGAAGACCAAGGACGGGCCGCTGCGCCGCTTCGTGCACGACCAGCACGACCGCTACTTCAGCGCCTTCGCCTCGCGCGACACGGTGCTGGAGGCGTTCCGCGCCTCGGTCTCGCACGACGTCAGCCAGTACGCCGCGCGGATCGCGGTGCCGACGCTGCTGATCGCCGCGGCGCAGGACGACATCACCCCGCTCTCCGCGCAGTACCGACTGCTCGAGGCGCTGCCGCACGCCCGCCTGCACGTGATCGACGGGGTCGGGCACCTCATCCACTACGAGACGCCGGACGAGGCGGCCGCCGTCCTCCGCGCGGCCCTGGACGAGGGGATCGACCGATGAGGATCGTCGTCGACTGCCGGTACACCCGGCTCGAGCGCCACGACGGCATCAGCCGCTACACCGCGGAGATCGTGGCCGAGCTGGCGAAGCTGCACGACGTGACGATGCTGATCAGCGACCGCCGGCAGCGGACGATGCTGCCGGATCTGCCGTGGGAGAAGGTCACCTCGCCGACCGGGCCGTTCGAGCCGTTCGTGGCGCTGCTGGTGAACCGGCTGCGGCCCGACGTGGTGTTCTCGCCGATGCAGACGATGGGCTCGCTCGGCCGGCGCTACAAGCTCGTGCTGACCGTGCACGACCTGATCTACTACCGCCACCGCACACCGCCGCGCGACCTTCCGCTGCCGGTGCGCGGGCTCTGGCGGCTCTACCACCTGGCGTGGTGGCCGCAGCGGCGCCTGCTGCAGCGCGCCGACGCGATCGTGACGGTGTCCGAGACGACCCGCGGGCTGCTCCGCACGCACCGGCTGACGACCCGGCCGGTCGTCGTGGTGCCGAACGCGGCGACGGCGCCGGACGAGGCGAGCGCAGCCCTCGCGGCGGCGCTGCCGGACCGCTCGGACGCGCGCTCGCTCGTCTACATGGGCTCGTTCATGCCCTACAAGAACGTGGAGTCGCTGGCGCGGGCGATGCGGCTGCTGCCCGACTACGAGCTGCACCTGATGAGCCGGGCGAGCGACGAGACGGTGGAGACCCTCCGCTCGCTCGCGCCGACGGCGAAGCTGGTCTTCCACCAGGGGGCGGACGACGCCTCCTACCGCGAGGCGCTCGCGCGCGCGACGGCGCTGGTGACCGCGAGCCGGGACGAGGGCTTCGGCATCCCGCTGGTCGAGGCGATGGCGCTCGGCACCCCGGTCGTCGTCAGCGACATCCCGATCTTCCGCGAGATCGGCGGCGACGCGGCGGTCTACGTGGATCCGTCGAGCGCGAAGGGCATCGCCGAGGGCGTGCGCTCGCTCGAGGACGCGGAGCGCTGGCGGGAGCTGTCGGCGAAGGCGCGGAAGCGGGCGGCGGCGTACTCGTGGCGCGACTCCGCGCGGGTGCTGCTGGAGCTGCTGACGAGCGTCGGGCGCTGAGCGGCGCCCGGGCCGGGCGTCAGGCGGGTGCGCTCGGGCTGAGCACGTCGTCCAGGTCGGACTGCAGGTCGGCGTCGACGACGACCACGTCGCCGGAGTCGTCGACCGCGACGATCTGCAGGGCGCCGTCGACGATCGCGAAGTCGTGCCGCGAGCCGTTGCCGACGGTCGTGCCCTGGGCCGGCAGCTCGTCCTCGCTGAGGGCGCGGAGCAGGCTGCCGATGACGGCGCCGTGCGTCGCGACGATCACGCGCTGCTCCGGGAAGCGCTCGGCGATCTCGAGCAGCGCGGCCGTGGCGCGCTCGACGACCTGGGCGCGGGTCTCGCAGCCGGGGATGCGGGCGCCCTCGATGCCGCCGGGGAAGAGCTCGCGGAGCTCGTCGCCGGTCATGCCCTCCGCCTCGCCGTAGGCGCGCTCGGCGACGCCCTCGACGACCTCGGGCTCGGGCAGGCCGAGACCGCGGGCGATGATCGCCCCGGTCTCGTGCGCGCGCTGGAGCGGGCTGGCGACGACGACGTCCCAGTCGCGCTCGCGCAGCAGCCGGGCGGCGGCCCGGGCCTGCGAGCGGCCGGTGTCGTTGAGCGGGATGTCGCTCGCGCCCTGGATGCGGCGGGCGGCGTTCCAGTCGGTCTGGCCGTGCCGGACGAGGGTGAGCTGGGTCACGAGGGCCTCTCGGGTGGTGGGGGAGCGGTGGGTCAGCGCGACGGGAGGCGCTCGGCGAGGGCGCGGAGGACCTCGCTCGTGCCGCCGTCGATCTTGATGCCGGCCCGCGAGTCGCCCTTGGTGGTGCCGCGGTTGACGATGACGATCGGCATCTTCGCGCGCCGGGCGATCTCGAGGAAGCGGATGCCGGAGTTGACGACGAGCGACGAGCCCGCCACGAGCAGCGCGTCGGCGCCCGCGACGATGGCGCGCGCCTCCTCGAACCGCTCGGTCGGGATGAACTCGCCGAAGAAGACGATGTCGGGCTTGAGGATCCCGCCGCAGACCGTGCACTCGGGGACGGTCATCGCCGAGACGTCGTGCACCTCGGCGTCGCCGTCGGGGTTGAGCGAGGAGATGTCGGGGTCGTCGAGCCAGGGGTTGAGCGCCTCGATGCGCTCCGCGATCGCGTCGCGGGCGAAGTACTGGCCGCAGGTCATGCAGCGGACCCGGTCGGCGGAGCCGTGCAGGTCGACGACGCGCTGCGAGCCGGCGCGCACGTGCAGGCCGTCGACGTTCTGGGTGACGACGCCGGTGAGCAGGCCGCGCTCCTCGAGCCGGGCGAGGGCGCGGTGGCCGTCGTTGGGCAGCGTGGCGGTGAAGCGGCGCCAGCCGAGCTGGCTGCCGGCCCAGTAGCGGCGGCGGTAGTCGGGGTCCGCGACGAACTGGGAGTAGGTCATCGGGCTGCGGACGGGGGCTCCCGCGCCGCGGTAGTCGGGGATGCCGGAGTCGGTGCTCACGCCCGCGCCGGTGACGGCGGCGATGCGGCGGCCGGCCAGGAGCTCGACGGTGCGATCGAGGGCGGCGGAGCGCTGCTCGTCGGCCCGCTGCAGATCGGCCTGCTGCTCGTCGGCCTGATCGGCACTGCTGCCGTCGGCGATCGGTGTCGGACCCGACTCCATCCACGCCTCCCTCGGACACCCGCGCACGCGGGCACTCCATCGGCCAGTTTAGACCGCGCCGTGCCCTAGGGTTCCGGGATGCCGATCGTGCACATCGAGGACCTCGACCACCCGCTCCTGGCCGACTACCACCGCCTGACCGACGTGGCGCTGCGCCGGGTGCTCGAGCCCGAGGGCGGCCTCTACATCGCGGAGTCGTCGAAGGTGATCGTCCGCGCGCTCGACGCCGGGCACGTGCCGAAGTCGGTGCTGGTGCAGGAGAAGCGGCTGCCGGATGCGGCGGAGGTGCTCGAGCGCTTCCCGGACGTGCCGGTGTTCGTCGGGCCGGACGCGATGATCGAGGAGCTGACCGGGTTCCATCTGCACCGCGGGGCGCTCGCGTCGATGCGGCGTCCGGAGCTGCCGTCGATGGCGTCGCTGCTCGAGGACGCGCGGCTCGTCGTCATCCTCGAGGACCTCGTCGACCACACCAACGTCGGCGCCGTCTTCCGCGCGGCTGCCGGGATGGGGGCCGATGCGGTGCTGGTGAGCCCGCGCTGCGCGGACCCGCTCTACCGGCGGAGCGTGCGGGTGAGCATGGGCACGGTGATGCAGGTGCCGTGGACGCGGATCCCGGAGTGGGGGCCGGCGCGGACCGAGCTGCTCGCCGCGGGGTTCTCGGTCGCCGCGCTGGCACTCGCGCCGGACGCGGTGCCGCTGGACGAGTACGCGGCCGACCGGCCCGAGCGCGTGGCGATCGTGCTGGGGGCCGAGGGTGACGGGCTGAGCCGGGCGGCACTGGACGCGGCCGACACCGTGGTGACCATCCCGATGCTGCACGGCGTGGACTCGCTGAACGTGGCCTCGGCGAGCGCCGTCGCACTGTGGGCGCTGACGCGGGGGCGCTGAGTCGACTGGGCGGAGCCGTCTGCTCCGAACAGGCGGTGCGGAACGGCGGGCGGCAGCCCCGCGCCGCCTCCGCGGTGTCCGGCGGGGGTCCGCCTACGATGACCGGGTGACTTCTCCGACGCGCCCCGACCGCTCGCCGATCGACGTCGTGGGCAGCGTCACGGCTGCGCCCGCGCCGGAGGCACCCCGGCGGCGCCGCCCGCGTCCGCTCGCCGTGATCGGCGTCGTCCTCGCGGCGGTGCTCGTCAGCGCGAGCGGCGCGTACGCCGCGAACGCGGCCGGAGCCGAGCTGCCCGTCGCGACGGCGGTCGTGCAGGAGACGCCGCCCACGGTGATCGACGCGCCCGCGGTCGCGTGGCCGTCCTACGGCGCCGGGGCGATCTCGGCGGTGGGCGTGCAGGGGCCGGCGGACGGCGGGATGCTCTCCACCTACGGCTCGACCGGGCAGCTGCCGATCGGCAGCATCGCGAAGGTGGTGACGGCGCTGGTGGTGCTGTCGGCGAAGCCGATCGCGGAGGGGACGGACGGCGAGACGATCGCGTTCACGAGCACGGACGTCGGCTACTACAACGACTCCGTGGCCGAGAACGGCTCGGTCGCGCCGGTCTCGGCCGGGCTGGAGCTCACGGAGCGCGAGGCGCTGACCGTGCTGATGCTGCCCTCGGCCAACAACTACGCGAAGTCGCTCGCCGTCTGGGCCTTCGGCTCGGAGGAGGGCTACCTCGCCGCCGCCCGCACCTGGCTGGACGAGCGCGGGCTCACCGGCACGGTGGTCGCCGACACGAGCGGGCTGTCGCCGGCGACGGTGAGCACCACGCTCGAGATGGTGGTGCTCGGCGAGCTGCTGATCGGGGATCCGGTGCTCGCGCCGATCGTGGCGATGCCCTCCGCGGTGATCCCGGGCGTGGGGACGGTGGAGAACACCAACAAGCTCCTCGGGCAGGCCGGCGTGGACGGGATCAAGACCGGCACGACCGACGAGGCCGGCGCGTGCCTGCTGTTCTCGCTCGACACCACGGTCGAGGGACGGCCGGTGACGCTCGTCGGCGTCGTGGTCGGTGCTCGGACGCATCCGCAGCTCGCGGCGGACGTCCTGACGCTGATCCCGACCGTCGAGGCGGGCTTCCGGACGGTGACGCTGACCGAGGAGGGGCAGGACTTCGGCAGCTACACCAGCGCCTGGGGCGAGTCGGCGGTGGCGGAGAGCAGCGAGGCGCAGTCGCTCCTGGTCTGGGGTGCGACGACCGTCACCACGAGCGTGTCCCTCGATCCGGTGGAGGTCGTCGCGGACGGGCAGGAGGTCGGGACCGTGAACGTGGCCGTCAACGGGCAGGCGTACCCGGTGCCGCTCGTCGCGGACGGGACCATCGAGGACCCGGGGTTCGGCTGGCGCGTGACGAATCCGGGCGAGCTCTTCGGCTAGGCGGGTCGCGCGACGCCGCTTCCTTGCTGATCGAGTAGCCCGCGCAGAGGGCGTATCGAGATCCACGTTGCTCAGCAGGGTGGGTCTCGATACGCCGCTGCGCGGCTACTCGACCAGCATGCAACGGCGCCGCTGCGCGGCTCCGCGACCAGCATGCAACGGCGCCGTTGCGCGGCTCCGCGACCAGCAGGGGCCGCCTACGAGTCGGTGTCGTCGACGACGATGCGGACGCCGGCCGTCGCGATGTCGGCGGCGACCTCCTCGGGGGTCGCGTTGCCGGGGACGGGGGTGCCGGGGATCGACTCGGGCGGGCGCTGCAGGTAGGGGCCGGCGTCCGGCCGCTTGGCGGTGATGAAGTCGCCGGAGGACTGGTGGCGCACCCGGCGCAGCACCCACGGGACGAGGTACTCGCGGGCCCACTTCGCGTCCTCGCGGCGGGCGGCCCGCCAGGTCGGCGTCGGCGCCGGCTCCGGAGCGAACGGGCGGAGGGTGTTCTCGACGTTGAGGGCCTTCAGCACCATCCGCGCCACCTCGTGGTGGCCGTGCGGGTTGAGGTGCAGGCGGTCCGGCGCCCACATCCGCACGTCCTGGATCTCCTGCAGCGACCACTGGTCGGCGACGATGCAGTCGTAGCGCTCGGCGAGCGCGCGGAGGTTCTCGTTGAAGATGGCCACCTTGCCGCGGATCCGCGCGAAGACGGGGGAGAAGCTGACGTCGACGCCGGTGAAGAGCACCACCGTCGCGCCGTCGGAGCGCAGCCGCGCCAGTCCCTCCTCGAAGCGGCGGGCGATGTCGTCCGGGTCGGTGCCGGGACGGATGACGTCGTTGCCGCCCGCGGAGATGGTGATCAGGTCCGGGCGCAGCGCGAGAGCGGGCTCGATCTGCTCGTCGACGATCTGCTGCAGCAGCCGCCCGCGCACGGCCAGGTTCGCGTAGGCGAAGTCGTCGTTCTGACTGCCGAGCACCTCCGCGACGCGGTCGGCCCAGCCGCGGTGACCGCCGGGGCTGGAGGGCTCGGGATCGCCGATCCCCTCGGTGAAGGAGTCGCCCAGGGCGACGTAGCGGGACCACGGATGACGCTGCTCGACCATCCCTCCATTCTGCGCTCCGAGCGGGCGGAGGGGGTCCGTCGCCCGGACGATCCCGACACGCCGGGCCCTGCCCCGCGGGTGCGCGGACCGGCGCCCGGCGTCGGAGGTGTCGGCTAGCCTCGGTCCACGTGAACAGTCCCTCGAACTTCGGTCATCAGGTCGGCACCTCCGCCGCGGAGCACCTGTCCCCGTCGTTCCCCGGCAGGGCGCCGTGGGGCACCGCGAACAAGCTGCGGGCCTGGCAGGCGGAGGCCCTCGAGGCCTACTTCCAGCACGAGCCGCGGGACTTCCTCGCGGCCGCGACGCCCGGCGCCGGCAAGACGACGTTCGCCCTCCGCCTGGCCGCCGAGCTGCTGCACAACCGCACCGTCGACCGCATCACCGTCGTCGCCCCGACAGAGCACCTCAAGCGCCAGTGGGCCGAGGCGGCGCACCGCGTCGGCATCCGGCTCGACCCCACCTTCACCAACCGGATGGGCCGGCACGCCAAGCACTACCACGGCGTCGCCATCACCTATGCGCAGGTCGCCGTGCGGCCCGAGCTGCACCGCGAGCTGACCCTCTCCGGCCGCTCGCTGGTCATCCTCGACGAGGTGCACCACGGCGGCGACGCGCTGAGCTGGGGCGACGCGATCCGCGAGGCCTTCGAGCCGGCCGCCCGCCGGCTCTCGCTCACCGGGACCCCGTTCCGCTCCGACACCGCGCCCATCCCGTTCGTCAGCTACCTGCCCGACCAGGAGGGCATCCGCACCTCGCTGACCGACTACGCCTACGGCTACGGCCGCGCGCTCGCCGACGGCGTCGTCCGGCCGGTGCTCTTCATGGTCTACGCCGGCCAGATGCGCTGGAAGTCGAAGGCCGGCGACGAGATGGAGGCGCGGCTCGGCGAGGGCAACACCAAGGACATCACCTCGCAGGCCTGGCGGACGGCGCTCGACCCCAAGGGGGAGTGGATCCCCTCGGTCCTGCGCGCGGCGAACACCCGGCTGACCGAGGTGCGCCGCGGGATCCCCGACGCCGGCGGCCTCGTCATCGCGACCGACCACTACGCGGCGCGCGCCTACGCGGCGATGCTCCGCGAGATCAGCGGCCAGCCCGTCACCGTCGTCCTCTCCGACGAGAAGGAGGCGAGCGACCGGATCGAGGAGTTCTCCAAGGGCGACAGCCGGTGGATGGTCGCCGTGCGGATGGTGTCGGAGGGCGTGGACGTGCCGCGCCTGGCCGTCGGCGTCTACGCCACCTCCGCCTCGACCCCGCTGTTCTTCGCGCAGGCGATCGGGCGCTTCGTCCGTGCCCGGCGCCGCGGCGAGACCGCCTCGATCTTCCTGCCCAACGTGCCGGGGCTGCTCGCGCTCGCGGGCTCGATGGAGCAGCAGCGCGACCACGCCCTCGACCGCCGCGTCTCGGACGACGAGGAGTACCCCGAGGCCGACCTGATGGCCGACGCGGAGCGCGAGGCCAAGGCCTCCTCCGACCTGCTCGAGGAGGGCCGCTTCGAGTCGCTCGGCTCGGCCGCCACCTTCGACCGCGTGATGTACGAGGGCGCGGAGTTCGGCATGGAGGTGGAGGTCGAGAGCGAGGAGGAGCTCGACTTCATCGGCCTTCCCGGTCTGCTCGAGCCGGAGCAGGTGCGCGAGCTGCTGCAGCACCGCCAGCAGCGGCAGGCGAAGCGCGCGGGCGGGCGCGCCGGCGCTCACGGGGCGCAGGCTCCGGTGGAGGCGAAGGAGAGCGAGATCCCCGCGCCGCTCTACCGCACGCTCAAGGAGCAGCGCAGCCTGCTGAACTCGCTGGTCGGGCTCTGGGCGCGCAACACGGGGGAGACCCACGGCCAGGTGCACACCGAGCTGCGCCGGCTCTGCGGCGGGCCCGCGGTCGCGCAGGCGAGCGTGACCCAGCTGCAGGCGCGGATCGACCTGCTGCGGAAGCGGATCGGCTCGCACTGAGCCCCGAGAACGGCGGATCTCTACTGGATGCGCGGCGACCGGTCCAGCCCTCGCCGCGGATCGGCGGGGTCCGTACTGTCTGAGCGTGGCCTCCCCGGAAGCGCGGGAGGAGCCTCTCGCTAAGCTGGGCAGTCGGTCCGTCGCGAAGGTGACGGACCATCACCCCCGACGTCGGGCATCCGCAGACCGCCCGTCGGCCTCCCCCGGATCGCCCGAGACCAGAACTCAGAGGAGTCTCGTGGAGACCTGGCCCGGAACCGCCTACCCCTTGGGCGCCACCTTCGATGGAAGCGGCACGAACTTCGCTCTCTTCAGCGAGGCCGCCGAGCGCGTCGAGCTGTGCCTCTTCGAGGAGGACGGCACCGAGACGCGCGTCGAGGTGCTCGAGTCGGACGCCTACGTCTGGCACTGCTACCTCCCGCAGGTCCAGCCCGGCCAGCGCTACGGCTACCGCGTCCACGGCGCGTACGACCCGGCCGGCGGACACCGCTGCAACCCGAACAAGCTGCTGCTGGACCCGTACGCGAAGGCCGTCTCGGGCGAGATCGACTGGGACCAGTCGCTCTTCTCGTACACCTTCGGCGACCCGGACTCGACCAACGACGAGGACTCGGCGCCGCACATGATGATGGGCGTCGTCATCAACCCGTTCTTCGACTGGGCCGGCGACCGCCGTCCGCGCACCTCGTACGACAGCACCGTGATCTACGAGGCGCACGTGAAGGGGCTCACCAAGAGCCACCCCGACGTGCCGGAGGAGCTGCGCGGCACCTACGCCGGCGTCGCCCACCCCGCCGTGATCGCGCACCTCAAGCACCTCGGCATCACCGCCCTCGAGCTGATGCCGGTGCACCAGTTCGTCAACGACTCGACGCTGATCGAGAAGGGCCTCTCGAACTACTGGGGCTACAACACGATCGGCTTCTTCGCGCCGCAGAACACCTACACCGCCACCGGCGACCTGGGCCAGCAGGTCCAGGAGTTCAAGAGCATGGTGAAGGCCCTGCACGCGGCCGGCATCGAGGTCATCCTCGACGTGGTCTACAACCACACCGCGGAGGGCAACCACCTCGGCCCGACGCTGTCGTTCCGCGGCATCGACAACGAGGCGTACTACCGCCTGGTCGACGACGACAAGCGCTACTACATGGACTACACCGGCACCGGGAACACCCTCAACGTGCGCCACCCGCACTCGCTGCAGCTGATCATGGACTCGCTGCGCTACTGGGTGACCGAGATGCGCGTCGACGGCTTCCGCTTCGACCTCGCCTCGGCGCTGGCCCGCGAGTTCTACGACGTCGACCGGCTCTCCACCTTCTTCGAGCTCGTCCAGCAGGACCCGGTGGTCTCGCAGGTCAAGCTGATCGCCGAGCCGTGGGACGTCGGCCCCGGCGGCTACCAGGTCGGCAACTTCCCGCCGCAGTGGACGGAGTGGAACGGGAAGTACCGCGACACCGTCCGCGACTTCTGGCGCGGCGAGCCCTCGACCCTGGGCGAGTTCGCCTCGCGGCTCACCGGCTCGGCCGACCTCTACGCGCGCTCCGGCCGCTACCCGGTCGCCTCGATCAACTTCGTCACCGCGCACGACGGCTTCACCCTGCGCGACCTCGTCTCCTACAACGAGAAGCACAACGACGCCAACGGCGAGGACGGCAACGACGGCGAGTCGCACAACCGCTCCTGGAACCACGGCGCCGAGGGCCCCACCGACGACCCGAAGGTCCTCGGCCTGCGCGCCCGCCAGCAGCGCAACTTCCTCGCGACGATGCTGATCTCGCAGGGCGTGCCGATGATCCTGCACGGCGACGAGCTCGGCCGCACCCAGAACGGCAACAACAACACCTACGCCCAGGACAGCGAGCTGACCTGGATCGACTGGGAGAAGGCGGACCGGCCGCTGGTGGAGTTCACCGCGGCGCTGATCCGGCTCCGCGCCGAGCACCCGACGTTCCGCCGCGGCCGCTTCTTCGACGGGCGCCCGGTCCTCCGCGGCACCGGCGAGCCGCTGCCGGACATCGTCTGGTTCAAGGCGGACGGCACCGAGATGACGCCGTCGGACTGGGACTCGGGCCTGGACCGCTCGGTCGGCATCTACCTCAACGGCAACGGCATCCGCGAGCGCGATGAGCGCGGCCAGCCGGTCGTCGACGACAGCTTCCTGCTCTACTTCAACGCCGACGACGTGGACGTGGAGTTCACCATCCCGAGCGACGAGTACGCAGTGGAGTGGGCCGTCCTGGTCGACACCGCCGGTGCCGAGGCCGACTCGGTCCCGCGTCCCGCCGGCGCGCTCCTCACCGTGCAGGCGAAGTCGCTCGTGATCCTCCAGGAGCACAGCGCCCCCGAGCCCGAGGTCGACCACTCGGTCGCGGCCTCGCTGGCCTCGCTCGCCGCCACCTCGGCCATCCCGACCATCACCACCACGGGCCACACCAGCCCTCACGAGGAGTCGACCGACTCCGCGACCGCACCCTCGACAGGAGCCTGACGTTGCGACTGCCCGCCTCCACCTACCGACTCCAGATCCGCTCCGGCTTCGATCTCGACGAGGCCGCGACGGTGGCCGATTACGTGCGCTCCCTCGGCGCCGACTGGCTGTACTTCTCGCCGCTGCTGACCGCCGAGCCCGGCTCGGACCACGGCTACGACGTCGTCGACCACTCGCAGGTCGACCCGGCCCGCGGCGGCGGCGAGGGCCTCGCCCACGCCTCCGCGGCGGCGAGGAAGGAGGGCCTCGGCGTCCTCATCGACATCGTGCCGAACCACATGGGCGTCGCGACGCCGGTGGAGAACGCCTGGTGGTGGGACCTGCTGAAGCACGGCCGCGACTCCCGCTACGCCGAGGCCTTCGACATCGACTGGGCGGCGGGCGCCGGCAAGCTGCGCGTGCCGATCCTCGGCGACGGGGCCTCGGAGGGCGACAGTGACAGCGAGCTCGATGCGCTCGAGGTCGTCGGCGACGAGCTGCACTACTACGAGAACCGTCTGCCGATCGCGCCCGGCACCGCCGAGCCCGGCGACTCCGGCCGCACCGTGCACGCCCGCCAGAGCTACGAGCTGGTCAACTGGCGCCGTGCCGACGCCGAGCTGAACTACCGCCGCTTCTTCGCGGTGAACACCCTCGCCGCGATCACGGTCGAGCGACCCGAGGTCTTCGAGGCCTCGCACCGCGAGATCGTCCGCTGGTTCACCGAGGGCCTCGCCGACGGCCTGCGCGTGGATCACCCGGACGGCCTGGCCGACCCGGGCGGCTACCTGGACGACCTCGCCCGCGCCATCGACGGCGCGCCCGTCTGGGTCGAGAAGATCCTCGAGGGCGACGAGCAGCTGCCCGCGCACTGGGCGACCGTGGGCACCACCGGCTACGACGCGCTCGCCGACATCGACCGCATCCTCGTCGACCCCGACGCCCGTCCGGTGCTCGAGGGCCTGGACGCGGAGCTGGGCGACGGCGGCGAGCCGGTGGACTGGGCCGACCTGATCCACGACACCAAGCGCGGCATCGCCGACGGCATCCTCCGCTCCGAGGTGCTCCGCCTGGCCCGCCTGATCCCGCAGGTCGACGGCGCGGACGACGCGATCGCCGAGCTGCTCGCGACCTTCCCGGTCTACCGCAGCTACCTGCCCTACGGCGCCGAGCACCTCGAGCACGCGCGGCTCGACGCGCGGCACCGCCGCCCCGAGATCGCCGCGACGATCGACGAGGTCGCCGCGCTGCTCGAGGAGACCGGCACCCCCGTGTCGGTCCGCTTCCAGCAGACCTCCGGCATGGTGATGGCGAAGGGCGTCGAGGACACGGCGTTCTACCGCTACAGCCGCCTCACCTCGCTCAACGAGGTCGGCGCCGACCCGGACGAGTTCGCGATCGACCTGGAGGAGTTCCACCGCCGCCAGGGCGTCCGCCAGGCGTCCTTCCCGGCCTCGCTCACCACGCTGTCGACGCACGACACCAAGCGCGGCGAGGACACCCGCGCCCGCATCACCGCCCTCGCGGAGGACGCCGAGGCCTGGGCCGAGACGCTCCGCTCGCTGCACGAGCACGCCGGCTTCGGCGACGGACCGGTCGAGCACCTTCTCTGGGAGGCGATCGTCGGCACCTGGCCCGCGTCCCGCGAGCGCCTGCACGCCTACGCCGAGAAGGCGTCGCGCGAGGCCGGCAGCTCGACGATGTGGACCGCTCCGGACGAGGCGTTCGAGAAGCGGATGCACGCGGCGGTCGACGCCGCCTTCGACGACGCGGCCGTGCGCCGCCTGATCGAGGACACCGTGGCGCGCGTCTCGGCCGACGGCTGGTCGAACAGCCTCTCGGCCAAGCTCGTCCAGCTGACGGCGCCGGGCATCCCGGATGTCTACCAGGGCAGCGAGCTGTGGGAGACGTCGCTCGTCGACCCCGACAACCGCCGCCCGGTCGACTTCGCCGAGCGCCGGGCGCTGCTCGAGCGGATCGACGGCGGCTGGCTGCCGGAGATCGACGCGGAGGGCGCGGCCAAGCTGCTCGTCACCTCGCGGGCCCTGCGCCTGCGCCGCGACCGGCCGGAGCTGTTCACGCGCTACGCCGCCGTCCCCGCCATCGGGCCGGCCGCCGAGCACGCGATCGCCTTCGACCGCGGCGGTGCGCTGACGGTCGCCACCCGCTTGCCCGCGCGGCTCGCGGCCGAGGGCGGCTGGGGCGAGACCCTGATCGTCCTGCCCGGGCACCCGGTCGTGGACGTCCTCACCGGGCGCACCTTCGCCGGCGGGCCGACCGCCGTGTCGGAGATCCTCGGCGGCGGCTACCCGGTCGCCCTGCTCGCGCCGGTCGCCTGACCCGGCGAGTCCCTTCCTGCCGACCCCGTTCGAACGACCCTGGAGAACCCCGTGATCAGCACGACGCCCTACCGCTACGCCCTGCCCGCCTCCGGACCCGAGCGCTTCGACGTGTGGGCGCCCGACGCGTCCTCCGTCGAGCTCGCCCTGGGTGCGGGCGGGACGGTCGCGATGGCCCGCTTCGGCGACGAGGGCTGGTGGCGGGTCTCCGGGTCGGTCGCTGCGACCGGCGAGATCGACTACGGCTACCTGGTGGACGGCAAGGGGCCGTTCCCGGACCCGCGCTCGCGCCGCCAGCCCGGGGGAGTCCACGAGCTCTCCCGCAGCTACGACCCGAGCGCGTTCGAGTGGGCAGACCAGGCCTGGACGGGCCGCCAGCTGGCGGGGGCCGTGATCTACGAGCTGCACATCGGCACCTTCACCCCCGAGGGCACGCTCGACTCGGCCGCCGGCCGGCTGGAGCACCTGCGCTCGATCGGCGTCGACTTCATCGAGATCCTCCCGGTCAACGCGGTGAACGGCACGCACAACTGGGGCTACGACGGCGTCCTCTGGTACGCCGTCTCGGAGGCGTACGGCGGACCGGAGGCCTACCAGCGCTTCGTCGACGCGGCGCACCGCGCGGGACTGGGCATCGTGCAGGACGTGGTCTACAACCACCTCGGCCCGAGCGGCAACTACCTGCCCGAGTTCGGCCCGTACCTGAAGAACGAGAAGGCCAACACCTGGGGCAGCTCGATCAACCTCGACGGGGAGGGCTCGGACGTCGTCCGCGGCTACATCCTCGACAACGCGCTGATGTGGCTGCGCGACTACCACGTCGACGCCCTGCGCCTCGACGCGGTGCACGCCCTCTCGGACGAGCGCGCCGTGCACGTGCTGGAGGAGATGGCCGCCGAGGTCGCGGTGCTCTCGGCCGACGTCGGGCGCCCGCTGACCCTGATCGCGGAGTCGGACCTCAACGACCCGAAGCTGATCACCCCGCGCGAGGCGGGCGGCTACGGGCTCGACGCGCAGTGGAGCGACGACTTCCACCACGCCGTGCACGTCGCCCTCACCGGCGAGACGACCGGCTACTACGAGGACTTCGCGCCGCTCGGCGCGCTCGGCAAGGTCCTCACCCGCGGCTTCTTCCACGACGGCACCCTCTCCACGTTCCGCGGCCGGCATCACGGCCGCCCGATCGACACCGAGCGGATGCCGACCTGGCGCCTCGTGGTCTGCAGCCAGAACCACGATCAGATCGGCAACCGGGCGATCGGCGACCGGCTGACCGCGACCCTCGACGAGGGCCGGCTGGCGATCGCCGCCGCGCTGACGCTGCTCGGCCCGTTCACCCCGATGCTCTTCATGGGCGAGGAGTGGGCGGCGTCCACCCCGTGGCAGTTCTTCACCTCGCACCCGGAGAAGGATCTGGGCGAGGCGACGGCGAAGGGCCGCATCGAGGAGTTCGCGAAGATGGGCTGGGACCCGGAGGTCGTGCCCGACCCGCAGGACCCCGAGACCTTCGAGCGCTCCAAGCTCGACTGGTCCGAGGCGGAGGAGGGGCGCGGTGCGCGCATCCTCGCCGTCTACCGCGAGCTGGCGGCGCTGCGCCGCCGCTTCCCCGAGCTGACCGACCCGCGCTTCGGCTCGGTGCGCGTCGAGCTCGACGAGGACGAGCGCTGGCTCACCCTCGGCCGCGGCCGGGTGACGATCGCGATCAACGTCGGCGAGTCGTCGGCGCGGGTCCCGCTGCCCGAGGTGGCGGAGTCGCTCCTCGCCGTGGGCGAGTACGCGGTCCAGCCCGGCGACACCGAGGTCGACCTCGCCGCGTCCTCGCTGCTGATCACGCTCAGCGACGCCGAGTAGGGGTCCGCCGCGCCGGTCCGAGCCGACTCGGGCCGGCGCGCGTGTCGTTCCTCTCACCCATCGCGCCCGAGCCCGTGAACGCCTCCGCCCGCCGGAGACCTGTCAGCGGGCCGGCACGGAGTGCTCGGCGTCGGCGATGATCCGCACGCCGTCGTCGTGCACGAGCAGCAGGGCACGCAGCGGCATGGCCCGCCGGTGGCAGGCGGCGCTCAGCTGGCGGGCGAGCACCCGGTCGGTCTCGCCGAGGAACGCCCGGCCCGGGCGCTCGAGCGCGAAGGCGAGCGAGCCCACGTCGTGATGCGCGACCGCTTTCGCGAGGGTCGCGACGATGCGCTCGGTCTTCTCCTCGTCGGGGTGCACGGGGAGTCCGTCCACGGGGTAGAGGATGGGCAGCTGGTAGCCGGCCCGGTCGAGCAGGATCGGCCAGAGTGCACGCCGGTAGGCGGGCCCGATGAGGGACGAGACGCGCTCGCGCAGGTCCCGGTCGTCGCGCAGCGGCACATCGAGCGCCGAGGGGTGGAGGGCGTGGTCCGTGTTCGTCATGGTGTCGCTTTCTCGCGGGTGATGCGGGCGCGGAAGCGCTCGCGGTGCTGGGGCGGTCGTGGTCCGACGGGCGGTCATCGGAAGTTGCGGGCGGTGGTCCGGGCGGTGACCGACAGCGCCTCGAAGCGGTCGGCGAGGAGGTTGGTCACCCCCTCGTCGGAGCGCTCGAGGATCCCGCGGATGAGGAGTGCGGGAGCCTCGCGCGCGGTGCGCCGGTAGCGGTTCCATACTCCGACGGAGCAGATGACGTTGAGGATCCCGTGCTCGTCCTCGAGGTTCATGAAGGTCACTCCGGCGGCTGTGGAGGGACGTTGACGGTGGATCACGACACCGCCGACCTCGATCCGGGTGCCCGAGGGCGTGCCGGGCAGGTCGGCCGTGGACCGCGCTCCCCGGCGGGTGAGGCTCTCCCTCAAATGCCGGAGCGGATGGTCGTCGGGCGAGATGCCGGTGGCCCAGAAGTCGAAGACGACCCGCTCCTGCGCCGAGAGCATCGGCAGCAGCGGCGGCTGGACGGCGACGATCGAGTCGGGCAGGAACTCCTGGCGGTCGGCGGCGGCGGAGCCCGCCTCCCAGAGCGCCTGGCGGCGCTGGAGCCCGAGCGAGTCGAAGGATCCCGCGGCGCCGAGCGCCTCGAGCTGGGTCGCGTTCAGCCCGACCCGGCGCGAGAGGTCGGCCATGCTCGCGTAGGGCCCGCCGCGCTCCCGCTCGGCGACGATGTGCTCGGCCAGCGCGGTGCCGATGCCCTTCACCCCGGCGAGGCCCAGGCGGATGACGAAGCCGGCGTCGCGGCGGTGGTCGTCGGTGTCGAAGTGCTGCGACCGGTCGAAGAGGCCCGTCGGCGCCTGCTCGGCGGAGAGGCAGGAGTCCTGCCCGTGCGGCGCCCCGCCCCGCCGCGGGGCCGGCGGCCCGTCGAGCGCCTCGAGCCCGGGGTGCGACAGGGAGCGGTTGACGTCGGGGGACTCGACGCGGACACCGTGCCGGCGGGCGTCGGCGACCAGGGTGTGCGGGGCGTAGAAGCCCATCGGCTGAGCCCGGAGCAGGGCCGCGGTGAAGGCGGCGGGGTAGTGCAGGCGCAGCCAGGCACTGGCGTAGACCAGCAGCGCGAAGCTGATCGCGTGGCTCTCGGCGAAGCCGAAGTTGGCGAAGGCCTGGATCCGTCGGTAGATGTCGTCGGCGACCTCGTCGGTGATCCCGTTGCGAGCCATGCCCTCGTAGAGCCGCTCCCGGAGCGACTCGATCTTCTCGGTGCCGCGCTTGGAGCCCATCGCGCGGCGCAGCAGATCCGCGTCCTCCGCGTTGCAGTCGCCGACCGCCACCGCGACCTGCATCAGCTGCTCCTGGAACAGCGGAACGCCGAGGGTGCGCTTGAGCGGCGTGACCAGCAGGGGGTGCTGGTAGGTGATCGGCTCCTCGCCGAGCTTCCGCCGGATGTAGGGGTGCACCGCGCCGCCCTGGATCGGACCGGGGCGGATCAGCGCCACCTCGATCACGAGGTCGTAGAAGCGCCGCGGCTGGAGCCGGGGGAGGGTGCCCATCTGCGCGCGGCTCTCGACCTGGAACACCCCGATGGAGTCGGCCCGGCAGAGCTGGTCGTAGACGCCCTTCTCCTCGCGCGGGATCGTCGAGAGGTCCCACTTCTCGCCGACGTGCTCGGCCACGAGGTCGAAGGTGTACTGCAGGGCGGCGAGCATCCCCAGCCCGAGCAGGTCGAACTTGACCAGGCCCATCCAGGCGCAGTCGTCCTTGTCCCACTGCAGGACGGTGCGCTTCTCCATCCGGGCGGGCTCGATCGGGCAGACCTCGCCGACCGGCCGGTCGGTGAGCACCATGCCGCCGGAGTGGATGCCCAGGTGCCGGGGCGTGCCGAGCACCTTCTTTGTCAGCGCGACGACGTCGTCCGGGATGTCGTGCTCGGGGCTCTCGGTGATCGAGCCCCAGTGCTCGATCTGCTTCGACCAGCCGTCCTGCTGCCCGGCGCTGTAGCCCAGCGCCTTCGCCATGTCCCGGACGGCGAACTTGGGGCGGTAGGTGATGACGTTGGCCACCTGCGCCGCGTTCAGCCGCCCGTACTTCTCGTAGACGTGCTGGATGACCTCCTCGCGCCGCTCGGAGTCGAAGTCGACGTCGATGTCGGGCTCCTCGTCGCGGATGCTGGAGAGGAAGCGCTCGAAGGGCAGCCCGTAGAAGATCGAGTCCACCGCGGTGATCCCCAGGACGTAGCAGACCGCCGAGTTGGCGGCCGAGCCGCGGCCCTGGCAGAGGATCCCCCTGCCCTTGGCGAAGTGCACGATGTCGTGGACGATGAGGAAGTAGCCGGGGAAGTCCTTGGCCTCGATCACGGCGAGCTCCTTCTCGAGGCGCTCGTGCACGTCGGAGTCGGCGCCCGGGTACTTCGACGGCACCGCGAGCTGCACCAGGTGGCGCAGCCAGCTCATCGGGGTGTGCCCCTCTGGCACGTCCTGACGGGGCAGCCGGGGGCGGACCCGCCCGAGCTCGAAGGCGATCTCGTCGGCGATCAGCACGGTGTTCTCGACGGAACCGGGGTAGCGGGAGAAGCGCTCGGCCATCTCGGCACCCGAGCGCAGGTGCGCACCGCCGGAGGCGGGCAGCCAGCCGTCCATCTCGTCGAGGCTCCTCCGGGCGCGGACCGCGGCCAGCGCCGTCTGCAGGGGGCGGTCCTCGGGCCGGGCGTAGTGCACGTTGCCGGTGGCGACGAGCCGCAGCTGCAGCCGCTCGGCGATGCCGGCGAGCTGGTCGTTGTGCAGGGAGGCGAGCGGGTCGCCGTGGTCGAAGAGCTCGACGAGGACGTTGCGGGCGCCGAAGAGGGCTACGAGCTCGCGCACCTCCTCCTCGGCCGCCGCCTCGCCGCTCGCGACCAGTGCCTGACGGACGGCGCCCTTCCGGCAGCCGGTCAGCACGATCCAGTGGCCGTCGGCGGCCCGGGCGAGCTCGTCGAGGTCGTAGCTCGGCTTGCCCTTCTCGGCGCCGGCGAGCTGGGCGGTGGTGATCGCGCGGGCGAGCCGGTGGTAGCCCTCCTCGCGGCGGGCGAGGACGAGCAGGTGCGTGCCCTCGGGATCGGCGACGCCGTTCTGCGGGGCGCGGAGCCCCAGCGAGAGCTCGGCGCCGAAGGCGGTGCGGACCCCGTGGTCCTGCGCGGCCTCCGCCATCCGGACGATCCCGTAGAGCCCGTCGTGGTCGGTGAGGGCGAGGGTGTCGATGCCGAGCCGGACGGCCTCCTCGATCAGCTCCTCCGGCTTGCTGGCGCCGTCGAGGAAGCTGAAGTGCGAGTGCGCGTGCAGCTCGGCATAGGGCACCTTCTCGTCCGGCGGCCGGACGTCGGCGCCGGGCGTATAGGCGGGGCGCTTGTGCGACCAGGCGGGGCTGTCGCCGCCGTCGCCGCGGACGGTCGTGCCGTCGCTCCTGGTCGTGCTGGAGAGGCGGCGCTCGAACTCCGACCAGGGGATCGGGGGGTTGTTCCAGCCCATCGGGGGCTCCTTCGGTCGTCGTGCTCGGGAGGATCGGATCGCGGCCGTCAGCAGCCGGGGGAGTCAGTCGTAGCGGGCCTCGGCCGCCCACTCGCCGTCGAGGCAGAGCAGCAGCCAGGCGACGCCGTCGGAGTCGACGACCTGGAAGCGGTCGTAGCGGACTGCTGTTCGCGCGTCCCACCAGCGCTCGTCGATCGGCCAAGGACCGGCCCACCCCGTCACCGGCTGCAGGCGGGCCTGTGAGGAGCCGGGCGCGAAGTAGGCGGGGACGGAGGTGAGGGAGCCGCGGTCGTCGACCGAGACCGTCTCCCCGCGGGGACCGCGCACCAGGACGGCCGTCGGCTCCGCGAAGACCGTGGGCGGCAGGGGCGGCGGCAGCGCCCCCGGCCACGGCAGCCCGCGCGGCCGGGCGTCGCCCGGCTCCCTGTCCCCCCAGGGGATCAGGTGCTGGCGGTCGCGGAGCGACCGGCCCCCGCCCACCGACGCCGTGACGACGGCCTCGTGGCCGAGCATGCTCTGCACGCGGCTGAGACCGTGGTGCACCCGCTCCTCCGGAGCCGTGCCCCAGAGTCCCTGCTCGTGGTTCCCGATCGCGTCGACCGCCTCGGGCTCGACCGACAGCCGGGCGATCGGGGAGCCGAGCCCCGTGTCGATCGCGCCGTTGCCCTGGAGCTGCCAGCGGACGCGGTCGACGACGTCGCCCGGGGTGAACCAGCGCGGGTGCAGCCAGCTGCGGGAGGACACCTCGCCGCGGTCGCTGACGACCTCGATCCTGATCGCGGTCGCCACCAGCTGCGCCCGGGTGAGCCCGGCGACGAACTCCTCCGCCGGGACGCGGAAGGCGAAGGCCGCCTGGTCGATCCGGTCCAGCGGCGGCTCGAACTCGAGCACGCGGTCGAGCCGCTCGGGCGGGAGCCGCGGGACGACCGTCTCGGTCTCGGCGCCCGAGGCCAGCACGTGCGCGCGCGCCCCCTCGGGGCCGAAGCGCGCGGAGACGTCGTCGCGCGGCAGCTGCGCGAAGGCGCCGAGGGTCCGGACACCCAGCCGGCGCAGCAGGGCGATGAGGTCCTCGCCCTTGCCGGTCGTGCGGGTGCGGGCGCCGACGGCCTCGGTCTCGAGGGCGTCGAGCGGCAGTGGCGCGAGGAACGCCGCGCTCTCGCCGGCCGGCACGATCGCCACCGCGGTGCCGGAGTGCTTGGCCGCGAGCTCGGAGGCGAAGAGGCCGTCGGCTATTCCGGCGCGCGCGAGCGGCACGCCCAGCTCGGCGAGCCGCTGGAGCACGGCCTCGGCCGCCGACTGCTCGGTGCCGTAGTAGCGGCGCGGCCCGCGGGCGCGGATCGCGCAGAGCCCGGGCCGGATCAGCTGCACGCCCGGGGTGATCTCCTCCAGCGCCTGGACGAGCGGCTCGAAGGCGCGGTGGTCGAGCACGGGGTCGTAGGGGAGCACGGCCAGCCCGGTGCAGCGCGACTGGGCCTCGCGGATCCGCATGCCGCGGCGCACACCCTCGGCCCGCGCCCCGGGGGAGCAGGCGAAGACGAGGCTCTTCTCGGTGAGCGCGAGCGGGGTCTCCGCATCGAGCCCGGCGTCCGCTGCGGCGGCGAGCAGGGGCCAGTCGGGGCACCAGACCAGGATCGTGCGGCGCAGCTCGAGAGCGCTTGCGGAACGGGTCATCTCACACCGCCCGCTCGTGCAGGGTGCGCTCCTGCAGACGCGAGGGCCCGCCCAGCACGCCGAAGGGGCGCCCGGTGCCGGGCATGCTCATCCGCACGGTGCGCACCCGCGTCCCGGCGCGGCCGACGACGTCGACGAGCGCCTCGCGGGTGCGCAGGTAGCCGTGGCCGGCGCCGAGCCCCTCCCAGCGGCTGCTGCGGATGCTGAGCCGCGCCTCGGCCTGGGGCCACTCGCCGAGGACGACGAGCGCCGCCCCGCGCTGACGCAGCCGTGCGCCCAGCCGGGAGACGTCGGCCGAGGAGACGGAGGCGGGAGGCCGGGTCAGCACGACGGTGAGGACGTCGACCAGGGCCGCGGTGACGGTGAGCCAGTGCTCGGCGGGGGAGGGCACGAGCACGAGCCGCTCGAGGTCGATCCCCAGGCCGGCCGCCGCCTCCGCGCCGAACTCGGGGACGCCGACGACGCCGCACCAGGCGCCCTCGGACGACGGCCCGGCCAGCAGCCCCATGGCCAGGCTCATCGAGCCCTCGACCGAGTAGGCGGCGCCCTGCTTGAGCGAGCCGCCCGGCAGCACCGAGGCGAAGGCCGGCAGAGTCGCGAGGCTCTTCGACTCGAGCGTCGTCGCCTGCATGTCGCGGATCCGCGACTGCAGCTCCTTCACCGACGCGAGCTGCCGCAGCAGCGGTTCCGCGGTGTCGGCGACCCCCGGCGAGGGGTGCTGTGAAGGGGGGCTCATCAACCCATGTTCGAACATGTGTTCGAGTATGTCAATCGCCACCGACATCCGCCGCGCCGGGTGCCGGAGCAGGTGGAGAAGGCCCCGGATCGCCCCCTGTGGAGGAGCCCGGGGCCCGCCGCGCTACCCCTCCGCGGACCCCGTCACGCGCAGTCCGTGACCGAAGCGGAACAGCGGATCCTCGGTGTCGAACGGCACGTCCGGCCTGCGGGCCGCCGCGGCGGCCATCGAGCGCGGAAGGTCCATCGGCAGTGTTCCACGGGCCTCCGACACTCCGAACACCACGTCGAGCACCGCGGCCCCCGACGCGCCGAAGTCACCGAGCAGCGCCGCCGCGGAGTCGACCAGCGGAGTGAGGATCGCCGGCCGGTCCAGGAACACGTCGACGACCGTCGGCACCTGTGCCGCCACGGCCTGGACGTGCTCCACGACCTCGTCCGGGAAGTCGAGCGAGCCGGCGTGGAAGTGGTTCTCGAACGCCGTCGCGCGCTGCTCGAAGGGCGCCTGCAACCGGATCACCGCGAGCTCCGCCTCCTCCGGAGACCCGACGACGGTGCCGTACCCCGCGGCGACCGCCGGATCGATCCCCTCGACGTAGAGCCGCAGCCCCTGCCGCGCCGGCAGGACGCCGTCCTGCGCGAGGACCGTGATCGCCGCGCGCTGGGCGGCCTCGCCCGCCGCGCGGAACTCCGCCGAGCCGACGACCGCCTCGGCGGCGGCCGGATCGACCGCGCGCGAGTCGAACAGCCCGAGCACGAACTTCTCCCGCAGCAGCCGCCGCGCGGACACATCGAGCCGTTCCTCGGCGACCGTCCCGTCCCGGACCAGGGCGACCAGCGCCTCGGGGATCGACTCGCCGCCGAACTGGTCGACACCGGCCTCGAGGGCCTTCGCCATCCGCTCCGGCACCGACAGGTGCTCGACGCCCCAGGCGCGCGCCACGTGGTGGTCGCCCATGATGTCGGAGTCCGAGAGCAGCCCCCAGTCGGTGCAGACGATGCCGTCGAAGCCGAACCGCTCGCGCAGCAGCCCCGTGATCACCGAGCGGTTGAAGCCGAAGCCGACCTCCTCGTGCTCGGTCCCGACCGGCATCCCGTAGTACGGCATGATCTGGCTCGTGCCCGCCTCGAAGGCCTTCACGAAGGGCTGCAGGTGGTACTCGGCGTTGCCGCCCGGGTAGACCTGCTCCCGCCCGTACGGGAAGTGCGGGTCCTCGCCGTCCTTCTGCGGTCCGCCGCCGGGGAAGTGCTTGGTCATCGTCGCGACCGACTGCGCCCCGAGCGCCTCGCCCTGGAAGCCGCGGATGTACGCGGCGCCGAGCCGCCCGGTGAGCTCGGCGTCCTCGCCGAACGTGCCGACCTGCCGCGCCCAGCGCGACTCGGTCGCCAGGTCGATCTGCGGGTGCAGCGCGACCCGCAGGCCCACGGCGAGGTACTCCCGGCGGGCGATGTCGCCGAAGCGCTCGACCAGGTCCTCGTCGCCGATCGCGGCGAGGCCGAGCGGCTCCGGCCACTGCGAGAACGCCTCCGCCTGCGCCCCCGTGCCGGGGTTGTCGGTGAAGGAGTGGCGCGGATCGGTGGAGAGGGTCACGGGGATCCCGAGTCGGCTCGACGACGCCAGCTCCTGGACCCGGTTGTGCCACTCGGCGAGCTCGCGCGCGGTGGCGGTGCCGCCGCCGAGCAGGTTGAAGTGCGACATCCGCTTCTCGAGCACCATCGTCGCGGTCGAGGGCAGGCCGAACGCACCGTCCTCGGCGAGCGCTCCGCCCTCGCCCATCACGACCATGGTCTGGAAGAAGAGCCCGGCCTTCTCCTCGAGGGTCATCTGACCGAGCAGGATCTCGACCCGCTCGGCCAGGGGGCGCAGCGGGTCGAGGTAGCGGCGGTCGACCTGCTCGTCGAGCGGCTCACCGGCGGGGGATGACGTCGATGTCATGGGGGCGTCCTTCCGAAGGGGAGCCCTCGTCGGCCCCGCGAGAAGGATACGCCGAAAACCGACCAGCACTAGGGAAATGCGGCGGGCCCGTCGTGAGTGCGCCCCTACCATGGGAGCCATGTCCGACGCCCTGCCCGAAGCCGCCCCCGAGAACCCCTCCTCCCTCCCGGCACGGCGGCGGACCCTCGTGGTCAAGATGGGCTCGAGCTCGGTGACCAAGCAGTCCGGACCGGACCCCGTGCTCCTCGCCAGCGCCCTCGAGAGCGCGTTCGGCGCGCGCGCGCTCGGCTGGGACGTCGTCCTCGTCTCCTCCGGCGCCGTCTCCTCCGGCCGCGCGCTCTTCGCCCGCTCGCAGGACGCGCCGATCAGCCCGCGCCTCGCCGCCGCCGTCGGCCAGACCGTCCTGATGGGCTTCTACCGCTCGGTGGCCGAGCTCTCCGGCTCGCTCGTCGCGCAGATCCTGATCGGCGAGTCCGACCTCGCATCGCCGCGGCAGATGGCGCACGTCGCGGAGGCGATCCGGCACGCGCTCGACGCGGGCGTCGTGCCGATCGTCAACGGCAACGACACCATCGACTCCGCCGGCTCCGACAACGACGGCGTCGCCGGCGGCCTGGCGATGCTCCTCGGCGCGGATCTGCTGCTGCTGCTCACCGACGTCCCCGGCGTCTTCGCCGGCAGCATCGCCGAGGGCGTGCACCTCGAGGAGCTGGGGATCACCGAGCTGCGCGGCATCGGGGTGCAGAAGGGCGGGACGGGCCGCGGCGGCATCCGCTCGAAGCTCAAGGCGGCCGAGCTCGCCGCGCACAACGGCGTCTCGACGCGCATCGCCGGCGCTCGCACGCCCGAGGTCATCCTCGGCGCCATCGACGGCCCCGGCCCCGGCACCCTCGTCCGCGCCGTCCACGCGCACCCCGCGGTGGAGCAGCGCTGGATCTCCGGCGTCGCGACCTCGCGCGGCCGGGTCGAGATCAACCTCGAGGCCGAGCGCAGCATCGCCTCCGGCTCGAGCCTGTTCGCGTCCGGCATCAAGCGGGTCTCCGGCGACTTCGTCGGCGGCGACGTGATCGAGGTCCGCGCCCTCAGCGGCGAGCTGCTGGCGCGCGGGGTGTCGCGGGTGTCCTCGCGCCTGCTCACGCTGGTCCGGGCTCTGCGGGTGGACGAGATCGCCCGGGTGTTCGTCGCCGTCCTCGCACACGCCGCCGACGCCGATCCCGCCGCGATCACCTCCGAGGGTGACCGCCCGCAGCTGACCCGCGCTCTGGAGTACGCGCGCGCCCTCTCCTTCGAGCACGGCAGGGCGGTCGCGATGGAGATCGTCTCGCTCTTCCCCGCCGAGAGCATCGCCGCGCTGGTCGGCCAGGGTGCCGCGGTCGAGGAGCTCGTCGAACGGTATACCCGCCTCGTCCGGACCCTCGCGATCGTCGGCAACGAGCAGCTGGCCGTCTTCCGCGACTGACGGCGCCCGAGGGGCCGCGGTGGCCCGAATGGACGAATCGCGCCACGGAAAACGAATCGTGCCAGATAGCGGCACGATTCGTGCCAGCACTGTGCGCATCACGTCATCGATCGTGGCGAGCGTCGCCTCCCGTGCTGATCTGTCTCCCACACGAACGGCGCCCACTACGCGCCCCGACGGATCGGATCAGCATGAGTGCAGCAGCAATCGCCACCGCGACCCTCACGACCCCCACCACCCGCCACCCCTTCGACGGCCCCATCTCGCGGGAGCACTACCAGTCGGACCGGCTGGCCCGTCGCCTCGAGCTGATCGAGAAGACGATCGCCGACTGCGAGCGCGCCCTGCGCGGCGGCACCGACCCGCGCACCGGAGCCGTCGTCCCGCCCGCGCGCGGCGCCCACCGCGACCAGCTCCTCAGCAACCTCGCGATCGAGCTCTCGCTCGCCGACCGCCTCCGCGGCGCTCTGGGCATGCACCGCTGACCTCCCGGTCCGCAGCTCCGATCCCCGGGTCCGCACCCCCGCCGCAGCCCGATGGGGCACGATGAGGCCATGGTCACCATCACCGTCGCCGGGATCGCCCAGCACTTCCACCCCGCCGAGCGCGGCACCGTCCGCCTCGAGATCCGCCGCGAGTCGCGCTCGCGCTCTCAGGCGCTGAACGAGGTGACCGCCCTCCACGCTCGCGTGCGCGAGGAGGCCCGCGCCGAGCAGGCCTCCGGCGCGGCGACCTGGTGGTCGGCCGACCAGGTCTCGGTCTCGACCATCCAGCGGTACCTCAAGGACTCCGACGTCACCGAGCCGTTCCACGTCGCCGCCGCGAGCGTCCGGGTGAAGTACCGCGACTTCGACGCCCTCGGGCGCTGGGTCGCCTCCGTCTCGGAGGCCCCCGGCATCACCGTCGCCGGGGTCGACTGGGACGTCACCGCCGCCCGGCGCGCGAGCGCCGAGCGCGAGGTGCGGGTGGCCGCGGTCCGCGACGCCCGCGAGCGCGCCGCCGCCTACGCCTCCGCCCTCGGCCTGGGCGAGCCCCGGGTGCTCACCCTCTTCGAGCCCGGGCTCCGCCCGCACACCCGGATCGAGGGCGGCTCGGCCGTGATGAGCCGCGCGATGGCCTTCAAGGGCCAGGAGGAGCTCGCGCTGAAGCCCGAGGACATCGAGGTCTCGGCCTCGGTCTCCGCCGACTTCGAGGCGAGTTGAGCGGAGCGGTCGGCGCTCGGCGCTCGCCGCCGGGAATAGCCGGGACGCGTCCGACGCTGGAGCAGGCATGGTCTCGCGCATCGGCTTCCTCTCCTTCGGCCACTACCAGTCCGTCGAGGGGTCGCTGACGCACACCGCGCGCGACGTCCTCCTGCAGACCATCGAGCTCGCGGAGGCGGCCGAGGAGATCGGCATCGACGGCGCGTACGTCCGCGTCCACCACTTCGCGCCGCAGCTCGCTTCGCCGTTCCCGCTCCTGGCCGCGATCGCCGCCCGCACCCGCCGGATCGAGATCGGCACCGGCGTCATCGACATGCGCTACGAGAACCCGCTCTACATGGCGGAGGAGGCGGCCGCGACCGACCTCATCTCCGGCGGCAGGCTCGAGCTCGGCGTGAGCCGGGGATCGCCGGAGACGGCGCTCCGCGGCTCCGAGGCGTTCGGCTACGTCCCCTCGGAGGGCACCTCCGACGCGGACCTCGCCCGCCGCAAGGTGCAGCTCTTCCGCGAGGCGCTATCGGGCGCCGCCGTGGCCGAGACCGACCCCGCGCGCACCGGGATGTCGAGCCCGCTCGCGATCGAGCCGCGCTCGCCGGGCCTCGAGGACCGCATCTGGTGGGGTGCGGGCAGCTTCGCGACGGCGCGCTGGGCGGCCGAGCAGGGCATGAACCTGCAGTCCTCCACGCTCCTGCTCGAGGAGGAGGGCATCCCCTTCGACGAGCTGCAGGCGCGGCAGATCCGCGAGTACCGCTCGGCGTGGGCGGAGGCCGGCTGGGAGCGGACCCCGCGTGTCTCCGTGTCGCGCAGCGTCCTCCCGATCACGACCGACCTCGACCGTCTCTATTTCGGTGGCCGCGGCGAGCGCGATCAGGTCGCCTCCCTCGAGGGCGTCCGCGCCCGCTTCGGCCGCAGCTACACCGGCGAGCCCGACCGCCTCGCCGAGGAGCTCGCCGCCGACGTCGCCGTCCAGGAGGCGGACACCCTCCTGCTCACCGTCCCCAACCAGCTCGGCGTCGAGTACAACGCGCGCCTCCTGCAGACCGTCGCCGACTCGATCGCCCCGGCCCTCGGCTGGTCGCCCGCCGGAGTCGTCGCCGCCTGACGCGCCCCTGCTGGTCGAGTGGCCCCGCAGGGGCGCATCGAGACCCACGCTCTGCAGAACGGTGGGTCTGCAGACTCCGCTTCCGGTGAGGGCGGATCTCGATACGCCCGCTGCGCGGGCTACTCGATCAGCATGGGGCGTGTCCCCCTGTGTGCGGAGAGCTGAACGCGCTCCCGGTCTGGCTGCACCCCCATGCTGGTCGAGTAGCCCCGGAGGGGCGTATCGAGACCTACCGCTGTCAGCACGGTGGGTCTGCAGACTCGGCCTCGATCGCAGGTGGATCTCGATACGCCCGCTGCGCGGGCTACTCGATCAGCAAGAGATGCGCCGCCCGCGGAAGGGGAGAGGCTGTGCTGTCGATCGTCAGCTCGCGGAGAGCTCGATGCGGACGTCGTCGAGTCCGTCGGACGAGACGAGCACCGTGATCGCCCCCGGGCCGGTCGGACGGACGACGGCGAGCGCGCGGCCGTCGAACGTCGTCCGCGAGGCGGCGTCGAAGCGCTCGGTGGTCGCCGGCGCCCCGCTCCCGAAGCCCGCGAGCACGCCCGCGCCCTCGACGGCGACGGAGACGAGGCGGTCAGCCCCGGTGACCAGCACTCCCGCCGCGTCGCGCAGCTCGATCGCCACGTATGCGAGGTCGGTGTCGTCAGCGCGCAGCGACGTCCGGTCCGCCGCCGCGGTGAGAACCGCGGGTCCGGACGCCGACACGAGCGAGCTGCGCCCCGTCTCGCTCCCGGACCGGTAGGCCACCGCCGTCAGCGTGCCCGGCCGGTGCACCGTCTCGATCGACGCCAGCATCGGCCGCACCGCCCCGACGGCCGCGCGCCCGACCTCGACCCCGTCGAGCAGCAGCGCCACCTCGTCCGCGTCCGCGGCCACCTCGACGGTGACGGGAGAGCCCTCGAAGCCGGGCCAGGTCCAGGAGTCGACCGAGTCGCTCCACGCCCACGGCGACTGCATCGTCACCGTCTGCCCGTGCCGCTCCGGCCGGACGACCGCGATCGCCGGCTCCGAGCGCAGTCCGAAGACGATCTCGCGGTAGTAGGAGGCGGGCCGCCGCCAGCCGGTGATGTCGAGGTCGCCGCACCACGCCGTCAGGTACGGGTACTCGCGCTCCAGCGCGCCGTTCGCCGCCGGGTCCTCCGCGTAGGAGGTGGCTCCGATGCCGACCTCGCCGAGGTAGTCCCAGCCGGTCCAGGTGAAGTCGCCGATCACGTTCGGGTTCGCCAGCACCTTCGGCCACAGCTCGCCGATCTGCGAGGGGAACGTCTCGGACCCGACGATCACGCGCTGCGGGAACAGCTCCGCATCGCTCGCGTAGCGCCCGTCGGCGTAGTTCAGCCCGAGCACGTCGACCGCCGCGCTCGACTCCGCCGTGCGGCGGGTGACGGCGTCGGAGGAGCCGATCGCCGCCATCATCCCGGCGCCGGCCTCGCCCATCAGCTCGTTCAGCCCCTGCTCCGAGGCGAGGATGCTGTCGAGCTCGTCGAGGACGGCCAGAGTCGGGTTGACGCCGTTGGTCACGGGCCGCGTGGGGTCGAGCGAGCGCACGTGCTCCGCGAGATCGCGGGCCAGCACCGCGCCGTGCGGGGTGCCGACCTCGACGATCTCGTTGCCGATCGAGTAGAGGATCACGCTGGGGTGGTTGTAGTCCTTCGCCACCAGCGACTCCAGGTCGGCTCGCCACCACTGCGCGAAGTCGAGCGAGTAGTCGTGGTGCGTCTTGCCGCGCACCCACATGTCGAAGGCCTCGTCCATCACGAGCATGCCGAGGCGGTCGCAGGCGTCGAGCATCGACGGCGAGGCGGGGTTGTGCGCCATCCGGATCGCGTTGAAGCCGGCCTCCTTGAGCAGCTGGATCCGGCGCTCCTCCGCCCGGGCGATCGAGGCAGCGCCCAGGACGCCGTTGTCGCTGTGGATGCAGGCGCCGCGCAGCAGCACGCTCTCGCCGTTGATCCGCAGCCCCTTGCGCGGGTCGACGGTGACGGTGCGGATGCCGTGCACGGTGACGACGTCGTCGCCGACGCCGATGCTCGTGCGGGCGCTGTGCAGGGCGGGGGAGTCGACGCTCCAGAGGGCGGGCTCCTGCACGTAGAGGCGCTGGCGCACGAGGGCGGTGCGGCCGGGGGCGACGGTGACCGGTGTCGTCGCGCTCTCGACGACGTCGCCGGCCGGCCCGGTGAGCTCGGTCGCCACCGTGAGCGACGACGTCGTGAGCCCGCGGTTGACGATGCTCGTCGCGACCTCGACGACGGCCTGGTCGTCCTCGACGCGCACGGTCGTGATCCGCACGCCGTCCGGCTCGATGTGCACGGGCTCGTCGACGTGCAGCAGCACCGGCCGGTGCAGCCCGGCGCCGGCGTACCAGCGCGAGTCCTGCCCCGCGCGCACCTCGATCCTCAGCGTGTTCGTCTCGCCGAAGCGGAGGAACGGGGTCAGCTCCACGAAGAAGCGCGCGAAGCCGTCGGCGCGGTTCCCCGCGAACTCGTCGTTGAGGAAGACCATCGCGTGCCGGTAGGCACCCTGCACCTCGAGCCGCACCACCTTGCCCGCCCACTCCGCCGGCACCTCGAACGTCGTGACGTAGCTGGAGGCACCGCCCGGGTAGTAGGCCGCGCCGCCCTTCGACACCGCGTCCGGGGAGCGCTCGGCGTCGCGGAGCGCGTCGTGCGGCAGCGTCACCGCGACGGAGTCGTCGACCCCGCCCTGCACGGCGGCGAACGGCCCGCGCGGCGCCCGGACGATCCAGCCGGAGGTGAAGGAGGTGGTCGTCATGTCGCGTCCGTTCGATCGAGGTCGTCCGGCACGTCGCCGGGCGAGGGATGAGACCCGTGCTCCCCATGAGGAAACTGTTTCATTCGGTTTCTCACCCGGCGAGAGCCTAGGAGCGGCGCGGCCGACCGTCAAGGAGGGGGCACCGTCCTCTCGATCGTCGAGCGTCGATGCTGCGCAGGGCACCGACCTACCGAGGTGGACCGCCTTGGGCTGCCGGGATGAACGGCCCTGATGCGCTCTCCCTGGCGAGCTCCCTCTGCGATCCCGCCCGGAGTGCCCCGTGACTCCGGACGTCATCGTCCTGAACGGCGGATCGAGCTCCGGCAAGACGACGATCGCCCGGAGTCTCCAGGCGCTCCTGCCCGATCCGTGGTTGAGCGTCTCGATCGACACCCTGGTGGACGCGCTGCCGCCCGACCTCGACGGAGGTGGAGAGGGCGTCTCCTACGGCGACGACGGCGCGGTGGAGCTCGGCGACGCCTTCCGTCGACTCGAGTCGGCCTGGATGGCCGGCGTCGTCGCGACCGCCAGTGCCGGCGCACGCATCGTCTTCGACGACGTGTTCCTCGATGCGTCGGAGTCGCAGGAGCGCCTGCGCAGCCACCTCCGCGGACTCGACGTCGTCTGGGTGGGCATCCGCTGCGCCCCCGAGGTCGCGACCGCGCGTGAGCGAGCCCGAGGCGACCGCACCACCGGGATGGCGGCACACCAGGCGGAGTCCGTCCATCGCGGCGTCGCCTACGACCTCGAGATCGACTCCGGACGGACTTCAGCAGTGGAGTGCACGCGTCGGATCGTCGAGCACATCACCGCTCTGTCGCTCCGCTGGAAGACCGCGACGCCGGGAGGGCTCGACCACCTCTGAGATCGAACCGCCGCCGCCAACGAGAAGAACCCCCCGATCTCCATGAGATCGAGGGGTTCTGCCGGTGTCCGAGGGGGGACTTGAACCCCCACGCCCTATACGGGCACTAGCACCTCAAGCTAGCGCGTCTGCCATTTCCGCCACCCGGACGAGTGTTGTTTCCGGCCTGCGTTTCCGCGGCCGAAGAAGACATTAGCACGGTTCGAACGCCTCGGATGACACCGGGGGAGAGGGGTGCCGGGAGCCCGCCCGCTAGCGTGGGGGCATGACGTCCTCCGACAGCGCCGCCGCCCCCTCCGAGTCGGATCTCGACGAGACCGCGATCATCGCGCGGGACCTCATCCGCTTCGACACCAGCAACTACGGCGACGGGAAGGCCGAGCCCGAGCGCGAGGCCGCCGAGTACGTGGCCGCCCGTCTGCGCGATCTCGGCCTCGAGCCCGAGCTGATCGACTCCGATCCCGGCCGCACCAGTGTCGTCGCCCGGGTCGCGGGCGAGGACCGCGAGCGCGGCGCCCTCGTCGTGCACGGGCACCTCGACGTCGTCCCGGCCATCGCGGACAACTGGAGCGTCGACCCGTTCGGCGGCGTCATCAAGGACGGCATGCTCTGGGGCCGCGGCGCGGTCGACATGAAGAACATGGATGCGATGATCCTCGCCTCCCTCGGCGACATCCTCGGCAGTGGCCGGAAGCCCTCCCGCGACCTCGTCATCGCCTTCTTCGCCGACGAGGAGGCCGGCGGCGTCCGCGGCTCCGGCCACCTCGTCAAGACCCGCCCCGAGCTGTTCGCCGGCGCGACCGAGGCGATCAGCGAGGTCGGCGGCTACTCGATCGAGCTCGGCGGCAAGCGCGCCTACCTCGTGCAGACCGGCGAGAAGGCGCTGCTCTGGCTCACCCTGCGCGCGCGCGGCACGGCCGGCCACGGCTCGCAGATCAACGGCGAGAACGCGGTCACCCGCCTCGCCCAGGCGATCGCGCGCATCGGCAGCGAGGAGTGGCCCACCCGCCTCACCGACACCACCCGTGAGCTGCTCGGCGAGGTCGCCCGCATCCTCGGCCACGACCCGCAGCGCAGCACCCCGGAGGAGCTCGCGCTCGCCACCGGCACCGCTTCGCGCTTCATCGCGGCGACGCTGCGCACCACGGCGAACCCGTCGATGCTCTCCGCCGGCTACAAGGCCAACGTCATCCCGGACACCGCGGAGGCGACCATCGACGTCCGCGTGCTCCCCGGCGAGGAGGACGCCGTCCTCGAGCGCCTGAAGGTCCTCGCGGGCGAGCACGTCGAGATCCTGGTCCAGCACCGCGACATCGGACTCGAGGTTCCCTTCGCCGGTCCGCTCGTGGAGAGCATGGCGGCCTCCCTCCGCCGCTTCGACCCGGAGGCGGAGGTGCTGCCGTACCTCCTGTCCGGGGGCACCGACAACAAGGCTCTCTCGACGATCGGGATCACCGGCTACGGCTTCGCGCCGCTGCAGCTGCCGGGCTCGCTCGACTTCCCGGCGCTGTTCCACGGGGTCGATGAGCGGGTTCCGCTCGACGCACTAGTGTTTGGCAGGAAGGTCCTGACCGATCTCCTCCTGCGATCCTGATGGTCAGATCGACGACCACCACCGACCGCCTGCTGGCCGACGACGCCCCAGCCCTCCTCGAAAGTGACGCATGGGCCTGCTCGAAGCGCTGATCCTGGGACTCGTCCAGGGTCTGACCGAATTCCTCCCCATCTCCTCCAGCGCCCACCTCCGGATCGTGAGCGAGCTGCTCCCCGGACTGGACGGCAAGGACACCGGAGCGGCGTTCACCGCCATCACGCAGCTGGGCACCGAGACCGCGGTCATCATCTACTTCTGGCGCGACATCGTGAAGATCGTGTCGAGCTGGTGCCGGTCGCTGGTCGGCAAGGTCCCGCGCACCGATGCGAACGCCCGGATGGGCTGGCTGATCATCATCGGCAGCCTCCCGATCATCGTGCTCGGCCTGCTCTTCCAGGACCAGATCGAGACCACGCTCCGCTCGCTCTGGGTCGTCGCCACCACGCTCATCGTCTTCGGCATCCTGCTCGGCGTCGCCGACGCCGTGGGCGCGAAGAAGCGCCGACTGCGCGACCTGAACGGCCGCGACGGCCTGATCTTCGGTGGCGCGCAGGCGCTCGCCCTCGTCCCCGGCGTCTCGCGCTCCGGCGGCACGATCACTGCCGGCCTCTTCATGGGCTACGAGCGCAAGGCCGCCGCGCGCTACTCCTTCCTGCTCGCGATCCCCGCGGTGTTCGGCAGCGGGCTCTACCAGCTGTACAAGAGCATCAGCGACCCCGAGATCCTGCCCAACCAGATCCAGGTCGGCGGGCTCGCGACCCTCGTCGCGACGATCGTGGCCTTCGTCGTCGGCTTCGTCGTGATCGCCTTCTTCATGAGCTACATCTCGCGACGCAGCTTCCTGCCGTTCGTGATCTACCGCATCGTCCTCGGCGTCGTCCTCATGGTCGCGCTGAGCACGGGCCTCCTCGCCGCGTAGATGCGCACCTGGAACGCGCCGGTCGTCCCGGCCCTGCCCGGTCGCGGACCCGTGCCGGCCGTGCACGACACCGCCACGGGTGCGCCCGTCGAGCTCGTCGCCGCGGACGGCACCGCGCGCCTCTACGTCTGCGGCATCACGCCGTACGACGCGACGCACCTCGGCCACGCCTCGACCTACCTCGCCTTCGACACGGTGCAGCGGCTCTGGCGCGACGCGGGGTACTCGGTGCTCTACGCGCAGAACGTGACCGACGTCGACGACCCGCTGCTCGAGCGGGCGACGCGCGACGGTGTGGACTGGCGCGACCTCGCCGAGGAGCAGGTCGAGCTGTTCCGCGGCGACATGACGGCGCTGCGGATCCTGCCGCCGGACCACTACGACGGGGTCACCGAGACCATCGCGCCGATCGCGGAGGCGGTCGCCCGCCTCGAGAGCGCCGGGATCGCCTACCGCGTCGCCACTCCCGAGGCCGCCGTCGACGGTGGCGAGGACCTCTACTACGACATCGCCGCCGGCGAGAGCGACGTCTGGCGCCTGGGCAGCGAGAGCAAACTCGACGCCGCGACGATGGCCGACCTCTTCGCGCAGCGCGGGGGAGACCCCGACCGCGCCGGCAAGCGCGACCCGCTCGACCCGCTGCTCTGGCGCGCCGAGCGCGCGGGCGAGCCCGCCTGGGACGCGGCCGTCGGCCGGGGCCGGCCGGGCTGGCACATCGAGTGCTCGGTGATCGCGCTCGACCGCCTCGGTCCGGAGTTCACCCTGCAGGGCGGCGGGAGCGACCTGGTCTTCCCGCACCACGAGTTCAGCGCCGCGCACGCCGCGTCGCTGTCCGGCCGGCCGCTCGCCCGCGCCTACGCGCACGCCGGCATGGTCGCGTACCAGGGCGAGAAGATGAGCAAGTCGCTCGGCAACCTCGTCCTCGTGTCGCGGCTGCGGGCGCAGGGGACGGATCCGCGCGCGATCCGCCTGGCGCTGCTGGCGCACCACTACCGCTCCGACTGGGAGTGGCTGCCTGAGGACCTGCCCGCCGCCGAGGAGCGTCTCGCGCGGTGGGAGGCGTCGCTCGCCACGAGCGGGCCGGCGTCGGCCGCGGACGTGCTCGAGCGCCTGCGCGCCGTGCTCGCGGTGGACCTCGACACCCCGGGCGGCCTCGCGGTGCTCGACGCGGCGACGGCCGGCGGCGTCGACGACCCCGCGCTCCTGAGCGACGCGATCGACGCGCTGCTCGGCGTCCGCCTGGGCTGAGCCTGCTCCCCGCCCGCGGGTGACGGGGGATCTCGATACGCCCGCTCCGCGGGCTACTCGATCAGCATGAAGTGGATCCGTGCCACCCGTGCTGGTCGAGAAGCCGCCGCAGGCGGCGTATCGAGACCCGCGCCGCGGGCTACGGGCGCCAGGGCTCCTCGCCGGAGCGGCCGTCGCCGCGGCGGCGGAGGTAGCGCTCGAACTCCTGGGCGATGGCCTCGCCGCTGGCCTCGGGGGAGTCGACGGTGTCGCGCGCCTGCTCGAGCTGGGCGATGTAGGCGGCCATCTCCTCGTCGTCGAGGGCGAGGGCGTCGATGCCGCGCTCCCACTCGCCGGCCTCCTCGACCAGGTCGCCGCGGGGGATCGCCAGTCCGACGACCTCCTCGAGCTTCTCGAGGAGCGCGAGCATCGCCTTGGGCGACGGCGCGTTGTGCACGTAGTGCGGCACGGAGGCCCAGAGCGAGACGGCCGGGATGCCGACCTTCTGCGCGGCCTCGCCGATGACGCTGAGGATGCCGACCGGCCCCTCGTAGGTGGAGCGCTCGAGCTCGAACTGGGCGCGCATCTCCGCGTTCTCGCTCGAGGCGAAGAGCGAGATCGGCCGGGTGTGCGGCACGTCGGCGAGCATCGCGCCCAGGAAGACGACGGCCGAGATGTCGATCGCGAGCATGGCGTCGACGACCTCCGACGCGAAGCTCTTCCAGCTGCGCGAGGGCTCGGTGCCGATCATCACGTAGAGGGCGCTCTCCGCGTCCACCGAGGTGTCGGCCGGGCCGAAGATCTGGGTGCCGGGCCAGGAGAGGCTGCGGCGCCCGTCCTCGCCGATCGAGAGCATCGGGCGGGTGTACTGGAAGTCGTAGTACTGCTCGGCGTCGACGGAGAAGAGGGGCACGAACTCGCCCGCGTCCTTCACCAGGCGCACCGCTCCGCTGGCCGCGTCGCCCGCGTCGTTCCAGCCCTCGAAGGCGACGACGAGGACGTTCCCCTTGATCACGTTCATAGGCGAGGTCTCCGTGTTCGGCTCGATGTCCGGGGAGCGCTGCGTGCGCTGAACCCGTTCGTCAAGGATAGGACCCGGCCCCGGACCCCTCCGTCCGGCCCGCGTCTTTCCGCTGTGCGCGTACGGTCGGCCCGATCAGGGCTGCCGGTACGATGGTCGCTCGTGACTTCCGACACCTCCCTCCCCGTGTCCCGGCCGCAGCCCCCGCTTCCGGAGGGCGCCCCCGCCGCGGTCCTCTGGGACATGGACGGCACGCTCGTCGACACGGAGCCCTACTGGATGGCGTCCGAGCACGCGCTGGTCGCCTCCTTCGGCGGCGTCTGGACGCACGAGGACGCGATGAGCCTGGTCGGCTCCGGCCTCCCCGCCTCCGCCCGCATCCTCCAGGGCAAGGGCGTCGACCTCTCCATCGAGGCGATCATCGACCGGATGACCGACGAGGTCGTCGCGCAGCTCGCCGAGAGCATCCCGTGGCGCCCCGGCGCGCTCGAGCTGCTCGCCGCCGTCCGCGCCGCGGGGGTGCCCCAGGCGCTGGTCACGATGTCGATCGGCCGGATGGCGCACGCCGTCGTCGACCGCCTCCCGTTCCCCGCCTTCGCCACCGTCGTCAGCGGCGACATGGTCGAGCGGAGCAAGCCGCACCCCGAGGCCTACCTTCTCGCCGCGCGCACCCTCGGCGTGGAGGTGGACGCCTGCGTCGCCATCGAGGACTCGCACGCGGGCCTCGCCTCCGCGGTCGCCTCGGGCGCCGCCGCGATCGGCGTGCCGCACCAGCTCGAGCTCGACGCCGACGCCCCCTATTCCCTCTGGCCCACCCTCGCGGGCCGAACCGTCGCGGACCTCGCGCTGGTGTCCTCCGAGCACCGCTCCCGCGCGCTCACGACCGAGACGGAGGCCCGCCGATGACCGGTGAGGCACTGCAGCATTCCGGACCCTTCCGCGCGGGCGACCGCGTGCAGCTGACCGGGCCGAAGGGGCGGATGAACACCATCACCCTCGTTCCGGGCAAGGTCTTCCACACCCACCGCGGCGGAATCGAGCACGACACGGTGATCGGGCTGCCCGACGGCTCCGTCGTCGTCAACACCGTCGGCGTCGAGCACCTCGCCCTGCGTCCGCTGCTCGCCGACTTCGTGATGTCGATGCCGCGCGGAGCGGCGATCGTCTACCCGAAGGACGCCGCGCAGATCCTCGCGCTCGCGGACGTCTTCCCCGGCGCCCGCGTCGTCGAGGCGGGCGTCGGCTCCGGAGCGCTCTCGCTCTGGCTGCTGCGCTCGATCGGCCCGGGCGGCCGGCTCTCCTCCTTCGAGCGCCGCGAGGAGTTCGCGGACGTCGCCCGCGCCAACATCGAGACGTTCCTCGGCTACACGCCCGACAACTGGAGCGTCACCGTCGGCGACCTCGTCGAGGAGCTGCCCGGCGCCGTCGCCCCCGGCGAGGCCGACCGCGTCGTCCTCGACATGCTCGCGCCCTGGGAGTGCCTCGACGTCGCCGCCGACGCGCTCACGCCCGGCGGCGTCCTGCTCTGCTACGTCGCGACCGTCACCCAGCTCTCGCGCGTCGCCGAGGCGATCCGGGCCTCGGGCCTGTTCACCAACCCGGCGTCGAACGAGACCATGGTCCGCGGCTGGCACGTCGAGGGTCTCGCCGTCCGCCCCGACCACCGGATGATCGGCCACACCGGCTTCCTCATCACCGCCCGCCGCCTGGCGCCGGGTGCTGTCCTGCCCGAGCTCAAGCGCCGCCCGTCCAAGACGGACTTCAGCGACGAGGACGTCGAGGCCTGGACCCCCGGCGCGCTCGGGGAGCGGGCCGTCAGCCCGAAGAGCCTGCGCAAGCGGGTGCGGGAGTCGGCCACCAGCGCCGAGCTCTCGCGGGCGCGGGGCTTCGGCGAGGCCGACGCGGACGGTGACGGCGGTCCTGCGACCGGCTCCGGTGACGACGAGGGCATCGTCTAAGCTGATCCCGGCTTTCCGGTCCCCGGACCGAGCCGCCGTCCCGATCGTCTCGCACTCGGGCCCCACCACTCCCACTTCGTGAAACGAGGACCCGTGCGCAGGACCACCGCGCTCATTGCCGGCATCGGCATCGTCGCCGCCCTGACCGGATGCTCCGCGTCCTCGTCGAAGGCCGACTGCGACGCCCCCTACTCGTCCGGCGCCTCGTCGTCGGCCGTGAAGGCGACCGGCGACTTCGGCGAGCAGCCCGACGTGACGGTGCCCTCGCCGCTGAAGGCGGACGGCACCCAGGTCAGCACGCTGATCGAGGGCTCCGGCGACCCGCTCGAGAAGGGCCAGCTCGTCACGATCGACTACACGCTGGTCAACGGCGCCGACGGCTCGGTCCTCGAGGCCTCGCCCTACGACGGCGCGAGCACCGCCACCTTCACGGTGGGCGGCGCCGGGCTCGTCGGCCTCAACCAGGGTCTGCTCTGCAGCCAGGTCGGCTCGCGCGTCGCGATCGCGATCGCCCCGGAGGACGGCTTCGGCGACTCCTCCGCCCAGCTCGGCATCTCGGCCGACGACACCCTCGTGCTCGTCGCGGACATCGAGAAGGCGTCGCTGGCCCGCGCGAACGGCGAGGCCCAGCCCGTCCCGAACGGCTTCCCCGCCGTGACGCTGGACCCGGACGGTGTCCCCGGTCTGGCCAAGCCCTCGGGCGACGCGCCCACGAAGCTCGAGATCGCCCAGCTCAAGAAGGGCGACGGCGCGGTCGTCGAGGACGGCGACACCGTCGTCGTGCAGTACACCGGCTGGCTCTGGGCCGACGGCAAGATCTTCGACTCCAGCTGGCAGAAGGGCGCCCCGGCGACCTTCGTCGCGACCGAGGGCCAGGGCGGCGTCATCGCCGGCTTCGCCAAGGCCCTGATCGGCCAGCCGGTCGGCTCCCAGGTCATCGCGATCATCCCGCCCGACGAGGGCTACGGGGACAACCCGCCGAAGGAAGGCCCGATCGCCGCCGACTCCACGCTCGTCTTCGTGGCCGACGTCCTCGCGATCGACTGAGTCCGCTCCCGGAATATCGCGGCCAGGGCAGTTCTGCTGTTCGAAGTGGGTGACACTCGCCTGGCTGCAGAGCGTCCCCAAGACGGCTGACGCCACAGGGCGGTGTGTTCCGCGCCACAGCACAGGACAAGCACTCATGGGACCTACTCTCGACGCGACAACGTTGTCCAGAGAGAGGGTCAGAAAGTGCACGTCATCAAGAAGAAAATCCTCACTACGGTGCTTGCTGCAGCGGCCGCTCTTTCAGGAGCGGTGGTCGTCAGCGGTCCTGCGCATGCCGACGCGACACCACGACCGTCCATCGCCTGCGGGTCACGAAGCTCGTACGATTATGAGACCGGCTTCGGCTTGGGCCAATTCTTCAAAGCGGGATCCTTCTGTCTGACAGAAGGACCATTCAAGGCGGTCTTCCAAGGCGACGGCAACCTTGTGGTCTACAAGAACGATCAAGTGCTGTGGTCGTCTAATACCGCGTCCCCGCGAGAAAGAAGTCTCGCCATGCGGGGCAATGGTGATGTAGTGATCCAAGACGGTTCCCCTTACTGCTGCGGGTTCGCATGGTCGACAGGAACATCTGGCACGGTCGGCTTTTACAGATTGGCCATGCAATCAGATGGCAACTTCGTCCTTTACAACAAGTCGCACGTTTCTCTTCCATTCCGAGCACTGTGGTCCTCCGGCACTGCCGGACGATGACGCGGAGGCACGTCGGGGGCGGCGGGGCCCGGCCCTAGACTGGAGGACGTGCCCGCCGACGCTTCGACCTCGAGCCGCATCCCGGCCGAGGAGCGTCTGTTCAACCTGGTGCTGGCGCTCGTGGCTGCCGAGAACGGACTGACGAAGGCCGACGTGCTCTCCACGGTGCAGGGCTATCGGCAGCGCTCCGATCCCGGCGACCGCGCCTCGCTCGAGCGGCAGTTCGAGCGCGACAAGGACGATCTGCGCGAGCTCGGCATCCCGATCGAGACGGTCGACGCGCCCGGCGACCCGGGCAACACCCAGACGGTCCGCTACCGGATCGCCAAGCGCAGCTACGACCTCCCCGCCGACCTCTCCTTCGACCAGGAGGAGATGGCGCTGCTGCGCCTCGCCGGCGCGGTCTGGCGCGAGGGCACGCTCTCCGCGGAGTCGCGCCGCGCCCTGATCAAGCTGCGCTCGCTCGGCGTCGACTCGGTCGACCCGGTGATCGGCATCAGCCCCTCGATCCGGGTGCGCGAGGCCTCCTTCGAGCCGCTCAACGCGGCGCTCGACCGCGGCCAGGTCGTCCGCTTCCCTTACCTCAAGCCCGGTGGCGACGAGCCGCGGACGCGCACCGTCCGTCCGCGCGCGCTCGTCAACCACCAGGGCCGCTGGCACCTGCACGGCTGGGACGAGACCGCCGAGGGCACCCGCACCTTCCTCCTCTCCCGCATCGTCGGACCCGTCGCGACCACCGGTCGCACCGCCCCGGCCGAGCCGGGCGACCACGCCGCCACCGCCCTCGCCCAGCTCGACGAGATCCTCGCCCGCAGCACCGCCCTCCTGCAGGTCGCGCCCGACTCCGACGCGGCACTCCGGCTCGGCGTGCGCGCCGAGGCGGCGGGGGAGGGCACAGATCTGCTGCGCCTGCACTTCACCGACGCCGACGTCCTCGCGGACGAGCTCGCCGGCTACGGCCCCGAGGTCGTCGTCCTCGAGCCGGAGGAGCTGCGCCGCAAGGTCGTCGACCGCCTGCGCCGCTCCCTCAGCGACCACTCCTCCGGCGACCACTCCGTCACCGAGCACGGGGGAGCCGCCCGTGGCTAGGCCCCGCTCGCTCCAGGCGCGGGACCGCCTCGCCGTCCTGCTCTCGCTCGTCCCGTACCTCCTCGATCGCGGCCGGGTGAGCGTGGCCGAGGTCGCCGCGCACTTCGAGATCGCCGAGGAGGAGGTCCGCCGCGCCGTCCGGCTGATCGCCGTCTCCGGCATCCCCGGCGAGACCTCGCAGTACCAGTCCAACGACCTCTTCGACATCAGCTGGGACGACTTCGAGGAGAACGACCACATCGTCCTCACCCAGCAGGTCGCCATCGACGACTCGCCGCGCTTCTCGGCGCGCGAGGCCGCGGCGCTCATCGCCGGGATGCAGTACCTGGCCGCCCTGCCCGAGAACCAGGGCAACGATCGCATCGCCTCGCTGATGGGCAAGCTCGCCCGCGGCGCCTCCTCGGCTCCGACCGCCGTCGCGGTCGCCCGGGGCGTCGGCGCGGACGCCTCGCTCGCCATCCTCCGCACCTCGCTCGCGGCCGGGACGCAGCTCGCCTTCGACTACCGCAGCGCCCGCGGCGAGACGGAGTCGCGGCTCGTCGACCCGTTCCTGCTGGAGTCGGTCGACCGCGACTGGTACCTGCGCGGCTGGGACCACCTGCGCGAGGGCGTCCGCACCTTCCGCGTGGACCGGATGCGCGCGCTCACCGACACCGGGACCCCGATCGTCCGCCGCCGCAACGAGGTCACGCTGCCCGACCGGCTGTTCGAGGCGTCCGCCTCCGACCTCCTGATCGACCTCCGGGTCGCCCCGGGCTCGGTCGCGCTGCTGGGCGACTACGCCGCGGACGCCGAGTTCCCGTCGGTTCCCGCCGGAGACGAGGGTGCGGGAGTGCTCGTCCGGATCCGCGTCGCGCACCTCGCCGGTCTCACCCGCCTGGTCGCCTCGCTGCCCGGGCTCGTGACCGTCGTCGCCCCCGAGGCGGCGCGGACCGCCGTCGCCGAGTGGACCCGCGCCGCGCTGACGGCCAACGGAGAGGAGACCCCGTGACCTGGTGGTCCTGGATCCTGATCTGGCTCGCCCTCGCGATCGCCGCTCTGGCGGTGCTCGTGCTGTTCGGGCTGTCCTACTGGCGGAAGGGCCGGCTGCTGCTCGGCCAGCTGGAGGAGATCACCGCGAAGCTCGACGCCCTGCAGGTGCCGGAGCCCGCCGAGGCGTCGACCCGGCCGCCGTCCTCGCTCTTCGCCGATCGCGACGAGGTCCGCCGCGGTCACGAGTCCCGCCGGGACGCCCGCCGGGAGAGGACCGAGGATCGCCGGTCACTCCGGGTCGAACGGGGTAGGCTCCTGGTACACCGCAACCGACAAGTGAAGTGAGACTGCAATGTTCGCTGGCCTCCAGGGGTGGCACCTCCTCATCATCCTCGCCGTCATCCTCCTCCTCTTCGGTGCGCCCAAGCTTCCTCAGCTCGCGCGCAGCGTCGGGCAGTCGATGCGCATCTTCAAGAGCGAGGTCAAGACCATGAAGGACGAGGACGGGACCGAGCGCAAGGACGCGACGGACTCGACCACGGCTTCGGGCTCGACCACCGCCACGGGTACGACCACCGGCACCGGCACGACGCTGCCGCCCGAGTCCCCGCTCAAGTAATGACCTCCGTGGCAGCGAAGAAGCCACGGACGAAGCGAGCGGGGAAGAACCCCGAGGGACGCATGTCCCTCGGGTCCCACCTGATCGAGCTTCGCAACCGGCTCTTCATCGCGGCGATCGCGATCGCGGTCTGCTGCGTCGCCGGCTGGTTCCTCTCGGACTGGGTGCTCGAGGCCCTCAAGGCCCCGATCGCCGAAGTAGCCCGCGATCAGAACAAGACCGCGGTCCTCAACTTCGAGACGATCACCGGCGCGTTCGACCTCAAGCTCCAGATCGCGATGACCATCGGCATCGTGATCGCGAGCCCGGTCTGGCTGTTCCAGATCTGGGCGTTCCTCGTCCCCGGTCTGACCGGCAAGGAGGTCCGCTACGGCCTCGGCTTCATCCTCACCGCGATCCCGCTGTTCTTCGCGGGCTGCGCCTCGGGCTGGTTCGTCTTCCCGCACATCGTCGAGCTGCTGACGAGCTTCACCGGCTCGGACGCGGCGAGCGTGCTCAGCGCGAAGACGTACTACGACTTCGTGCTCAAGCTCGTGCTGGTCGTCGGCATCGCCTTCGTGCTGCCGGTCTTCCTGGTGCTGCTGAACTTCGTCGGCATCCTGCCCGGCTCGCTGATGATCAAGTCGTGGCGCGTCGCCATCATGGTGATCGTGCTCTTCACGGCCATCGCCACCCCGGCGGCGGATCCGATCTCGATGTTCCTGCTGGCGATCCCGATCACGATCCTGTTCTTCGCCGCCTGCGGCATCGCGATCCTGCACGACAGGCGCGTCGCCAAGCGGCAGATCGTCTTCGACGGCAGTCCCTCCGACCTGCCGGCGTGACCGGCGCCACTCCCGCCGAGCGCTTCGCGGCGTTCCGCACACGACAGGGCCACGCGAGGGTCGAGGCGTTCCGCTCGACCCTCGCGTTCGACCTCGACCCCTTCCAGTACGAGGCCTGCAGCGCGCTCGACGACGGGCGGAGCGTCCTCGTCGCCGCACCGACCGGCGCCGGCAAGACGGCGGTCGCCGAGTTCGCCATCCACCTGGCGATGCAGGATCCGAACGCCAAGGTCTTCTACACGACGCCGATGAAGGCGCTCAGCAACCAGAAGTTCCAGGAGTTCGTCGAGGACTACGGAGCGTCCGAGGTCGGCCTGCTCACCGGCGACTCGAACGTCAACGCGCGCGCCCGGATCGTCGTGATGACGACCGAGGTGCTCCGCAACATGCTCTACGCGGACTCCGACCTGCTCCGCGACCTCGCCTACGTCGTGATGGACGAGGTGCACTACCTCGCCGACCGCTTCCGCGGCGCGGTCTGGGAGGAGGTCATCATCCACCTCCCGCAGTCGGTCCGGCTGGTGTCGCTCAGCGCGACCGTGTCGAACGCCGAGGAGTTCGGCGACTGGCTGCAGACCGTCCGCGGCGAGACCGAGGTCATCGTCTCGGAGGAGCGGCCGGTGCCGCTCGACCAGCACGTCCTCGTCGGCGGCAAGCTGCTCGATCTCTTCGACTCGTCCGGGCGCGCGGCGACCAACCGCGTGAATCCCGAGCTGGCGCGCCTCGCGCAGGGCGGCACCCGCGTCGAGCGCGGCGGTCGCGGCTCCGGTCGCGGCCGGGGTGGCGGCGGCGGTCGCTTCCACGAGACCCGCGCCGAGGACCTCGTCCCGCGCTCCGAGGTGGTCGAGATCCTGCGCGGCAAGAACCTGCTGCCGGCCATCTTCTTCGTCTTCAGCCGCAACGGCTGCGACCAGGCCGTCCGCCAGGTGCTGCGCTCGGGCGTCCGGCTCACCGAGCGGCATGAGCGCGACGAGATCCGCGCGATCGTCGAGGAGCGCTGCCGGACGATCCGCGACGAGGACCTCGCGGTCCTCGGCTACTGGGAGTGGCTCGACGGGCTGCAGCGCGGCGTCGCCGCGCACCACGCCGGCATGCTGCCCGCGTTCAAGGAGGTCGTCGAGGAGCTGTTCCTCCGCCGCCTGGTCCGCGTGGTCTTCGCCACCGAGACGCTCGCGCTCGGCATCAACATGCCCGCCCGCACGGTCGTGCTCGAGAAGCTCGAGAAGTTCAACGGCGAGTCCCGGGTGCCGATCACCCCGGGCGAGTACACCCAGCTGACCGGTCGCGCCGGCCGCCGCGGGATCGACGTCGAGGGCCACTCGGTGATCCAGTGGCGCGGCGGGATGAACCCCCAGGCCGTCGCCTCGCTCGCCTCGCGCCGCACCTACCCGCTCAACTCGTCCTTCCGGCCCAGCTACAACATGGCGGCCAACCTGATCGACCAGTTCGGCCGGGCCCGCACGCGCGAGATCCTCGAGTCCTCGTTCGCGCAGTTCCAGGCGGACCGCTCCGTCGTCGACCTGGCGCGCCGGGTCCGGCAGCAGGAGACCTCGCTCGAGGGCTACGTCACCGCGATGCAGTGCCACCTCGGCGACTTCGAGCAGTACGCCGCGATCCGCCGCGAGATCGGCGAGCTGGAGCGCCGCGGCGCCGTGCGCGGCGAGTCCGCATCGCACAGCGAGCGCGAGAAGCGGCAGGGGCAGCTCAGCGATTTGCGCCGCCGGATGAAGGCGCACCCCTGTCACGCCTGCTCGGATCGCGAGCAGCACGCCCGCTGGGCGGAGCGCTGGTGGAAGCTGCGCAAGGAGACCGACGAGATCGAGCGTCAGATCCGCTCGCGCACCGGCGCGGTCGCCCGCATCTTCGACCGGATCACGGACGTGCTGAGGGAGCTCGGCTACTTCCGGCTCGACGAGGCCGGCGAGCTGTCCCTCACCCCGAACGGCCGGACGCTCAAGCGCATCTACGGCGACCGCGACCTGCTCGTGGCGGAGTGCCTGCGCAAGCAGGCCTGGACCGAGCTCGACCCGGCCGGTCTCGCCGCGATGGCGTGCTGCCTGGTCTTCGAGCCCCGCCGCGAGGAGGGCACCCTCGGTGAGAAGCATCTCCCGCGCGGCACCTTCCCCGAGGCGCTCGAGAAGACGCAGCTGCTGTGGGCGAAGCTCGACGACGTCGAGCGCGACCACCGGCTCCCGGGCAGCAACCCGATCTCCACCAGCCTGGCGCTGCCGATGAACATGTGGGCGCGCGGGATGCCGCTCGACGCGGTCCTCCGCGAGTCCGACATGGCCGCCGGCGACTTCGTCCGCTGGGCGAAGCAGACGATCGACCTGCTCGACCAGCTCTCGCTGGTGGCCGAGGGCAAGGTCGGGCGCGCCGCCCGTGCCGCGCTCGAGCTCGTCCGGCACGGCATCGTCGCCTACTCGACGGTCGCATGAGGGCGGTGATCTCGGCGCCCACCGGGCGCACGGCACCGCTGTGGCTGGCGATCCCGCTCGCGGCCCTCGGCGGGGCGACCCTCGACCGCGGCTTCCCCGACTCCGACGTCTGGCCGCTCGCGATCGTCGGCACCGCCGCGATCCTGTTCGCGCTGGCCGGCCGCGGCTTCTGGAGCGGTGCGCTGGTCGGCCTGGTCGGCGGCGCGGTCTTCTGGGGTGTGCACATCCAGTGGCTGACGCTCTACCTCGGCCTCGTGCCGTGGGCGGCGCTGGCCGGGCTGCAGGCGATCTTCTTCGCGCTCTCCTCCGGCCTGACGGCGATGCTGCTGACGCGGGGGCAGCGGGTCTGGACGGGGCCGCTCGGCCGGATGATCGGGCTGCCCGCGCTGGTCGCTGCGCTCTGGGTGGGCCGCGAGACGATCACGATCCAGTGGCCGTACGGCGGGTTCGCCTGGGGGCGGCTCGCGCTCTCGCAGTCGACGGGGCCGCTCGCGGACCTCGCCGCCTGGGTCGGCTTCTCCGGCCTGAGCTTCGTGGTCGCGTTCCTCGCGGCGACGCTGGCGCAGGCGGTTCGGACGACGTCGGTTCCGGCCTCGGGCCGCGCGGCCGTCGTCGCCGGCTTCTCCATCGTGGCGCTCGTCTTCCCGGCCTGGCCCGCGCCGACCGAGGGGACGACGCGGATCGCCGCGGTGCAGGGCGACTCCGACGCGGGTCTGTTCTCGCAGAGCTATCGCGGGCAGATCCTCGAGGACCACACCTCCGCGACGCTGCCGATCATCGACGAGGACGTCGACATGGTGGTCTGGCCGGAGAACGGCGTCGACGTCGATCCGACGCGGAACGCTCAGTCGGCCGCCGTCCTCGACTACCTCAGCAGCCGGATGGACGCGCCCTTCATCGTCGGGACGATCACGAACCCCTCCGACGACGTCTTCTACAACAGCTCGCTGCTCTGGAAGGCGGGGGAGGGCGCGACCCAGATCTACGACAAGGTGCACCCGGTGCCGTTCGCCGAGTACATGCCGGACCGCGCCTTCTGGCGGATGTTCGCACCCGACCTCGTGGACCTGGTCAGCCGCGACTACTCGATCGGCACCCGCTCGAACGTCTTCGACATCAACGGGATCCTGGCGGGCATCGCGATCTGCTTCGACATCTCGGACGACTCGCTGACGAACGCCATGGTCGACGGCGGGGCGCAGCTGGTGCTCGCGCAGACCAACAACGCCGACTTCGGGCGGACGGACGAGAGCGTCCAGCAGCTGGCGATCGCGCGGCTGCGGGCGATCGAGACGGGCCGCAGCGTGGTCAACATCTCGACGGTCGGCACGAGCGCCATCATCGCGCCGGACGGCTCGACGATCGACTCGCTGGAGTGGTTCGAGCCGGGTGCGATGGTGGACGAGGTACCGCTCGCCTCGGTCACGACCCCGGCGCTGGTCTGGGCGCGGAACCTCGGCTGGTACTTCCTCGCCGCGAGTCTCATCGGGCTGGTGTCGTTCGTGCTGCGGACGCGCACGCCGCGGCGTCGGCGCTAGCGCGCGAAGCGCGTCCGGGCACGAAGAAGGGTCCGCCGGCCGGCGAGGACGCCGGCCGAGCAGGACCCTGGGGCGCTATGCGCCGATCTTGTGCTCTCCGCGACGGGCGCGGAGGTAGGCGAGGCGCTCCTCGAGCAGCTCCTCGAGTTCCGCACGGGTGCGGCGCTCCAGCAGCATGTCCCAGTGGGTGCGCGGTGCCTTCTGCTCGCCCCGGTCGACGACGACGGGCTTCGAATCCACCAGCAGCACGGCCTCGTGGCCGCAGTTGCGGCACTCCCAGGTCTCGGGCGCTTCGGCGTCGGCCGAGAACACCATGTCGGTGTCGTGGCCGCAATCCGAGCAGTGGTACGTGAACGTCGATCGCGGTGAGAAGACGACGCCTTCTTCGCTCTGCAGGCTCTGTGAGCCGAGCCTCATCCCGCGCAAGCTTCGATCTGCCATTGTGTGGTCTCCTCTCGCTGTGCTCCGACAAGTGTCGACCGCGGACCTGGGGGTGGTCGGGGGAGGCCTCCGTTTGCCAGAGGATCGTCAGGTGAACCGGCCTTCTCCGGCGTGATCGGAGGGGCCGTCGTCGCGGCCTGAAGCACCGTCCACGGCGGTGCGGGCGAGGTCGGTCCGGTCGGTCACGAGGCCGTCGACGCCGAGGTCGAGGAGGGCGCGCATCCGCCGCGGATCGTTGATCGTCCAGAGGTGGATCTCGGCTCCGGTGATCCGCAGTCGCGCGAGGATCCGGGGTGCGGTGACCCGCAGTCCGGCCGCGCGCTCGGGGACCTGGAGGGCGTCGATGCCGCGGAGCGCCCGCCGGACGAGGGACGGGGACCCGAGGTGCGCGCCGACGAGGGCGGCGACGAAGCGGGGCGCGGAGGCGGAGGTCGCGACCCCCGGGAGCCGTCGCACGGCCGCGCGGCGCCGCGACTCCGAGAAGGAGGTGATCAGCACGCGGTCCCGCGCAGCTGCTGCCCGGACCGCCTCGACCACCGGGACGACGGCCGTCCTCGCCTTGACGTCGATGTTGAAGCGGGCGTGCGGGAGCAGGCGGAGCGCCTCGACGAGGGGGAGCAGCCCCTCCCCGGAGGGCAGGACGAGATCGGCCAGCTCCTCCCAGCGGGTGGTCTCGATCCGATGGCGGACACCGCGCTCGTCCGCGACCTCCTCGTCGTGCATGAGCACCGCGACGCCGTCGAGCGAGGCGCGGACGTCGGTCTCGAGCAGGTCCGCGCCCGCGGCGAGGGCGCGCTCGAAGGACTCCAGCGTGTTCCCCTCACCGCCCGGCGCGAAGCCGCGGTGGGCGATGACGCGCGGCCGCCGTCCCGAGAGGAACGGCGGCCGCGTGGTCGTCATGGCAGAGGAGCCCTAGAAGGACGGGGCCGGGGGAGTCATCGCCGAGCCGTCCTGCTCGCGGTCCGGCCGGGTCGGCGAGTTCTTGCCGAACGCCTGACCCATGCCCTTGAGCGCCTCCGTGAGCTCGCTCGGCACGATCCAGAGCTTGTTGGCGCTTCCCTCGGCGATCTTGGGCAGCATCTGCAGGTACTCGTAGGCGAGCAGCTCGTTGTCCGGGCGGCCCTCGTGGATGGCGGAGAAGACGGTGGTGATCGCCTTCGCCTCACCCTCGGCGCGGAGGACCGCGGCCTTCGCGTCACCCTCGGCCGCGAGGATCGCCGCTTGGCGGTGTCCCTCCGCGTTCAGGATCTGCGACTGCTTCGTGCCCTCGGCGGTGAGGATCACCGCACGGCGGTCGCGCTCGGCGCGCATCTGCTTCTCCATCGAGTCCTGGATGGAGATCGGCGGGTCGATCGCCTTGAGCTCGACGCGTCCGACGCGGATGCCCCACTTGCCGGTGGCCTCGTCGAGGACGATGCGCAGCTGGCCGTTGATGTTGTCGCGGGAGGTCAGCGCCTCCTCCAGGTTCAACCCGCCGACCACATTGCGGAGCGTGGTGGTGGTGAGCTGCTCGACGGCGCCGAGGTAGTTGGCGATCTCGTAGGTCGCGGCCCGGGCGTCGGTCACCTGGAAGTAGACGACCGTGTCGATCGAGACGACCAGGTTGTCCTCGGTGATGACGGGCTGCGGCGGGAAGGAGACGACCTGCTCGCGCAGATCGACGGACGGGCGGACCCGGTCGATGAAGGGGATCACCAGGTTGAGGCCCGGGAGGAGGGTGCGGTGGTACTTGCCCAGGCGCTCGACGACCCCGGCCGTGGCCTGCGGGACGATGCGGATGGCCTTGAACAGCACCACCAGGGCGAAGAGCACGATGACCGCGATGATCACCGTGGTCACGACTGCTGCGGTGTTCACGAGGAGCTCCTTTCGGCGGGGACGACGACCGCGGTCGCGCCCTCGATGGCGGTGACGACGACACGTTCGCCGAGACCGAGCGGACGGGATTCGACGAGCGGGGACAGCTTGAGCGTCCACGTCTCGCCGTTGACGAGCTTCACCTGGCCCGGGCCGGGCCCCGCGATGACGACGCTGCCGGCGAGGCCGAGCAGCGCGTCGGCTCCGGTCGGCGTGGGGTCGCTGCCGCGCTTGAGCAGCCGCAGCAGCGGGGGCCTGACCAGGAAGAGCAGCAGCACGGCGAGGACCGCGGCGACCGGGACCTGCACCCAGAACGGGGCGCCGGCGAGGCCGGTCGCGAGGCCGCCGATGCTGCCGACCGCGAGCATCAGGAAGGTGAACTCGAGAGTGATCATCTCGACGATCACGAAGATCAGGATGAGGGCGATCCAGAGGATCCAGGCGTACTGAGTCACTGCGTCCATGCGGTGCTCCTTCCCCTTACGAGCACGGGAGTCAACGGTAGCAAGGGGGGCTGGGAGGGGAGTGGGCGGCGCGGGACCGGCGCCGGCGGCGGCGGCTTGGTAGGCTCCTGCGTCGGGCCGTGGGCCCGTCACCCGTGCCCGATCCGGCTCCTGCGCCGGCGTCCTGGAGGATCTCCTCGTGTCCAACCCCCTCGCTCCCGGCTCGCTCGACGGCAAGCGCGTCCTCGTCACCGGCTCCTCGCGCGGCATCGGCGCCGACACCGTCCGCTACTTCGCCGAGGCCGGCGCGAGCGTCGTCGTCAACTACCGCTCGAAGGCGCCGCGCGCGACGAAGCTCGTCGACCAGATCACCGCCGCGGGCGGCTCGGCCTTCGCCGTGGGCGCCGACCTCACCGACGCGGAGTCGCGGACCGCGCTCTTCGCGGAGATCGAGGAGAGGCTCGGCGGGCTCGACGTGCTCGTGCTGAACGCCTCCGGCGGCATGGAGAGCAACATGGGCGAGGACTACGCGATGGTCCTCAACCGCGACTCCCAGGTCGCCACGCTCGAGGCGGCGCTGCCGCTGCTCGGCGAAGGCTCGCGCATCGTCTTCGTCACCAGCCACCAGGCGCACTTCATCCGGACCACGCCGACCATGCCGGAGTACGAGCCGGTCGCGCTGTCCAAGCGCGCGGGCGAGGACGCCCTCCGCGAGCGGATCCCGGCGCTGACCGAGCGCGGTGTCGAGTTCGTGGTCGTCTCCGGCGACATGATCGAGGGCACCATCACTGCGACGCTGCTCGAGCGCTCGAACCCCGGCGCGATCAGCTCGCGTCGCGAATCGGCGGGGAAGCTCTACAACGTCGGCGAGTTCGCGGCCGAGGTCGCCCTCGCGGCGGTCGAGCCGATCCCCGCCGAGAACACCCGCCTCGTCGGCGACACGGCCGACTTCGCCTGACTCCGGCGCCTGAGGGGCGCGTCCGGCGTTGCAGGGCGGAGCCTCATCGGGTTCGGCACCGCCCTGCGGGACCAGGACGTCCTGATGCTGTTCGCAGCGGCGGCCGCGGCGGATTGGTCGGGATCCCCGTGCGGTCAGCGGGTCGCGGCCGTCCTCGGGTCGGTCACGAACCTGATCGCGGGGAGGCCGGCCAGCTCCGGCGACACGCAGGCGATGACCTCGGCGCAGTGGTCGACGGACCGCCGGCGCAGGAACGACCAGCACTTCAGCGAGGCGGGGCGGCGCTCCAGCGGCAGGTGCGCGGCCTCGACGAGGATCGCAGTGGGCGAGCGGTGCAGGATCCGGACCGGGACGTGGATGCTGCGGCCGTCGAGCATCCACTCCGAGACGGCCCGCAGCCGGCCGCGCTGCTGATCGACGCCGATGGTGAGGACGCTCCGGAAGTCCTCTGAGGCGGCTCCCATGCCGATCTGGAAGTCACCGTCGGTGCCGTCGAGGAGGAAGGCGACGTCGAGTCCGCTCCGGTGACGGACGGCGAAGGTCGTGAGCGGGCGCGCGCTCTCGGGGGTCGACGCCGGGGCGCCGGTCTCGCGGGAGCGCTGCTGCGCGACGTCCAGGTCCATGGGGGCACTCGTTCCGTCGGTGCGCGTCATCCTCGACACGCCCTGCTGCGAGTGTAGAGGCGGGCGCTCAGCCGTGTCCTCCTCCGCACACTCCGGCCGAGGGGACCGCCGCTGCAGACCGCCCCGGTCCCCTGCGGACGGCCGGGCTTCCGGCCGTGCCCGCTCCCGCGATCAGGGCGAGGGGCAGGAGGATCGAGACGCCGGGGCCCCAGCCGGTGAGCTCGAGGGTCCAGTCGCCGAGGGCGGTGCCGAGCGCGAAGGTGACGAGGACGGTGAGCCAGTAGAGCGCCTCGCGAAGCTCTCGCCGACGGTGGTGCAGAGGATCTTGATGATCCAGAACCAGATCGTGACCTCGGGGACCTTGCTGAGCAGCCGGTGCACCGGGAAGCGGGTCGTCGTCGTTGACGTGTCCATGCCCGCGGAGTCCCAGCCGGGACGGGGGCGGCGGCTCGGGATGCGCCCTGCTGCGTTGTGTTCGCTCACAACGACCAGAAGCTCCCGAACGCGATCGGGTCGGCACCGAGCCGAGGAGCCGAGGCTCTGTGGTTTCACAACGGATGCGGGGGAATCCTCCGCCACCACAGGCCGCGCGTTCGTAGCGTGTATTTCCTTCGGCGCGCTCCGCGTCGAGAGACGAGGACGACACTGATGCCGAACCGGGAACCCGCGACAGACGGTGCGATCGCCTATCGGGCGGCGCGGCGCTGGCCGCTGATCTCGGCGGGCCTCGCGGTGCTGCTCACCGGACTCCTGGCCGCGCTGATCTTCTACCGCGAGCACGACAAGCCGTTCGGGTTCGACACCGCGTGGATGAACGAGGTCGTCGAGCACCGGTCCACGTTCTGGCTGGTGCCGTCGCTGGTGATGAACAGCCTCGGCGGCGGGATCGTCGGCACGATCGTGGTCCCGCTCGTCGTGTTCGCGGCGCTGCTGGTCTGGCGGGGTCGGTGGGCGGCGACGTACTTCGCGATCGCCGCGCCGCTGAGTGGGCTGCTGGTGCAGATCCTCAAGAACGCGGTGGGGCGTCCGCGGCCGCTGGAGATCCTCGTGAACGCCGACTTCGGCTCGTTCCCCTCCGGCCACAGCGCGAACGCCGCCACGACCGCGGTGGTCCTCGCGATCGTCTTCCCGCTGTGGTGGGTCCGGATCGCCGGTGCCTTCTACACGGTGGCGATGATGCTCAGCCGCACGTACCTCGGTGCGCACTGGATCTCCGACACCGTCGGCGGGCTGCTCCTGGGCGCCGGCGTAGCGCTGATCGTCTGGGCGCCGCTCGCGGTCCGGCTGCACACCGAGCGCGTGTCGTCACCGCCGCCCCTCTGGCGGCGGGTCGACCAGCGACGCTCACTCGGCTGATGCCCCGTCAGGGCCGAGGCTTCACCAGATCGCCGCGAAGGACTACGAGAAGGACGACGGCTACGACCGACCCGGACGCGACCAGGCCGGCGAGCACGACGATCTGGAAGACGCCCGCCGCCACCGGCGAGAGTCCGCCGAAGACGGCGCCGATGAACGCACCGGGCAGGACGACGAGACCCGTGGTCCTCGTCTGGTCGGTCAGCGGCACGAGCCCGGTCCAGGCCGCCTCCCGCGCCAGGCCGAGCGTGGCCTGCCGCGGCCGCGCGCCGAGAGCCAGCCAGCCCTCGACCTGATCCCAGCGGTCGGCGAGCGTCGCGGCCAGCGCTCGACCGGTGACGGTCGCGACGGTCATCGCGCCGCCGAGGAGGATCCCGCCGACCGCGAGGACGTAGCGGCCGGTGAACGGGACGGCCCCGAGCCCGAAGACGATCCCGGCGCTCACCGCGACCCCGGCCGCCATCGCCGCGGTGACGGCGAGGACCGTGCGCCGGGTGCGGCCGAGGCGACCGGCCGCGGTGAGCACCGCGGCACCGAACATGACGGCCAGGAAGAGCAGGACCCAGTGGAGGTCCGCGATGACTCCCGAGAGGATCACCGCGAGCACCCCGAGCTGAACAGCCCCACGGAGGATCGCCAGCGCCGGCCGCGCGAACGAGACGACTCCGAACGTGCGGAGTGCGGCGATCGAGACCGCCCCGCACACGGCGACGGCGAGGATCACGGCAGCAGCGTCCACGGCGCCGGTCATCCGTCGGCTCCTTCCGGCTCGGCCGATCCGCTGGCAACGGCGCTGACAGCGCGCCGGTCCGGGGGCGGGTGGGCGCTGTACACATCTTCAACGACGACGGCCGAGGGCACAGCGGGCACGCCGCCGCGGTCGTCGAGCATGGCGGGATGACGCACCTCGCCGCCCCGCGCCTCCGGTCCCGTCCCGACCCGCGCCGCCTCCTCGCCGGGCGGTACGGCGCCTCCACGGTGCCCGAGGCGACGGCGCTGTTCTGGATCCTGAAGGTGCTGACCACCGGGATGGGCGAGACGGCGTCGGACTTCCTCGCGACCGCGTTCGACCCCGTGATAGTGGTCGTCGCGACCGGGCTCGCGTTCCTCGCGGCCCTCGGGCTGCAGTTCGCGGTCCGCCGGTACCTCCCCTGGGTGTACTGGCTGGCCGTGCTGATGGTGAGCGTCTTCGGCACGATGGCCGCCGACGTGCTGCACGTCGTCGCCGGCGTCCCCTACCTCGTCTCCACCCTCGGGTTCGCGGTGGCTCTCGCCGCAGTCTTCGCCGTGTGGTGGCGGATGGAGCGGACGCTGTCGATCCACTCGATCACGACGCCGCGCCGGGCCCTGTTCTACTGGCTCGCCGTCTCCGGGACGTTCGCGCTCGGCACCGCAGCAGGCGACCTGACCGCGTCGACCCTCGGGTTCGGCTACCTGCCCTCCGCGGTCCTGTTCGCGCTGATCATCGCGGTGCCGGCCGTCGCGCACCGGTTCGCGGGGATGACTGCGGTCCTCGCGTTCTGGTCCGCCTACGTCGTCACCCGGCCGCTCGGTGCGTCGGTGTGCGACTGGCTCGCGGACCCGGTGAGCCGCAGCGGGCTCGGCCTGGGGACGGGCCCGGTCACGCTCGCCGCTCTGGCGGTGTTCCTGCTGCTGGTCGCCGTGATCGCGGTCGGCCGTCGGCCACGCGCGGCCGCACCGGCGCCGACCGTCTGACGACCGCGGTCAGGCGGCGTCGCGGCGGGCGCGGTTCTTCTGCCGCCAGTAGGTGAGCGCGATCCCGGCGAGGCTGATCACGACGATGCCGACGAGGACGATGTCGATGTACTTCCCCACGAAGTCCGCGACGCCGGGGATCCGCCCGAGGAAGAAGCCGAGCAGGATGACGCCGGTGGACCAGACGGCCGCGCCGAGGGCGTTGAAGCCGACGAAGTGGGCGTAGTGCATCTTCCCGACGCCGGCCGCGACGGGGGCGAAGGTGCGGACGACCGGGACGAAGCGGGCGATGGTGACCGCCCAGCCGCCGAAGCGGTCGAAGAACTTCTGGGTGCGGGCGACGCTCGAGCGGCTGAACAGGCCGCTGTCCTTGCGCTCGAAGATCCGCGGGCCGGTCTCGCGGCCGATGACGAACCCGAGCTGATCGCCCAGGAACGCGGACGCGGCGACCATCAGGATCACCAGCGGCACCGGGAGGGAGATCACGCCGGTCGCGACGAAGACTCCGGTGAAGAAGAGGAGGGTGTCGCCGGGGAGGAAGAACCCGATCAGCAGGCCCGTCTCGACGAAGGCGATCAGGCAGACCAGGGCGATCGCCCAGGGGCCGGCGCCGTCGAGGAGGGATTGGGGGTCGATCATCGGTTCTCCTTGGGAGGGGTGTGGTCGGGATGCGTCGTGGGGAGTCGGATCTCGACACCGAGGCCGTGGGGGGCGAGGTTGCGGATCGTGAACTGTCCGCCGGCGGCCCGGCTGAGCCCGGCGACGATGGCGAGGCCCAGGCCGGCGCCGCCCTCCCGGGAGCGGGCGTCGTCCGGGCGGGTGAAGCGGTCGGTCGCGACGGCGAGGAACGCGTCGGGGACGCCCGGGCCGTCGTCGTCGACGGAGAGGACGATCTCGTCGGCGCGCTCGACGAGGGTCGCGGTGACGCTGCCGCCGTCGGGCGTCGCGGTGACGGCGTTCGCGAGCAGGTTGTCCAGGATGCGGCCGAAGTCGGTCGGGGAGACCGGGTAGCGGGCTGCGGTGATCGAGGCGGGGGCGACGAAGTCGATCGCGAGATCCCGGTCGCGGGCGAGCATCCGGGCGCGGTCGACGCTGTCGGCGACCTCCTCGCGCAGGGCCGCCGAGGAGGCGTCGCCGGCGACGGTGCCGGCGTCGATCCTGGAGAGGATCAGCAGCCCGTCGGTCAGGGACTGGAGGCGGTCGATCGAGCGGCGCGCGTCGACGACGTCGGCGTAGAGCGCCGCCGGATCGTCGCGGACGCGCTCGGCGAGCTCGAGGCGGGTGCGCAGGGCAGCGAGGGGGGTCCGCAGCTCGTGGCTCGCGTCGGCGACGAGCCGCCGCTCCCGGTCCGCCGACTCCCGCAGATCCGCGATCAGCGCGTTCAGGGTCGCGGCGAGGTCGGAGAGCTCGTCGCGGGCGGGCCCGACAGGGAGGAGCTCGGTGGAGCGGCCGTGGCGCAGCCGGTCGGCGATCGCGCGCATCCGGCCGACGGGGCGCAGCGCGAGGCCGACGAGGAGCCAGGAGGTGGCGGCGAACGCGACGAACAGGATCGCCAGGGCGATCAGCAGGGTGGTGCTGACACCGCCTACGACCGCCTCGGCGGTGTCGCGGCTCTCCTCGATCAGCGCCTGCGACGCTCCCGAGCGGACGAGCTCGATCGTGGAGGCGTCGAGGATGTGATCGAGCTGCTCGCGGACGATGACCGCGACGACGCCGAAGAACAGCATCGCGACCAGCAGGCTCGACACCGTGATCCGCACGCGGATCGACAGCGACCGCCAGCTCACGGCTTCACTTCGAGGCGGTAGCCCGCACCGCGCCGGGTGGTGATCTCGACCGACGCCCCGCCGGCAGCGAGCTTGCGGCGGAGGTAGCTGACGTACTGCTCCGCGATGTTGTGGTCGACGAACTCCGCGGAGCCCCAGACCTCGAGCAGGATCTCCCCCCGCGGCACGAAGTCGCCGGCCCGCGCTGCGAGCGCGCGGAGCACCCCGAACTCCTTCGGGCTCAACGGCAGCACGGACCCGTCGACGGAGGCGGTGTGCGTGTAGGGGTCCACCCGGAGATCGCCGAGCACGACCGGGGCGCGGTTCGTCAGGCGCTCGCGGCGGATCATCGCCCGCAGGCGGGCGGAGAGCTCCTCGAAGTGGAACGGCTTCGCGAGGTAGTCGTCGGCGCCGGCATCGAGGCCGAAGACCCGGTCCTGCAGCGCGTCGCGGGCGGTGAGCATGATCACCGGGAGCGTGGCGCCGGTCGCGCGCAGGTGCCGGCAGATCTCGAAGCCGCTCATGCCGGGAAGCATCACGTCCAGGACGGCCGCCGCGTAGTCGGTGCCGCGCGCCGCGTTCAGCGCACCGATGCCGTCGGGGAACAGGTCGACGTCGTAGCCGTCGCCGGTGAGACCTCGCACGAGGAGCTCCCCCATCTCGACGTCGTCCTCCACGACCAGCACCGCGTCACGCATCAGGGCCTCCCACGGTCATGGTCGCACCGGCGACGGGTGGGAGTCGGCCGGATCCGCGGAGATATGGACGTTCTCAGCGCCGGACGCAGGATGTGCAGGAAGCCCCGGGCTCGGGTGGGTGAGGCGGGTGTGCTGCGGCCCAGGTCCTTGCCGGGGTGGATCTCGATACGCCCGCTTCGCGGGCTACTCGATCAGCATGGGAATGCGCGCGCCGGCCGGTCCTGGTCCGCACGGGTGGTCAGCAGCAGGTGCAGGAGGCGGTGCTCTCGGCGGTGAGGGCGGCGACCGGCTGCGTGCAGGCGTCGCCCCGCCACGCCTCGAGGCCCTCGCGGACGGCGAAGGCGGCGATGGCGAGACCGGCGACCGGGTCGGCCCAGGTCCAGCCGAGGGTGCTGGTGAGCAGCAGGCCGACGAGGACGGCGGCGGAGAGGTAGGAGCAGAGCAGGGTCTGCTTCGAGTCGGCCACGGCGGAGGCGGAGCCGAGCTCCTCGCCGGTGCGCCGCTCGACCAGGGAGAAGGCCGGCATCACGAGCAGGCTGACGGCTGCGAGCACGATGCCGACGGGGGAGTGCTGCGCCTCCGAGAAGCCGAGCAGGGCGTGGACGGAGTCGACCGCGACGAAGGCGGCCAGGCCGAGGAAGGACAGGGCGATCACGCGCAGGGCCGTGCGCTCGCGGGCGTGCGGATCGCGGCCGGAGAACTGCCAGGCCACGGCGGCCGCCGAAAGCACCTCGACGACGGAGTCGAGGCCGAATCCGACGAGCGCGCTGGAGGACGCGACCGTTCCGGCCGCGAGGGCGACGACCGCCTCGACGACGTTGTAGCCGATGGTCGCCGCGACGATCCAGCGGATGCGCCGCTGCAGGACGCGGCGGCGGGCCGGGGCGAGCGGGGCGCGGAGCGGGAGGGCGCTCATGCGCAGTGGCAGTCCGTACCGGAGCAGCAGTCCGGGTCGACCACGAGGACCAGGCGCAGCAGGTCGTCGAGCGCGCCGGCCAGGCGGGTCTCGGCCAGGCGGTACCAGGTGTAGCGGCCGTCCTTGACGGCCTCGACGAGTCCGCAGCCGCGCAGGCAGGCGAGCTGGTTGGACATCACCTGCCGGGACACGCCGAGCGCGTCCGCCAGATCGGAGGGGACGGCCGGCGCCTCGCGCAGTGCGAGCAGGATCCGCGCCCGGGTCTCGTCCGCGAGAGCGGAGCCCAGGCGCGCGAGGGCGGCGGAGTGGGTCACGGTCACGGTCGCGGTGTCGGTCACGCGGCCACAGTACACGCAGTGCTGTATCGATGGCGAGAGCCGAAGTGCGACGGCGCCGCGCGTGCTCAGCCGGAGTCCGGGCCGTCGCCGGGGACGAAGCGGTAGCCCATCCCCGACTCCGTGAGCAGGTGGCGGGGGCGGGCCGGCTCGGGCTCGTGCTTCTTCCTCAGCTGGGCGAGGTAGAGGCGGAGGTAGCCGGTGTCCGTGCTGTGGCTCGGTCCCCAGATCTCGTGCAGCAGGGTCTGCCGGGTGACGAGCCGGCCGGGGTTCCGCACGAGCAGCTCCAGCACGCGCCACTCGGTGGGGGTGAGCCGGACCGCGGTCGGGCCGTCGCCGGTGCGCCGGGTGACGGCCCGCGCGGTGAGGTCGACGACGTGGTCGCCGAGGACGACCAGCGAGCCGGTCTCCTGCGTGCCGAGCCGCCGGGTGAGGGCGCGGAGGCGGGCGAGCAGCTCGTCCATCGCGAAGGGCTTGGTGACGTAGTCGTCGGCGCCGGCGTCGAGGGCGTCGATCGTGTCGGCGGCGCCGGTGCGGCCGGAGACGACGAGGATCGGCGCGGTGCTCCAGCCGCGCAGTCCGCGGATCACGTCGAGGCCGTCGAGCCCGGGCAGGCCGAGGTCGAGCACGACGAGGTCGGGACGCCGCTCGGCGGCGAGCGCGAGGGCGCTGGTGCCGTCCTCGGCCGTGACGACGTGGTAGCCGCGGGCGCCGAGGGTGATCCGGAGGGCGCGCAGCAGCTGCGCGTCGTCGTCGGCGAGGAGGACCCTCATCGGCCTCCCTCCCGGGGCGTCGGTGCGGGCGCGGAAGCGGTCGGCGGCGGCGCGAGCGGGAGGGTGACGACCATGGTCAGCCCGCCGCCGGGGGTGTCTTCGGTGTCGAGCGTGCCGCCCATCCCCTCGGTGAAGCCCTTGGACAGGGCGAGGCCGAGGCCGAGGCCGGTGGTGTTGTCGGTGTCGCCGAGGCGCTGGAACGGGACGAAGACGTCGGCCCGGCGCTCGGGGGCGATGCCCGGTCCGTGGTCGGCGACCCGGATCTGGAGCGTGCCGGCGAAGCCGCTGGTCGAGATCCGCACGCGCCGGTCGGCCGGGGAGTGCCGGACGGCGTTGGCGAGCAGGTTCACCACCACGCGCTGGAGCAACCCCGCGTCAGCGAGCGCCGGCGGCAGGTCGAGGTCGAGGTCGAGGTCGAGCTCCGCCGGTCCGAGGCCGAGCTCGTCGATCGCGGGGAGGACGACGTCCGAGGGGTCGACGGGGGCGAGGGAGACGGCGAGCACCCCGGCCTGCAGCCGGGTGACGTCGAGGAGGTTCGTGACGAGGTCCGCGAGGGTGCCGAGGCTCTCGTCGGCGGTGGCGAGCAGCTCCGCGCGGTCCGCGGCGCTCCAGGCGATGTCGGTGGAGCGCAGTCCGCTGATCGCGGCGGTCGCGGCGGCGAGCGGCCGGCGCAGGTCGTGGCTCACGGCCGAGAGCAGGGCGCTGCGCACCCGGTCGGTCTCGGCGAGAGGAGCGAGGCCGCTCGCCGTCTCGCTGAGGTCCTCGTGCTCGAGGGCGGCGTCGAGCTGGGCGACGACGACGGAGAGCAGGCGCCGCTCGCCCGCGCCGACGGGGCGGCCGTGCAGCTCGAGGACGGCGGTGCGGCCGACCGGGACGGTCTCGTGCTCGCCGCCGGGCTCGCCGTCGGCGCCGACGAGCTCGGAGCCGCGGAGCAGGCGGACACCGGTCAGACCGAAGGCCTCGCGGGCGCGCTCGAGGATCGCCTGCAGGGCGTCCTGGCCGCGGATGACGCCGCCGGCGATGGTGGCGAGCAGCTCGGCCTCGGCGCCGGCCCGGCGGGCGGTGCGGGCGCGGCGGGCGGCGCGGTCCACGACGGCGCTGACCAGGATCGCGTTGGCGATGTAGAGCAGGAGGGCGAGGGCGTGCAGCGGTTCGTCGACCGTGACGGTGTAGAGCGGGTCGACGAAGAAGAAGTCGAGGGTGAGCCCGGACAGCACGGCGGCGAACAGTGCCGGACCGAGGCCGCCGGCGAGGGCGACCAGGACGACGAGGACCTGGTAGGCGAGGACGTCGCTGGTGATCGACTCGTCGCTCCGGAAGGCGGCGAGCAGCCAGGTGAGCAGCGGCCCGCCGACGAGGGCGAGCAGCAGGCCGAGGACGCGCCGCTTCAGCGTCAGCGCTCCGCCGAGCCGGGGCAGCGCGGGCGAGCGGCCCGCCGAGGCGTGGGTGACGATGTGGACGTCGATCGTCCCGGACTCGCGGATGACCGTCGCGCCGATGCCGGGGCCGGTGAGCGCGGCGGCGAGCCGGCTCCTGCGGCTGACGCCGAGGACGAGCTGGGTGGCGTTGACGGACCGGGCGAACTCGACGAGGGCGCGGGGCACGTCCTCGCCGACGATCTGGTGGTAGCTGCCGCCGAGGGTGTCGACGAGGGCGCGCTGCTCGGCGAGCACCTCCGGGCGGGCGGCGCGCAGGCCGTCCTGGCTGGTGACGTGCACGGCGAGCAGCTCGCCGCCGGAGGAGCGGGCGGCGATGCGGGCGCCGCGGCGGAGCAGGGTCTCGCCCTCGGGTCCGCCGGTGAGGGTGACGACGACGCGCTCGCGCGCCTCCCAGGTGCTGTCGATGCCGTGCTCGACGCGGTAGCCGTTCAGCGCCGAGTCGACCTCGTCGGCCAGCCACAGCAGCGCGAGCTCGCGCAGCGCCGTGAGGTTGCCGAGCCGGAAGTAGTTCGACAGGGCGGCGTCGATCCGCTCGGACGGGTAGACGCGGCCGGCCGCGAGCCGGTCGCGGAGGGCCTGCGGGGCGAGGTCGACGACCTCGATCTGGTCGGCGCCGCGCAGGATCGCGTCGGGGATCGTCTCGCGCTGCGGGACTCCGGTGATCTGCTGGACGACGTCGTTGAGCGATTCGATGTGCTGGATGTTGACGGTGGAGACGACGTCGATCCCGGCGTCCAGGAGGGTCCGGACGTCCTGCCAGCGCTTCTCGTGGGCCGAGCCGGGCGCGTTGGTGTGCGCGAGCTCGTCGACGAGGGCGATCCCGGGGCGCCGGGCGAGGACGGCGTCGAGGTCCAGCTCGTCGAGCCGCACGCCGCGGTGCTCGAGGGTGGTCCGCGGGACGACCTCGAGCCCGGTGACCATCGCTGCGGTCGCGGCGCGGCCGTGGGTCTCGACGAAGGCGACGACGACGTCGCGGCCCTCGCTGCGGAGGCGCCGGCCCTCCTCGAGCATCTCGTAGGTCTTGCCGACGCCCGGGGCGGCGCCCAGCAGCACCCGGAGCCGCCCCGTCCTCATCGCCGTCTCAGCTCGCCTGCGCCGCGAGGGCGAGGTTGAGCTCGAGGACGTTCACGGTCTCGTCGCCGAGGAACCCGAGATCGCGTGCCTGGGTGTGCTCGGCGACGAGAGCGCGGACGTCCTCCTCGGTGAGCCCGCGGGCGGCGGCGACGCGGGCCACCTGGATCGCGGCGTAGGCGGGGCTGATCTGCGGGTCCAGACCCGAGGCGGAGGCGGTGAGGGCGTCGGCGGGGACGGCGGCCGGGTCGACGCCGTCGAATGCGGCGATCGCGGCGCGGCGCTCCTGGATCGCGGCGATGAGGTCCTCGTTCTCGGGGCCGAGGTTGGAGCCGCTGGAGGCGCTCGCGTCGTAGCCGTCGCCCGCGGCGGAGGGCCGGGACTGGAACCACTCGGGCAGCGGGTTCCCGTCGGCGTCGGTGAAGGACTGGCCGATGAGGCTCGAGCCGACGGTCTCGCCGTTCTCGGTGAGCAGGGAGCCGTTCGCCTGGCGGGCGAAGGCGACCTGGCCGATTCCGGTGATCGCGAGGGGGTAGAGGACGCCGAGGGCGACGGTGAGCACGAGGAGGGCGCGGAGGGCGACTCCGTACTGCCGGAGCCCGGTGCGGGGGGTGGTCATGGGATGGTCTGCTTCCTGCTGAGGAGTGCTGGGAGTGCTGGGAGTGCTGGGTCCGGCTAGAAGCCGGGGAGGAGGGAGACGACGAGGTCGATCAGCTTGATGCCGACGAACGGCGCGATCACCCCGCCGAGCCCGTAGACGAGGAGGTTGCGGCTGAGGACCTTCGAGGCGCTGAGCGCGCGGTAGGCCACGCCGCGGAGGGCGAGCGGGATGAGGGCGATGATGACGAGCGCGTTGAAGACGATCGCCGAGAGGATCGCCGAGGACGGCGAGTGCAGCTGCATCACGTTCAGCACGGCGAGGCCGGGGAAGACCCCGGTGAACATCGCGGGGATGATCGCGAAGTACTTCGCGATGTCGTTGGCGATCGAGAAGGTGGTGAGCGCTCCGCGGGTGATCAGCAGCTGCTTGCCGATCCGGACGATGTCGATCAGCTTGGTCGGGTCGGAGTCGAGGTCGACCATGTTGCCGGCCTCCTTCGCCGCCGACGTGCCGGTGTTCATCGCGACCCCGACGTCGGCCTGCGCGAGCGCCGGGGCGTCGTTGGTGCCGTCGCCGGTCATCGCGACGAGGTTGCCGCCCTCCTGCTCCCGGCGGATGTACGCGAGCTTCTGCTCGGGGGTGGCCTCGGCGAGGTAGTCGTCGACGCCGGCCTCGGCGGCGATCGCCTTCGCGGTGAGCGGGTTGTCGCCGGTGATCATCACGGTGCGGATGCCCATCGCGCGCAGGTCGGCGAAGCGCTCCTTGAGCCCCTCCTTGACGACGTCCTTGAGGTGGACGACGCCGAGGATCCTGCCGGTGCCGCTCGCGTCCTTCACGGCGACGACCAGCGGGGTGCCGCCGCTCTCCGAGATGCGGTGCACCTGCGCCTCGAGCTCGGCGGCGGCGGCGAGCGGGCCGCCGTCCGCGAGCCAGGCGGTGACGGCCGAGCCGGCGCCCTTGCGGATCATCGCGCCGTCGGGGAGGTCGAGGCCGCTCATCCGGGTCTGCGCGGTGAAGGGCACGACCTCGGCGGAGAGGACCTCGCTCGCGAGCGCCTCCTCGCGGATCCCGCGGGCGGCGGCGAGGTCGACGATCGACTTCCCCTCGGGCGTCGGGTCGCTGAGGGAGGAGGACGCGGCGGCGCGGATCAGCTCGTCCTCGCCGGTCCCGCCGACGGGGACGAACTCGGTGGCGCGGCGGTTGCCGTAGGTGATGGTGCCGGTCTTGTCGAGCAGCAGCGTGGTGACGTCGCCGGCGGCCTCGACGGCGCGGCCGGACATCGCGAGCACGTTGCGCTGCACGAGCCGGTCCATGCCGGCGATGCCGATCGCGGAGAGCAGGGCGCCGATGGTGGTCGGGATGAGGCAGACCAGCAGGGCGACCAGCACCGGGACGCTGACGGGGGCGGCGGCGTAGGAGGCGATCGGGTTCAGGGTGAGGGTGACGACGAGGAAGACGATCGAGAGGCTCGCGAGGAGGATGTTCAGCGCGATCTCGTTCGGCGTCTTCTGGCGCGAGGCGCCCTCGACCAGGCCGATCATCCGGTCGACGAAGGTCTCGCCGGGCTTCGAGGTGATCCGCACCACGATGCGGTCGGAGAGCACACGGGTGCCGCCGGTGACGGCGCTGCGGTCGCCGCCGGACTCGCGGACCACGGGGGCCGACTCGCCGGTGATCGCGGACTCGTCGACCGAGGCGATGCCCCAGACGATGTCGCCGTCGCCGGGGACCAGGTCGCCCGCCTCGACGACGACGTGGTCGCCGAGCTGCAGGTCGGCCGAGGAGACCTCGCGCACTTGGCCGTGGGCTGCGGCGCCGTCGCCCGCGCGGTACTCCAGCAGGCGGCGGGCCATCGTGCTGGTGCGGGTCTGCCGGAGGCTGTCGGCCTGCGCCTTGCCGCGGCCTTCGGCGACCGACTCGGCGAGGTTCGCGAAGACGACGGTCGCCCAGAGCCAGAGCGCGATGCCCCAGGTGAAGGAGCCGGGGACCGGGGAGCCGCCGGACTCCTGCGCGCCGCCGAGGAACGGTTCGGCGATCGCGAGGACCGTGGTCAGCGCGGCGCCGACCTCGACCAGGAACATCACCGGGTTCCGCACCATCAGGCGCGGGTCGAGCTTGCGGAGCGCGCCGGGCACGGCGGCGAGGATCTGCTCGGGGCTGAACGCGGAGGCGCCGCGCCGCGGGGTCTTCTCTGGGGTGGGGGAGGCGGCGGGTCGGTCGAGAGTGGCGGTCATGACTGCAGTCCTTCTGCGAGGGGTCCGAGTGCGAGGACGGGGAAGTAGGTGAGGGCGGTCACGATGGCGGTGACGCCCACGAGGAGGCCGACGAACTGCGGCCGGTGGGTGGGGAGCGTGCCCGCGGTGGCCGGTGCGGCGCCCTGCCGGGCCAGCGAGCCGGCGAGGGCGAGCACCATCACGATCGGCAGGAACCGGCCGAGCAGCATCGCGACTCCGAGGGCCGCGTTGAACCACGGCGTGTTCGCGGTGAGCCCGGCGAAGGCCGAGCCGTTGTTGTTGGCCGCGGAGGTGAAGGCGTAGAGCACCTCGGAGAGGCCGTGCAGGCCGGGGTTCCAGATCGACGTGCTCTCGACGTCGGCCCGCACCGCGGGGATCGCGAAGCTGAGCGCGGTGCCGGCGAGCACGAGGGTCGGCGTGATGAGGATGTAGATGCTGGCGAGCTTGATCTCGAGCGGGCCGAGCTTCTTGCCCAGGTACTCCGGCGTCCGGCCGACGAGCAGCCCGCCGATGAAGACCGCGAGGACGGCGAGCACGAGCATTCCGTAGAGGCCGGAGCCGACGCCGCCGGGGGCGACCTCGCCGAGCATCATGTTCAGCATCGGCAGCATCCCGCCGAGGGCGGTGTAGGAGTCGTGCATCGAGTTGACCGCGCCGGTGGAGGTGAGGGTGCTGGTGGCGCCGAAGAGCGTCGAGCCGACGATCCCGAACCGGGTCTCCTTGCCCTCCATCGCGCCGCCGGCGGCCTGCGGGGCGCCGCCGCCCCCGCCGAGCTCCAGGAGCGTGAGCGCGGTGAGGGAGACGAGGAAGATCGTCGCCATCGCGGCGAGGATCGCGGAGCCCTGCTTCGCGTCGCCGACCATCCGCCCGAAGGTGCGGGGGAGGGAGAACGGGATCGCCAGCATGAGGACCACCTGCAGCAGGCTGGTCCAGGCGGTGGGGTTCTCGAACGGGTGCGCCGAGTTGGCGTTGAAGAAGCCGCCGCCGTTGGTGCCGAGCATCTTGATCGCCTCCTGCGAGGCGACCGGGCCGCCCGGGACGCTCTGCGTGGCGCCGGTGACCGTGGTGACGTCAGTGAAGCCGGTGACGTTCTGGATCACGCCGCCGGCCAGGAGCAGGACCGCGCTCAGCACGGCCAGGGGCAGGAGCAGCCGGAGGAGGCCGCGGGTGAGGTCGACCCAGAAGTTGCCGATCGTGCCGCTGCCGCGCCGGGCGAAGCCGCGGACGAGCGCGATGGCGACGGCGATGCCGACCGCGGCCGAGACGAAGTTCTGCACGGCGAGGCCGATCAGCTGGACGGAGTAGCCCATCGTCACGTCGGGGGAGTACGACTGCCAGTTCGTGTTGGTCACGAACGAGATCGCCGTGTTGAACGAGAGCCCCTCCGGGATCGCCGGGAACCCGAGCGAGTACGGCAGCACGGCCTGCGCCCGCTGGATCGCGTAGAGCATCAGCACGCTGACGAGCGAGAACGCGAGGACGCCGCGCAGGTAGGCCTGCCAGCTCTGCTCGGCGCGGGCGTCCACGCCGATGAGGCGGTAGAAGCCGCGCTCGGCGGCGAGGTCCTTCGGCGAGGTATAGAGGTGCGCCATGTAGTCGCCGAGCGGGCGGTGCAGCAGCACGAGGATCAGGGCGGCGGAGGCGACCTGCAGGATCGCGAGGAAGGCGGCCATCAGAAGCGCTCCGGCTTCACGAGGGCGACGACGAGGTAGCCGATCGCGGCGATCGCGAGGACCGCGGCGAGAGTGTCGAGGACGATCACGCCCGGTCCCCTCCCTTCCGCGCGTCGCGGGGGTCGGCGACGCCGGCCCGGAGGCTCAGCTTCTCGACCCCCTTAGCGAGGACGCCGAGGAGGGTGAAGACGGCGAGGACGCCGATCACGGAGACGAGGTCGAGCACGGGAGGACTCCATCCGGAGGCGGATCGTGACCGCGGATCCGCGGGCACGTGCCAGAGCTGGCACGAGCACTCACTAGACACCTCCGCGGCCCGCCGTCCGGCGGTGCTCACGGTTCCCATACGGCTTGACGGCGGAACCTCACGGGTTCCCTACGCCAGCGGTCGAGCGCCTGCCGTCGGGAGCTCCCGACGCCGCGTCACTCCGGGACGGCGGCGGCCCTTCTCGCCTTCCGCTCGCGGCGGTCGCTGCGAGCGACGCTGACCACGAGCGCGATCGAGAGGCCGATGAGGACGTACTCGACGAGCGCGGCGACGACGTCGCCGCCGAAGCCCGGAGTGGTGGACTGGTCGTCGCCGCCCTGCTGCAGGAAGCGGGCGAAGTCGCCGAGCCCGTGCAGCAGGATCGGCACCCACAGCGTCCCCGTCGCGCGGAGGGCGCCGTAGAAGATCGCGCCGTCCATCGCCAGGAACGCCACGGCGAGCGCCGTCGCGGGCAGCGGGACGCCGTTGATCAGATAGCCGGCGGTGTGCGCGAGGCCGAACGTGATCGAGGTGATCAGCAGCGCGGCCAGCTCGCCGTGGTGCCCGCGGACCGCCACGCGGAAGAGACCGCGGAAGTAGAGCTCCTCGCCGACGCCGATCAGCAGGCAGCCGACCAGGTAGACGAGGACCATCGGCAGCGCCCGCTCCGCCCAGGGCACGGCGAGCAGCAGCAGCACGGTCTGCACGACGAGGACGACCGGGATCGCGAGCAGCCACCAGCGCCGCCGCTCGGTGAACGGCGACGGCGCCGTCCACGCCTCGCGCAGCCAGCCCGCGCGCCGCGCGAACAGCAGGCCGATCACGATGAGGACGCCGACAGGCAGCCAGGTCCCGATCACGAAGTCGAGTGTCTCGTCGCCGCCGGCGAGCGGATCGAGCACCGTGCCGACGCCGGCCGCGATCAGCACGTAGAGGACGGCGGCCGCGATCCCGACCGGGATCGTGCGGGGGACCGGGCGGTGATCGGTGCTCGCGGTCATGCGAGTGCTCCTTCCGAGACGGCGCCCCGGGTCCGACGGCGCTCGCCGAGGACGAGGACGAGCAGCAGGATCAGCCCCGTCGCGATGACGAGGAGGGTGCTGAGGGCGGGCAGGATCCCGGCGATCGTGCCGGCGGGGTGCGCGCCGTGCAGGAAGAGCGTGGGATCGGTGGACGCGTGCAGCAGGATCGGCCCGAGCAGCGTGCCGGTCACCCGGAGCGCCAGGTACATCACGACGCCGAAGCCGAAGGTGTAGACCACCTGGAGCGCGGTGACGGCGACGCCCTGGTCGCTGGTGAAGACGTTGCCGATGTGCAGGGCGGCGAAGATCCCGGCCGAGACCAGGGCGACCCGGGTCTCGCCGTGGCCGCGCTTGCGCATCAGGTTCACGACGAAGCCGCGGGTGAGCGTCTCCTCGGCGAAGCCGACGAACAGGCCGGTCAGCAGCCAGGAGGCGATGAGCGCGCCGCCCGCGCCGGCGTAGTCGAGATCGAGCAGGGCGGACACGTTGATCGCGAGGACGACGGCGACCCCGATCCACATCCAGCCGCGGCCGCGGATCCGCTGCGGCGCGAACAGCTCGCGCAGCCAGCCGAGCGAGAGTGCGAAGAGCACCAGCAGCACGCTCGCGAGCAGGATCGGCAGCCCGACCGAGAAGAAGACGTCCGTCGCGGATCCCTCCTCGCCGCGGAGGGGACTGCCGGTGTCGCCGACCACGAAGCCGATCAGCTCGTAGAGGCCGTAGTAGACGGCCGCCAGCAGCAGCGCCCGCCGGCCCCCGCCGCGCTCCCAGAACCGCCGCCACGCCGATGCCGTCCGCTGATCGTCCACGAGTACCCCCCTCGTGCCGGCCCGGTGCGGAGCCGACGGCCCCACGCTAGCGGCGGGGGAGGCGCCGGCGTCGGTCGTGCTCCCCCTCGGGGGTCAGGCGGGGGCCGGTCGCCCCGGGAGCGCTCTCAGCCCTTCCGGTCCCGCCGCAGGAGGCGGCTCAGCTCGTCGTCGATCGTGGCCAGCGGGGAGCAGCGGGCGATCGACGCCGCCATCTCGACGGCTCGGGCGCGGTAGGCGGGGTCGCGCAGCACGGCGCGGATCGCCGTGCCGAGCGCCTCGGCGGAGGGACGCCCGGTCCGCAGGTCGAGGCCGACGCCGAAGTGCGCGACGCGGGCGGCGACCTCGGGCTTGTCCTCGGCGGCGCCGGCGACCACGAGTGGGACGCCGTGACGGAGGGCGAGCAGGGTGCCGCCGAAGCCGCCGTTGGTGACCATCACGGAGGTCAGCGGCAGCAGCTGCTCGTAGGGCAGGAACTCCGCGGCGCGGGCGTTCGCCGGCAGCGGGCCGAGGGAGGCGAGCGGTGCGCGGCCGGTGCTGACGACGACGAGCACGTCCTCGTGCGCGAGCGCCTCGAGGGTGGGGCGGACGACCTTCCCGAAGTCGTGGTTGTCGAGCGTGCCCTGGGTGACGTGCACCACCGGGCGGCCGTCGTGCAGGTCGGCCCACCAGTCGGGCAGGGCGGCCGGCGAGGGGGTGCTCGGGATCGGTCCGGCGAACACCACGTTCGGGCTGAGGTCCGAGCGGGGGTACTCGAACTCCGCCGGGCCCAGCTGCACGAAGCGGTCGAACGCCGCGGTGAAGTCCAGGACGAAGGTGCGGAGGGGCACGCCCGCGGTGTCCAGGGTCAGCCGCTCCGCGAGCCGTTGGGTCTTCGCGAAGAGCAGGCGGGCCACGAGGAGGTTCAGCGCGCGGTTCCGCAGCCGCCCGAGCGGCGTCGCGGAGGGCGGCAGTGCCGTGTTGAACGGGGCGACGTCGCGGCTGACCTGCACGAGCGGGCCGATGCCGACGCCGAGGATCGGCGGGCGCGAGGATGGGTCCGCCTCGAGCAGCGGCAGGATCCCGGCGAAGAAGGAGTCGGTCACGACGGCGTCGATCCGCTCCCGGTCGAGGATCGCCCGGACGGCGCGGTGCTGCTCCGGCAGGGTCGCGACGAACGTCTGCTCGACCTGGTACCGCGAGAGCGCGAGGCCGCGGTGCCGGTGCAGGTCGGGCAGGAAGCTCGCCTCGTCGCGCTCGTCGAAGTCGGCTCGACCGGTGAGGGCCTCGTGGTGCAGGCCGGCGTCGTGCACGCGCTCCTCGAAGGCGGAGCCGGTCAGCACGATGACGTGGTGCCCCCACTCGGCCAGATGCCTGCCGATGGCGAGCAGCGGTGCCAGGTGACCGTAGAGGGGAGTGCTGCAGAGCAGGATGGTGGCCACGACGGCTCCTCGATCAGGTCGGTTCGGGGTGGTGCTCGGAGTCTTCGGGGTGGTTCGCGGGGCTCTCGGCGTGCGGCGGGAGGAGCAGGCGGGTGAGCGCGTCCCCGAGGAACCGCTCGAGCTGCTCGGCGCTCCAGCCGCGGTCGAGGGCGAGCAGGTTCCAGAGCTGCGGGCTGGCGAGGGCGTAGAGGATGTCGCCCGCCTGCTCCGGGGTCATGTCGTCGCGCAGCGGACCGCGCACGAGCCGGGCGAACGCCTGCTGGTCGGCGAGGCGGCCGGCGCTCTGCCGGGCGAGGTCCTCGCCGAGGTCGGGGTCGTCCTGCGCGGCGGCGGCCATCACGTTCCAGAGCGGCGCGGCCCGCTGCGCCAGGGCGACGGAGTGGTGGGCGAGCTGCCGCAGCTGCCGCTCGGGATCGGACTCCGCCGCGACCGCCGCGACCCAGTCCTGGTCGGTGACGCCCGCCTCGGAGTCCTCCCCGGTCGTCATCGCCGCCGTGAGCGCGCGGAGCACGTCGGCCTTGCCGCCGATCGCGAGGTAGATGGTCTGCACGGAGGTCCCCGCCGCGCGGGCCAGCTGCGAGATCGTCGTCCCCGCGTAGCCCTGGCTGAGGAACAGTCCCGCGGCGGCGTCGAGGATCCGCGCCCGGGTCTGCGCCCGATCGGTGTCGCCGCGCTCACGCCGCCGCCGGGCGTCGTAGGGGCGGGAGGCCGCCCTCTGCTCGTCGCCGCCGCTCATCCCGACGGGCTCACGGCGGCGGGCGCCGGGGAAGTCGCGGCGCGGATGGGTGCGGCGGTCACGGAGGTGTCTCCAGGAGTCAAGAGGTGGTGGGTGCGGAGGGAGGCGGATCGCTCGTGGCGATATCGTGCGACTTCGCGTTTCTCACTATAACGACACTCCAGCGAGATGTGCGGACCTTGTGGTCAGGGGGAGTCGATCGCGTCCACAGCGTCCTCGGCAGGTGCCGCCCGGTCGTCGATCACCCGCAGCCTTGCGACCGCGCTCGCGAAACCGCGGCGGTCCCGGGTGGCGAGCACCCCGACGAGCGCCGCCAGGACGAGCAGCGTCGCGCCGGTCCCGGAGCCGGGCAGCGGGGAGGCGAGCGCGGCCGCCCATCCGCCGGACCCCAGCGCCCAACGGACCAGCCGCTGCCACAGCACCGGCGTCGTCGAGGGCGTCAGCCGGACGACGGCCTCGCCGATCGTCCGCCCGGTGCGCAGCACCAGCACGAGCTGGAGTGCCGGCGCCACGAAGGCGAGGACGCCCAGCACCAGCGGGCTGAGCCCCGGCGGCACACCCGGCTCGAGGAGCGCGAGGCCGAGCGCGGTCACCGACGCCAGCGCCCCCGACACCAGGGTCAGCACGAGGGCGTCGCAGAGCATCCCGAACAGCCGGCGCCGCAGGGTGACCGGCCGCGGCTGCCCCGCGTCGCGCTCGCTGCGCCGCCCGGTGAGCAGGACGAGCACGGGAGCGAGCACCGTGCCGAGCAGGGCGCCCGCGGTGTTCGCCAGGATGGTGGTGGCGTCCGCGTCGGCGATGTCGTCGACGTAGCTGGCGATCGCGGCGAGGACGAGCGACTTCTGGTCGGCGGAGAGCGAGGAGACCTGGAGGCCTTCCTTGGTCGGGGGGAACGCCCAGTCGTCGCCGGGGCCGGGCACGAGGTCGGAGTTGACGTCGCTGAGCTTCGCGGTCGCCTGCTGCTCGCTCGTGAGGGAGGAGAACGCGGCGGTGAAAGCGGCTTCCTTCTCGGCCATCGGGTGGTTCGTCGCGCCGTCCCATTCGAAGTCGCCGTTGGGCTCGATGCCGCGGAAGGAGGGGGTCGCGCCGGCGAGGGAGCCGTCGATGTAGGTGTTCGCGACAGCGAGGTGGTGGCCGCCGAACTGGAACTCCCAGGTGCCGGTGTCCTGAGGGACTCCGAGGAAGGCGACGAAGAACTGGGAGCGGCCGTAGTCGTCGCCGCCCCCGTTGTCCGCGAGGTAGTCGTCCGCGTTGAGGTGCTGCTGGACCTCGTCATAGCCGAGGCCGGTGGCCGTGCCGATGGTCGCCTTCAACAGCGACTCGAACAGAGCGAACTGCGCGTCGGAGAGGTCTCGGATGCTCAGCCCCAGCCGCGGCGGCTGCGCGACCCGCGGGACCGGGCATGGGAACGCAAGCGTGTCCGACAGCCGATCGGCGACCGGGACACGTCCGAGCCGCACGCAGAGCGCGACTGAGCAGAAGAGCGGTGCGCGTGGGCCGGACGCCCCCGCACCGCTCCTCCGGCTCGGCGGCGTCAGCCTCGGTCCCCGGCCGTGACGTGGCTCCCCGTGCGGGTGGGTAGTCCTACTCATCGACAGGTCGGGGCGGAATGCCTACAGTGAGCGGCACGCGGCCTCGGGCTCCTTCGATGCGGCCGCGGCGTCCGGAACCACTCCTCACTGCCGAGAAAGGCGACCGATGTCGTCCTACGCCGCTCCTCGTCCGCTCGCCCGTCCACTGCTCGCAGTGCTCGTCCTGCTGCTCCTGTTCGCGACGCTGATCGCAGCGCCACCCGCGCGGGCGGCGGAGGCGTTGGAGGTTGAGCCGAACGGGTCGACGGCGACTGCTCAACCGCTGGCGCTCGGAACGGGCGTCGCCGCCGTCTTCGGGCCGTCCGGAGACTGCGACAACAATTTCTACGACTGCGACGTCTACCGGATCGCGGCGCCGAGCGCGGGGCGGCTCGTCCTCGACCTGCGGTTCTCGGACTCCCTGGGCACCGCCTCGTCGTTCGAGCTGGTGGTCCAGGACGCCCGAGGCGACTACATCTACACCGAGACGATCTCTTCAGCCGACTACGACGGAAGCCGACTGCGAGGCCTCGGGATGTACGTGGACTCGGGCACGTCCTATGTCCAGCTGAAGACCCGCGTGGCCGGATTCAGCAGCGGGTACATCTGGTCCGGTCAGGCCTACTCCCTCAGCGCGAGCCTCACTCCGGGCGTCGTCGAGACGGAGAAGAACGGCACGACCGCGACGGCCGACGTCATCACCCTCGGACAGACCATCGAGGGATCCATCTTCGACGGTGACTGCAACAGCTCCGACTGCGACTACTTCCGCCTCCAGCTCCCCTCTCCCGCACGGTTGAGCATCGACTTCCGGTTCGCGTGCGACCTCGGGACGGGGAAGGTCTACTCGGTCTCTTCCTACGACAACGCCGGGAACCGGCTGACGACAGCCGACCTCCAGGGTTCGGATTGCGAAGGGGAGACGTTGCGGGCCATGACCGTCGCCGCTCCCGCAGGGAACGTGTACTTCCTCGTTTCCGCCCGCACAGGAGGAGTCACGGCAGGCCTGCCGTATCGGCTCACCGTCACCCGCACCGACACTCCCGCACCCGACGTCGATGTGACGCGCCTTGCGGGGAGCGATCGTCAGGGGACCGCCGTCGAGATATCGAAGGCGACCTTCGCGCCGGGAGTGCCCGTCACTTACGTCGCTACGGGCGGCAAGTTCCCCGACGCGCTCGCCGCCGCCCCGGCCGCTGCGACGCAGGGAGGCCCGCTGCTCCTCGTCGACCGCGACACCATGAGCCAGAGCGTCCGAGACGAGCTGAGCCGCCTCCGGCCGGCGAAGATCGTCGTCGTGGGCTCCGCGCTCAGCGTCGGCGACGGACTCCTGAACGAGCTGCGAGGCTACGCGGGCTCGGGCGGGATCCAGCGCATCGGAGGCGTCGACCGCTACGACACGGCCGACAGGATCGTCCGCTACGCGTTCCCCTCCGGCGCGAGCAGGGCCTGGATCGCCACGGGTGAGAAGTTCCCCGACGCCCTCGGCGCCAGCGCCGCGGCGGGATCCGTCGACGCCCCCGTGCTCCTCGTGAACGGCGGACAGGCATCGGCTGCACCCGCGACCCGGCAGCTCCTGACCGACCTGGGCACGAGCTCGCTCACCATCGCCGGCAGCAGCCTCTCGGTGAGCGAGGGCATCCGCAGCTCACTCGGCGTCCCCTCGACGAGAATCGGCGGGACCGACCGCTACGACACCTCCGAGCAGCTCAACCGGGCCGCGTTCACAGCGGCCGAGACCGTCTACTTCGCCACCGGCGAGAACTTCCCCGACGCCCTCGCCGGCGCTACCGCCGCCGGCTACACGAGCAGTCCCCTGTTCGCGGTCCGCCCCGACTGCGTCCCCCGCAAGGTCCTCGACGACATCACCGCCCTCGGCGCCGACAGAGTCATCCTCCTCGGAGGACCCGGCACACTCTCCGACGACGTCGCACGACTGAAGGCCTGCTGACCGGAGGACCGCGTGCAGAAGGGCCTCCCCGCCGATCCGTCCGGCGGGGAGGCCCCGTGCGTCTCTTCAGATGCCGCGTTGAGCCATCCAAGGGGCTCTGACGTCACGGGCGTGCGCGCATTCTCTTAGTCGGCCGCAGCTCGATCGGGGGTGCTGCGCGCTTCCGGTCGGATCCTCTTGTCAAGCACGATCGATGTCCCGTATGGGGATCGTTCAACGGGACACTGAGCGCGCGTCTCGGGCGGGCCTTCCGCCGACCAGGTCGCCGCCCTCGAGCGCATCGCCAGGGGATCACGGAGCCCCGACGGTGTCTCCGCCCGTTCGTCGTCAGTCGCCCTGGAGCGGGAAGACGTCCCCGTTGAACGGGGAGAGGTCGAGCCACAGGTATCGGTAGCTGCGCTCAGCGAAGAGCCAGCGGCCGTCGCGGCGGACGAGGCGGTCGGTCCAGATGCCGTTGGTGCGGTAGTAGCGTTCGGGTGCGGGGTCGGTCATGGGGTGCTCCTCGATCGGTCGTGGCAGCGGCCTCGTCGAGGCGCCCGGGTGCGGGGCCGGTCCGCGGTCCGGCCGGCGGGAGAGCTTCCGGACTCGGAGAACAGCGATCGCGGACGCCCGGCAAGAGCGGATCGGATGCTTGACAGCGAGCGCTCCGACTCGACGGGGTACTCCACGAGGGCGATTCACCACCGTTCCGAGGGCTCTCACGCTAGGAAGGGACCATGCCGTCCACTCCCGATCGTCTCCGTCCCCTCCGCCGCAGCACGCGGGTCCGCTGATGACCTCGGACTCCAGCGGTTTCGACGCGGCGGTCGTCGCGTTCTCGGCTGCCCTCGAAGGGCGGATCGATCCAGAGGTCAGGACCTTCCCCGACCTCTTCTGCGAGGACGGGACGATCGAGGTGCCGTTCGACGGCGACGGCGACAGCGCGCCGATCGTCGGCCGGCCCGCGATCGAGCGCATGGTCGCCGGTCTCGCGGGCTTCCTGCGCTTCGAGCGGGTCGACTTCACCAGCGTCCTGCCGACCGATCGACCCGATGTCCTGGTCTGCGAGTACGTCGGCGTCCTCGTCCGCGCCGACATGCCGGGAGCGCAGCGCCGACGGTACATCTCCGTTCTCACCCTCCGCGACGGGAGGATCGCGCACATCCGCGAGTACGGAGGGCCGTTCCTGCCCGCTGACCGGTGACCGGGTCCGCTGTCCACGGGTGCGGAGCTGCCGGTGAACGCTGCGGCTGGTCGAGCGGGGTGGCGGCCACGTCCTACTCTCGGAGGACTCGTGGTCGCGACAGAAGGGCATCGCCGTGCGGATTCTCATCATCGGAGCGGGCGCGACCGGTGGTGCGTTCGGGAGCCGCCTGCAGGAAGCCGGCCGCGACGTCACCTACCTGGTGCGTGCCGGCAGGGCCGAATCGCTGCGGAGAGACGGACTCCGCTTCGTCTCGCCTTCGGAGGACCGCACCCTCGACGTGACGACACTGGTCGTGGGGGAGGAGGCGCCCGCCTTCGATCTGGTGCTCGTGACGGTCAAGGCGTCGGCGCTGGAGGACGCCGTGGCCGATGTCCGTGCCTGGGTCGACGCGAAGACGCTCGTGCTGCCGATCCTCAACGGCACGGCGCACATCGACCTGCTGCAGACCGAGTTCCCCGGGCGAGTGCTCGGCGGCTCGGCCAAGATCGTCGCGACTCTCGACGGCGGCGCGGTCCGCCAGATGACCGGGCTCTCGGTGCTCACGATCGGCTCGCTGACGGACGCACCGGTGCCGGCCCACGTGGCCGAGGCGCTCGACGTCCCCGGCATCGACCTGCGGGTGTCCGATGACGTGCTCTCCGCGCTGTGGGAGAAGTGGGTCTTCATCGCCGCAGCGGGCGTCGTCACCTGCCTCTTCCGCAGCGCGATCGGCCCGGCCCTCGAGGCGGGGGCCCTCCCGTGGATCCTCGACGCGATCGAGGAGGCGGAGACCGTCGCCGACGCGGCAGGCCTGCCGGTGTCCGCCGCGGCGCACGAGCAGTCCCTCGCGATCCTCACCGAGGAGGGGTCCGCCTTCACGACCTCGCTCTACCGCGACCTCGTCGCCGGCCTGCCCACCGAGGCCGAGCACCTGCTCGGCGACCTCGCTCGTCGAGCGCGGGAGCTGAGCGTCCCGACGCCGCTCCTCGACCTCACCCTCGTGCAGATCCGAGCAGGAGCTCCGGCTCAGGCGCCCGCCATCGCTGGTGGAGCCTCCCGCTAGAGGATGGTCCAGCGGGCGTCCGGCAGGGCGTCTCCATGCCGACGACGAGCGGCCCGCTCGCAGGGGGGCGAGGGTAGCGACGCGCGGATAGTGTGCACTGCGTAGTTGACGTCGCTCGGAAGGGACACCTGAGTTCGGTGATCGCCGCGATCGCCATCCTCGGGATGATCGTCGCACCCGTCGTGCTGACCTACCTCTCCATCAGTGAGAGAGGAATCGGCATGGGATTGATGCCCACCGACGAGGAGGCTGCAGCAGGGAAAGCCTTCCTCCTCGCGGCTGGCATCGTCGCCCTCATCAGCGCTATCAGCGTCTGGGTCCTCACCGTCGTTCGCGCGACAAGCGGGGCCCATGCTCACCACGGGTGGGAAATCGTCTGGTGCATCCTGGCGTTGCCGACCGCACTCGTCGGCTTCGCCCTCGCGGCCATCGCCTCCCACATGCCGTAAGGCCGTCCCTCGACTCCCGAGCGATGATCACGGCGGCGCAATGCCAGGCCGACCGTCGCGCGCGGATGATGATCTGGCGGGCCTCCGGTAGGGGGTGGGGCTACGTACGCGCAGGGCTCGTGCGACCAACCGGCCCACGGCTGATGTTCTCGGCGCCGGCCGCTGGTTCGATGGCTTCGTGATCGAATCCGCGAAGCAGAAGTGGTCCAACCCTGAGCCGAAGATCCACCGAGCGCTGGCACGCTGGGCGGCCGACTGTGCAGAACGAGCGTTGCCCGTATTCGAGGAATGGGACCCGGCCGACACTCGCCCGCGACGGGCGCTCAACGTCCTCCGGGCTTGGGAGCGAGGAGAGGTCCCGATGACGGATTGCCGCTCCGCTGCGTTCGCGGCTCACGCCGCCGCACGCTCCGCCACTCAGGCCGGCGCTGCCGGAGCGACCGCAGCCGCGAGAGCGGCCGGCCAAGCCGCCGCCGTCGCCCATATGTTCGACCACTCTCCCCACGCTGCGACCTACGCAGCGAAAGCGATCGCGCTACACGGGATGGAGGAGGGCGGTGTCGAGGCTGAGCGGCGGCGCCAATGGGAGATGCTCGACCCAGACCTTCGGCCGATCGGCTTCCCAAAGGGGCTCTAGGCGTCCCGTGTCGTGCGGGCGTCCGTTAGGGGATCGCTGAACGGACGCGCATGCCCTGGGAGCTGCTCTCTCAGTGCTCGGCTCTCCGAGAGCGCCCTCGAGGTCTGTGCAGCGCTGGGGGGACCGAATCGGGTCTCCCACTCTCGCCGTGCATCGTCGTTCTATGAACGTGTGGGGTCGCGAGGACGCCCATCGTTCGCAACGGCATCACGGATGCCGAGAGCAAGGAGGAAACCCATGCGTGGAGTGGTCATGCACACCGCCGGCGATGTTCGAGTGGAGGAGCGGGAGGACCCGACGATCGTCCACCCGACCGATGCCATCGTGAAGCTCACCGCCACGTGCATCTGCGGATCGGACCTGTGGCCCTACCGCGGTGTGGAACCGGCGGATCATCAGGCGATGGGTCACGAGTACGTCGGCATCGTCGAGGAGGTCGGCGCGGACGTGAAGACAGTGAAGCCGGGCGACTTCGTCGTCGGCTCGTTCGTCATCTCCGACAACACCTGCGAGATCTGCCAGGCAGGCTTCCAGTCCAAGTGCGTTCACGCCGAGTTCGTGGCGGCGACCATCGGCACGCAGGCCGAGAAAGCTCGGATCCCCTACGCCGACGGGACCCTCGTCGCCACCCCGGGCCAGCCGGACGCGGACCTCATCCCGTCGCTGCTGGCCGCTTCCGACGTCCTCGGAACCGGCTGGTACGCCGCGGTCGCGGCCGAGGCCGGACCCGGTAAGACGGTGGCCGTCGTCGGCGACGGAGCAGTGGGACTGATGGCGATCCTCGCCGCGAAGCAGCTCGGTGCAGAGCGCATCATCGCCATGTCGCGGCACAAGGACCGGCAGGAGCTCGCCCGGTTCTACGGAGCGACCGACATCGTCGAGGAGCGCGGCGACGAGGGAGTGGCACGGATCAAGGAGCTCACCGGCGGCCTCGGAGCCCACTCGGTCGTGGAAGCGGTCGGCACGCAGGAGTCCTTCATGCAGGCCGTCGGCGCCACTCGCGGAGGCGGCCACCTCGGCTTCGTCGGCGTGAACTACGGCGTGCAGCTCCCCGGCATCGACCTCTTCATGGCCGGCATCCACACCCAGGGCGGGCCGGCTCCTGTCCGCCGGTTCCTGCCGGACCTGATTCAGCTGATCTGGGATCGCGCGATCGACCCGGGCAAGGTCTTCGACCTCACCCTTCCGCTCGAGCAGGCGTCTGAGGGCTACAAGGCCATGGACGAGCGCCGCGCGACGAAGGTCCTCCTCACCCTCTAGCCGCCACCGTCCCGAGGCGCCGAGGTGCCCCCCTGCAGACCTCGGCGTCCTAGCTTGGAGCGATCATGAATCGGAAGAGCGACATCCGGGAGTTCCTCATCTCCCGCCGCGGCAACCTGACGCCGGCCGACGCCGGGATCCCTGTCCTCGGCGGTGAACGCCGCGTTCCTGGTCTGCGTCGCGAGGAAGTGGCGATGCTCGCGGGAATCAGCGCGGACTACTACACCCGGCTCGAGCGCGGCGGACTGGAAGGCGCCTCGGACAGCATCCTGAACGCGATCGCGCGTGCCTTGCACCTCGATGACGTCGAACGGGAGCACCTGTTCGATCTCGCTCGGACAGCCCCACTCGCCCTCGCGGCTCAGCACGGCGACGCCTCCTCGCCCCCCGCTGTTCGCGAGTCGGTCCAGCGCGTCCTCGACAACATGGCAGTGCCTGCCGTCGTCATCGACGCCGCCCAGTCGCTCATCGCGTCCAACCTCGCCGGCCGCGCCCTCTTCGCCCCGCACTTCGAAGCGGAGCACCCCAACCTGGCGCGCTTCATCTTCCTCGACTCCCGAGCACGAGACTTCTACGAGGACTGGTCCCTCGCCTGCAGCCTCACTGCCGCGATGCTCCGGTTCGAAGCAGGTCGAGATCCCCTGAACGCCGAACTGACAGCACTCATCGGAGAGCTAGCCACGCGAAGCCCGCAGTTCCGGATCGATTGGACCGACCGCGACGTCCACGAGCACCGCACCGGACGGAAGATCTACCGGCATCCCGCTGTCGGCGACCTCGACCTCACCTACGACGTGTTCGAGATGCCTGGCGAGAACGGGCTGTCGATCACCACCTACACCGCCGATGACGGCTCCGACACCGCGGACAGACTCACCCTCCTCAGCAGCTGGGCGGCAACAGGCGCACTCGACTGAAACCCACCTCCGGCGAGAGCAGTCGCACTCCTGCTGAACCCTTCCTCTGCCTCGGCACAGGTGCGGAAGAACCCGAGGCGCTCACGAGCAGGTGAATCCCCAGCCCCACCCCTGCTCGCGAGTTCCCGCGACGAGCAAGCGCCATGGCTGCTTCGTCTCGGCGCACCCCGCCGAGACGAAGCGACCCGCGCCACCCATGGCACGACGTGACGAGACGACACGATGGACGACCTCACCCTTGCGATCGCCGCCGCTCGCCATCTCGCCGACCTCACAGCGCAAATGCACATCGACGCTCTCTGGCGCGCGAAGACGAATCCCGATGAAGCGCGTTGGATGCTCAACCGTCTCGCCGCCGGCCTCCGTCGCACCCGGGCCGCCCTCACTGCCACCCACGATCCCACTTGGTGGGACACGGCCACGCCGGACGACATCGCTCACACCTACCAGCTCGCACATCTCTGGAGTCGGGACCATCCCGACATCGCCGTAATGCAACGGCAGCTGCAGGCCACCATTGAGGCCCGGCACGCTCTCCGGTGACGCTATGCGCGTCCCGTATAGGGATCGTTTACTGCATCAGTTCGTCGAGCGGTATGCGCCGCGCTTCGGCGTGGGCGGCAGTGTCTGTGGATCGCGGCGCTCGATGGCGGTCTTCCCGCGGCGTTCGGTGCCGCGTGTGGATGTCTTTAGGGACTAGGGCTTTTGTTCTCGTGGGGTAACGAAAGAGCCGGCCGCAGCGGCGAGGACGAGGACGGCGGCGGCGATCAGCATGCTGGTCCGCATGCCGTCGACGAAGTCGGACCCGGCGAGGAGGGCGCCGAAGACGGCGATGGCGACGGCGCCGCCGATCTGGCGGAAGGTGTTGAAGACGGCGCTGGCCGTGCTCGCCCGGTGCGGCGGGACACTGGCGAGGACCACGGCGGTCGCGGGCGGCATGGCGACGGAGCCGCCGGCGCCGGTGAGCACGAGCAACCCGCTGACGAGGAGCGGCGCGCCGAGCGGTGCGGCGGCGAGGAGTCCGAGGAGCCCCACGGCCATCGTGGCGAGCCCGCCGACGATCGGCAGGCGCGGTCCGAAGCGGTTGGCGAGCCGGCCGCTGACGATGTTGCCGACGACGGCGAAGGCGGCGGAGGGCAGGAAGGCGAGCCCGGCGAGCAGCGGGGTGAGGCCGAGGTGCTGCTGGAGGTAGAGGCTGACGACGAACACGGAGCCGAAGTTGCCGACCATGAACGCGAAGCCGACGAGGAGGGCGAGGCGCATGTTCCGGCTGCGGAAGAGGTCGGGCGGCATCATCGGATGGCGGGCGCGCTGCTGCACGACCAGGAAGCCGGACAGCGCGAGGACGGCGAGGGCGAGGCAGCCGAGGACGAGCGGGTCGTCGAAGCCGATCGCGCCGCCCTCGATCAGCCCGTACATCAGCGCGCCGAGCCCGGCGAGGGAGAGGGCCTGGCCGGCCAAGTCGAACGGCGGCGAGGTGGTGGGCGAGGGGGCGACCCAGCGCAGCAGGACGAGCATGACCGCGCAGACCGGGATGTTGATGAGGAAGACGAGCCGCCAGTCGATCGTGGTCAGCAGGCCGCCGAGGAGCGGGCCGACGGCGCCGGCGACCGCCCCGCCGACGGCCCAGACGCCGAGGGCGCGGGCGCGCTCGCGGGCGTCGGGGAACGCCTCGCGGATCAGCGCCATCGAGGAGGGCAGCATCGCGGCGGCCGCAGCGCCCTGCACGAACCGGGCGGCGATCAGCGCTCCGACGGTGGGGGCGAGGGCGCAGGCGATCGACGACAGCAGGAACAGGGCGATCCCGGTGCCGAGGGCGCGCTTCGCGCCGATCCGGTCGGCGAGGTTCCCGGCGAAGAGCAGCAGCGAGGCGAACAGGAGCGTGTAGCCGTCGATGATCCACTGCTGGCCGGTGGTGCCGCCGCCGAGGTCGTCGCTGATGCGGGTGAGGGCGACGTTGACGATGAGGATGTCGAGGGTGATCAGGAAGAAGCCGAGCGACGCGAGGAACAGGGTCCGTTTCGGGGAGCTGTGGCCGGTGTCGGTGGTGCGTGCGGGTGCGGGCGCTGTCATCGGTGCTGGTCGGTGGCGCTGCGCTCCGCGGGGCGGTCGGCGGTGGGGGCGATCCAGCTGGAGAGGAGGGTCATGGCCTGCGCGGTGGGGGAGTCTGGTTCGACGGTGTAGACGAGGAGGACGAGGCCGGGGTCGGTGGGCACGTCGAAGGTCTGGTAGCCGAATTCGAGTTCGCCGACGGTGGGGTGCTGGAAGTGCTTCGCGCCGCCGCGGTAGCGGACGACGTCGTGTGCTGCCCAGAGGGTGCGGAAGTGCTCGCTCTGGGTGGAGAGGGTTCCAACGAGGGCGATGAGGTCGTCGTCGTAGGGGTTCCGGCCGGCGGCGCCGCGCAGGAGGGCGACGGTGGTGCGGGCGGTGGAGTCCCAGTCGGTGATGAGGTCGCTGGCGCGCGGGTCGAGGAACGTGAATCGTGGGTGGCTGAAGGGTGCGGGTGCGGCTTCCGCGGCGGCCGGGTAGAGGGCCCAGCCGAGAGTGTTCGCGGCGACGAGGTCGATGCGCTCGTTCTGCAGGAACGCCGGTCCCGTGATGGAGTCCAGGACCGCCTGCAGCGCCGAGGTGACGCGGCTGCGCGCCGTGCGCTTCTTCGGCGCGGTGGTGCGGGTGCGGGTGGTGTGGACGAGGTCGAACAGGTGCTGGCGTTCGGTGTCGTCGAGCTGGAGGGCGCGGGCGATCGCGTCGAGGACTTCGCGCGAGGCGCCCTGCGTCTTCCCGCGTTCCAGCCGGTTGTAGTAGTCGACGCTGACGCCCGCGAGGTGGGCGACCTCCTCGCGGCGCAGTCCGGGCACGCGGCGGGTGCCGAGGAACATCGGGACGCCGGCCTGCTCGGGGCTGATCCGGGCGCGCCTGGTCGTCAAGAAGTCCTTGATCTCGTCTTCCAGCTTCACGCTCCGAGGCTATGCCGGACCGTTCCCGCGAAGGGTGTCCTGCCGGTACCTGGGTGCGGCGCACCCAGTGTTCACGGCGGCCTTCCCCGCCTTGCCGGGACAGCGTTCTCTGGAAGAAGCACGACGCGCGATCCCACCGCCCCCGGGCGGAGGGTCGTCGCCGGCCGGTGTCCCCGCCACGACGCGCACCGAGAAGCTCACTACCTCTGAACGGAGCACGACCATGAAGTACGTCCCCCTCGCTCGCACCGGCACCAGCGTCTCGAACCGGGCCCTGGGCACGATGGGCTTCGGCACCGAGACCCCCGAGGACGACGCGTTCGCTGTCCTCGACGCGTTCGTCGAAGCCGGCGGCAACCTCGTCGACACCTCCAACGTCTACGGCGGCGGCGTCTCGGAGGAGACCATCGGCCGCTGGTTCACCAGCCGCCCCGACGACGTCACCGACCGGGTCGTCCTCACCACCAAGGGCCGCTTCGGCACTGGACCCGACGCCAACGACACCGGCCTCTCCCGCCGGCACCTGAACCGCGCGCTCACCGCGTCCCTGCGTCGTCTGGGCCGGGAGAACGTCGACCTGTACCAGCTGCACGGCTGGGATCCGCTCACCCCGATCGAGGAGACGCTGAGCTTCCTCGACGACGCCGTGCACGCCGGGAAGATCACCTACATCGGCCTGTCCAACTTCACCGCCTGGCAGCTGCAGCTCACCCTCGACACCGCGAAGGCGATGGGCGTGCAGATCCCCGTCACCCTCCAGGCGCAGTACAGCCTCGCGTCGCGGGAGATCGAGTACGAGATCATCCCCGCCGCCCTTCACAACCAGGTCGGAATCCTGCCCTGGTCCCCGCTCGCCAGCGGCTTCCTCACCGGCAAGTACGACCGCGACCGGAAAGCCGGCAGCGACACCCGCGGCGGACAGGGGAACCCCCTGTTCGGCCACGTCCTCGGCGACCTCGCCGCGAAGGATCAGAACTGGGCCGTCGTCGACGCCGTCCGCACCGCGGCCACCGAGCTCGACGTCACGCCCAGCCAGGTCGCGCTGAGCTGGATCGCGAACCGCCCCGGCGTCACCGCGCCGATCATCGGAGCGAAGACCGTCCGCCAGCTCGAGCAGAACCTCGTCGCCGCCGACCTCGTCCTCGACGAGGACACCACCCGGCGCCTCGACCAGGTCAGCGCCCCCACCCCGAACGACTACCCCTACGGACCCTTCGGGCAGAAGCAGCGCGACCGCTACCGCGGATCCAGCGACCAGGTCCTTGGCGAACTGTTCAACTGACCTGGACGGCTGAGCATGGTCCTACGACCTCCTTGAAGTCCGCTGGAGCATGCTCAGCCCGTCCCGTAAGGGGATCGTTCACCGGTACGAAGTGGCGAAGCGGTTCTCGGGTCAGCGATCGAGGTCGACCGCCGTGAGCTGGAACACCGCGCAGCGCGGGGCCGCCGCGGCGAAGTCGTCGGGGCCCGCGTTCTCGCCGGCTTCGAAGATGCGGGCGGCGACTTTTCGTCCCTGGCTGTGCTGATGCCAGTAGGCGCGGAGGACGGGGCCGCGCTGCTCCTCGGGGAGCTCGGTGAAAGTGACTCTCTCGCGTCGCCGACCGCGCTGGATCTCGCCCTCGCCCGCCGCGCGGACGTTCTTCACCCACTCCATCCGCCGCCCGGCGACGACGTATCGGGCGCCCTCGAGAGTGACGATCGAGACGGGCGTGGAACGGGGTTGTCCGCTGACGCGTCCGCGGACGGTGAGGATCCTCGGCGGCCCGGCCGGGACGCCGAGTCGGTTCAGGAGCTTCACCGCAGCGTTGCCGTACTTGAGCAGGGGCGGGAGGTCCGGTCGGTCGTTCATTCTGGGTCCTTCGGGCGGGAGTCGGTGTCGTGGGCCTGGACCGCGGTGCCGATCGCGTGGAGCACGCGTCGAGCGGTGTCGACGTCGGCCGGATCGAGTCCCGCGGCGGCGTTCCCCGCCCAGGGCGCGGCGCGGGCGGCGGCGGCGGCGAGCACGGCGTCACCCTCCGGCGTCAGGGTGACGAGCTGCGCGCGCCGGTGGTGCGGGTTGGGCTGGAAGGCGACGAAGCCGTCGCGTTCGAGGTCGTTCACGATCCGCTGGACGTTCTGCCGGGAGAGGTCCAGGTCGCGGGCGAGCCACGCGACCGGCCGCGGCGCACCCGCGGCGAGGGCTCCGAGGATCTGCCAGCGCGCCGAGGTCAACCCGAGATCCGCAACGAGGCGGTCCCCGGACGCGGACAGCACGTTGCTGAGGTGGAAGACGCTGAGCACCAGATCCTGGAAGGGCGGGTCGTGCTCGGCGAGCTGCGGAGGGTGCATGCGACGAATATACGTCACCATACTGTCAAAATGTCACGCTAGTGACGCCAGGGGAGGCGACGCGCCCGTCCCGTAAGGGGGTCGTCGTCCGGCCGCCGAAGATGGCGTCTCGACGTGCCGAGATCTCGCGGCTCTCATTGTCTGTGGATCTCGGCTCTTCGTGGCGGTGTTTTCACGGGGCTTCGTGTCGTGACGCTTCTCCCGTCGGTGGTGATGGTCAGCGGGTGGCGCGGACGCGGTCGAGGTCCGCGCGGACGGGCGCGGGTTCCTGCTCGAGCGGCAGGTTCGCTTGGTCGAGCACTCCATCGACGGATCTGGCGGGGTCCGTGTCGAGGGCGGCGAACAGGGGGCTGAGGTCGTCCTGCTCGGGGCCGCGCTCGTCGAAGAGCTCGAAGGTGCGGCCCTCGGCGGCGGGGTCGGTGAGGGCGGCGACGAGGACGCGGGCGAGCTGGTCGCGGGCGATGGCGCCGTCGGCGGGGGAGCCGCTGCGGCGGGTGTCGCCCTGCAGCATCAGGATCTTCCGCTCGTTCGCGTCGTTGTAGTCGAACCAGCCGGGCCGGACGATCGTGTACCGGTTGCCGCTGGCGCGGACGAGGCGTTCTCCGCGGCGCTTCCACTCGGAGCTGGGGTGGCGGACTGTGACGCCGATGGTCGTCATCAGCGCGATGCGCACCGGGCGGCCGTTCAGGGCGCGGAGGACGTTGCGGACGGCGCCGTAGTTCACGGCCTCGGCGTGAGCGTTGTCGCCGTGGGTGAAGATCACCGCGTCGATCCCCTCGACCGCGTCGGCGAGGGTCGCCGCGTCGGTGAGGTCCCCGACGACGGTCTCCGCGCGGGGATCCACGTCGCTCGCGCGGGACGGGGTGCGCACGAGCGCGCGGGTGCGGTGTCCGGCGGTGAGGGAGGCGGTGACGACGTGGCGGCCGACGCTGCCGGTGGCGCCGACGAGGAGGACGGTGAGGGAGGGGTCGGTCATGAGGGTGCCTTTCAGGCCAGGCCGGAGGCACTGAGCCACTGGTCGACGTCGGTCGCCACGTCGGAGACGCCTTCGGCGACGTCTTCGCCGCGGACGGCGAGTCCGTCGCCGAGCTGCGCGCCGGTGCTGAGGTCTCGGTAGAAGGAGTCGGTGGAGCCCAGGCCGCTGACGGCGTAGGTGACGAAGGGGAGCAGTGTCTTCCCGGTGAGGTCGACTCCTTCGGTGAAGGTCGCGAGGACCATCGGCGGCTGCACGTTCCAGATCGGGCTGCCCAGCAGCACCGTGTCGTAGCCCGTGAGGTCGGGGAGGGGGTTCGCGATCGCGGGGCGTGCGTTGGTGTCCTGCTCCTGCACGTTGCGCGCCACGGTGGGGTCGTAGCGGTCGGAGTAGGGGTCGGCGGCCTCGATGCGGTAGACGTCGCAGTCGATACGGTCGCTGAGCAGGCCGGCGAGGACTTCGGTGTTGCCGACGTCGAGGGTTCGGCGGCCGCCGTTCCAGTAGTTCTCGCCCGGGCGGGAGAAGTAGGCGAGCAGGATCCGGCTGCTGGGGGTGGGAGTCACGAAGGTTCCTGTCGAGCTCGAAGGGGTCGGCGCGGGCGCGGCGGCGTCAGGCGTGGACGGGGAGGGAGGAGGCGCCGGGGTGGTGCAGGCGGCCAGCAGCCCGGCCGCGGCGGCGCTGATCGCGCCGGCCGCGGCGCTCCGCAGGAGCTGCCTGCGGGTGGGCTGGTGGACGGGCATGCTTACGCTTCGGCGCGGCCGGTGAGCCAGCGGACCATGTCGGGGTCGACGTGGGAGAAGAACTGCGATTCGCCCGCCTCGAGCTCGGCGATCTTCGCCATCTGCTCGTCGGTGAGCTCGAAGTCGAGGACGTCGAGGTTCTGCTGCATGCGCTCGGGCTTGACGGACTTGGACACGACCACGACGCCGCGCTGGACGAGCCAGCGGAGCACGACCTGTGCGACGGACTTGCCGTGCGCGTCACCGATCTCGGTCAGGACGGGGTTCGTGAACAGGTCGTTCTTGCCCTCGGCGAACGGCGCCCACGCCTCGAGCTGCACTCCCTCGGCGTGCAGCAGCTCCTGGTAGTCGACCTGCTGGTGGAAGGGGTTCGTCTCCATCTGGTTCACCGCGGGCACGACGTCGGCGAACGCGATGAGGTCCACGAGGCGGTCGGAGGCGAAGTTGGACACGCCGATCGCGCGGAGCCGGCCGTCCTTGTGGGCCTGCTCGAGCGCACGCCACTCGCCGTAGTAGTCACCGAAGGGCTGGTGGATCAGGTACAGGTCGAGGTAGTCCAGGCCGAGCTTCTGCAGGGACGTGGTGATCGCGTCGCGGGCGCCCTCCTCGCCGCGGCGCTGGATCCACAGCTTCGAGGTGATGAACAGCTCCTCGCGGGGCACACCGCTGGCGGCAATGCCGCGGCCGACAGCCTCCTCGTTGGCATAGGAGGCGGCGGTGTCGATGAGGCGGTAGCCGGCCTTGATCGCGTCGATGACGGCCTGCTCGGTGTCCTCGGCGGGGATCTGGAACACGCCGAAGCCGAGCTGCGGCATCTCAGCGCCGGTGTTCAGGGTGACGGTGGGGATGGTGCTCACGAGCATTCCTTCCAAGAAGCGGACCGGCTGCGGTTCCGCCGGTGATCCCATCCAACAGCGGCCCCTCCTTACGGAACAGGCAGCAGCGTTTGGTGTACTGGCAGTGTCTGTTTCACCCGGACGGGTCCGGCCTACGCTGACCCACATGGACACCGGAACCGAAGCGAGCGACTTCCTCCGCACCCGTCGCGACCGCATCACCCCCGAAGCGGCCGGCCTCACCGCCTCCGCGACGGGCCGGCGCGTGAAGGGCCTGCGCCGCGAGGAAGTCGCGACCCTCGCCGGGGTCAGCGCGGAGTACTACAACCGGATGGAGCGCGGGAAGCTCGCCGGCGTCTCCGAGTCCGTCCTCTACGCCGTCGCGAGGGCGTTGCAGCTCGATGACTCCGAGGAGCAGCACCTGTTCGACCTCGCCCGGGCCGCGAACGCCGAGCATGCCCTGACCCGTCCCACGCCCCAGCGCACCCCCGCGAAGTTCCGTGCCAGCAACCGGGTGCAGCGCATCCTCGACGGGATGAGCGGACTGCCCGCGTACGCCCGGAACGGCCGCACCGACATCATCGCGATGAACCAGCTCGGCGCCGCCCTCATGCCGGGCCTGGTTCCGAACGGGAACGAGCCGGCGAACCTCGCCCGGTACCTCTTCCTCGACCCGTCCTCGCAGGAGTTCTACGGCGACTGGGAGCGCGTCGCCCGCGACATGGTCTCCGCGTTCCGCATCGAAGCCGGCCGCACCCCCTTCGACCGGTCCCTGACCGACCTCATCGGTGAACTGAGCACCCGCAGCGACCCGTTCCGCACCTGGTGGGCCTCCCACAACGTGCGCCTGCACACCAGCGCCACGAAGACCCTGCACAACCCCACGGTCGGCGAGGTCGAGGTCACCGGCGAAGCGCTCACCCTCGCCAGCGAACCCGACATCACGATCATCACCTACGTCACCGAACCCGCCTCCGTGTCGGAAGAACGTCTCCGCGTCCTCGCCAGTTGGACCGCCAGCCCCACCCCGACCACGGCACCCACCAGAACCCAGTGACAGCGGCGGGCTCACCCCGCCCGCGTCACTGCACCCGCTCGACACCCCAGCCGCCCCGGCTATCGTCGTCGCGCCCATCGAAAGGATTCACGCCATGAAGTACACCCGCCTCGGCAACTCTGGCCTGAGAATCAGCAGCATCGCGCTCGGCTGCATGAGCTTCGGCGACCCCGCCAGCGGCCACCTCCCGTGGTCACTCCCCAAGGACGACGCCCTGCCGTACTTCCGGCAGGCCCTCGACCTCGGCATCACCTTCTGGGACACCGCGAACGTGTACTCCTACGGCGATTCCGAGCGCATCGTCGGCGAAGCGCTGCGCCAGTTCACCAACCGCGATGAGATCGTCCTCGCGACCAAGGCCCACTTCGGCGACACCGCTGGCAGTGGTCCGGGGCTGCGCGTCGCCGGCCTGTCGCGGAAGGCGATCATGCAGCAGATCGACGCGTCGCTCACCCGCCTCGGCACCGACTACGTCGACCTGTACCAGATCCACCGCTTCGATCCGGAGACCCCGATCGAGGAGACGATGGAAGCCCTCCACGACGTCGTCAAGGCCGGCAAGGCCCGCTACATCGGCGCGTCCGCGATGTGGACGTGGCAGTTCGCCACCATGCAGCACGCCGCGGACCTGCACGGCTGGACCCGGTTCGTCTCGATGCAGGACCAGTACTCGCTCCTCTACCGCGAGGAGGAGCGCGAGATGTTCGGCCTACTCGCCGACCAGGGCGTCGGCAGCATCCCCTACAGCCCCCTCGCGAAGGGCCGCGTCGCCCGCCCCGCCGGCGAGCAGACCCAGCGCTCCTCCGACGACCCGGTGGGCAACAGCTTCTTCGCCGACACCGAACGCGACCGCCCCGTCATCGACGCCGTGCAGCGCATCGCCGAGGCCCGCGGTGTGCCGATGGCGCAGATCGCGATGGCATGGGTGCTCAGCAACCCCGTCGTCGCCGCCCCCATCATCGGCGCGACAAAGCCCCACCACCTGGATGATGCGGCCGCAGCCGTCGACATCGAGCTCACCCCGGACGAGCACACCGCGCTCACCGAGCACTACACCGTGCGCGCCGCCGGCGGCTTCTGACAGCCACGCGACGCCCCTGCTGGCCACTGACGGCACTCAACGGTGGTGCTGCTTGTGGCTCAGTTGAACGCTGATCCGTTCAATGCCGGGTCGACAGGCTGAGCGCTCCAGCTACGAAGGAGGTCGAGGGCGTCGGCGGAGGGCGTTCCCGGTTCGGCGAGGTAGGTCGCGACGACGATCCCCGCGTTGGAGGGGACGACGATCGACTCGTAGGAGAGGGTCATCTCTCCGACGACGGGGTGCTTGATGCGCTTGGTTCCGGAGTTGTGGACGCGGACGGTGTGTCCGCCCCACCAGGTGCGGAAGTCGGAGCTTCGGGTGGCGAGTTCGCCGACGAGCGCCATGAGGGCCTTGTCGCTGGGGTCCTGGCCGGCGAGCAGACGCAGCGCGGAGACGGCTTCGCGGGCGCTGGTCTCCCAGTCGAGGTAGAAGTCCTTCGCACGGTCATCGAGGAAGAGGTACCGGGCGCCGCTCACGGGGGCTCCGTCGGCGGGGAACAGGTCGGGGAACACGGCGCGGCCGAGTGCGTTGGAGCCGGCGATGGTCGTGACGCGGTTCGTCGCGATCGCGGGGACGTCGCGCATGGTGTCCAGGAGCTGGGCGACGAGAGGGGACACGGCCGATTCCGGTTTCGCGCGCGGCTGCCGGCGAGCACCGGTGGCGGCGCGGGCGAGGTCGAACAGGTGCGCGGATTCCGCGTCGCCCAGCTGAAGGGCGCGCACGAGTGCGTAGAGGACGCTCTCGGAGACGCCGGAGAGGTCACCGCGCTCCATCCGCGTGTAGTACGCGGTGCTGACGCCGGTGAGCTGGGCGACTTCCTCACGGCGAAGGCCCGGGACGCGGCGCTCTCCGCCGAAGACGGTCAGTCCTGCCTTCTCCGGGGTGATGCGACCGCGCAGGGCAGTGAGGAACTGCTGCACGTCGTTCGGGGTGTCCATGCCGCTGACGGTAGCTCAGAGCCGTCGGCGGCTGGGAGTCACTGCTGGTCGCCCCCACCAGCGTGCTGGGGGCGAATGCTGGTGACTCTCACCCCGGGAGCATCCGCTCGTAGCGTCGAAGCATGACGAACACGAACATCACCCTGAACAACGGCGTCGAGCTTCCGGCCATCGGCCTCGGCGTCTTCCAGACTCCCCCCGAGGAGACCGTCTCCGCGGTCGCTGAGGCGCTGCGGGTGGGCTACCGCCACATCGACACCGCCGCCGCGTACGGCAACGAGGCGCAGGTCGGCGAGGGCATCCGCACCTCCGGCGTGCCCCGCGAGGAGGTCTTCATCGAGACGAAGATCTGGATCAGCGACTACGGCTACGACGCCACGCTGCACGCGTTCGAGAAGAGCGCCGCGAAGCTCGGCGTCGACACGATCGACCTCGTGATCCTGCACCAGCCGCTCCCGTCCGAGTTCGACCTGACCCTCGACGCCTACCGCGCTCTCGAGGAGCTGCACGCCGACGGCAAGATCCGCGCGATCGGCGTCAGCAACTTCACCACCGACCTGCTCCAGCAGCTCCTGGACGCGACCACGATCGTGCCGGCGGTCAACCAGATCGAGCTGCACCCCTACTTCCAGCAGAAGGACCTCCAGGCGCTCCACGCCCAGCACGGCATCCTCACCCAGGCGTGGTCGCCCATCGGCGGCGTCACGACCTACATCCCGGGACAGAACAGCGCCCTCGACAACCCCACCCTGGGCGAGATCGCGGCCGAGCACGGCAAGTCCCCGGCGCAGGTCATGCTCGCCTGGCACGTCCAGGAGGGCCGCTCCGCCATCCCCAAGGCGACCAAGGCCGCCCGGATCGCGGAGAACTTCGACGTCTTCGACTTCGAGCTCACCGCCGACCAGCTCGCCGCGATCGACGCCCTCGACGCCGGAGTCCGCAGCGGCCCCCCGGTCGAGTCGATCACCCGCGAGGCCTACGCCTTCGAGATCCCCGAGGCGTAACCCCTCCTCCACGGGTGGGCGGCCTCGCGCCGCCCGCCCATGACCTCCCCACCCCACTTCTTCTCCTGACAGGACACTCGCAATGGACTACACCCGCCTCGGCACCTCCGGGCTGAAGATCAGCCGGATCACTCTCGGCTGCATGAGCTTCAGCGACCCCGGCCCGATGGCCGACTGGTCGCTCGGTGAAGAAGGGGCCGCCCCACTGTTCCGCACAGCGGTAGAGCTCGGCATCACCACCTGGGACACCGCCAACGTGTACGGGATGGGGACCTCCGAAGAGATCGTCGGCCGCGCGATCCGGGAGTACTCCAGCCGCGAGGAGATCGTCCTCGCGACGAAGATCTACTGGCCGATGAGCCAGAACGCCGGCGGCGGCGGGCTCAGCCGCAAGGCCATCTTCGAGCAGGTCGACGCGTCCCTCACCCGTCTCGGCACCGACTACGTCGACCTGATGCAGATCCACCGCTTCGACCCCGAGGTCCCCGTCGAGGAGACGATGGAGGCGCTGCACGACGTCGTCAAGGCCGGGAAGGCGCGCTACTTGGGCGCGTCGAGCATGTGGGCGTGGCAGTTCGCCAAGATGCAGACGGCAGCCGAGCTGAACGGGTGGACGACCTTCATCTCCATGCAGGACCAGTACAACCTCGTTCAGCGCGAAGAAGAGCGCGAGATGCAGGGCCTGCTCGCCGACCAGGGCATCGGCAGCCTGACGTGGAGCCCTCTCGGAGGCGGCATCGTCGCGCGCCCGTGGGGCGATAAGAGCACCACTCGCGCGAAGTCCTACCCGAGCGTCGACCAGTTCGGTCGGCCTCTGTTCCTGAACTCCGACAAGGCCATCGTCGACGCCGTCGAGGCCATCGCCGCCGACCGTGGCGTGGCCATGGCGACCGTCGCGCTGGCCTGGGTACTGAAGAACCCCGTGATCAGCTCCCCAATCATCGGCGCCACGAAGGACAAGCACCTCACGGACGCCGTCGCCGCCCTCGCACTCACGCTCACCGACGACGAGATCGCCGCCCTCGAGGGCCCCTACACGCCCCGCGAACCCACGTTCTTCTAGGCCACCAGCGAGGTGGGCTGGCGGCCCTGCCGCCGGCCCACCTCGCAGAACAGGAACACACCATGACCCAGCAGCACCTGACCGTCCTCGTCGTCGGATCGACGGGAAGTATCGGCACCCTCGTCGTCGAGCAGGCCGTCGCCGCGGGTCACACCACCCGCGCCCTCGTGCGGAAGACGCGCCGCGCCAAGAACCTCAACCCGCGCGCCCAGATCATCGTGGGTGACGCCACCAAGATCGACACTCTCCGCTCCGCCCTCGAAGACGTCGACGCGGTGATCTTCGCCCACGGCAGCTCCGACGGGGAAGCGCCAACTACGGGGCCGTGAGAAACGTCCTCGAAGCGCTCGACGGCACGCCGATCCGCATCTCGTTGATGACCTCGATCGGCGCCACCGCGAGACACGACATGAGCGACTGGAAGCGTCGAGGCGAACGCCTCGTCCGCGCCAGCGGCAACCAATACACCATCATCCGACCCGGGTGGTTCGACTACAACGGCCCCGGCGAGGACCGCATCCTGATGCGCCAGGGAGACGATCGCTGGACCGGATCCCCCGCGGACGGCGCCATCGCCAGACGCCAGATCGCCCGCGTCCTCGTCGCCGCTCTCACCGACCCGAACGCCGCCCACCGCACCCTCGAACTTGTCTCCGAGCACGGACCCGAGCAGGACGACCTCAGCCCCGCCTTCGCCGCCCTCGACCCCGACGCCGCGGACTCCATCGACGGCATCCGGGACCAAGTGAACATGCCCCTCGCCAACGAGCCCGCCTCCGTGCGCCGGGACCTCGACGCCCTCACGAGCGGCACATGAACGCCGCGGCCCGCGCAGAAGCACGACCGTCCACGGCGATCGTCGTCGGCGGGTCCCTCGCCGGCCTGATGACGGCGCGGACGCTCTCGCGAGTCGGAATCACCGTCACCGTCCTCGAACGCAGCGGCCCCGTCCGCAGCCGCGGCGGCGGCCTCTTCATCCCCGACGGCCTCGTCGAACAGGTCACCGGTTGGGGCAGCCGCACCGACCAGCCCACGGCGCCGACATCACTGATTGCTGGAATGCACTCCTGGCACACCGTCTACACGGCACTCCTGCACGCCGCCGAGCACGACCCCGCAGTCACCCTCGTCCACAACACCCGCGCCGTCACCGTCGGCCAGGACGAGACCACTGCCTGGGTGACCGCCGACTCCGGCACGTTCCACGCCGATCTCGTCGTCGGCGCCGACGGCCACCGGAGCGTCGTTCGACGCGCAGTCGCTCCCGACCACGAAGACGCGACATTCGCTGGCTACCTGGTCTGGCTCGCCAGCATCAACGAGCAAGACCTGCCCGTCAGCGTGCAGGGCGACCGCCGCTTCGATGACGGCGTCTTCCTCGGCTCAGACGCGCTACTCGCCGCCGGATCCTTCCCCGGAGCCGACGGAACGGCGACCCCAGGTCACCGCATCATCGGGTGGGCGATGTACGACAGCACCCACAACGACTTCCTGATCCGGAACGGTCACGTTCGCAACGACACGGTCCACCACTCCGTGAGCCCACAGGACATCACCCCTCCGCTCCGCCGCGAGCTGACAGCCATGGTCGAGTCGCGCTGGCCCTCACCCTGGCGCGAAGCCATGATCACCAGCCTCCGAGAGAACATCGTCCTTGGCACGCCCATCACCGAGTACGTCCCGACCCGTCTCGTGGATGGACGACTTGCGATCATCGGAGACGCCGCGCACGTTGCCACACCCATGACCGGCCGCGGCTTCACGGAGGCTCTCAACGACGCCGAAGCTCTTGCCGACGCCCTCGACCACGCACGCCGCACGCACTCCAATACCGCGAGCACCACGACCGCTCTGCTCCGCTACGAGAAGAAGCGCCTCCGCCGCGCGCGCAGCACGGTCGAATCTGGTCAGCACTTCAGTCGGCGCTTCCGTCCCGCCGCGTGACCGCGAGGCGCTTAAGGGCGTCCCGTATGGGGATTGCTCGGTGCGACACTCTTGGCAGACCGGGCGACTAGGCCCGCCCGCCCCGATCTAGGGTGGGCAGATGAGTCGTCGTTCTGTTGCACTCACTCTTCTTCTGGCTGTCGTGGGCACCATGACCGCCTGCGCGCCGGACCCAGTGGATCGCGCGCAACTCGATCAGTGGCGCTCGGATCGTCAGGCCGACATCGACGCGGACGGTCCTTTTCTCGCGGTGCTGTCGTCCGAATCGACCGCTGGGCAGGAAGGCGATCGGGTGGAGGCCGTCTTCGACCGACCAGAGTTGCCAGGCGCCATCACCTTTGAATGCTTTGGAGACGGCACGGTCGAGTTGCAGCTCGATTCCGCTTCTACAACAGGTGCGGCCAACACGACGACGACGACGACTGTCGAGGCAGTGGACTGCGCAAAGGGTCCGCACGCGATCGACCCGGCCTCTCTCGGCACCGACCCGATCGGCCTGGTCGGCGTGGCCACAACGAACGCCGATCACGACACGTCATGGTTCCTAACAGTGCGCGCGGCGCAGAGCACTCCCTAACGGCTCACCGCTCAAGTCAGCTCCTGCGAAGCCAGCTAGGTCATCCCGTAAGGGGATCGGTGACCGGTACACGTGCTGACAGCTTGATGAGCCGTATGGGTTTTGCCGCTTCGTGGCCGTCTTTTCTACGTGCTTCGTGTCGCTCGCTCGCGCCGGAAGCGGTGATCGTCTGACAGTTCGCGTCGACCATCTCGGTGCTGGCGTGTGGCACTTGCGTTGATAGTGCCGGAAGCCGTCAGTAGCTGGAGGCTGCCGTCGCTGCGTCGAGTGCCGTGGCCGTGCCGAGCGCGATCAGCGACTTGTCGGTCGCGACGGCGACCCGCGGGAAGCCGAGGGCGCGTAGCTGTCGCGCGCGCTCCGGGTCGCCGGCGTACGCGCCGGCGCTCTTCCCGGCGCGTCGGGCGGCGGCGGCGATCCTCGGCAACGGGTCCTCGGGTCCGTCCGCGGCGAGCAGGTCGGGCAGCTCCTGACCGAGTCCGATCGAGAGATCGAACGGACCGACGAAGACGCCGGTGACTCCCGGTAGCGCGAGAATCTCCTCGACGGCGTCGAGGCCGGCCTGCGTCTCGATCATCAGCCACAGGGCCGGCCGCGCCTCGGCGGCCGACGGGGGTACGGTGCCCCAGAGGTCGCTCATCGGGCCCCAGCTGCGCCGGCCGAGCGGCGGGTAGTGCGCGGCGCGGGCCGCCGCGGCCGCGTCCTCGACCGACTCGATCATCGGGACGACGACGATGTCCGCTCCCGCGTCGAGGGCACGGCCGATCAGGGGATCGGAGAGTCCTGCGACCCGGACGGCGACGGGAGGCCGCTTCCTCACTGTTGCCAGCGCGAGCATGGTGGCGATCACGGCGGTGTCGTCGAAGGCTCCGTGCTGAGCATCCAGCGCCAGCCAGGCGGGCCCGCCGCGCGCGATCTGCGCGACGGTCCGCGGCTCGCCGAGCCAGCACCACACTCCGTCGGCTCGACCGTCACCGAGAATCTGTTCCGCGTTCACGGCGTCGATCTTTGCGTGGTCATGAGCTCGAGTCCAGGCCGGTCCGGGTCGCCGTCGATTCACGAGGGACGAGTTGCGCGCGGGGAACGTGCCCGGTCGGAGGGGCCTCTCCGAGCGCGGCGCTGAGCGCCAGTTGTGCCACGTGTCTTCCGAGGCCCTCGTCGTCGATGAAGACGCTCGAGAGCGAAGGGACGAAGAGTCGTGCGAGCGGGGCGTCGTCGTGGCCGACGACGGAGAGCTGCTCCGGTACGGAGATCCCCAGGCGCAGGGCTGCTCCGACGACGATCGCGGCGATCTCATCGTTGTAGGCGACGACGCCGTCCACGCCGTTCGCGCGCCATGCGGACACCACGTCACGCGCGGTCTCCGCATCGATGCGCACGCTGTCGAGAGCGTCCATTCCGAGAGCGTCGCAGGCTGCCGACGCGATGCGGTGTCGGGCTGTGGAGATCTCGGAGAGCCGGACATCCGTCGGGGCGGCGAACGCCAGTCGTTGTCGCCCCTGCTCAACCAGGTGGTTCACCTGGAGGCGCGGGCCGTCTCCCCAGGAGAAGCTTTCGTCGCTCAGCGGCTGATCCGGACCCTGGATCACCGCTGTCACTCCTGCAGCGCGGATCATGTCGGCCTGCTCGCGGGTGAAGGGGACCATGCCCAGGACGACATCAGGTTGCAAGGTCTCCCAGAGGGGCCGTGCTCTGCCACCGGCGTGAGGCGTCATGGTGACGAGGGAGTAGCCGGCTTCGTCCAAAGCTGTCGATGCCTGGTCGATGTGCCGGCTCATGGAGTACTCCATCGGCCAATCGGGCAGCACCAGGAGGACGATCTTGCTTCGTCCGCTGGCGAGGGCTTTGGCTGCCAGGTGGGGCCGGTATCCGAGGCGCTGCGCGGCGGCGATGACCTTGCTCTTCGTCATCTCGGAGATCGTCTGCCCGGGTGTCGAGTTCAGCACGAACCCGACAGTGGCTCGCGAGACACCGACCTCGCGCGCGATGTCGGCAGCGGTGACTCGTCGGTCTGCCGTCGTCTGGGTCATGGGTCCCTCCGATCGGAGCCTATCGCTTGACCGCGCTAGTCGTTCGGCGGGACGGACCGAAAAATCACTTGCACGCGCTAGCCGGGGAGCGCTAACCTCGCGCTACTAGCTCGCTCTAGTTTCCGATCTGCCTCTGACAATGGAGTCCTACATGGCCACGCCCGCACGCGACGTCCCACCCACCGGAGCTCCCGCTCCGTTCCCGATCCCCTCGGCACCTGCCGCCCAGGAGGAGACGACCGCGGCGGAGCAGACTCCGCCTGCCGAGCAAAAGGTCAGCGCTCTCTACATCTGGCTCCAGGTTCTCGGGCAGTTCGGCGTCTTCATCGCCTTCATCACGCCGCTCGCGATCTCGCTCTCCATCCGCCTCGCCGAGCTCGCTCCTGGCCGGGAGGAGTACCTCGGCTACATCACCGGTTCGGGCGCCCTCGTCGTGATGCTGACGGGGCCGCTGCTCGGAACGCTCAGCGACCGGACCCGGACTCGTCTCGGTCGTCGTCGCCCGTTCCTGATCGTGGGCACTCTGCTGGGAGTCGTGTCCCTGATCGTCATGGCGCTCGCGCCGAACCCTCTCGTGCTCGGCGCCGGATGGATCCTCGCTCAGCTGGGCTGGGGTCAGGTCTTGGGAAATCTGCAGATCTCGATGGCCGACAGGCTCCCGGAGAGCCAGCGCGGGAAGGTCGCAGGCCTCACCGGCTTCGCCACCCAGGTCGCGCCGGTGTTCGGTGTCGTCATCGCCGGAGGGTTCGCGAGCAACTCACTGCTGCTCTTCCTGCTTCCCGGTGCGGTCGGAGTGTTCTTCGTCGCGCTGTTCGTCCTGTTCATCAAGGAGCAGGACAGCCGCGGCAACGTCTTCGACGAGCGCCTCTCACCCAAGACGATCTTCAGAAAGTACATCTACAACCCGCGTCAGTACCCGGACTTCTCCTGGGTCTGGCTCGGCCGCTTCCTCTTCTACTTCGGTCTCACCCTCAACACGACCTTCACCGCGTTCTTCTTCGCTTCTCGCCTGGGCGTGGAAGTGGTGGACGTCGCACCGATCATCGCGACCATGGGCCTGTTCGGCATTCTGGCGACGACCGTAGGCGCGCTCGGCGGCGGATTCCTCTCGGACCGCCTGCGTCGCCGCCGCACCTTCGTCCTCCTCGGTTCTGTGCTCTTCGCTGTAGGCGCGGCAGTCGCCGCCTTCGCGACCGACGTTCCCCAGCTGTACATCGGCTCGCTGCTCACCTCGGTCGGCATCGGCGTGTTCGCCGCCGTCGATCAGGCCCTGATGCTCGACGTGCTCCCCGAGAAGGAGACCAGCGCCGGCCGCTACCTGGGCATCATCGGCTTCGCCGTCTCGATCCCGCAGGCCGCGGCACCCTTCATCGCCCCGGTGTTCCTCGCCGTCGGCGCCAGCGCCGCAGGCGACAAGAACTACACCCTGCTCTACCTCATCGCCGGCGCTTTCACGATCATCGGCGGTCTGGTCGTCATGCGGGTCAAGTCTGTCCGCTAGCAACCGACCGCTTCTCGGATCCCTCGTTCCTCTCGACTTCTGGAGCTCTTCGCAATGCCCGCAGCCTGGACCGCCCCGTTCATCACCCCCGTCGCCTCGCGCGGCGCCACCGACGAGCCCGCCTCCTACCTCCGACGCGAGTTCGCGATCGAGCAGGCGCCGGTCCGCGCGACACTGCGGGTCTCGGCGATCGGTCTGATCGAGCCCCACCTCAACGGCGAGGTCATCGGAGACGAGGTGCTCGCGCCGGGGTGGACCTCCTACCGTCATCGGCTCGTCGTGAGCAGCCACGACGTCACCGACCGCGTCACCGTTGGCGCGAACACGATCGGGCTCGTCCTCGGAGAGGGCTGGGCGCTCGGACGCCTGGGCTGGGAGGACAAGCGCAACCACTACTCGGACCGCCCCGCCGCATGGGTGCAGCTCGAGCTCGAGAACACCGACGGATCCGTCCACGTGATCGATGGCAGCGACGGCTTCCGAGCCGGCCGCGGGGGCGTGCTCGCGAACAGCATCTACGACGGCGAGGTCTTCGACGCTCGACTCGAACCCGCCGGATGGGACCGTCCCGGCTTCGACGCCTCCGGCTGGGGAGAGGTCGAGACGTTCGACTGGCCACTGGATGCACTGGTCGAACCGATCGCTCCGCCCATCCGGCGCACTGAGGAACTCGCCCCGGTCCAGATCCTGACCACCCCCGCCGGCAAGACGGTCGTGGACTTCGGCCAGAACCTCTCAGGCTGGGTCCGACTGACCGTGTCCGGGGAGCCAGGGGCGACCATCACCCTCCGGCACGCAGAGGTGATGACCGGGGGAGAGATCGACCTCGAAACCCTCCGCACCGCAGCGGGAACCGACCGGTACACCCTCCGCGGAGGAGACGTGGAGACGTGGGAGCCGCGCTTCACGTTCCACGGCTTCCGCTACGTCGAGATCGACGGATGGCCTGGACAGCTGACCCCGGGCGCGGTCCGCGCGATCGTCGTCCACTCGGACATGCCGCGCACCGGCTGGCTCGAGACTTCGGAGCCGCTGCTGAACCAGCTGCACTCCAACGCGGTCTGGTCGATGCGCGACAACTTCGTCGGGGTCCCCACCGACTGCCCCCAGCGCGACGAGCGCCTGGGCTGGACCGGCGACATCAACGCCTTCGCTCCCACCGCAGCGTTCCTCTTCGACGTGCGCGGAGTGCTCGGCTCCTGGCTGCGCGACCTCGCCGCCGAGCAGAAGGAGAAGGGCTTCGTGCCGTGGGTCGTGCCGGACGTGCTCTCCACTCCGTCCTCACCGACCGCGCTCTGGAGCGACGTGGCCGTCAGCCTCCCCTGGGCGCTCTACCGCGAATACGGCGACACCGGCATCCTCGCCGACGCCTACGACTCGATGACCGCGTTCATCCGCCAGGTCGCCGAGCTCCTCGACGAGCGCGGGCTCTGGAGCACCGGCTTCCAGTACGGAGACTGGCTCGACCCCGACGCTCCTGACGACAACCCCGCCGGCGGCAAGACCGATCGGCACCTCGTCGCGGCCGCCTACCTCTGCCGCACCACCCGCGAGATGGCCGACACGGCCCGCCTTCTGGGCCGCGGCGACGACAGCGCCGAGTTCGACGCCCTCGCGCGGCGCGTGAGAGCCGCCTTCCTCGACGAGTACGTCACCCCCCGCGGACGAGTGGTCAACGAGACAGCGACCGCCTACGCCCTGGCGATCACCTTCGACATCCTCGATGAGGCTCAGAAGCAGCACGCCGGCGACCGGCTCGCCGCGATCGTCGCGAAGGCCGGCTTCCACATCTCCACCGGATTCGCCGGCACACCGCTCGTGACCGATGCACTCTCCTCCACCGGGCACCTCGACGAGGCGTACCTGCTGCTCCTCGAGACCGGCTGCCCGTCCTTCCTTTATCCCGTCACGATGGGAGCCACGACCATCTGGGAACGGTGGGACTCCGTCCGACCCGATGGGAGCATCAACCCCTCCGGGATGACCTCGCTCAACCACTACGCGCTCGGCGCGGTTGTCGACTGGATGCACCGCACGATCGGCGGACTCACCGCCCTCGACGCCGGCTACCGCTCCATGCGCATCGCCCCCCAGCCCGGGAGGAAGCTCACCAGCGCGTCCCTGCGGCACGCGACCGTCTACGGAGACGTGCACGTGCGCTGGAGCATCACCGGATCGCAGGTCGACGTCTCGGTCAGCATCCCGGAGGGAACGACCGCCGAGGTCGTCCTGCCGAAGCACCCCGACGCGCTGACGATCCCTGTCGACGCAGGCGAGCACGACTGGAGCTACGAGATCGACGTGTCCACGAGCACCGCGGTCTACGATCTTGGCTCCACTCTCGGAACCCTGGCCGCCGATCCGAACGCGTGGCGCCTGTTCACCGACGTGTTCGGCAGCTACTACCCCGGAGTGCCGCTGGACGGCGCCGCCCCCGAGGCCGCCGCGATGTCCGTCGCCACGATGCTCGAGTACATCCCCGGAGTGGCGGACGAGTTCCGCACCGACCTCGTCAACGCCCTCACCGCCGCATCCACCGGAGCCCCCGCATGAACATCGACATCAGCACCCTGACCCTCGATCAGAAGGCTTCGCTCCTCTCCGGCCACGACTTCTGGTCGACGACCGCGATCGAGGACGCCGGCATCCCCTCGCTCGTCCTCACCGACGGCCCGCACGGCATCCGCCGTCAAGCAGGAGATGCCGACCACCTTGGCATCAACGATGCTCTGCCATCGACGTGCTTCCCGCCGGCCGTCGCCGTCGGCTCCAGCTGGGACCCGGAGATCGCGGCGCAGGTGGGTGCCGCCGTCGGCCGCGAGGCGCTCGCTCTGGGTGTCGCCGTCGTGCTCGGTCCCGGGGTGAACATCAAGCGCTCACCGCTGTGCGGGCGCAACTTCGAGTACTACTCCGAGGACCCCCTGCTCTCCGGCGTCCTCGGCGCAGCTCATGTGAAGGCCATGCAGGACGTCGGACCCGGCGCCTCCGTGAAGCACTTCGCCGCGAACAACCAGGAGCACGAGCGGATGCGCATCAGCGCCGACGTCGACGAGCGCACCCTCCGCGAGATCTACCTCCCCGCGTTCGAACGAGTCGTCACCGAAGCCGCGCCCGCCACCGTGATGTGCTCCTACAACAAGATCAACGGGGTCTACGCCTCCCACGACCGGTGGCTCCTCACTGACGTGCTCCGCGACGAATGGGGATACCAGGGCGCCGTCGTCTCCGACTGGGGCGCGGTCAGCGACCGCGTCGCCGGCGTCGAGGCCGGAATGGATCTCGAGATGCCCGGCAGCGGCGGAGGCACCGACCAGCAGATCATCGACGCCGTCCACAGCGGCGAACTCGACGAGAGCCTCGTCGACGCTTCCGTCGCCCGAGTGCTCGCCCTCACCGACCTCCCGCATACCGCCATCGGCGATATCGACGTCGACGCGCACCACGCGCTCGCGCGCACCCTCGCCGCGGACTCGGTCGTCCTCCTCAAGAACGACGGCGACGTGCTCCCGCTGGCAGGCCCGTCCCGGCTCGCGGTCATCGGCTCCTTCGCCACCACGCCGCGCTTCCAGGGCGGCGGCAGCTCCCACATCAACCCCACCCGCACCGACGCGGCGCTCCACAGCATCCGCGACCTCGCCCTCGAGCGCGGTGTCACCGTCGAACACGCTGACGGCTTCCTGCTGACGGAGGACCCCGACGCCGAAGCCCGGCGCTCACTCGCCGTCGACGTCGCCGGTCGCTGCGACACCGCGATCGTCTTCGTCGGGCTCGGCGATCGTGAGGAGTCCGAGGGCTTCGATCGCGACACGCTCTCCCTCCCCGAACCGCAACTCGCGGTGATCAGAGCGGTCGCCGAGGTCGCGCCCCGAACGGTCGTCGTCCTCTCCAACGGCGGAGTCGTCTCGCTCGAGGGCTGGCACGACGACGTCGATGCGATCCTCGAGGGCTGGCTGCTCGGGCAAGCCGGAGGATCTGCTCTGGCGGACATCCTCTTCGGGATCGTCAACCCGTCCGGCCACCTCGCCGAGACCATCCCGCTGCGGCTGCAGGACAACCCGAGCTGGAACAACTTCCCGGGCGAGCAGGGACACGTCCGCTACGGCGAAGGTGTCATGGTCGGCTACCGCCACTACGAGACCGCCGGCACCCCCGTCCGCTATCCCTTCGGCCACGGACTCAGCTACACCAGCTTCGCTGCCTCCGACCTGCAGGTCACAGCGACCGGCACCGACACCGCCTCGGTGCGCCTGACCGTGACGAACACGGGAGGGATCTTCGGGAAGCATGTCGTCCAGCTCTACGTCGCCACCGTCGCCGGCCCCGTCCGCCGACCCTCCCGCGAACTGCGCGCCTTCACGAAGATCGCACTCGAGCCGGGGGAGTCGCAGACCGTCCAGTTCACGCTCGAACGTCGCGCCTTCGCCTACTGGGACATCGAGCTCTCCCAGTGGGTCGTTCCGGCCGGCGACTACACCGTGCAGATCGGCGACTCCGTCGCGAGCATCAGCACCGAAGCGACCATCGCTCTCACCGGCGACGTCCTCCTCCGCCCGCTCACGATGGACTCGACCGTCGGCGACTGGTTCGGCCACCCGATCGTCGGACCGGCACTGATGGAGGGCCTCTCGGCCGGCATGAGCGAGGAGCAGCGTCAGCACGCGCAGGAGAACCCGAACGATCTGAAGATGGTCGAATCGATGCCCATGCAGCAGTTCCTCGCCTTCACCGGCGGCGCGTTCCCCCAGGACGCCCTCGAGCAGCTGATGGCGCTGAGCGCCGTCGAGCCCGCAGCGGCGTAAAAGAGGACGAGTCCTTCTCCTCGCTGACCGGTCCTGCGCCGGACACCGTCCAGCTGCCTCCGTCGTCCGCTTCAGTCGGCGGCCCCTCATCCTCGAGCGAACGGAGCTCCGGCATGTTCACAGGTGACCACTCGCACAACTCGAATCGAATCCGCTCGCCTCTCCTCCCACGGAAAGCAGCCGCACCGCGCACGTGTGACCACACGCGCTCGTCGCGCCTACAGTCCAGGCGCCCGCTCAGAGTACGACGCAGGGCGTCGCGGCAAGCGTCCCGTATGGGGATCGCCTAGCGGTCGCCCTCCGCGCAGACTGAGCCCGTGACGTCGGTAGAACTACTTAATGCGCGCCCCCGAGACGACGCGCAGATGGAGTCACTCTTCAGTTCGGGGTGGCCGGCGTTCATCTCCGCCGACCGCCTCGCGGAGGAGCACCTGCCGCACGTCCGCGAGCGATTCACCCGGTTCGAGCTCGTGGTCCTCGATGAAAACGTGCCGGTCGCCGCGGGCTGGGCGGTGCCGATCCGGTGGGACGGCACCCGCGAGGGTTTGCCCACCGGGTACGGAGACTCCCTCCGCCAGGCGCTCGAGGATGAGGACGAGGCGACGACTCTCGCCGTCTGCGCCGCCCAGGTGCATCCGGATCGCACCGGCGCCGGGCTCGTCGGGACGCTGCTCGGCGCGTTCCGCGACCTCAGCGTCACGAGCGGGTTCGAGCACGTGATCGTGCCGCTGCGCCCGACGATGAAGCCGCGCTACCCGCTGACCCCGATCGACGTCTACGCGGGCTGGACCCGTGAGGACGGGCTGCCGCTGGATCCGTGGCTGCGCACGCACGTGCGGATGGGCGCGAGCGTCCTCGACGTCGCCCCGCGATCGCAGGTGATGACCGGCACCGTCGCCCAGTGGGAGGAGTGGACCGGGATGGTGCTGCCGTCGTCGGGGGAGTACGTGATCCCCGGCGGCCTCTCGACGCTGCGCCTCGACCGCGACGCGGACGAGGGGACCTACGTAGAGCCGAATATCTGGGTGCAGCACCGTTGATCCGGCGCCGTCCCGTTGGGGGATGGATCACCGAGACGGCGTCTGGTCGGTCAGCTCCGTGCGCCACCAAGCCGACAGGTGATCGAGCGCGGCAGTGCTCGCCTTCGTCAAACGCGTGCGGGTTGCTTCCCGATCAGCACCGGTGAGGACCGCGTCGCCGATGGCTTCGGTGGTCTGCTGCACGACCGCGACGAGTGCGGCTGCTTGAGCACGCCGAGTCATCGAGTCCATCCCCGTGCCAGCCAATTCCGCTGCAACCGCGGTCGTGGCGTCGCTGTAGAACTCCAGAGCCCGGCGCCGGAGCACTGTGCTGAGTCTGCACTGAGCGGGGAACTCCCCTCGTGCCAGGGTCGGATCCTCCTCGACGTACCGATCGATGTCCTCGAGGACGACGGCGCGCATCGCGTCGGCCGGGGACTGCTGGGCGCCTCGCTCGGCGACCGCGGCTCGGATCCTCTCGAGCACCTCGTCCGCTCGATCGAAGACGAGATCGGGCTTGGTCGGGAAGTAGTTGTAGACCGTCTGATCCGAGACGGCAGCGGCACGCGCGACGTCCGAGATGGACACCTCGTCGTACCCGCGCTCAGCGAAGAGCCGTGCCGCGACGTCGCCCAGGCGCGCGCGGGTCTCTCGCTTCCTGCGCTCTCGAAGTCCCGACGCGACCACCGTGCCTGCTTCCCCCATCACGCCAGTCTGCCACGAAGAGTTGAGTGACTCAAAGTTTCTGTTACGGTGACGAAGTTCGAGTCACTACACATTCGGCGGGAGCCGGGGAACGAGGATGTCCGATGAACGCGCACAGGCAGAGGCGAGTGCTCATCTCGGGAGCGAGCTTCGCGGGGCTCGCGACGGCGCTCTGGATGCGCCGGCTCGGCTACGAGGTCACGATCGTTGAGATCGGGTCCGGCCTGAAGCGAGGAGGCACCCCGGTCGACATCCGCGATGACACCATCGCGATCATCGAGCGGATGGGCCTGCTCGAGCAGATCTCGGCGAAAGCACTTGCTCCTCGCGTGACGGAGTTCACTACGCCGGCGGGGGACCTCATCGCACGGATCGACCCCGAGCCGCCCACAGCGGACGCGGTGGGCGACGGCTACGAGATCCACCGTGATGATCTGCTCGACATCCTCGCCGCGGCAACGGAGGGCGAGGTGGAGATGCTGTGGAGCAACTCCATCGCGTCGCTGCACGAGCTCGACGAGGAGAGCCTCCGCGTCACCTTCCGTGACGGCACCGAGAGGAACTTCTCCCTGGTGTTCGGCTGCGACGGCAATCACTCCACGGTGCGCCGACTGCACTTCGGTCAGGAAGCGCTCTACAGCCACTTCCTCCAGACGTACTTCTCCATCGCGACCCTCGACAGCCTGATCATCGCCCCTCAGACGACTCGGATCACGAGCTCTCCGGGCGTGACGATGCTGGTGAACTCGTACGACTCCACCACCGAACTCGTTCTCGGCTTCCGCTCCGAGAAGGAGATCCCGTACGACCACCACGACGAGGAGGAGCAGAAGAGCATCCTCCGCGAACACCTGCTGCACGCCGGCCCGCCGTTCTCTGATCACCTCGAACAGGCGATCGACGTCGAGACCTTCTATTTCGACAAGCTCAGCCAGATCAAGATGCCGGCGTGGACGTCAGGACGCGTCGCGCTCGTCGGCGACGCCGGCTACTGCGCATCGCCTGCCGCGGGCATGGGAGGGTCGCTCGCCGTCATTGGCGCCACAGCGCTTTTCGACGCCTTCCAGGCGGCGGATGGCGATGTCGAGCAGGCGTTCGCCCACTACGAGCACGCACTCCGCCCGGTCGTCGACGAGATCCAGCACGACGCCGAGCACATCGGCGTCAGCAGCTACTTCCCCGCGACCGAAGAGCAGATCCGGGCCCGCAACAACATGCTGCTCGGGCACTGAGCAACCCGACTCACGAAGGGGAAGCCCCTGCTCGCCATTCCCACCCAGCCCGACGAGCTGTGGGCCTCACTCGAGCGTTACGTCGCTGTGCAGAACGCCGATCCGACCGGCACACCGGTGTCTTGCTCGGTCAGCCTCAGAGGACGATGACGTTGATGAACCAGGCTGCACCGAGGCTGTCGGGGAGCATGCCTTAGGCACCTATCGTCCCGGGCCCTCGACGCCGGACTCGCCCTTGCGCGCCGTGAAGCCGCGATGCAGAGGGGGATCAGTTGGCGAAGCGGGCGTCCGATAGCCGGTCGTTCACCGCGTCAGGTCGACGAGCGGGGTTCACCCCGTAGGGGCGGGGGCGGCAGCGTCCCGTTAGACCCGCCCGATGAGATGCCCGATGACGGGGCGGCTATCGGGACACAAGGATGGTGGATTTCAAGACGAGGCCGCGCACTCGAGCCGTGGTGTTCGGCGACGTCGAGCGGCAGCTGCGTTCCGATCCCCGTTTCACGGAGGAGCGGATCGTGTGGACGGAGAACGCAGACGGCAGCCGACCAGCCGCACCGCCCGCTCGGACGCGCGCTTGAGTTCATCGTGTCGGAGTTGAGGATCGAGCGGTCGCTCCCTCCCGGATGTCGCCGCCGAGCAGCCGGCCTGCACCGGACCGACCGTCGTGCGGCACCGCTGCAGCACCCCGGCGGAAGGGGCACCGCGCACGCTCGACGTCGACGAGTCCCACACCGCCTTCGGAGAGCCGTCGATCGACACGGCCTCCCGCAGGAACGACCGACCATCGCCCGCAGCATCCTCACGGCGGAGTTCCGCAAGCGGGCGGTACGACGATCGCGGGGACCCGGCTGCTGACCTCGGACTCGGTTCAGCGTCCGCTCACACCCGCGCCTCAGTGCCGCACGGCCTGCACGTAGCCGAGCACGTCCCGTCCGAGCGCTGACGTGTGCGGCCAGGAGTCCGAGATGCGGCGGGCGAGAGGGGCGAGCAGCGCGGCCTCGGCCTCGCGGTCGCCCCGGACGTGCGCTTCCAGCGCCGCCGTCAGCGTGCGGCGCGCGTCGGCCAGCACGCCCGGGGAGAGGCCGTCGTCCGCGGCGTCGGCGGTCCGCTGGATTAGCCGCTCGAGAGTCGTCGTCATCGTCGCATTCTTCGGAGGCTCAGTATCCGGAGCCGTCCGCCACCGCGCCGAGCGCCGCCGCCGTGCCGAGCGCGATCAGCGACTGGTCGGTCGCGACGGCGACCCGCGGGAAGCCGAGCGCGCGCAGCTGCCGAGCGCGGTCCGGGTCGCCCGCGTAGGCACCGGCGCCCCTGCCCGCGTTCCTGGCGGCCGCGGCGATCCTCGGCAGCGGGTCCCCGGGTCCGTCCGCGGCGAGCAGGTCGGGCAGCGCCCGGCCGAGTCCGATCGCGAGGTCGAACGGGCCGACGAAGACGCCGGCGACCCCCGGCACCGCGAGGACCTGCTCGACGGCGTCGAGGCCGGCCTGCGTCTCGATCATCAGCCACAGGGCCGGCCGCGCCTCGGCGGCCGACTGGGGCGCGACGTCCCAGAGGTCGGTCATCGGTCCCCAGCTGCGTCGGCCGAGCGGCGGGTAGTGCGCGGCGCGGACCGCCGCGGCCGCGTCCTCGACCGACTCGATCATCGGGACGACGACGATGTCGGCTCCGGCGTCCAGAGCCCGCCCGATCAGCGGGTCCGAGAGCCCGGCGACCCGGACGGCGACCGGCGGCCGCGAGGTCACCGTCGCCAGCGCGCGCATGGTCGCGAGCACCGCGGCGTCGTCGAAGGCGCCGTGCTGCGCGTCCAGGCAGAGCCAGGCGGGTCCGCCGCGCGCGATCTGCGCCACCGTCAGCGGCTCGCCGAGCCGGCACCACACCCCGTCGGCACGACCGTCTCCGAGAACCCGCTCCGCATCCACGGGTCCGATCCTCGCGCATCGGGGGCGGCCACGAGCGAGGTCCCTCCCGTGCCGATGTCGGTGGGGTCGACCTACACTCGGACATGTTCGAACACATGTTCGATCCCGTGAGGAGGGCCGAGAATGAGCGTGACCGTGGTGGACCGCATCGCGACCCCGGCCCGGGACGCCGTGGCCGTCTCCCTCCTCGTCCCCGCCGACGCGGTGGCGGCGGGCTTCCCGTCGCCCGCGCAGGACTACTTCGACGGCTCCCTCGACCTCAACGACCACCTGATCCGGGACAAGACCTCGACGTTCATCGTCCGCGTCTCGGGCGAGAGCATGACCGGCGCCGGCATCAGCGACGGCGACGAGCTGGTGGTCGACCGCTCGCTGACCCCGACGCACGGCAGCGTCGTGATCGCGATCCTCGACGGCGAGCTGACCGTCAAGCGGCTCGAGCTGAGCCCCGGGGGAGTGGTGCTGCGCGCGGAGAACCCGGACTACCCGCCGATCCTCGTCGCCGAGCTGAGCGACCTCCAGATCTGGGGCGTCGTCACCGTCTGCCTGCACCGGCTGCACCGTGCGCTCTGAGCGGCGGATCGGCCTGGTCGACGTGAACAGCTTCTACGTCTCTTGCGAGCGGCTGTTCGACCCGAAGCTGCAGGGGCGGCCGGTGGTCGTCCTCTCGAACAACGACGGCTGCGTGGTCGCCCGCTCGGACGAGGTGAAGAAGCTCGGCATCGAGAACGGGACGCCCTGGTTCAAGGTCCTGCCCCTGATCCGCTCGGGACGCCTCCCGGAGGTGATCGCCCGCTCCAGCAACTACGAGCTGTACGGCGAGCTGTCCGCGCGGGTGATGGAGCTGCTGGGCCGCTACTCGGCCTGGCAGGAGGTGTACTCGATCGACGAGAGCTTCCTCGGCGTCGACGGCGACGTGGCGGAGCGGGCGAGGATCGGCCGGGCGATGCGGGCGGCCGTCGCGAAGAACGTCGGCCTGCCCGTGTGCGTCGGGTTCGGGCCGAGCAAGACGCTCGCGAAGTTCGTCAACAAGGGCGGTGCGAAGAAGCACCCGCGCCTGGGAGGCGTCTGCGACACCGACTGGTACACCCCCGAGCAGCTCGACGCGCTGATGGCGTCGCAGCACGTCACCGAGCTGTGGGGCGTCGCGGGCCGCACCGGGAAGCGCCTCGCGGAGCTGTCCATCCACACGATCCGGGACCTGCGCGATGCCGACCCGGCGCTGATCCGGAAGAAGTTCTCGGTGGTGCTGCAGCGCTCCGTCTACGAGCTGCGCGGGGTCGACTGCATCCCGCTCGAGGCGGCGCGGACCGTCCGGGACCAGCTGATCTTCTCGCGCTCGTTCGCCACTCCGGTGACGACGATCGCGGACATGGAGCAGGTGCTCTCCGTCTACGCGCAGCGCGCGGCCCACCGCCTCCGCGCGCAGGGGTCGGTGACGAAGACGATGAGCGTCTTCGCGTCGACGTCGCCGTTCGCGGACGCGCCGTACGAGTCCGCGGGTGGGCTGGCCGGCTTTCCCGTGCCCACGGACGACCCGGTGGCGATCGTGAAGGCGGCGATCGGGACGCTGCGGCCTCGGCTGCGCGAGGGCGCCCGCTACGTGCGGGCCGGCGTGATCCTGACGAACCTGTCGCCGCGCGACTCGCACGCCCTCCTCGAGGTGTTCGACACCGCGTTCGACAGCAAGGGTCTCGGCGCGACGATCGACGCCGTGACCAAGCGCCACGGCCGCTCCGCCGTCGGCCTCGGGCTCGCCGGGATCCGCAAGGGACCGGTCTGGACGATGAAGCGCGCCGCGCTGTCGCTGCGCGCCACGACGCACTGGGGGGAGCTGGCGACGGCGCACGCGCGCTGATCCGCTTCGTCCCGCTCGACCGGTTGTCCATGAAGGCGCGCGGGCAGGTGAGCGACGGCGGACGACGACCTCCTCCCCGCCCTGGCAGACCGTCGTCGAGGTCGCCGGCAGCGGCATCGCGGAGAGCCTCAGCATCGGAGCGCTGCGGCGCCGGCCCGGGCGCGGGCCGACTCCGATGCAGGCCATGGCGGGTTCATCGGGAGTGCATAGCGTCGTCGCCGATCCTGATCTCCCGGCGGGGACCCCGCAAAGGGTGATGCTCAGGGAAGGTCGATGCGATGAGCACGGTGCTGCGAACAGTTCGACCGGCGCCCGCAGCGGCGGACGGCCCGGGGGTGGACGTCTCTTCGGGTGAGCGCCGCCGCCGGGCCCTCCGGCGGCGGAGACGCTCGGCCGATGCGCTGGTGACCGCGTGCGTCGTGTCGGTCGCTGTCGCGATCGCGCTGTTCCTCGCCTCCGGTGGTCCCGAGGCCGTGACCGACCTGCCGACTGCGCTGTCGGCGGCGGGGATCGTCGCCGGGCTGGTGGGGACCGATCTGCTCCTGCTGATGCTGGTCCTCGCCGCGCGCATCCCGTGGATCGATCGCACCTTCGGTCAGGACGTCGCGACGGCGCTGCACCGGCGGCTCGGCAAGCCCGCCCTCCTGCTGATCCTCGGTCACGGCCTGCTCCTCACGGTCGGCTACGCGATGACGGACGGTCTCGACCTCGTGCAGGAGAGCCTCGCCCTCTACTCCGGCAGCGACCTGCTGCTCGCCCTGCTCGCGACCGCGCTGCTGCTGCTCGTCGTGGTCACCTCGCTGGTCGCGGTGCGCCGCCGGTTCGCCTACGAGGCGTGGCACGCGATCCACCTCCTCAGCTACGCGGCCGTGCTCGTCGCGGTGCCGCATCAGCTCTCCGCCGGTCAGGTCCTCGCCGAGGGGTCCGCGCAGCGCGCCTACTGGATCGCCCTCTACGTCGCGGCGTTCGGCTCCGTCGCGTGGTTCCGGTTCGCCGTGCCCGTCGTGCGCACCCTCCGCCACCGCATCCGGGTCGAGGCGGTCGAGACGATCGCACCCGGGGTGTTCTCGCTGCACTTGACGGGGCGACGGATGCGCTCCCTCGGCGCCGTCGGCGGTCAGTACGCGATCTGGCGGTTCTGGAGCGCCGGCACCTGGTGGCACGCCCACCCCGTCTCCTTCTCCGCGGTCCCCACCGACCGCACCGCCCGGATCACCGTCCGCGTGCTGGGCGCCGGCACCGCACGCCTCGCTCGACTGCGGCCGGGCACGGCCGTGTCGATCGAGGGCCCCTACGGGATCTTCACCGACACGGCGCGCACCGCTCCACTCCTCGCCGTCGTCGCCGCGGGCATCGGCATCACCCCCGCGCGCGCACTCCTCGAGCACAGTGCCCTGCAGTCGGGCGAGGCCACCGTCCTCCTGCGCGGGGCGGACCACGCGCAGGACCGCCTCTGGGACGAGACGGGCGAGCTCGTGCGCCGCGGAGGCGGCACGCTCTACTGGATGCAGGGGCATCGCCCGTCCGGCAGCGACACCTGGCTGTCCGCCGAGGCTCTCTCGCGAGGCGTCACGCTGACCTCGGTGTTCCCGCGGCTGCTCGACTCCGACCTCTACGTCTGCGGACCGGACGCCTGGAGCGAGGTCGTCCTCCGCGACGCCCGCAGCGCGGGCCTCCCCGAGCACCGGATCCACGTCGAGAGGTTCAGCTGGTGAGGACGCGCGCCGCCCTCGTGAGCGTCCTCGCGTCCACGGCCGTCCTCGTCATCGGCTGGGACCTCGGCGCCGCGGGGAGCACTCCCGCCGCACCGGCCCCGGAGGCCGCAGCGCCGGCCGTCTCGACTCCGACTCCGGTTCCGACCTCTTCGAGCGGCTCGAGCGGCTCCGGCACGTTCGAGGTTCCGACGCCGAGCTCCACTCCGTCGACGCCCTCGGCGCCCGCCGGCACCGGCGGAACCGACAGCAGCGGCGACACCGACAGCACCGGCGGAACGGACGGCACCTACACGGGGACCGCCGTCGCGACCCGCTACGGCGACGTGCAGGTCGCGATCACCGTCGCCGGTGGCGCGATCACGGACGTGACCGCGCTGCAGCTGACGGACAAGGAGAACCGGTCGGTCTCGATCTCGAACCGTGCCGCGCCGATCCTGCGCAGCGAAGTCCTCGCCGCGCAGAGCGCCGACGTCGCCTCGGTCAGCGGCGCGACCTACACCAGCGACGCCTACCTCGACTCGCTGCAGTCCGCGATCGACCAGGCCGGCCTGTGATCTCCAGCTTCGCCACGATGGGAACGGTCGCGAGCCTCCGGGCCGAGGCCGACGCGCCGCTGGCGGCGATCCGGGCGGTCTTCCGGTCCGCGGACGAGCGGTTCAGCCTGTACCGGCCGGAGTCGGAGGCGAGCAGGATCGCCGACGGCCGCCTCCGCCTCGCCGACGCGAGCGCGGAGATGCGCGACGCCTACGCCGAGGCCCTCGAGTGGCGGACCGCCACCGACGGCGCCTTCACCCCGCACCGCCCGGACGGCGTGCTCGACCTCGCCGGCACGGTCAAGGCCCGCGCGATCGCGGCGGCGGGGAGGCTGCTGGAGCGCGGCGGCGACGCGCCGTGGCTCCTGACCGTCGGGGGCGACGTCCTCGGATCCCGCGCCGTCGACGCCCACGACGCACCGGTCCGAATCGGGATCGTCGACCCCGACGACCGCCGTTCGCTCCTGTGCGCCGTCCAGCTCACCGGCGACCGGCGCGCCGTCGCGACGTCGGGCACCGCGGAGCGCGGGGAGCACGTCTGGCGGCGCCCGCACGACGCGAACGGGGTGCGCTTCCGCCAGGTCACCGTCCTCGCGGGCGACATCCTCACCGCCGACGTTCTCGCCACCGCGGTCCTCGCCGGCGGCGAGCCGACCCTCGACCGCGTCCTCTCCCGCTGGGACGTGGACGTCCTCGCCTGCGGCACCGGGGGAGACCTGCTGGTCTCCGACCGGCTCCGCGCGGCGATCAGCGCTCGCCCGACAATGCAGGCGAGCGTCATAGACGGGTCATAGGAAGCGCAAAGGACGCGGCGGCTGAATGGGGACACCTCGCTCGCCGACCTCGGGTCGGCCCGTCTTCAGGAGTTCTCGTGCTCGCATTCGCCACCGTCGCCATCGACCTCGTCGCCATCGCTCTGCTGACGTTCGGCATCTACTTCCCCCGCCACCGGCGTCGGGACCTCGTCGCCGCCTTCCTCGGCGTGAACGTCGGCGTCCTCGCCGTCTCGCTGGTCCTGGCCTCCAGCACGGTCGGAGCCGGTCTCGGGCTGGGCCTCTTCGGGGTCCTCTCGATCATCCGTCTGCGCTCGGACGAGATCGAGCAGCACGAGGTCGCCTACTACTTCTCCGCTCTGGCCATCGGCCTCATCAGCGGCCTGGGCACCGCGCCGTCCGCGCTGACGGTCGGTCTGATCGCGCTGATCATCGCGGTCCTGTTCATCGCCGACCACCCGCGGCTGTTCCCGCGCACCCGTCAGCAGACGATCACTCTCGACAGCGCCTTCACCGACGAGGGCGCCCTGACCGCTCACCTGGCCGCGCTGCTCGGCGGCCGCATCCGGTCGGTGCAGGTCCGTCAGCTCGATCTCGTCAACGACACCACGCAGGTCGACGTCCGCTTCGACGTCGCGGAGCGCCGCGCCCGCGGCGGGCAGCACGACGAGCTCGCCCCGGCCACCTCCGCCGTCGGCGTCCCGGTCTCGCGATGACCGCCGTGACGGCGTCGCGCCTGCAGTCGTTCGCCCCGATCAGCCTCCCCGAGCTCGTCGACCAGGCGTCGCTGCAGACCCGCATCGACCGCAAGTACCTGATTCCCGCGGGCAGCCTGGACGCCGTGCTCGCCCGACTCGACGACAGCACGCGCGTGCTCGAGATCGGCGGGCGCCGCGACTGCGACTACGAATCGGTCTACTTCGATACCCCGCAGCTGGACAGCTACCACCTCGCCGTGCGCGGCCGCCGGCGGCGCTTCAAGATCCGCACCCGCACCTATCTGGACTCCGCGACGAGCTACCTCGAGGTGAAGACGCGCGGATCCCGCAGCAGCACCGTCAAGGAGCGGATCGACCACCCGGCCGGACGGCGCGACGAGCTCACCGCGGAGGGTCTCACCTACATCGACGAGACCCTCGCCGCGACCGGCATCGCCCTGGACTCCCGAGAACTCGCCCCGGTGCTGTCCACCGAGTACGCCCGGACGACGCTCTTCCTCCCCGGATCCGCCACCCGCGCCACGATCGACACCCGCCTCGTCTGGCGGCTGCGCAGCGCACCGGCCCGAGTGCTGGATCGACCGGCCGTGGTCGTCGTCGAGACCAAGTCGGCCTCCCGCCCGTCCGAGGTCGACCGGGCGCTCTGGGCCGAAGGCCACCGCCCCGTCTCGCTCTCGAAGTACGGGACCGGGATGGCCGCGTTCCGCTCCGAGCTCCCCGCCAACAAGTGGACCCGCACCCTCGACCGTCATTTCGACCGGGCCCCCGCCCGAGTCGTCTCTCCCCGATAGGACCACCATGCACAACCGCTCCCGCCCGCTGTCCGTCCTCGCCGTCCTGGGTCTCACCGGCGCTCTCCTCACCGGCTGCAGCGCCGCCGCGGTCGCCGGCTCCGCCTTCGGCACCACCACCGACTCGAGCTCCACCGCCCCCACCGGCACGAGCACCGACGACACGGAGGCGGGCACCACCGTCGAGGCCGTCGGCACCTCCCTCGACTCCACCGCCACGCAGATCCTCGCGGCGAACACCGCCGTGCACGCCACCGACCAGGCCGCCGACGCCGCCTCGACGAGCATCACCCTCTCCGGCGACAGCGCCGCGGCAGACGGGGACGCCGTGCGCGTCGACGGCTCGACCGTCACCATCACCGACGCCGGCACCTACGTCCTCAGCGGCACCCTCACCGACGGCCAGGTCGTGGTGGACACCACCGCCGAAGGAACCGTGCGACTCGTGCTCGACGGCGTCGACATCACGAGCTCCACCGGTTCCGCGATCACGGTCACCGCCGCCTCCGACGTCGTCGTCGAACTCGCCACCGGATCGACGAACACCCTCAGCGACACCGCCTCCTACGCCGAGGACGCGGAGTCGAACGCCGCGCTGTACAGCGCCGCCGACCTCACCGTCACGGGCGAGGGCTCGCTCGAGGTGCACGGCAACGGCAACGACGGCATCACCGGCAAGGACGGCCTCGTCATCCTCTCCGGCACCATCACCGTCGATGCGGTCGACGACGGCATCCGCGGCAAGGACTACCTCGTCGTCCGGGGCGGCACCCTCGCCGTCACCGCCGGCGGCGACGGACTCACCTCCGACAACGAGGAGGACGCCACCGCGGGCTTCGTCTCGATCGCCGGAGGCGACATCACCGTCGACGCGCAGGGCGACGCCGTCGTCGCCGTCACGGACATCGTCGTCACCGGAGGAAACCTGGACCTCACCGCGGGAGGAGGCAGCGGCGCGCAGCTCGCGACCGACGCCTCCGCCAAGGGTCTCAAGGCCGGGATCATCGTCGACCTCGAGGGCGGCGACGTGACCATCGACTCCGCTGACGACGCCGTGCACTCCGACACCTGGGTGCACACCACCGCCGGAACCCTGACGCTCGCCACCGGCGACGACGGCGTCCACGCCGATTCGGCCCTGCTCCTCGATGGAGCCGACATCGCCGTGACCGACTCGGTCGAGGGGATCGAGAGCGCCGACATCCGGATCACCGACGGCGACGTCTCCGTGGTCTCCAGCGACGACGGCCTGAACGCCTCCGGCGGAACCGGCACGGACTCCGACGGAGCCGCGACCGGCACCACCGGCGGCCCCGGCGGAGGCATGGGCGGCGAGGGCGACGACGGCTCCGTGATCACCCTCAGCGGCGGCACGGTCACCATCGATGCCGAGGGCGACGGCTTCGACTCGAACGGCAGTGCGACGATCAGCGGCGGCAGCCTCGTCGTGAACGGCCCCGAGCAGAGCGGCAACGGCGCACTCGACGTCAACGGCACCCTCGTCGTCACCGGCGGAGAGGTGCTCGCCACCGGAAGCGCCGGGATGATGGTCTCGCCCGACGCGTCCTCGACCCAGGGCTGGATCTCCTCCGCCCTCAGCAGCACCCTCCCCGCGGGCACCGATGTGACGATCACCGACGCGGACGGCACCACCGTCACGACGTTCACGACGTCGAAGACGATCGCGGGCGTCGTCTACGCCGGCCCGGAGATCACCTCCGGCGAGAGCTACACCCTCACCGCCGACGGCACGACCCTCGCCACCGTCACCGCGGGCACGGCTGCCGCCGGAGGTGGCGGCATGCGCGGCGGCCGCTGACCCTCGAGAATCGACACCACTGAAGTGCCGGCCGGACTTTCTTCGGGCCGGGTGTCGATCCGGGATCGCGCCGTTCGACCTCGAGGTGAGAAGGTCGCGAGACGCTCCTTCCATCACCGAGAGCCGGGAATCCCCTGATGCCGAAGTACATGCTGATCTGGCGCGCGACCGACGAGTCGCTGGCCGCGATGATGAACACCGATTTCAGCCAGATGCTGGAGTCGATGGGGCGCTTCAACGACGAGCTGATCCGGGCCGGAGTGCTGCTGGCCGCGGAGGGGCTGGACGACCCGAGCCAGGGGGTCGTCGTCGACTTCAGCGGCGAGACCCCGGTCGTCACGGACGGGCCCTACGGGGAGACGAAGGAGCTGTTCAACGGCTACTACGTCCTCGACGTCGCCTCGATCCAGGAGGCGGTCGAGTGGGCCAAGCGGGCGCCGATGACCGGCGGCGGCAAGGCCGAGATCCGCCGGATCCCCTCGATCGACGAGTTCCCGCAGGACAACGAGTACGTGCAGCGGGAGCGCGCCTGGCGTGAGCAGACCGGCCAGCTCTGACGCGAGGGCCGCCGTCGAGACGGTCTGGCGGATGGAGTCCGCCCGCATCGTCGGCGCCCTCGCCCGCTACACCGGCGACGTCGATCTCGCCGAGGATCTCGCCCAGGAGGCGGTCGCGGAAGCGCTCGTCTCCTGGGCGGTCGGCGGCGTGCCGGCGGAGCCCGTCGGCTGGCTGCTGACCACGGGCCGGCGCCGCGCGATCGACGCGTTCCGCCGGCGCGGGGCGCGCGACGCGCGGTACGCGCTGCTCGCCCGCGATCTCGACGAGGCGGGCCCGGGTCCGGATGCGCTCTTCGATCCCGACGCCATCGAGGACGACGTGCTCGCGCTGATGTTCACGGCCTGCCATCCGCTGCTGGCGAAGGAGGCCCGGATCGCGCTGACGCTGCGGCTGGTCGGCGGGCTCACCACGACCGAGATCGCGCAGGCGTTCCTCGTTCCGGTGGCGACGATCCAGGCCCGGATCACGAGGGCGAAGAAGACCCTCTCCGCCGCCCGGATCCCGTTCGCCGTCCCCGACGCGGAGGAGCGCCCCGCCCGCCTGGGCTCGGTGCTGCAGGTGGTCTACCTGATCTTCACGGAGGGCTCGTCCGCCACCGCCGGGGACGACTGGATGCGCACCGACCTCGCCGACCAGGCCCGGCGCCTCGCGCGGGGACTGGTCGCCCTCGCACCCGAGCCCGAGGTGCTCGGGCTCCTCGCCCTGCTCGAGCTCACCGCCGCCCGGTTCCCCGCCCGGCTCGGAGCGGACGGGCGCGCGATCCTGCTCGAGGACCAGGACCGGCGGCTCTGGGATCGGAGCGCGATCCGGCGCGGGCGCGCCGCTCTCGCGCAGGCCGTCTCGCCGCGCGGTCTCGGCGCCTTCGGTCTCCAGGCGTCGATCGCCGAGTGCCACGCGGTCGCCCCGTCGGTCGCGGAGACCGACTGGCGGCGGATCGTGGTCCTCTACGAGGCGCTCGGTCGGCTGACGCCCTCGCCGATCATCGAGCTCAACCGGGCGGTCGCCGTCGCGATGGCGACCGGACCCCGGGACGCGCTCGCCCTCGTCGACGACCTCGACGCGCGCGGGGTGCTCGCCGGCAGCCACCTCCTCCCCGCGGTCCGCGGAGAGCTGCTCGCCCGGCTCGGCCGCACCGCCGACGCGCGCGCCGAGTGGACGCGGGCGCTCGCGCGGTGCACGAACGCGGCGGAGCGCACCGTCCTCGAGGAGAAGATCGCCTCGCGGTAGAGGATCGCCGACCAGGCGAGGGGCCGGACGGTCGCTGCACGCACGTGCTTAACGGGGGGTACCCCGGTCCGCGGGCGATCGAAGGGGATGCGTCACACTGAGCCCGTCGAGGATCGCGTCCCCATGCCCTTCGACCGGACCGCGGCGACGCTTCGCGGCACCGATGCCGGCCCGGCTCCCTCCCCGGCCGGCACTCCTTCCGATCCCTCGTCGGACCGACCGCTGCGGAGCGCCCCATGACTGAGCACGACCACACCGCCATCGACCCGACCGGCCCTTCGCGGCGCCGCGTCGCGCAGGCCGCCGGCTGGTCCGCGCCCCTCCTGATCGCTGCAGTCGGCGCTCCTGCCGCTCATGCGAGTGCGACTCCGCCTGCGGCGTTCGAAGGTCTCACGGGATTCTGGGGTGCCGTCTCCACGGAGCGCAGGATGTTCGACACCACCTTCACCGTGGTCAACACCGGCACGAGCAATTACGACTTCAACTCGATGACGATGTTCAGCCACAACTCCGCCGAGAGCGGCGACCAGGGGGCTCTCGTCATCATGGGCCTCAGTGGGTACATCCAGACGAACGAAGCCACGTACACCGGTCGATTGAACCGCTCGGCCGGGATCCCCTGCGTGCTCTACAGCCAGGAGGAGTCCGGCGTCATCGTTCCCGGCGGACAGCTCGTGATCGATGTCTCCCTGGGGCAGGCCCCCGGCAGCGTCGTCGAACTCGTCCCTGTCCTCGCCCCGTTCGCCATCTTCAACACCAGACCCGCACCGACCAGTTTCCCGACCAAGGTCTTCCGCTCCTGACCCTCGGATCCTGCCCGACGCCGGACGCCGCACTGCTGATCCGCGGGCTGGGAGTGCGGATCAGCGTCGACACCGGCGCCCTCTCGACGACCGACCGGGGTGCGCTCGAGGCGCTCTGGCGTCGCGCACGTCTCGCAGACCTCGACACGACGGCGGAGAGCTCCTTCTCGATGGCCGGAACAACGGATCCGTTCGAGCACAGTGCCGCCCTGGCGATCGCGGAGGTGACGCTGCGGGCGATCGAGGCCGCGCAGGGCTCGCTCCTGATGCTGCACGCCTGCGCTCTCGCGGACCCGACCGGCGCGGCGATCGTGCTCGTCGGACCCTCCGGCCGCGGGAAGACGACGGCCGCGGCGACCCTGGGCCGCTCCTACGGGTACCTCACCGACGAGACCACCGGCATCACTCCGGACGGGCGGATCCTCCCCTACGAGAAGCCCCTCCTGCTCCGCACCGCGGAGGGCATGCCCAAGCGGCCCTTCTCCCCGGACGAGCTCGGCCTCCTCCCCGCACCCGCCGACCCGCGGCTGGCCGCGCTCGTGATCCTGGACCGCGACCCGTACCTGATCGGGCCGGCCCATCTCGAACGCCTCGACCTGGCCGACGCGATCCCGCTCCTGGTCCCGGAGACGAGTGCCCTGCCGGCGCTCGAGAACGGCGTCCCGATCCTCGCCCGCCTCGCCGCCGGCATCGGCGGCGTGCACCGGGCCCGCTACCGCGATGCCGAGCAGCTCGTCCCGATCACCGCCGGGCTGCTCGCGGCGCCGCCCGCTCCGGACGAGAGCTGGCGGGAGGTCGAGGACCGGAACGCGGTCACGGACGGGCAGCGGGTCGTCGTCCTCGCCGCCGGCACAGTGCACGTGCTCGACGGGATCGCCGCGACCATCTGGCAGCACCCGCACCTGCGCGGCGACGCGCTCACCGCGGCCGTCACCGCACAGCACGGGCACGCCGACGACGCGCCGGATCGTGTTTGTGACGCGGCGGCGTCCCTGGTCGCGATCGGGCTGCGCGACGAGGCGTGAACACCAGCTACTGCTCCGCGGGCCGCGCGAAGAGCCGGGTCACAGTGCCGAGCCGGCGAGCTCCGCGCGGACGATCGCCGCACCGGCGGTCAGCGCGCTCAGCTTCCCGAGCGCGACCCCGCGCGGCAGGGGAGCCAGGCCGCAGTTCGAGCTCGGCAGGAGATCCGCCGGGTCGACGAACTGCAGGGCCTTGCGGAGGGTGTCGGCGACCTCCTCCGGGGTCTCGACGGTCTCGCTCGCCACGTCGATCGCGCCGAGCATGACCTTCTTGCCGCGGAGGAGCTCGATGAGCTCCATCGGGACGCGGGAGTGGTGGCACTCCAGCGACACGATGTCGATCGTGGAGCGCTGCAGCAGCGGGAACGACGTCTCGTACTGGCGCCATTCCGGCCCGAGGGTCTGCTTCCAGTCGGTGTTGGCCTTGATCCCGTAGCCGTAGCAGATGTGCACGGCCGTCTGGGCGCGCAGCCCCTCCGCCGCCCGCTCCAGGACCGCGACCCCCCAGTCCCGCACGTCGTCGTGGAAGACGTTGAAGGCCGGCTCGTCGAACTGGACGATGTCGACGCCGGCGGCCTCGAGCTCCCGCGCCTCCTGGTTGAGGATCGCCGCGAACTCCCAGGCCAGCTCCTCCCGGCTCCCGTAGTAGCGGTCGGCGAGGGTGTCGATCATGGTCATCGGACCTGGGAGGGCCCACTTGATCGGCTGCGACGTGTGCCGGCGGAGGAACGCCGCGTCGTCGACGAACACGGGCCGCTCGCGGCTCACGGCGCCGACGACGGTCGGCACGCTCGCGTCGTACCGGTCCCGGATCCGCACGGTCTCGCGGTTCACGTGGTCCACTCCGGCGAGGTGCTCGATGAAGGTCGTGACGAAGTGCTGCCGGGTCTGCTCGCCGTCGCTGATGATGTCGATGCCGCGCCGGTGCTGCTCGTGGGCGGCGATGCGCAGGGCGTCCTGCTTGCCCTCGACCAGCTCGTCGCCCTCGAGCTTCCAGGGGGACCAGAGGGTCTCCGGCTCGGCGAGCCAGGAGGGCTTGGGCAGGCTGCCGGCGATGGAGGTGGGCAGGAGAGTGTTCACGGGTGGCGATCCTTCTCTGATCAGCGGGCGGGGGTCCGGTGCTTCGACACCCAGGCGTCCAGCAGCTCCCGGTGCGGCTCGATGAAGTGCTCCGCCGTGTACGCGCCCTGCTCGACGGCGAGCCGATCGCGCTCGGCACGGTCGTAGTCGATCTGCGTCCGCGAGTAGTCCTGCTGCTGGAGGCTCGGCCGGAAGACGTCCGCCGCGGCGGAGTTCGTGTTGTAGATCTCCGGGCGGTAGATCTTCTGGAACGTCTCCATCGTGCTGATCGTGCCGGCCAGCTGGAGGTTCGAGTGGTCGTTGAGCAGGTCGCCGCGGAAGTAGTACGCGAGCGGCGCGACGGAGCCGGGCGCCAGGAAGTACCGGACCTGCAGCCCCATCCGGCCGAAGTACTCGTCGGTCAGGGACCGCTCGTCCTGCCGGTACTCGACGCCGAGGATCGGGTGGTGGTTCGAGGTCCGGTGGTAGGTCCTGCTCGTCGACACGCTGATGCAGATGACGGGCGGCGCGGAGAAGCGCTCCCGATAGGCGTCGGAGTCGAGGAAGCTCTGGAACAGGGCGCCGTGCAGGTCGCCGAAGTCGTCGGGAACGGTGAACTCCGTCGCGCCCTTGTTCGCCGCCGGCAGCCGCACGCTGAAGTCGAAGTCGCGGACGTAGGACGAGAAGTTGTTGCCGACGATCCCGTGGTGGCGCACGCCGGTCAGCTTGTCGCAGATCGTGACGTCGAGGACCTCGAGGAGAGGGAAGTCGCGGACCGCCTCCTCGGCGGGGAACCGCACCTCGACCGAGACGATCTCGAGCTCGACGGCGTAGCGGTCCCGGCCGGGGTTGTCCCAGTGGGCGAGGTCGTTGAACCGGCGGTCGATCATCGTCAGGGCGTTGCGGAGGTTCTGCCGGCGGTGCTCGCCCCGGGCGAGGTTGGCGAAGTTCGTGGTGGCCCGGGAGCTCGACGACGGCGAGTAGTGCTCGTCGAAGCAGGTCGTGGTGATCCTGAAGGTGACGTCGTTCGCCATGAGCGCCCAATCCGATGATCAGCAGGCCGCACCGGCCCTGGTGGAAGCGTGCGGGACCAGAGTGCCCGTCACTGGGAGGCATCGAAGAATCCGGCGCGACTATGCCGAGGTATAGTCCCGACCTATGGCACGTCGAACGGGCGGGATCTCGCTCCAGCAGCTCCACTACTTCGTCGAGGTCGCCTCCGAGGGCTCGATCTCCGCCGCCGCCGATCTGCTCTACGTCGCCCAGCCGACCATGTCCGCGGCGATGAAGGACCTCGAGACCCGGGTGGGACGCGCCCTCCTCGTCCGCGTCGCGCGCGGGGTCACCCTCACCACCGAGGGCACCGAGTTCCTCGGCTACGCCCGGCAGGTCATCGAGCAGGTGGCGCTCCTCGAGCAGCGCTACCTGGGGCGGCCGCCGTCGCGTCGCCTGCTCGGGGTGTCCACGCAGCACTACTCGTTCGCCGTCGACGCCTTCGTGCGGATGGTCCGGGGCACGGAGGGGGAGAAGTACGAGTTCTCGCTGCGCGAGACCCGCACCCGCGACATCATCGAGGACGTCCGCACTCTCCGCAGCGAGCTGGGGATCCTGTACCGGAACGACTTCAACCGGGACGTCATCGACAAGATCCTCCGGGACGCGGGGCTCGCCTTCCATCCCCTCTTCCTCGCCCTGCCGCACATCTTCGTCTCGCGGAGGAACCCGCTGGCCTCGCGCGAGCGGGTCACCCTCGCCGATCTCGCCGATCTGCCGCGGCTCACCTTCGACCAGGGGGCGGACAACTCCTTCTACTTCGCCGAGGAGATCCTGTCCACGCTGTCGAGCGACCGGGAGATCCGCGTGTCGGACCGGGCGACGATCTTCAACCTCATGATCGGCCTCGACGGCTACACCATCTCGACCGGGATCATCAGCGACGACCTCGACCCCGCCATCGTCGCCGTCCCGCTCGACGTCGACGAGCGCATCGAGATCGGCTGGATCGGGCACTCCGCCATCCCCCTCACCGAGCAGGCCCGGCGCTACCTGACCGAGGTGCGGGCCGTCGTGACCGAGGGCGGCCTCGACCTGCTCGGCTGAGCGGGGCTCGGCGGCGGCCCCGCCCAGCGGCGGGGACGAGGAACAGGCCTCCGTCCTGCAGGATCGGGTGGACCATCACGCCAGCGACGAGGTCGAGCGTCAGCCGGTCTGGAGCAGCTCTCGGTCCGACGCCGCGTCGATCGCGTCGATGTAGCGCGAGATCGCGTCGCGGTTCTGGATCAGGAAGTCGATCTTCTCGCTCATCCGGTCGCGCTCGGTCGTGAGCAGGTCCCGGAGTCCCGGCTCGGCGTTCTCGACCACGATCGTCTGCGGCTTGTCGAGGCAGGGCAGGATGTCGACGATGATCCGGGTCGGGATCCCGGAGTCGACGAGGCCGCGGATCTTCTTCACGCGGTCGACGAGGTAGTCGTCGTAGTCGCGGTAGCCGTTGTCGAGGCGGGTCGGGCGGATGAGGTCGTGCTCCTCGTAGTAGCGGAGCATCCGCGCCGCGACGCCCGTCTTCTTCGAGAGCTCTCCGATGCGCATGTCCGTCTCCTCCTGATCGCTTGACCTTCACACTAGTGCGAACGTTCAGGATGGAGGGAGGACTCAGCAGAAGGACGGACGGACATGAAGATCGGCATCATCGGCGCGGGAATGATCGGCACCACACTGGCGCAGCGGCTCGGCGAGGCCGGCCATGACGTCGGCATCGCCAACTCGCGCGGCCCCTCGACGATCAGCGCAGCGGCGCTGAGCGGGGGCGCGAAGGCCGTCGAAGCGCGGGACGCTCCTCTCCTGGCCGACGTCCTGATCGTGACGGTCCCGATCAGCCGCATCCCCGATCTCGCGCCGCTCGTGCGCGCCGCGCCCGCCGGCGCGGTGATCATCGACACCGGCAACTACTACCCGCTGCGCGACGGACGCATCGCTGAGCTCGAGAGCGGCCAGGTGGAGAGCCTCTGGGTGCAGGAGCAGCTCGGGCGCCCGGTGCTGAAGGCGTGGAACGCGATCACCTCGCAGTCCTTCAGCGAGCACGCCACGGCCGCGGGCACGCCCGATCGCATCGCGATCCCCGTCGCCGGGGACGACCCCGACGGCAAGCGCCTCGCGATGACCCTCGTCGAGGAGACCGGTTTCGACGCCTTCGACGCGGGTCCCCTCGCCGACTCCTGGCAGCAGCAGCCCGGCACCCCCGCGTACTGCACCGAGCGCACGGCCGCCGAGCTGCCGGGCTCTCTCGCCGCGGCCGATGCCGCTCGCTCCCCCCGCCGGCGGGATCTCGCGATCGCCGTCGTGACCGAGCGCGCCGAGGCGGAGGGCTCGATCAGCGCGGACTACCTCGTGCGGCTCAATCGCGCGATCTACTGAGCACCGATTCCGCGGATATCGCTTGACATTGCCACTGATGTCAAGGTTGAGCATGGAGTCATGACCACCTCCACGCGCCCGCTCGCACAGCCTCCGCACTCCGACCGGCTCAGGAAGGGGGACGGGCTCGTCATCGGTCTGCTGATGGCGTCAACGTTCCTCGTGCTGCTCAACGAGATGCTCCTCGGTGTCGCCCTGCCGACCCTCATCGCCGATCTCGAGATCAGCCCGGCGGCCGGCCAGTGGCTGACGACCGGCTACCTGCTGACCCTGGCGGTCCTCATCCCGGCCACCGGCTTCGTGATGCGGCGCTTCCACCTCCGCACGATCTTCCTGACCGCCCTCTCGGTCTTCATCGTCGGAACGGCTCTCGCCGCCGCCGCTCCGGGCTTCGAGCTCCTGCTCGTCGGGCGGATCGTGCAGGCCGTCGGAACAGCGGTCTTCGTGCCCCTGCTGATGACCACCGCGATCCGGCTCATCCCCGAGTCGCGGCGCGGCCGCATCATGGCGATCGTGACGGCGGTCCCGGCCATCGCTCCGGCCGTCGGCCCCGCCGTCTCGGGCCTCGTGCTGACCTACCTGCCTTGGCGCTGGCTCTTCCTGCTGGTGCTCCCGCTCGCGGTGCTCGCCCTCGTCGCCGGCGCGCTGAAGCTGAGGAACATCACCACGCCCGAGCGCGCCTCTCTGGACCTCCTCTCCCTGGTCCTGTCCGCGCTCGGCTTCGGCGGACTCGTGCTCGGGCTGTCCCTGATCGGCGAATCCGTCTCCGGTCACGCGCCGATGCCTCCGCTCCTGCCCCTCGTGATCGGGGTCGTCGGGGTCGGCGCGTTCGTCCTGCGCCAGGTGGCGCTGCGCCGACGAGGGAACGCGCTCCTGGACCTGCGCATCTTCCGCAGCCGCACGTTCGTGGTCGCGGTGGTGATCATGCTGTTCGTCGCGATGAACGGCTTCGGCGTCGCCCTCGTCCTCCCGTTCGTCCTGACCGGAGCGCTCGGGCTGAGCAGCCTGTCGATCGGCCTGTTCCTCCTCCCGGGAGGCGTGATCATCTCGGTCGTGTCCGCGCTCGGCGGCCGTGTCTACGACCGCTTCGGTCCGCTGCCCCTGACGATCCCCGGCGCCGTGATCTGGACGGCGAGCATCTGGTTCCTCAGCACCCTCACCGACGCCGACAGCGTGTGGATGTACCTGACCGGCTACCTCGTGATGACGGCCGGGCAGGCGATGATCTGGGCGCCGGTGACCACCCTCGCCCTCTCCTCCCTCCGCTCGGAGCTCTACCCGCACGGCAGCGCCGCCTTCACCACGGTGCAGCAGCTCGCGGGCGCCGCGGGCGGCGCGGTGCTGATCTCCGCCTACACGATCGGCTCGAACGCCGCGGACGCAGGGCAGCTGAGCGTCGCCGAGACCGTCTCCGCTGGGCAGGCCGCCTTCATGACCGGCGGGATCCTCGCGATCGCAGGGCTCATCGGAACACTGTTCATCGGACGCCGGCGCCGCGCCGACCAGCCCGAGACGGCATGACGCGATGCGGTCGGCAGGGGAGGAGGGCTCCCCGGTCGTCGACGGGGCGTCTCACGCCGGGCAGTACGGTCGGACGATGACGCCCTTCACCGTTCCCCTGGCCGAGCGGTACTTCGACGACTACCGTCCCGGACTCGGAGGCACCTCCGGGCCGATCGAGGTGACCGAAGCCGAGATCATCGCCTTCACCACGGCGTTCGACCCGCACAGCATGCACACCGACCCCGAGGCCGCCCGTGCGGGCGACTTCGGCGGCCTGATCGCCAGCGGCTGGCACACCACGGCGATGACGATGCGGCTCCTGGTCGACACCTTCCTCAACGAGCGCGCCAGCATCGCCTCGCCGGGAGTGGACGACCTGCGCTGGCACCTCCCGGTGCGCCCGGGCGACCGGCTGCGTGGCCGCTTCCTCGTCCTCTCCGCGCGCCCCTCCACCTCACGACCCGACAGGGGCCTCGTCCGCATCGGCATCGAGCTGCTCGACCAGCACGACGAGACGGTCATGTCCCAGACCCTGCTCGTCCTCCTCCGCCGCGGACCCCGCGGCAGCTGATCCCGCGCGATCGCTCAGGAGATCTGCGCGGCCTCGTGCTGCGCCTCGCGGGGGCGGTGGCCGGCTCGGCGCTCGGTGAGGAGGAAGACGACGAGGAGGACGACTCCGACCAGGATCACGACGATGTTGCCGAGCTGGGCGAGGGCGGAGAGGGCGCCGCCGGCCGGGTAGGTGCCCTGCATGAAGATGCTGGGGTCGGTGCTGGCGTGCAGCAGGATCGGCGCGATGATCGTGCGGGTCACGCGCATCGCGAGGTACATGCAGAAGCCGAAGAAGAACGTGTAGAGGATCTGCAGCAGCGTCGGCAGGAGCGGCTGGCCGACGAAGAGGTTGGTGGCGTGCAGCAGGGCGAACAGGGCGGCGGAGACCAGTCCGACGGCGATCTCGGAGCGACCCGACGAGCGCATGATCCGCACGACGTAGCCGCGGGTGAGGAGCTCCTCGGAGAAGCCGATGACGAGTCCGGCGAGCAGCCAGGCGGCCACCCAGTCGAACCCGGCCGCGGAGTAGTCGATGCTCGCGAAGCGCATCACGTTGAAGAGCAGGACGACCGCGATCGCGATCCACATCCAGCCGCCGCCGCGAGGGGACTGCCGCTCGAACGTGCTCCGCAGCCAGCCGAGGCTCGCGCCGAAGCCGACCAGGAGGAGACTGCCGATGAGGACCGGGACGACGATGAGGACGACGACGTAGCTCGCGGAATCCGCGTCACCGATGAAGGGCACAAACGGAGCCATCAGCAGTGAGGCCGGCTCGTAGATCGCGAGGTAGCCGACCGCGAGGATCAGAGCCTTCCACCACCGCCCGTGGTCCCAGAACCGCGCCCACGCCGACCGTTCCACCGTGCTGTTCATCGCTCATCCCCCCGGATCGAGACCAGTAGACCACACACGACGACCGCTCGAGGGCCGCCCGCTCGTGGCGAGGAGCTCGGTCGCTTCCCGGAACTCTGCTCACCGACGCCGCCCGAAGGACCGGGGTCGCCGGCTACCCGGGTGACGGCGAGCAGCGCTGGCCGGCCGTCCACGCCCGGGACGCCGCCTCGCTCTTCCGGATCGCGCTCGAGTCCGTGCCGGGCGGCACCGCCTGGCACGCCGTGGCCGACGAGGGCGACCGCGTGCTCGACATCGCCACCGTGGTCGGGCGCCGCCTGGGGCTGCCCGTCGAGTCCGTGCCGGACGACACCTTCGGCCCCTTCGGGCCGATCCTCGCGATGGACCAGCCGTCCTCCAGCGCACGCACCCGACAAGCGGTCGGATGGGAGCCGACGCACTCGAGCCTCCTCGAGCACCTCGAGGCACTGCAGTCCTAGCCGATCGCTCCGCGCCGATGGAACGTCGGGATCTCGTCTCGGCAGGGAGGGAGCGCCGGCTGCATCCTCAGCCGAAGAGATCGTTCCGCGACCGTCGCGATCCGGTCGTCACACTGGCAGGCTGAGGCCGGACGTGGAGGGAACCGGTGATCACCGACGCTGAGCTTCGTGAGGCGCTGAGCCCGGTCTTCGAGGAGATGCTCAGCGAGCACGAATTCGCCTCGCTGCGCCTCTTCTTCACGCGCCTGTTCATCGACGGCACAGAGCGTCCCCTCAACGGCGGCGAGAGCCTGGACGATGGCGACGTGCGCGTCCACCGGGAGATCCTCGGTGAACCGGGATCGGCCCGCGGGTTGCAGCGCGGCGTCGATCCTGCTGATTTCGCACTCGCGGTCCGGAGCGATCTCCAGGACTTCATCGCGGAGAGCTCGTTCGGGTGGGGTCAGCTCAGAGGCCCCCGATCTCTGCTCTGACCCGTCCTTGTGAGCAGGTGGGGTCCAGCAGGGGGTCGGGGCAGGAACGCGAGTGGAGGAGCGACGGGTGCTCGACGTCGGCGTCGGGTAGCTTCGGGATATGGATGAGGCCACTGAGCCGTCTGCTCGTGGGTGGCGAATCGATCTCAGCGACCCGCCGAGGCTTCTGGCAGGCGAAGAGGAAGCGGCTCTCGTGCACGCCTCGGAGGAGAGTGCACTTCTTCGCAGTCAGCTCTCGGGATCCGGTGAGTGGGAGAAAGTCCTCTCTGCTGCGCGCTCCGCTGCTTTTCTCGGTGCCGACGAGCACGAGCTCGCCGTCGCGACCGGGTTCACGCTCGAGGCCGTTCGGTCGATGCTTCGGGAAGCGTGAACCTCGGTCCGGATCGTCCCGTCGGGGTCGGCCCGCCAGGTCGGCCGGCGGCTCTGGTTCGAGCGTCGGCCTGCGGTGAGTCATGAGCAGTCCGCTGTCGAGTGCGTCAGGGAGGGCGCTAGCTGTCCGTCGCTCGGAGCGTCGCCACGAGCTCCTGCAGTTCGGCTGCGTGGGCCCGCTTCCACTCGCGGATCACAGGGGTCGCGAGCGGATCCGTGTCCTCCGACAGGGAGACGTACTCCAGCACGGCCACCTCGAGAACCGTGGCGAACACGTCGTCGTCCGGCTCCTTGAGAGTGCCGACCAGGGCGACGGTCGCAGTGTGAGCGATACCTGCTCCGGAGAGGGTGACCGTCCACGCCTGGACGGGAGTGTCGGCTGTCCGAGTCGCGTCATCGGTTCTCGCGTGAGTGATCTCGATCACTACTCCGCCTACTGCGCGCTGCACGGCCCGATCGTACTCAGCTGCTCTCTGCGCAGCCGAGTGTCCCGTGAAGGGATCGTCTGAATCGTCTGCGGGCCGAAACCGTCGCCGTCAGCGTATGGATGCAGTTCGCCGCAAAGGCGGGAGGGTCGGCTCACCGGACCGCTTCACCCTCACTCCGGTGCGTACGACGCGATGGTGAACGTCGTGCCTCCCGGCGTGAAGTCGCCCGCGAGACGGATGAGCTTGCGGTGGTCGAGCCAACCGTGGGCTCTCGACTCGGCGCGGTCCGTGGTCTCCACGGAGAGCTCGAACCGGCGCTCCTCCTTCACCTCGTGCACCCACTCGAGCACCTCCGCGACCGAACCCGCACCGGTGATCCGCTGCGGGTCGTGGCGCGCCGATTGCTCGATGTCGTCTCCGGTCCAGAAACAGACCCAGTAGATCGACGGGTCCTCCCGCGGTGCGTCGAAGTACGACTCGTCCCATTCGGCGTGCATTCGCCCTCCTCGCCGGTCCCACGCTAGCCCCGTCCTCGAGTCGGAGGCCGTCCCGTGTGGAGGTCGGTCAGCCAGGTGGCGTTCCGCCGCTCCAGGCGTCCCGAACGGGAACGGTCCACAGCCGGTCCTCACTCCCCGAAACCGGCTCCCGTCGGTTCTTCGGCGTTTCGGATGACAGAGAGCAGGAGCTCGTTCAGCTGTCCGGCGGCCGCCGCGCTGAGGCCGACGTCGCTCAGGTCATTGGTCGCCATCGCGACCGCGCGGGCCGCGGTGACCATTCGCCCCCCTTCTTCAGTGATGCGCACGGGGTTGCGTCGGCCCTTGCCTCGGATCCCGACGCGCTCGATCAGCTCTCGCCGCTCCATGCCGTCGAGGACCTCGGACATCGTCTGCGGGCGGACGAAGACCGCGCGGGCGATCTCGGCGGACGTCAGCTGCACTCCACCGGTGAGGCAGGAGAGGACGCCGAACTGCACCAGGCTCATGTCGTGCTCCGCGAGCCCGGCAGTGATCCGTGCGCCGATGATCCGCGCGACCTTGACCGCGTTCCAGCCGAGGACGGCGTCGAGTCCCTCGTCATCGCCCATCCCGATGTCCTCTCCCATGACGCAGAAGCAGGAACCTGGTTTAGGGTGACCTGCAGGAACCTGCTACCGCAGATCCTTCCTTGGAGTGTGCACCACTCCTCGGGCCACGTCGATTCGACAGGACACCCCATGACCCGCACGCCGATCCCCGACAACCGAGGCCGATGGGGCGCCGACGACGACCTCGGCACTCTCAACCTCATCGACGACGCCGCTCGCCGGCGTGCAGCGGAGGAGGTGCGGACCGGCCGTTGGGCCTCGCTCGCCCTGCCGGTCGCTCCCGCATCCATGCTCGGCGGGCCGTTCGCCCCGCCGTCCCCGCCGTCGCCGCCCGTGCAGCAGGCGCTGCTTCACACCGGTACGCCGCCGATGGGCATGTCCGAGGTGCTCGTCGTGACGCCGCACCACCCGGCGATGACCCACCTGGACGCGTTCGCCCACCTGCCTGTCGAGGACGGAGTCGTGTACCCGGGCCGGCCTGTCGGCGAAGCGGTCACCGCCGGCGGTGTGCAGCACGGATCCACCACGTCCTTCGCCGCGGGCATCGTCACGCGCGGCGTCCTCCTCGACCTCGCGCCGCAGGGACGGCTGCCCGCAGCGCACGCGATCATCGCCGCCGACCTCGACGCGGCCGAGGACCGCGCAGGCGTCGCTCTGCAGCCCGGTGATGCGCTGGTCGTGCGCAGCGGATGGGGCTTCTCCTGGAACTCGGAGGAGCAGGGGCCCGGCATGACCGTCGATGCAGTGACCTGGATGCACGACCGAGGTGTGGCGCTCTACGCCGGAGACGTCGGCGACAGCTTCCCGCCTCTCGACCCGGAGATCCCGATGCCGATGCACATGGTCGCGCTCGCGCGACTGGGCATGCCGCTCATCGACAGCGCGAACGTCGAACAGGTCAGTGCACTCTGCGCGGAGCTGTCACGCTCGTCGTTCCTGCTCAGCGTGGCTCCGCCCCGCCTGCTCGGACTCACCGGTGTTCCGGTGAACCCGATCGCCGTCTTCTGAGGATCCGGTACCCGCTTCCGACGAGGTTCGCGGACGCGACCCTGCGGCGGACGGCGTGCCGCGCTCCTCACCCTCCCTGGGTGAGGCCGGTGATCAGGTTGATGGCGACGGCGACGACGAAGGTGCCGAAGAAGTAGGACAGCAGAGCGTGGGCCAGGGCGATGCGACGTGACGGGGTGGAGGACTGGGTGATGTTGCTCGCGCTGTAGGCCATCCCGATCGAGAAGGCGGTGTAGGCGAAGTCGCTGTAGGACGGGTCCTCGTCCTGGTCGAAGTCGAAGCGGTGGCGGTCGTCGAGGTAGTACATGCGCGCGTATTTGAAGGCGTAGACGGTGTTGAGGAGCGCCCAGGCCGCGACGACCCCGACGACCGCGAGGATCGCGGCCGCGGATCCGACGGGGTCCTTCTGCTGGCTGCGGAGGAGTGCGATGACCACGAGGACGAGGCTGAGGAAGGTGGCGGCGATGATGAGCGAGTCGACCAGCTTCCGGGACCGGTCCTCGTGGCGGGCGAGGTCGCGGGTGCGCTCGGGGCCGGCCGGCCACGCCGTCGACCAGGCCCAGACGAGGAACACCGCCGCGGCGATCGCCCAGCCGAGCAGAGGCGACAGATCGGGGACACCGAGGAGCGCGGCGATCGCCGCGACGACTGCGCCGACGAGTGCGGCGACGCCGGCCTTGACGGACAAGTGGGACATGACGGTTCCTTTCTGATCGATGGTTCGTCGTCCGGTCGCGCAGTGCCGTGATGCCCCGCGCGGAGCTCGTCCGGGCCGGCTCACCCGGCCCGGGCTCGCGAGAGGGGGACGTAGAGGCCGGCGCGCTCGGCGCGGACGGCCGCGAGCGTGCGCGACGTGGCGTCCAGCTTGACCAGGATGTGCTCGAGGTGGGCGGCGACCGTGCGGGGAGCGACTCTCAGCGCCCGGGCGATCTCGAGATTGGAGCACCCCTCGATCACGTGGCCCAGCACCTCGAGCTCCCGCGGTGTCAGGCCCCGCAGGCCCGTCGCGGGGGAGAGCACGACGACTCCGCGGGTCACTGCGGCGAGTTCTCTCTCGCAGGCCAGCACGGTCACCCGCACGTAGCCATCCGGCGACTGCCGGCGTCCGCGGGGCCAGAGGAACGAGGCGTAGTTCCGCCCCTCGGCGAGGGCGTCCCTCGCGGCGTCGATCAGAGCCGAATCGGCGGCGAGCAGCTCGTCCGCGGAGAGGCCCGGAAGGGAGGCGACGCCGTGGTCGGGGAGGAGGACCACGCCTGCTCCGGCTCCGTTGACGACCGAGGCCGACGCGGCGAGCGAGCGGACGGGGTCGATGCCCGAGGTGAGCGTCGGCACGAGTCGAGCGAGGCGTCGGCGGACCGCCTGCGACGGCGGTTCCGCGCTCCGGAACAGCACCGTCATGAAGCCCACGTGCCGGCCCCCGTCCTCGAACAGGGCGACGGACAGGGTCTCGTGGAATCCCGCGGGGAGCAGGCACTCCGCCCAGGTCTGCAGGTCCCTCGGCGAGTAGGGGACGTCCGACAGGCTGAGGGGAGGCCGCTCGCGATCGGCGCCGGTCCTCTCGATGTCGAGCGCCATCTGCGGGCCGCTGAGGTAGCGGACGCAGGACTCGTCGAGGTCGGTGCTCGCGACCGAGCGGTACCCCGTGCCGTTCGGCTCGGCCAGTGCCAGCCACGCGCCGTCGAAGGGGATGTGCTGGTGCAGCTCGTCCAGCATCGCCTGCGCCCGCTCGCGGATCGGGCCGGGGCGCGCGGCCGTCTCGGCGAGCTGGAGCGCAGCAGTGCGTGACACGGGACTCGACCACCTCAGGACCGGGGGCAGGGGAAACGAAGGGATTGTCCGGAGACCGTTGCTACTGGAGTACCACCAGGAGCCCCTTCACGGGGACCCCCTCGAAGGAAGACCGCATCGGCAGGTCTGCCGATGGTGCCTCCCGGTCCGCGGGGCGTGAGATCGGCGTGTCGCCGGGTCGACCGACCCGCGGCGGCGTCGACGGAACGTCGCGCACGGGAGGGAAACGAGCATGAGAGCAGTCGTCTACGAGGGGCCGCGCACGGTCGCGGTGAGAGACGTCCCGGATGCGCGGATCGAGCGCTCCACGGACGTGCTGGTGCGCATCACGACCACGAACATCTGCGGGTCCGACCTGCACATGTACGAGGGGCGCACCAGCTTCGAGACCGGGCGGTGGTTCGGTCACGAGAACATGGGCGAGGTGATCGAGGTCGGCGACGGCGTCGACAAGGTCGCGGTGGGGGATCACGTCGTCCTGCCGTTCAACGTGGCGTGCGGGCACTGCAAGAACTGCGAGCGCGGGCTGACCAACTACTGCCTCACCGCTCAGCCCGTCCCCGAATGGGCCGGCGCGGCCTACGGCTTCGCCGACATGGGACCGTGGGCCGGAGGCCAGGCCGAGCTGCTGCGGGTGCCCTGGGGGGACTTCAACTGCCTCCGCCTGGGAGAGGACGCGGAGGAGAAGGCCGCCGATTACGTGATGCTCGCCGACATCTTCCCGACCGGCTATCACGCGACGGAGATGGCGGGGGTGAAGCCGGGGGACCAGACCGTGATCTACGGTGCCGGCCCCGTCGGACTGATGGCCGCGCTGTCCGCCACCATCAAGGGTGCGAGCAAGGTCATGGTCGTGGATCGGCACCCGGACCGTCTTCGACTGGCGGAGTCCCTCGGCGCGATCGCCATCGACGACTCGAAGGTCGATCCTGTGGAGGCCGTCCTGGAGCACACGATGGGGCTCGGCGCCGACAACGGCTGCGAGTGCGTCGGCTACGAGGCGCACGACCCCGGCGGCGACGAGCAGCCGAACCTCACGCTGAACCGCCTGGTCCAGTCGGTGCGCTTCACCGGGCGGATCGGCACCGTCGGCGTCTTCGTCCCGCAGGACCCCGGTGGCCCCGACGAGCTCGCGAAGCAGGGGCGCATCGCGTTCGATGCGGGACTGCACTGGTTCAAGGGCCAGACCATGGGCACCGGGCAGGCGCCCGTCAAGAAGTACAACCGCCGGCTCCGCGATCTGATCGCCGCGGGCAAGGCGACGCCGTCCTTCCTCGTCAGTCACGAGCTGCCGCTCGAGCAGGCACCGGACGCCTACGAGCACTTCGACAACCGCGACGACGGCTGGACCAAGGTCGTCCTCAAGCCGGGAAAGGCGGCGTGATCATGGCCGGAAGAGCGGCTGCGGCAGTCGGAGTCGGCATCGCAGGGGTCGCGGTGGGCCTCGTCGCCCGTTCCCTCGTGAAGAAGGAACGGGAGTCCGACGGGGACGGGGCCCACCCGGAAGGGTGGAAAGCGGTCACCGTCCTGGGCGAGGCCCGGGACTTCGAGAGCGGCGGGTATCCCGAGCCGTTGGCGCGTCTGGCGGAGTCGCTCGAGATCCGGATCGATCCGGCCCCCGGGGACAAGGGCTTCGAGGTGCACGCCCGGGTCCGCGAGGGTGCCGATGCCGGGGTGGGCGACGACCCGGGCAAGGCGCTGCGCGCGGCTCTGCGCGACGCCAAGCAGATCTTCGAGACGGGCGAGGTGCTGCGGGCGACCCCGAGACCGCACGGAGAACGACCGCGCACCCTGCTCGGTGGCGCGGTCGACGAGGCAGAGGACGAGGCGAAGGGCGAGGGTGTGCTGTGAAGGCTCTGTGCTGGACCGGAGTGAACGAGCTCTCGGTCGAGACCGTCGAGGATCCCGGGATCCTCAATGCTCAGGACGCGATCGTCAAGGTGACCCTGAGCACGAGCTGCGGCTCGGATCTCCACCTGCTCGGCGGGTACGTCCCGACCATGCGAGCGGGCGACGTGCTCGGGCACGAGTTCCTCGGCGAGATCGTCGAGGTCGGATCCGCCGTCACGAAGCACCGGGTCGGCGACCGTGTCGTGGTCTGCTCGTTCATCAGCTGCGGGAAGTGCTGGTACTGCCGCAACGAGCTCTACTCCCTGTGCGACAACGGCAACCCGAACGCGGGGATCCCCGAGATGCTCTGGGGGCAGGCGCCCGGCGGCTGCTACGGCTACTCCCACGCGCTGGGCGGGTGGGCCGGCAGCCACGCCGAGTACATCCGCGTGCCGTACGCGGACCAGGGCGCCTTCCCCGTTCCCGACGGGATCAGCGACCAGCGGGCGCTCTTCGCCTCCGACGCCGCTCCGACCGGATGGATGGGAGCGGACCTCGGCGGCGTCCGGCCCGGAGACACCGTCGCGGTCTGGGGCGCCGGCGGTGTCGGGCAGATGGCGGCGCGCGCGTCGCTGCTGCTCGGCGCCGAGCGCGTCATCGTGATCGACCGCTTCCAGGAGCGGCTGACCCAGGTCGAGCAGGTCATCGGCGCGGAGACCATGAACTACGAGACCAGCGAGGTGACGGCCGAGCTCCGCGAGCTGACGGGCGGACGCGGCCCCGACGTGTGCATCGAGGCGGTCGGCATGGAGGCTCACCGCGACGGACCCGACTTCGCCTACGACCAGCTGAAGCAGCAGCTGCGGCTGCAGACGGACAGGCCCACCGCCGTGCGTGAGGCGATCTTCGCCGCGCGCAAGGGCGGCAGCGTCTTCGTGCTGGGCGTCTTCGGCGGCTTCGTCGACAAGTTCCCCCTGGGGGCGGTGATGAACAAGGGCCTCACGCTCCGGTCCGCTCAGCAGCACGGGCACCGGTACATCCCGATGCTCCTCGAGCGGATGGCGCGGGACGAGATCGTCACCGAGCACCTCGCCACGCACGTCCTGCCGCTGGAGGACGGTCCCGCCGGCTACGCCATGTTCAAGGAGAAGACCGACGGGTGCGTGCGGGCGGTCTTCCGCCCCTGAGCATCGAGGTGCTCCGGCGGTTCCGACGGAGGACGGTGAGGGAGGCGGGTGGTCGGCGAGGACCGCCCGCCTCCCTCGTCCGCCGAGGTTCAGCGCACCGTGGTGGCTGCGGTGTCGGCGTTGTTGCGGATCGACGGATCGGGGGTCCTGACCGAGAACGTCGTCGCGAGCGCGGTGCCCTTTCCGGTGGCGGTCGCCGTGACCGTGATCTTCTCGATGACGCTCTGCCCGTTGGTGAGCTTCGAGCGCTGGAAGACGACGAGGTTCCCGACGCGGGTGTACGTGCCGGTGGCGGACACGAACTGCGTGTTCGGCGGGAGGACGACCTTCGAGAAGACGCTGCTCGAGGTGGACGGCCCGGCGTTCGTCGTGGTGAGGGTGTAGACGGCGGTCCTCCCCTTGACCGCGGACGTCGGCCCGGCGAGGTCGACGCGCAGATCGGCGCGCGCGGTCACCTTCTGCGGCGACACGGTCAGCGTGCTGGTCGCCGTCGCGCTCCCGGTGGCGTTGGTCGCCTGGAGGGTGAACACGAAGATGCCCGCCGTGGTGGGCGTGCCGGAGAGGCGGCCGGTCGGCTCGAGGGTGAGACCGGGCGGGAGCGTCCCGGACTTCAGTGACACGGCCGGGGCGGGGAAGCCGGTGACCGTGTAGGTGTAGTCGTACGCCGAGCCGACCATGCCGGCCGCGACCGTCCCCGAGATGCCCGGCGCGACGGCCGCCGGTGTGATCGTGACGGAGTCGGCGAGCTGCGCGGAACCCGCGCTGCTCGAGACCTGGACGGTGAACGAGGACGTCCCCGCCGCTGTCGGGGTGCCGGTGACGCGACCGCTCGGGCTGAGGGACAGGCCGGGCGGAAGGCTGCCGGACAGCAGGGTGGCGGTCGGCGCCGGTGTGCCGGTGATCGTGTAGCCGAAGTCGTAGGCGGTTCCGACCGTGCCGGCGGGGGCGTCTCCCGAGAGCGCGGGAGCCACTGCGGTCGCGGCGACGCGGATCGTGTGCTGGGCGCCGCTGGTGCTGCCGAAGCTCGTCCTCGCCGCCACGGTGAAGGTGGAGTCGCCCGGCTCGGTCACCGCGCCCGACAGCTCGCCCGCCTGATCGAGGGTCAGGCCGGGCGGGAGGCTGCCGGAGGCGAGGGAGAACGTGGCGGAGGCGGAGTCCGCCGCGAACGTGTACGAGTAGGGCGCCCCGACCTCCGTGGTCGCCGGGGGAGCGTCCGCCGTGAGGGCCGGTCGGGCGCCGAGCGCCATGCTGTGGTAGCCGCCGGCGACGAGCGCGGTGGGGCGGGCGCCGACGACGCCGATGGGCTGATCGAGCTGCCCGTCCTCGTTGCTGCCCCAGCCGACGACGCTCCCGTCCTTCCGGAGGGCGAGGCTGTGTCGCGCGCCGCCGGACACCGCGACGACGTCCGTCAGGTTCGCCGGGACATCGGTCTGCCCGTACTCGTCCGACCCCCACGCGACGACGGTCCCGTCGCTCTTCACCGCGAGGCTGTGGTACCAGCCGGCCGAGATGCCGACCACGCCACTGACGCCGGCCGGCATGCCCGTGACCTGCGCTCCGGTGCCCCAGGCGACCACCGTGCCGTCGTCCTTCAGCGCGAGGCTGTGATCGAAGCCGGTCGCGATGGCCGTGACGCCGGTGAGGCCCGCCGGGACGGCGTTGCTCGTCGTCGCATCCTGCCCCCAGCCCACGACGGTGCCACTCTTCTGCAGCGCGAGGCTGAACTGCTCGCCGCCGGAGACGGCGACGACGTCGGTCAGGCCCGCGGGAGGGACGATCTCTCCCGATCCCTGGCCGCCCCACGTGATGACGGTCCCGTCGTTCTGCACGGCGAGGCTGTGGATCCATCCCGCGCCGACCGCGACGACCGGCTTCAGGTCGCCGGGGACAGCGGTCTGGCCCGACCGGTCGTTCCCCCAGGAGACGACCGTCCCGTCGTCCCGCAGGCCGACGCTGTGGAAGCCGCCCCCCGAGACGGCGACGAGGCCGCCCACGTCGGCGGGGACGTTCTTCTGGCCGTAGTAGTTCCAGCCCCAGATCGCGATCCCGCCCGCGGGCGCCGTCGGCGGTGTCTCCGCGGCGGCGGCGGGTCCGACGCCGGTGAGGAGCAGCGCGACCGTCGTGGTCACGGTGGTGAGCACGGCTGCCAGTCGCCGGGGAGTGCGGGACGGAGGGATGTCGGCGGTGGTCGGGAGGGAGGCGGAGCGCATGGGCGGCTTTCAGGTCGGGTGGGGCCGACCGTCATCGGTCGCTCTCGAACCGTGACAGCTGCCCGATCCGGGCCGCAACGTCCTCTAGCGGTCATGTCCGGAAGAGGGCGTCGGAGGAGGTCCGGTGCGGGCGGGCCTGCTGAACAGATTGACGACGTTGCCGTCCGGGTCGCGCACGAGGGCGGAGCGGTTGCCCCACGGCATGGTGGTCGGCGCGAGCACCACGTCCTCGCTCCCGGTTCCGAGCTCGGTGAAGGCGCGGTCCACGTCGGCCACCTCGAACTCGAGCAGGACGGAGTGGTTCGACGCAGGGGCGACGGCGCCGTGGAGCATCCCGACCGTCGCGGTGCGAGCGATGGCGAGGGTCGCGCCCGCTCCGGTGAACTGCGCGAAGACCGGCGCCGGGCGCTCGGCCGGCCGGCCGATGACCTTCTCGTAGAAGGCGACGAGGCCTTCGAGGTCGTCGGTGACGATGCGGAGGGAAGTGAACGACATGGAGCTCCTTCAGTGGTGCGGGTGAGGCCGGTGAGGGTGAGGCCGTCGCACCAGGCTCGTCGGTCGTCGCGACACCGTCCTGTCGGTGTTTCCGGCGATCGTCGGCGTCTCCGGGAGATCCGCGCGCCGGATCAGCCGTCGATGACGGACCGCAGCCGTCCGTACTGGAGCGCGAGGTCCTCGGCTCGGAGGGTGCGCTGCGGGGTCCGCTCCTCGGTCACCTCCACCGACAGCATGCGGTCGCCGCGGAACGCGCGGACACCCTCGCGCAGCCGGCACCAGGCGATCAGGTACCAGTGCTCCTCCTTCCCGATCGAGCCCAGCGGTTCGACCTCGCGCACGGACTCCGCACCGCTGCTGTCCCGGTAGCGGAGCCGGACGACCCGATCCGCTCGGAGGGCCGTCGCGAACTCCGCCGGAACGACCGCTTCCTCCTCGCTCTCGAGGAAGTGCACCCGCGAGGCGACCGCGCCGACACGGGCGGCCTCCCCGTCCGGCAGGACCGCGAGCGTCTTCCGGGCGGCGGTCCGGGCTGCGTGCCGGAAGGGACTGCCCTCCAGCGCACTGAGGCCGATCAGCACGGCGAGGGCCTCGTCGAGGGTGAGTCCCGCCGGGCCGAGGGTCGCGGTCGCGTCGATGACGTAGCCGCCCGTCCGGCCCGGCTCCGCCCAGATCGGCAGTCCGGACTGCTGCAGCGCGGACAGGTCCCGCTCGATGGTCCGCACGGACACCTCGAACCGCTCGGCGAGGCGCCGTGCGCTCCGCGGCCGCGGCGAGACCGCTCGCAGCTCCTCGACAAGCCCGTAGAGACGATCGGTGCGGTTCACCCGACCATCATCCGCCCCACCCCGTCGGTCTCGGACAGGGGGGGTCGAGAGGGTCCGGGACGAGGGAGTCGACGCTCTCGACCCCGAGAAGCTCCGCGCGGCGGCGCTCAACTGCTGCGGAAGCCGGCGCTACGCCTCGGGCGGCTGGTCGACGCCGCGGTCGGCGCCGCGCTTCTCGCGGCGCAGCTGCGCGCCGCCGCCCGCGATCAGCACGAGGGCGAGCGCGATGCTGCACAGGCGCAGCGGCCAGGGCAGATCCGGGAACAGGATCATCGGCAGGGCGGCGACGAACGTCGCCCCCACGAAGTACCAGACCGCGACGGGCGCAGCGGGATTCTCGTTCGAAGCCATCCCTCCACGGTAGCCGCGGGGCTCGGCGCGAGCCTCCCCCTCAGGTCGCAGACCTCTCGGAGGACGGGCGCGCCCCGCGGGACGCGGCCCGACCCGGCGAACGGGCGGCGCGCGACCCGCTCAGCGCCTCGCCCGCTCGCCGCTCACGGTCGTCCCTCCAGGAGGCGGGTCGTCCACCGGGCCAGCGCGGTGACGGCGGCGCGGGACAGCTCGGCGCCGGGCAACATGCTGGTGAAGCCGTGGAACGCTCCGGGCCAGACGTGGAGCTCCGCCTGGACTCCGGCTTCCCAGAGGCGGCTCGCGTAGGTGACCGTCTCGTCCCGGAACACCTCGGCGCTGCCGCAGTCGAGGTAGGCCTGGGGGAGTCCGGACAGGTCGCCGGCTCGTGCGGGCGCGGCGTAGACGGAGACGTCCTCGCCGCCGCGCCTGGCGCCGAGGTAGGCGTCCCAGCCGAACCGGGTCATGGCTCGGTCGGCGACGCCGATCCCGTCGATCTGCCTCGTCGAGACGGTCGAATCGCTGTCGTCGAGCATCGGGGAGATCAGGATCTGGGCCAGGATCGACGGTCCCCGGCGGTCGCGCGCGAGCAGGGCGGTGCCCGCGGCGAGTCCGCCACCGGCGCTCTGGCCGACCAGGACGATGCGGTCGGGGTCGACGCCCAGTGCGTCGGCGTGCTCGGCGGTCCAGACGAGACCGGCGTAGCAGTCCTCCACGGGGTAGGGATCGGGGTGCTCGGGGGCGAGGCGGTAGTCGACGGTGACGAGGACGACGTCGTGGGTGAGCAGCCAGTCGTCGTAGGAGTCGAGGTTCCCGAGGTAGTGGCCGAACATCATGCCGCCGCCGTGGATGGTGAAGAAGCAGGGGGCGGTGCCGGTGCGACCGGCGCGCTGGAGGATGCCGAGGTCGATCGGATCACCGTCGTGCCCGGGGACGGTGACGGTGCGCCGTTCGAGGCCGCGGGCGCGCAGTGCGTCGTCGAGCTCCTGCTCCGTCGTCTCCAGCTCGCGCATGCGCGGGAGCATCGCCGTGGTCAGGGTGAAGGGTCCGCGCTCCTGCAGCCGGTCGAGGAAGGTCGCGAGCTCGGGGTCGAAGGGCGGCGGCGTGAGGATGTCGGACATCGGTGGTCTCCTGGGTCGAGGTGGTGCGGGAACGGAGGGCGTCGGCGGCGACGAGCACCGCGGCGGCGAGAGCGAGGGTCAGGGCGGCGACGGTGATCGCGTCCTGGAAGCGGAGGAGGTCGGGCGGTGCGCTGACGGATCACGAAGCCGGTCCCCGCGAGGACCGCGGCCGCCGGACGCGACCGAGGAGGCGCCGGTCACCCGCTGCAGGCCCGTGGTCGACGGGTGCAGGCCGCGGCCGAGGGCGGGCAGGGCGACGGTGAGGATCGAGCTGTCGAGCATCCCGAGCAGGGACGCGGCCGACAGGCCGGTGAGGGCGACCCGCTCCTCGCGCAGGCGGCGTGGGGCCGTGCCTCGCGGGGCGGATCGGGGGCGTCGATCACCATGGGCGCACTCCTTCACGGGGAAGAAGTGGCGGATCACTCGATGCCGCGTGTGCGCACAGACCGCGGACGAGCGCGGACTGCTTTTTACCTCAGATGAGGAGAGAGTACACCCGGGCGGAGGCCCGGCGATCGGAACCCGGCGTCGAGCAGGGCGGCTCCGGCGTCGAGTGAGCGGTTAGGCCCCGGGCTCGGAGGAGCGGTTCAGCTGCGCGGCGATCGGCACGGTGCCGGCGACGACCACGTCGCCGGTGTGAGCGGTGGTGACGGTCTCGATCAGCACGATCTCGACCTCCTCCTCGGCCACGGGATTGTGCCGCACACCGCGGGGGACGACGAAGAACTCACCGGGAGCGAGATGCACGTCGGGCCGGTTCTCGAGCTGGATGCGCAGCCGGCCCGAGACGACGAGGAACATCTCGTCCTCCTCGTCGTGCGAGTGCCAGACGAGCTCGCCGAGGAGCCTGGCCACCTTCACGTACTGATCGTTCACCCGTCCGACGACCCGCGGCGTCCAGTGCGACGACACCTGGGCGAGCTCGGAGGAGATGCTGACGCTGTCCTGATCCATGCCTCCAGTCTTCCGGGCGGACCCGCGGCATGGTCTTCACTCAGGTCACCGACAACCGCCCTCGGTCTTGTCGCTGTCCACGAGCCGATCCTCCGGGCGGTCCTCGAGGCGGTCCTCGAGCGGGTCGCCTCGGCTCAGAGGGCTTCGAGCACGTCCAGCGCCCGCTGGACCCCGTGCTCGCTCCGCAGGAGGCGGCCCACCTCGGCGGCCCGCTCGCGGCGGGACAGGGCGTCGGTCATCGCGGGCACGAGGGTGCCGGCCGAGAGCCGGCGCAGCGGGACCGGGGCGGCGGCGAGGCCCTGCCGGTGCAGCTGCGCGGCCCAGAACGGCTGGTCGGCGGTGACGGGCACGACGACCGCCGGCACGCCGGCCCGCGCGACGGTGTGGGAGGTGCCGGCCCCGCCGTGGTGCACGGCGAGCGCCGCGCCCGGCAGCACCGCGTCGAACGGCGCCGACCGCACGGCCAGCACATCGTGACCGCGGGACTCCGCCGGCAGCGCGAGGCCGCCCCAGCCGGTGACGAGCAGCACCCGCAGGCCGTGCGCTCGCGCGGCGGCGACGATCGCGCCCCCGCGGGCCGCCGCGTCGCCGGCGGCCATCGAGCCGAAGGAGGCGACGAGGTACGGGCCGGCGGCGAGGAATCCGGCGACCCCCGGGTCGACGGCGGCCGCCGGATCCTCCCCGTGCCACGCCCCGGTCTGGTGCACCCGCTCCGGCCAGTCGTCGGGGCGCGGCAGCAGCGCGGAGCTGACGGCCATGAGCGTCGCGCGCGACGGCGAGCGCTGCTTCGGACGGCGACCGCCCGGCAGCTCGGCGGCGGCACGGGCGACGTCGGCCTCGAAGAGCCGCGCGGCACTGCGCGGCACGGCGTAGGTGTGCCGGTTGTAGGCGCCGAGGTCGCGGGTGGCCGTGGGGCCGCCGGCGGCGGGGAAGCGCTCGCTCGGGGTGGCCACCGGAGCGAACTCCACCAGCACCCGGGGCACGCCGAGCGCGTCCGCCGCCATCGGCGCGCTGAGGATCAGCGGGTGGTGGACCACCACGTCGGGCTCGAAGGCGATCGTCTCCCGCACCGCGGTGGCCAGCATCCGCCGCATTGCGGGCCGCACCTCCCGGCGCAGATGGTTCGCGAGCGCCCACGGGGTGCGGCCGGCGGGGGAGAGCATCCGCCGCGCGTCCAGGCCGAGCGCCACGGTGTCGACGCCCTCGGGGGCGTCCGCGTCGTCGGGCAGGGCCAGCAGGACCTCGTGACCGCGGGCGACGGCGTGCCGGGCGAGGGCCGCGAAGGGCTCCACATCGCCGCGGGTGCCGGCGGTGGCGAGCATCATACGCATCCCCCCAGTGTGGCCCGCAAGTCATCACCCCGCGTCGAGGGGCCGGGTAGCCTCGGGCGAGTGACTGATGGCAGTGAGCGGACGGCGAGCACCGCACCGCTCGCGATCGGCGCGGTCGTGCGCCGCCTCGTGCACATCTCGCGCCCGGTGCTCTGGATCAACACCATCGGCTCCGGACTCGTCGCCGTGTGGCTCACCGGCGCGCTGTTCGACCTGCGGGCGCTGCCGATCATCCTGTGGCTCACGCTGCCGTTCAACGTGCTGATCTACGGCGTCAACGACATCTACGACCAGGACACGGACGCGGCCAATCCCCGCAAGGGCTCGATCGAGGGCGCGAGGATCCGGCAGTCCGAGGTGCGGCTGATCGCCTGGGCCGTCGCGGCGACCAACGTCCCGTTCCTGGTCTACTTCCTCCTCGCGCTGCCGCCGCTCGCGAACGCCGCGATCCTGCTCTACGCCGGCGTCTTCGTCTTCTACTCCGCGCCGCCGCTGCGCTTCAAGGCGCGGCCCTTCCTCGACTCGCTGAGCAACGCGGCCTACGCGCTGCCGCTGGTCATCGTGCCCGCCGCCTTCGAAGTGTCGCCGGTCTGGCCGGCCGCCCTCGGGCTGATGGCCTGGAGTGTGGCCAAGCACGCCTTCGACGCGGTGCAGGACATCGTGGAGGACCGCGACGCGGGCATCACCACCACCGCGGTGCGGCTCGGGGCGCGCGGGACGGCCCTGTGGAGCGGGGCCTGGTGGCTCGTCTCCACAGTGCTGTTCGCCCTGGTGAGCGTGCCGGTCGCCGCGGTCAACCTCCTGATCGCCGGTGTCCTCGTCGTGCGCCTGCTGCGCGACCCGACGCCGGAGACCGGTCACCGGCTCTACCGCCTGTCGGTCGCCTTCCCGTACATCGCGGGCTCCTTCACCGGGGTCCTGCTGCTGGTCTCGATCGTGCTGGGAGGCTCCGCATGAGCCGCGTCGTCGTCGTCGGCGGCGGGATCGGCGGGCTCACCGCGGCCGCGCTGCTCGCGCGCGCCGGCCACCGGGTCACCCTCCTGGAGGCCTCCGCCGAGCTCGGCGGCAAGAGCCGCCGCCTCCAGCTGGGCGAGGACCGCATCGACACCGGGCCGTCCCTGGTGACGTTCCCGGCGGTGTGGGACGAGCTGCTGCGGCGCCTCGGCGACGGCGACCGCGCCCCCGAGCGCGTCCGGGACGCCGGCCGGCTCGACCTGGTGCGGATGCCCGAGGTGGGCCGCTACTACTACGACGGGGAGGAGACCTCGCTGCCGGTCGCGCCGGAACACCCCTGGTACCCGGCCTGGCGGCGCTTCTCCGAGCTGCACGCGCCCCTCGCCGACGACGTGACCGAGCTGCTGCTCGCCGACCCGCTCGACCGGGCCGCGCTCCCGGCGCTGCGCCGGCTGCTGGCCGTCTACGGCTCGCGGCTCACCACGCGCGCCTACCTCGACGGCCTGCCCTGGCTGCCGGAGGGGCTGCGCGAGATCATCGCGATCCACACTCTCAACGCGGGCGTCTCGCCCGCGCGCACCCCCGCCCTCTACGCGAGCATGCCGGCGATCATGGCCGAGACCGGGGCCTGGGTGCCCCGCGGCGGCGTGTACGAGATCGTGCTGGCGCTGAGCCGGCTGGCCGAGGCGGCCGGCGTCGAGGTGCGCACCGGCGAGGCGGTCATCCGCATCGAGCGCGGGTCGGTCACCACGGACACCGGGCACTATCCGGCCGACCTCGTCGTCAGCGCTCTGGACGCCGACCGGCTGGAGGTGCTGACGGGTCCGTCGCGGCTGCCGGCGCTGCCCCGCCTGCGCCCCCGCACCCTCTCCTGCTCGGCGATCGCGCTCTACGGCGTGCTGCGGGAGGAGCTGCCGGCGAGCATCGCGACGCACAGCGTGGTGCTGCCGACCCGGCCCGCCGCGCTGCACCGCAGCCTCGAGGCGGGCGACGAGCCGGCGGACACCATGGTGTTCGTCAACCAGTACCGCGCGGGCGAGGTGTACCCGAATCCGCACAGCACCCTCGGCGTCCTGCTCACCGCGCCCGCCGACGGCGGCCGGTACACCGCCGAGCACCCCTTCGTGCGGCGCGAGGTCGAGCGCGTCTCGCGGGCGATGAGGCTCGACGGGCTCCTCACCGACCTCCTCGACGAGCAGACGGTGCTCGATCCGCAGTACTACGGCGAGGGCGGCGAACCGCACGGCGCGCTCTACGGCGCGGCGCGGCCCTCCTGGCAGAGCGGGCCCTTCCACCGGCCCGCGTACCACGACCGCCTGCGGCCGTGGCTGTGGCGGGTCGGAGCGTCGGTGCACCCCGGCGGCGGGATCCCCGCGGTGGTGGGCGGCGCGATGATCGCGGTGACCCGGCTGCTGAAGTCGAACCCGGCCTAGCCGGCGGAGGGGTGCGCCGCAGCAGGCGGAGGCGGAGCCCTCTGCATGCTGGTCGAGTAGCGCCGCAGGCTCGTATCGAGACCCGCTGTCGCCTGACGTGTCGGTGATGGTGGATCTCGATACGCCCGCTGCGCGGGCTACTCGATCAGCATGGGTGCGCTGCCTGCTGCGTGCGGCTCCGCGCCCTGCATGCTGGTCGAGTAGCGCCGCAGGCGCGTATCGAGACCCAGCGGCAGCCGTGCGCCGGCGGCGCCGCGTCAGGCGGGCGTGAGCCGGAGGGGCGGGCGGGGCTGGATCGGCGTCGTCCCCGGTGCCGTCGGGGAGATCCACTGCACGACCGGGCTGGTCGTGGTCGAGCCCGGGCCGAAGGTGAAGGCGAAGTCGGCCGCACCGGCGACGGTCGGACCGGTGAGGTACGCGAACGCGGCGCTGTCCTCGTCGACGACGCTCCAGCCCGCGGGCAGGGCGATCGTCGACGCGTCGAAGAGCTCGGCGGGGATCAGCAGGAGTCCGGGGTAGCCGATCGCGTAGCAGTCGGCGGGCACCAGCAGCCGGAGCGTCGACGTCCCGCCGAAGACGGCGGGGTTCGTCAGCCACTCGAGCACGGGGAAGCCCCGCGGCCCGACCTCGATGGTCGACGAGACGGAGCCGGTGACCTCGCTCTCGGTCCAGGTGGCCGTAGTCGTCCAGTTGCCGGACAGCTCACCCCACTCGACGTTGAAGCCCTTGGTCCCCGCGCTCACGCCGTCGGGGGCGAGGATCGTGATCGTCCGGCCGTTGTCGTTGATCACCGTCCACCCCGCCGGCGCGACGACCGACTTCGCGGGGGAGAAGGCGTACTCCTCGAGGACGGTCAGGGTGAGACTGCCGGTCCCGCGGACGACCGGAGTGCCGCGTGAGGGCGACTCCAGGGTGAGGAACAGGAGGGACGACTCCGTCTGGACGCCCCTCGGGCCGTCCCAGGACAGGCGGGCCGTGAGCCCGGCGGTGCTCGCCGCGGCCATCGGCGCGGCCGTCGCGACCGCGACGACCGGGGTCGACCAGGCCGCCCCGAGCACGGTGCGCCTCGCGACGTCGGAGGGGCGGGGGTCGCGGACGCCGTGTGTGCTCATCGGGGCGAGTGTCGCAGTGGGGGAGTGTCCGCGGCAAGATCCTCTAGCGGACATGTCCGCTAGAGGACAGGGATGCGGGGCAACAGACCCGTGCCGCGGACCCGGCCGCTCGTCGATCCGACCGGTGTGCCCCGCCGTCCGCCCGCCGGCCCCTCATTCGGGTGCGGGGATGGTCCGGCGGAAGGTGATCACCTCGGAAGCGACCTCCCGCAGGTCGAGGGTCAGCGCTCGGGCCTCGTCGCGCAGAGCGGCGAACGCCGCGTCCGCGCTCAGGCGCAGGCTCACGCTGAGGAAGCCGACCGCCTGCAGGACCGGCACGTCGTCGTCGCCCACCTCCTCGAGCGCGCCGACCCAGGACAGGAAGGGGCCCGGCTCCTCGCCCGGCTCAGTCACGGCGGTCTCCGCCGCCGGCCGGGAAGGAGCTCCGGAGGGCGTTGCTCAGCTGCTGCACCGTTCCATGGTCGGCGATGCGTCGCCCGGGCGGGGACGGGGTTGCCGGGACCGGCGAGCAGGAGGTAGCCGACCGCCGCTCGTCCTGCGGAGCGAGGCGCTCCGCGCGGCCGCGCAGGTCGGGCCGGCTCCGCACTGCGGCGCCTGTCGGTCACGCCGGAGTGCGCGCAGCCGACGGGAACCCGCGCAGAGGCGGCGCCGCCAGGACAGTGAGCCCCCTCCTCACGGCCTCCGATCCGGATCCGGAACCCCGTGTGTCTGCAACCCAGACCTCCCGAGTCGCTCTGGGAAGCGCTCGGGGGGGCCAGGAGCGGGATGTCGCACCGATATCGACGAAGCGTGAGGATTCCGGCCCGTTCGGGCGTAGCCTCCGTTCCGACCCCATCAGGACCCCTTTCGCGTGGCCACGGCATCCATTCCGGATGCACCCGACGTCAGGATCCCCATGGGACGACTCGTCTACGACTCGCGGCTCGACGTGGACTTCGAGGACCGCCTCCTCGGTCACCTCCAGGTCGTCATCGGCACCAAGCTCGGCCGAGGCGAGAGCTTCTACCTCTCCTGGAAGGACCTGCCTGCCGTGGGCAGCGGTCGCACCTCGATCTGGCTGCATCCCGCCAGCGCGCTCCGTTTCCGGTACGCCAGTGTCGATCGCGTCGTCCTCAACCAGGCCTGGGTGCGGCGCTGGATCGCGGACTCCTACGCCCCGGGCGGGCTGCGCCTCACCGACGAGCCGGAACCCGAGGGGGACCGTCCGACGAGGACCGTGACTCCGGCATCGTCCCCGCGGGCGCCGCGGCTCTGACATCGTCCCGGGGACCGTCAGTCGCGCGCCCCGAGGGCGGACTCGGGTGTGCTGCCGTCCCAGGCCGCGAGCAGGCGGAGGCGGTCGGCGCTGTCGCCGTGCTCGTCGGGGTAGTAGATCACCAGGACGAGCCCGTCGACCGGCAGCTTCTCGCGGTGCAGGTCGAGGGGGCCGACCCGGGGGTGGTCGATCGTCGCGGTGCCGCCGCGGAGCGGGCGGACGTCGTGCCGGGCCCAGAGGGTGCGGAAGCGGGCGCTGGCGAGGGACAGCTCGCCGACGAGCTCGACCGCGCGGGGGTCGCTCGCGTCCTGGCCGAGGGTCTGCCGGGCGACGCCGACGAACGACTCGACCGCTGTCTCCCAGTCGCGGTGGAACAGGCGCTCCTCCGGATCGAGCAGCAGCGACCGCAGGCGGTTGTGGCCGGGAGCGAGCCGCGGCGAGAGCGACACGGCCGCCCGGTTCGAGGCGAGGACGTCGAAGTAGCGGCCCTCGACGAACGCGGGGACCTCGAGTGCGGCGAGGAGGTGGTGCAGCCGCGCGGGGACCTGCTCCGCCGACCGCGCGCGCCGCCGCACGCGGGGCTTCGGCGCGGCGAGGTCGTGCAGCCAGGCCGTCTCGACGTCGTCCAGCTGCAGGACCCGGGCGATGGCCTCGAGCACCTGCGCGGAGGGGTTGTCGTCGCGGCCGCGCTCGAGGCGGACGTAGTAGTCGGCGCTGATGCCGGCGAGGAGGGCGACCTCCTCCCGGCGGAGGCCCGGCACCCGCCGCCGCGTCCCCGGCGGCAGGCCCACCCGCTCGGGAGCGACGAGCGCGCGCCGGGCCTGCAGGTACTCGCCGAGCGCGTTCGCCGGTGCGTCGACATCCATGGGGCCGACGATACCCACCCCGTCGCCCGCGGAGAGAGGCCCTGCCACTCCCCGGATCCGCCGGGACCTGGCTGCCCCCGGCGGCGGCGACGACCATCGAGCCGAGCCGCTCACCGCGGACCCGTTCCCCCAGGAGGAGACACCATGGACATCACCGACCGCACCGTCCTCGTCATCGGCGGCACCTCGGGCATCGGCCTCGGCCTCGCCCGCCGCTTCGCCGCCGCCGGCAGCACCGTCGTCGTCGGCGGACGCGACACCGCCCGGGTCGAGGACCTCGAGACCGTCCGGATCGACGTCACCGACGCCGACTCCGTGACCCGGGCCAGGGACGAGGTGCTGGCGGCGCATCCCGGCCTCGACACGGTCGTCACCATGTCCGGGGTCCTGCTCCAGGAGGATCTCCGCGACCCCGCCCACTTCGCCACCGCGGAGCGGACCGTCGCCGTCAACCTGCTCGGCACGATCCGCGCCGTCGACGCCTTCACCCCGCACCTCCTCGGCCGGGGCGGCGGCGACATCGTCACCGTGTCCTCGGGGATCGCCTTCCTGCCGTTCCCGCTGATGCCCAGCTACGGCGCGTCCAAGGCGGGCGTCCACGCGTACACCGAGTCGCTGCGGGCGCAGCTGGCCGGCACGGGCGTCCGGGTGACCGAGCTCGTCCCGCCGGCCGTCGCGACCGCGGGCCAGGAGGCCGTCAACCCGGCGGCCCTGCCCCTCGACGCCTACCTCGACGAGGTCCTCGAGCTCCTGACGCAGGAGCCGACCCCGGACGAGATCGTCGTCCGGGCCGCGCAGCGACTGCGCTGGGCCGAGCGGGACGGCACCTACGCCGAGCTCCTCGCCGCCCGGTCCCGGGCGCTCGACACCCTGCCGGGGCGCTGAGCCGGCGCCGGGAGACCGGAAGACGGCGATCACGGGGAGGCGCGAGCGGCCCGGCAGTCCTATCGTGATGGAGGAGGTCGTCATGGTTCGATCGGCAAGCAGGAAGACCCGTCCGTTCACGCCCCGTCTGCTCGTGCTCTCCGTCGCGGTGATCGGCGGACTCGCCGGCGTGACGGGCTGCTCGACGGGGGCGGCTCAGGAGACGCAGGCGTCGACGGCGCCCTCGGCGTCCACGTCGACGGCCGCGTCCAGCGCGACGGCCGCACCGGCGAGCCCTTCCGCGTCCGCACCGTCGTCCGCACCGCCCGCGTCCTCGGCCGGCTGCACCCCGAACGACACCCCCGTCCCGGCCGGCGTCGCGACGGCGGAGATAGGCGACATCGACGGCGACGGCCGGGCGGACCAGGCGTTCTACGACGAGGACGGCGGCTTCGACTACGGCATCCGCACCGCCTCGGGCGCGACCTTCCTGCAGCAGGACACGCTGGCGGGCCCGGCGACCCACCGCGGCTGGACGGTCGCGGTGAGCCCGACCCTCGCGGCGACCGTCCTCAGCGACGGCAGGACCGCCGCGCTCTTCGCGTTCACCGACTGCGCGTTCGTGACGCCGGTCGGCGTCGACGGGGAGCCCTACCGATTCGTGCTCGCCGGGTTCGGCGACGCCGGAACGGGCGTCACCTGCGGTACGGCCGACGCCGACGGCCACCATTCGATCTCCGGCGTCCTCGCCGCGCGGGACGCCGATGGGCGCTACAGCATCACCTCGACGCAGGTGGAGCTCTCGGCCGACGGGCGCACCGCGACCAACGGCGCCGTCACGAGCGGCGGCGACGACCTCGCGCAGGACGACCCCGCGGTCGTCGCCGCGATGACGGCGACCTGCGACGGCGTGGCGAGCGTTCAGACCAGCGGGGAGTGACCGCCCGGAGTTCCGCTCGGTCCGAGCGGGGCGCCCGGACCGCGGAGAGCGACAGCACTCGACCACCTCGCCTCCGGCGGTGGTGTCGAGGCGTCACCGACGCGGCGCTCGAGGACGGCGCGCCTCGGTGGCATCGGGGGTCAGGCGGGGTCGTACCCGCCCTCCTCGTCCCACTGGTCGAGACCCTCGCGGGCGGGCGACCGGGGGGCCGGGGCGGGGCGCCGCCACGTCGACAGAGCGGCGTCGGCCCAGGCGGTGACCGACCCGGGTGCGGCGTCGTACGAGGCCCAGAACCGCGTGTGGCGAGCCGCCTCCTCCCGCAGATCGTCCGCGGGGAGGACCGGCACGGCGGTGCGCGGTCGAGGTGCCACCGGGAGGCGTGTCATCGGGGATCCGGTCGTCGGCGCCGTGCTGATGAGTGCGGTCATGGCCGGACCATACGCCCTTCTCGAGGCCTCGAACGGAGGAGCCGGGAACCGGTCGGCGCGGGTGACTCGAAGTCGGTCCGCCGCACTCCTCCGCGGCGGCTCCGGTCCTGGCTCCGGGTGCTCCGGTCCGCCTGGTGCTCACCGGTCGCGCTGCCGTCGGCAGCCCGCCGCCTCTGCGACGCGGGTCGGCCTCCGCCGCCTGCTGGGCGACACGTCAGGACGAGGTCTGAGCGCACCGCGGGAGCGGAGCACGGTCGGCGAGGGGCCGCGAGGACCCGCCCGTCGCGGGGCTCCGTCGTCGGGGCGTCAGTGGGCGTCGTCGTTGCCCATCTCGTGCACGATCCGGCCCTGGCAGCCGGCCTGCGTCCAGTCGTAGGGGCCGGTCGAGGTGAGGTTCGTGCCGTAGAGGGCGGCCATGGCCTCGCTGTCCTCCGCGAGGGGCTCGGAGCCCCGGTCCTCGGGCGAGCGCTCCCACCACAGCTTGAAGGTGTAGTCGAAGCCCTCCTCGCGCATGCAGCCGGCGATGCGCAGCTGCATGTCGACCCAGCTGACCGCGTTGCCGAGCTCGTCGCCGACGAGGCTCGCCGGGTAGGTGATGTCGTCCGGTGCGTCGGAGACGTCGTAGAGGCGGACGCCCCACTGGTCGTAGCGGTGCCCGTCGGGGGCGGCGGTCGGCGTCGCCTCCTCGAACGGCGTGCCCGGCTCGTGGGCGGCGGGGGTGATCGAGGGGAGCGGCGACGAGGCGACGTCGTCCTCGACGACGGGCGGGTCGGCCGCCCGCGCGGCGGCGAAGCGGTCGTCGTAGTCCTGGACGGCCGACGCCGTGGTGGCGGCGAGGACGGCGCCGAGGCCTGCCGTGAGGAGCAGTCCTCCCGCGGCGAGGGCGATCGTGGCGCGCAGCCGGGTGGTGCCTCGAGGGCGGGGATCCGTCATGTCGTGACCTGGCTTCCGGTGGGGCGTCGGGCGATGGACCAGCAGAGGGCGGCGGCGAGCAGGACGAGTCCTTGCGCGTTTCCCAGCAGCAGGAGAAGGAGGTCGAGGGAGGGCACCGAGGACACGAGCACGGGGACCGTGGCGCTGATGTACCAGAGCGCGTCTACCGCGACCGTCGGGAGGACCGAGACGGCGACCGCTCCCAGCACGGCGCCGGCACGGCGGGTCCGGTGGTGCAGGAGCAGCAGCAGAGCCAGCGCGGCGACGGCGGTCGCCGCGAACACCGGTGCCGTCGTCGCGAACGGCACCGGACTCTCCGTGACCAGGCGGGTGCTCGCCCACCCGCCGACGACGACGGAGGCCAGGACGAGCACGAACACGACAGCCCAGAGGGCGGTGGAGAGCGACCCCACTCGCGCGTCGAAGAGCATCTCCGCGCTTCCCTCGTGGAGTCGGGCGCGGCGCCACAGCAGATCCGCCCCGGCGCCCCGGACCGTGCGCGAGGCGATCTGCCGAGCCGTGCGGCGGGGAGCCTGCTCACTCTCCTCGGCCCACCGGGTGTGCTCGAAGAGGTCGGACGCGATCTCCTCCGCCCGCTCGGTCGCGAAGTGCGGATCCAGTCCGCGGGTGTAGAAGCGGCACCAGCGCAGCGCGGCGACCGTGGAGCGGCGCACCGCCGCCGACGATCGGGCGCTCACGCCGTTCCACCGAGGACGAACGGGGCGCGACCGGCAGCGCTCGAGCGGGCAGCGGCGGCCGCGTGGGCGACGGCGCGTCCCTCGCCGGTCACCTCGTAGCGGCGGCGCGGAGGGCGGCCCTGCGCGTTCGCCTCCGCCTTGTCCTCCCAGGACGACGAGACGAGACCGCGCTCCTGCATCCTCCCCAGCGCCTTGTAGAGCGTGCCGTGCGCGGTGAGCGGCCGGCCGTCTCCACTGGCGAGCGATGCGGCGAGAGCGAAGCCGTGCGTCGGCTCGCCCGCATCGATGAGCGCGTCCAGGAGGTCGAGCTCGAGGGGGAGGACCGCTCCCTGCTTCCGTCTGGGCATGACCGAAGAATAGGAAGATAGGGGAGGGAGGTCAAGGGCGGCGCGGGATCGCGGTCGCCCGACCGGCGCGCTCCTGCTGAGGTGACTCCGTGCGGAGCGTCCGTCAGCGCCTGCGTTCCGGCCAGGCCTGCCACGCCCGGCTCCAGGGCGCGGACAGCTGCTGCCCGTCGTGACTGGTCACCTCATGCACGCCCTCCTCGTTGGTGTAGCCGCTCGACATGCCCAGCTCACCACCGCCTCCGATGCGGTAGGCGACGGTGATGCCGCCGTCGTGAGCGGTGATGCTCTCCTCGTAGCGTCCCGCGACGACGTCGAGGACGGTTCGCTCGAGGTCGTCCGCGAGGGCGGTCCAGTCGTCGTCGCAGGCGTCGCAGCCGCAGACGGGGTAGTTGAACCGCTGCAGTGCTCCGGCGTGGAGGAGGACGCCGGGGAAGACGGTCCAGACGATCGTCAGCGGGGCGGCGTCGACCGATCGCGGGGTGACGCGGACGGCGCGGGCGGCCCAGGAGATCTCGGCTTCGTCCCGGGCCGCGAGGGCCGGGTCGTCCTCGATCGTGACGTCGTAGCTGCGAGCGAGGTACTCGAGCAGGGCGTCCGCGATCGTGTGGACGGGTCGGAACCGCTCGGTGTCGCGGGTGACGGAGTAGCTCTCGTCCGGAGGTGGTCCTCCTCGCCAGCGGTTCCCGTAGGGGATCGGCCGGCCGTCCTCGTCGGTGAAGACGCGGTCCTCGACAGCGGGTCGGGCGTAGTCCGTCATGGGGGAGAGAGTACGGCGGAGCGCCGACCGGATCTCTCGTGTTCTTCCGCAGTGGCTCCCGGCCCGGACCTGCGCTCCGATGGCGTGCTGAGCCGCGCTGCGCGGCCTGCGGCGAGCCCGATCGTCCGAGCTCAGCGTCACCTGCGATCGACGCGGGCCTCTCCCCGCATCGTGAGCCGGAGGATCAAGGTGAGGACGAGGCCGAGGATGCCGCTGACGAGCAGCGCTGAGACGGCGACAGCGGAAGCGCCGAACGACCCCTGAGCATCGTTGCTCGTGTCCACCGGCACGAACCAGAGGACGACGGCTCCGACGACGAACAGCATGCTGACGACAAGGGCGCCGATGCAGGTGTCTCGCCGCACCTTCTCCTGGGACCCGTCTCCTGACAGGTTGACGAGCCAGAGGACCCCGATCACGGCGGGAGCGCCGGCGAGGAGCGCAAGGAACACGGGTTCTCCTGGTCGGTCTAGTGGGCGTCGTCATTGCTTTCGGTGAGTTCCAGTGTCGAGGGGCCCCTCTTGAAGGTGCGGGCCGACTACTGGTCCCAGGAGTACGTCCCCTAGGGACGCGTGCAGCGTTCTCGAGTTGACGGTGCCGGCGCCCCGACCGTCCCGCCCCGCCTGTCCCGCTCGAGGTGAGTCGATCGTCGTCGTTGCGCCGTCGACGTTCATCGCGCTGATGCGATCGACACGATGGAACGCTGAGAGGTCCACCAGCTCCATCCCTTCAGCACGAAGTCGTAGCCGGCAGAGGGGGTCAACGACTGCGCCTGCTCCGTCACCCATTGATCGGACGCACCGTTCCCGCCCGAGAGGAAGAGGGTCCCGCATTCAGTCGTCTCGACCTCGAACTTCGGGGTGTAGCGGGCGTGGATGTCGACGACCTCCGTCACTGTGCACCGAGCCGACGAGATCGTGTTCTCCCAGAGGACGCTCCAGGCGGTGATCGGCGCTGCTACCGCCAGGACCACGAGCGCTGTGACCGCCACAGCCTTTCGTCGCATCGAATGGACCAACCTCTCGAGCCCTCGAGGGCTCGGTCGTTTCCCGATCGTAGGACAGACGGTGTTCTTCGTAGCGCTCGACCTAGGCATGTGGGTGCGAGCGGCGGTCCAGGTGGTGGGATTGTCCGCAGCCAGGATCGCGCTATGACTTCACTCTCCGAGGTTGGAAGCTGCTTCTCTACCATCGCCAGATCGTAGGCGCCGACAGAGCGGAAGAGCTTCCGCTGCCGTGACCGCGCTGCCACCGTTGTCGCCCCACGGACCGAGCTGGAATGAGCGCATCGACCGTCTCGCCGGCGAGCTGATCGGCGCCGAGTGCACTGATCACCGCCGACCAGGCCCGCAGGCGACCGCCTCGGAAAAGGGGGATCACGCGGGCGGATCGTGGGAGAAGTCGAGCGATCCGGCGAGGACGAGTGCGGCCACGTCGCGCACTCCGATGCCTTCCGCGAAGGCGTAGGCGCGGATGATCGCGAGGGCGTCCGCCGGTGTCGACCGGGTCTGGCCGATCACCATCCCGGTCGCCTGGTGCACTTCCCGGCGCGAGAGCGCGGGATCACGAGCGAGCCTCCCGTTCTCCGGCAGGGTGATCGCCTGATCGACCACGGCCCTGGCGAGCGCTCCCGAGAGTCGGCCCGCGAGCTGCAGCTGTTCGGCGTCGAGCCGCATCGAGGCGCTGCTGTACAGGGTGACCGCGCCGATGCTCGAGGTGCCGATGACCAGAGGGACGGCGAGGACCGTCCTCGTTCCTGCCGCCTCTGCGGAGAGCGCGAAGACGGGCCATGCGGCGAAGTGCCGCTCGTCGTCGACCTGCATCTCGACAGGGCGGTAGGCGCGGTACGCGCTCCAGGCGGGCCCTTCGCCGAGGTCGATCTGCGTCTCGTCGAGAGTCGCCGCTCGACGGCTGGTCGCCGCGAGAGTCTGCATGTCGAAGGGAGCGCCGAGCACGGAGGTGGCCGCGTCCTCGCCGGGCAGCATAGTGGTGATGGAGGCGAGGAGCCGGTCGATCTCCTCGCCGAAGGCGCCGCCCGGCCGACTGGTGCTCACAAGAAGAAGCCGGGTACGCGCGTGCACTCGCTCGTGCCGAGCTCCGTCCCGATCACGAGCTGCAGGGGAGCGAGGAGCCGGTCGTCGACGTCGGTCCCGCGGCCGGAGTCGTCCTGCAGCCTGCCCATGGGGGTCCCGCCGTCGTGTGCGCCCGGGAAGGGTGCGGTTCGCCACGCGAGGTCTCGGATGGGCTCTGAGACTAGCCCCGTTCCGCACTGCTCGCACCGATCCGGGACGATCGGTCGCGCAATCGCCCGGACGGAGACGCGCAGGGCTGTTTCTGCGGTGTCACCGGGATATTCGTGAAACACCTCTTCGGGGTCGTCCGAGGCGTACTGTGACGGATGCCGGCCGCGTCGCGGAGGTGCACGACCTCTCTCCCGCCGATGGGTGACATCGCTCGGCCGAGCGGGCTTCTCCTAGCGATCCGAGCCGCCATGACCCCGCGGGACGAGAATCAGCACGACTCCGTCCGTGCCCTCCAGGACCTGATCTCCGCCTTCTCCGGACCGCACTGGGTGCACCCCGCCTACGTCGAGCACGTCCTCGCGCACGCCGCGGACCTGCTCGACACAGCGCTGGCCATCGGCGGGCCCGAGCAGATGCGCATGCCGACGCTGATGTGGCCGCGCTCGGCCGTCTTCGAGATCCCGAACCCGCCACCGGTGCCACCCGCGGCCCTCTGAACGGCAGGCTCTCCCGCCCTCGCTCGTGACGTCCCGGTTGAGCCGGTGCGCAGGGCAGCGCGACCGACGTCCGAGCAGGGGAGGGTCACCAGCGCCGCCGGTCGCGAGTGTGGTGGAGTGGAGCGCACCGCCCGTCACATCCCCGAGGAGCCACCATGCACGTCGTCGTCATCGGCGGGAGCGGCCACATCGGCTCCTTCCTCGTCCCCCGGCTCGTCCGCGCCGGGCACGAGGTCACGACCATCACCCGCGGCACCAGCACCCCCTACACCGCCGGCCCGGAGTGGGAGCAGGTGCGGAACGTCGTCGCCGATCGGCAGCAGGAGGACGAGGACGGCGTCTTCGCCGCCCGGGTCCGCGATCTGGCTCCGGACGTGGTGATCGATCTGGTCTGCTTCACCGTCGACTCGGCGCGGGCCCTCGTCGAGGCGCTCCGCGGGCACGTCGGCCATCTGATCAGCTGCGGATCGGTCTGGCGCTACGGGCCCACCCTGAAGCTCCCGATCCGGGAGGGCGAGGGCACGCCCGCGATCGACGAGTACGGCCGCCAGAAGGAGGCGATCGCCCTCCTCCTGAAGGCCGAGACCGCCGCGGGCGGCCTGCGCACCACCACGCTGCACCCGGGCCACATCAGCGGACCCGGCTGGGCGCCGATCGGCCCGCTGGGCAACCTCGACCCCGCCGTCTGGGAGACCCTGGCCACCGGCGGAACGCTGCGCATGCCGGGCTCGGGCGCGGAGTCCCTGCACCACGTGCACGCCGACGACGTCGCCCAGGCGTTCGAGCTCGCGGTGGCTCGGCCCGAGGAAGCCGCGGGGGAGGACTTCCACATCGTGGCTCCCTCGGCGCTCACGGTCCGCGGGTTCGCGCAGATCGCCGCGGGCTGGTTCGGGCAGGAGGCCGTGCTGGAGAGCGTCGGCTGGGAGGAGTTCCGCCGCAGCGCGGGCGACGACCTCGCCGACGCGAGCTGGGGCCACCTGCACCGCAGCCAGTACTTCTCCATCGACAAGGCGACGACGCTCCTCGGCTACGCGCCGCGGTACGAACCGGAGGCCGCCGTCCTCGAGGCCCTCCAGAGCCTGGTCGAGCGCGGCGAGCTGACCCTCCCGGTCGCGCTCCGGCCGCGAGCGCACTAGGCCGCAGCATCCGGCGCGGCCGGGCTTCGCGCGGGTCTCGATACGCGCCCGCGGCGCTACTCGAACAGCGTGGGTCGGTCTCGGTCGAGCGTCTGCAGGGCATGAGCGATTCATGCTGATCGAGCAGCCCGCGCAGCGGGCGTATCGAGATCCACATGTGCACGGAGGCGCTGGTCTGGATACGCCCCTACGGCGCTACTCGACCAGCATGTGTCGACCAGTCTGCGTGTGCCCTCCCATGCTGATCGAGTAGCCCGCGGAGCGGGCGTATCGAGCAGAGGGGGCGCCTTCGGCGCCAGCGCAGGGCGGGGAAGAGACTGACGTTCATGCGGTGGTGGGTCTCGATACGCCCCTTCGGGGCTACTCGACCAGCATGTCTGCGGGCGTCTCTTCCAAGTAGATCCACCGCGTATTCGAGAGCCCTTGCTGCAGTCCGGCGGGCGCCCGCATCACTCGGTGGCGCGGCGGTCCTCGGCGAGGAGGAGCGCCAGCTCGTCGCGGCTCAACGACTCGACGGGTGCGTGCGCGGCCATGGCGAGGTAGCCGCCGTCCGCCGCTTCGTAGCTGCCGGCGCCCCCGCCGAGGAGGGCGGGACGCTCGCCCTCGTGCAGGAAGAGCAGGTAGGAGCTCCCGGGTACGAGCAGGGGCTCCTGCACGGTCGTGTAGCGGACCCCGTCCAGGACGCCGCCGGTCTGCGTGATGGTGAGGCGGTCTCCCGCCTCGCCCTTGTGGACGGCGGTCACCTCGAGCTCGACCTCCGTGACGGCGATGGCGCCCTCGAGACTGGCGGCGCGCTGCTCCTCCTCCGACGCCTCGCTCAGCGGGTTCAAGAGCGGATCGGTGCCCTCGTAGGTCGGATACAGGACGGCGTCGCGGGTCGAGACGGCGGTGCCCTCGATGATGCGATCGGCCTGCCCGACGAGCTGCGGCAGGTCGTAGGAGGGGTAGTCGACGGCCATCTGCGACGTCCGCTCGACGGTCGGCTCCGCGGGAGTGCCTGCACAGCCGGAGAGCAGAGCGGACGAGAGAACGGCCGCCGCGACCACCAAGATCCGGACCGCTGTCGTGGGCTGCATGCGGATCACCCTCTCACGGGAGATCCCTCGGGCTGCGGACGGGGCCGCCCGCGCTCTCCGACCCACTGGAGGTTGCCGAACGTGACGATCGAGACCAGGGCGACCATGAGGAGGTACGGAAGGACGCCCAGAACCAGCGACGGGAGGAAGCCGTCTGAACCCTCGAACTCGTCCACGCGCCGGTCCTCTGTTCTGCTCGTGGCCTCGGTCGTCCGAAGGGAAGCGGAACGCATTGAGGTGGAACAAGTCCTCGGCCCACATCCCGAAAGGGGAGGAGTCTGTCGCGGGTCAGCATCGAGCGCGACGGCTCCTAGGCTGAGCCGGTGGCTACCCCGGCATCGATCCGCCCTCTCGTGGGCGCTGCGCGCATCGCCGTCGGTGCAGCCGCGGTCGCGGTGATCCTCCACACCTACGCCTTGAGCATCGCGGCCGGCGAGCCGAATCCGTTCGACTACTTCGGCTACTTCACGAACCAGACCAGCCTCCTCGCCAGCGCGGTGCTGATCGTCGCCGGTTCGATCGCGCTCGCCCGCCGTCCGACCCCGGTGTGGCTGAGCCACGTCCGCGGCGCGGCGACGGCCTACCTGATCGTCGTCGCCGTGATCTACAACACTCTCGTTCCCGGTACCGGGACGGCCCCGCCCTGGGTCAGTGCCGTCCTGCACGTGGTGCTCCCCGCGCTCGTCCTCCTCGACTGGATCGTCGTCGCCGACCGCGGACAGCTCTCCTGGCGCCGGCTGTGGGTGGTCCTGCCCTACCCGATCGTCTGGGTCGTCGTCGTGCTCGTCCGCGGGGCGACCGACTGGTGGGTGCCGTACGGCTTCCTGCTCCCCGAGAACGGCGTGCCGTCGCTCGTCCTGCACGTCGCCGGGCTGACCTGCGCGGTGCTCCTCGCGGGCGCGCTCGTCTGGGCACTGAGCCGGCGGCGCGGAGCGGCCTCCCACCTGCCCGCGCGCTCGGTCGAGCGGTGAGCCCTCAGGATCGGCACGCGGGTCGACCCGGAATTGGCCTGCGCGTGCCTTCTTCCTCCGGTCCGGCCTCGGCCGCGACGTTCTCGCCTGGAGGACCATGAGCCGGCGGACCACCAGGACGGCCGCCTCCGACGCCGTCGCGTCGATCCTCGCGCTCATCGGAGTCGTCGGCGCCGTCTCCAGCGTCGTCCTCGCAGGGCTCGGCGCCGTGACGAACTGGCTCATCCTCCTCGGCTGCGCGGGCGACTACCGCAGCACGTTCCTCGAGGTGAACGACCCGCCCGTCGACTGCCTCGCCGGGCCGGCCTGGCCGCTCGTCCAATGGTTCGCGCTCGTCGGAGTCGGCGCGCTCCTGACCTTCTCCACCCTCGTCATCGGCGCCTACCGTCCCCGTGTCGCTGTCCCGGTCGGCGTCCTGCTCGCGGCGGTCACTGCGGTGGGTGCCGTGCTGACCCTGCCGGCCGTCGGCCCGTGGAGCGACCCTGTGCGGGCAGGTGAGCGACCCTTCGGCTACCGGTCACCCGCCCCGCGCGGTGCAGTGTCCAGCGGGGGAGTGCTGAGCGGTACGACTCCGCCGAGGAGGGATTCGTAGGCTGTTCTCATGATTCCTCGTCGACGACTCCGCCCACTGACGGTGCTGCTGTGCGCCGCCTCGGCCATGACGCTCACGGCGTGCTCCGGCTCCGACGCCGCGGTGCAGCGGAGCGAGGGCGTCACCGCGATGGTCGCCTCCGAGGCCCCCGACCTGGTGATGCAGGCGTCGATCGCCGGAACTCTCACGACGACCGACGAGGGCTGCCTGGCCGTGCAGAACGACGGGACGGCCCTCCCGCTGGTGTTCCCGGTCGGCTCGCGCCTCAGTGGCGACGGCCGGACGATCGACGTCCCTGGTCGAGGAGCGCTGACGACGGGCGACGTCGTGGAGGGCGGCGGCGGCTACCTCACGCTCGAGGACACTCCGGACGAGTGCACGTCGGACGGCGACCCCGTCGAGTCGGTGATCTGGCAGAGCCTGCCCGACTGAGAACCGGCAGAGGGCTCCGCCTGCAGCAGTCCCACCCGCGGACCGCGGCGGGGTGTGCCCCCTGTGGCTCATCGGTCGCCCGGCCGGTAGTGTCGTGCCGCCGTCGGACGGATGGCATGACGAAGGGGTGTCGTTGTGGTGGATCCGCGCAAAGCAGCGAGGGAAGCGCGTACCACTCGGCGGCGCGCGGAGCGGGACGAGAGGAACGCCCAGGCCCGGGCTGAGCGGGATGGGGTCGCCGCGTACGAGCAGATGTTTCGGGAGCAGGCCGAGTGGGAGGCAGAGGACGAACGGCGTGCCGAGGCGAATCGGGCGAGGCTGGATGTCATCCGGGACGAGTTCAAGGGCGAGAGCTTTATGCGCCTCTACGAGCGGGCGCGGCGGGACTTCGCTGAGCTCGGCGACATCGTCGTCTCTTGGAACGAACGGGCTAGCAGTATGCGCTTCGAGCGCGGAGACGAGATGACCCAGGTCATAGTCGAGGTGGCCGAGGACCTCCCAGACCGAGCCGGCGAGCTGGTGCAGAACATCCTCATCAATCTCCAGTTCTCTCTCGAACATCTCGCGATGGCCCTCGCTGTCCACGAGCAGGGCAGGCTCACCGCCGCGCAGAAGACGGGAGTTGGTTTTCCGGCCGCATTGAAGGAAGAAGTCTGGGTCCGGCGCCGGGTACACCTGCTCAGCGAGAGCGCCCGCGCCGACGTCCTTTCCCTTCAGCCCTACGCCGGAACACCGGAGGCTCCCGAGACTCACGTACTGGCTCTTCTATCGGAGCTCGCAAAGACCCAGCGCCATCACTCAGAGCTGCTCACGACATCCACGACGGGCACGCAGGGCTTCTCGCCTGCAGACGGCGTAATGCTGCATGTTTCTGAAGCTCACGTCACCGGCCAGACGGTAGCCGGCATCGGATCTGCCGTAGTTCTCGAATTCGCCAATGACGTAGATCTCGATAACGTCGCCGTACTCCGGCATGCGACAATTCGCCTCGACGTCCCCGGTTTGACGTCCGACGGGGAGAACGCGATGTTGCTGCTCGATCACCTCGTCGGCTGGGTCCTCGACCGGGTCTTCGTCTTGCTCACACCTCACCTCCGCTGAGGGGACCAACGGGCCTTCTAAGATTCGAACTCCGGGTTGTCGCCCCCCGGACTTCTGCCGCCGTTGCTCGGATTTTGCTGCGACCCGCTCGGCTGTAGGGATGTAATTCAGGGCAGACGACTGAGCCGCACGCCCCGCGCGCTCGGCTGGTGGCGGGCGGCCCGGGCCGGCGGACGGAGGCGTACCTCTTCACTGCGCAGCCGGGGCAGTCCGACGACGTCGACTTCGTGCATCAGGGCGAGGAGTTCGTCTTCGTCACCGAGGGCACCGCGATGCTGACCTACGCCGACGGAGCGTCTCACACGGTGTCTGCCGGCGAGTCGATCACGATCGAGACGTCACGCCCGCACCGCTGGTCGGTGCCGGCGGACGCTGGAGGCGCGGCACGGTACCTGCTCGTGACCACTCCTCCAGGTGCCCCTGCGGGCTGAGGACGAGCGCCGGCGCCGGGAGGCGATCATCGCTCGTCCCCTGTGAGGACAAGCCGAGGCGCCGCCGCATCGCAGGGCGCGCTCGTCGGCGCTATTCGACGTACTCTCCCTCGATCCCGAGCGCTTCGATGTCCGTCCCCGTGCCGGAGGCGATCGTGTCCCCCGTGGGTCCATCGCAGACGAGTGTGTAGACGTCCCAGGTCTTGGCCACCGTGCCCGAGAGCGCGCCCCAGTTCTGGATCGTGTGGTGCACCGTCAGTACGTAGACCGGACGGTCGGCAGAGATCTGCACGTCCGAGGCCAGACTCGGCAGGGCGACCCGCAGATCTCCGTAGGACAGGAGGGCTGCGTAGACAGGGCTCTTCTCGGCGCCGACGTCGACGACCGCTCGTGCGGAGCCGACCAGCTCGGCGACGGGCACCAGAGGCTGAGAGCCGTCGTACGGTTGAAGTGCAGGGAAGTTCTCCACGCGTTCTGCGGATGCTTCTTCCCGTGAGACGGCGGGCTCAGCAGTGGCGGGTTCAGTGCGAGCGGTCTGCTCGGGAGTGCTCGGACCGTCTCCGCCGTCCTGCGCAGCCGAGACGCCCATCGTCGTCGCCACTGCCGCCGCCGCAAGCACGGCGCCGGCGATGCCGAGCGTGATCCTCGTGACTCTCATCAGTACCCCGTCTCCCAGAGCGACGCCGCACGCTGGCTCGCCGTCCGTCCGACAGATACGTCCCGGCTCAACCACACGGCCTTCGTGGTGGCGACGGGCCGGTCGACGTCTCTCCTGCCTGGACCGTACTGCCGAACCGGTCCCTCCTGCGACCTTTCTCCACGATCGGACCGGCCTGCGCGAAGCGACCTGACGGGGGAGCGGCGTCCCGCCGAAGGAGCGGACATCAGCAGGGTCCTCCTCAGGGGTGGAGCCGGTCGCCGTCACCGGTTCTCGGACCGGGCGCTCGTGCGAGCGCTCCTTCCAGTGGAGTGGTGATCACCCCGCGAAGGGAGTGAATCTGTGAGGAGCAATATCTGTCGGTGGTCGACTCGCGGCGAGGTCGAGCGATCTCGGCCATTCGCTGGCGAACGAGCTCGGTTCTCTCGACGAATCGGACGGTCGGGATCACGTCGGGAAGACTGCTTCTCCGCTAGGTTTCCCGAGTGACGACCGAAAGCTCTCCTCCCGCTCAGAGCGCTTCTCCCAGCGGCCGAAGGACGATGACCGAGAGCCAGCAGCGCTCGAATCGAGTGGTGACGATCGTCGGATTCGTCCTCGCGTTCATCGGCTTCCTCAATGTGGCGGGACTGATCCTCAGTCTTATCGCGCTGATCCGATCCCGGCGAGCGGGTCAGAGGAACGGCCTGGCCCTCGCTGGTGTGATCATCGCGGCAGTGGGAGTGGCCTTCATCGCGGTGCTTCTCGCCGTCCTGGTCCCGATCCTCGTGGATGCGGCACAGACGTGTTCGCGCTTGGGCGAGGGGGTCCACGTCGTGGGCGGCTCCACCTACACCTGCACGGGGACGTCGTTCTCCGTCTCCTCGCGGCCGTGAGAGGGCGCGCCCCGCACCCGTGGAAGAACCGTCAACCGGTCGATTCCGCTGCGTGCCTCCTGCGTCTCCACTCGTCCGCGAGGATCGCGTAGACCGCTGAGTCGATCCAGGTCTCGCCGCGTCTCTCGCTCTGCAGGAAGAGGGCCTCGCGCCGCAGTCCCAGCCGCTCCATCGCGTGCACGGAGCCGCGGTTGTCGGCTGCGGCGCGTCCGATGATGCGGTGCAGGCCGAGCGACCCGAACCCGACGTCGAGGAGAGCGCCGCCCGCTTCGAGCGAGTAGCCCAGGCCGGCCGTGTCCGGGTGGAGGAACATGCCGATCTCACCCTGCTGCCCGTCCGCCGATCGGACGAGGACGGCGTCACCGACGAGCTCCGCCGTCGCCCGGACCTCGATGCCGTAGAAGCGGCGGTGACCCGGCTCGCGCAGCTCCCACTCGGCGTCCCGCTCCTCGAACCAGGAGGCGTACTGCCCCTCCGCGAGCGGACCGTGACCGAGGAACCGGGAGGCGCGGGCGTCACCCCGGTACGCCGTCACCGCCGCCTCGTCCTCCCGGGTGAGTCGCCGGAGCCGGAGTCGTCGTGTGAGCAGATCGACCGTGCCGTCCATCCGCCCAGGGTAGGTGACGGTGAGGTCGGGCCCGCGGGACAGCGATCCGCCGGGACCAGCGTCGGCGCTCGGACTCACCGGTGACCGTTCCCCGCTACCCGATCGCGATGACCCGCTCGGCTTCTCGCTGCCTGTCGTCCACGACGAAGCGGCCGCCCGCGAGGTGTCGGCGGCCGCTTCTCGGGCGGGTCGTGCTCAGGCGCAGCGGGCGAGGTACTGCTTCACATCGGCGCGCGTGAGGGTCTTCAGGGCGTCCAGATCGTGGGTGCGCAGGTACGCGCGGGCGGCCGAGGTGGCCTTCGCGACGGTCAGCGTCGAGCGGTCGAGGCAGGGGGCGGGGTCGAGCGGGTTCGCGCGCGCCGTGCGGAGGTCCGCGTCGATGCCGGTGACGGCCTGGTCGAGGCTGGTGATGACGATGCGCGCGGCGCCGTCCTGGGTCGGGCTGTTGGGCCACCACTCCTTCGGGTCGCCGGTGCGGTCGTCGAAGGAGACGTTGTAGAAGTCGAGGTCGAGGCCACGGATCGTGTAGTCGCCGTTCGCGTCCGTGCGGGTCTCGACGTAGCTGCCGTACGGCGGCCGGTTGAAGGCGGTGACGGGGACGGAGACCCCGTCATCGGTGTCGACGTGGCCGCTGATCGTGGCTCCCAGCGGGAGCACGTACTCGGGCAGGGCGAGGGTCTTGCCGGCGCTCACGGAGAAGACGGTGCCCGCGGCGTTCGGTCGGTCCGAGCCGAGGTTGCGCTGGACGTGGAGGCCGTCCTCGACGAGCGCGCTGACCGTGTAGGTCTCGTCGGGCACGACGGCGGCCTCGAAGGCCCCGGCCGCGTCCGTCGTCGCGACGACGAGCGGCTTCACCTCGCTGGTGCTGGTCGGGCGCAGAAGCACCTCCGTGCCGACGGCCGCAGGCGTGTCGGGCGTCCCCTCGAGCAGGAGCCGCCCGGTGATCGTGCCCGCGGGCCCCTGATCGGCGGCGGACGCGGGAGTGGCGAGTGCGGAGGCGGCGACCAGGACGGCGGCGGCGAGAGCGAGCGTGCGCCGGACGGCGGCGCGCGGGAGCGAAGACATGTGATCCCCTCAGCGGGGGCGGCGTGCCCCCATCGCTGCCGACACTAGAGGGCGGGTGAGACGGACCGCGAGCACGCCCTGAGCCGGACTCGGTCGTCGGGGACCCCGCCTCGGTCCGTAGGCTCTGCTCGTGAGTACACGCGGTCCGCTGCTTCGTGACGCGTTCGCGTGGGAGCTGTTCCCCTGGTTCTCCCTCGTGCTGCTGCTCGCTGTCGTCGCGTTCCCGCTGATCCGACTCCGCGATCCCGACCGCCGCCGCGACGCGCAGCTCGTCCTCGCTGCCCGCCGGGGCGCGCGAACCGTCTCCGTGATCCTGGGCGTGATCGGAGCCTGCGCACTGACCGCCGTCGGCGCGCTGGTCGTGGCGGCGGGGATCCCCGAGGGGTGGGGATTCCTCCTCCTCGCGATCGGCACTCTCGTTGCGCCCGCCGTCAGGGTCCACCTCGTCGGCAGACGTCGTCCGTAGGCCGGTGGGCCGTCGCCCGCTCCGGTCCCGTCTAGGCTCGCCCGTACCGCTCGCCACCGGGGAGGATCGATCGTGACGCGCAGCTCTCGCGCCGTGCCGCTTCTGGCGGGCCTCGCGGCCGCTGCACTGCTCACCGGCTGCGCCCCGACCCTCTACGGCCCCGGTGACGCGACCACGGAGGTCGCCGAGACGACCGCGCGCGAGACTGCCGCCGCGCTGGCGGATCGGATCGGCACCGACCGGCCCGACGATATCGACGAGGTCGCGAGGGAGGCCGCTGCCGAGGGCGCCGACCTGGTCGGGATCGAGTCCTTCGACGCGCCCGAGCTCGACGATGCGTTCGGTGCCCTCACCACGCGCACGGTCGGCGTGGACGGACAGCCCTACTGCTTCCGGATCGAGTTCGACTTCTACGGCCGGCACAGCGTCGACGGCGTCACCGTCTTCGGCACCACGACCGGGGTGCAGGACGTCGAGTGCGATGCGTCGACGCCGAGCGTCACTGCGCCGCCCGATACGCGCGAGGTCGTCGTGCCGGCCTCGAACGCGGAGGAGGCCGCGGTCGAGGTGCTGACCGCGCTGCCCGAGGACCCGGGCACGATCGAGGACATCGCCGCCGCGATCAGCGAGCGTCTGGCGACTCCGACGGGACCTCGGGAGGTGGCCGCGCAGCCGACGGTCGTGCTGCGGGGCACGGACGTCGGAGTGGCGATGGGGCACGCCGAGGACTGCGTCCTCGTCAAGCGCGAGGCGGGCGCCGTCACCCGCGTCGTGGTGGCGCCGGTGCTGCTCCAGCCGGGCGAGCTCGGCTGCACCGCCGACACGGCTCTCAGCCCGGCCGAGTCGCTGCGCCCCCCGCACTGACCCGGCGTCGAGACGTCGAGCGCGACGCGACAGGAGGCGGCGTCAGCGCGACACGCGTCGACCGGCCCGCCGGTTCTCGATCGCGAGGATCACGGCGGCGAGGAGCGCGCCGAGGACGGCGCCGATGGTGTTCATGAACCAGTCGTTCGTGTCGCAGGAGCGGCCGATCGCCGGGACGCTCGCCTGGACCAGCTCGATCAGGGCGGACAGGCCGGAGACGGCGGCGGCGACGAGCACGGGGCGGCCGACCGCCACCGCTAGCAGCAGGGCCCCGGGGAGCAGGAGGGCGATGTTCGCGAGGGTGTCGATGCCGTCGAACGGCACCGAGAACTGCACGGTGCAGAAGACCAGCGGCGTGCCGTCCGGCGGGTACATCGTCAGCGCGATGCCCGCGAGGAAGGCCACCGCGGCGAGGACGAGGAGGGTCCTCCTCGCGCCGCGCCGGTGCAGCAGCCAGGCGAGCGCCGTGACCAGCGCGACCGCGATCCAGAAGCCGATCGGCACGAGCGCGGCGTGCTCGACGAGGAAGGTGCTGATCATGGCGCTCTGCTCTCGGGTGGCGGGGTGGCGGGATCGGAATCAGCGGGCGGAGGGACGGAGGCGCGATCACCGACGGCGTCGACGTCCGGGGGAGACGTCCGCGCAGCCCGCATCGAGCCCTCGGCGGAGGCCGGCCCCGGAGGTCGGCTGTGGAGGCCGGTCCCGGAGGTCAGCTCCGGGGCCGGCGCCGGAGGTCAGCTGCGGAGCGGAGAGCCCACGACGTCGAAGCGGTGGCCGCCGAAGGCGCCGCTGAGCAGCGGGCGCGCCCGCTCGATCGCGGCCTGGACCTGGGGGAGGGCCAGGGAGGCCCGGTGCGCCTCGGCGCTCTCCCACAGCTCGACGACGAAGACGGTGTCGGGCTGCTCGTCGTCGACGCCGACCTCGTAGGCCAGGCAGCCGGCGCCGACGAGGGCGGCGTTGTGCTCGGTGAGGAGGGCGACGAGCTCGTCGCGTCTGCCGGGTGCGGCCCCCAGGGTGCCGACGTTCGCGAAGGTCATGCCGCGAGGCTACCGGTATCGGCGCCTCCGCTCCCCGCCTCGATCCTCCGCGCCGGTGCTGGGCGGCCGACTCCGGCGGCGGCCGTCGCGACCGCTGCGACGGCGAAGGCGACCGTGGCGCCCGGCCCGTCGAGGAGCGCTCCCAGGCCCACGGCGCCCACGGCCTGACCCGCGATCAGCACCACGAAGAGCAGTGCCGTGCCGGTCGCCGCGCGGTCCGGGTCCAGGGCGGTGGTCCAGGCGATGAGCGCTCCGGTGCCGGCGGTGTAGCCCCAGCCGAAGAGGAGGCACGCCAGGAGGGCGAGCGGCGAGGAGGCCGTGAGCGCCAGGCCGAGGGTCCCAGCGGCGGCCGTCGCCGTGGTGATCGTCCAGGCCGTGCGCGGCGGCAGGGCGCTGGTCCATCGGGCGGTGGCGATCGCGACGGTGCCGCCGATCCCGAGGACGATCCACGCGACGACCGACTCCGCGGTGCTGCTCCCGCGCTCGACCAGCAGGGTCCTGCCGAAGTTCCAGCCTCCGGCGGATCCGGCGCCCAGCAGCGCCGCCGCCAGGATCGCCCCGCGATGCGCGCCCAGCCAGGCCGTGGAGAGCGCGGTCGGGGTCTCGCGGCGCGGGGTGGCGCCGTCGAGCACGGCGACCGCGAGGGCGGCCGCGACCACGACGACCGCCGCGACCACCCACACCGTGCGCCAGCCCGGGAGCAGCGTCAGGGCGAGGGCACCCGCTCCGACCAGTCCGGGGCCCGTCCCGGAGTTCACGATCGTCTGCGCCCGCGCCTGCAGTCCCGGGCGGACGCCCCGTCGGAGCACGTCGACCAGTGCGGGGGAGGCGAGTCCTGCGCCGACGGAGCTCACGACGGCGGCGATCGCGAAGGGGACGAACTCGTGGCTGAGCGCCATCCCGAGCGCGCCGGCGCCCGCCGTCGCACCGGCGGCCAGCACGAGGACGCGGGCCGCGCGGGAGGCGAGCAGGAAGCCCGCGACCGCGCCGAGGCAGTAGGCGAGGGAGGCGCCGGCCGAGACACCGCCCGCCGTGGCCGCGTCGAAGCCCAGCTCGGAGCGCATCTCCGGCAGCAGGAGACCGTAGGCGAAGCGCACGAGACCGTAGGTCGCCGCGATGAGCCCGGTGGCGGCGAGGACGAGGGGGGCCGGAGACGAGAACGAAAACGTGCGTTTCATATTGAGAATCTAGGCTGGAGGTATGTCCATTCCACTCCGAGCCGCTTCGATCAGGCCCCGCACCGAGGCGAAGCTGCTCGACGCGGCCGAGGAGCTCTTCTTCAGCCGCGGGATCGCCGCGACGCCGATCGACGCGGTGCTGGCACTGGCCGGCGTCTCGGCCGCCACTCTCTACCGCGGCTACTCCAGCAAGGAGGCGCTGGTCGCCGCCGCCCTCGCCCGTCGGCAGGCGGCCTGGCTCGAGACCTGGGAGGCCGAGATCGAGCGGGCGGACTCGGACCGGGAGCGACTGCTGGCCGTGCTCCCCGCACTCGAGCGCTTCCGGGAGCGGCCGCACGGCGCCCGCTGGTGCGCGTTCCTCGCGTCGTCCGCGGAGTACCTCGACCCGCCGGCCGAGCTCGCCGACGCGGTCCGCGCCGACACGGAGTCCCTGCGCGGACGGCTGACCGAGCTCGCCGAGCCGCTGGTGGGGGAGGAGGCGCCGCGGCTCGCGGAGGAGCTCCTGCTCGTCGTGACCGGTGAGCTCGCCATGCGGCTGCGCGGCGGCCCGCTCGTTGGGACGAGCGCGGCCGGGCGCGTGGCGGACGCGGTGGTGAGTGCGCACCTGCAGGATCAGGGCCTGCGGGCGGGGCGGTAGCCGCACGGAGGGCGTCGCCGCCGTCGGGGTCGACGCAGCTGCCGAGGACGCCGGCACTGGCGACCGCGACTGCCGAGCAGCGAGGCGTCGACGACAATCACACGCTTCCGGAACAAGATCAAACTGACATGATCTCGATCATCGCCCAAAAATGGCAGTCGGCCCTCCTCAGCGCCAGCCTGCAGCCCCTCATCCGCATGCCGCCCGATCACCGACGTCTACGAGTGGACGACGAAACCCGGCGACGAGACGGCCGGAGACATCCTGGCCTCGCGCGATTTCCCGCTGATGGCCAAGAGCTTGCAGGGCGCGACGCGGTTGGAGCACCGGGAGCGCGGATCGGTGTACTCCACTGCCCGGTGTATGGCGTCCTGCTTGAAGGACTCCGGCACCCGCCAGTGGGTGAACCGCACCGGCGAGAACGACACCCGGCCGGAGTTCGATCCGGGCGCCTTCGTCCGCTCCACCGGGACGCGCTACAGCCTGTCCAAGGAGGGCGCCGGCAGCGCCGGCCCCCTCGTCCTCGCCCTCACCGCCGCGACCGTCGAGGCAGCGGAGGAACTCGCGGCCGTGTCGCCCGGCGGCCGGATGCAGACGCCGATGCTCGGCGTCCTCGATGAGGCGGCGAACGTCTGCCGCTGGCGCCACCTCCCCGACCTCTACAGCCACTACGGCTCCCGAGGCATCCCGATCATGTCGGTGTTCCAGTCCTGGTCGCAGGGCGTCAGCGTCTTCGGGCGGGAGGGCATGGACAAGCTGTGGTCGGCCGCGAACGCGAAGATCTACGCGGGCGGAATCTCCGAGACGGGGTTCCTGCGGATGGTGTCGGAGCTGATCGGCACCTACGACCGGGAGACGACCTCCGCGAGCATGAACAAGGGCGTGCGCTCGACCACCAGCGCCTTGAAGCGCGAACTGATCCTCGACGTCGCCGAACTCGCGAACCTCCCCACGCCGAAGAAGGGACGCAAGATCGGGCGGGCGATCCTGATGTCCTCCGGCTCCCGCGCCGCCATCCTGCGCACCCTGCCGTGGTTCGACGGCCCCAAGCCGCTCGTCGCCGCGATCAACGCTTCCCTCGCGAACCACCGACCTGGCGCAGCGCCGGCGCCGACACCCACGCCGGCCTCTGAGCAGGGACACGACCTCACGCCGGTGACTCCCGCATGAGCGGCTACGACGACGACCCGTTCGGCGCCGACGAGCCCGCCACCGCGGCCAGGAGCGTCGACCTCGAGGCGGGGGAGGAGCCGACGACGCACTTCGGATCCGCGGACGAGTTCGTGCGCAAGCAGCTCATCGGCACCTACCGGCGCCGAGTCATGGCACAGGGCTCCGGCGGCAGTTCGCGGTGGAAAGCGGCCTGGTGGGAATCGAAGGAAGCGCAGCAGCGCATCGAAGCGCTGTGGCGGGCGTGGGAGGCCGCACGCGCCGACCCGAAAGCAGGGATGAGCGCGTGGTGGATCAACCACTGCGACCCGCACATGAGCGTCCTGCTCTCCCCGGACGGGCCGTTCGCAGACTCCACCGACGAGAACCGAATCGGGGAGGCACTGCCCTACGAGGCACCGATCGAGGGCGCGTTCCCGCCCGACCTGCAACCGCCGCTGTACACGCAGCGACTGGGCAAGGAAGGCGTCTGACGCGGCGAGTTGGGGGCGGGAGAACCGAATACGACGGCCTAGGCCGTGGCGAATGACTCCAAGGAGGGCGCCGGCACCGCCGGCCCCCTCGTCACCGCACTCACCGCGGCCACTCTCGGGGCGGCGACCGACCTCGCAGACACCTCGCCCGGCGGACGGCTGCGCACTCCCCTCGTCGGGATCCTCGATGAGGCCGCGAACGTGTGCCGGTGGCGGGACCTCCCCGACCTCTACTCGCACTTCGGCTCCCGAGGCATCCCGATCATGTCGGTGTTCCAGTCCTGGTCGCAGGGCGTCGCCGTGTTCGGAAAGGAGGGCATGTTGAAGCTGTGGAGCGCATCGAACGCGTTCCTCTACCTCGGCAGCGTGAAGGAGAACGACTTCCTCCAGAACGTCTCCGAGCTCGTCGGGGACTACGACCGCGAAACGACCTCCGCCAGCTACAACAAGGGCGTCCGCTCGACCTCGACCGCGTTGAAGCGCGAACGGATCCTGACCGTGGACGAGCTCGGAGCGATGCCCCGCGGCCGCGCCGTGATGCTCTCCACCGGATCCCGAGCCGCGCTGCTGCGCACCGTGCCCTGGTACGAGGGCACGAAGGAGAAGGTCGCAGCGATCAAGGCCTCCATCGCCGCCCACGACCCCGCGACCGCGCCGGCACGCGGCGACGAGCCGACTCCTCTCGTAGCGACGGCCGCGCAGCCGGTCGCGACCGGCGCCGAGCCGGTCGTGGCGAGCGTCGAACCGGCTCCGACGATCGACCTCGCCGCCTCGATGCGGACCCTGATGGAGAACGAGGACGCCAAGCGGACGCAGGCGCAGCGTGACTGACGACGATCCGCTCGCGGGCGAAGACGTGCAAGAGGCTGCGGGCCTCCCGGCCGCCGTCGACGGGGACCGAGACACCGCGGCTGCGTCGCTGCTCGGCGCATTCGACGTCGACGCGATCGCCGCCAGAGAAGTCGCGGACGTCATCACCGGGATCATCGCCGGGATGACGAAAGAGGCCCTGGAACGAGCGCTCACTCCCGAGCGGGTCGAGTTGATGCAGGCCCGCGCCGAAGCGGCCGTGCAGCGCTCGTTCGAAGAGGACTCCTCCCCGACCCTCGTTTACGGATCCGCGGACGAGTGGCTGAGGAAGTACTGGCGGTACACGTACCGCCGCCGCGTCTCCACCAAGGGTCAGGGCACCGGACGCTGGCGCGCCGACTGGTGGACCATCGATGAGGCCGTGCAACGCATCGAAGCGCTCTGGCGCAGCTGGGAAGCGTCCCGCCTCGACGCAGGGCTCGGGATCAGCGCCTGGTGGATCAACCACGCCGAGCCACACATGGCGGCCCTCCTGTCCACCGACGGGCCGTTCACGGGTGCGACGGACGAGAATCTCCCGGGTGACCCGCTGCCCTACTTGGAGCCACCCGCCGGCATGTTCGATACCGACAAGCAGCCTTAGCTCCGATCCGCGCGGCGTGAACCACTATTTGATTAATCGGGGCGGACATCGCCGTCCGTTGTCCGTCCAGTCCCCGTTATCAACGCCCGAGGTTGCCCACAACTACCGATCGGCTCGGGTGCTCGGCATGATTCGAAACCGATCGGGGCGAGGCCACCTGATGGCGGACTTCGGTAGGTGAGACACCTAGACCTACTGCTAGTCGAAGTCGGTCGTGGTGCTGAGAGGGGCCCATCGAGCGATCTCGGCGAGGCGGTCGCGCAGCGCGTCTTGGACGCCATCGACCGCGTCCGAGCCCAGCAGCAGCCGGAACGGTGCGGAGTCGGCGCGGACGACCTGCACGATCGCGCGCGCGGCGCGGTCGGGGTCACCGGGCTGGGTGCCGTGAGTGGTGTCGTTCTCTTTGCGACGCCTACCCGCCGTCTCGGCGTAGTCGTCGATGATCGTCCTCGACTGGGTGAGCGAGCGGCCGGCGAAGTCGGTCCGGAACCCTCCGGGTTCGATGACGACGACGCGGACGCCCAACGGTCCCACTTCCCGGTAGAGGGCGTCCGAAACCCCCTCGAGGGCGGCTTTCGTCGCGGAGTAGTACCCGGAGGCAGGACCTGAGCGCGGAGCTGCGATGGAGGACACGTTGACGATGGTGCCCGCGCGACGCGCGCGCATCTGCGGGAGGACCTGCTTGATCAGGTCGACCGGGCCGAAGAAGTTCGTCGCGAACAGCGCGTCGACCTCGTCGGCACCGGCTTCCTCGACCGCGGCCCGGAAACCGCGGCCCGCGTTGTTGACCAGTACATCGATGCCGCCGAACCGCGCCGACGCCGCCTCGACGGCGGCGGTGACCTCATCGTGGTCAGTGATGTCGAGGCGGACGGCGAGCGCTGTGTCCGGATGCGCGGTGACGAGGTCGCGCAGGCGGTCAGGATCGCGGGCCGTGACGACAGCATTGTCGCCACTTCTCAGGACCTCTCGAGCGAGGGAGGCGCCGAGGCCGGAGGAGGCGCCGGTGATGAGCCACGTGGTCATGGTGTCGTCCTGTCTGATTCACAGAGCGCCTTGCTGATGGCGTGCGCGGGGACCACTCAGTATCGTTCGTGCGGCTGTGTCAGGCCGACGGGCGAACAAAGTCATGGCCCTCGTCTGGCGACGGGAACGGTGCGTTCAGTCCGTCTCCGGGCCACGGCAGTAGACGCAGTCAGGCGAGCACGGTGCTTCCACCGGCGGTCGATCAGCAGCACGTCCGACCAGGGCCGGTCGGACCGGTGATGCCGGTGCGAGCCGCGCCAGTACCGCTGGAGCACTCGGGCTCATCTGCGTGCCCGCGCCCGCGCGAGGATCGCGTACAGGGAGATGGCGATGACCAGGATGCCTCCGTTCACCATCTGGGAGACCGCGGGCGGCACGTTCAAGAAGGGCATCGCGTTGTTGAGGAGCGAGATGAAGATCGAGCCGAGTAGTGCTCCGATGAAGGAGCCGCGCCCGCCGGTCATCACAGCGCCGCCGAGGAACACCGCGGTGAAGCAGGCGAGCGAGTAGCTGCTGCCGACCGCGTTCGATCCGACTCCTGTCTGCGAGGCGAGGAAGACGCCGGCGACGACGGCACCGAGGGCGCAGAGGATGAGGGCGCGCGAGCGGATCGCGTTGACGTTCCAGCCGATGCGGCTGCTCGCCTCCTCGTTGAAGCCGGCGGCGCGCAGCGCGAGGCCCGAGGTGCTCCGGGTGAGCCAGATCTCGAGGCCGATGGCCACGGCGACGAGTACCGCGAACGGGGCTGGGATGAAGGCGACGCCCAGGCTCGCGAGTGATCCGAGGTCGGGAGCGATGATCCCGCCTGATTGGGGGCGGAGCACGATGGCGGTGCCGGCGACGATGCCCAGGGTTCCGATCGTCGCGACGACCGAGTTGACCTTCAAGCCGATCACCATGAGGGCGTTGAGTCCGCCGATGGCCAGCGCGATAGCGAGGAGGACGAGCACCGTGACGAGGATCGGACCGCCCTCGAGGCTCGGCAGCGTGAAGGACATGGCCACGACCGTGAGACTCATCGTCGAGCCTATGGAGATGTCGAATCCTCCGGAGAGCAGGGCGAGCTGCTGGCCCAGGGCGACGATCGCGAGGGGGAGGGTCGCGAGGAGGAGGTTCGCAAGATTGCGCGAGCTCCAGAAGACGTCGGAGTTGATGCCGGTGTAGATCGCGACGACGGCGATCAGGGCGACCAGGATCAGAACGGGTACGTTGATCGGGAGTCGGGCCTTCCACTTCTCGAAGAAGGTGGGCTTGCGGATCGTGCGGGTGGCGGCGGTGTCGGTGGTGTTGACGAAGCTGCGCACGATGGCGGCCTCGGAGGGCGGATCGATGATCTCCTCGACGATCTGTCCGCGCGACATCACGTAGACGCGGTCGCAGAGTCCGGCGAGCTCGCCGGCGTCCGAGGAGTTGACGACGACGGCGACGCCCTCCTCGGCGGCGCTGACGAGCATGCGGTAGATGTCCATGCGCGCCAAGGCGTCGACGCCCTGAGTGGGCTCGTCGACGATGAGGACTTTCGGCTTCTTGAGCGCGGGCCGGGCGAGGACCGCCTTCTGCTGGTTGCCGCCGGAGAGGGCGCCGATCGGCTGGTAGGGCGAGGCGGCGACGATGTTCAGTTGCTTTGAGGCGGCCGCGAACGCCGTTCGGAGGCGTCCTCCCGGCGCGGTACCGACCGGTCCGGCATCGGAGCCGAGCTGGGTGGTGACGTTGTCCATGACTGAGAGGGGGGCGAAGACGGATTCGATCGCGCGATCACCGCTCTGGAAGCTGATGCCGGCCTTCAGGGCCGAGGAGGGGCTGGGCGAGGACAGTGCGGCGTCGTCGATGAGAATCGTCCCGCTGTCGTATTCGAGGCCGATGACGCCGCGGAGGAGGGCGCGCTGCCCGTTGCCCTCGGCGCCGGCGAAGCCGACGATCTCGCCGCCGCGCACGGAGAAGGACACGGGGCCGTAGCTCGGTCCGGTGAGATCGACCGCCTCGAGGCGGTTCTTGTCACTGGGAGCTGCGAGCCGGTCGGGGAACTTGAGGTCGGCGGGAACGCCGACCATCAGCTCGACGATCGTGTCGACGTCCCAGTCGTCGGCGTCATAGGTCCCCTGGATGACTCCGGAGCGGATGACGGTCAGGCGGTCCGCGAGACGCCGGACTTCGGCCAGGCGGTGGCTGACGTAGATGATCGCCATGCCGTCCTTTCGGCACAGCTGGATGAGGTGCTCGAGGTGCGCGGCGAGGTTCATGTCGAGGGCGGCGGTCGGCTCGTCGAGGATGAGCACGTGCGGCTTCTGGATCATGGCGCGGACGACCTCGAGGAGCTGCCGGGAACCGGGGCCGAGGTCGTCGACGATGTCGGTCGGCGCGAAGGGTGCCGCGTACGTCCCGAGGATCGACACGAGATCGTCGGGGCAGGGCTTCCCTATCGCGTTGTAGGAGAGGGCGATGTTGTCGGCGACCGAGAGCTCGTGGACGAGCGAGGTGTCCTGGTAGGCGGTGCCGAGGCCGAGGATCCGGGCGCGCTTCACGCCGCTCCCGGTCGAGAGCTCGCCGCCGATGCGGACCTCACCCGAGTCGGGGGTGAGCACGCCGGAAGCGACCTTGATCAGAGTCGACTTGCCGGAGCCGTTCTCGCCGACCAGAGCGTGGACCTCGCCGGGACGGCATTCGAAGTCGACCTGGTCGAGGGCCTTCACGCCCGGGTAGGTCTTCGTGACTCCGCGGAGGGAGAGCGCGGGGACCGTCAGGTTCGGCGCTTCCTGCAGCGGTGTCGACAGGGTGTCGGCCATGGGCGGGACCTTTCAGGACGTGGTGGTCGAGGACCGGAGTGGGGTGGTGCGGGGTCCGATGATTCAGAACCCCGCACCAGATGGGGTGCAGGCGACGCCTGGTCAGTTGGCGGCGAGCGCCTGCGAGATCTGCTCGTTGGTGAGGAGGCTCGAGATGATGGCGTCGGCGGGGATGTCCTGCCAGTCGGTGTCGAGGACGTCGCTGGTGGGCGCCATCGGCAGGTCGATGGTCACCTCTGAGGAGACGTCCTCGCCGTGGGCGAGCTGCATCGCGGCGGTCACGGCGAGGCGGCCGAACCAGACGTGTCCGTTCGAGACCCAGGAGTCGAGCTGCACGCCGGCGTCCTGGGCGTTCTGCACTGTGGTGAGCCAGGCGTAGGTCGAGACGCCCGAGATGACGGCCGGCGGGGTCTCGCCGGCGTCGATGAACGGCTGGACGAGACGGTCGGCGGAGAAGTCGTACACGATTGCGCCGGGGACCTGGCCGGAGGCCCGGAGGGCGTTGGCGGCCTGAGCCTCGCCCTGCGAGTTCCAGTTGGTGAATCCGCCGGGGAGCTCGGTCCAGCCCGCCGCGTTGAAGGCTTCCCGCGCGCACGGCTGCCAGGCGCCGGCGTTGTCGTTGCCGGCGATGCCGGTGAAGAGCATGTACGTCGACGGCTCGGTGATCGAGCTCGTCAGCGCCTCGACGCCGTTGGTGTAGGTCTGGCAGAGGCCGGTGGGGAAGTCCGTCGTCAGCAGTGTCGAGGTGTCGTCGGACACCGGCGTGTTGACGTTGATGATGGTGATGCCGGCGTCGGCGGCCTCCTGCAGCGCCGAGTTCATGGCCCCGCCGAGGGCGAGGTCGACGATGATCACGTCGACGCCCTGGGTGATCAGGCTCTGCACGTTCGAGATCGACGCGGCGATGTCTCCGTTGGAGATGCTGTAGTGGATCTCGCTGACCTCGGGGTAGGCGAGCAGCTGCGCGGTCGTCTCGGCGCGGTTGACGTTGGTGTAGGCGTTCGCGGTCACGAAGATGGGGATGCCGACCTTCAGCGATCCGTGTCCGGTCTCGCAGACGGGCTGACGCAGGCACTCCTCGAAGAGGGCCTGGTTCTCGTCGCTCAGCGGTTCGGAGGCGACGGCGAGGGCATCGGCCACGATCGGGTCGAGATCGGAGACGGGGACGTCGGTGAGGAACGCCTTGCGGATGGTGGCCGCGAACTGCTCCTGGTCGACGTTCTCGGGGGTGATCGTCGTGGTCTCGTCGGACACCTGGGCCGCTTCGCCACCCCCGCCGCTGCTCGTGGTGGTCGAGCAGCCGGTGAGGATCAGGGTGAGCGCTCCTCCGAGAGCGAGGGCGCTCAGGGCGAGGCGACGGCTGCGTCGTGCCTGCCCGAGAGAGGTGAACTTCATTGTCGGGTCTCTTCTCTAAGGGGGGTGGGGATGTCGTGGTGGGGAAGGAGGATCCTGCGATCCCGAGGTGATGTGGACCGCGGACTTCAGGACGTCGTACGGCGGAGGCTGCCGAGTCGGCGCGCTCCGGTGTGGAGCGCCCGCCAGATGGCGATCGCGGCGACGGCCACGACCAGGGAGACGCCCTGGAAGATCGTTCCGACTCCCGTCGGGAGTCCCGCGATCGCGATGACCTGGTCGAGGAGCTGGAGGAAGACGCTGGCGGCGATGACGGGTGCGACGCTGCCCGGCCCGCCGTTCATCGCGACGCCGGCGATGGCGGCCACGGTGACCGTCGCCAGCTGGTAGGGGGTGCCGATCGAGGTGTCAGGAGTGCCGATGAACGAGGCGACGAGGACGCCGGCCAGGCCGTAGAGCAGCCCCGCCAGAGCGAACACGCCGAGTTCGATCGCGAGCACGTGCGTGCCGAGGGTGCGTGCGGCTCGCCGGTTGGCACCCACCGCTCCCACCATGCGTCCTGCCCGGGTGCGGGAGAGGCTGAGCCCGAGCAGCACCGCGACGACGATCGCGACGAGGAAGCAGACGTTGACATTGAGGAAGGACGTTCGGGCGAAATCGGTCAGCGCTGCGGGAGCGGCTCCGGTGATCGAGAAGGACACGCCGGTCCAGAGGCCGATCGCACCGGACGCGATGCCCAGGGTGCCGAGCGTCACGATCAGCGAGTTCAGCCGGAGGACGGAGATCAGCACACCGTTGACCAGGCTGAACGCCACGGCGACGGCGAGGGCCAGAGCGATCACGAGCGGGAGGTTCGCGCCGGGAACGCCGTAGCGGACGACGATCCCGGCCGAGATCGCGATCATGGCGGGGACCGAGAGGTCGAGGCCGCCGATCATCAGGATCAGCATCTGCCCGAGCGCCGCCAAGGTCAGGATGCCCGCGAGCGCGGTGACCACCGAGATGGACGGCCCGCGCATGCTCGAGGGCGCGAAGGCGGCTGCGACGAGGATCAGCAGGGCCAGGGCGGCCCAGGCGGCGAGGTAGCGCGTCGGCAGCCGGTACTTCAGGTCGGTCAGCCAGCGCTTGTTCGTCCGGTGGACGGTCGGGGCGGCAGCGAGTTCGATGTCGAAGCTGCGATCGTGCTCGGCGAGTGGCACCGGTGCCTCCATCGGTATGAGGGGAGTCGACTCCCCACGGCTGGGGGAGCGGAGTAGATCTCTGCACAGCGCGACGGCCGTGCCGGGTTCTCCCGTTCACCACGAAGCTTGGCTGCTTGACGTTGAAGTTATCCCGCACTGTGGGACTTGTCAACGAGTTTCGACATCATTCTTCGCCGATGTGCCGAGCGTGGTGCCCGCCGTGGATTGCGGTCAACGCTGTCGCGCTGCGCAGTGATGCGGGCAGCGCTGACACCTACCCGTCAGAGAGCGACGGTCATCTCGTCTCGGATGGCCGGGCCAGGGTGGCGACTACTGCGGCGAGGGACTGGTCGTCGCCGACGTTGCCTGCGAACACGACGTAAGGGATGTTCGCGGCCGGTCCGTCAGCCGGCTCCCAGAGGGAGACCAGACCGGGCAGCATCGGGCCGCGCACGATCGCGTGTCGGATGGCGAGACCGAAGGCGGCCACGTCACTCGAGGTGATCCCACCTTTGGCGATGACATAGCGAGGTGCCCGTGCTGCCAGGATGCGCTGCACGATCAGGACCACTGCGGCAGACACGCGACGGGAGATCTCCAGACTCTCCTCCCGATCGCTCGTTCGCACGAGGGTGCGACTGGTGTGCACGACGACATCTCCACGCCCGAGCGCGTCGATCGCACGGCTCGCGATCGAGTCGATCTGATCACCGGCTCGGTCGCCGTCGAGCACGGCGGCGATATCCACCTCGAGAGTCGTCTCGACCTGGCCGCCCTTCCCGAGGACGAGGAGTTGCCGCGAGGTGAGACCGACGTGAGAGCCGACAACGATCAGTCCGCCGACAGAGGCGCTCCCGGCCGGGCCGTAGACCTCCCCCGCCGTCAAAGGGGCACGAATCTCTTGCCCGACCCGGGCGCGAACGAAAGGGGGGCCGACTCTGTACAGCAGAGTGGCGCCTCGTTGCTCCGCGCGGTCGAGCCCGAGTGCGAGCAGACGCAAGTCGTCCTCGGTCACGGCGTCGACGACGACATAGGTTCCGCCTGTCAGGCCGGCAAGAGCCTGAGCGACCGCCTCGGGCCCTGACCGCACGATCGAGAGATCGAGCAGAACGACGTCCTCGGCGGCTACGCGGCCTTGGGTCTTCTCGGTCACGTAATCCCGGAGATCGGAGCTCTGGTACCCGAATGTGGCGTCACGAGCGAACTCCGTCTCGGAGACCGGGATGAGGTTATCGGCGTCGCGCATGTAGTGCACTCCGCCGACGGTGATTCTCCCCGCGTCCGGGAAGGCGGGGACCAGCACGATCGCATCGATCTCCGCGCCCGTGAGTTCTCGTAGGGCATCTGCGATGACGTCCGTCTCGAGCGGGAAGTGGCCTCGGAGGGTGGAGTCCCCGCGGCTGACGAAGGCGAGACGGAGTCCGAGGTCCGAGGCGACGAGGCTTGCATTGCGCACGATCTCACGGTTGCGGCGAGCAGTGGTGACGGCGTCCAGACTCCGTGTGTTCGTGAGCACGTAGACGGCCGGACGTCCGAGACTCAGAGCCCAGTGGAAGTCGCTCGGATCCCACTGCGTGAGCACTGGCAGGTCGGCGACCGACTGGGTGCCGGTGGGGTCGTCATCGAGGACGATGAGCACACGAGCCGATGTTTCTATCGCGCTGCGCACGTCGCCGGCGCTCACAGGCACATCCACGGGGTAGTTGGCCAACGCGGCTGACTCTTTGATCATGGTCGATCCTTCCCGCTGAGAGGCTGCGCTGCTCGGTCAGCGGACTGCGCTGACATGAACGGCCGAGATGACGCAGGGGCGGTCACTCCGATTGCTCCATGCGTGCTTCACGCCGCGGATGACCGTCGTGTCGCCGGCCTGCAGGAGCTTCTCGCCCGCGTCGACGAGGAGATGGACCTCGCCGTACATCACCGAGACGATGTCGATCGTGTCCGTGATGTGCATGCCTGGTGCGTCACCCGGTTCAGGAACTACTCCGGACTGGGCGAGGAGCCGGGCGTAGCCGGCCTGGTAGTCCCACTCGCTGTCGGGGGCGAACGCCGTGATGTCGTAGCCGTATCCGTTCGGGGGAGGCGGGATGACCGAGGCGTCTCCGGGCCCGTTGGGTGCGGTGACCGGCGTGGGGACGCTGAGGCCCTGCCAGAGCTGGTTGCGGGTGTAGCCGTCGCCGACCAAGCGGTCGGTCGTCGGCTCGTCGCTGAGGAACACCGATCTTCCGTCGCCGTCCACGCCGGTGACGATGAGGCGCGAGCGCAGCGAGCGGTGCTCGCCGGGCTCGGGAGCCGCGGAGGCGCGGATCTCGTGTGCGAGCGCTGCCTCGACCTCGGCGTTGTCGACGAAGATCCGCTGATCGGTGAAGTGCCCGTCGACGATGGTGATCCGCGAGGCGGCCTTCACCTCGAGGACGACGCCACTGTGCAGTGTCCACCGGCCGATCGATTCGAAGAAGACGGTTCCGCCGTCCTCCTCCCAGGCGTTCACGAGTTCGTGACCCAGCGAGACGACCCGGTCGAGCATGGCGCTGAAGGCGGAGACGACCTGCTCTCGGCCGCGGATCTCGGACCCGCTGTTGAACGTCAGCGTCATGTCCTCTGCGTAGTAGGAGCCGAACAGGTCGGGATCGTTCGCCTCCATCGCTGCGTAGTACTCGGTCAGCAACTTCGTCGTTTCCGGACGCGCGCGCACGGCGACCCTGCCTTTCAGGAGTGGAGGGGAGAGCTGTCAGCGCTCGAGGGGGAACGACGTGTACACGAAGGTCGCGGGTGCGCCGGAGGTGTTGCGCAGGTCGTGCATGCTCGCCGGCAGCACGATGCTGTCGCCGGGCGCCAGCGAGACCTCGCCCTCCTCCAGCACGATGTCGAGCAGACCCGTCGTCATCGTGATGATGTGGAGGGAGTCGTCGAAGTGCAGGTCGGCGGCCCACTCCGTCGAGACACCGCTGAAGGGCGCGATCGTGAGGATCCGCACCACTGCCCCGTTCGGCGGCGCCGGGAGGGAGCCCTCGCGCCGCGGGTCGGTCGCGTCGTCCAGACGGGCCGGGATGCTGTCCTGGCGCCAGATCTCCTGCAGGGTCACGTGCGCCGAGGGGCGGACGATCGGCAGATCGAAGGCGTCGCCGACAACGGTCGATCGGCCGTCGTCGTCGAGCCCGACGAGCACGCGGCGGTGGGTCGAGTCGCTCATCACAGACCCACCGTCTGGCCGCCGTCGACGACGAGCGCATGGCCGAGTGTGAATCCGCCCAGGTCGGAGCAGAGCCAGAGGATCGCGGAGGCGATCTCCTCCGGGCGACCCATCCGGCCGATCGGCTCCTGCGCGATTACTCGCGCGCGGCCCTCCGGGGTGCCGCCGGAGAAGCGGTCCATCATCGGGGTCTCGATGATTCCCGGGCAGATCGCGTTGATCCGGATGCCGCGGGCTGCGTAGTCGAGTGAGGCGGCCTTGGTCAGCCCGATCAGGCCCCACTTGGTGGCGCAGTAGGCCGCCTGACCGCTGATCCCCACGACACCGGCTCCGGAGGAGATGTTCACGATCGCGCCGCCGGTCTCGCCCATCGCGATCACTTCGTGCTTCATCGAGACGAAGACGCCCCGGAGGTTGATGCTCATGAGGCGATCCCACTCCTCGTCGCTCGTCTCGGCGAGCTCCTTCGGCGGCTGCTCGACTCCTGCGTTGTTGACGCCGAAATCGAGCCGACCCAGGACAGCCGTGGTCGAGGCGACGGCCGCCTCGACGGACGCGCTGTCGGACACGTCGCACACCGCGGTGTGAGCGCGGCGACCGGCGGCCTCGATCAGTGCGGCGGTTGCTCTCAGTGACTCCTCGTTCAGGTCGGCGACGGCGACGTCGGCACCGGCCTCGGCGAAGGCGACCGCGGTGGCGCGACCGATCCCCGATCCGCCGCCCGTGACGAAGGCGACCTTTCCTGCGAACTGCTCTGTGGTCATGGCGGGGTCCTTCTCGGATCGGAGGCGGCGCGCGTCAGTGCGCGCCGCCGGAGCACAGGGGGAGTGTCAGACGGCGAGTTCGGCGACGCGCTGAGCGAGCAGGTCGACACCGATGCGCGGGCTTGCGAGGACGGTAAGTCCGGTCTTCTCCTGGAGCGCGGGCGCCAGTCGCGACATCGAGGCCTGGGCCAGCACGATCAGGTCGACCGTCCGCGCGAGGTCGAGCGCCTGCTCGAGGATCATCGCGTCGTGCTCCTCTCGGTCGCCCGCCATCAGCGTGTCGAACGCGCCGGCGCAGAGACGCTGCTCGAGGGCGACCTCGCGGCCGATCCCGTCGGCCGCTGCCTGGATGAGGTCCGACGTCGGCCCCAGCGTCGTGGGCACGGTGGCCAGGACGCCGATGCGGGTGCCCTGCTGGGCGGCCAGCAGGGCCATCGCCTCGTCGATCTTCAGGACGGGCGTGTGCACGTTCTGCGCGGCGACGTCGAGCGCTGGGCCGAGGGAGGAGCACGCCGAGAAGATGATGTCGGCGCCCGCGTCCTCGGCTGCCTTGGCGAGGTGCACCATGCGGGCTTCGCTCTTGGGGGAGATGCCCTGCTCGCGGACGACAGTGGCGAGGACGTCCGAGTCGACGAAGTGCAGGACTTCGGCATCGGGGATGAGCTCGGCGATGAGATCGTTGATCACCGGCTCCACTGAGACGAACACGAAGCTCGTGTGCAGGATCGCGATCTTCTTCGACATGGTGATCTCCTTCGATTCACAACGGGATGACAATATCCCGCAGTATTGGATTCTGCAACTCGCCGACGGCAGGGCGACCGCTTACTAGGACCGGGTAGGACTGCCCCGGACGCCCGCGATCAGAGCTGGATGTAGACGCTCTTGGTGTAGAGGTAGGTGTCGAGGTGCGCGGCGGTGCCCTTGGCTCCGTATCCGCTCGTCTTCGTGCCGCTGAACCCGACCATCGGGTCGACGAGTCCGTAGCAGTTCACCCACATCGTTCCGGTGTGCACTCCGCGGACGACGCGCAGCGCGGTCGAGATGCTCTGCGACCAGACCGCTCCGCCGAGGCCGTACTCGCTGTCATTGGCGATGGCGATGGCCTCATCGACGTCGTCGAAGGGCAGGATCGACAGCACCGGGCCGAAGATCTCCTCCTGCGCGATGCGCATGCTGTTGGACACTCCGCCGAAGACGGTCGGCTCCATGAAGTAGCCGTTCCCCATTCCTTCGGTCAGCCGGTTGCCGCCGGAGAGGAGCTCGGCTCCCTCTGCGACGCCGATCTCGACGTAGGACAGCACGGTGTCCAGCTGGGACTCCGAGATGACCGGCCCGAGGGCGGCGGAGTCGTCGAGGCTGTGCCCGACGCGGAGCCCCTCGACGTAAGCCAGTAGGCGCTTCGTGAACTCGTCGACGATCGAGCGCTGCACGAGCACGCGGGTGCCGGCGTAGCAGATCTGCCCGGAGTTCGCGAAGACGCCCATGGCGACAGCCGGCACCGCGGTGTCGAGGTCGGCGTCCACGCAGACTATGTCGGCCGACTTGCCGCCGAGCTCGAGCTGGAGCTTCTTGATGTTCGAGGTGGACGCCTCGATGATCCGGCGACCAGTCTCGGTCGAGCCCGTGAAGGCCACCCGGTCGACGTCGGTGTGCGCCGCGAGCGCGGTTCCCGCCTCGCTGCCCCTGCCGGTGACGACGTTCACGACGCCGGCGGGGACGCCGGCCTCGAGGAGGATCTCTGCGACACGCAGCACCGACAGCGACGCGTACTGCGCGGGCTTCAGCACGGCCGTGCAGCCGCTGGCGAGGACCGCGCCGATGATCCAGAGCTGGCTGTTCAGCGGGCCGTTCCACGGAATGATCCCGCCGATCACGCCGACCGGTGCCTTGAAGGTCATCGTGGCGACGTCGCCGGGCAGGCCGTTCATCAGCGTCTCGCCCGAGATGGTCAGCGCCTGGGCGGCGAAGAACGCGAGCATCTTCTTCATGGTCGCCTTCGAGGCGCGCACTCGGGCGATTGGCGTGCCCATGTCGAGCGACTCGATCTGCGCCAGCTCCTCGAACCGCTCCTCCAGAACGGCAGCGACGCGGTGGAGCAGCGCCTGGCGCTGATAGGGGGTCCAGGCGCTCCACTCGCCCTCGAACGCGGCGCGGGCGGCGGCGACTGCGCGGTCGATGTCGGAGGCGTCGCCCGACGAGAAGCGCGCGAGCACCTCTCCGCTGGAGGGGGAGACGGTGGACAGGGTCTGCCCCGAGGCGGCGGGGACCAGCTCGCCGTCGATGACGAGGAAGTGCTCGGGACGCTCGAGGAAGCGGCGCGCCTCGTCGCCGAGGGGGAAATCGCCGTGGGTGGTGGTCATGACAGTCCTTTCACAGTGGTCCGGAGCATCCAGTGATCTGGAGCGTCCTGTGGTCTGGAGCGTCGCTCAGTCGAAGAGGAAGACGCCTTTGCCGATCTGGCGGCGGTCGAAGAGGTCGTAGGCGCGCTCGGCGTCCTCCAGCCGGAAGTCGTCGGTGAACAGGGACTCGACGTCCAGGCCGCGCTCGGCGACGAAGAGGGCGCACTCCTCCTGCTGGTTCTTGCTGAAGGTGAGGGAGCCGAGGATCGTCTTGTGCCGGTGGATGAGCTCGTCGCTGTCGAGGTCGAACGAGCCGAAGACGCCGACCATGCAGGCCGTGCCCCACGGACGGACGGACTGGATCGCCTGACGGCGCACGGCCGAGACGGCGCTGCACTCGATCGCCTTGTCCGCCCCCGCGCCGTCGCGGGTGAGGGCGCGGATCGCGGTCACGGCGTCGGTCGCACTCGAGTCGACCAGGTGGTCGGCGCCGAACGACGCGGCCATGGCGAGCCGGGAGGCGTCGACGTCCACCGCGATCACGCGAGCGCCGAGCGCCTTGGCGAGCATCGTGCAGCTGAGCCCGACGGGACCCTGCCCGAAGACCACCACGGTGTCGACGGCTGTCAGCTCGACGCGCTGCAGGGCGCCCCACGCGGTCCCCGTGCCGCACGAGATCGCCGCTCCGGTGGTGAAGGAGAGCGAGTCGGGCAACCGGATGAGCGTGTGCGCGGGGACCTTCATGAAGTCCGCGTGCGCGCCGTCGCCGTCGAGCCCGCCGAACACCGTGCGTCCGTTCGGGCAGTACTGGGTCCAGCCGGAGCGGCAGAACCGACAGGTGCGGCAGCCGTCGTAGTGGTGCACCATGACGCGGTCGCCGACGCGGGCCTCGCTCGGGCGCACCGCGTCGCCGACGAGCTCGACCACTCCGCACGGCTCGTGGCCTTCGATGACCTGCTCGGACGCGGAGCGGCGCGGCCCGCGGAGGTGGTGCAGGTCGCTTCCGCACATCCCCGACGCCTTGACACGGAGGACCACCTCGTCCGGTCCGGGAACCGGATCGGGGTAGTCGCGCAGCTCGAGCTCGCCTTCGCCGAGGAACACCACGGCCTTCATGCGCGGGTCTTCTCAGTCATGTCGGGATCTCCTTCGATCGTGCGGGAACGGTGGCGAGTCACGCCGGGACGGCGTCGCGGTAGAGGCCCGCGGCACGGGCCCGCTGGACGGCGAGCTCGATGACGAGCGAGAGGGCGGGAGTGTCGACCCCCGCGAGGTCAGCGAGTTCGAGAGGGACGCGGAAGAGCGCGTCCACCTCCATCGCGCGACCGGACAGCAGATCCTGCACGACGCTCTGCACGTGGTGCGACGTCTTCAGGTGTGCGACGCCCGCGCCGGTGTCGCCCGGGTCACAGCCGAGAGCCCGTGCAACGGCACCGGCCTCAGCGGCCATCGACTCGGCGAGAGCGGCGACGGTGGGGGCGGCGAGAGCGTCCTGCATGGCCGAAGCGGTGAGCACGCCCAGCGAGCCTCCGATCATGTTCATCGCGAGCTTCTTCCAGACGGCGTCCCGGATCGACGCAGTGGCCGACACCTCGAGACCGCTGCCGTCGAACGCCGAGGCGAACGCAGCGAGACGAGGGTCGTCCCGCCCGTCGGGCCGGCCGATCACCAGCCGGTTGCGCGGGTTCTCGGCTTGGATGACGCCGGGTGCGACGGCCGTGCAGGCGGTGTAGGCGACGGCTCCGACGATCTGCTCGGCTGCGAGCTGCGTGCCGAGAACGCCGCCCGGATCGAGGCGGGGGAGGGGCGTCCCCTCGAGGGGACCGCCGTGTGAGCGGAAGTACCACCACGGCACCCCGTTGGTCACGAACAGCACGACGCCGTCGGCCGCGAGCAGGGGGGCCAGGTTCTCGGCGATGCTCGGCAGGGCCGGGGCCTTGACCGCGACGACGACGACGTCCTGCGGTTCCAGATCCTGCGGTCGGTCGGTGGCGAGCGGATGCGAGAGCAGCGTCCCCTCGCGGGTCTCGACCCGCAGCCCGTTCTCGCGGACCGCGGCGAGGCTCTCTCCACGGGCGATCAGCGACACCTCGACCGCGCTGGACGCGAGACGCCCGGCGAGGTGGCCGCCGACGGCGCCCGCGCCGTACACGCAGACCTTCATGCGCGTGCTCCTCCGGTCATGCCTGATCCTCGAACTGCCGGCGCTTCGCGGTCGCCGCGCTCAGAAGGAACGAGATGTCGTTCCCGGTCGAGACGTAGCTCGCCCCGAGGTCGAGGTACTTCTCGATGAGCTCCGGCCATCCGCCGAGCCCGCCGATGCCGATCGCGGTGCCGGAGGCCTTGCAGGCGGCGATCACCCGCAGGTAGGCCTCGTGCACGGACGGATGGTCCATCTGCCCGGCGACGCCGAGCTCGACGCTGAGATCGTTCGCGCCGACCAGCAGCATGTCGACGCCGTCGACGGCCGCGATCTCCTCCACGGCCTCCAGGCCCACACGCGACTCGATCATCGCGACGACGAGGGAGGCGCCGTCGATCTCGCGGATGACCTGCTCGGGCGGGTAGGTCCGGTAGTTCAGCTGGGGCGCCGCACCCGCGAGCGAGCGCTCGCCGACCGGCACGTGCTTGACGGCGCGCACCAGCGCACGCGCCTCCTCGGCCGACTGCACGCCGGGCAGGATGATGCCCATCGCCCCCGAGTCCATGACTCGGGCGATGAGGGGAGCGTCGAGTCCGGGGACCCGGACCAGGGGAGTGACTCCGAGGGCGTTGCAGGCCATGCAGATCTGGCCGGCGTCCTCGAGGGAGACGCTGCTGTGCTCCAGGTCGATGTAGACGGAGTCGAACCCCGCCGTCGCGGCGATGGAGGCGATGTCGACGGTCCGGACGAGCCGGACGGTCATCGAGTACACCGTCTCGCCCTTGCTCAGCTTGTCTTTCGCGCGGTTGACGAGGATGCGGGGGACGTCGTCGTTCATGGTGGGGTGATCTCCTGATCGGGGTTCTCAGCCGAAGGGCGTCGGCAGAGTCTGCGCTTCGTCGTCGAAGCCGTACTCGGATTTGACCTCGAGGTACTCCTCGAACCCGAACCGGCCCATCGAGCGGCCGGTCCCGGACTGCTTGTAGCCGCCCATGGGGGCGTAGGAGTCGGTCGCCGCGCCGTTCCAGCTGATGCGGCCGGCACGGAGGCTGTTCGCGATGCGCCGGGCGTCCTCCGCCTCCCCGGCGAAGACGAAGCCGGCGAGGCCGTAGGGGGAGTCGTTGGCGATGCGCACGGCCTCCTCCTCGTCGCGGTAGGGCAGAACGGCCAGCACGGGTCCGAAGATCTCTTCGCGGGCGATCGTCATGTCGGGGGTGACTCCGACGAACACGGTGGGCTGCACGAAGTATCCGCGCTCCAGGCCCTCGGGGTGATCGAGGCCGCCGGTGACGAGCTGCGCGCCCTCGTCGAGGCCGCTCCGGATGTGCGCGCGGACGGAGTCGCGCTGGGCGGCGCTGACCATCGGACCCATGGTGGTCGACTCGTCGAGCGGGTCACCGAGGACGAAGCGCCGGGCCTCGTCGACGAGGAACGGCACGACCTCGTCGATCCGGCTCTCGTGCACGAGCATCCGCGTCGGGGCGTGGCAGGACTGGCCGGCGTTGAAGAAGCCGCGCTGGATGTTCCAGCGGGCGGCCTGCTCGAGGTCGGCGTCGGGGAGCACGATGTTCGCCGATTTCCCGCCGAGCTCGAGGCACACGCGCTTCACCGTGGCGGAGGCGGCGGCGCCGACCTGGGCGCCGGCGGCCGTGGAGCCGGTGAACGAGATCATGTCGACGTCGGGGTGGCGCGAGAGGGTGTCGCCGACCTCGCGGCCCGGGCCGTTGACGAGGTTGAACACGCCCGCGGGCACTCCGGCCTCGTGCATCACCCGGGCGAGGAGTGCCCCGCTCGCGGCTGAGACGACGCTGGGCTTGGCGACGATGGTGCAACCGGCGGCGAGGCCGTAGATCGCCTTGATCACGCCGGTCTGCACCGGCCAGTTCCACGGCGAGATCAGAGCGCAGACGCCGATGGGCTCACGGCGCACGATGGCACGGCCGACGCGCGACTCGAAGGGGTAGTCGCGGAGGATGTCGCGCGCCACCCGCATGTGCTCCGCGGGGCCGGCGACCTGGGCGCGATTGCCGACCGGGATCCCGACTTCGCGAGCGATGAGCTGCGAGAACTCCTCCTCGTACGACTCGTACACCTCGATCACTCGGTCGATGAGGGCGATGCGCTCCTCGACCGAGGTGACCGAGAAGGTATCGAAGGCGCGGCGCGCGGCGGCGACCGCGAGATCGGCATCGGCTGAGCCGCCGAGCGCGACGCGTGCGAACGGCTCCTCACGCGTCGGGTCGATGAGGTCGGTGGTGCGCGGGGTGATCGGCTCGACCCAGCGGCCGTCGATGTAGAGATGCGGGTACTGCTTCATGAGCGTGGTCCTCCTCGGGACGGGCGGGACGTGGCGGGGGCGGCTGCAGCGGGCGTCAGCTGCTGTGGGTGTAGCCGCCGTCGCAGGCGATGGTCTGGCCCGTGATGAACGCCGATGCCGCGGCGGAGAGGAAGATCATGATCCCGACCAGGTCGGTGGGGACCATTCCGCGGGGGATGCACTGCCGCGAGGCGGCGCGCTCGCGCACGGCGACGGTCGGGTTGACGGTGCGCTCGACCTCGGTCGCGACGCTTCCCGGGCGGATGCAGTTGACCGTGATGCCGAAGGGGCCGAGCTCGCGCGCCAGCGAGTTGGTCATGCCGATGACCGCCGACTTCGAGGTGACGTAGTGCAGGTAGTCGACGGTGCCGTTGGTCACGGCGTCGGAGGAGACGTTGATGATGCGGCCGAATCCGGCGTCGCGCATCGGGGCGGCCACGGCGCGGGCGCAGAGGTAGCTCCCGGTGATGTTGACGTCGAGCACCTGCTCCCACTTCGCCAGGGGGATCTGATCGAACGGGGCCTTCTCGATCGTCGCGAAGATTGAGGCGTTGTTGATCAGCACGTCGACCCGGCCCCACCTCTCGAGGACGGACGCGACCATCGCGGTCACCGACGGCTCGTCCGAGACGTCCACCCGGACCGCGAGAGCACTGCCCCCGACGCTCTCGATCTCGCCGACCACCGACTGCGCCTTCGCGAGGTCCAGGTCGGCCACCACACTGAGCGCGCCTGCCGCCGCGAACTGGCGGGCGAGCTCGCGGCCGATGCCCTGAGCGGCGCCGGTGATGATCACCACTCGTCCCTCCACGCTGAAGTCGCGAGCGGAGGCGGGGACTCCCGAGTCCTGAGGGGTGTGAGTGAGCGGAATCGTCGTCATCGTCAATCCTCGGAGGGCTGGTGTGCGAATGGAAGAGGTCTCTAGCGCCGTTCCCTTCCGCGCACCGCCTCCGAGTCGGAGACGGTTCGGAAGCGACCTCGCTTCTGCCATTGAACATATCCCGTCATCTGGGATACTGTCAATCAGCGGCACCTCGGCTCCCGGAGCAGGAGGGGGCCGGACATCGCAGACCATCGGCTCTCGCCGGGGGGTGCATCGATTCGTGAAGGAGCAGACATGCGCGTGAGCAAAGCAGCGGACACCGACGTCGAGAAGGTCGGCACCATGCGCGAAGGAGTACTGGAGCAGAAGCACCTGCTGTTCGGCGAGGACGGCTCGCCGAACAACTACGACCTCAACATGGGTCAGACCGGTGGCGGCGGATGGCGCACCCCGCGTCACCGCCACACCTTCGATCAGATCCGCTACGTGATCAAGGGGAAGCTCCCCTACACCGAGACCGAGGTCCTCGAGGAGGGCTGGGTCGGCTACTTCCCCGAGAGCGTCCACTACGGACCCCAGGAACGCGCCGAGGGCCTGCGCACGATGGTGCTGCAGAGCGGCGGCGCCAGCGGCGGCGGCTACCTCAGCGTCGCTCAGCGCGAGGCCACCAATGCCGAGCTCAATGAGAAAGGCGAGTTCAAGAAGGGCCTCTACTACTTCACCGACGAGAACGGCGTGGAGCAGAGCGTCGACGGATCTCAGGCGATCTTCGAGCACGCGATGGGCCACCCTCTCGAGTTCGCGCCCCCGCGCTACACCGACGTGATCGCGATGGACCCGGAGGCCTACGCCTGGACACCCCAGGGTGCCGAAGGGGTCGAGGAGAAATGGCTCGGCCGCTTCACCGAGCGCGACCTCCGCATCGGCTTCCTCCGCCTGGAGGCAGGAGCCGTCTACGAGGCCGGCCAGTTCGACTCGATCGAGATCCTCTTCCAGATCGACGGGAAGGTGACGGCCAAGGGCGACACCTACGGACCCGAAACCGGGTACGAGTTCCTCGCCAATGAGGGCCCCGTCGCGCTCGAGGCCGTCGAGCCGACGACCTTCCTGCGGACGGTCTTGCACCGCTTCTGAGGGGAAGTCGCACGATGACGGTGCCGCGGGGTCTCACGACTCCGCGGCATCGTCATGTCGACCGAGCCGCGATCCGCCTCGACCTCAGAGCAGGACGTCCGCGTCGCCGAGTCGCTCTGAGATGGTCTCGGCAGCTTCCCTGACGGCGAGGATCGCCTGCCCCATTTCGACGTCGCGGCGCTCGTTCTCGTCCCACGCCACTCCGACGCTCCCGAGGACGGTCTTCCGCTCGGTCAGGATCGGCGCAGCGCAGCCCCAGACTCCCGGGTTGAACTCTCCGCGGGTGACGAGATAGCCGTCCTTCTTGATCTGGCCCAGCGCGGCTCGGAACTCGCCCCAGTCGCTGCCGAGGCCCGCGGCCTCGATCTGCGCGCTCTGGCGCGGGTAGATCGCCTTGAGGCGATGGTGCGGGAAGTGGGCCATGATCACCTTCGACACCGCGCCCTGGAAGAGCGGACGCCGCTGCCCCCGACTGAAGCGGTTCGCCGGGCTCAGGGGGGCGCGGTACTCCGCGACGCACAGGACCGAGTCGCGGAAGGCGGTGCACAGCAGCGCCGAGTGGCCGATCTTCTCGACCAGATCTTCGAGCACTCCGTGACTGGCGAGCAGCAGGGGGTCGGTCTGGCGGATCTGCAGATCCATCTCGATGATGCGAGGGCCGAGCCGGTAGTAGCCGTTCTTCACGGCGGTGAGGAGGCCCGCGTCGTGCAGTGTCTTGATGTACCGGTAGCCGGTCGAGCGTGAGGCGTCGAGCGCCGTGATCAGGTCGGCGGTCGACCACACCGGCTGCTCCTCGGTGTAGAGCTCCAGGATCGCCAGCATCCGAGCCAGGCTGCCGGCGCCGTCGGAGGAATCAGAGAGGGCGTTGAACGACGGAGCCACCTGTGTCATGCCGGTCTCCCTACTTTCCTGCTGGAAGTCTCACAGTATCGGATGCACTCACGAGCGATTCTGGCCGTGCTGCGGGGCGATCCTCCCTCGCGCGAGCGGCACGTCGACCGTCGATTCCGCCACTGGCAGCCTTGAGGCACCAAGGCAATCGCAGATATCCTGAACTGCGGGATCTATTTAGCAATATCTAGCTGAGCTCGCTCCCCGACCGAGAGGCAGCGCATGTCGTTGCAACGATATTCCGACCGGATGTTCATCGGAGGAGAGTGGTGGGCGCCCTCGTCGCCCGACCGTATCTCCGTCGTCTCTCCCGTGAGCGAGCAGGAGTTCGCCTCTGTGCCCGCCGCCGATGTCGAGGCGGTCGACCGAGCCGTCGGCGCCGCCCGCGAGGCCTTCGACTCCGGGCCGTGGCCTCGACTCCCGCTCGCGGATCGCGTCGCGGTCCTCCGCCGCCTGGAGGAGGGGCTGCTCCGGCACGGCGACGAGCTCGCCCGGTTGATCACCGATGAGATGGGCTCGCCCATCACCCAGTCGCGAGCGATCCAGGTCGGCAACGCGAGCGCCGTGATCGCGGCGTTCCTCGACCTGGCCGACAGCTACCCGTTCGAGACTGAGCGGACGACCGATCGAACGCGAGCGCTGGTGACCCGAGAGCCGGTCGGCGTCGTCGCGGCCGTCGTCCCGTGGAACATGCCGCTCGTCGCCGCGGTCCAGAAGATGGTGCCCGCGCTGCTGGCCGGCTGCACCGTGATCCTCAAGCCCTCGCCCGAAACTCCGCTCGACGCGTACTTCCTCGCGCAGCTGCTGAGCGACGCCGGGCTGCCGGCCGGGGCGTTCAACGTCTGCGTGGCCGAGCGGGAGGTCAGCGAGCACCTCGTCACACACCCCGGAGTCGACAAGGTCGCCTTCACCGGATCCACCGCCGCCGGCAGGCGCATCGCGTCGCTCTGCGGCCAGGCCCTTCGCCGGGTGACGCTCGAGCTCGGCGGCAAGTCGGCGGGGATCGTGCTCGACGACGCCGATCTCGAGCGCACCGTCGAGAAGCTCCGGCTCGGGTCGTTCCGCAACAGCGGCCAGGTCTGCAGCCTCAAGACGCGCCTCCTGGTGTCGGAGCGGCGCCTTCCGGAGTTCACCGAGCGTCTGGTCGCGATGATCGCGTCGATGCCCGTCGGCGATCCGCTCGACGCGGCCACTCAGATCGGGCCGATGGTGAGCCGCCGGCAGCGGGACATCGTGGAGTCGTACATCGCGAGCGGACGCGAGCAGGGCGCGAAGCTCGCTGTGGGCGGCGGCCGGCCAGCCGGCTTCGACCGAGGCTGGTACGTCGAGCCGACGGTCTTCACCGGAGTCGACCCCGGCATGCGGATCGCGCAGGAGGAGATCTTCGGCCCGGTCCTGTCAGTGATCGCCTACTCCGATGAGGATCAGGCGATCGCCATCGCCAACGACTCCACGTACGGGCTGAGCGGCGCCGTGTACACGGCGGACATCGAGCGCGGAGTCGCTTTGGCGCGACGGCTGCGCACCGGCACCGTCGAGGTCGACGGCAACCCCGCGGGAGTGGTGGCACCCAATGGCGGATTCAAGGCGAGCGGGATCGGGCGCGAGAACGGTCGTGAGGGCCTGGACGCCTACACCGAGATCAGGTCCATCGGCCTTCCCCTCCGAAGCAGCGGCGAGTGACTCCCGCCCTCTCGGACGATCTCGCTCGTCACTTCGCCCACCTCGCTGCCGGGATCGACCCGGCGGCCCTGCCTGCGGAGGCGGCGGAGGCCGCGAAGAAGAGCATCCTCGACACGATCGGAGTGAGCCTGGCCGCCTCCGGTCTCGAACCCGCAGCTCGCAGCGTCCTCGCGCTCGTCCGCGAGGGGTCCGGCTCCGAAGCGACAGTGCTCGGCTACGGGGGTCGAGCGGCCTCGGCGGACGCGGCGTTCGTCAACGGAGCGCTCGCGCACGCGCTCGACTTCGACGACCAGACCCCGTGGGGCCAGCATGCCGCGAGCTCGATCGTGCCCGCGACGCTCGCGCTGGCAGAGCGCGTCGGCGGCGTGTCCGGCGCGACACTTATGACTGCCGTCGCTGTGGGTCAGGACTTCTTCGCTCGGCTGCGCCGACACGTCGGCTGGCGGAAGGACTGGAATCTGTCGTCGGTGCTCGGCGTCTATGCGGCGACGGCGGCCTCGGGCCGGGTGCTGGGGCTCTCGGCTGAGCGCATCGAGCACGCACTGGGCATCGCCAGCATGCATTCGAGCGGGGTCATGAACATGATCGCCGGCAGCGGGAGCGACCTGCGCGGGATGTACGCCGCGTTCTCGGCGCGGGGTGCGGTCACCTCGGTGCTCCTGGCGCAGCGAGGACTCTCCGGCGTCCCGGAGCTGTTCGAGGGGGAGTCCGGGGTGCTCGCGACGTACTTCCGCGGCGAGTACGACCGAGAGGCGATCCTCCGCGACCTCGGCACGGATCTCCGCGGCTGCGGCACGCTCTACAAGCTCTGGCCGTCCGTCGGGACGTCGCACAGCCACATCCACGCGACGCTGCAGCTGATTGACGAACTGGGCATCGCGGCCGACGGTATCGAGTCCTTGCGCGTGCACGTGGGGGACTACCACGCCGTGATGTGCAGGCCGCTCGCCAGCAGGAGGAATCCGTCGTCGGTCGCCGATGCGAAGTTCAGCCTGCCGTTCCTGGTCGCACTGGCGGCCGTCAGGGGTGGGGTGGGCCTGCGCGACTTCACGCAGGAGAGTCTGCGCGACCCGGCCGTCCTGGCGATGGCGCAGCGGGTGACGCCGGTTCCGGATCCCGCTCTCGACTGGAAGGACGTGCTTCCGGCGGGGCGGGTCGAGATCGTCACGCGCGATGGGCGCACGGCGAGACGGGTCGGCGCGAGCGTCCCTGGGAGCAGTCGGAACCCACTGACCTGGGAGCAGCTCTCGGTGAAGTTCGCCGAGTGCGCTGCCGCCTCTGCGTCGCCGCTCAAGGCGTCTCGGGTCGACCGCGCGGCCGAGCTCCTCCGCACCCTCGAGTCGGTGACTGACGTCCGCGACATCCTGAGGCTGTTGGCCACCTGACGCCGAGGAGGCAGCGATGGGCGCAGCCGAGGCCGAGGGCGTTCCGCGCAGCGACCCGAGGGTGACCTCGCGACGCAGGGGGGCTCTGTCAGACCCCTGCCTAGCCGCTCCGATCCGACCTTGACTTCGAGAGTGAAAGGGCCGTGAACCGGCACGACCAGACGGTCGCGCGGGTCCGGCCGGCCTGAGAAGAGAAGGACGAACGAGTATGAGCACAGCACAGCGATTCACGGGGAAGGTCGCCTTCGTGACCGGAGCTGCTAGCGGCATCGGACGGGCGACCGCGCTCGCCTACGCCCGGGAAGGCGCGAAGGTCGCCGTCGTCGACCTGGCGGGTGACGGCCTGCAGGGCGTCCGCGAGGAGATCGCGGCCGCAGGCGGAACGGCGATCGCGCTCGAGTGCGACGTCGCGGACGCCGAGCAGGTCGCGGCGGCCGTCGCGCGCACGGTCTCCGAGCTGGGAGGCCTGCACGTCGCCTTCAACAACGCCGGGATCGAGCAGCCGAACACCGCTTTGGCCGAGACCGAGGTCGATGACTGGGACCGCCTGTTCGCGGTCGACGTGCGAGGGGTGTTCCTCTGCATGAAGCACGAGATCCAGCACATGGAGGCGCACGGCGGTGGTGCGATCGTCAACACGACCTCCGGGGCCGGCGTCGTCGGCATCCCCGAGCAGGCGGGCTACTCCGCCGCGAAGCACGCGGTCATCGGGCTGTCCAAGTCAGCTGCTCTCGAGTACGTGGGCGCGGGCATCAGGGTCAACGCGGTCGCGCCCGGCGTGATCGACACGGCGATGATCGAACGCGTCACCGACGGCGACTCGGAGTCGATGGTCGAGCAGGAGCCGATCGGGCGTCTCGGCCGCGCGGACGAGATCGCCGCCGCCGTGCTCTGGCTGAGCAGCGACGAGGCGTCCTTCACCGTCGGGCACACGCTCGTGGTCGACGGCGGGCAGACCGCCGGCTGAGAGGACGATCCGCGGGAGAGGACGGAGAGGTCGCACTCGATCACGAGCAGCGGCCACTCCGTCCCGGACCGGTGCGAGGGAGGCATCGGGTTCGGCGGGGATCCGACTGTCAGAGCCCTGTCTGCGCCTCGAGGTCGGCCGGGTAGCGACCGCCGACGATCCCGGACGACAGCGCGGACAGGGTCGCGAGGTCCTCAGGAGCCAGCACGATCGAGGCCGCGCCGAGGTTCTCGACGAGCCGGTGCTTCTTCGTCGTGCCGGGGATCGGCACGATCGACTCGCTGCGGGAGAGCAGCCAGGCGAGCGCGACCTGCGCCGGTGTCGATCCGTGACGAGACGCGATCCGGGTGACCGCGGTGAGGAGCCTGAGGTTCTGCGCGCGGACCTCCTCGGCGAACCGCGGGATCCGGGCGCGGAGGTCGTCGTCGTCGAAGGTCGTGGCAGTGTCGATGGTCCCGGTGAGGAACCCCTTCCCGAGCGGGCTGTAGGGGACGAAGCCGATGCCGAGCTCGGCACAGGCAGCGAGCACCCCCTCCTCGGGCCGGCGCCACCACAGCGAGTACTCGCTCTGCACGGCGGTCACCGGCTGCACGGCGTGGGCACGGCGGATCGTCGCCTCGGCCGCCTCGGACATGCCGTATCGCGCGACCTTGCCGGCGTCGATCAGATCGCGCACGGCGCCCGCGTAGTCCTCGACCGGGTGGTCCGGATTGATCCGGTGCTGATAGTAGAGGTCGAGGCGCTCGACACCCAGACGGCGCAGCGACCCTTCGACAGCCGTGACGATCTCCTCCGGGCGGAGCATCCGCCCGGAGGGCCGTCGCGTCTCGGGATCCACGTGCATCGCGAACTTCGTCCCGATCGCGACCCGTCCGCGGAAGGGGGCGAGCGCCTCACCGAGGAGCTCCTCGTTCCGGTGCGGTCCGTAGATCTCGGCCGTGTCGAAGAAGGTGACGCCGAGCTCGACGGCGGTTCGCAGCACGTCGATCACGGCTTCTCGATCCGGGCGGCCGCTGTAGCCGCCGGTCATGGTCATGCAGCCGAGGCCGATGCTCGACACCGCGAGGTCACGACCGAGGGTGCGTGTGTTCGCGGACGGGGGAGACGTGGCGGGATTCGTCATCGTGGAGGTACCTCGCGGGGTGTGGAGAGAGTGGCGGTGGATGTCGAGGCTATGGGGACTGGCGCCCGCGAGGGAGGCTCTGTCACTGCACGCCTCATCGAGGCGACCAGTGGTATCGGCGCCGCTTGTCTGTGCGCCGGCTGAGAACTTTCGAACGGTCCTCGCGGACGGGGGTGACCTCCGCGACATCAGGAATCCCCGCCGATGCGCCGAAGTGGTGGTGTCGCGGCGCTCGAGAAGAGGGGGGTTCTGCGGGAACCCGTCTTGCTGGACCCCTCCCGGGCCGCTCCGCGACCGCACTTCACTGAGAGCTCAGCCCACCTGAGCTAGACCCCGATCCCCCGACCGAGGAGACGTCATGAGCGATCAGAACACGACCACACCGGAGACCGAGGACCGCGGACCGCGCGGACTACGCCGTCGCCACCTGCTCGCGTTGGCCGGCGCGGGCGGAGCGGCCGCACTGGGCGCGGCCGCCCTCGGCGGACTGGTGCCCGATGGCGTCGGCGAGGCCCAGGAGGGGCGCACTGCCACGGAGGACTGGGACAAGACCTTCCCGCGCGACCCCGACGTCGACCACGAGAAGGTGACCTTCACGAATCGTCTCGGTCTCACGCTCGTCGGCGACCTCTACTCACCCCGAGGCGTCAGCGCCTCGACGCCGTCCCGGGCGCTGATCGTCGGCCACCCGTTCGGCGGCGTGAAGGAGCAGACCTCCGGGCTCTATGCGCAGACCCTGGCGGCACGCGGCTTCGTCACCCTCGCTTTCGACGCGTCCTACAACGGCGAGAGCGGCGGGACGCCCCACTTCATCGCCTCGCCCGAAGCCTTCGTGGAGGACTTCAGCGCGGCCGCCGACTACCTCGGACTGCACCGCCTCGTCGACGCTGACCGTCTCGGCGTCCTCGGAGTCTGCGGCAGTGGTGGATTCTCGCTCGCCGCGGCACAGACCGACACCCGGATGAAGGCCGTCGCGACCGTGAGCATGTACGACATGGGTAGAGACCGTCGGCAGGCGCTCGGCGACACGATGACGGAGGAGCAGCGCCGCGAGCAGGTCGACGTCATGAGCCGCCAGCGCTGGGCGGAGGCCCGCGGCGAGGAGACCGAGTACGTGCTCGGCACTCCCGAGACGATCACCGCCGACTCGCCCGCCGTCGCGCGAGAGTTCTACGACTACTACCGCACCCCGCGCGGGCAGCACCCCCGCTCCACGACCGAGATGTCGCTGACGAGCAACGGCGCGCTGATGCGGTTCCATCCGTTCGAGAGCATCGAGTGGATCTCGCCCCGCCCGATTCTCCTCGTCCATGGAGAGGTCGCGAACTCGCGCTACTTCAGTGAGGACGCCTACCAGCGGGCGGCGGAGCCGAAGGAGCTGTACATCGTGCCGGGAGCGGGCCACGTCGACCTTTACGACCGCGTGGACCTGATCCCGTGGGACCGGCTCGCCGACTTCTTCACGCAGAACCTCTGACCGGCGTCGCCCTCGTCGCGGAGAGATCGAGGGTCGCAGCTCAGCGGGACGTCGTCTCGTACCGCGCCGTCGGAGTCGGTCACCCGCACCGGCGCCACCCCTCCGAGGGGTTGGGACAGACCCTCTCAGCGGGCCCGGACGCGGTTTAGCGTGGTGCAGTGGGCCGACGCCGATCAGCCCGGAACGACTCGATCAGTCCGACCGGACACGGCGGTACCGATCCACCGGCGGGAGAACGCGGTATGGACCCGTCCGCGGCCGTCCGTGCGGCAATCGGTGCCCTGCCCCCTCGCCGCACTCGTTGCACGGAGAACTCACCGCGCCGGGCTCGCGCCCAACGACATCCCACCACTCTCTACACGAAGGACACCATGCGCACTGTCAACGCCTACGCAGCACCGTCGGCCACCGAGCCGCTGATCAAGACCACCATCGAACGGCGAGACGTCGGCCCGACGGACGTCATGATCGACATCAGCTATGCCGGCGTCTGCCACTCCGACATCCACACTGTTCGCGGCGAATGGGGCCCGATCCAGTATCCGCAGGTCGTCGGCCATGAGATCGTGGGGCGCGTCTCCCAGGTCGGCTCCACGGTGACGAAGCACGCCGTCGGCGACCTCGTCGGGGTGGGCTGCATGGTGAACTCGTGCGGCAAGTGCGTCTACTGCCTTCGCGGGGACGAGCAGTACTGCGCCGAGGGCAACATCCAGACCTACGCGGGCGTCGACCCCGCCGACGGCACGATCACCCAGGGCGGGTACTCCCAGGCGATCGTCGTCGACGAGGACTTCGTCCTCCGCGTCCCCGAGAGCCTCGACGAGCAGAAGGTCGCCCCGCTGCTCTGCGCCGGCATCACCACCTACTCGCCGCTGCGGCACTGGAACGCTGGCCCCGGTACCCGTGTCGCCGTCGTCGGTATGGGCGGTCTTGGCCACATGGCCGTCAAGATCGCCCACGCCCTCGGCGCCGAGGTGACCGTGCTCTCGCAGACCCTCTCGAAGAAGGAGGACGGGCTGCGTTTGGGCGCCGACCACTACTACGCGACGAGTGACGACGCGACGTTCACCGACCTCGCCGGAACCTTCGACCTGATCATCAACACGGTCTCGGCGAAGCTCGACATCGGCGCCTATCTCGGCCTGCTCGACATCGACGGCACCATGGTCAACGTCGGCGCCCCCTCCGAGCCCCTCTCCGTCCCCGCCTTCGCCCTCATCCCCGCCCGCCGCAGCTGGGCGGGGTCGGCGATCGGAGGCATCCGCGAGACCCAGGAGATGCTCGACTTCTGCGCCGAGCACGGCATCGTCCCTGAGACCGAGCTCATCCGCGCCGACGAGATCAACGACGCGTACGAGCGCGTCCTGCGCTCCGACGTCCGCTACCGCTTCGTGATCGACGCGGCCACGCTCGCGTGACCCGGACGTCGAGGAGGGGCGAGCGAGCGAGCTCCTCCTCGACGGCAGCCTCCGGCATCAGGATCCGGGAGAGGTCGTCCGGGAGGGTGTCCTGCCCAGGCAGGTACCAGCAGAACCCTTCACGCGCTGCCCTGGTGCTCGTACCGTGACAGCCATGGATCACCGAGTCGAGGTACGCGAATTCCTGGCCACGCGCCGTGGACGGATCACACCGGAGCAGGCCGGAGTCGAGCCCACCGGCGGACGGCGCAGGGTCGCCGGTCTGCGCCGAGACGAGGTCGCGCGACTCGCGGGGATGAGCGTGGACTACTACACGCGTCTCGAGCGGGGGAATCTCTCGGGTGTGTCCGACTCCGTCCTCGACGCGATCTCGCGGGCTCTGCAGCTGGACCAGGCCGAGCACGACCACCTCCACGATCTCGCCCGGACCGCGAACGAGGCCGGCCTGCGTTCGCGCAGACGACCCGCCGCGGCAGTGAAGGTCCGACCCGAGGTGCAGTATCTGCTCGACGCGATCACCGGTGCTCCGGCGTTCGTCTCGAACACCCGAATGGACATCGTCGCGGCGAACGCGCTCGGCTTCGCCCTCTACTCGGAGATGTACAAGAGCAGCGCCCGGCCCGCGAACCACTCCCGATTCATCTTCTTCGACCCGCGCGCGCACGTCTTCTATCCCGATTGGGAGCGGGCCGCAGACGTGAACGTCGCGATCCTCCGCCGTGACGCCGGACGCAACCCGCACGATGAGCGACTCGCCGCCCTGATCGGCGAGCTCTCGATGCGCAGCGATGATTTCCGTGCGCGGTGGGCCGAGCACAACGTTCGCAGGCACTACACGGGCCTGAAGCAGTTCAACCACCCCGTCGTCGGCCTGCTGGAGCTGACGTTCCAGGCGACCGAGCTGCAGGACGACCCGGGTCACTCGATCACCGTCTACCCGGCAGTGCCGGGCAGCCCGACCGACGACAAGCTGCGGCTGCTCGCCACCTGGGCTGCGACCGAGGACATCGCGCGCCTCGCCCCCAGCTCTGCGAGCTGAACGCGCTCCCGCCGGCGAGCGGACAGCTCCCGTCTTCCGCGGCGCCGCCCGCCCCGACCCCGATCTCGAAGGATGCAATGACCTCCACCATGCCGGTGTTCCTCCCCGATGCGAGCGATCGCGCCGAGCCGCGGAAGATGCCGTGGCTCGCCCTCGCTCTTCTGGCCACGATGGGGTTCGTCCTCGTCGCGGCCGAGACGATGCCCGCAGGCCTCCTGCCTGTGATCGCCGACGGAATGGGCACCAGCGAGGGCACTGTCGGTCAGTTCATCAGCGTCTGGGCACTCGGCACGGTGATCGTCACGATCCCCGCGATCAGCCTCACCCGCGGACTCCGCCGCAAGCCGCTGATCCTCGTGACCATCGCCTGCCTCATCGCCGCCAACACCGTCACAGCCCTCTCGAGCGACGTCGTGCTGTCGCTGGTGTCCCGCTTCTTCGCGGGCGCGTTCACCGGGATCATCTGGGGCATGCTCGCCGCCTACGGCCGCCGGATCAGCCCCCGGAACCGCTCGGGGCTGGCGCTGTCGGTCGTCTCGGTCGGCGCTCCCGTCGGCTTCGCCCTCGGCACACCCCTCGGTGCGTGGCTGGGGACGACGTTCGACTGGCGCTGGTCCTTCGGCGGGCTGAGCCTGATCGCGCTGATCACCTTCGTGCTGATCGCCCTCTTCGTGCCGGACGCGCCCGGCCAGCCGAAGACCGCGGCGGGGAGCCTGCCGCTCGCCCGCGTCTTCGCGATGCCCGGCGTCGCGATCGTCTGCCTGACGATCTTCGTCTGGATGCTCGCGCACAACACGATCTACACCTACATCGCGCCGTTCCTGCGCGAGGGCGGCTCGGGCCTCGCCCCGGACCTCGTGCTGCTGGTCTACGGCGTCTCCTCGATCGTCGGAGTCGCGATCACGGCGGCGGCCATCGACCGCTATCCTCGCGGCCTGCTGCACGGCAGCCTCGCGCTGTTCATCGTCGCGGCGCTCGTCCTGCTCCTGGGCCGCGGCGCCCCGCCGGCCGTCCTCGCAGCGAGCGTGCTGTGGGGCGTCACCTTCGGCGGCGCTTCCGCGCAGCTCCAGTCGGCCCTCAGCCGCTCCGGTCGCGAGAACTCCGACGTCGCGAACTCGTTCCTCCCCGTCGCGTTCAACCTCGCGATCTTCGCCGCGGGGGTGCTCGGCGCGGTGCTGCTCGAGAGCGTCGACGCCCTGGCCCTCGCCGTGCTGATGGCGGGGCTCGGAGTGGTCGCTCTGCTGATCACCCTCTACGGCCGCCGGTCCGCGTTCACGGTCGACCACCTCGACGCGCGCTGACACTCCTGGACAGGAGTCTGCCGATGACAACCGCCCCAGGCGCCCCGACGCCGATCGTCCTCGAGATCGACGGGGTCGAGGTCTCCGGGCGACTCGATGCCAGCGCGACGAGTGAGTCCCTCCTCGCCCTGCTCCCGCTGACACTGTCCTTCCGCGACATGGGTGGGCAGGAGAAGCTCGCCGACCTCGGAGTGGCTCTCAGCCTCGACGGCGCACCGCCGCGCAGCGATGCTCAGCCGCTCACGATCGGCTACTACAGCCCCACTCGGAACCTCGTGCTCTATTACGAGCACGTCGGCACGTTCTCCGGGATCGTGCCGCTCGGAGAGTTCGACGACCTCGGCCCCGTCGAAGACCTCGCCGACGGAACCCGCGTCACCCTCCGACACGCCCGCTGACAACCGTCAGCGCGCCGCCCGAAAGACAGGAGTCACCCATGAAGGCCGCCTATATGTTCGGCGCCGGCGATGTCCGCATCATCGACGCACCCGACCCGGTCCTGCAGGAGGCGACGGACGTCGTCGTGCGCATCGTCCGCGCCTGTGTCTGCGGATCCGATCTGCACCCGTACCACGGGATGGAGAAGAGCTCCGAAGGAGTCTCGATGGGTCACGAGTTCATCGGCGTCGTCGAGCAGATCGGTGCGGAGGTCCGCACGCTGGCGGTCGGCGACCTCGTCATCTCTCCGTTCTCCTTCTCGGACGGCACCTGCGAGTTCTGCCGGGAGGGGCTCTTCACCTCCTGCGTGCACGGCGGCTTCTGGGACATGCCCGGCATGGGCGGCGGGCAGGCGGAGGCCATCCGGGTGCCTCTCGCGGACGGCACTCTGGTGAAGGTTCCCGGCGTCGACGAGTCGTCGCCGTTGCTGACCTCGCTCCTGACCCTGTCGGACGTGTACGGCACCGGTTGGCACGCCGCCACCAGCGCCCAGGTCTCGCCCGGCGACACCGTCGCGGTGATCGGCGACGGAGCGGTGGGGCTCATGGCCGTGCTGTCGGCGAAGCAGAAGGGCGCGGAGCGCATCATCCTGATGGGCCGTCACACGGCTCGCACCGATCTCGGCATCGAGTTCGGAGCCACCGATGTCGTCGCCGAGCGCGGCGAGGAGGGCATCGCGAGGGTCAAGGACCTCACCGGCGGTGTCGGAGTGCGGAAGGTCCTCGAGGCCGTCGGTCACATGCCCGCCTACGAGCAGGCGTACAAGATCGTCCGGCCCGGCGGTGTCATCAGCCGCGTCGGTGTTCCGCAGTACGAGGACGCTCCCGTGGGCTTCGGGAGCCTCTTCGGCGGCAACATCACCCTGACCGGTGGGCCCGCCCCGGTCCGTGGCTACATCGAGCAGCTCATGCCCGCGATCCTCGACGGGAGCATCGACCCGGGCAGGGTGTTCGACCGCACCGTGGCACTCGACGAGGTCCCCGACGCCTACCGCGCCATGGACGACCGCCAGGTGCTCAAGGCGATGATCACCTTCTGATCACGCTGCGACCCCGCACCGAGTGGGACCGCCTGCTCCCCTCACCTCCGGAACGATGAAGGAGAACATTGTGAACATCGAACCCTCCCTCCCGACGACCAAGAATCCTCCCGAGCAGTTCGCCGGCGACGTCTGGCTCGACATGATCGCCGTCCCGCATGAGGACGGCCAGCACATGACCGTCGCCACCGTCCGCTTCGCCCCGGGCGCTCGGACCGCATGGCACTCGCACGCCCGCGGGCAGTACCTCCGAGTGACCGAGGGCGTGGGCCGGTTCGGGACCCGCGACGGGGTCGTCATCGAGGCCCGCCCCGGAGAGACCGTCTACACCCCGCCCGGCCAGGAGCACTGGCACTCGGCGCCCCGCGACCGCTTCATGGAGCACATCGCCATGACCGAGAACGGAGACGATCCCGCCACGACCACGACCTGGCTGGAGCACGTCACCGACGCCGAGTGCTTCGGCGCCGATGCGTGAACGCCGCAGACCCGCTCACCGGAAGGACGTCGTCATGACCGCCCACGAGGACGCTCTCGCGGAATTCGCGATCCTGTTCCCTGCACGACCCGACCCGGACGGCACCTCGCTCGGTGCGACCGACCCGGAGTTCTTCGCCTTCTACCGGGACTTCGCGTTCGGCGAGACGCTCGGGCATGTCGACCTCGATCGGCGAGAGCGGCTTCTCTACCAGCTCGCGGCCTGCATCGCGGTCGGGGCGGCGGGTGAGTTCCGGGTGCTTCTCGGCGTCGCGCTCGAGGTCGGAGTCCCTCCCGTCCAGGTGAAGGAGGTGACCTATCAGGCCGTCGCCTACGTCGGCAGCGCGCGGGGGATCGAGTTCATCGCTCTGAGCAACGAGATCCTCACCGCGCACGGGATCGCCCTGCCCCTCGAGGGACAGTCGACCACCACTCCCGAGACCCGGCGCGAGGCAGGGCTCGACGTGCAGACACGCATCTTCGGACCGGAAGTCGTCGACGGCCTCTTCGCCGGGCCGGCCGACACCCGGCGCTTCTCCGAGTTCCTCGCCGGCCACTGCTTCGGCGACCACTACACCCGCACCGGTCTCGATGTGAAGCAGCGCGAGCTCGTCACCTTCGCGCTGCTCGCGGCACTCGGCGGTGCCGACAGTCAGGTCAAGAGCCACGTCACCGCGAACCTGAAGGTCGGGAGCACCCGGGGCGACCTCCTCGAGGTTCTGACCGTGCTGGTCGCGTACATCGGCTACCCGCGCACCCTCAACGCGCTCGCGCAGGTGAACGCGGCCGCACCCGCCGAGACCTGACGCGACGAGTCGGCGACAGCGACGCGATCGTCCAGCGGGGCGCTGCCGTGACCCGTCACGGCAGCACCTCGCTGGATTGCTGGGTGAGGACTTCGATGGGGGAGTGACACGAACGGCCGTTCGATCGTCACGATCCTGAGGAGGAGCCATGAGAAACGACCGCCGTTGCCAGAGAACCGTTGCCGGACCCGGATCCCGCCGCAGGACTCCTGTCCTCCTCGCGTCACTGGTCGGTCTCGTCCTGTCCGTCTCCGGGTGCAGTGCTTCGGACGGCAGTGCCGAACCCGCGATGAACGGCTCCTCGGTCCCCGCGGGCCCGTCGTCCGGCGCGCCGACCGGTCCGACGTCGGCCCCGCCCACGGAGTCCGCCCCGGCCACCGCTGCAGCTCCCACGACGACCGCGCCGTCCGACACCCGGACCTCTCTCACGCTCCGGTTCGGCGACCGCGAGATCCGGGCCACCCTGGAGGACTCCGCCGCCTCCCGCTCTCTCCTCGCTCAGTTGCCGGCGACCCTCGACTTCAGCGATTACGGCGGGCAGGAGAAGATCGCGACGCTCTCCGCGCCGCTCGATCTCACCGGTGCCACGGATCGGGCGGCAGCGCCCGCCGGAACCCTCGGCTACTACGCGCCCGACCAGGGCCTCGTCCTCTACTACGAGAGCGTCGGGGCGTACTCCGGCATCGTGCCGCTCGGCGTCTTCGACGACGTCGACGCGCTCCGAGACGCGAGCGACGGCTCTGTGGAGGTCCGGGTTCAGTGAAGTGAGGGGTTCTGAGAGAACCTCTCAGAAACCCTTGGAGGCCCTTTAGCGTCGGCCTTGTCCACAACCGACTTGGAAGGTTCACTGACGATGGCCACGACGACGCCCACCCGCTTTCCCCCGAACAGGCTCTCGGGCGCCGCCCTCGCTGGCGCCGCCGCCGCAGCGCTGGTCCTGGTACCGGCAGCACCTGCCGCCGCCCATCACGGCTGGGACGGCTTCGACACCGACCACCTGGTGTACATCGCGGGCACGGTCTCCTCCGAGGGCAGCTGGGGCGAACCGCACTCGTACTTCGACACGACCCTCGACGGCGAGCTCCCCGCCGACACCCCGGAGCTGACGATCCCCGAGGAGCTGCAGGGCCCCGAGGACAGCGTCCGCGTCGAGGCTGCGCTCGCGTACTCCGGCTCGCAGGACGAGCTCGAAGTGACCATCGCTCCGCCCGCCTACACCGGCAGATGGGGACTCGATCGGCCGCTCGAGATCGGAGAGCGATTCCAGGGAGTCGGCTACATCGACCGGACGGACGACGCCCTGTTCCGCCCCGTCGCCTTCTGGTACGGAGACGACGACGTGCCGGTGAACCAGGTGCTCGGCGACATGCTCCCGGTCCGCGCACCGCTGCCCGAGTCGTCTGGCGCGGAGTCGACGCCTGCGCCCGCCTCGACATCGACCGCGGCCGATCCGATGGAGGACGCGGAGGAGTCCCCAGGGTCCGACGCCGAAGCGGCGTCCGGACAGAACGGTGTCGCGACGACAGGCGTCTGGGTGGCGTTCGGCGCCGTGGTCCTCGGCGCGGCCGTGGGCGGGCTGCTCTACCTGCGACGCCGCGCCGGGCAGAGCTGAGCGGCTCGCAGATGCCGCAGTGGCTCGAGACGGCGTTCGCATGGCTCCAGAGCACGGCGGTCGGAGAGGCCGTGCGGGGCACTCCGTTCCTGTACCCCACGCTCGAGAGCATCCACATCGTCGGGATCGCCCTGCTGATCGGCCCGGCCTTCGCCTTCGATCTCCGCCTGCTCGGAGTAGGGCGCCGTCTCGTCTCCGTCACCACGGCCGCCCGCTCGCTCCTGCCGGTCTCCCACGTCGGCCTGGCGGTCGCCCTCCTCACAGGAGTCGCGCTGTTCAGCGCACAGACGACCGTGGTCGCCGGCTCCGCCGCCGCGCCCTGGAAGCTGGGACTCCTGCTCGTAGCGGGGCTGAACGTCCTGGTGTTCCACCGGGGCGCCTACCGCCGGGTCGAGGACTGGGCGGAGGCCTCTCCTCCGCCCGCCGCTCTGGTCGCCGCCGGCTTGTCGCTGATCGCCTGGACCGGGGTGGTCTTCGCCGGACGATTCCTGGCATACACCTGAGTGCACGGCCCGGGAGGGAGGCTCTGTCAGCCCCTCGCTCACTGAGAGAGGCCCCGGATACCGTCGCTGATGAGCGGCACCGGAGCCATCGACCGTCACACCCCCACTCGGCCTCACAGGACGGCGTTCGCGTTTCCCATGGCGCGGACGTCGCGTGAAGGCCCCGGTGACGAGAGCATCGTGTCCCAGTCCGCGGGAGAGACCCCTATCCCTCTCGCGGCGGCTCGGACAGGGGCTCCGGTGCCGCCGCTCGCGTTCCTCCGTCCCTAAGGAGACTCATGACGACGTCCCGGCAGCCCCGCCCGTCCATAGCCGCTCTGTGGGTGCTCGTCGCAATTGCGGCAGCAGTCTTCGGAGTACTGGCGATGGGGTCGATCGGCCAGAGCGTGGCCTCTGCGTCCTCAAGTGAATCCACCACTGGTGAGATGATCTGGCGCATCACCGACGAGCGATGCTGACCGTGACCGACCTCCGAGAGACCTCCTCCCTGTCGCGCCGGAGAGCACGCGAGGTGGTCGTCGACGCATGCTGCCTCGGCGACGCAGAGCTCGATGCGCACATCGACGACCTCTGGGCGGCGAAGTCCGACCCGGACTCGATGCGTCGCCTTCTCGCCCGCTTCCGACTCGAGGTCGATGCCGCACGACTCCTCCTCGCTGCCGCTGCTGAGCCCGCCTGGTGGTCCACGGTGACTGCAGAACGACTCGAGGACGCCTGCAGGGCAGCACGGATCTGGGCGGAGGGCGACCCGATCTGCTCCGAGCTCGAACGACGCTTCGCCTCGCTTCTCAGAAGCGTCTTCGGGATCGAGATCGCGGCGATCCCGCGCGGCCATCGAGTCCCCTAGGGCACGCCGTTCCCTTCCCCTCCATCGTTCCTTCATCAGAATCGAGACGCTCATGACCAGAACGCCCGTCCGCGTCGTGCTTACCGCCGCCGCTCTCGCACTGGGCACCGTTCTCGCTTCGTGCACCGCGCCGTCGACCACTCCGGACGCTCCGACCAGCGCCACGGCCGAGCCGACGGTCGCGCCGCTCTCGCTGGGCGAGCCCGAGGTCGTCACCAACGGACTCGAAGCACCCTGGTCCATCGTGTCCCTCCGCGGTGTTCCGCTCGTGAGCGAGCGGGACACCGCGCAAGTCCTCGAGCTGGGTGCCGACGGCTCGAGTCGAGTGGTCGGTGGCATCGACGGCGTGCTCGCGCGGGGCGAGAGCGGCCTCCTGGGCCTCGCCGTCTACCAGGACCGCCTCTACGCCTACTCGACAGGCCGCGACGGCAACCGCATCCAGCGCTTCGAGGTGACGGGAGAGGCCGGTGCTCTGCAGCTCGGCCCCGCAGAAACGCTGCTGGACGGACTGCCGTCAGCGAGCTACCACGACGGCGGGCGGATCGCCTTCGGCCCCGACGGCATGCTCTACGCCACCGTCGGCGACGCGGGCCGCTCGGAGCGAGCGCAGGACCTCGACTCGCTCGGCGGGAAGATCCTCCGGATGACGCCGGACGGCACGGTCCCGGACGACAACCCGTACCCCGGCTCGCTCGTCTACAGCTCCGGCCACCGCAACCCTCAGGGCATCGCCTGGGCCGAGGACGGCACGTTCTTCGCGACGGAGTTCGGCCAGGACACCTGGGACGAGCTCAACATCATCACGCCCGGCGCGAACTACGGCTGGCCGACGGTGGAGGGGATCGCGGAGGACGACCGCTTCGTCGACCCGGTGCAGCAGTGGGGGCCCGACGAGGCGAGCCCGAGCGGGATGGCCGAGATCGGCGGCACGCTCTTCCTCGCCAATCTGCGCGGCCAGGTGCTGCGTGCCGTGCCGGTCGACGCGCCCAGCACCTCGACCGACCACGCGGTGGGGGAGTTCGGCCGGCTGCGCGACGTCACCGTCGCCGAGGACGGGCGGCTGTGGGTCGCGACGAGCAACACCGACGGTCGCGGCGACCCGGAGACCGACGACGATCGGATCCTCTCGTTCTCTCTCGAGAACGACTGACCTCCGAATCGCTCGTCCGAGGGCGACGAGGGGGGCTCTGCCTGAACCTGTCTCCCGGTGGGTGCGGCTGCTTCACTCGAGGAGACGACGTGAGTGAGGACTCCTATGACGCACACGACCCCGACCACGCCCGACGGCTCCATGCAGGCCTGGACCAGCGCAGAGGGCGTGCCGCTGCAGCGCGCGACCCTGCCGATTCCCGTCCCGCAAGCCGAGCAGCTGCTGATCCGGGTGCGTGCCGCGGCCCTGAACAACGGCGACCTCACCGCAGCGGGGGAGGAGCACGTCGCCGGCTTCGAATTCGCCGGCGAGGTCGTCGCCGTCGGAGCCACCGCTCCGGCCGATCTCCTCCGCCGCCGGGTCTTCGGAATCGCGGAGGGGACGCTCGCGGAGTACGTCGTCGCCCACCACCGCCACGTGCTCGTGACTCCCGACGCGCTGAGCGACGTCGACGCCGCCGCGACGCCCACGGCCTTCACGACCGAGTTCGGCGCCGCTGAGACGGCGGCGATCGGGGAGGGATCCACCGTGCTCGTCACCGGCGGAAGCTCGGCACTCGGACTCGTCGCCGTGCAGGTCGCGAAGGAGCGCGGGGCGCGGCGCGTCCTGGCGACCACCAGATCGGAGGACAAGATCCGCGCACTCGCCGACGCCGGTGCCGACGCGGTGCTCCTCACCGCCAACGACGGCATCGCCGCGGCGGCCCTCGAGGCGACCGACGGAGTCGGTACCGACGTGGTCCTCGACCACCTCGGCGGCGATGCGCTGGATTCCGCCGTCGCAGCCGCCCGCGACGGCGGCACCGTCGTCAGTGTGGGACGGCTGGCTGGTGGGACCGGCGCTCTGGACCTGTTCGCTCTCGCCCGCCGCCACGTCCTTCTCCGGTCGGTGTCGTACGGGCTGACCCCGCCCGAGGTGCTGGGCGATCTCCTCGACGGCCTCGCCCGGACGCTGCTGCCCGCGATCGTCGCGGGTCGGCTCCGGCCCGTGGTCGCGGCGACGTACGACTTCGAGCGCGCGCCCGACGCGCTCGGGCACCTGCGCACCGGCAGGTCCGCCGGGAAGGTCGTCGTCACCCTCGGCTGACCGGCCGTCGGTCAGTCGACCCGGTAGCGACGGACCTTCTCCTCGTCGAGGAGGACGCCGATGCCGGGACGGTCGGAGGGATGGAGGACGCCGTTCGAGACCACGAGGCGCTCCGAGGTGAGGGTGTCGGTGAGCGTGGTGTAGTAGTCGAGCTCCGCGGGCTCTCGGACGACGGCGGGATGCGCCGAGCCGAAGCAGAGGGACGCGGCCGCTCCGATCATGCTGTCGGCCTGGCTGCCGAGGAGGGTTCGGGCTCCGAGAGCTCGGGCGAGGGCGACGATCTGGGCCGATTCCGTGAATCCCGTCCGCGTGGTCTTGATGCTGATCGCCCGGGCGCCGCCCTCGAGGATTTCCGCGGCGGTGGCGGCGAGGGTCGGTGCGCTCTCGTCCGCCATGATGGCGGCCGTCGTGTGAGTGCCGAATCGGCGCCGACCGAGGCGGTCCTCCGCGGGCGTCGGCTCCTCGATCAGCGTCACGCCGAACTCGGCCGCCGCGTTCATCATCTCCACGGCCTGCTCCGCCGTGTAGCCGTGATTCGCATCGACGTAGACCGTCGCCTGCGGGCCGACGGCCTCTCGGACGGCCGTCACGCGGCTCAGGTCGTCGGCGACGTCGTCTCCGACCTTGACCTTGAAGCTGCTGATGCCGTGGGTCTCGGCCGCCGCTCGGGCCTCGCGAGCGCTGTCGGCGGGCGAGCCCATCGACAGGATGCGGGTGACTCGCATCGGCCGCTTCTCGCCACCGAGGAGCTTCCACGCGGGAAGCCCGCTGAGCGTGCCGCGGAGGTCGTGGAGAGCGATGTCGACGGCCCCCAGCGCGGTGTTGTTGCCGGCGATCCAGGCCAGCGCTTCGTGGTGCGCGTTGACGGCGAAGGGGTCCTCGCCGACGAGGATCGGTGCGATCCATTTCTGCACTGCCGCGACGATGGACTCCTGCGACTCTCCGTAGACGAACGACCTCGATACGGCCTCGCCGATGCCCGTGGCGCCGACGTCGGTGCGCACGAGGATCAGCACGTGCTCCGCCCGGTCGAGGACGCCCGAGGACGCCTCGATCGCGTGGTGGTAGGGGATGGTCGTCGGGATCGTCTCGACGGCGGTGATCGTCGGCATCTCTCCTCCTTCAGAAGGTCGGCTCGGGGGCGCGGAAGTCCCGCTGGTTCACGGAGCGTCGGACGGCGAGAGGTCGGTGACCAACGGCTTGCCGGCGGTTTCGCGCAGGAAGAGGGAACCGATGAGTGAGGGCACGGCGCATCCGATGATCAACCACATCGGCGCCATGGTGCTGCCGGTCGTGTCCACCAGCCATGTCGCGACGTACGGCGTCGGGCCCGCGATGAGTGCGGTGGAGAGTCCCAGCGCCAGTGCGTATCCGCTGTAGCGGATCGAGGTCGGGAAGGTCTCGAGCAGCGGTGCGGACTGCGCTCCGATCGCCGTCCCGTTCATCGTCCCGAGCAGCACGAGACCGAGCACCGCCAGCGCCGCGTTGCCGGACGTCAGCATCGCGAAGGTCGGCCACGCGAGCACGAGTTGCAGGAGGCAGAGGGCGAACAGGATCCGGCGTCGACCGATGCGGTCCGAGAGAGTGCCGGAAAGGGGCACGAAGAGGAAGGTGAAGAGCACCCCGGCGAGCACCGCCATCAGGGCCTGCCAGCTCCCGAAGCCGAGACTGTTCTGGAGGAAGGCGGGCATGAACGTCATCAGCATGTACGCCGGGACGCTGGCCGGAAGGTTGATGAAGGCCGTTCGGCCCAGCATCCTCCATCCGCGCGCTGTGGTGAGCAGAGTGCGCAGCGGGTTCTCGCGGGCAGTGCTCAGAGCAGCGAGCCGCTCGAAGACCGGAGACTCGTCGACCCGGGACCGGATGACGAGAGCGACCGCGCCGAGTGGGATGGCGAGAAGGAACGGTAGCCGCCAACCCCAGGCCTGCATCTGCTCGGCGGGGATGCCGATGGCGAGTGCTGCACCGACGAGAAGAGCCAGGATCTGTCCGCTGACGACTCCCCAGTGGAGGAAGCTCGTCTGCAGTCCGCGACGATCGTTCGGCGCGTACTCCCCGACGAGTGTCGCTGCTCCCGGCATCTCCCCTCCGGCCGAGATCCCCTGAAGGAGCCGCATGAGCACGAGGAGGACCGGCGCCAGCGGCCCGATGGCGTCGAAGCCGGGAAGGATGCCGATCACTGCCGTCGAGAGGCTCATCAGGATGATGATCGCGACCAGCGCCTTCTTCCGTCCGACACGATCGCCGATCGGACCCCAGATCAGGCCCCCGAGCGGTCGTGCGAAGAAGGCGATGGCGAAGACGACGAAGGTACTGAGAAGGGCGGCAGTGCGATCGTCGGACGGGAAGAAGACCTCCGCCAGGTACGGAGCCATCGCCCCGTAGATCACGAGCTCGAAGTACTCGATCGCGGACCCCACCGAAGCGGCGAGCGTCACTTTTCTGAGGGTCTGCGGCTTCGTTCTGATCGTCCCCGTAGGAGAAACCCTCGCCGGTTCCGTCGCGGTCGTCAGCATGTTCTTGGTCATCCGTTGCCTCTCCATCGAGTGCGTCCGAGCCTCCACTGCAGCCGCGGCTCTCCCGCGGTTGGTGGGCTTGCACGGGAACGTTATCCCACAATGCTGGATTAGTTAAGCCCCCCCCTCCGCAGCTCCAGCGCCAGAAGTAGACGAGCAATACGGTGCCTCCAGCGCGGACGGGCCGGGTGACTGCGGAGGGACTGTAAGTGCTCCGACGCCGGAGCACGCCACGGAGTGGCTTAAGGTCGCTGCGTCCCCGGCCTTCACCATCGCGATGACCGAGCTCGCCCCGACTGCGACGTCCGGCTCGCAGGCCGGCGCCTAGGAGCACAGGTGAGGCGTCGCGGGTAGCGACGTACCGATGACAGCACCGACAGGGTCGTGCTCGTCATGGTCGCACCGTGGCACTGGTCAAGGGCGAGTCAGGGGTCACGGGCGACTTCAGGTCGCCTCCGGCGATTGCAAGTCTCGGACACCCAGGCCGTGCCCGCATTCCTGGCAGCGTACGTCGGCGACGAACGGATGACCGCACTGCACGTGCAGGATCGTCCGACGGGTCAGGTCTGGAGCGCCGTAGCGGTCACCCCAGCGCTTGAGCACCAGGATCACCTGACCGAGATCGTTCCCCTTCTCGGTCAACTCGTAACCGCGAGGACGACCGCCTGCGCCGCCCGGAACCGGTCGCACGATGCCCTCCTCGGTGAGACGTCGCAATCGGCCGGCGAGGACGTCTCGAGGAATCCCGAGCGCTCGGATCATCTCCGTGTACCGGTGCGCCCCAAGCGCGAGCACTCGGACGATGTGCAGCGACCAGCGATCGCTGACCGCGTCGAGAGCAACACTCAGCGCATCCGCGTTCGGTTTGATCTCCAAACCGCTTTCGGTACTATCAGAATGGTTTGCCATTCAAACCACGATAGCTGGAGGATGCCATGAGCGGATACCGCTCGAAGGACGGTTCGACTCGGACACTGCACCGGGCGTGGATCGCGCCGACCGTCACGGCGCTCGTCGTCGGCATGGCTTTCGTGGCCGTCTACGTCGGCCTGCAACGAGCTCCGGAACCCTTTCGAATCCCCGTTGCTGTAGTGGGGGCGAGCCTGCAGGACCAGGTTGCGACAGGGCTCGGCGAGAGAGTCGACATCTCGAACGTGGATTCACTCTCGGCCGGCCACAGCCTCGTCGAACGCGGCTCTGCCGTGGGTGTCATAGCGGGCGACGGGGCGGGGAGCATGCAACTCGACTACGCGAGTGCAGCGGGTCTGAGCGAGTCCGGCGCCGTCCGCTCGATGGTGCAGGGGATCGCGGCGGCAGCTCACCTCACGTTGGCTGAGCGGGATATCGTGCCACTCGTTCAGTTCGACAGCCGTGGTCTCGTCAGCTTCTACGTCGTCTTCGGTGTCACGCTCTCCTCATTCATCCTCGCCCAGTCGCTGAGCGCCAATGCTGCACGCGTGCGTCTCCGACACCGACTCGTGATCCTGAGTGCGTTCGCGGCACTGATCGGGATCGCGGCCGCCACGCTCGCCGGCCCCGTCTACGGCGCGGTGACGACTCCCTTGCCCGAGCTCGCGGGTGTCCTCGTGCTGCTCTCGGCAGCGAGCGCGTTCGGCACGAAGGCTCTTGTCACCTGGCTCGGTCCACCCGGCATCGGCATCGCCGTCCTGCTGCTGACGGTCGCCGGGAACGCGACCAGTGGTGCCTCGATCGGCTTCGATCTGCTGCCGGGATGGGCGCAGTTCCTGTCCGATGTCCTACCGCAGGGTGCGGCGGTCCGCGCCCTCCAGTCTGCAGGGTACTTCGACGGCAGCGCGGTCTCGCAGTCCGTTCTCGTCCTCGCCTGCTGGGCGATCATCGGCTCCGGGCTCATAATCGTCCATGGCGCGAGAACCGCCGCCGTCGCACGGAGAGGTGATGATTCTGGAAAGCCCGCTCATCTCGCCACGGCGAACTGAGACGCCCCTTCGCCGTTCGGACCGCTCCGGTAGCGCGGTGCCGCTCCGAGGTCGTAAGGGAGCGTTGCTCCGTCGTGCTCATCGGAGGACGGTCGAAGTTTCCTCGGGGACCGGGGTGCCAGGTCCAGGGTGGTAAGTAAGCAGAGTTGGTCGGGGCCGTACGGAGGTCGCCACGGCGCGGAATGACGCGAGGCCGGAAGCGGACCATTCGCAAGGGCTCGCCCCGTCACCGATTCGCCTTGCCCCCGCCTCGGTCGGCCGGCGGAAAGGTCGACTCTCGGACCACGAGTCGCGGAACCGCGAGCGGACGGGGCTCAAGGCTGCGCCCAGCCGACATCGCAAGCAGATCGCGCACGCTCCGTTCTCCGAGGGAGGCGTAGTCGACATGGAGGGTTGTGAGCGGAGGATCCATGTAAGCCGCTTCTGGAATGTCATCCATCCCGACCACGCTGATGTCCTCGGGCACACGAAGGCCCCTGCGCTTCAAGGCGAGGATGCTTCCGAGAGCCATCTGGTCGTTCGCCGCGAAGAGGGCGGTCGCTCCTCCGAGGTCGCCTGATTCGGCGACGGCGCGGTGTCCGGACTCAGCGGACCAGTCCCCGTAGGCCCGAGCGACCAGCTGTCCTGCGGAACCCACGACGGCGTCCTCGAAGATGCGATCGCGGAGGCGGGCGGCAGGCCAGTTCTGAGGTCCACCGACATGAGCGAACCGCGTGTGTCCGAGGCGGCGCAGATGATCGACCACCGCTGGGATGCCGGATGACCGCGCCTCGAGATCCGATGCGGTCGCCTCGCTGTCAGAGGCGAAGAACACCGGTGCGCGGAACTCGGCAGCATGAAGGACAGCATTCATCTCGTCCGTGGAGACGAGCACCAGGACACCCGCGAGTGAATGCTGCACGAGCGCGTCGACCCCCGCCTGGATCGCCGAAGGATCGCGGGTGTCCACCGAGACGAGGTCGAGCACCATTCCTTCTCGCCGCGCGGCATCACTGGCGGCTTGAGCGATCCTGCTCGGTCCGACCTGCGTCAGGTCGTGCGAGATCGCCCCGATCCGCATCGACCGCCCCGACTTGAGGCTCCGGGCAGTCAGGTTCGGCCGGTAATGCAGCTCCTCGAGTGCGCCCACTACCCGATCTCGCGTCGCGGGGCGGATCCCCTCGAAGCCGGCGAGGAACCGGGTGACGGTCTGGTGAGAGACCCCTGCCTTCCGCGCCACGTCATAGATCGTCGCAGGCCGCGAGGAGTTCCGGTCGGCCTCTCCTCGTGCACTCATGATGCCGACACGATACCGGGGGAGAACGTCGGAGGTGGCCGCTCCGATCCTGTGAGGGTTGACACGATCTCCAGACGCACCGATGATGATGAACCAGTGAATGTTGTCGACAACATTCCGGAAGGATCTTCGATGGTGATCAACCTGCCCGGTGTGCTGTACGGCGCAGCCTTTTACCCCGAGTACCTGCCTGAGGGCCGGCTCGACACTGACCTCGACCTGATGGTGGAGGCCGGCCTGACGGTCATCCGAGTGGGCGAGTCCGTGTGGTCGACGTGGGAGCCTCGCTCGGGAGAGTTCGAGCTGGAATGGCTGCAGCCTGTGCTGGATGGAGCGCACGCGAGGGGAATCCATGTCGTTCTCGGCACGCCCACCTACGCCGTGCCGCCGTGGTTGCAGGTCGCGCATCCTGAGATCGCCCTCGTCACCGCCTCAGGTGAATCGTTCCCCTGGGGATCGCGTCAGGAGATCGACTACTCGAGCCCCACGTTCCGCATCTACGCGGAGCGCGTCATCCGAGCGATCATCGGGCGCTACGCCGGTCACCCGGCCGTCATCGGCTATCAGGTCGACAACGAACCGGGCCTTCACCTCTTTCACGGTCAGGCCGTGTTCGAGGGCTTCCTCGCGTGGCTCGAGAAGACGTACGGAACCGTCGACACGCTCAATCGCGAGTGGGGCCTCACCTACTGGTCCCACAGGCTGGACGAGTGGTCGGAGCTCTGGCGGCCGGCAGGGAACTCGTCCCCGCAGTACGACCTGGCTTGGAGGAGGTACCAGGCGGAACTGACCACCGAGTTCATCGCCTGGCAGGCCGGCATCGTCCGCGAGTACTCCTCCCCGGAGCAGTTCGTCACGACGTGCATCGCCTACGCGCGTCCAGGAGTCGACGACCGCGAGGTCGTGCGCGCACTCGACGTCACCGCCGGGAATCCCTACTACTCGATGCAGGATCACCTCGATGCGGGGCAGGTTCTCGAGCCTGACGTCCCTTGGTTCACGACGGGTGTTCCGGGACTCCTCGGTCAAGCCGACAGGTTCTACTCCTCGCGACAGGAACGATTCCTCGTCACGGAGACGAACGCACAGGCGATCGGCGGCTCGCACTTCAACCAGCCGCCTTACCCCGGCCAGCTCAAGCAGGCCGCCCTCGCCCTCGTCTCCCGCGGCGCATCGATGGTCGAGTACTGGCACTGGCACACTCTGCACTTCGGCTTCGAGACCCACTGGGGCGGAGTCCTCCCGCACAGCCTCGAGCCCGGCCGCGTGTTCAGAGAGGTCTCCGAGATCGGTGCCGAACTGCGCGCGATCGGAACCTCTCTCACCGGGTACTCGCCTGATGCGGACGTCGCTCTCCTGTGGTCGAACGACAGCGGCTACGCGTTGGACTTCATGCCCACGTTCCCGGATGCGCAGGGAGCTCCGGGCCGTGATTCGTACGAGCACATCTTCCATGCTCACTACCGCGGCGTCATCGACGGTGGCGCCCAGGCCCGGATCCTTCATTCGGAGCAGGCTCTCGAGTCCGGCGCCGGCGTCCTCGCCGCCACGCACCCGGTGCTCGTCGCGGCCGGCCTCTACGTCGCGAGCGATGAACTGCTTGATCTGCTGCGCGACTACGCGCACGCAGGAGGACATCTGATCGTCGGTGTGCGCACCGGCTTCGGCGATGGAGAGGCTCGAGCGCGGACAGAGCAGATGCCCGCACGTCTCGCCGCCGCGTCGGGAACCCACTACGACGAGGTGTCGAACCTGCGGGCGCCGATCTCGCTCGTGCCGACCTCTGAACTTCCTCTCTCGGACGGTGCCCGAGCCGAGCGCTGGGTGGACGGGCTCCTCGCCGATTCCGCGGAGACCCTTCTCGGCTACGACCACCCGCGCTTCGGCGACTTCGCCGCTGCCACGAGCCGAGTGCACGGCGCAGGACGGATCACCGTTCTCGGGACGTCACCGTCGCCCGCCCTGGCCGCTGACCTCATCCGATGGGCCGTCCCGGAGCCGATTGCGGACCGGCTGACCACCTCCCACGAACTGCCCCTCACCGTCTCGTCCGGCGTCAACGGCGCCGGGGACCGCGTCTGGTTCGTCTTCAACTGGGGGTGGCGCGAGATCGAGTTCCCTCTGACCTCGTCGCTCCGCGACGCGGTGACCGGAACCGGACTTCCCGCGGGCACGACGATTCGCCTGGGCCCCTGGTCCACCCGCACGTTCGTGGACGCGGCGGATTCCTCATCCACATCCCACCACTAAGGAGAAACACATGCAGCGCAGATCAGCAATGACGCTGGCGATCATGGGAATCACGGTTCTCACCCTCGCCGGCTGCGTCGGATCAGACGACACGGGACCGACCGCAGCCGTCACCGAGGAAGACATTGCACAGGCCATGGAGACCCCCACAGAATTGACCTTCTGGACGTGGGTTCCGGGCATCGAAGACGAGGTCGCTCTCTTCGAGGAGAGGTATCCGGCGATCGACGTCACCGTCGAGAACCTCGGGCAGGGGACGACTCAGCATCAGATCCTCCGCACTGCCCTGGAAGCGGGTGAAGGCGCACCGGATCTCGCTCAGATCGAGTACCAACTGCTCCCGTCGTTCGTCTTGACCGACTCGCTCCTCGATCTGGCACCCTACGGCGCAGACGAACTCGCAGGCGATTACGTCGACTGGGTATGGAATCAGGTCTCACCGGGCGAGGAGGTCTGGGCCATCCCGCAGGACATCGGGCCGATGGGGAATCTCTACCGCGAGGACATCCTGACTACCGCAGGAATCACCGAGCCGCCGGCCACCTGGGACGAGTACGCCGATGCTGCAGAAGCCGTCAAGTCCGAGACCGGCTCGTACATCTCCAACATGGGCGCCGCCCAGGCAAATCAGTTCATCGCGTTCTTCTGGCAGCGCGGAGTGCAGCCCTTCTCCTACGACGGGGCCGAGACCGTGTCGATCGACGTCAACGGTCCAGAGGCGAAGGAGATCGCGGACTACTGGACCGACCTCATCCAGCGCGATCTCGTCTCGACGGACGCGGATTTCAATGACCAGTGGTACCAGGGACTAGCGAACGGCACGTACGCGGGCTGGCTGACGGCCGCTTGGGGCCCTCTGTTCCTCGAGGGAACCGCGGGCGCCACGTCTGGGCTGTGGCGCGCAGCTCCGCTGCCGCAGTGGTCCGCTTCCGAAGACGTCTCCGGCAGTTGGGGCGGCTCCTCGAACGTCGTGCTCGCCACGACTGAGAACCCGATCGCGGCCGCCGAACTCGCGAAGTTCATCAATCACGATCCGGAGTCGACTGCGCTGCTCGCCTCGCAGCAGTTCCTGTTCCCTTCGACCACCGACATGCTCGAGAATCCTGACTTCACGGGAGCCGAGCCGGAGTTCTACGGCGGGCAGAGGGTGAACGAACTGTTCGCCGACATCGCCGGAACGGTGGACACCGACTTCCAGTGGCTGCCGTTCATGGAATACGTCCAGGCCAGCTTCGAGGAGAACGTCACTCCTGTGCTTTCGGCCAAGGGGGACCTCGCTGATGCTCTCGACGCGTGGCAGGACGACCTCGTCACCTACGCGGAAGCACAGGGATTCACCGTCGATTAGAACGTCGGGCGGGCACCTGACGGCCAGGTGCCCGCCCTCCACCACTTCTTGTGCTCCAAGGAAGGTCCGCACATGACCACAGCAATCCGCCCGTCGGTCACCGGTGACCCACAACGCACTCGGAAACGAGCAGGCAGTGCCCGAAGACGTCAGAGCGCAGTCGCCTGGCTCTTCGTCTCGCCTTTCCTGCTCGTGTTTACCGGGATGCTCATCGCGCCGCTCGTCTATGCGGGCTACCTCAGCCTCTTCGAGACCACGCTCGTCGGCGGTCAGACTTTCGCCGGGCTGAACAACTATCTTCGTGCACTTCAGGATCCCGAACTCATCGGCAGCGTGGGCCGCGTCATCCTCTTCTTCGTCGTCCAAGTGCCCGTCATGCTCGGTCTTGCGATCATCCTCGCTCTCGTGCTCGATAGCAGGCTCGCCCGCGGGTCGAGCGTCGCTCGGCTGCTCATCTTTCTGCCCTACGCCGTGCCTGCTGTCGTCGCCACCCTCATGTGGGGCTATCTGTACGGACCCAACTTCGGACCCATCACCCAGGTGACCCGCTTCATGGGCCTCGGATCCCCGGATCTGCTCAGCCCTGAGAACATTCTCGGATCGATGATGAACGTCGTCACATGGGGGTTCGTCGGATACAACATGATCATCCTCTACGCTGCCCTCCGCGCGATTCCCGTCGAGCTCTACGAGGCGGCTGAGATCGATGGTGCCGGGCAGTTCCGCATCGCCTTGAGCATCAAACTGCCAGCGCTTCGCCCTGCACTCGTTCTGACGCTCATCTTCTCGGTGATCGGTACCTTCCAACTCTTCACGGAGCCCAGCCTCCTCAACACGATTGCGATCGACGCCATCTCGAATTCGTTCACGCCGAACTACTACGCCTACAACCTGGCTTTCATCAACCGTGAGCCCAACTACGCGGCCGCTATCGCGTTTCTCCTGGGTCTCCTCATCGCTGTCATCTCGTTCATCATCCAATCCTCGTCTCAGCGCGCAGAGCGTCGTGAGGGGATGGCGCGATGACGGCTGTACGCGCTCTCGGAAGCGCTGGATCGCCGACGATAATTCGTCGAACGGGCAGGCGTCGCAGCACACTCATGACGATCCTTCTTTGGCTGTGCGTTCTCTACTTCATCCTTCCGCTCTGGTGGCTGGTGATCTCGTCGACGAAGGACAATGCCGGCCTCTTCTCGACTTTCGGACTCTGGTTCGGAGGTGACTTCGCGCTTTTCGACAACCTGCAGCAGCTCTTCGCCGCCCGCGACGGGATCTTCGGCCGCTGGCTGGTCAATACCATTCTCTATGCAGTGATCTCCGCCACGGGGGCCACATTCCTAGCAGCGATGGCCGGTTATGCGTTCGCCAAGTTCCGGTTCCGAGGTGGCGACGCCGTCTTCAGTACGATCTTGGGTTCGATCATGATTCCCCTCACCGCCTTAGCTCTTCCCACCTACTTGGTGTTCTCGCGCATCGGAGTGGTGAACACGCCCTGGGCGGTGATAATACCCTCGCTCGTGAGCCCGTTCGGTGTGTACCTCCTCAGGGTGTACGCGGCCGACGCGATTCCGGACGAGCTGCTCGAAGCGGCGCGAGTCGACGGAGCGAGTGAGGCACGAATATTCTTTCGGATCGCACTTCCTCTCCTCTCCTCCGGAGTCGTGACGGTCTTCCTCTTCTCACTGGTGGCGACATGGAACAATTATCTCCTTCCGCTGATCATGCTGCAGTCGTCCGACCTTTATCCCTTGACTGTCGGACTCGCTCAACTCCAGTCATCAGCGACTGCGGGTGGCGGCTCTCAAGCGCTCTTCTCGACGGTCATCGCGGGGTCGCTGGTCTCAGTCGTGCCGTTGATCGCCTCCTTCGTCTTCCTACAGCGGTACTGGCAGAGTGGGTTGACCGCCGGTGGCGTCAAGGCGTGATGCGACACGACGGATCACGCGATCTCGGGTCGGCTTCTCCGGCCCTCGCACTCGGGGCGATCGCCGATGAGTCGGCCAGGGCCGGGCCGAGGCCTGCTCCGGACGGTCGGCGCAGTGACATCCGTCGCCACCCGCGAGTTCGGGTCACGGGCCGGTCATGCATTCGACCTTCGGCGGGGAGGGGGCCGAAGAGGCCTAGCGTCGGCCGCCAGCCCCGGAACCGGTTCGCTGACAGCCCGATCGACCGTTCTGCCAGTCCTGATCGGCGAATGGATGGCGAACCGGACACGTTCGCCAGCCGAGAGTCGTCCTCTGTCGTGACCGGTACCGGCGCACCTTCTCCGTCGTCTCGGCGGCGATGCACTGGGTCGAGTGAAAGACCGGCGGTGCGGGGCTAGACCCCGCCCGCTGGGGACGTTGGAATGGTCGTTGTGCCGCCCTTACTTGCGAGGGCGCCTGCTCCGTTCCGGGCACTGGGAGAGTGACCTGCGTCGGAGCGTCGGGCTCTCTTCGTTCTCCCTCCAGTTCAGGTGAGGGCCGGAGGACTTGGACCCCGGCGCTTGTCGACACCGCAAGGACCGCCCCTTCGGCGAGACCAGGAACGGATGCTCTCGGTGGCCTGCAAGGTCTCGTCGGAGGGTGTGGCGACCGCGGTCCGTTCGACATCGGGATAAATAGGATCTTATTCATCAGATATGGGAGTGCACCGACCTCGTTCAATGACAAGGAGCGCCTGATTCTCGAGCGGATCTCCGGAACATGGAGCCTTCGAAGCGCATGCATGCACCTGCTGACTCAGCGATGCCCGACAATCGTCGGCAGATTTGTACCAGAACCGCTGCAGGTGGCGTCTAGATCGCCTCCCCGGGTAGGTCGACGATGAACACCAGCCAGGTCTCGTGCCGACAGTCCCGTCGAAGTCGACGGAACGGCTGCGGGCTTCACCGACCTGAATCCGGGCCCACGCCTCCGCACTCGCTTCGAAGGAACTCGACGATGACCACTCCTCCCACAGCTTCAACGACGATGCACCGCGCTGTCGCCGAGCCGCTCTCAGGCGTCCGCCTCGAGACCGCCGATGTGCCGACGCCCGCGGCGGGCCAGGTTCTCGTGCAGAGCGTCCTGGTCGGCATTTGCGGCTCCGACATCCACGCGATCGCCGGGCACCACCCGTTCCTCGCCTCGACCTACCTCCCCGGCCATGAGGCGACCGGTGTCGTCGCTGCGCTGGGCGAGGGGGTCGAGGGCGTCGAAGTCGGTCAGCGTGTGCTCCTCAAGCCCAACGTCGCCTGCGGCACCTGCCTGAACTGCCGCGCCGGGCGCTCGAACGCGTGTGAGCGGCTCTCCTGGATCGGCTGCGACCCGTCCGGGCACTGGGCCGGCGCGATGGCCGAGTACTTCGTCGCCCCCGCCGGCAACCTCTATGCCGTCCCCGACTCCGTCGACGACGAGACCGCCGCGCTCGTCGAGTGCCTCGCGACGCCCGTCCACGCCGCCCGTATCGCGGGTGATCTCGCCGGAGCGCGCGTCGTCGTCCTCGGCGCCGGCACCATCGGTGTCCTCTGCGTCGTCGCCGCGTTGAACGCGGGTGCCGGCACCGTCGTCGCCACCGATCTCGACGAGGGCAAGCTCGCTCGCGCGACGCGCATCGGAGCGCACGGCGCGGTGAAGGCATCGGACGCTGACGCGAACGAGCAGGTCGCCGCGGCCCTCGGTGGGCCTGCCGACGTCGTCCTGGACTGCGTCGCGAACGAGCGCTCCTACGCGCAGGCGGTGTCTCTGCTGCGCCGCGCCGGCACTCTCGTCGTCGTGGGCGTTCCCGCGCGCGACGCCGTGCTGCCGATGCCGATCATCCAGGACTTCGAGATCCGGGTGCAGGGCTGCGCGGCCTACACCGAGGCCGATGTCGAGACCGCGATCTCCATCGCCGTCGACGGCGGTCTGCCGACCGCCGAGGTCGTCTCGGGCCGGTACTCGCTCGAGGACATCTCCGACGCGTTCACCGCGGCCAACGCGGACAGCACCGGCAAGCTCCTCGTCTCGCCCCGTTCGTGACGGGAGGCGACGTCCTCGTCATCGGCGAGGCCCTCATCGATGTCGTCCTGGACCGGGACGGGACCGTCTCCGAACGGGTGGGCGGTTCGCCCTTGAACGTCGCCGTGGGCCTGGGCCGGCTCGGGCATCGGGTGCGGCTGCTCACCTCGATCGGGGACGACCCCCGGGGAGTGGCGATCCGCTCCCATCTCCTGCAGTCCCATGTCGAGGTCGACCCTGCGGGTCGTCGCGACGGCGCGACGTCGACGGCGACCGCGACCATCACCGCTGACGGTTCGGCCGAGTACGACTTCGACCTGCGCTGGGACCTCCCCGAAGCGCCATCGACCGCGCAGAGGCTCCCTGCTGTCGTGCACACCGGCTCCCTCGGTGCGGTGCTCGCGCCGGGTGACGAGGTCGCGCTGCGCCTCGTCCTCGACGCGCGCGACGAGTCGCTGGTGTCGTTCGACCCCAACGTCCGCGCTGCTCTGATGCGCCCGCACGCGCAGCAGCTCGTCCGGACGGAGCGCTTCATCGCCGCGTCCGACGTCATCAAGCTCAGCGATGAGGACGCGGAGTGGCTGTACCCGGGGTCGTCCCTCGACGAGGTCGCCGATCGTCTGCTCGCGTCCGGGCCCGAGCTCGTCGCGATCACGCGGGGAGGTGCCGGCGCGGTCCTGCGCACGCGCCGCGAGCGAGTGGAGCAGACGGCGGATTCGACGGGCGTCGTCGACACGATCGGAGCGGGCGACTCCTTCATGGCCGGTCTTCTGCACGGACTCACCGCACATCTGGACGCAGCCGGTCTGCAGCGGTTCCGGGCGGGTGAGGTGCTGACCGGTGCCGCTCTCACGGCGCTCGGCAAGACCGCGCAGTCCTGCGCCGCCATCACGGTGCGCCGGCGGGGTGCCGACCTGCCGTGGACACGGGACCTCGTCGGGACCTGATCCCCGGAGAAGCCCCGGCTCGGTCTGCCCGCGGGCCGGGTCCTGCGCAGACGAAGAAGAGGGAGGAGCTGACGCTCCTCCCTCTTCTTCGTGTCGGGTGTCGGAGAGTCACCCTTCGTCGGCGGCCCTCAGGAAGCCGGCGACGGTTTCAGCGGCTCCCTGCAGGAGCAGCGAGTCGAGCGCGTCGACGTAGGCGTCGACGAACCGCGGCTGGTCGATCAGATCGCCGAACACGTCGCGATCGCGCAGGAACGACAGCCGGTCCTCGTGCTGCTCGCGTGCCGCCCGGGTGAGCTGCTCGGCCAGCCGGTCGACGACGACGATCGGCTCGCCGTCCTCGTCGATGCCCTCCGCGTAGCGCGCCCAGCTCGCGACGATCCCTGCGGAGAGAACGATGCTGCCGCCGGTCTCGAGGTTCGCGAGGACGACGGGGAGCAGCCACTTCGGGATGCGGTCGCTCGACTCGGCGCACAGGCGTGCGAGGGTGTCGCGCACCTCCGGGTTCTGGAACCGCTCGATGAGCGTCGACTTGTAGTCCTCAAGGTCGATGCCGGGGACCGGCGGGAGGGTCGGCGTGGCTTCGTCGTCCATGTAGGCGCGGAGGAACCGGGCGATGCGCGGGTCGGCGGTGGCCTCGTGCGCGAAGCGGTAGCCCATCAGGTAGCCGAAGTAGCACAGTCCCTGGTGGCTGGCGTTGAGCAGCCGCAGCTTCATCAGCTCGTACGGTTCGACGTCCTCGACGAGCTGCACTCCGGCGTCCTCGAACGGGGGCCGGCCGAGCGGGAAGTCGTCCTCGAGCACCCACTGGAAGAACGGCTCGGCGACGACCGGCCAGGCGTCGTCGATCCGGTGCACGTCCCGGACCTCGGCCCGGTCCTCGTCGCCGGTGACCGGGGTGATGCGGTCGACCATGCTGTTGGGGAAGTGCACGGCCTCGGTCATCCAGTCGGCGAGGTCGGGGTCGATGAGGCGGGCGTAGGCGGTGAACATCTTCTTGGCGACGTGGCCGTTGCCGGCGATGTTGTCGCAGGACATCACGGTGACGGGCTCGATGCCTCGTTCTCGTCGGCGCTGCAGCGCGGCGCTCACGAGGCCGAAGACCGTCTGCGGCGCCCGCCCTTCGCCGGCCGCCTCGACGTCAGCCCGCACTGCGGGGGTCGTCTCGTCGAACTCGCCGGTGATGCGGTGGAAGTTGTAGCCGCCCTCCGTGACGGTGAGCGAGACGATCCGGGTGGAGGGGGCGGCCATCTTCTCGATGACCGCCTCCGGATCGTCGACCGCGAGGAGGTACTCGATGATGCTGCCGATCACGCGCGCTTCGCGAGTGCCGTCGGGGTGCTTGAGCACCAGGGTGTAGAGACCGTCCTGCGCGTCCATGACCTGCTTCATCCGGCGGTCCTGCTCGAGGACGCCGACGCCGCAGATCGCGAAGTCGCGGGCCTCGCCCTGCGCGAGGAGCCGGTCGATGACCATCGCCTGGTGGGCACGGTGGAAGCCGCCCACCCCGAAGTGGACGATGCCGGCGGTCAGGCCGTGCCGGTCGTAGGTGGGGACGGGGACCTTCGGGTGCGCCCACTCGTCGGCGAGGGAGCGCAGCTCCTCGGCGCTCACTTGACCGCTCCCAGCGAGAGGCCCTGGACGAGCTTGTCCTGAGCGGCGAAGCCGGCGATGAGCACAGGCAGCGACACGGCGACGGCTGCGGCGCACACCTGGGCGAGGAACAGGCCCTGGCTGGTGACGAAGCTGGTCAGGAACACCGGGGCGGTGAAGGCCTTCGTGCTGGTCAGGACGCTCGCGAAGAGCAGCTCGTTCCAGCTGAAGATGAAGCAGATCAGCGCGGTCGAGGCGAGGCCCGGGCCGGAGATCGGGACGATGATCCGGCGGAAGATCGAGATCAGGCTGGCGCCGTCGATCGCGGCGGCCTCGAGGATCTCGACGGGGATCTCGGAGAGGAACGAGCGCATCATCCACACGGCGATCGGGAGGTTCATCGAGGTGTAGAGCACGATGAGCAGCCCGATGCTGTCCAGCGCTCCGATCTGCTTGGCGATCAGGTAGATCGGCAGCAGGCCGGCGACCATCGGCAGCATCTTGGTGGAGAGGAAGAAGAACATGACGTCCGACCACTTCTTCACCGGCTTGATGCTGAGGGCGTAGGCGGCGGGCAGGGCGAGCAGGAGCACGAGGGCGGTGGAGACGACGCTGGCGGTGGCGCTGTTGATCAGCGGGGGCCAGGGGCTGGCGCCCGAGTTCGCGCCGAAGAAGTTCGCGTAGCCGTCGAGGGTGAGCGGGGCGAACAGCGACGGCGGGTTGGTCGCGGCGTCGGTCTCGCTGTGCAGGCTGGTGAGGATCATCCAGAGCACCGGGGTGACGAAGAGGAGCCCGATGACCCAGGCGAGCAGGCCCAGGAGGGAGTTCCCGACGCGGGTGCGGGTGCCGGACCCGGCGATGGTGAGCTCGGGGCGAGGCGCTTTGCGGCGCGTGATGAGGGCGGTCATCGGTTCTCTTCTTTCAGGAGTGTGGAGATGCTGCGCAGCGCGAAGGTGGCGATCGCCATCGTTCCGATGAGGACGACGACGCCGGCGGCCGACGCCGCTCCGTAGTTCTGTGCCTGGAAGAACTGCTGGTAGATCGTGTACGGCAGGTTGGCGGTGCCGAGGCCCCCGGAGGTGATGGTGAAGACGGCGTCGAAGTTCTGCACGATGTAGATCGAGCCCAGCAGTGCTGCGAGCTCGAGGTAGCGACGCATGTGGGGGAGCGTCATGTGGATGAAGATCTGCCAGGTCGTCGCGCCGTCGACGCGGGCGGCCTCGAGGACGTCCAGGGGGCGGCTCTGCAGGCCGGCGAGCAGGATCAGCATCATGAACGGCGTCCACTGCCAGATGAGGGAGGCCTCGACGGCGACGAGGGCGTTGCTGCCGATCCAGTCGGGCTGCGGGGCGGTCGCGCCGAACAGGCCGAAGAACCAGTTCAGGGCGCCGTTGAGCAGGCCGTACTCGGGGTTGTAGAGCGCGTGCTTCCAGACGAGGGCGGCAGCGACGGGGACGACGAGGAACGGCGCGATCATGATCGTGCGCACGATGCCGCGTCCGAAGAAGGTGCGGTCGAGCAGCAGCGCGATGCCGAGGCCGAAGAGGAGGCTGACGAGCACGACGGTCACGGTCAGCAGGATCGTGGTGACCACCGCTCCGCGAAGGGCCTCGTCGGAGAAGACGGTGATGTAGTTCGAAAGCCAGGCGAACCCGATGTCGTTCGGGTAAAGCGCCTCCCAGTTGAACAGGGACACGATGATCGTGATGAGGAACGGCACCTGGGTCACCGCGATCACGAAGATCAGAGCGGGGAGCAGGGGAGCGCGGCGGGCCCAGTCGCCGGCTCGCGCGAGCGTCGTCGCGCGGTCCTTCTGAGGCCTGCGGCGGAACGGATGAGCGGATCCGGTCACAGTCGGCGCGTCGGAGCGCGGTTCGGTCATGGTCATCGTGACGTCCTTGTCTCGCTGGAGGAAGCGTGCGGGGAGGGGCGGGGGGCCCCCCG
>NZ_JALGRU010000005.1:0-275398 GCF_022815545.1 Rathayibacter sp. VKM Ac-2928
TGAGTTCTCAAGAATCGGACACGTCCCGCCTCCACACCTGAAGAGGTGCTTCACAACGGAAGTGATCGAAGATGTTGTACCGAGAGCCGGCCTGATTCAGGCGGGCCGTTCGATTTGTTCGTGTCGCCGAGACCGGGTAGACTTATCAGAACCGAAGTCCCGATCGCCTCCGTGGCAACTCGACTAACTTAGCACATCCGCAGGCCGTGTCAAGTCGGCGTCTTCGTGATGATCAGCGTCGGATCCGGAGATCGTCTCGCCGTCATCGTGCGCAGCCGAGGCCGTGCACCGAAGCCGAGGACCTGGGTCCCGCGGAGGCTTTGCATCTTACGCTCGCGATCCGCCGCCATCAAGAGACGAATCTCTAAGAGGCTTGAGAGCGAGGGGATGGTCATCGCTTGAGGGGGGTCGGCGGGTCACGATGCTCTGCATCCGACTCTCGCTGTCCGCTCCTTTGGGCTGACGAGGAGTTACATTACGTCGAGGTTTCGCGGCCCTGCAAATCGCTCGTCGCCCGGGCGTGTCGCGATCCGGGCTCCTCTCGGGGCGAACCGCGTCCGCGTCAGGAGACGAAGGCGCCGGCGAAGCTCTTCTTGCCGCGGCGCAGCACCGCGATTCCGTCGATCAGCGGGAGGTCGCCGAGCACGGCGGCGTCGTCCGACACCGCGCTGTTGTTCACCGAGAGCCCGCCCTGGCCGATCGCCCGGCGGGCCTCGCCGAGGCTCGCGACGAGCCCGGCGTCCACGAACGCCTGCACCACCGGAGTCGCCGCGGTCGCCTCGACCGTCGTCACCGCCTGCAGCGCTCCCCGCAGGATCCCGGGGTCGATGCCCTCCAGCGACCCGCGACCGAAGAGCGCCGAGGAGGCCGCGATCACCGAGGCCGTCACCGCCTCCCCGTGCACGAGGACGGTGACCTCGCTCGCGAGCGCGCGCTGCGCCTCGCGCTTGAACGGTGCTTCCACACTCGCCTGCTCGAGCCGCTCGATCTCCGTGCGCGGCAGGAAGGTGAAGGTCTTCAGCCGGGCCGCCACATCGCGGTCGTCGGTGTTGAGCCAGAACTGGTAGAACGCGTACGGGCTGGTGAGCGACGGGTCGAGCCAGACGGCGTTGCCCTCGCTCTTGCCGAACTTCGTCCCGTCGGAGTTCATCACCAGCGGCGTCCCGATGGCGTGCACCGAGACCCCCTCCGTCCGGTGGATCAGATCGGTCCCGCTGGTGAGGTTGCCCCACTGGTCGCTGCCACCCGTCTGCAGGATGCAGCCGTACTGGCGGTAGAGCTCGAGGTAGTCCAGCCCCTGCAGGATCTGGTAGCTGAACTCGGTGTAGCTGATCCCCGCGTCGGAGTTCAGGCGGGCACTGACCGCGTCCTTCTTGAGCATCGTGCCCACCCGGAAGTGCTTGCCGATCTCCCGGAGGAAGTCGATCGCCGACAGCGGCGCCGTCCAGTCCAGATTGTTCACCAGCCGCAGCGGGTTCTCCCCCTCGGTCGAGAGGAACCGCGACACCTGCGCCTGCAGGCGGGACACCCACTCGACCACCGTCTCGCGGGAGTTGAGCGTCCGCTCCGCCGTCGGCCGCGGGTCGCCGATCAGCCCGGTCGATCCGCCGACGAGACCGAGGGGCCGGTGCCCGGCGAGCTGGAGCCGGCGGAGCACGATCAGCTGGACCAGGTTGCCCAGGTGCAGGCTCGGCGCGGTCGGGTCGAAGCCGCAGTAGTAGGTGATCGGGTCCCCGGCGAGGAGCTCGCGCAGCGCTGCCGCGTCGGTCGACACGTGGATCGCGCCACGCCAGACGAGCTCGTCCCAGACGTTCTCGAACGAGGGATCGAGCGACGGCATGGTCGCGGATCCGCGGGAGTCCTGATCGGTCACCCGTCCAGGGTAGCGCGAGGCCGGCGGCTCGCCCGGCGCGCGATCAAGTCCAAGAGCTTGATCTCACGGCATCAAGCCCTGATACTTGATCGAGGAGGTCATCGTGTTCGTCATCACTGCCGATCAGCGCGACAGTCGTCACGACGACGACCGGGTCGAGCAGGCGATCGCCGCTCTGCTCGAATCGGAGGAGTCGTCCTTCGTGCTCCCTCCCGAGCGCACCGCGGGCGACGAGTTCCAGTTCGTGCTCGACCGCGCCGAGGCCGTCGTGTCCGTGGTCCTCGCGCTCCACCGCTCCGGGCACTGGAGCATCGGCCTCGGCATCGGCGCGATCGAGCGGCCGCTGCCCCGGACCACCCGCGCCGCCCGCGGAGCGGCGTACTTCGCGGCGCGGCGCGCGGTCGAGGCGGCGAAGGGACGGGCGACCCGCTTCTCGCTCGACCCCGATGCCTCCGGCTCCGATCCGTCCGGCCACGGCTCCCCCGACGACGCCTTCCCCTCGGTCGGCGACGCCCAGGCGCTGTTCGATCCGCTGCTCCACCTCCGGGACTCGCGGACCCCGGCCGGCTGGGAGATCGTCGACCTCCTGGACGCGGGGCTCTCGCAGAAGGAGGCGGCCGAGCGTCTCGCCGTCTCCCCCCAGGCGGTCAGCCTCCGGGTGCGGACCGCGAGCGCGCGCGCCGACGGACCGGCACGGGACGCCCTCGCCCGGCTGCTGACGGTGGTCGACCGTACGCTCGACCCCGACGCGGCGGCGACCGCCGACCCGTCGGCGCACGGCTCCACGGAGACCAGCGACCCTTCCGCTTCTGCTTCCGCTTCCGAGAGGACACCCCGATGACGGCACTCCGCACCGCACTGCCCGAGACCTTCGCCGTCGCCGCGCAGTCCGCCTCCTGGACCGGCGTGCTCCTGGTGCTCCTCGCCGGAGTCGCGGGCGCCGTCCTCGCGGCGCGCCTGCGCCGCCCCTCGCTCGGCTGGATCAGCATCGGCGCCGCGGCCGCCGCCTTCCTGCTGACCGGCGTGGCCGGCGCCTCCGCTCCCCCGGCGCTCGCTCTCGCCGTCGTGGTGCTCGCCTTCGCACTCGCGGTCCTCGGCGGCGGGCCGGTGGTCCTGCTCACCCTCGATCTCGCGACCACCGACTCCCGCAGCGGCGCACACGGCGGCATCATGATCGCCGCCGCTCAGCGTCCCGGGACCCCCGGGGTCGCTCCGTCCGCGATCGGCCAGCCGATCGAGGTGCTGCGCGGCGGCACCACCATCGGCGTGCTCGAGCGGATCGCCACCGCGGGCGCCCTGCTCAGCGGTCTGCCGGAGGGCGTCGCCGTGATCGTCGCCGTCAAGGGCGTCGGCCGCTTCAGTGAGCTGGCGTCCCCGGAGGCACGCGAGCGCTTCATCATCGGCACGCTCGCCAGCCTCGCCTGGTCCGCGGCGCTCGGGATCCTCGCGCGGCTCTACCTGGCGGGCTGACCGCCGCCCGTCTCCGGGCGACGACGCGCCACCGCGCGCCGGTACGGCGAGACGGTCGGGTCGCCGGCGATGAGGAACCGCCAGGGGAAGGCGGCGTCGCCGCCCTCGCCGGAGACCCCGGTCCGGGCGGACGACTCGATCGGCACCGGCGACTCGCGCGGCAGCAGCTCGAAGGAGAGAGCCATCGGATCGCCCGACTCCGCGAGGGTCACCCCCAGCGCCTTGGCGAGCCGCGCCGGACCGCGGGCGAGGTCCCTCGGGCGGACCGGTCCGCGTCGGAGCAGGGCCAGCTCCTCCCCCGCCACGATCTCGCCCGCGCGGAGCAGCACCGCGGAGGCTGTGCCCGCCGGGGAGCAGACCAGGTTGACGCAGGTGTGCATGCCGTAGGTGAAGTACGCGTAGACCGTCCCCGGCTCCCCGAACATCGGGGCGTTCCGCGGCGACCGGCGCCGGTGCGCGTGCGAACCCGGGTCCTCGCCGAGTCCGAGGTAGGCCTCGACCTCGGTCAGCCGGACGCCGACGACGCCCTCGCCGGTGCGGTGCAGCAGCACCGCTCCGAGCAGATCGGGAGCGACCTCGAGGGCCGAGCGCGACAGGTCGAGCGGCTCCGGCATCCCTAGAAGAAGCTCTGGCCCGAGACCACGGTGACGATGATCACCGCGATGATCACGACGCCCGCGACGACGACCAGGGTCCGCTGCTGCCACGGCGGCAGCGGCGGACGGCCGTCGTCGCCGGGCGGGCCCTGGAGCGTCACGACGCGTCCCCGCGGAGGGCGGACCGGACGACGCGCACGCGCTCGGTCAGCTGCGCGAGCTGCTCCGCCACCCGGTCGGGTGCGGTGCCGCCGACCCCGTCGCGGCTGGCGACCGAGCCCTCGATGCTGAGCACCGAGCGGACGTCGGGCGTCAGCAGCGGCGACACCGAGCGCAGCGCCTCGTCGTCGAGGTCCTCGAGACCGAGGCCCCGGGTCTCGGCGAGCTTGACCAGCTCTCCGGTGATCTCGTGCGCGTCGCGGAACGGCACGTGCTTCTTGACCAGCCATTCCGCGACGTCGGTCGCGAGCGAGAAGCCCTGCGGGGCGAGCTCGGCCATCCGCTCGGTGTGGAAGGTCAGCGTCGCGATCATCCCGCTGAAGGCGGGGAGGAGCACCTCGAGCGTGGTCACCGAGTCGAAGACCGGCTCCTTGTCCTCCTGCAGGTCGCGGTTGTATGCGAGCGGGAGCGCCTTCAGCGTCGCGAGCAGGCCGGTCAGGTTGCCGAGCAGCCGACCCGCCTTGCCGCGCGCGAGCTCGGCGATGTCGGGGTTCTTCTTCTGCGGCATGATCGACGACCCGGTCGAGTAGCCGTCGTCGAGGGTGACGAAGGCGAACTCGCGCGTGTTCCAGAGGATGATCTCCTCCGCGATCCGCGAGACGTCGATGCCGATCATCGCGCTGACGAAGGCGAACTCGGCGACGAGATCGCGGCTCGCGGTGCCGTCGATCGAGTTGGGCACGCTCGCGGCGAAGCCGAGCTCGCGGGCGACCGCCTCGGCGTCGAGCCCGAGGGTCGAGCCGGCGAGGGCACCGGAGCCGTACGGCGACACGTCGGCGCGGACCGCCCAGTCGCGCAGCCGCTCGAGGTCGCGCAGCAGCGCCCAGGCGTGCGCGAGGAGGTGGTGCGCGAGCAGCACCGGCTGCGCGTGCTGCAGATGCGTGCGGCCGGGCATGATCGCCGCCGGGTGGGCGGAGGCCTGGGCGGCGATCGCGTCGATCAGCTGCACCACCAGCTCGGCGATGACGGCGGCGTGGTCGCGGAGGTACATCCGCACGAAGGTCGCGATCTGGTCGTTGCGCGAGCGCCCGGCGCGCAGCTTGCCGCCGAGCTCCGGGCCCGCCTCGAGCATCAGGCCGCGCTCGAGTGCGCCGTGCACGTCCTCGTCGGCGTCGTCCGCGGTGAAGCGGCCCTCGACCACCGCCGAGCGCAGGCGCTCGAGCGCGTCGAGCATCCCGGTCAGCTCGGCGTCGTCGAGGTAGCCGGCGGTCGCGAGGGCCCGGGCGTGCGCGCGGGAGCCGGCGATGTCGTACTCGGCGAGCTGCCAGTCGAAGTGCGTCGACTTCGAGAGCGCGGCCAGCTCCGGCGACGGGCCGCCGGCGAACCGGCCTCCCCAGAGCGCGCCGGCCTCGCCCGCGCGGGCGGAGGGTCGTTCCGTCATGGTTCTCCTCGGGGTCGGCTGTCGAGTCTACTGAGCGGCGTCGGGCGTGCCGGCGCGCTCGAGGAGCCAGACCAGCAGGGCCTTCTGGGCGTGCAGGCGGTTCTCCGCCTCGTCCCAGATCACGCTCTGCGGGCCGTCGATCACGTCGGCGGTCACCTCGTAGCCGCGGTCGGCCGGGAGGCAGTGCAGGAAGAGCGCGTCGGACGCGGCGGCCGCCATCGTGTCCGAGTCGACGCGGTAGTCGCGGAAGGTGGCGACCCGCGCGGCCTTCTCCTCCTCCTTGCCCATCGACACCCAGGTGTCGGTGATCACGATGTCCGAGCCGGCGGCGCCCGCGGCCGGGTCGGTCGTGGTGGTGGCCGAGCCGCCGGTGGTGGCGGCGATGCGCTGGGCGTCCGCGAGCACGGCCGGAGCGGGAGCGTAGTCCGCGGGCGAGACGATCCGGACGTGCATCCCCGCCGTCGCGCCGGCCAGCAGGTAGGAGTGCGCCATGTTGCTCGCGCCGTCGCCGAAGAAGGTCAGCGTGAGGCCGGCGAGGCGGCCGCGGTGCTCGCGGATCGTCAGCAGGTCGGCGAGCAGCTGGCACGGGTGGAACTCGTCCGAGAGCGCGTTGACGACGGGGACGCGGGTGCCCGCCGCCATCTCCTCCAGCCCGGACTGCGCGTAGGTGCGCCAGACGATGGCCGCGACCTGGCGCTCGAGCACGCGCGCGGTGTCGGAGGCGGTCTCCTTGCCGCCGAGCTGGCTGCTCGCCGTCGAGATGATCAGCGGGCTGCCGCCGAGATCGGCGATGCCGACGGCGAAGGACACCCGGGTGCGGGTGGAGGACTTGTCGAAGATGACCGCGACGGTCTGCGGGCCGGCGAGCGGCGTCCGCGAGAAGCGGTCGCGCTTGAGCTCCAGGGCGAGATCGAGGATCTCGGCCTGCTCGGCGGGGGTGATGTCGTCGTCGCGGAGGAAGTGGCGGGTCACGGCTGCGGTTCGCTTTCGATCGGGGAAGGAGGTCGGGTCGTTCAGGCGTCGAGCGCCCGCACCGCGCGGCCGAAGCGGGCGACGAACTCGTCGACGTCGGCGGCGGTGATGATGAGCGGCGGAGCGATCCGGATGCTGGACTCGTTCGGCGCGTTGACGATCAGTCCCTCCGCCATCGCGGCGGCGGCGAGCCGGGAGGCGACGGGCTCGCTGAGCGCGATGCCGAGCAGGAGACCGGCGCCACGCACGCCGGCGATCAGCGGTGAGCCGAGGCCGAGCACACCCGCGGTCAGCTGCGCCCCGCGCTCCCGGGCGTTCCGGAGCAGGTCGGCGCGCTCGATCTCGCCGATCACCGCACCGGCGACCGCGGTCGCGAGCGGGTTGCCGCCGAAGGTGCTGCCGTGGTGGCCCTTCTGCAGCAGCTCGGAGGCCGCGCCGAAGGTGACCAGGGCTCCGACGGGGAAGCCGCCGCCGAGTCCCTTGGCGAGGGTGATCGCGTCGGGGAGGATGCCGGCCCGCTGGTAGGCGAACCAGCTGCCGGTGCGGCCGATGCCGGTCTGGATCTCGTCGACGATCAGCAGGGCGCCCCGCTCCCGGGTCAGCTCCCGCGCCCGCTCGAGGAAGCCGTCCGGCAGCGGGATCACGCCCGCCTCACCCTGGATCGGCTCGACGATCAGCGCGGCGACCGACTCGTCGATCGCGGCCTCGAGCGCCTCGAGCGTCGCCTCGATGTGCTCGACTCCACCGGGCATCGGCTCGAACGGCGCGCGCATCGCGGCCTTGCCGGTCATCGCGAGGGCGCCCATCGTGCGACCGTGGAAGGCGTTCTGCAGCGCCAGGATCCGGTGCCGACCACCGGCCGCGTGCAGGCGCGCGAGCTTGAAGGCCGCCTCGTTCGCCTCGGTGCCGGAGTTCGCGAAGTAGACGCGGCCCGCCTCGCCCGCGCCGGTCAGCTCGCGGAGCTTCTCGGCCAGCCGGATCTGCGGGGCGGTGGCGAAGTAGTTGGAGACGTGCGCGAGAGCGCCGGCCTGGCGGCTCACGGCCTCGACGAAGACCGGGTGCGCGTGGCCGAGCGAGTTCACCGCGATCCCGCCGAGGAAGTCGAGGTACTCGCGGCCGTCGACGTCCCAGACCCGGCAGCCCTCGCCGCGCTCGAGGACGGCGAGCGGAGCGGCGAAGGTCTGCATCATCGCGGCGGCGTAGCGGCCGCGGGCCTCCGCGGTGCGGGCGGAGACGGGTGCGGGATCGGAGGCGGGGACCTCGGGCGCGGGGACGCCGGGAGCGGTATCGGTGGACATGTCGAGCCTTTCGAGCAGAAGCGGTCCGGCCGGGAGGGCCGTCGGTGCGCGCACCCCGTCGGGGCGGCGCTCGGAGCCGGGGCCGCTGGTGGTCAGCGGCCCGACGTTCGCTCCCGGTCGCGGGGGTCGGCCGAGGCGACGACCTCGGTGCCGACGCCCTCGGAGGTGAAGACCTCGAGCAGCATCGAGTGCGGGACGCGGCCGTCGATGATCGCGGCCTTCGGCACGCCGCCGCGGACCGCGTCGAGGCAGGCCGTCATCTTGGGGATCATCCCCGACTCGAGCGACGGCAGCAGCGCCGCGAGCTCGTCGGACGCGATGTGCGAGACGAGCGAGTCGCGGTCGGGCCAGTCGGCGTAGAGACCGGGGACGTCGGTGAGGATCACGAGCTTCTCCGCGCCGACGGCGACGGCGAGCGCGGCCGCGGCGGCGTCGGCGTTGACGTTGAGCGACTGCGTCGGGTCGTCGGAGTCGGGCGCGATCGAGGAGACGACCGGGATGCGGCCGGCGTCGAGCTGGGCGAGGACGGCCGCGGGGTCCACGGAGATCACGTCGCCGACCAGGCCGAGGTCGTGCTCGACCCCGTCCAGGACCACGCCGCGCCGGCGGCCGACGAAGAGGCCGGCGTCCTCGCCGGAGATGCCGGCGGCCAGCGGCCCGTACTCGTTGATGCGCCGGACGATGTCGCGGCTAATGCTGCCGGTGAGCACCATCCGCACGACGTCCATCGCCTCGGGGCTGGTCACCCGGTAGCCGCCGCGGAACTCGCTGGCGATTCCGAGCCGGTCGAGCATCGCGGAGATCTGCGGACCGCCGCCGTGCACGACGACGGGGCGGATGCCCGCGTAGTGCAGGTAGACGATGTCCTGCGCGAAGGCGCGCTGGAGCTCCTCCGACACCATGGCGTTGCCGCCGAACTTGATCACCATCGTCCTGCCGTGGAACCGCTGCAGCCAGGGCAGCGACTCGATCAGGGTGCCGGCCTTGACGGCCACGGCATCGCGCAGCGCGAGCGTCTCGGCGTCGGTGGGGTCCCCGGTGCTCACCGGGTTCTCGGAGTCCCTCGGATTCTCGTCGGCCATCAGCTGGAGTACGCCGAGTTCTCGTGGACGTAGTCGTGGGTGAGGTCGTTGGTCCAGATCGTCGCCGTGGCGTCGCCGGCGTGCAGATCGATGTCGACCGAGACCTTGCGCGGGGCGAGGTCGACCAGGTCGCGGCTCGCGTCGGGCTCGCCGGCCCGGCAGACCTGCACGCCGTTCATCGCCACGTCGATGCCGTAGGGGTCGAACTGCGCATCGGTGGTGCCGACCGCGGCCAGCACCCGGCCCCAGTTGGGGTCGTTGCCGAAGATCGCGGCCTTGAAGAGGTTGCTCCGCGAGACCGCGCGGGCGACGACGACGGCCTCGTCCTCGGTCGCGGCGTTCAGCACCCGGATCGCGACGTCGTGCGCGGCGCCCTCGGCATCGGCCTGGAGCTGGAGGGTGAGATCGCGGCAGACGTCGGTGAGCGCGGCGGTGAAGTCGGCCGCCTCGGGGCGCACCCCGCTCGCGCCGCTCGCCAGCAGCGCCACGGTGTCATTGGTCGACATGCAGCCGTCCGAGTCGAGGCGGTCGAAGGTGACCCGGGTCGCCGCCCGCAGCGCGGTGTCGAGCTCGGAGGAGTCGAGGACCGCGTCGGTGGTGATCACGACGAGCATCGTCGCCAGCCCGGGAGCGAGCATCCCCGCGCCCTTGGCCATGCCGCCGACGGTCCAGCCCTGCTCGGAGCGGACGGTCGCCTGCTTGGGCACGGTGTCGGTCGTCATGATCGCGCGGGCCGCGTCCTCGCCCGCCTCCGGACCGGTCGCGCCCGGAAGAGCCGCCGACGCCTCGGTCACCCCGGCCGTCAGCTTGCCGAGGTCGAGCTGATCGCCGATGAGACCGGTGGAGCAGACGAGCACATCGCCGGCCGAGACGCCCAGGCTCCCGCCGACGGCCTCGGCCGTCGCGTGGGTGACCTGGAAGCCCTCGGCGCCGGTGTAGCAGTTGGCGCCGCCGGAGTTGAGGACGATCGCCGAGACGACGCCGTCGCGCATGACCTGCTCGCTCCAGAGCACCGGGTTCGCCTTGCAGCGATTGCTGGTGAAGACCGTCGCGGCGTTCTGCAGCGGGCCGAGGTTGTGCACGAGGGCGAGGTCGCGGGCGCCGGTCGACTTGAGACCGGCGACGACGCCGGCCGCGGCGAATCCTGCTGCGGCGGTGATGCTCACGGCGCGACTCCGTTCGTGCTCAGGCCGAGGGTCTCCGGGAGACCGAGGGCGATGTTGGTCGACTGGATCGCGGCGCCGGCGGTGCCCTTGACCAGGTTGTCGAGCGCGGTGACCACCACGACGCGGCGCGCGCGCTCGTCCACGGCGACCCCGATCAGCGCCGTGTTCGCGCCGACGGTGTCGGCCGTGCGCGGGAACGTCCCCTCCGGCAGCAGCTGGACGAAGGGCTCGTCGGTGTAGGCCGACTCCCACGCGGCGCGCACGTTCTGCGCGGACACGCTCGGCGCGAGCCGAGCGGTCGAGGTCGCGAGGATGCCCCGCGACATCGGCACCAGGATCGGGGTGAACGAGATCGAGACGGGACCGGCACCGGCGAGCGCGAGGTTCTGCCGGATCTCCGGGTTGTGGCGGTGCCCGCCGCCGATGCCGTAGGCGTGCGCCGAGCCGAGCAGCTCGCTCGCGAGCAGATCGGTCCGCAGGCTCTTGCCCGCCCCGGACGGGCCGACGGCGAGGACCGAGACCAGGTCGGCGGCCTCGATCACGCCGGCGTGCAGCCCCGGCGCGAGGCCGAGAGTGATCGCGGTGACGTTGCAGCCGGGCACCGCGATGCGGCGGACGCCCGCGAGCACGTCGCGCTGCCTGCCGGTGCCGGGCAGCATCAGCTCGGGCAGCCCGTAGGGCCAGGCGCCGGCGAACTCGCCCCCGTAGTAGTCGGCCCAGTCCTGCTCGTCGGTCAGCCGATGGTCGGCGCCGCAGTCGACGACGAGCACGTCGTCGGGGAGCGTCGCCGTGATCTCGCCGGACTTGCCGTGCGGCAGGGCGAGGAAGACGACGTCGTGGCCCGCCAGGTTCTCGGTCGTCGTGTCGACGAGCTCGAGGTGGCGCAGCGAGCGCAGGTGCGGCTGCACCGCGGCGAGGGGCTGGCCGGCGTTCGAGTGCGCCGTGACCGTGCGCACCTCGAACTCGGGGTGATCGGCGAGCAGGCGGAGCAGCTCGCCGCCCGCGTACCCGCTCGCTCCGGCCACCGCCACGGAAAAAGTCATGCCCGAGAGCCTAGTCGCTGGCGGGACCCGCCCTGGCCCGGTCGCCGCGGGCGGCCGCCGACCGGAGCCGGCGGCCGTCCGCTCACTCGCGCGGGCTCGCGCCGAAGCGCTCGGCGGCGAGCGCGGTGCCGCTCTCCTTCGCCGCGCTGGCCTCGGCGGCGGTGAGCGTCCGGTCGGCGGCACGGAAGCGCAGCGCGAAGGTCAGCGACTTCGAGCCCTCGGGGACGCCCGCACCGCGGTAGTCGTCGACCAGGCGGATCGCCTCGAGCAGCTCGCCGGCGCCCTCGGCGACGGCGGCCTGCAGGTCGGCCGCCGGCACGGCCACGGGCACGACCAGCGAGAGGTCCTGCGTCGCGGCGGGCAGCGCCCCGACCGGGCGCGCCACCACGAGGCGGCCGGCGCGGGCGATCAGCGGATCGAGGTCGAGCTCGACCACCGCCACGCGGTGCGGCAGGTCGAGGTCGTCGGCGAGCGACGGGAGCAGCTCGCCGGCGTGGCCGACCACGGCGCCGTCCAGCAGCACCTCGGCCGTGCGGCCCGGGTGCAGGGCGGCGTGCGAGCCCTGCCGGATCTCCAGCTGCACGCCCGAGGCGGCCGCGACGTCGCGGACGACGTCGAGCGCGTCGCGCCAGTCGAAGTCGCGCGCGGCCACTCCGGGCTGACGCTCGAGCGCCGAACCCGTCAGCAGCGCGGCCACGTGCAGCGGCTGCCGCGGGATCCCCGCGTTCAGGGCCGCCTCGATCTCCGCGGACGGACGCGCGCCGGCGAGGGGCAGCCCCTCGGAGCCGAACGGAGCGCCGCTCTGCGGCAGGAAGACCGAGCCCATCTCGTAGACGGCCAGGTCGACGAGACCGCGCGAGCGGTTGCGGGCCGCGACCTGCACGAGTCCGGGGAGGAGGGAGAGCCGCAGCTGTCCCGCGGTCGCGTCCAGCGGGTTCGCCAGCGAGACCTGCTGCACCGGCTCGCCGTCGACGGAGCCGAAGCGGTCGTTCATCGAGCGGGAGAGGAACGGGTAGGACAGCACCTCGGTGAGCCCGGCGGCCGCCAGCGACTGCGCGACCGTCCGGCGCAGGCGCTGACCGGGCGTGAGGCCGCGACCGGGAGGCGCGACGGGGAGGATCGACGGGATGCGGTCGTACCCGGTGATCCGGGCGACCTCCTCCGCGAGGGTCGAGCGGTCGGTCAGATCGGGCCGCCAGCTCGGCGGGGTGACGAGCAGGCCCCCTCCCCCGGCCTCGACGCTCGCGCCGATCTCGACCAGGGCGCCGCGGATCTCCTCGGGCGTGTACTCGAGGCCGATCAGGCCGGAGATGTAGCCGTCGGGGAGCTCGATCGCCGACGCCATCCCGGAATCGGCGAGCACCGAGCCGAGCTCGTCGGCGGTGCCGCCCGCGAGCTCGACCAGCAGCTGCACCGCGCGCGCGGCGGCGACCGGCGCGACCAGCGGGTCCACGCCGCGCTCGAAGCGGCGCGAGGCCTCGCTCGGCAGCTTGTGGCGGCGGGCCGTCCGCGCGATCGAGACCGGGTCGAAGTTCGCGGCCTCGATCAGGACGTCGACGGTCGTGTCCGTGATCTCGGTGCGGGCGCCGCCCATCACGCCGGCGAGCCCGATCGGCCCGCCGTCGTCGGTGATCAGGAGGTCCTCGTGGTGCAGGCGGCGGGTCTGGCCGTCGAGCGTCTCGAGCGTCTCGCCCGAGCGCGCGCGGCGGACGACGATGCCGCCCTCCAGGCGCTCGAGGTCGTAGCCGTGCAGCGGCTGGCCGAGCTCGAACATGACGTAGTTGGTGATGTCGACGACCAGCGAGATCGAGCGCACACCGGCCAGGCGCAGCCGCGCGATCATCCACGGCGGGGTCGGCAGCGACGGGTCGATGCCGCGCACCACGCGGGTGACGAAGACGGACGAGCCGACGCGACCGCGGATCGGCGCCTCGTCCTCGACCGTGACAGGGAAGACGGGAGCCGACTCGAGCCGCTCGGGCGCGCTGATCGCCAGCGCGGGATCGCGGAAGGCGGCGCCGGTCGCGTGGGCGTACTCGCGGGCGATACCGCGGATGGAGAAGGCGTAGCCGCGGTCCGGGGTCACGTTGACCTCGACCGCGGCGTCGTCCAGCCCGAGCAGCGCGATCGCGTCGGTGCCGACCTCGGGGTCGATGCCGAGGCTCGCCAGCCGGAGGATGCCCTCGTGGTCGTCGCCGAGGCCGAGCTCGCGGGTGGACGCGATCATCCCGTCGGACACGTGCCCGTAGGTCTTCCGCGCCGAGATCGGGAACGGCCCGGGCAGCACGGCGCCGGGCAGCGAGACCACGACCTTGTCGCCGGCCGCGAAGTTGTGCGCGCCGCAGACGATGCCGCGGACGTCGTCGCCGCCGTCGGCCGCGCGCTCACCCTCGGGCGCGACGCGGACGGTGCACCAGTTGATGGTCTTGCCGTTCTTCTGCGGCTCGGGCACGAGGTCGAGGACCTCGCCCACCACGACGGGGCCGGAGACCTCGAAGCGGTGGACGTCCTCCTCCTCCAGGCCGACCGACACGAGCGCCGCGTGCACGGCCTCGGTCGTGACGCCCTGCTCGAGGTCGACGTACTCGCCCAGCCAGCTCAGCGGGATGCGCATCAGATCACCATCCCGTACTGCTTGCTGAAGCGGACGTCGCCCTCGACCATGTCGCGCATGTCCTTCACGTCGTTGCGGAACATCAGGGTCCGCTCGATCCCCATCCCGAAGGCGAAGCCGGAGTACTCGTCCGGGTCGATGCCGACCGAGCGCAGGACGTTCGGGTTCACCATCCCGCAGCCGCCCCACTCGATCCAGCGGGCACCGCCGACGAAGGTCGGGTGCCAGATGTCGAGCTCGGCGCTCGGCTCGGTGAAGGGGAAGTAGTTGGGGCGCAGGCGGATCTTCGCCTCGTCGCCGAACAGGAGGCGGGCGACGTGCTCGAGGGTGCCGCGCAGGTGCGCCATCGTCAGGCCGCGGTCGACGGCGAGGCCCTCGAACTGCGTGAAGACAGGGGTGTGGGTGGCGTCGAGCTCGTCGGTGCGGTAGACGCGGCCGGGCGCGATCACGTAGATCGGCGGGGTGCGCTCGAGCATCGAGCGGATCTGCACCGGCGAGGTGTGGGTGCGCAGCACGAGGTGCGACTCGACCGGGTCGACGAAGAAGGTGTCCTGCATCGCGCGGGCCGGGTGGTCCTCGTCGAAGTTCAGCGCGTCGAAGTTGAACCACTCGTTCTCGAGCTCCGGCCCCTCCGCGATCTCCCAGCCCATGCCGACGAAGACGTCGGCGATCGACTCCTGGAGGAGCGAGAGCGGGTGGCGGGCGCCCTGGCGCACGAAGCTCGCGCCGGCGGTGACGTCGACGCGCTCGGCGTCGAGCGCCGCGGCCTGCTCTGCCTCGACCAGCTCCGCCTCGCGCTCGGCGTACACGTCGCCGACCTGCTTGCGGGCGCCGCCCACGAGCTTGCCGGACGCCGCCTTGAACTCCGGGGGAACGGAGCGCATCAGCGCGTTCAGTCGGGCGAGGGCCGAGCCCTCGCCGAGGTGGGCGGTGCGAGCCGCCTTCAGGGCGGCGGAATCGGCGGCCGCGCGGATCGCGGTGAGCGCCTCCGCGGTCGCCGCCGAGACGGCCTCGTCGGTGATCGGGTTGCTGTCAGACACGATCCCCCAGTGTAGGGATGCCTCGCGCGGCCCGCTCGCTGCGCCGGGCGTACGCGCTTGCCCGCCGGCGCGGCTGATCGCGGACCCGGCCGGCCCCATGCTGATCGAGCGGCCCGCGGAGCAGGCGTATCGAGATCCACCAGCGCCGGAACCGACGCCCGCCAGTCCTCCTCGCGGAGCGGTGGGTCTCGATACGCCCCTCCGGCGCTACTCGACCAGCATGTGCACCGTTGCCGGACAGGAACCCTGCAGATCGGCGATCGCCCTCGAGGCGAACGTGTGAATCGCATACGAGCGATTCGCGCTAGCCGGACGCAAGACGCTCTTCCCAATGCGACCGCCTCGGTGGCCGACCGCGGTGGGGGTCGCCGCAGGCGATCCCCACCATCGGATTCAGTCCTGCGCGGCGATCAGTGCCGTGTCAGTGGTCGCGCGAGCCGCCGGGTGGCCGGTGCCCTTGCGGCCGCCGGTCTTGGTGCGGATCTCGACCCACTTGGCGATGCCGGAGAGGATCAGGCAGATGCCGATGTAGATGGCGCCGACCACGATGGCGGCGGGGATGATCGGGCTGTCCAGGCTCGGCTGGTTGCCGAGGTAGCGGGCGTAGTAGAGCAGCTCGTTGTAGGTGATGATCGAGCCGAGCGCCGTGTCCTTGAGGGCGACGACGAGCTGGGCGATGATCACGGGCAGCATCGACCGGATCGCCTGCGGGAAGAGGATGAGGCGCATGACGCCCGCCTTGCGCAGGCCGATCGCGTAGCCCGCCTCCTTCTGGCCGCGCGGGAGCGCCTCGATGCCGGCGCGGAAGATCTCGGAGAAGACGGAGCCGTTGTACAGCGTGAGCGCGATGACCACGGCGAGGTACGGCGTGAGCTTGAGCCCGACGAACGGGAGCCCGTAGTACATCAGCATCATCAGGATGAGGACCGGGATCGCGCGGAACAGCTCGATGAAGAGCGTGACCGGGATGTTGATCCAGCGGCGGTCGGAGAGGCGGCCGATCGCCAGCAGCAGGCCGAGCACGATGCTCGCGACGCCGGCGGTGGCGAAGGCGGCGAGCGTCTGCCCGAGAGCGGCGCCGATGCTCTGCCAGACCAGCGGGTAGCCGAACGCCCGCCACTTGGCCGGCGAGAACTGGCCGGACTCGGCGAAGCGCCAGAGCACGAAGGCCAGCAGCGCCACGAGGACGAGGACGACGACGGCGCCGATGACGCGGTTGCGGGCGACCGCGCGGGGTCCGGGGTTGTCGAAGAGGACGGAGCTCATCGGGCGACCCTCCACTTCTTCTCGAGCTGACGTTGGAGGAGGGAGAGTGCGGTGACGAGGACCACGAAGACCAGGGCGACCCAGAGCACGACGATGAGGCTGTTCTCGCCGCGCTCGTTCAGCACGCGGACGATCGTCCCGGCCTCGGCGACCGAGAAGCCGGCGGCGACGGTGGTGTTCTTGAGGAGGGCGATCAGCACGCTCATCAGCGGCGGGATGACCGAGCGGAACGCCTGCGGCAGCACCACCTGGGTCATCGTGAGCCCGAAGTCGAGGCCGATCGCTCGAGCCGCCTCGGCCTGGCCGATCGGCACGGTGTTGATCCCGGAGCGGAGCACCTCGGCGACGTAGGTCGCGGTGTAGATGCTCAGGGCGGCGATCGCGAGGTTCGTGTACTCGACGTCCGGCAGGTCGAGCTTGGGGTAGCCGAAGGCGAAGAAGAACATCAGCAGCGTCAGCGGCGTGTTCCGGATGGTGTTGACGTAGACGGTGCCGACCGCTCGCGCGATCGGGACGGGCGAGACGCGCATCGCTCCGACCACGGTTCCGAGGAGGAGGGCGAAGACGAGCGACACGACGAACAGCAGCAGGGTGTTGCCGAACGCGGGGACGAACACGTCGAGGTTGTTCAGGAGAACATCCATGCTGCGTGCCCTTTCATCGGGGAGGTGGAAGCGGTCGCCGGTGCGGCGCGGGGCAGAGGAGGTCCCGGGGCGAGGCGCGACGCACCGCCCCGGGACTCCTCAGGGGTGTCGGCCTAGTACGCGTCGACCGCGGGCTGCTCGACCGTGGTGCCGGACTGGCCGAGGGTCTCGTCGTAGATCGCGCTCCAGGTGTCACCGCCGTCGGTCAGCATCTCGTTGATGAAGCCGCGCAGTGCGGTGTCGTCCTTCGCGAGGCCGATGCCGTAGAGCTCGGTGCTGAAGGGCTCGCCGACGACCTTCAGGTCGTCCGGGCGCTGGGCGGCGTAGCCGATCAGGATCGCGCCGTCGGTGGTGACCGCGTCGACCTGGCCGTCGGCCAGGGCGTCGACGCACTGCGAGTAGGTGTCGAACTCCTCGGTCGGGACCTCGGGGTAGTTGGTGCGGATGTTCTGGATCGGGGTGGAACCGGTCGCGGAGCACACGGTGGTGTCGGCCGAGAGGTCGTCCGGACCCGTGATGGTGTCGTTGTCCGCGGCGACCAGCAGCTGCTGCCCGGTCTCGAAGTACGGTCCGGCGAAGCCGACCTGCTCCTTGCGCTTGTCGGTGATCGAGTAGGTGCCGACGTAGTAGTCGATGTCGCCGTTCACGATCGACGCCTCGCGGTTCGCCGAGGGGATCGGCTGGTACTCGATCTTGTCCGCGGAGAAGCCGAGGGAGGCGGCGACCCACTTCGCGATCTCGATGTCGAAGCCGGAGCGCTCGCCGGTCGCGGCGTCGAGGTAGCCCAGACCGGGCTGGTCCTCCTTGACGCCGATGGTGACCGTGCCGTCCTCCGTCATGGCGTCGAAGGTGGGGCTGCCCTCGAGGGTGACGTCGGTGGCGACCTCGTAGGCCGCTCCGCTCCCCTCGGAGCCGGAGTCGGAGCCGGTGCCGGTCCCGGAGTCACCGGCGCAGCCGGCGAGGGTGAGGGCCGCTGCGGCGAGTCCCGCGGTCATGAACATGAGCTTGGTGCGCATGATCGTCCTTCCTGGGGTGTGGCCCGCTGGAGCGGGCGATGTCCGGTCGCTCCCGGGGGTTCGGGGGGCGACCTGTCGAACGGCGGCCGAGGCGGAGTCCGTCCGCGGCGCCGGAGACCTAGTGGGTGATCAGCTTCGAGAGGAAGTCCTTGGCACGGTCGGTCCGGGGAGCGGTGAAGAACGACTCGGGATCGGTGTCCTCGAGGATCTCGCCGTCGGACATGAAGACGACCCGGTGCGCGGCCTTGCGCGCGAAGCCCATCTCGTGGGTGACGACGATCATCGTCATGCCCTCCTCGGCGAGGCCGACCATGACGTCGAGGACCTCGTTGATCATCTCGGGGTCGAGCGCCGAGGTCGGCTCGTCGAAGAGCATCACCTTCGGCTTCATCGCGAGGGCGCGGGCGATGGCCACGCGCTGCTGCTGACCGCCGGAGAGCTGGGCGGGCGTCTTGCCCGCCTGGTGCCCGACGCCGACGCGGTCGAGCAGCGCCTGCGCCTCCGCCTCGGCCGCCTTGCGCGAGAGCTTGCGGACCTTGATCGGCCCGAGCGTGACGTTCTCGAGGATCGTCTTGTGCGCGAAGAGGTTGAAGGACTGGAAGACCATGCCGACGTCGGCGCGCAGGGCGGCGAGCCCCTTGCCCTCCTCCGGCAGCGTCTGACCGTCGATCGAGATCGTGCCGCCGGAGATGGTCTCCAGGCGGTTGATCGTGCGGCAGAGCGTGGACTTGCCCGACCCGGAGGGACCGAGGACCACGACCACCTCGCCGCGGTTGATCGTCAGATCGATGTCCTTCAGCGCCTGGAACTCGCCGTAGTGCTTCTGGACCCCGTCGAGGACGACGAGGGGCTCGCGGGCGGCAGCGGACGATCGCCCGGCCTGGGAGGGTGCTTCCATTCCGTCAGAGAATCACACGGGCATGGGTGGGTCAAATCATGAGCGGATTCTTAACCAGAGCGCAACAACCGAGGCTCGCTCCCAGCCTCGTACCATGCCGAGGTGGTCTTCTCTCAGTTCTGGCGTGAAACGTCTCAGGTCGAGTGCGCGTCGGGTCGTCAGGAGCGGAGCGCGAAGGCGCTCTCGTAAAGGCAGACCGAGGCGGCGGTGGCGAGGTTCAGCGACTCCGCGGCGCCGTAGATCGGCACGGCCACGACGCCGTCCATCAGCTCGAGCGACTCGTCCTCGAGGCCGCGGGCCTCGTTGCCGAACACCCAGACCGTCGGCTGCGCGAGGTCGCCCCGGGCGCGCACGTCGAGCAGGCCCTCGCCCTTGACGTCGGCGGCGACGGCGCGAAGGCCCGCGGAGCGCAGCCGCTGCAGCACGTCGGGCAGCTCGGCACCGACCGCGACGGGCAGGTGGAACAGCGAGCCCGTGGTCGAGCGGACGACCTTGGGGTTGTAGAGGTCGACGGAGCGGCCGGTCAGCACGACGGCGTCGGCACCCGCGGCGTCGGCCGCGCGGATGATCGTGCCGAGGTTGCCGGGGTCGCGGACCTCCTCGAGCACGGCGACGAGGCGGGGCTCGGAGGCGACGACGTCCTTGAGGGAGGTCGGGAACTGCCGGCAGACGGCCACGAAGCCCTGCGGCGTGACGGTGTCGGCCATCGAGTCGAGGACGTCCTCGGTCACGTACTCGATCTCGACCTCGGCCTCCTCGGCCGCGGCGACGATCTCGGGGTGGCGCTCGAGCGCGGTGGGGGTCGCGAAAGACTCCATCAGCAGCTCGGGCCGGTAGCGCAGCGCCTCGGACATCGCCTGCGGGCCTTCGAGGAGGAAGAGCCCCGACTCCTGCCGTGCCGGACGCCGGGTGAGCTTGGCGACGGAGCGGACACGGGGAGAACGGGGGTTGTCGAGCATGCGGCGAGCCTATCGGCGCACCGTCGCGGGGCCCGGTCGACACGTCGCCCGTGGGGAAGGCCGACCCGCGGGGACGAGGTCCTGCGGGAACCAGGTTCTGCGGGAACGACGAAGGGGGTCACGACTGTCGTCGTGACCCCCTTCGGGGAAGTGCTGCGGACTACGCGGCCTTCGGGGCCGAGGTGTCGGCGGGCAGTGCGGCCTTCGCGCTCGCCACGAGGGCGGTGAAGGTCGCGGGCTCGGTGATCGCGAGGTCAGCGAGGATGCGGCGGTCGACCTGGATGCCGGCCAGGGCGAGGCCCTGGATGAAGCGGTTGTAGGTCAGGCCGTTGGCGCGGGACGCGGCGTTGATGCGCTGGATCCAGAGGCGGCGGAACTCGCCCTTCTTCGCGCGGCGGTCGCGGTACGAGTAGACGAGGGAGTGGGTGACCTGCTCCTTGGCCTTGCGGTACAGACGCGAGCGCTGGCCGCGGTAGCCCTTGGCGCGCTCGAGGATGACGCGACGCTTCTTGTGGGCGTTGACCGCCCTCTTGACTCTTGCCATTTCTCTTTCTTCCTTACGATCCGGGTCGGTTGTCGAGGACTACGGCGGCAGCGGGCTGCCGCGGTGGTCGACTACAGGCCGAGAAGCTTCTTGGCGACCTTGGCGTCCTGCGGGGCGAGGACCTGGTCCTGGTTCAGGCGGCGGGTGCGGACGCTGGACTTCGACTCCAGGTTGTGACGCATGCCGGCCTGCTGCTTCATGAGCTTGCCGGAGCCCGTGACCTTGAAACGCTTCTTGGCACCCGAGTGGGTCTTCATCTTGGGCATGTTCTCTCCTTGTCGACGTCGCACGCGCACTCGGCGGGCGAAACTGGTGCCCCGCGAGCGGGGCGTCCACCGGCCCCGAGGACGGGGCGGCGAAGTATCAGACGGATTCGGACTCGGCCGATTCCTCTTCGGGGGTGTTGGCCTCGCGACGAGCGGCGCGGACGGCGTTCGCCTCGGCCTTCGCCTCGGACTTGTTCTTCAGCGGGCCGATGACCATCACCATGTTGCGACCGTCGATGGTCGGGGTGGACTCGACCTGGCCGAACTCGGACACGTCCTCCGCGAAGCGCTGCAGGAGCCGGACGCCCATCTCGGGGCGGGACTGCTCGCGACCGCGGAACAGGATCATGGCCTTGACCTTGTCGCCGGCCTTCAGGAAGCCCTCGGCGCGCTTGCGCTTGGTCTCGTAGTCGTGCTTGTCGATCTTCAGGCGGAAACGGACCTCCTTGAGGATCGTGTTCGCCTGGTTGCGACGGGCTTCCTTGAGCTTCTGGGCCTGCTCGTACTTGAACTTCCCGTAGTCCATGATCTTGGCGACGGGAGGCTTGGAGTTGGGAGCAACCTCGACCAGATCCAGGTCTGCGTCCTGCGCGAGTCGCAGGGCGACCTCGATTTTAACGACGCCGACCTGTTCTCCGGCGGGACCCACGAGGCGGACCTCGGGGACGCGGATTCGGTCGTTGGTACGGGGATCGCTGATTGCGTTTCTCCTCTGATCTCGGTGAGTTGCTGCTCTGCGGCCGGATTCTTCGTCCGGCGCATCCCGAGAGAGGTGATTCCCTGTGCGAAGCGCATCTACTGCGCTGCGCTGCACCCTACGACGCGCTCCCCGAGACGTGTCTCGAGGACCGCAGCCCTGCCCCCGTTGCCGGAGGCGGAGTGCTTCTGACCCGGTAACCTAGTGAAGCGGTCAAGCGCGGGTGGGAGAATCTCCACTTTCGAACCGAGGACATGCCTCGGAGCCCGCATCACCATAGCAGACTTCCGGCCGGAAGGGCAGCGGGCGGAGCCCGCCACTCCCCCTCCCCCGCGAGCGCCCCCTCGAGCACCGCCTCGGGGTCCTCGCGAGCGCCGGACTCACCGAACGAGGGACCCATGGCTCAGCACGACGACGACTACGCCCGACGGTTCGGCGACGACTCCGACGTGGAGGCGACCCGCGACATCGCCGAGGTGCCGGCGGTCGAGATCATCACGACCGCCGCGGTGCACCTGATGAGCGCCGCCGCGGTGAAGTGCGGTCTCGCCGACGAGCCAGGCGCGCAGGTCGACCTCGACGAGGCGCGCAAGCTGATCAACGCCCTCGCCGGCCTGGTCACGGCGGGTGCCCCCGACATCAGCGACATGCACGCGCGCAGCCTGCGAGACGGACTCCGGACGCTGCAGCTCGCCTTCCGCGAGGCCTCCCCGATCGCCGACCCGATCGGCAAGGGCCCCGGCGAGAAGTGGACCGGCCCGGTCACCTGAGTCGGGAGGCCCCGCGTCAGCTCGGAGGAGCGGACGCCAGCTGGAGGGTCATCGAGTCGACCCGGGCGGCGACGATCTCGTCGGCGGCCCAGCGCTCGCCCAGTCGCGCGACCAGCTCGCCGAGCGCCGAGCGGTCGAGGCCGGGCCGCAGCTCCAGCACGATGACGAGCTCCGGTCCCGTCAGCCGCTGACGGGCGTCGCCCGGCCGCACGGCGAGCGAGACGACGGCGTCCTCCCCCTCGGCGCTCGCCCGCAGCGCGGTGAGGACCTCCGGATCGGCCGGGCTCGATCGCCACGGCGAGCCCTCGGCGATCGCCCAGAGCGCGGGGCGCCGGACGGCGAACTCGTGCGGCGAGGCGGGGTCGAGGACCATCAGCTCGGTCTCCTCCGCCACCGCGGCCAGCGCCGCGCGCCGGCCGTCGACCGGGACGGGGCGTGCGAGGCGGTCCCAGCGCCGCATCGCCTCGACGTCACTGAAGACCGGGAGCACGGTCCGGCCGTCCGGCCCGGCGACCGTCACGATCGAGAGCTCCTGCGACTTGTCGGCGCGGAGCCCTGCGACTCCCTCGCCCTCCTCGCCGAGCTTCGCGACCAGGGGGATGAGCAGGCGCGAGACCCGCAGCGCGTCGACCACCGCCTCCGGGCCCGCGTCTCCGGCGCCGAACGAGCGCAGGGCACCGACCAGGGCCTCGGGCGCGCTGCCGTCGTCGTCCGTCGAGGCGCTCTGCTCGAAGTGGCGGCCGGCCCACGGGGTCCCTGCCGAATCGGTCAGGTGCGCGGGGAGCGCCCGGCCCTCACCCGAGGGCGACCCGGTCACTCGGAGGCGACGTCGAGCGCCTCGGCGAGCGTGAACGCTCCGGCGTAGAGCGCCTTGCCGACGATCGCGCCCTCGAGGCCCTGCGGTACGAGGTCGCGGAGCGCGGCGATGTCGTCGAGGTTGGAGATGCCGCCCGAGGCGATGACGGGGCGGTGGGTGCGCGCCATGACCTGCTCGAGCAGCTCGAGGTTAGGGCCCTTGAGGGTGCCGTCCTTGGTGACGTCGGTGACGACGTAGCGGGTGCAGCCGGCCTCCTCGAGGCGCTCGAGGACCTGCCAGAGGTCGCCGCCCTCCTTGGTCCAGCCGCGCGCCGCGAGGGTGGTGCCGCGCACGTCGAGGCCGACGGCGATCTGGTCGCCGTACTGCGCGATGACGCTGGCGGCCCACTCCGGGTTCTCCAGGGCGGCCGTGCCGAGGTTGATGCGCTTCGCCCCGGCGTTGAGCGCGGACTCCAGGCTGCGGTCATCCCGGATGCCGCCGGAGAGCTCGACGTTGACGCCCTTGACCTGGCGGATGACCTTCTTCATGATGCCGTGGTTGTCACCGCGGCCGAAGGCGGCGTCGAGGTCGACGAGGTGGATCCACTCCGCGCCCTGGTCGGCCCAGTCGCCGGCCGCGTCGATCGGGTCGCCGTAGTTCGTCTCGGTGCCCGCCTCGCCCTGCGTCAGGCGGACGGCCTTGCCGCCGGCCACGTCGATCGCGGGGAGAAGGACCAGGCCCGGGGCCTTGGTGAACTCGCTCATCGTCATCCTCAGTCTCGGAGCTGGTGCGGCCGCGGCTCCACCGGAGCCGCCGACCACCGGCCGATCCTAGTTCGTGCGGAGCCCGCCCAGCCAATTCGAGAGCAGGCGCAGGCCCGCGGCGCCGGACTTCTCGGGGTGGAACTGCGTCGCCGAGAGCGGGCCGTTCTCCACCGCGGCGATGAAGGGGCCGCCGTGGTCGGCCCAGGTGACGGCCGGACGCGGGAACGGCGGCATGACGTCCAGCGTCCACTCCCGGGCGCCGTACGAGTGCACGAAGTAGAAGCGCTCGTCCTCGATGCCGTCGAACAGCCGCGAGCCGGACGGCACCGCGACTGTGTTCCAGCCCATGTGCGGCACGACCTCGGCGGGGAGCAGGTCGACCGTCCCCGGCCACTCCCCCAGACCCTCGCTCTCGACGCCGCGCTCGACGCCGCGCTCGAAGAGCACCTGCATCCCGACGCAGATGCCGAGCACCGGGCGACCGCCGGCGAGGCGCTTCTCGATGATCTCGCCGCCGCGCGCCGCCGTCAGCGCCGACATCACCGCGCTGAACGCGCCGACCCCCGGGACCAGCAGGCCGTCGGCCTCGAGGGCGCGGGTGCGGTCGGAGGTCAGCTCGACGTCGGCGCCGGCGAGCTCGAGCGCCTTGACGGCCGAGTGGACGTTGCCGGAGCCGTAATCGTAGACGACGACGGACGGCCGGGCGCCGCTCACAGCGCGCCCTTCGTCGACGGCACCCCGGCGACCAGCGGGTCGAAGGCCTTGGCCTGGCGGAACGCGCGCGCGAACGCCTTGAACTCGGCCTCGGCGATGTGGTGCGGGTCGCGCCCGCCGAGCACGGTGACGTGCACGGTCAGACCGGCGTTGAAGGCGATCGCCTCGAAGACGTGGCGGACCATCGAGCCGGTGAAGTGGCCGCCGATCAGGTGCAGCGCGAAGCCCTCCGGCTCGCCGCCGTGCACGAGGTAGGGACGGCCGGAGATGTCGACCACGGCCTGGACCAGCGCCTCGTCGAGCGGCACGAGGGCGTCGCCGAAGCGGGAGATGCCGGCCTTGTCGCCGAGCGCCTGCTTGATCGCGGTGCCGAGCACGATGCCGATGTCCTCGGCGGTGTGGTGGATGTCGATCTCGACGTCGCCGGTGGCGCGGACGGTCAGGTCGGTCAGCGAGTGCTTCGCGAACGCCGTCAGCAGGTGATCGAAGAAGGGCACGCCGGTGGAGAGGTCCGCGACACCGGTGCCGTCGAGGTCGATCGACAGCTCGATGCTCGACTCGCTGGTGGCACGACGGAGGGAGGCGGTGCGCCCGGGAGCGGCGCTCGAGGAGGTCATGGTCTCCAGTGTATTCGGGGGCCGCCGACCCTCCGGGCGGCTACTCGCGGGCCAGGGCGACCGCGGGGTCCGCCGTCCGGGCGGGCAGCGCGGCGACCGCCTCGAGGAAGGCGGTGGTCTCGGCCTCGGTGCCCGCGCTCACCCGCAGGTGGTTCGGGATGCCGACGTCGCGGATCAGGATGCCGCGGGCGAGGAGCGCCTCGAACATCGCTCCGGGGTCGGCGACGCCGCCGAAGAGGACGAAGTTGCTGCCGGTCTCGTGCGGGGTGTAGCCGAGCTCGCGCAGTCCGTCGATCATCCGGTCGCGCTGGACGATGATCTCGCCCACCATCGCGAGCATCTCGTCCGCGTGGGCGAGCGCCGCGGTCGCGGCCGCCTGAGTCAGCGCGGAGAGGTGGTACGGCAGGCGCACCAGTCGGAGGGCGTCGACGACGGCGGGGTCGGCGGCGAGGTAGCCGAGGCGGACGCCGGCGAAGGCGAAGGCCTTGCTCATCGTGCGGGAGACGAGCAGGCGAGGGCGGCCCTCGAGGAGGCCGAGGGCGGTCGGCGCGTCCCGTCCGGCGAACTCGGCGTAGGCCTCGTCGACGACGACGATGCCGTCGGTCGCGTCGTAGACGGCGGCGATCGTCTCGAGGTCCAGCGGGGTTCCGGTGGGGTTGTTCGGCGCGCAGAGGAAGACGATGTCGGGGCGCTCGCGGCGCACCGCGTCGGCGGCGTACGAAGCGGACACGCGGAAGTCGGCCTCGCGCTCGACGCCGATCCAGCGCGTGCCGCTGCCCGAGGCGAGGATCGAGTACATCGAGTAGGTCGGCGAGAAGCCGAGCAGCGACCGTCCGGGGCCGCCGAAGGCCTGCAGGATGTGCTGGAGCACCTCGTTCGAGCCGTTGGCGGCCCAGATCGAGTCGGCGGTCAGACCGTGGCCGAGGTAGCCGGCCAGGGAGTCGCGCAGCTCCCGGAACTCGCGATCGGGGTAGCGGTTCACCGTGCGGAGGGCGACGGACACCCGCTCGACGATGTCGGCGATGACGTCGTCAGGGACGGGGTGGGTGTTCTCGTTGACGTTGAGGGCCACGGGCACGACGGCCTGCGGAGCGCCGTAGGGCTGCTGACCGCGCAGGTCGTCGCGGAGGGGGAGATCGTCGAGAGTCGTCACCCCGGAATGGTACCGGGGCACTCGGTGCGCTCGATCAGTCCGCGAGGTCGTACTGCGCCGGGATCGCGAGGCGCTGCCCGGGCTCGAGACCGGCGTTCGCCAGCTGGTTGAGCGACTGGATGTCGTAGACGACGTCGCGCGGGTCGGAGTCCGGTGCGAGCTCCTCCGCGAGGGACCAGAGGGACTCGCCGGCGCGGACGGTGACGTACTGGAACTCGACGTCGGCGCTCTCGCCCGAGGCGACGGCTCCGCCGCCGTTGAGTCCGAAGACGAAGGCGCCCGCGACGAGGGGCAGGGCGCCGAGCGTCGCGAGGACGGCGCGGCCACGACGGGTCAGGCGCAGGCGGGTGCGCGCACCGGGCTGCTCGGCAGCGGTGACGTGCTGTGCGGAGGTCTGGTGCTGCGCGATGGTGGAGGGCTGTGCGGTCATGGTGATCGCTCCTTTCAGCAGGGGTTCGGGCCGGGTCCTCGGCCGGGAGGACCCGGTCCGAACCTCTGTTCCGAATATATCTTCGAACACCGCGCCGGGCAAGACCCGGTCGCGTCGCATCCGTTGCTGGATCGCGCGACACACTCGAACGAATGTTTCGAACGCGGACCCCCGCCGGATACAGTTTCGAGAGTCCGCAGTCAGTACAGCAGCGACCACCGACATCGGTGCTCGACGCGGACGGAGAGGGCGCGCACGCGGCGTGCGCACCGAGAGAGGGACGATCGTGAGCGACGCGCAGACGGCCGGGGCGAAGGCGGCCAGGACGACGACTCCGGCGCCGAAGGCGAAGGCGGCGGCGAAGCCCGCGGCGGGCCGCCGACGGAAGAACCTCAGCGCGAAGCAGCTCGCGATCCTCGACGCCATCCAGCGCTCGGTGTCCAGCCGCGGCTATCCGCCGAGCATGCGGGAGATCGGCGACGCCGTCGGGCTCGCCTCGCTCTCCAGCGTGACCCACCAGCTCAACCAGCTCGAGCTGAGCGGATATCTGCGCCGCGATCCCAACCGCCCCCGGGCGCTCGAGATCCTCATCGACGTGCCGAGCTCGACCGAGGACGACGGCTCGTTCGAGTCGACGGCGACGGTCGCCGACGCGGCGATGGTGCCGCTGGTGGGCCGGATCGCGGCGGGTGTGCCGATCATGGCGGACCAGCAGATCGACGAGGTCTTCCCGCTCCCCCGCCAGCTGGTCGGCAAGGGCGAGCTGTTCATGCTCAAGGTGGTCGGCGAGTCCATGATCGACGCCGCCATCTGCGACGGCGACTGGGTCGTCGTCCGCTCGCAGCGCACCGCGGAGAACGGCGAGATCGTCGCCGCGATGCTCGACGGCGAGGCGACCGTCAAGGTCCTCCGCCAGCGCGACGGCCACACCTGGCTGCTCCCCCGCAACTCCAACTTCGAGCCGATCCTCGGCGACGAGGCCGAGGTCCTCGGCAAGATCGTCGCGGTGCTCCGCTCCGTCTGACGCGGCGGCGCACACGCGCAGGAGGGGCGGACGGCATCGAGCCGTCCGCCCCTCCTGCGTTCACCGGGACGCACGGCGAGCAGCTCGCGCAGCGTGACGACGAAGCGCCCGCGACCGCGGAGGTGATCCGTGGTCGCGGGCGCTTCGAGCGCCGGGTGCCGGCTCCGCCGCTACGCCTCGACGGCGGCGACGGGAGCCGCGAACTCGCCGAGCGAGCCGGCGAGGTCCTCGTGCACGAGCGCGTGGACGTGCGTGCCGCCCTCGACGTACTGCGTCGAGAGGATCCGGCCGTTGCGGTGCAGCGAGGAGACCACGTCGCCCCGGTCGTACGGGACCAGCAGGTCGATCTCGATCTGCGGCTCCGGCAGGATCTCGGCGATCTTCGCCTGGAGCTCGTCCATCCCCTCGCCGGTGCGCGCCGACACGAAGACGGCGCCGGGGGCGAGACCGCGCAGCACGAGCCGCTGGCCCTCGTCGACGAGATCGGACTTGTTGAACGCGATGATCTCGGGGATGCTCCGCGCGCCCACCTCGCCGATGACGTCCCGGACGGTCGCGATCTGGCCCGCGGGATCCGGGTGCGAGGCGTCGACGACGTGGACGATGATGTCCGAGTCGGCGACCTCCTCCAGGGTCGAGCGGAACGCCTCCACCAGCTGGTGCGGCAGGGCGCGCACGAAGCCGACGGTGTCGGCGAGCGTGTAGCCGCGCCCATCGGGGGTCTCGGACTTGCGGATGGTCGCGTCGAGGGTCGCGAAGAGCGAGTTCTCGACGAGCACGCCCGCGTGCGTCATCCGGTTGAGCAGGCTGGACTTGCCGGCGTTGGTGTAGCCGGCGATGGCGACCGACGGCACCGCGTTGCGCTTGCGGTTGGCGCGCTTCGCCTCCCGGGCGGGCTTCATCGCGGTGATCTGCTTGCGCAGGCGCGCCATGCGGGTGTGGATGCGGCGGCGGTCGAGCTCGATCTTCGTCTCACCCGGACCACGCGAGCCCATGCCGGCGCCGGCGCCGACCTGGCCGCCGGCCTGGCGGGACATCGACTCGCCCCAGCCGCGCAGGCGCGGCAGCAGGTACTCGAGCTGCGCGAGCTCGACCTGCGCCTTGCCCTCGCGGCTCGTGGCGTGCTGGCTGAAGATGTCGAGGATGACGGCCGTGCGGTCGATGACCTTGACCTTCACCACGTCCTCCAGCGAGCGGCGCTGGCTCGGAGCCAGCTCGGTGTCGGCGACGACCGTGTCGGCGCCGAGGGCGGCGACGAGCCCGGCGAGCTCCTCCGCCTTGCCCTTGCCCAGGTAGGTGCTCGGGTCGGGGTGCGGCCGGCGCTGCAGCAGACCGTCCAGGACGGTCGCTCCCGCGGTCTCGGCCAGGGCGGCGAGCTCGTGCAGCGAGTTCTCCGCGTCCTCGATCGAGCCCTGCGAGTACACGCCGATCAGCACCACGTTCTCGAGGCGCAGCTGGCGGTACTCGACCTCGGTGACGTCCTCGAGCTCGGTGGAGAGGCCCGCCACGCGCCGCAGCGCCTGCCGGTCCTCGCGATCGAACTGATCGCCGTCGCCGGTCTGCTCGGCGTCGCGCTCGACGTCGCCTCCAGCGCTCTGCAGCGCCTGGGCTCCGCCCGCGACGAACCGCGAATATCCCGACGAGCGCGACTGCGCGTTCGCCAGGACCCGCGAGACGACGTCCACGGCCTCGGTCGTGTCGGTCTCGTTCAGGTCTTCCGTCATCCGGATAACACTAACTCCTCAGCTGTTGATAAGTTCACTTCTCATGGCCGCCGAGCACTACTTCACCAGCACTCCCGACGGCGACCTCCGACCCCGGAGGATCAGCGCCCGGATCGCCGGCCGCGACCTCGAGGTCACGACCGCCGGCGGGGTGTTCAGCCCCGGCCACGTCGATCTCGGCACCCGTGTTCTGCTCGACGCGGTCCCCGACGCCCCCGCGAGCGGGGACCTCCTGGATCTCGGCTGCGGCTGGGGACCGATCTCGCTCGCCCTGGCGCTCGGCTCCCCCGACGCCCGGGTGTGGGCGGTCGACGTCAACCAGCGGGCGCTCGAGCTCGTCCGTCGCAACTGCGCAGAACTCGGTGTCTCCAATGTCAACGCCGTGCTGCCCGAGGATGTTCCCGAGGACGTCCGCTTCGCCGCCGTCTGGTCGAACCCGCCGATCCGGGTCGGCAAGGCCGAGCTGCACGCGCTGCTCGAGCGCTGGCTGCCGCGCCTCGAGCCCGATGCGGAGGGCTGGCTCGTCGTGCAGCGCAACCTCGGCGCCGACTCGCTGCTGACCTGGCTGACCGAGACGTTCGAGGGCCGGCTCGAGGTCGATCGGATCTCCTCGGCCAAGGGCTTCCGCGTCATCCGCACCACGCGCATCGCCTGATCGCAGGAGTCGGCCGCGCTCGCCGGAACGGATCGGTGCCGCGCCGGTCGATCGATCGATCCCGAGCTAGTCGATCCGGATCGTGCCGGTGTAGACGAGGTCGGCCGGGCCGGACAGGCCGACGTGCTCGCCCTCCTCGGTCGGGAACATCGTCACGCCCAGCGTGCCGCCGGGGACCTCCACGCGCCAGGACTGCGGAGCGCGCGCTCCGGCCCAGTAGCGCACGGCGAGGGCCGCCGCGGCGGCGCCCGTGCCGCAGCTGAGCGTCTCGCCGCTGCCGCGCTCGTGGACGCGCATCCGGATCCGGCCGATGCCGTCGTGCACCAGCGGCTCGCCCGGCACGACGAACTCGACGTTCGCCCCGTCGGCCGGCTCCGGCTCGATCTGCGGAATGTAGCTGAGGTCGGCCTCGTCGAGCTCCTCGTCGTTGCTCAGCGCGACGACGATGTGCGGGTTGCCGAGGTCGAGCCCGAGACCGGGACGCGGCACCTTCAGCTCCTTGGCCCGCACGAGCGGCTCGCCGCCGGCCAGCTCCCAGCGGCCGAGGTCCACCTGGAAGCCGGCGCCGCTGCGGGTGACGTCGCGGACCCCGGCACGCGTGCCGATGGGGAGGGTGTCGCCCTGCTCGAGGGTCGCCAGACCGCCGGCGAGCAGGAACGCCGCGTAGACGCGGATGCCGTTGCCGCACATCTCGGCGATCGAGCCGTCGGCGTTGCGGTAGTCCATGAACCACTCCGCCTCCGGCTCCTGCTCGAGGGCGGCGGCACCGTCGGCGAGGGACCGGGAGCGGACCGCGCGGATGATGCCGTCGGCGCCGACGCCGAAGTGCCGGTCGCAGATCATCGCGATCTGCGCGGGCGAGAGGTCGACCTCACCGTCCGGGTCGCTGAAGAGCACGAAGTCGTTGCCGGTGCCCTGGCCCTTGGTGAAGTGCAGCTCGATCGTCATGGCGCTCAGCCTAGCGAGGCGCCGGAGCGCCGGCCTGGGCGAGGACGAGCGCCTGCTCGAGCAGGTCCGGAGCGTCGAAGGGCAGCCAGTGCGCCGCCTGGTAGCGGCGGAACCAGCTGTTCTGCCGACGCGCGTAGCGGCGGGTGAGCGCCTGGGTGGAGGCGATCGCCTCCTCCCCGGTCAGCTCGCCCGAGCGCTGCGCGAGCGCCTGGGCGTAGCCGATGGCGCGGCTGGCGGTGACGCCCCGCTCGATGCCGAGCGGCACGAGGCGCTCGACCTCGTCGAGCATGCCGCCCGCCCACATCCGCTCGACGCGGCGGTCGAGCCGCTCGACGAGGACGTCGCGCGGCGCGGACAGCGCGAGGACCGTGCTCGGCCGCCACGGGACGGGGGTGTCCGACATCAGCGCGCTGTTCGGCGAGCCGGTGAGCTCGGTGATCTCGAGAGCGCGCACGATCCGTCGGACGTTGTGCGGGCCGATCCGGGCGGCGACCTCGGCGTCGACGGCGCGGAGCCGCTCGAAGAGCACCGCGGACCCCTCGCGCTCGGCCGTCTCCTCGAGAGACCGCCGGAGCGCGGGATCGGTGCCGGCGAAGGAGAACTCGAAGATCACGCTCGAGACGTAGAGGCCGGAGCCGCCGACGAGGATCGGGGTCGCGCCGCGCGCCAGGACGTCGTCGATCACCGCGCGGGCCTCGCGCTGGTACCGGGCGACGGAGGCGTCCTCGGTGACCTCGAGGACGTCGAGCAGGTGGTGGGGCACATCCTGCCGATCCTCGACGGGGAGCTTGGCGGTCCCGATGTCCATCCCGCGGTAGAGCTGCATCGCGTCGGCGTTGACGACCTCGGCCGCGCCGCCGGACGCGCGGATCGCTGCGGCGAGGGCGAGCGAGAGGTCGGACTTGCCGGTGCCCGTGGCGCCGACGACGGTGAGGAGGGCGGACGCCGCCCGCTCAGCGCTCGCCATCGAGGGCGTCGTAGATCGGCGTGGTCAGCGTCTCCGGCGCGGCCGGCGTGATCGGGCGGAGGCGGAGCGAGGGCAGCCCGAGCGAGACCCTCGGTGCTCCGGTGGCGTCCGGCGCGGCGGGGACACCGCAGGACTCCGTCTGAGCACGGTCCCAGGCGTCGCCGGCGCGGGTGCGGCGGACCTGCAGCGGAGCACCGTCGAGGGAGTCCGCGATCAGGTAGAAGGGTGCGGCGCGGGTGACCTCGACACTGACGACGTCGCCCGGGCGCGGCTGCTCGGAGCCGGCGGGCACGTCGAAGTGCACCAGGCGGCTGTCCTCGGCGCGGCCGCTGAGGCGGTGCGTCTCGCTGTCGCGGCGACCCTCGCCTGTCGCGACGAGCACCTCGACCCGGCGGCCGACGACCGTGCGGTTCTCGCTCTCGCTGATCGAGTCCTGCAGCGCGGCCAGTCGCTCGAACCGCTCCTGGACGACGGCCTTCGGGATCTGGTCGGGCAGCGTCGCCGCGGGCGTCCCCGGGCGGATGGAGTACTGGAAGGTGAAGGCGGAGGCGAAGCGGGCCGCCTCGACCACGCGGAGGGTCTCCTGGAAGTCGGCCTCGGTCTCACCGGGGAAGCCGACGATGATGTCGGTGCTGATCGCCGCATGCGGGATCCGGTCGCGGACACGGTCGAGGATCCCGAGGAAGCGCTCGGAGCGGTAGGAGCGGCGCATCGCCTTGAGGATGCGGTCGGAGCCGGACTGCAGCGGCATGTGCAGCTGCGGCATGACGGCCGGCGTCTCGGCCATCGCGTCGATGACGTCGTCGGTGAAGGCGGCCGGGTGCGGGCTGGTGAAGCGGATCCGCTCGAGGCCCTCGATCGTGCCCGCGGCGCGGAGCAGCTTCGAGAACGCCTGCCGGTCGCCGAACTCGACGCCGTAGGAGTTCACGTTCTGGCCGAGGAGGGTGACCTCGATCGCGCCGTCGTCGACGAGTGCCTGGATCTCGGCGAGCACGTCGCCGGGACGGCGGTCCTTCTCCTTGCCGCGCAGCGCGGGGACGATGCAGAAGGTGCAGGTGTTGTTGCAGCCGACGGAGATGGAGACCCAGCCGCTGTAAGTCGAGTCGCGCTTGGTCGGCAGCGTCGAGGGGAAGACGTCGAGCGACTCGAGGATCTCGAGCTGGGCCTCGTCGTTGTGCCGGGCCCGCTCGAGCAGTCTCGGTAGTGCGCCCATGTTGTGCGTCCCGAAGACCACGTCGACCCACGGAGCCTTCTCGAGGATGACGCTCTTGTCCTTCTGCGCGAGGCAGCCGCCGACGGCGATCTGCATGCCCTCGTGCCGGCGCTTGACCGAGGCGAGGTGGCCGAGGTTGCCGTAGAGCTTGTTGTCCGCGTTCTCGCGGACGGCGCAGGTGTTGATGACGACGATGTCGGCCTCGGCGCCGTCGGCCGAGACGTAGCCCGCCGCCTCGAGCGAGCCGCTGAGCCGCTCGGAGTCGTGGACGTTCATCTGGCAGCCGAAGGTGCGGACCTCGTAGGTCCTCGGCCGCGCATCGACGAGGGGGGAGGTCACCGGACCGAGCGTGCTCATGGTGTGCGATTCTACGCGCCGCTCCGGCCGACTCTCGGCGACCGGGCGGCGCGGAGGCTCAGCGGAAGCGGACGCTCGAGCCGGGCTTGCGCACCGTCTCGCGGACGACGCGCTGGACGAGCGCGCCGGCGTAGCCGCGGCGCGCGAGGAACCCGGAGAGGCGGCGCTCGGCGACCTCGTCGGAGAGCGACCGCAGGCTCGGCAGGCGCTTGCGCGCGAGTTCCATCGCGGTGCGGTACTCGTCGTCGCCGTCGAACTCGTCCAGCGCGGTCGCGATCGCGTCGGGGTCGAGCTTGCGGGCGCGCAGCTCCTGCATGATCGACGAGCGCCCGAGCTTCTTGCGCTCGCGCAGCTGGATCACCAGCGACTCCGCCATCTTGTAGTCGTCGAGGTAGCCGAAGCGGGTGAAGCGCTCGAGGATGTCGATCGCGTCCTTCTCGGCGACGCCCTCGGTGTAGAGGCGTGCCTCGACCTCGGCGACCGAGAGGCTCTTGCGCGACAGGCCGCGGACGATGCGGTCGGCGATCTGCTCGGGGTCGGGCTCCTCGGGGAGATCCTCAGCGAAGGAGTCCTCCTCCGGGGAGTCCTCTGCGACGTCCGCCGCGGAGTCGTCCGATCGGGACGACCGACCCGGAGCCCTCGAGGGCGCGGCGTCGCGCCGCGCGACGTGAGCCGACAGCTCGGAGATCGCGTCGACGGCGGGCCCGGCCGCCTCGGCGGCCGCCCCGTCGTCCTTGACCCAGGGGAGGAAGGCCACGGGCCGACCCTGTGCCCCCTCCGCAGCCTTCTCCCCCACGGGCTAGGCGCCCTTGCGGACGGGCGGCTTGGTCTCGCGGACCGGCTGCTTCGTCTCGATCGCGACCGGGGCGGCGTCGACCACGGCGTTCGGGTCGGCGACGACGCCGAGCTTGATCAGGATGCGCTTCTCGATCTCCGCCGCGATGTCCGGGTTGTCGATGAGGAACTGGCGCGCCTTCTCCTTGCCCTGGCCGAGCTGGTCGCCGTCGTAGGTGTACCAGGCGCCCGACTTGCGGACGATCTCGTGCTCGACACCGAAGTCGATCAGGCTGCCCTCGCGGGAGATGCCGATGCCGTAGAGGATGTCGAACTCGGCCTGCTTGAACGGCGGCGCCATCTTGTTCTTGACGACCTTGACACGGGTGCGGTTTCCGACCGCGTCCGTGCCGTCCTTGAGGGTCTCGATGCGGCGGATGTCGAGGCGGACCGACGCGTAGAACTTCAGCGCCTTGCCGCCCGCGGTGGTCTCGGGGCTGCCGAAGAAGACGCCGATCTTCTCGCGGAGCTGGTTGATGAAGATCATCGTGGTGTTCGTGGTGTTCAGGCCACCGGTGAGCTTGCGGAGGGCCTGCGACATCAGGCGGGCCTGGAGGCCGACGTGCGAGTCGCCCATCTCGCCCTCGATCTCGGCGCGGGGCACGAGCGCCGCCACGGAGTCGATGACGATGAGGTCGATGGAGCCGGAGCGCACGAGCATGTCGGCGATCTCGAGCGCCTGCTCGCCCGTGTCCGGCTGCGAGACGAGGAGCGAGTCGATGTCGACGCCGAGCTTCTTGGCGTACTCGGGGTCGAGCGCGTGCTCCGCGTCGATGAAGGCCGCGATGCCGCCGTTGCGCTGGGCGTTGGCGATCGCGTGCAGGGTCAGCGTGGTCTTTCCCGAGGACTCGGGGCCGTAGATCTCGACGATGCGGCCGCGCGGGAGTCCGCCGATCCCGAGCGCGACGTCGAGCGCGATCGAGCCGGTCTGGATCACCTCGACGGGGGCGCGGTCGTCGCTGCCGAGGCGCATGACGGCGCCCTTGCCGAACTGGCGGTCGATCTGGGCGAGTGCGGTCTCGAGGGACTTCTCGCGGTCTGAGGAACTGGGCATGGCCGTCTCGCTCTCGTGTCGTGGTGGTATCGCCTACAGGCTGTCGTGTCGTACCGGGACCGTTCGCGGGCGAGTGCCCCTGAATGCGGTCCCGGCCGGTTGCGACAAGGCGGTGAAGCAGTCCGTGTGACTGATGTCGACGGTAGGCCCGACCACCGACATCGGCGCCGAGCCGGACCGCTTCTGTGGAGACGGAGGCGATCCTGCTTCTGGTGAGGAGCTTAGACCCGTTCGAACAGGGATTCGATGGTGGCGCGCCCGGCGTGTCGAACACGACTTCGGGCCGCAGACCGCCGCCGGAGCCGCGCGACGTCAGTGCCGGCGCTTCGCCGGGTCGATCCCGTGCCAGCGGCCCTCGGGGACGTCGTTGGCGCGGCACAGCGCGATCCAGACCTCTCGGGGCTCCGCGCCGTCGCGGAGGGCGCTCTGCGCGGTCCTCCCGCCGAGCTCGGTCAGCACGAGGTCGGAGACGAGGACGCGCGCGTACGCGTCGCCGAACTCGTCGTCGACCAGCTGCTGGAACTCGCTCAGGCGCATGCGTCCACGGTAACAAGCCGAACCGGGGCGGAAGCCCGGAGGGTGCGGGCGGGTGCGTCTCCGGGAACGACGAAGGGCGCCGGAGCCGGAGCTCGGGCGCCCTTCGCGAGGTGCGGTGCGGTGGGTGGGAAGAGGTCGGATCCGCTACTGCGAGACGAGGTCCGCGTCGAATCCGGCGACCATGTCGGCCGGGATGGTGTCGGGGATCGTGTCGATCCCCTCGATGACCGCGAGACGGTCGCCGACCTCGCGCATGATCACCGAGATCGGAGTGTCGAGCGCATCGGCCACCGAAGCGAGGATCTCGGACGACGCCTCCTTCTGACCGCGCTCAACCTCGCTGAGGTAGCCGAGAGCGACACTCGCCTTGCTCGCCACCTGGCGCAGGGTGCGACCTTTCTGCAGGCGAAAGTCCCTGAGGACATCGCCGATCTCCTGACGAACTAGAACCACTGGACCCTCCTTCTCCACGTCAACCGCTTCTCGCGCACCGCTTCGAGGAATGCCGGAGCATCGGATTCGAAGGGGATGTGTACGAGAGAGCCGGATAGCTGTTCACTACCCGGCTCGTGTGAGTCGACTCTAATACCGGATGACTGGACTTTGCGTGTGAGCGACGTCAGATGTAACCCGGCCGAAACCCCGCGCATTCCACGATTCCGAGGCGGTTCGGGACTCTCGGACGTCACACGGCCGAGGCCGCGAGCTCGCCGGCCAGATCGAGTGCCGCGGCGACGGACGCGGCGCGGATCTCGGGCCGCCCGCCGCCGAAGCGGTACTCGCGCACGAGCTCGACCCCGCCCAGGACCGCCGCGACGAACACGGTGCCGACGGCCGCTCCGCCCTGCGGCTCCGGGCCCGCGACCCCCGTCGTCGCGACGCCGACGGTCCGCGCGCGGGCCTCGCCGAGCTGCCGGGCGACGCCGCGCGCCATCTGCACGGCGACCACGGGGTGGACGGGTCCCTCCTGCGCCAGGAGCTCCGCGTCGACCCCGAGCAGGCGGTGCTTCAGGTCCGTGGCGTAGGACACCACTCCCCCGCGGTAGACGGCGGAGGCGCCGGGCACCTCGACCAGTGCGGAGCTCAGCGCCCCGCCCGTCAGCGACTCCGCGACCGCCAGCGCGAGACCGCGCTCCGCGAGTGCCTGCAGCAGCTCCTCGGCGCTCATCGGCGCCCGCGGGCCGCGCGACTCTGGCGCGCCGCGTCGGCGAGGTAGTCGATGCCGGTCACGACGGTGAGCACGACCGCGGCCGTCATCGTGATGCCGTTCAGCCAGTGCACCCACTCGCCGAGGAAGGTCCAGAGCGGCAGGAGCGCGAGTGAGATCGCGACGGACTGCACGATCGTCTTCAGCTTGCCGCCGCGGGAGGCGGGGATCACCCGGTCCGAGAGGACGGCCATCCGGAAGACGGTGATGCCGATCTCGCGGACGAGAATGACGATCGTCACCCACCAGGGCAGCTCGGCGAGGATCGAGAGGCCGACCAGCGCGGCGCCGGTGAGCACCTTGTCCGCGATCGGGTCGAGCAGCTTGCCGAGGTCGGTGACCAGCCCGCGGCTGCGCGCGATGTGGCCGTCGATCCCGTCGGTCGCGATCGCGACGACGAAGAGCAGCGCGGCCGCGATGCGCACGCCGCCGTCCTCGCCGTTGTCGGCCAGGAGCAGCCAGAAGAACACCGGGGCGAGCAGGATGCGCACCACGGTGATCGCGTTGGGCAGGTTCCAGTTGCTCGGGGCGGCGTCGGCGTGCGCGGTGGGGCTGGTCATCGGTCTGAGCCGTTCCTCGTGATCGGTCGATTCGGCGGCGTGGTCATCGCTCAGTCGCGCCCCGTGAGCGCCCAGGCGTCGTCGTCGGAGCCCTCGTCGTCGTCGTGGTAGTCGGTCGCGACCGGGCCCGAGGGCTCCGCCAGCGGATCGGCGTAGGCGTCGGGTGCGGTCGGCGACGGCGCGGCGGCGTGCTCGCCGGGCTCCTCGCCGCGCATCCGCGAGAGGACCCCCGGCAGCTGCTCGGCGGTCACCAGCACGTCGCGCGCCTTGGACCCCTCGGAGGGGCCGACGACCTCGCGGGACTCGAGCAGATCCATCAGGCGGCCCGCCTTAGCGAAGCCGACGCGGAGCTTGCGCTGCAGCATCGAGGTCGAGCCGAACTGCGTGCTGACCACGAGCTCCGCCGCGGCCATCAGCAGCTCGAGATCGTCGCCGATGTCGGAGTCGATCTCCTTGCGCTGCGCCTGGACCGTGATGTCCTGGCGGTACTCCGGCTGGGCCTGCCGCGTGACGTGCTCGACGACCTTGGCGATCTCCTCCTCGCGGACCCAGGCGCCCTGGACGCGCATCGGCTTGTTCGTGCCCATCGGCAGGAACAGGCCGTCGCCCTGGCCGATGAGCTTGTCGGCGCCGGGCTGGTCGAGGATGACCCGAGAGTCGGTGACGCTCGTCACGGCGAAGGCCAGGCGGCTGGGCACATTGGCCTTGATCAGGCCGGTGACGACGTCGACGCTCGGCCGCTGGGTGGCGAGCACGAGGTGGATGCCGGAGGCCCGGGCGAGCTGGGTGATGCGGACGATCGAGTCCTCGACGTCGCGCGGGGCGACCATCATCAGGTCGGCGAGCTCGTCGACGACCACCAGGAGGTAGGGGTAGGGCCGGAGGACGCGGTTGCTGCCCGCGGGGAGCTTGATCTCGCCGCTGCGCACCGCCGCGTTGAAGTCGTCGATGTGCCGGTAGCCGAACGACGCGAGGTCGTCGTACCGCATGTCCATCTCCTTCACGACCCACTGAAGTGCCTCGGCGGCCTTCTTGGGGTTCGTGATGATGGGCGTGATCAGGTGCGGGACCCCGCCGTAGATCGTGAGCTCGACGCGCTTGGGGTCGATCAGCACCATCCGGACGTCCTGCGGGCTCGCGCGCATCAGCAGGCTCGTGATCATCGAGTTCACGAAGCTGGACTTGCCGGAGCCGGTGGAGCCGGCGACGAGGAGGTGCGGCATCTTGGCGAGGTTGGCCACCACGTAGCCGCCCTCGACGTCCTTGCCGACGCCGATCGTCATCGGGTGGGTCGACGTGGTCGACGCGGCGGAGCGCAGGACGTCGCCGAGCGAGACGATCTCGCGGTCGGTGTTCGGGATCTCGACGCCGATCGCGCTCTTGCCCGGGATCGGCGAGAGGATGCGCACCTCGTTGCTGGCGACCGCGTAGGAGAGGTTCTTGCTCAGCGCCGTGACGCGCTCGACCTTGACGCCCGGGCCGAGCTCGATCTCGTAGCGGGTGACCGTCGGGCCGCGGGAGAAGCCGGTGACCGTCGCGTCCACGTTGAACTGCTGGAGCACCTCGGTGAGCGCGCGGACCATCTCGTCGTTCGCCGCCGAGCGCGCCTTCGACGGCGTGCCGGTGGAGAGGGCGGAGGCGGACGGCAGGCGGTAGGGGGTCTCCTCCTCGAAGGAGGAGTCGAAATCGGCGGTCGGGTCGGCGGCGATCGGCGCGATCGGACCGGTCTCGATCACCGGCGGGAGCGGGACCGCGGGGGCGACGTCGAGGTCGTCGAGCGCGATGACGCCGGTCGCGTCGTCGTCCACCACGCCCAGCGGGATGCGGGTGGTCGCGCTCTGATCGTGGCGGGCCAGGGCGGCCTCGGCCGACTCGGCCTCGGAGATCACCTCGGTCGCGTAGGAGCGGGTGGGCGGGTCGGCCGGCTCGTCACGCTCGGCGGACGCCGGCTCCTCGAGCGCGGTGTCGAAGCCCTTCGCGCGGCCGCGGCCCTTCCGGCCCTTCGGCGCCTCGTCCTCGTCGCCGAGCGCGTCGATCGGCAGCTCGGCCTGGACGGTCGGCTCGTCCTCGCGACCGGAGTCCGTGCGGCGCCACCAGGGCAGCTCGCCGCCGTCCTCCTGCTCGTCCTCGGCCTTCTCGCTCTCGGCCTTCGCGGCGGCCTTGCTCGCCGCCCTCTCCGCCTTGAGGCGCGCGCGCTCCTCGTCGTCGAGGACGGGGGCGCCGAAGAGGTAGCCGTAGAGCTCGCGCGAGCGGGCGGCGATCCGGTTCGGCGGGGTCTTGGTGATGATGAAGAGGGAGAGCAGGACGACCAGGGAGAGGAGCACCGTGGCGCCCGGCACGGTCGCGATCGCCACGAGGGGCGCGCCCACGAGCCAGCCGAGGACACCACCGGCGGCGGCCATCTGCTCGATGCCCGACCCCGGCTGCGGCGCGCCGAGGTGCGCGTGGCAGAGCCCGGCGGAGGAGATCAGCAGGACGGCGAGGCCGACGCCGATGCGGCCGTTGTCGTCGACCGAGCGCGGGTGGCGGAACAGCCAGAGCGAGAAGAGCAGCAGCACCACGGGGAGGACGTAGGCGACGCGGCCGAACAGGCCGCCGAAGCTCCAGGCGTCGAGCACGAGGGCGACCGGGTCGGTCGCGAGGAACCACTCCACCACCGCGCCGGTGATTGCGAGCAGCAGGAGCAGGAAGGGGACGCCGTCGCGGCGCTCCTCCTTCGCCAGGCGCTCCGGACCGAGCGCGCGGGCGGCACCGCCGGCCAGGTGCGCCAGCGCCATCCAGACGGTGACGAGCGGATTGGTGCGCGGGGTCGAGCTGAACGCGACCGTGCTCTTCTCGGACGATCCCCGCCCGGAGCCGCGGCCGTTGCGCGGAGTGCTCGAGCGCGCGGGGGCGCTCGCCTTCGCGCGGGGGGTCGTCTTCGGAGTCGTCGCCATAGGGCCACCGTACCCGCCGCCTCCGTCATCGCCGCGGACCCGCGCCGGGGGGCGGCGGGCGCGCGGGGCCCGTACCGCGCCCTCACCGCGCCTGCTCAGCGCAGCGTCGCGACCATCGTCTCCGCGTCGCCGCGGTCGGCCACCGCGCTGAAGCCCTCGCTCCGGTAGAGCCGGCGGGCGAAGTTGTCCGTCGACACGTTGAGCGAGACGCGCGCGTAGCCGGCGGTGCGTGCCTGATCCAGTGCGGCGCGCAGCAGCCCGCGGCCGATGCCCTGCGCGCGCCAGACCGGCCGCACCCCGAGGGTCAGCTCGGGCACGCCCGCGGCGACGAACCCGCGGCCGGGTGCGGCGGCGCTGAAGAGGCGGAACCAGCAGGCGCCGATCCGCTCGCCGTCGGCGGTCTCGGCGACCGAGCCGAGATCGCCGGGCCGGGGCCAGCCGGCGACGTAGCGGCGGGTCGACTCCTCCTCGAGGACGTCGATGCGGGTGCGGGCCGCCGTCCAGTTCCAGTTCGCCGCGTCGACGAGCATGTCGGCGAGGAAGGGGGCGTCCTCGCGGCGGGCGGGGCGGATCGAGTGGTCCATGCGCGGTCTCCGTGGGGGATCGGGTCTGGCATGAGGTGCGGACGGGTGCCCGGGGGCGGGTGACGGTGCGGGAACGGGTCGGAGCGTCGGGGGCACTCCGCCCGGGGTCAGGCCTCGATGACGAGGGGGACGATCATCGGGCGGCGGCGGTAGGTGGTGTTCACCCAGCGGCCGACGACGCGGCGGATGCTCTGCGAGAGCGCGTGCTGGTCGCTGACTCCGCTCTGCACCGCCTCCTCGAGGGCCTTTGCGATGCGCGGCTTCACGTCGTCGAAGACGCGGTCGTCCTCGGCGAACCCCTTGGCGTGGATCTCGGGACCGACGACGATCCGGCCGGTGCCCGCCTCCACGACGACGATGATCGAGATGAAGCCCTCCTCGCTGAGGATGCGGCGGTCCTTGAGGTCGGCGTCGGTGATCTCGCCGACGGACGAGCCGTCGACGTAGACGAAGCCGAGGTCGAGCTGGCCGGCCACGGTCACCACGCCGTCGCGGAGGTCGAGGACCGTGCCGTCCTCGGCGATGATCGTGTTCTCCTCCGCGATGCCGGTGGCCTGCGCGAGCTTCGCGTTGGCGACGAGGTGGCGGTACTCGCCGTGCACCGGCAGGACGTTGAGCGGCTTGAGGATGTTGTAGCAGTAGATCAGCTCGCCGGCGGCGGCGTGACCCGAGACGTGCACCTTCGCGTTGCCCTTGTGCACCACGGTGGCGCCGAGCTTGGTCAGGCCGTTGATCACGCGGTAGACGGCGTTCTCGTTGCCCGGGATGAGGCTCGACGCGAGGATGACGGTGTCGCCCTCGCCGGGCTGGATCTGATGGTCGAGGTTCGCCATCCGGCTGAGCACCGCCATCGGCTCGCCCTGCGAGCCGGTGGACATGTAGACGATCCTGTCCTCCGGGATGTCGCCCGCCTTCTTGACGTCGATCAGCACACCCTCCGGCACCTTGAGGTACCCCAGGGTGGCCGCGATGCCCATGTTGCGCACCATCGAGCGGCCGAGCAGTGCCACGCGGCGCCCGTTCGCGTGCGCGGCGTCGAGCACCTGCTGCACCCGGTGCACGTGGCTGGAGAAGCTGGCCACGATCACCCGGCGGGTCGCCTTCGCGATCACGCTCTCGATGACCGGGCCGATGTCGCGCTCGTTCGGCGTGAAGCCGGGAACGTCCGCGTTGGTCGAGTCGACCATGAAGAGGTCGATGCCCTCCTCGCCGAGGCGGGCGAAGGCGCGGAGATCGGTGATGCGACCGTCGAGGGGGAGCTGGTCCATCTTGAAGTCGCCGGTGTGCAGCACCGAGCCCGCGTCGGTGATGATCGCGACGGCGAGAGCGTCCGGGATGGAGTGGTTGACGGCCACGAACTCGAGCTCGAAGGGCCCGAGGTTCTCGACGTCGCCCTCCTTCACCGCGAGCGTGTACGGCTTGATCCGGTGCTCCTTCAGCTTCGCCTCGACCAGTGCGAGCGTCAGGGTCGAGCCGATCAGCGGGATGTCCCGCTTGAGCTTGAGGAGGTAGGGGACGGCGCCGATGTGGTCCTCGTGGCCGTGGGTCAGCACGACGCCGACGATGTCCTCGAGGCGGCCCTTGATCGGGGTGAAGTCGGGGAGGATCAGGTCCACGCCCGGCTGGTTCTCCTCCGGGAAGAGCACGCCGCAGTCCACCACGAGGATCTTGCCGTCGATCTCGAAGACCGTCATGTTGCGGCCGATCTCACCGAGGCCGCCGAGCGGGATGATCCGCAGCGTGCCCGCCTCGAGCGCGGCAGGAGTGATCACGGGACTGGGCATGCGCCCTCCTCTTCCTCGGTCGGGAGTCGTCCGTGCCGCTCGTGCGGCGTCAGCGTGTGGTGCCGGCGACCTTCGGCAGCGCGCCGCCCGCGGCGGCGTTGCGGTCGGGCCGGAAGTTGCGGAAGTCGACGCCGGGGATGTCCCGCACGAGGCCGAGCTCGTCCTCGATCAGGGCGGCCTCCGACTCCTCGGGGCCGACCAGCGGCAGGCGCACGCGGGGCGAGGAGATGCGGCCGAGGCCGTGCAGGATGTACTTCGCCGCGACGGTGCCGGGGACGTGGGTCATCACGGCGCGCACGAGCGGCTCGAGCTGCTGGTGCGCGAGGGTGGCGGCCCTGAGGTCGCCGGAGTTCACGGCGTCGACGATGGTGCGGTACGGCGAGGCGGCGATGTTGGCGGTGACGCCGATCAGGCCGGTGGCGCCGATGGCCAGCTCGGGCAGGACGTTGGCGTCGTCGCCGCAGAAGTACATCAGGTCGGTCTGGTTGAGGACGCGGCTGACCTCGGAGAGATCGCCCTTGGCGTCCTTCACGGCGAGGATGTTGGGGTGCTTAGCCGCGCGGAGGATCGTCTCGTAGCGGATGGGCACGCCGGTGCGGCCGGGGATGTCGTAGAGGATGACCGGGAGGTCCGTCACGTCGGCGATCATCCGGAAGTGGGTGAGGATGCCGGCCTGGGTGGGCTTGTTGTAGTACGGCGTGACGATCATGTTGCCGTCGGCGCCGGCCTTCTCGCTCTGGCGGGCGAGCTGCATCGCGTGCGCGGTCTCGTTCGAGCCGCCGCCGGTGATGATCTTCGCGCGTCCCGCGGCGACGGACTTGCCGACCTCGACGAGCCGGATCTTCTCCGGGTCGGTGAGGGTGCTGGTCTCGCCGGTGGTGCCGGTCACGACGATGCCGTCGGCGCCCTTCGCGATGCAGTCGTCGATGTGCTTCTCGACACCGGGCCAGTCGACCTCGCCGTCGGCGGTGAACGGGGTGACCAGGGCGACCAGGACCTGGCCGAAAGGATTCTCCGGAGTTGACACGAGCCCAGGGTAACGGGTCGGCGGCCGCGGGCTGGAGGCGTTCTGATCCGCGGGTGCCGGCCGGGTCTGCGGGCGCTCGTTCGATCTGCAGGCGTCGCCGAGCCGAACGGCTCTTCAGCCGCGCCGGAGACCTCGACGGGGCTGGAACACCTGCAGATCGAACGGATCCCCGCCGTGCGCCGACGGAGGGAGTCAGGTGCGGACGTGATCTCCGCGGGAGAGGGCGGCGAGGATGTCGGCCTCGACGAGGGGCCAGTCGTCGAGGACGAGGGAGGTGCGGTAGTGGCGGACGCGGTAGCCGAGCAGGCCGAGCTCGACATCGCGCCGGTTGTCGTGCTCGGGATCGTGGAACGCAGCACCGTCCACCTCGAGGGCGAGCACCTCGCCGAGCAGGAAGTCGATGCGCCGGTGGCCGATGCGCACCTGCTGGCGGAAGGCGATCCCGAGAGTTCGCAGCCGGAAGGCGACCATCGACTCCAGCCCGCTCTCGGAGGACGAACCGGCCCAGCGGAGGAGCCGCCGATGGGGAGCCGGCAGCCGCGCGAGGAGCCGCGCTCGACCTGCGGAGTCGAGGAGCCGCCGGTGCAGCGCCGATTCCAGGAGGACGAAGGCGAACTCGGCACCCTGGCAGGCCGCCGCCTCGACGACGCAGTCCTCGAGCGCCTGGATCAGCGCGGAGGGCCGCGGTGCCTCCTTCGACCAGTGGACGACGACGCCGGGATCATGGGAGAGCCGGACGGCGTGACGGTCCGGATCGCGGAGTCGCGAGGCGTGGGCGCGGACAGCGATGTGCAGGCCACGGAAGCGCGGCACCCAGAGCCCGTGCGCGACGGCGGCGTTCGCGCAGGCGAGGGCCCCGCCGACGCGGAAGGCGCGCTCGACTCCGGTGTCGACTCCGGGAAGGGCGTACCAGCCCTTCCTGACGCGGAGGAGCGCTCCGGTCTTCACCGCCTCGCGGAGCTCGCGTGCGGAGGAGCCCTCGCGGAGGAACTGCTCGGTCTTCACCAGGCCTCCGGCGCGGAGGACGGAGCCGGAGGACGCGCGCACAGGGAGAGCGTGGCCGCGCAGGAAGGGCGCGCGGGCGGCGCGGGCTCCGATCGGTGGAGAATCCGACGCCACGGCTCCTGTGGAGGGTGATGCCTCCGCGGGGAGTGGTGCGGTGTGCAGGCGATCCCGGCCTGCCCGGGCCTACGCGCGCGGCTCGAGGCGGCTTCGTCCTCGGATCGCCTGCAGACCGGACAGGTACCTGCACAACGGAGAGGCGCCTGCAGAGCGGACGCGGTGCGGGCAGGGACGCTGCTAGGGGGCGACGCGGCCGTTCGCGGTGAAGGCGGCGGCGGTGAGGGGCATGAGCTGCTCGAAGTGCTGCTCCATCTGCTCGGCGGCCATCTCGATCTCGCGCTGCGGGAAGGAGGGGAACGTCGAGTCCTCGCGCTTGGTGCGGAGGGAGAGGAAGTTCATCAGCGAGCGGGCGTTCAGCGTCACGTACATCGAGGAGTAGATGTTGAGCGGCAGGACGATGCGGGCGACCTCGCGGGCGACGCCCTCGCCGAGCATCCGCTGGTACGCCTCGAAGGCCTGGGTGCTGGCGCGTCGCGTCTCGTCTACCACGAGCTCCGTCTGCTCGGGGGTGCCGGGCTCGAAGGAGTAGGCGCCGGGCTTGCCGACCTGGACGAGGTTGCGCTGGGGGCCGGGCACGTAGAAGACGGGGCGGAGCTCGCGGTAGCGGCCCGACTCCTCGTTGTAGGAGGCGATGCGGTGCCGCATGAACTCGCGGAAGACGAAGATCGGCGCCTGCACGTAGAAGGTCATCGAGTTGTGCTCGAAGGGCGAGCCGTGGCGGTCGCGCATCAGGTAGTTGATCAGGCCGCGGTCGCGCTTGCCCTGCAGCTCGCTGTCGGCCGACTCCTCGTCGAGGGCGCCGGCGAGGGTCTTCTCGCCCTGCGTCGAGACGCGGGCGGCGAAGAGGACATCGGAGTCGTGGGCACTGGAGCGGACGAGCTCGACCACGACATCGGAGCGGAAAACGGGGCTGTCGGGTTCGCTCTGCTCGGTCACGGCTTCGACGATAGAGCACGGTCCGTCGACGCAGAGCGCAATGAACGGGCGTGCAGGGCAGTCGGCGCCTACCGTGATCGCGTGGACCCTCTCCAGATCGCGGCCGCCCTGCTGGGTCTCGTCGCGCTCGGAACCGCCCTCGGGCTGCTGCGCCGCCGCGCGGCCGGGCGTGTCCGCGCGCGGCCCGACGCCTCCGCCGAGCGCATCGATCCGGCCGCGCTGGTCGACGGCGCGGTCCTCGGCCGGCGAGCGACGATCGTGCAGTTCTCCACCGACTACTGCGCGCGCTGCCCGGCGGTGCACCGGATGCTCACGGACGTCTCCGGCGGTCGCGACGGCGTCGTGCACCTCGACGTCGACCTGACCCGCCGCGCCGACCTGGCCGACCGCTTCCGCATCCTGCAGACCCCGACCCTGCTCGTGCTCGACGCCGACGGCGTGGCCCGCAGCCGCATCGCCGGCGCTCCGGCCCGCGCCGTCGTCCTCGCCGAGCTCGACCGACTGGAGACAGCATGACCACCGCCCCGCCTGCCGGCTCCGTCGATCCGCGCGGACCGCGCTTCGCCGCCTCCGTCACCGCCGTGCTGCTGCTCGCTGCCGTGGGGCTCGGGCTCGCGGCGCCGGTGCCGGCGGACTCCACCGCCCGACTCGTCCAGCCCGGCTTCCTGCTGCTGGCGGTCCTCGCGGCGCTGTTCGCCTGGTCGGCCTCCCGCGGTGTCGGCTCGGGGCCCTGGGCGGTCGTCTTCCGCCGCCTCATCCGGCCCCGCCTCGCTCCGCCGGCGGAGTGGGAGGACGCCCGCCCCCCGCGCTTCGCCCAGCTGGTCGGGCTGCTCGTCACCGCCGCGGGAGTCGTCCTGCACCTCGCCGGAGTGCCGGGCGCGGTCCCCGTCGCCGCAGCGATCGCCTTCCTCGCCGCCTTCCTCAACGCGGCGTTCGGCCTCTGCCTGGGCTGCGAGCTCTACCTGCTCCTGGTGCGCGCCGGGGTCCTCGGCCGCACGGCCGGCTCCCGGGCCTGAGGCCCTAGGCTGAATCCCGCTTCGCGGGCGGCCCGCGACGGGCCTCGGGAGGCACCATGAGCGAATCGACCGCACGGCACTCGGACCAGGACGGCACCGGCAGCGCCGGCGACTCCCCCCGGCGCTCCACCCGCACGGCGGCACCGCGGCCGGCCGTGCCGCCCGGCGAGGCGCCGGACACGGCGACCCGCGCGCAGGAGGAGCCCGCGGCTCCGAAGCGGCTGCGGGTCCTGATCTCCGGGGCGAGCGGCATGATCGGCTCGGAGCTGGTGCGCCAGCTCCGCTCGGACGGGCACGAGATCTTCCGCCTGGTCCGCCACGCCCCGACCAGCCCGGACGAGTTCCACTGGGCGCCCGCCTCGCACATGCTCGACTTCAGCGTGCTCGACCGGGTCGACGCCGTGATCAACCTCTCGGGCGCCTCGATCAGCCGCCTCCCGTGGACCTCCTCGTACAAGCGCGAGATCCTCGATTCGCGGGTGCAGGCCACGCAGACCATCACCGACGCGATGCGGATGGCGTCCACTCCCCCGTCGATCCTGCTCAACGCCTCGGCCGTCGGCTACTACGGCGACCGGCCGGGCGAGGAGCTGACCGAGGAGTCCCCCCGCGGCGAGGGCTTCCTCGCCGACGTCGTCGAGCGCTGGGAGCAGGCGGCGCTGCTCGCTCCCGAGACCGCGCGCGTCGTGACGGTGCGCACCGGGCTCGTGCTCGGGAACGGCGGCGCCCTGAAGCCGCTGCTGCCGTTGACGAAGCTGGGACTGAGCGGCCCGCTCGGCGGCGGACAGCAGTACTGGCCGTGGATCAGCCACTACGACGAGGCCGCCGCGATCCGGCACCTGCTGACCTCGTCGCTGTCCGGCCCGGTCAACCTCGCGGGGCCCGAGGCCGCGACGGCGAACGAGGTCATGAGCACGCTGGCCGAGCTGATGCACCGGCCGTTCAAGCTGCCCGTCCCCGAGAAGATCATCGAGCTCGCACTGCGCGACGCGGGGCACGAGCTGCTGCTCTCGAGTCAGCGGCTGGTGCCGCAGCGGCTGCTCGACGACGGCTTCGTCTTCCGGCACCGCACGGTGGCCGAGGCGCTGCAGGCGGTGCTGGCGGACTGAGCGCCGCCGATCAGGCGGGCCGCTCGCGCTCCAGGGCGATCGAGCGGCGGATCGCCCCGCGGGCGCGCTTGCGGTCACCGCTCGCGTCGTAGGCGAGGCCGAGCCGGTACCAGGCGCGCCAGCTCTCGGGGTCCTCGTCGACGTCGGCCGCGTAGCGCGGGAAGAGCGCGTCGGCCTCGGTCCGGTCGAGTCGGCCGGTCGCACTGGATTCGAGGACCTCGGAGGGCAGGGCGTCCTCGGACTCGAGGCGCCGGGCCAGCTTCTCGGCGCGGACGCCGAAGGAGATCTCGCGCACGAGCCCCCAGACGCCGACTCCGCCGAGGACGAGCAGGCCGATGCCCATCACGATGCCCGGCACCGTTCCGGCGGCGAAGGCGACGTACGAGTACTGCAGGCAGACGAAGAGGTAGAGCGCGAGGAGGACGGCCATCAGGCCGACGCCGATGCGGGTCCTCACGGGGCGCTCGTGGCGGCCGCGGCCTGGCCGGAGGGCACGTCGTCGCTGATCGCCGGCTCGTCGCGGACCTGCTCGGCCAGGGGTGCGGCGTCGAAGGCGGCGCGGAGGTCGATCAGCGCGTCGAGGCCGACGACCACGCCGGTGGTGCTGCGCACGGCGTCGAGGGCGCGGAGGATGCCGGCCTCGTAGGACGCGGAGGACGTGGTGTCATGGCGGATCGTGACCGTCTCGCCGGTGCCGCCGAAGACCACCTCCTGGCGCGCCTCGACCCCGGGCAGGCGCAGGCTGTGCACCGGGATGCTCGCCACCTGCTGGCCGCGGGCGCGCTGGTCGGTGTGCGGCGCCTGAACGGGGCCCAGCTCGGCGCGCGCGCGGAGCAGCAGCTCGGCGGTGCGCACGGCGGTGCCGGAGGGCGAGTCGACCTTGCGCGCGCCGTGGGTCTCGACGATCTCGACCGCGTCGAAGAAGCGCGCCGCGACGGTGGACAGCGCGGTGGCGAGGACCGAGCCGAGCGAGAAGTTGGGGATGATCACCACGCCCGCGCCGGGCTGCGCGTCGACGCTGCGGCGGAGCGCCGCGATGCGGTCGCCGGTCCAGCCGGAGGTGCCGACGAGCACCTTCCTGCCGTTCGCGACGGCGAGGTCGACGATCTGCTGGCTGACGGCGGGAAGCGTCATGTCCACGACGACGTCCGCCGCGAGCATCTCGCGCGGGTCGCTGCGCGAGCCGAGCCGGGCGACGAGGTCGAACTCCTCCGAGGCCTCGATGAGCGAGCAGGTGAGGGAGCCGAGTTTGCCGGTTGCACCGACGACGGCGACGGAGGTGGTCACCGTGCCAGCCTAACGACCGCGGGTGGGGTGGGACTGCGGGCGGAGCGGGATCTCGATACGCCCGCTGCGCGAGCTACTCGATCAGCATGAGGGCGACACGGCCGCAGGCGACTGCGCGATCACGGGGACGGCGACAGCTCCGCTTCATGCTGGTCGAGCAGCCCCGGTGGGGCGTATCGAGACCGACCGTCGCCGGCAGGGCGGGTCTGCAGGCTTCTGTTCTGACGCTGGTGGATCTCGAGACGCCCGCTGCGCGGGCTGCTCGATCAGCATGCAGGCGATGTCAGTAGGACTGGGCCTCGGGGAGGCCGGTGCGCAGCTCGACCGGGAGGTGGGCGAGGTCGTTGTGGACGACGAGGACCGGGGGCTTGCGGGAGCGGACGCGGATGATCGTCAGGCCGCAGTTGGCCTGGTTCACGCCGAGCCAGCGCCAGTCGGGGGCGTCGAAGACGTGCCGGACGAACCAGCCGATGACGAAGTTGTGCGTGATGAGCAGGTCGTGGCGGTCCTCGCGGGACGGGGCGAGGAACTCGGCCACGGCGTCCTGCATCTGCGCGTGCCCGGCGTCGATCTCGGCCGGGGTGACGCTGCCGAAGAACGGCTCGAAGGCGCGCGGCATGTCCGGGGTCGGGCCGGAGGGGATGCAGTCGAACAGCAGCGAGGACGGCTCGATCGACAGCCCGGGCAGGACCGCCTGGAAGCGTGCGGCGGTCTCCTCCGCCCGGCGCAGCGGCGAGTGCCACGCCCCGGTGAAGGGGACGCCGCCGAGCCGCTCGGCGATGAGCCGGGCCTGGCGCTCGCCACGGGCCGACAGCGGCCCGTCGGGCATGCCGTGCTCGGCGTCCTGCTGCTCGCCGTGGCGGACGAGGTAGATGTAGTGGGACACGGAGGTCCTCCCTGGTGCGGCGCGACGGTGCGCGGTCAGCGGGTGTTCTCAGAGCGGATCAGGCCGCTGGAGTGGTCTCGATCTCGGCGATGCCGGCGAAGGTCGACTCGTCGACCGCCCCGACGGCCGAGATCGACGACGGCCCCCGGGCCAAGTCTGCCGCGAGTGCCTGGACGTCCTCCGCGCCGACGAGGGCGAGTCGGCGCAGGCTCTCGTCGAGGTCGACGAACTCGCCGAAGGTGAGCTCGGAGCGGCCGAGCCGCGACATCCGGGTGTCCGAGTCCTCCAGGGCGAGCGCTGCCGCGCCCGAGAGCTGGCCGCGGGCGCGGGCGAGCTCCTCGGCGGTGACGCCGTGCTCCGCCAGCCGGGTGAACTCGGCCAGCAGCAGCTCGGCGACGGTGCCGGCCTTCGACGGCGTGCAGGCCGCGTAGAGGCCGAAGAGCCCGGCGTCGGAGTAGGACGGGGCGAAGGAGTAGACGGAGTAGGCCAGGCCGCGCTTCTCGCGCACCTCCTGGAAGAGGCGCGAGGACATGCCGCCGCCGAGGATCGAGTTCAGCACGCCCATCGTCATCCGCCGGTCGTCCGCGGCGGCCAGGCCGGGGAAGCCGATCAGCAGGTTCGCCTGCTCGGTCGGGCGGTGCGTGATCGAGAGGGCGGTGCCGCGGGTGAAGACGGCCGAGCCGCCGACCCGGCGCTCGACCGGCGCGGCCGGCGTGCTGAGATCCCAGCCGTCGGCGGCGAGGACGCGCTCGAGCTGCGCGACGAGCACCTCGTGGTCGACCGCTCCCGCGACCGTGACGACGAGGTCGCGCGGGCGGTAGGCGGCGCGGTAGTGCGCCCAGACGGCGTCCCGGGTGGCCTCGCCGATGATGGCGGGGGTGCCGCCGATCGGGCGCCCGAGCGGGTGCTCGCCGAAGACGGCCTCGAAGAGCCGCTCACTGGCGACGTCGGCCGGGTCGTCATCGGCCATCGCGAGCTCCTCGAGGATGACGCCCCGCTCCGTCTCGAACTCGGCCGGGTCGAGCAGGCTCGAGGTGACCATGTCGCCGATGACCTCGACCGCCATCGGCAGATCGCGGTCCTGCACCTTGGCGTAGTAGCAGGTGTACTCCTTGGCGGTCAGCGCGTTGTGCTCGCCGCCGACCGAGTCGAAGGCGACCGCGATGTCGAGCGCCGACCGGGTGCCCGTGCCCTTGAAGAGCAGGTGCTCGAGGAAGTGCGTGGAGCCGAAGTTGGACGGCACGGCGGGACGTCCGTCGACCGCGGGAAGGGCGGGCGCCTCGTCGCGGGAGCCGGCCGCGACCCAGAAGCCGATCGTCGCGCTGCGGGCTCCGGGCATCGCCTCGCTGAGGATGCGGACACCGCTCGAGAGGACGGTCCGGCGGACGAGCGAGCCGCCGGCGGCCCCGATGGTCGTCTCCGGCTGTTCGAGAGGGAGTGCGACACCGTGGTTCATCCGGCACAGCCTAGGCCACCTGCACCGGGTGATCCCTGCGCGACCCGTCAGCGGCGGGCGCGCTCCAGGGCCGCCAGGTGCCCGGCGTCGAGCTCGAGCGAGACGGCGCGCACCACCGCGTCGACGTCGGCGGGAGATCGCGGGGCGACCGCAGCCGCGGTCACTCCCGGCCGGAAGAGCAGCCAGGCCAGTGCGACGGCGGCCGGGGTGGCCGAGAGCTCGGCGCCGATGGCGTCGAGGGCGACCAGCACGCGCCGCCCGCGCCGCCCGACGTGGGCGGCGGCGAGGACGCCGTCGGGGAGTCGGCCGAGCTGCCGTCGTCCGCGCTCGACGCCGTCGAGGAAGCCGTGCGCGAGCGGCGCCGTGCAGAGCAGCGAGAGACCCTGGCCGGCCGCGACGAGACCGAGGTCGCCGTCCGCCCGGGTGCTGTCGAGCAGGCTGTAGGGCAGCTCGACGCCGGCGAACCGCGGGTGGCCGTGGCCGGCGAGCACGCGCGCCTCGAAGAGCTCCTCGGCGGCGAATCCCGAGGCGACGGCGGTGCCGACGAGACCGCGCGCGAGCAGCACCTCGACGGCGCTGAGCAGCTGGTCGAGGCGACCGGCGCCATCGGGGCGGACTGCGAGGACGTCGAGTCGCTCGACTCCGAGGCGTCGCAGCGACTCCTCGACGCGGGTCACCAGGGCGCGCGGGGAGGCGACGGCGGACGGGGAGCCGCCGAATCGGCCGAGCAGCCGGAACCGATCGCGGTCGCGGTGGCCGGCGAGCCAGGCGCCGATCCGCTCCTCCCCCGACGCGGATCCGGCCGTGTCCGCGACGACGACGCCGTCGCCGCCCCAGGCCGCGAAGCGCTCGAGCAGCTCGGGGCCGCCGACCTCGCGCCGCGCGAGCGCTGCGGCGTCGAGGACGAGCGGGAAGAGGGACTCGGCCGTGTCGCCGAGCGAGCGCCGGAGGGCGGCGGGGGCCACGACGGGTCCGCTGTCCGCGAGGGGCGGATGCGCCGCGGTGCCGCGCACCGTCCGCGCGCCGGAGCCGGCCTTCACCCTCGCCACTCGCCCACTCCCCCGCGGCGGTCGGGTCCGCCGAGACCGAGGGTATCCGAGCGCGGCGGGCGCCTCGCGGGGCGCTCGGGAACGCTTAATCCGATCGTTACACGGTGTTCTCCGGCGGTCTCGCGAGGGTGCCCGGCGACGGTGCGGCGACCCCGCCGGCGTCGGTGGTGGCGGCTAGATTCGGGCCATGGAGCCCCTCACCCCGACCCCCGCGACGCCCTGGTGGACGAGCGCGGTCGTCTACCAGATCTACCCCCGCTCGTTCGCCGACTCGAACGGCGACGGGTTCGGCGACCTCGGCGGCATCCGCGCGCATCTCGACCACCTCGCCGACCTCGGCGTGGACGTCGTCTGGCTGTCGCCGGTCTACCCGTCGCCCCAGCACGACAACGGCTACGACATCTCGGACTACCAGGACATCGACCCGCTGTTCGGCTCGCTCGAGGAGTTCGACCTGCTCCTCGCCGAGGCGCACGAGCGCGGCATCAAGCTGGTGATGGACCTCGTGGTGAACCACACCAGCGACGAGCACGCCTGGTTCGTGCAGTCGCGCTCCTCGCAGGAGGACGCGCAGCGCGACTGGTACTGGTGGCGGCAGGGGCGCGAGAACGCGGCTCGGGAGGCGGTGCTCGCGCCGGACGCCGAGCTCGAGGCGACCGCGGAGGCGGGCCTCGACGTCGCCGAGCCCAACGGCTGGCGCTCCTACTTCTCCGGCCCGGCCTGGACCCTCGATCCGGCGACCGACGAGTACTTCCTGCACCTCTTCGCGGTGCAGCAGCCCGACCTCAACTGGGAGAACCCGGAGGTCCGGCACGCGGTGCACGCGATGATGAACTGGTGGCTCGACCGCGGGGTCGACGGCTTCCGGATGGACGTCATCAACCTGGTCTCGAAGAACGTCGAGGAGATCGACGGGCCGGGCGGCGGCTCCGGGATCGTCGGCGGGGTGGGCCCCCGGCTGCACGAGTACCTCCGCGAGATGAACGAGGCGGTGTTCGCCGGGCGCGACGCCGCGCTGATGACGGTCGGCGAGATGCCGGGCGTCACGCTCGAGGAGGCGGTGCTCGTCACCGACCCGGAGCGGCGCGAGCTCGACATGGTCTTCCAGTTCGAGCACGTCGGGATCGACCACGGCGTCGACAAGTTCCACCCGGTCCCACTCGATCTCGTCGCCCTCAAGGCGAATCTCGCCCGCTGGCAGGACGGACTGGCCGAGCGCGGCTGGAACAGCCTCTACCTCGGCAACCACGACCAGCCCCGGCTGGTGTCCCGCTTCGGCGACGACGCCACCTGGCGCTACGAGTCGGCCACGCTCTGGGCGACGCTCCTGCACCTGCAGCGCGGCACGCCGTACATCTACCAGGGCGACGAGATCGGCATGACCAACGTGCCGTTCGCCGGCATCGAGGACTTCCGCGACGTCGAGTCGCTGAACTACTACGCCGAGGCGGTGGAGGAGCGCGGCGAGGACCCGGAGCAGGTGCTCGCGGGACTGCGCGCGCAGAGCCGCGACAACGCGCGGACGCCGGTGCAGTGGGACGGCGGACCGCAGGCCGGCTTCACGACGGGCGAGCCGTGGATCCCGGTCAACCCGAACCACGTCGAGGTGAACGTCGCGGCCGACCGTGCGGCGGAGCGCTCCGTCTTCGAGTACTACCGCGCGCTGATCGCGCTGCGGCACGAGGACGAGACGGTGCAGCTGGGCCGCTTCGCCCTGCTCGAGGCCGAGCATCCGACGCTCTTCGCGTTCACCCGCACCGGGGCGAGCGAGCTGCTCGTGGTCGGCAACGTCTCCGGCGAGCCGCTCGAGGTCGCGCTGCTCGAGGAGTGGGCCGGAGCCGAGACGGTGCTGGGCAACGTCGCGGGCGCGTCGGGATCGACGCTCGGGCCGTGGGAGGCGCGCATCCTGCGTCGCTGACCGCCGGACCGGCAGCACCCCTGCTCGGCGGGGCGCTGCCGGGCCGGCCTGTGCTGCCCACCGACCTGTGGGGGCGCCGCTCAGGCGGAGGCGCGGTCGAGCTGGGCGATCTCGCTCCGGGTGATCGGCAGCGTGGCGGCTCCGAAGATCGATGCCAGTTCCTCGGCGCCGCGGGCGCGCACGATGACGGCCGAGACCTCCTGGTGCGCGAGCACCCAGGCGAGCGCGGCGGTGCCGGGGTTGCTGCCGTGCGCCTCCGCGACCTCGTCGAGCGCCGCGAGCACCTTGTTGCCGTGCCGGCCGACGTAGTCGAGCGCGGCCTCGAACATGACCGACTCCGGCTCGTCGGAGCGGTGGCGCAGCCGACCCGTCAGGTAGCCGCTCGCGAGCGGCAGGCGGGCGAGGGTGCCGAGACCCTGGCGGAGCACCTCGGGGGCGACGTCGGCCTCGTAGTGCTTGCGCTCCATCAGGTTGTACTCGGCGATCACCGCGGTGAAGGCGGGCAGGCCGAGGTCGCGAGCCGCCGCCTCCGCCTCGGCCAGGGCGGCCCCGCTGAAGTGCGCCGCGCCCAGGGCGCCGACCGAGCCGTTCTCGATGAACGGGGCGACGGCGGCGAGGCTCTCGGCGATCGGGACCTCCGGGTCCTCGCTGTCGAAGGAGAGCAGGTCGATCCGGGTGCCGAGCCGCTCCAGGCAGCCCTCGATCGCGACCCGCACGTCCTCGGCCGCGAGGCCCGGGGCGTCGGGGTGGCGGCCGACCTTGGTGGCGACGAGCAGCTCGTCGCGCCGGGTGGACTGCTCGAGCCAGCGGCCGATCATGTACTCGCTGCGCCCGGTGGCGTAGTGGTCGGCGGTCGAGATCAGCGTCCCGCCGAGCTCGGCGAACGCGTCGAGGACCTCGGTGGTCTCGTCGATGCTCGCGGCCCAGCCGAAGACGGAGCCGTCGAGGGCGACCGGGTGCACGGGCAGACCGGTGGCTCCGAGGAGGCGGGGCGGAAGGGGCGTCTCCGGCGCGAGGGCCGGGGGCGTCGAGTCGGTCACGGGGTCCTCCGGTCGGGGCGGTGCGACGGCACGGTCCCGCCACCGTACCCCACGGACGACGGGCCGCCGGCCCACCGGGGTGCGGCCGTACTCCGGGAACGACGGACGCCCGCCCCACCGGAGGGGACGGCCATCACCCCCGGGAACGACGGACGCCCGCCCCACCGGAGTGGGACGGGCGTCGGTCGTGCGGGAGGGATCAGCTCTCGGCGGGGACCTCGACGGGCGCCTCGGCGTCCTCGGCCACGACGGGCGCGAGGGACAGCTTGCCGCGGTCGTCGATCTTGGTGATCGAGACGAGCAGCTTCTGGCCGACTCCGAGGACGTCCTCGACGTTCTCGACGCGCTTGCCGCCGGCGAGCTTGCGGACCTCGCTGATGTGCAGGAGGCCGTCCTTGCCGGGGAGGAGCGAGACGAACGCACCGAAGGTCGCGATCTTGACGACGGTTCCGAGGAACTGCTCGCCGACCTCGGGGTTGGTCGGGTTCGCGATGGCGTTGACCTGGGCGCGAGCGGCCTCGGCCGACGGTCCGTCGACGGCACCGATGTAGACGGTGCCGTCCTCCTCGATGGAGATGTCGGCGCCGGTCTCGTCCTGGATCGCGTTGATCGTCTTGCCCTTGGGGCCGATCAGCTCGCCGATCTTGTCGACGGGGATCTGGACCGAGATCACGCGGGGCGCGGTCGGGGCCATCTCGTCGGGCTGGTCGATGGCCGCCGTGAGCACCGCGAGGATCGTGGTGCGCGCGTCCTTGGCCTGCTTGAGCGCGGCGTCGAGGACCGACGACGGGATGCCGTCGAGCTTCGTGTCGAGCTGGATGGCCGTGACGTACTCGGAGGTGCCGGCGACCTTGAAGTCCATGTCGCCGAGCGCGTCCTCGGCGCCCAGGATGTCGGTCAGCGCCGCGTAGCGGGTGTGACCGTCGACCACGTCGGAGACGAGGCCCATCGCGATGCCCGCGACCGGGGCGCGCAGCGGCACACCGGCGTTGAGGAGCGACAGGGTCGATGCGCAGACGGAGCCCATCGAGGTGGAGCCGTTGGAGCTGAGCGCCTCGGACACCTGGCGGATCGCGTAGGGGAACTCCTCGCGGCTCGGCAGCACCGGCACGAGGGCGCGCTCGGCGAGGAAGCCGTGCCCGATCTCGCGACGCTTCGGCGACCCGACGCGGCCGGTCTCACCGGTCGAGTAGGGCGGGAAGTTGTAGTGGTGCAGGTAGCGCTTCTTCGTGACGGGCGACAGCGAGTCGATCTGCTGCTCCATCTTGAGCATGTTCAGCGTGGTGACGCCCAGGATCTGGGTCTCGCCGCGCTGGAAGATCGCCGAGCCGTGGACGCGCGGGATGACCTGCACCTCGGCGTCGAGCGGTCGGATGTCGGCCAGGCCGCGGCCGTCGATGCGGACGCCGTCGCGGAGGATGCGGCCGCGGACGACCACCTTCGTGACGGACTTGTACGCGGCGCCGACCTGCGCGAAGGCCTCGGCGGAGAGGCGGCCGGAGGCGATGCGCTCGGCGATCTGCTCCTTGACCTTCGCCTTGAGGGCGTCGTCGGCGTCCTGACGCTCGACCTTGTCGGCGATCTGGTAGACGCGGACGAGCTCGTCGTAGCTGAGCTCGGCGACGTTGTCGTAGGTCTCCTGCGCGTAGGGCAGGAAGACCGGGTAGTCCTTGACCGGCTTCGCGGTCTCGGCGGCCAGCTTCGACTGCGCCTCGACGAGCGCGCGGAGGAAGGGCTTGGCGGCCTCGAGGCCCTGGGCGACGACGGCCTCGTCGGGCTTGGTGGCGCCCGCCTTGATGAGGTTCCACGACACGTCGGTGGCCTCGGCCTCGACCATCATGATGGCGACGTCCGAGGAGCCGTCCTCGTTGGTGACGACGCGGCCGGCCACGGTGAGGTCGAAGACGGCGTTCTCGAGCTGCGAGGCCTTGGGGAAGGCGACCCACTGGTCGTTGCCGGAGCCGTCGGACATGAGCGCGAGGCGCACACCGGCGACCGGGCCCGAGAAGGGCAGGCCGGAGATCTGGGTCGAGGCGCTCGCGGCGTTGATCGCGAGGGCGTCGTAGAACTCGTCCGGGGCGATGCTGAGGACCGTGATGACGATCTGGACCTCGTTGCGCAGGCCCTCGACGAACGAGGGGCGCAGCGGCCGGTCGATCAGACGGCAGACCAGGATCGCCTCGGTGGAGGGGCGGCCCTCGCGGCGGAAGAACGAGCCGGGGATCTTGCCGGCGGCGTAGGAGCGCTCCTCGACGTCGACGGTCAGCGGGAAGAAGTCGAAGTTGTCCTTCGGGTTCTTCGACGCCGAGGTGGCGGAGAGGAGCATGGTGTCCTCGTCGAGGTACGCGGCGACCGCGCCCTGAGCCTGCTGCGCGAGGCGGCCGGTCTCGAAGCGGACGGTGCGGGTGCCGTACGAGCCGTTGTCGAGAACGGCTTCGGCGAATGTGATTTCAGGACCTTCCAAGAGGTCTGTCTCCTTAACGTCTGCAGCGGCACCCCTCTGGGCGCCGGCGTTCGTCGGAGCGGCATGACGGTCAGGAATCGCACGCGATCCCACGGCAGGGCTTCGTGCCGTGCCGTCGTGTGGAGGGCGTTCGTGCTGGCCACCAGTAGAAGGGCTCCGGGTCTGCCCGACATCGTCCACTGCGCTGCAGCAGCGCGTGATGTCGCGAACCGGGACTCCACCACCGAGGACCAGCTTCCTGCCGGCCTGCTCCGTGGTTCGAACCCGACGGCGACCGGCGGTCGCTCCCGGATTCGGAACCGGTTCATGCTATCAGTGCGGGCCCCGATCGACCAGGAACCGCGGGATCGCCGCGCGGCTCCGCCCCGGGATCACCGCCGCACGGCTACCAGATCGTGCCGGCCCCGACGGTGATCGCCGCGAGCATCAGCGCGCCGAGGACGAGTCCGACCACCGCGCGGGTCACGCCCGCGCCCCGCCGCGCGCCGCCCTTGACGAGTCCGACGACACCGAAGACGACGGCGAGCAGGTCGAGCGGGCCGCCGAGCAGCAGGCCGATGAACAGCGGGATCGGGGTGAGGAGCACGCCCAGGATCCCGAGGACGAGAGACGCGGTCGCGGCGGCGTTGCCGAGCGGGGCCGCGGGCGGTGCGAGCGGAGCGAGGTCGCCGGTCCACGCGCGGCCGTCCCAGTAGCGCTGCGTGTTCACCTGCGCCGGGTCCGGGTACCAGCCGGCCGGCGGACCCGCCGCAGCCGGCTCGTCCCAGAAGCCGGCCGCCGAGCGGTCGGCGCCGGCCGGGCCCTCGGCGTCAGCCACGGGTCTCGTGCATCAGCAGCTGGACCCGGAGACCGCCCTTGCCCTTCACGATGCGGGCGGGGATGCGCGGCTGCTTGCCGGCCTCGGCGAGCCGGGCCAGGGCCGCCTCGACCACGTTCTCGAGCCCGCGGGGCACGTAGCCGACGAGATCGGTCGGCCGGTGGTTCGCGAAGAGGCGGACCGGCATCGGGGCGTCGGTGCGCTCCTCCTCGATCGTGCGGCGCGGGATGACCGCCGTGATCTCCTCCTCGCCGAGGGCGTGCACGCGGGCCAGCTCGTCCTGGTGCGGCAGGGAGTCGGCGATGCCCAGGAGGGTGTCGCCGCGCTTGGACTTCGGCCGCAGCTCGTAGTCGTAGTCGTCGAGCTTGCCCGAGCCGCGGTCGCCGGCGGGCAGGGGGTCGGAGTCGGAGCGGCCGAACGAGAAGAGCTTCATGCCTCCATCATGGAGCGCCGGGGCCGCCCGTGTCGCGGGCCGCGCCCGCCTCCCGCGGCGGGCGTCCTCAGACGGCCGAGCGCAGCATCCGCGCGATCGCCACCAGCACCAGCGCGAGCACGATCGCGACGAAGCCGACCAGCACCGGGACGGCGGGGAGCACGGCGAGCGCCGCGCCGATCAGGAGCACCGGGACCGCGAGACCGACGTAGGAGGCGAGGAACATCCCGGCGAGGACCTCGCCGCGGGTCTCGTCGGAGGCGAGCGAGCCGGCGACCCCGAGCGCCAGGCGGAAGATCAGGCCGACGCCGGCCCCGGCGATCACGCCGCCGCCGATGAAGGCGGGCAGCACCACGGCGACGGCGCCCCAGGCGACCAGGGCGAGCCCGACGGTGAGGGCCGCGGCGGAGAGGAGCAGCGCGCGGCGGACCGGCAGGCGCGCGGCGGTCAGCTGGGCGACGGCTCCGGCGGCGAAGACACCGAAGGAGACGACGCCCGCCAGCAGGTGCGAGGTCTCGCCGAAGCGGCCGGCCAGGAAGATCGGTGCGAGCGAGGTGAAGAGGCCGAAGACGGCGAAGCCGGCGAACGCGCCGACCGCGGCCGACAGGAAGGTGCCGCGCGAGGCGGCGGGGACGGCGAGCCGCTGCGGGCGGTAGGCGGGCAGCTCCTCGCGGCGCTCGACGGTCTCGGGGACGAGGGCGACCGCGATGCCGAGCACGACGAGCAGTACCAGGAAGACCTCGTAGGGCACGACGAGGGGGCGGTCGACGGTCACCGCGAGGACGCCGCCGATCAGCGGGCCGAGGGCGAGGCCGCCGACGTTGACGAGGGTCGAGACGGCGCGCGAGGCGCCGGGTCCCTCCTCCGGCCGGGCGATCGCGCGGAGCTCGGAGAGGTGGGCGGTGGCGGTCGCGGTGAGCGCGCCGACGCCGATGCCGGTCAGCAGGCGGGCGACGATCAGGCCCGGCACGTCCGGCCAGAGCAGGAAGACGATGCTCGCCAGCACTTCGACGAGGATCGCGGCGAGCAGGATGCGCCGCCGGCCGAGCCAGTCGCTGACGTGACCGGCGAGGAAGAGGCTGGCCACCACTCCGACGGCGTAGGCCGCGAAGATCACCGTCACGACGAAGGCGGGGAAGCCGTCGCGCTGCTGGTAGATCGCGTAGAGCGGGGTCGGCACGGTCGAGAAGGCCATCACGGAGAGGAAGGCGACCGCGATCACCCAGAAGCCGAGGTGGTGCCCGAGCTCGGGGCGGCGTGCGGCGGAGGAGGCGGTGCGGGCGGTCGTGCGCTCGGCGGGGGTTCCGGTGGTCGGCATGCGCCCAGACTGCTCCTCCCGATCGTCCACGTCCAACGGAGGATCATGGACGCATTGATCGACGATCCTGCATGATTCTCGGATGGACGATCGTCAGCTCGCCGCCTTCGTCGCCGTCGCGGAGGAGCTCAGCTTCACCCGCGCGGCCGCCCGCCTCTACGTGGTGCAGTCGACGCTGTCGGCGACCGTCCGCGCGCTCGAGCAGGACCTGGGGGCGCCGCTGTTCACCCGCTCGACGCGGCGCGTGGCGCTGACGGCCGTCGGCGAGGCGCTGCTGCCCTCGGCCCGCGCGGCGATCGACAGCGTCGACCGGATGCGCTCGCTCGCGGCGGAGGACGCGGCGGGGCTCCGCGGCCGGGTCCGGGTCGGCACCTTCTCGGCGCTCGACATCCTCGACCTGCCGGGTGTCCTCGGCGCGTTCCGGCGGCGGCATCCGCTGGTCGACCTGCTCCTGCGCACCTCGCCGAGCGGATCGACCGGGCTGGCAGAGGACCTGCGCCGTGGCCGGCTCGACGTCGCCCTGCTCGCGCTGCCTGTCGCCGAGCTGGACGATCTCGCCGTGACGACCGTCGTCCGCGACCGGTACGTGCTGCTGGTCGACAGCGCGGACCCGCTGGCAGGGCTGGTGCGGCCCTCCCCCGCGGACCTGGAGGGCGCGGCGTTCATCGACACCCCGTCCGGCTTCGGCAACCGCGTCAGCGTGGACCGGGCCTTCCGTGCGGCGGGAGCGACGCGACGGGTCGCGACCGAGGTCGCCGATCTGCCCGCCATCCCGCTCTTCGTGCAGGCCGGTCTGGGACCCGCGGTGGTCCCCCGATCGGGCATCGCGCCGCTGGAGGGGGTGACCGCGATCGAGCTCGACTGGCCCGGGCTGGTCTGGGAGGTCTCGGTCTGCAGTGCGCAGCGCCCCTCCGCGGCCGTGCAGGCCCTCACCGCGCTGCTGGCGGAGCGGACCGGGGCGGTCTGACGCCTCGGCCGGTCCGGCCCGCGGGCGCTCAGCCCTGGCGTAGGGGCCCGCGGACGATCGAGTCTCCCGAGTGCTGCGGGTCTCCGTCGTCGGGCTCCTCGGAGATGTCGACGAGCGAGTACTCGGAGAGGTCGATGTCGGCGGGGACCGTGAAGCGGCCGTCCGTGCCGTCCAGCACCCCGAGCCCCACCAGTCCGGTGGCGTCGGCGGCGATCAGCCAGACCTCGCGGTAGGAGTCGGTCGCGCCGGCCGCGTCGAGGTGCACGACCAGCCGGCGCTCGCCGTCGGCGTCCTCGAGCTCGGCGCTGCCGCTCGCGCCCTGCCAGTCGGGGAAGGCGGCGAGATCGGCGCGGGCGACCACGACCGCGTCGGTGCCCTGCGACGCCTGCAGCCAGAAGCCGCCGACGACGCCGATCGCCAGGGCCGCGAGGGCGGCGAGCGCTGCGGGGAGCAGCCGGCGAGCGCGCGGTCGGCGGTGCGAGGGCGTGTGGCGGCCCACCGGGAGCGCGGTGACCGGGGCGATCGGCGCATCCGCGCTCCCCAGCGCGAGCTCCCCGCGGATCCGGTCCCAGACCTCCGCCGGCGGCGCCTCGAGGGTCAGCGAGCGGCTCTGCCGGCCGAGACCGGCGGCGTGGCCGAGCTCGACCAGCTGCTGAGCGCACTCGGGGCACGCCTCGAGGTGGGCGGCGGCGTCGGCGGAGGAGTCCTCGCCGAGGGCGAGGAGGGCGAGCTCGTCGGGATCGAGGTGGGTCATGTGCTGCTCACCTCCAATCGGGAGCGGAGTCTGTCGAGACTGCGGCGGATGTGGCTCTTGACGGTGCCGAGCGGCAGGCCCGTCAGCTCGGCGATCTCGGTGTGGGTCAGGTCGTCGTAGAAGGCGAGGCTCATCACCCGCCGCGGGACAGGGTCGAGGCGGGCGAGCTCGTCGGCCACCAGGACCCGCTCCTCGAGATCGACCGCCGGCTCGCCCTCGTCCGCCGGGGCGACCGCGACCAGCGCGGCGGTGAGCCGGCGCTCGCGCGAGCGGTTCTCGTGGGCGTCCGCGATGCGCTTGCGCGAGATTCCGACCAGCCAGGCGCCGAGCGCCGCGCGGCCGGGGTCGAAGCTGCCGCGCCCGGTCCAGGCGGAGACGAAGACCCGCTGGACGACGTCCTCGGCGTCGCCGCGGTCGCCGAGCGAGCGCAGGGCGAGGGTGAACACGAGCGGGGACCAGCGGGAGTAGGCCTCGGCGAGCGCCGACTCCTCCCCCGCGGCGAACCGGAGGCCGAGGCGCTGGACGAGGGCGCGCTCGTCGGCGGCCTCGTCGTCGGGCTCGCGGGTCTGGGCGTCGCTCAGGGGGGTCCTCCTGGACTGGGGGCGGCAGCGGAGCCCGGTCGCGAGTGGCTCTGCGGCCGGCGGCGCTGCGGTGACGCTCATGCTACGGCTCGCTCACGGCGGGAGCACGGAAGCGGCCGGCGGGAGTCATCGTCGGGCGGTCACGGCGAGGGGGTCGCGGTGACGACCACGTTGCTGAGGTAGTGGCGGGTGTCGTAGTCGAAGTCGCCGCCGCAGGTGATCAGGACCAGCCGGGCAGCGCCGTCCTGGACGAAGACGCTGGAGAGGTCGACCGTGGTCTTCTCCGTGGTCTCGACGGTGTCCACCGTGTAGACACGCTGGACGCCGTCGTCGCCCGTGAGGCCGATGCGCTGGCCGGGCTGCGCCTTCTTCAGCTCGGCGAACGGGCCGAGGCCGTAGGTGAGGGAGTCGACGTGGGCGGCGATCACGGTCGTCCCCTCCGCGGCGTCGAGCCCCCGGCCGTAGCGGTACCAGCCGGCCACGTCGGTGTCGGCGACCAGCTCCATCGTGCCATCGTCGGCGACGCCGACCGGCTGCACGGGCATGTCGATCGGCAGGCCGTCGACGACCAGGCGCGTCGGCGCGAGCACCACCGGCGCGGGAGTCGCACCGAGGCGGGCGTCCGCGACCGGGACGTCCGGCACCGCGGCGGCGGACGGGCCGGGAGTGCTGGAGGGGATCGCGGCCGGCGTCGACGTCGGGAGCGGCGCACTCGCGTCAGGGGCGGGCACGACCCCGACCGCCTGTGCCGAGCAGCCGCCGAGGCCGAGGCCGACCGCGATCGCGCCGACCACGAGGAGAGCGCGCGGCCGGGTGGGGATCCTGCTCATCACGTCCTCCTCTCGTCGTGGTCGGCGGCCGGCCCGGGTGCGGGGGCACACCGGGCCGGCGGTCTTCGGTGCCGGTCGGGGACCGGCGGTCGTCCGCGTCGGTCAGCGACCGGCGGCGGCCTTGCGGCGGCCGACCAGCGCGGCGCCGATCAGCGCGAGCGAGGCGAGGGCGGCAGCGCCCCACCAGCCCGCGGCCGCGTCGGTGCGGTTGTCGGCGGCGAGGCCGGCCTCACCGGCGGGGACACCGGACGGCGAGGAGTGCAGACCGCCGATGGTCTGCGTCGCGAGGGCGAGGTTGCCCTTCTCCAGGCTGCCCCAGGCGTAGACGATCGTGCTGACGCCCTCCTGGACCTGGACGTCGGCCGGGCCGATGACCGGGGTGGTGGTCCCGGTCGCGGCGACCACGGTCGAGATCGTGGCCGGAGCGAGGTTCAGGACGCCCTCGTTCGGGTTGGTCACGTTCGTCAGCACGGGCGAGCCGCCGGCGAGGATGTCCACGGCGGGCGCCGCGGCGATGTGGCGGACCGTGAGGCGTCCCTCTCCGGCCGCGGTGGCGGAGATGTCGTTCGGGAACAGCGTCGCGGTGGGGGTGTTCTCGGGCGTGAGGTGCGCGGCGACGGTGTAGCTCTTGCCGGCCTCGAGCGCGAGGTCGACCGGGCCGATGACGGGAGCGCTCGCGTCGGCGGCGTCCGCGGCGGTGATCGCGACGGTGTACGTCCCGGTGGGCAGGTCGAGCGGGCCGGCCAGCGAGCCGGGCGTGAAGTCGTCGAGCGTCAGTGCTCCGTTGACGTACACGTCGACCGGGGTGTCGGGGACCGCGTGCAGCACGTAGAGGTCGGCCGAGTCGGCGTCGGCCGCGCTCGCGGGGGCGGCGGCGAGACCGGCGACGGCGAGGGTGCCGAGGCAGGCTCCGGCGAGCAGGCGGTGGGTGAGGCGGGAGGTGGTCACGGTGTTCCTCTTTCACGACGGGACCCGCGGGCGGGTCGGTGGGTTCTCGAGAAGGGCCTTCACCACTACTTCCGGCCGAGGGGCCTCCGCGGATGCACCGGACCGGAGAATTCTCGAAGGAATTCCCGTCCCTTCCCCACCGGTCGCGCTCAGGGCCTGGTCAGGGTCCGGTTCCGGGTCTAGCCTCCGAGCAGAGGGAGTCCCGCATGGTGCGTCGAGGCACGGTGGCGTCCGCGCTCGATCGGGTGCGGCGGGGTGGAGTGCGGCCGAATCGCTCCGTCGCCGCCGTGCGTCGCCGCGATTCCCCCGGCCGGCTCCTCGGCGCGACCGCCGCCTCCGCCGCCGCGATCGCGGTGCTCGCGCTCGCCCTCGCCGCCCTCGCTCCCCTCGCCGGGCTGCCCTCCGCGGCCGGCGGGACGACCGGGCCGTGCGACGAGCCGCGCGAGCTGCTCGCCGCCTCCTCCGTGCTCGACCGCGAGGGCGAGGCGCTGGCCGGGCATCTGCTGGCCTGCGTCGACGCCGACCACCGGAGTCTGACCATCCACAACGACACCCCCGTCGTCTGGGTGCTGAGCGATCCCGGGGTGCGCGGGGTGGTCGGTCAGAGCGACCCGCGCCGCGACGCCGGAGTCACCGGTCTGCTGAGCGCGTACTCCGCTCGGATCGGCCGCGGCCTGGTGCTCCCTCCGGGAGCGTCCGCCGCGATCTCGGCCGGTCCGGGCCGGCTGGCACCGCGACCGGACGAGGAGGCGACCCGGCTGTTCCTCGCGCTGACGGCGATCGTCGGGGCCCAGGACCAGGTGCGGGCCACCGAGCCGGCGCGGGCGCCGCGGAGCGTGGTCCGGACGGCGGCGCTGACCTGCGCGCTCGCACTCGTGCGGGACGGCGCCGCCCCCGGCGCCGCGTCGATCACCCGGGCGGCCGGCGAGCCCGCCTGCTCGGACGCCTGGCAGCGGGCGCAGGCGAAGGCCCTCGACGACCGGTGGACTCTGCCCGGTCTCGCCGAGGCCCTGGCGCTGCCCGGACGACCTGAGGCGGACGCCACGCTCGCCCGATCGGCGGACGACTGGTTCGCGGCGTCGGCCGGCTTCTCCTGGGGCGGCGTCGACCGGCCGGAGCGCCTGGACTGAGCACGCCGCCGGGGCGCGCGATGCCGGGGAACTCGGTGGCCGGGAACGCGGAACGGGCCGCCCTCCCGGAGGAGAGCGGCCCGTTCTGAAGAAGATCGCGGTGTCATCGAGACCCCGCGCTCGACCCGGTGAGGGGAGGAGCGGAGGGGACTATCGACGCAGGCCGAGACGCTCGATCAGCGAGCGGTAGCGGCTGATGTCCACGTCCGACAGGTAGCCGAGGAGTCGACGGCGCTGACCCACGAGCAGCAGCAGACCACGACGCGAGTGGTGATCGTGCTTGTGCTCCTTGAGGTGCTCGGTGAGGTCCTTGATCCGCTTGGTCAGGACGGCCACCTGCACCTCGGGGGATCCGGTGTCACCGGGGTGGGTCGCGTACTCTTCGATGATCGCCTTCTTGACGTCTGCTTCGAGTGCCATGAATGGGATCCCCTCTCTCTCGTTGCGCGGTGCCCGGCGCCTGATGCGTGGGCTCTCTTGATCCGCGGCCGTTGGACGGCAACCTGAGGAGCCTACCAGAGCGCAGGGGCCGGTGGTCGAGCGGATCGGGAGCCGGCCGGCGGGGACCGGTGGTCAGGCGCCGACGGCCCGGTTCCAGAGCTCGACGAGCCACGGCGAGACGAGCAGCTCCCAGAACACGACGACGAGCACGTTCAGCACGACGCCGATCCAGCCGGCGATCGCCGGACGGCCCTCGCGGCGCCGCGCGCGGATCGAGGAGACGCCGAGCAGCACGCCGGCGAGCAGGAGCGCGTGGATGATCGCGGTGTAGAGGACGCCGACGAGCAGGTCGCTGACGGCCTGGTCGCCCGGGTAGGCGCCGAGCGAGATGATCGCGTACCAGACGAAGAACGCGATCGGGACGACGACGATCGCGAGGAGGATCGAGGCCGTCGCGGCCCCGTAGCGACGACGGAGCGTGGCGAAGCGGCCTCCCGAGGCCGCGGCGCTCGAGCTCGCGGTGCGGGTCCGGGTGCGCGGAGCGGGGGCGGCGCGGCGCGCGGGGGCGGCGCCGGCGACGCGCGACGCGGTGGTGCGCGGGCGTCGGGGCGCGCCGTCGGATGACGTGCTCATGCTCCCCACCCTACGGGCTCCGTCCTGACGGCCCCGTGCGGCCGATCGCCGCGCGGCACGACCGCGCAGCACCTCCGCGCAGCACCACCGCCGTCGCTTCCGCGCGGTCCCTGCGGTCAGGCACGAGAATGGATTGGGTGAGCCAGCCCCCCTCCGCGCCCCGGCGCAGCCACGTCGTCGACCTCTCCCCCCTCCGCGAGTCCCCCGCCTTCGCCCGCCTCTGGGCGGGCAACGTGATCTCCGGCATCGGCGGGCAGATGACGATCGTCGCCGTCGGCCTGCACATCTACGAGCTGACCGGATCGACGCTCGCCGTCGCGATGGTCGGCGTGGTGGCGCTGGTGCCGACCGTGATCGCCGGGCTGTACGGCGGGATGCTCGCCGACGCCTTCGACCGGCGGCTGGTGCTGCTGCTCTCCGCGATCGTCGCCTGGGGGTCGACCGCGGCGATCGCGGCGCTCGCCTGGTTCGGGGCGGAGACCCCGCTCACCCTCTACGCCCTCACGGCGGTCAACGCCGTGGCGACGACCATCATCGGCGCGACCCGGATGACGGTGGCGCCGCGGCTGCTGCGGCTCGAGCTGGTGCCGGCGGCGGCGGCGCTCGGCGGGATCGCGGGCGGCGTGGAGGTGACGGTCGGGCCGGCTCTCGCGGGCGTGCTGGTCGCCTCCTCCGGCTTCGCGGTGACCTACACGATCGACGTGGTGCTCTTCCTCGCGGCGTTCCTCGGCATCGCCGGGCTGCCCGCGCTGGTGCCCGAGGGCGAGCGGCAGCGGCCGGGGCTGGAGTCGCTGCGCTACGGGCTGCGGTTCCTCCGCGGGGCGCCGAACATCCGGCTGTCCTTCCTCGTCGACATCGTGGCGATGACGTTCGGGCAGCCGCGGGTCGTCTTCCCGGCGGCGGCCGCGCTGCTGCTGGGCGGCGGGGCGGTGACCGTCGGCTTCCTCACCGCGGCGTACGCGGTCGGGGCGCTGCTGAGCAGCGTCTTCTCGGGGCGGCTGACCGGGGTGCGGCATCAGGGGCTCGCGATCGGCCGGTCGATCCAGGCCTACGGCGCGCTGATCCTCGGCTTCGGCGCGGTGCTGCTGGTCGCGGAGCTGACGGCGCACGACGCGTCCGAGCCGAACCTGGGCCTGATCGCGGCGGCATCGGTCGCGCTCGCGGGAGCCGGTGCGGCCGACAACGTCAGCTCGATCTTCCGGCAGACGATGCTGCAGACCGCGGTGCCCGACAACATGCGCGGGCGGCTGCAGGGCGTCTTCATCGTGGTGGTCACGGGCGGGCCGCGGGTGGGCGACCTCTACACGGGGCTGCTCGCCTCGCTCGCGCTGCTCTGGCTGCCGCCGCTGGCCGGTGGCCTCGCGATCGTCCTGATCCTGGCGGCGGTGCTGCGGCTCAGCCCGGGCTTCCGGCGCTACGACGCGCTGCACCCGGTGGCCTGAGGCCCGGGGCGGGGCGACCGCGCCGCACCCCGCTGCACGGGCGTGCGACGCGGTCGAGGGCTACTCGCCCGCGTAGGCGCCGGCGGCGTTGCCGTCGGTGAGGTCGTCCGAGACCTCGCCGCTGTCGTCGTCGCGTCCCTCGACGCGGACGGGGCGGTAGACGTGGAAGCCGTCGATCTCGCCGTCCAGCTCCCAGACGACCTCGACCTCCTCGCCGTCGATGTCGGCGACGCGGGTGAGGGAGCGCTGCGGGGAGCCGTCGATGAGTTCGAGGCGGATGCTCTCCTGCTCCGCGCCGCTGTCGAGCATGGCCGTGTACGTGGTGGTGTCCATCCCTCGACGCTAGCCAGGCCGTCGGCGCGCTCGCCACCCCTTGCGGCGGCCGTGCTTCCGCGTAGCGTCGGCAGCATGACCGACACCACCATCACCCCCGCCACGGACGACGACCGCGCTCAGATCACCGAGATCGTGAAGAGCGCGAAGATCGGACTCCTCACCACCGTCAACGAGACCGGGCAGCTCGTCAGCCGGCCGCTCGCCGCGCAGGACGTCGACTTCGACGGCGACCTCTGGTTCTTCACCCAGGACCCGTCGGCGAAGGTCGACGACATCCGCGCCAACCCGAGCGTGAACGTCGCGTTCGAGTCGAAGAAGGGCTACCTCTCGGTGGCCGGCTCGGCGACCGTCGTGCACGATTCCGCCAAGGTGGACGAGCTGTGGTCGCCCTCGATCTCGGCCTGGTTCCCCGACGGCAAGGACGACCCGACCGTCGCGCTGCTGCGCGTCTCGGCCGAGACCGTCGAGCTCTGGGTGACCGACTCCCCCGCCCCCGTCGTGCTCTTCAAGGTGGCCAAGGCGGCCGTCACCGGTGGCCAGCCCGACATCGGCGAGAACCGCACCGTCTCCTTCGAGTAGCCGCGACTCCTTCCTCTCCGCGAGATGCCACTTGTGCACGCTTTTCACGGCGTGTCGTGCTCATAAGTGGCATCTCGCGGGAGGGGTAGAAGTGCGGACTCTTTCCGCGAGATGCCAGTTGTGCACGCCTTCTGCGGCGTGTCGCGTGCACAAGTGGCATCTCGCGGAGGGGGGCAGGGGTTACGGGCCGCCGAAGCGCTCGGTGCGGACGCGGGCGGGGTCGTGGCCCTGGGCGACGAGGGCGGTGGCGACGGCCTCGACGAAGGCGGTGGGACCGCAGACGTAGACCGTCGGCTCCTCCGAGGCGGGGATCGCCGTGGCGGCCAGCAGCTCGGGCGTGAGCCGGCCCGCGGGACGGGCGGCGTCGGGCGGGGCGACGCGGGTGTACACGAGCTCGGTCTCGACGCCGCCGCGGTCGGCGGGAAGCTCGCCGAGTGCGCGCAGGTCGTCGCGGTAGTAGGCGAAGACGCTGGAGCGCACGGAGTAGAGCAGGCGCATCGGGGCGGCGCTGCCGACGCGGCCGTGCTCGCGGGCCATCGCCATCAGCGGGACCAGACCGCTGCCGCCGGCGATCAGCTGCACCGGCTCGGTCTGCTCGGGACGCCAGACGAACCAGCCGCCGATCGGACCGCGCACCTCGAGGCGGTCACCCGCCTCCAGGCCCTCGACCAGGTAGGGCGAGACCTCGCCGTCGTCGAGGCGCTCGACGGCCAGCTCGACGCGCTCGCCGTCGGAGGGGGCGCCGATGGAGTAGGAGCGGCTCGCCTGGTAGCCGTCGGGCGCGGTCAGCCGCACGTCGAGGTGCTGCCCGGCGAGGTGCCCGGGCCAGCCGGGGACGCGGAGCGCGATGAGGCGAGAGGTCGGAGTGAGCGGCAGGACCGACTCGGTCACCGCCTCCGTCCAGATCACCAGTAGCGCTCCTCCTTCCAGGGATCGCCGTGCATGTGGTAGCCGTTCTGCTCCCAGAAGCCGGGCTCGTCGCCGGGCATGAGGCGGAGGCTACGGACCCACTTCGCGCTCTTCCAGAGGTAGAGGTGCGGCACGAGCAGCCGCGCGGGGCCCCCGTGCTCGGCCGCGAGCGGCGCACCCTCGAACTCGGTCGCGATCCAGGCCTTGCCGTCGCGGATCTCGGAGAGCGGCAGGTTGGTCGTGTAGCCGCCGTAGCTCTGCGCCATCACGAAGCCGGCGTCGCTCTCGATGCCGTCGAGCAGGAGGTCGACCGAGACGCCGCGCCAGTTCGTCGCGAGCTTGGACCAGCGCGTGACGCAGTGGAGGTCGGTGTGGATGTCCTCGCGGGGCAGCGCGGCGAACTCGTCCGCCGTCCAGCGGCGCACTCCTGCGGGGCCGGCGTCGATCGAGAAGGCCCACTCGTGGATGTTCGGGGTCGGTCCGATCGAGAGGACGGGGAAGCCTTTCTCCAGGTACTGGCCCGGCGGGATGTCCGGGTTCTGCTCGCGCTTGCCGAAGAAGCCCCGCGTGATGATGCCCATGTCCGCCTCAAGTCCTCGGGTGCGCCCCGGTCCGTGGATGCCGCTCGTCGCTCGCCAGGCTAGCGCGCGGCGCCCCGCTACCGCATCGGGCCGCGAGCGGCGAGCCCGCGACCGTGTCGGGGGTGGGTGCGAGGATCGGGCCATGAGCAGAACAGTCGTGCCGCCGTATCTCCTCGTCCGCATCGCCCGACTCGACGACCCGGCGTTCGCCCGGGCCGCGCGGGCGGCCAGCCGCTCGCTCGAGCAGGACGTGCCCTTCCGTCGCGTCCGGCCGGGCGAGCCCTCCCCCGGTCGCTCGACCGCCACCGCGTCGCCGGTCCCCCGCGCGGAGCGGGTCGCCGCCCTCCAGCGGACCATCTCGGACGCGCAGTCGACCGAGACCCTGCCCGGCACCGTCGTGCGCACCGAGGGCGCTCCCGCCACCGGCGACGCCGCGGCGGACGAGGCCTACGACGGGCTCGGCGCGATGTCCGAGTTCCTGCAGCAGGCCTTCGGCCGCGACTCGATCGACGACGCCTGGCTGCCGCTGGACGCGACGGTGCACTTCGGCGAGGACTACGACAACGCCTTCTGGGACGGCTCGCGCATGGTCTTCGGCGACGGCGACGGGCAGGTCTTCCGCCGCTTCACGGTCTCGCAGAGCGTGATCGGCCACGAGCTGGCGCACGGGATCACCGAGTACACCGCCAACCTGGTCTACCGCGGGCAGTCGGGGGCGCTCAACGAGTCGATCTCGGACGTGTTCGGCGCGATGCTCGAGCAGTTCGGCGCCGGCCAGAGCGCGGAGGACGCGAGCTGGCTGATCGGCGAGGGCCTCTTCACCGACGAGGTGCAGGGCACCGCGCTGCGCTCGATGATCGCGCCGGGCACCGCCTACGACGACGACGTGCTCGGCAAGGACCCGCAGCCCGGATCGATGGCCGACTACGTCGACACCGAGGACGACAACGGCGGCGTGCACATCAACTCCGGCATCCCCAACCGCGCCTTCGCGGTGGCGGCGATCGAGCTCGGCGGTCCCTCGTGGGAGCGCGCGGGCCAGGTCTGGTACGACGTGCTGACCGGCGGCGTGCTCACCGCGACGGCGGATTTCGAGGGCTTCGCCGCCCTCACCGTGGCCGCCGCGGCCGAGCGCTTCGGCGGCGGCTCCGAGGTCGAGGCGGCGGTCCGCACCGGCTGGACGACGGTGGGGGTCGCGCTGCCGGAGTAGCCGGCTCCCCCTGCTGGTCGAGGAGCCCCGCAGGGGCGTATCGAGACCCACCATCGTCAGCAGTCCCGTCTGCAGGCTCGCCTCTCGGCGGTGGTGGATCTCGATACGCCCGCTGCGCGGGCTACTCGATCAGCATGGGGGCCCAACGCGCGGGTCACACGGCCAGCATGAGCGCCCGTCGCGCGGACCACACGGGCAGCATGAGGGGCCGTCGCGCGGGCTGCTCGACCAGCATGCTGTGGGGGCGGGCGCGTACGATCGCGGCCATGGATGTGATCGTGTCGCGCAGTGGCGGCTTCGCCGGGCTCCGCCGGGTCTGGCGGATCGATGTCGATCAGCAGCCGGACGAGGGCGCCTGGCACGCTCTGATCGGCTCGCTCGACTGGGACGACCGGCCGCGCGCCGCGGCGACCCCCGCCGGGCGGCCCGACCGGTTCGTCTACGAGATCCGGGTGCAGACGCACACGGTGCGGCTCGGTGAGACGGAGCTCGACGGGGCCTGGCGCGAGCTGGTCGAGCGGGTGAAGAGGGCGCAGCCGCGCTGAGGGCCTCGGTAGTCGACGAGCGAAGGCGCAGACCCCGGTGATCCGGGGGCTGCGCCTTCAGTGCTTGCGGGGTGGGTCTCGATACGCCCCTTCGGGGCTACTCGACCAGCATGAATCGAGACGCCCCTTCGAGGTACTCGACCAGCACGAATCGATACGCCCCTTCGGGGCTATTCGACCAGCATGCGGCGGAGTGCGGGCTACTTCGTGCCGAGGAGGTCGATCACGAAGATCAGGGTCTTGCCGGAGAGGGGGTGGCCTCCGCCGGCGGGGCCGTAGGCGAGGGCGGGCGGGCAGATCAGCTTGCGACGGCCGCCGACCTTCATGCCGGGGATGCCCTGCTGCCAGGCGCGGATGAGGTTGTTGAGGGGGAAGTTGATCGACTGGTTGCGGCTCCAGGAGGAGTCGAACTCCTCGCCGGTGTCGTACTCGACGCCGAGGTAGTGCACGTCGACGGTGGAGCCGGGCTGGGCCTCGGCGCCGTCGCCGATGACGAGGTCCTCGACGACGAGGGTGTCGGGGGCCGGGCCGTCGGGGGCGTCGAGCTCGGGCTTGGTCAGGTTCTCGCTGCTCATGCTCTCCATCCTAGGAGGGCCGCCCTGGACGCTCGGTCCGGCCGCTCCCCCGCCCGGGCCGCTCACTCGACCAGGGTGAGGCGCTGCGTCGGCCGGGTCATCGCGACGTACAGCGAGGCGGCGCCGCGCTCCTCCGCCGCGATCAGCCGCGGCCGGGCGATGACGACGGAGTCGAACTCGAGCCCCTTCGCGTCGGCCGTCGAGAGCACGACGACCGGCCGGTCGAGTCCGCGGGAGCCGCGGCCGACCTCGCGGCCGAGCTCCTGCTCCAGCCGCGCGGTGATCGCGTCGAGCTCGTCGTCGGGCGCGATCACGGCGAGCGTGCCGTCCCCGATCGCCCGGTCCTCCAGGACGACGGCGAGCACCCGGTCGGCGACCAGGGCGTCGCCGCGATCGCGCACGGTGCGGACCGGCCACTCCGTGGAGCGCACCGCCTCGCCCGGGGTGATCTCGAGTCCGTTCTCGCGTGCGGTGCGCTCGGCGTAGGCGACGATCTGCGCGGGCGTGCGGTAGTTGACCGTCAGCTCCTCGAGGCGCCACGGAGCCGCCTCGCCGTCGCGGCCCTGCCGGCCGAAGGTGTCGCGGAGGGCGGCGTCCCAGCTGGACGCGGCCGAGGCGCCGGACGCCTGGGCGACGTCGCCGACGATGGTGAAGGAGCGCATCGGGCAGCGGCGCAGCAGCACCCGCCACTGCATCGGCGAGAGCTCCTGCGCCTCGTCGACCACGACGTGGCCGTAGGTCCAGGAGCGGTCGGCCGCGGCTCGCTCGGCGGTGGTGCCGACGCTGGTGCGCTCGGCGAAGCCGGCCGCGAGGTCCTTGGCGTTGACGAGCCCGTCGACGCCCATGTTGCGGATCGCGGCCTCGGCGTTCTCGACGTCGCGGCGGCGCTGCTCCTTCTCGGCCTTCTTCTGCGCGTCGGCGTGGTCGTCGTAGGCGCCGAGGAGCTCGGCCGCCTCGTCGAGCAGCGGCACGTCGGAGACGGTGAAGGCCGCGTCGCGGTCGCGGCGGAGCAGGGCGCGCTGCTCGGGAGTCCAGCGCGGGGTGAGCGAGGCGAACCAGTTCGGCCGGGCGTAGAGGTCCTGCAGCAGCTTCTCCGGGGTGAGCGGGATCCACGCGGTGTTGAGGGCGACGCGGACGTCGTAGGCGGTGCGGACGTCCTCGCGGAGGACGGCCTCGTCGGCCTCGTCGACCGTGTTGCCGTGGCTGCGGAGCTGGTCGGCGAGCTGCCGCGTCAGCTGGGTGATCATCGCCTTGACGAAGGTGACGCGGGCCTCGTTGTGCGGCTTCCGGGAGTCGCGGGCGCGGGTGATCGCCCGCTCGACCTCGTGCGGCTCGAGCCGCAGCTTCTCGCCGTTGACGTCGAGGACCAGCGTCTCGGCCGGCACGGCCTGGCGCGAGCGGACGGCGCGCTTGAGCAGCTCGGCCATCCGCGCGGAGCCCTTGACCCGGGCGACCGCGGGGCGGTCCTCCTCGATCAGGTCGAGGCCCGGGTAGAGCTGGCCGAGGGTGGAGAGCACGACGCCGGTCTCGCCGAGCGACGGCAGCACCGCCTCGATGTAGCGCAGGAAGGAGCGCGACGGCCCGACGACGAGCACCCCGGAGGACGCGATGCGGTCGCGGTGCGAGTAGAGGAGGTACGCGGCGCGGTGCAGCGCCACCGCGGTCTTGCCGGTGCCAGGGCCGCCCTGCACGACGAGCACGCCCCGCAGCTCGGAGCGGATGATGCGGTCCTGCTCGCTCTGGATGGTCGCGACGATGTCGTGCATCCGCCCCGTGCGCTGGGCGCCGAGGGCCGCCATCAGCGCGCCCTCGCCCTGAAGCGCCGTGCCCTCGCGGAGCAGCTCCTCGTCGAAGACCTCGTCCTCGAAGCGGACCACCTCGCGGCTGCGGAGGGTCAGGTGCCGGCGGGCGCGGGTGCCCATCGGCCGGGCGGCGGTGGCCTGGTAGAAGGCGGCCGACTGGGGAGCGCGCCAGTCGAGCAGCAGGGTGTCCTGCTCGTCGTCGCGGAGGCCGATGCGGCCGATGTAGCGGTGCTCCGTCTCGGCGTCGGCGAGGGTGAGCCGGCCGAAGGCGAGCCGGTCGTCGGCGCCCGAGAGCGAGCGGATGCGGTCCTCGTAGAGGCGCGCGAACGCGTCGCGCTCGGACCGGCTCTGGTGGTTGCCGCCGACGCTCTCGATCCGGACGGAATCGAGCGCCTCCCTGGACTGCGCGATCAGCTCGTCGAGGCGGGCGTAGAGCCCCGCCACGTACGCGCGCTCGCGCGAGAGCTCGGACTCGAGGATCGTGTCGCTGTCCGTCATCGTGCGCCCTTCCCTGCCGGTTCCGCGGTCTCGGGCGGGAGGCGGATGCGCTCCGGGGACCGTCGAAAACAGGCGGTCCAGTCTAACGACCGCGCGGGCGCCGACCGGCGCGACGGGGCTTCTCGCGCCTCGCCGTGGGCGAACGGCGCCGCCCTCTTGCGGGCGGCCGCCGAGAGGCGCATGCTGTCCTCCAAGAAGAGCTCGACGCCCCGTCAGAGCAGCCGGCCCTGCCGCTGCCGCAGGGCGTCGAGGTCTTTAACGGGCGTTCTCCGGCGCCGATCTCGTCGGACCCGCTCGGGAAGAGAAGCGGCCGCCCCCGCGTTGCAGGATGCATGCCTTCGACGAGCAGCACTGTCACCGCCCCCTCCCGCGCCTCGATCGACACCACCGAGTCGGCTCGCGCCGGCTGGGAGTCGTGGCTCGCGCGCCGTGCCGAGCGGGTCACCGGCCCGCACGGCGACCTGGCCCTGGTCGAGACCCGCTGGCTCGAGCCGGGCGAGCGCGTCGACGACGAGGCCGCGCTGGCCGGCTACGGGCCGACGGCGACCCTCACCCGGATGCGCCGCGCGAGCCTGGACACCGGCGAGGAGGAGTACGGCTATCGCGTCTGGGACGCGGCCTCCGAGGGCATCCGCTCCTTCGACGCGATCGAGACCTTCCCCTTCGACGCCGCCTGGGTACTCGAGGCCTGGTTCGAGCCGGTCGACGACGCGCGCACCATCCCGTTCGAGCACCTCCGCGACAACGGGGCGACGCGCGACCTCGTCGTGCCCGGCGACATCACCTTCTCGCTCGTCGACGACGGGCGGGCGCACGAGTACACGGTCGCCGCGTTCGACGACGGCGGCACACTGCTCGTCCCGTTCGGCGACCCGACCAACCGCAGTGACGACCCTGAGCTGAAGAGCTACCCGGTCGGCCGGTTCCTCGTGGTGCAGCGCCTGGGCGGAGCGGCCGACGCCGGGACGCCCGGCCCGGTGCTGCTCGACTTCAACCGCGCCTACATCCCGCCGTGCGGGTTCTCGCCGCACTACAACTGCCCGCTGCCGCCCGCGCAGAACCGCCTCGGCGTCGCTGTGACCGCCGGCGAGCGCCGGGTGCTGCGCGCCGACTGAGGCCGCTCGGGCTCAGGATCGGCCGTCTCCCGCGGGAGGCGCCGGCCTCGGGTCCGCCGGCCTCGGCTCAGAGACTCTCCCAGGTCGTGCGCGCGGCAGGGCCCGGCACGATGCGGACGCGGTCGATCGACGACCGACGCCCCTCCCGGTCGACGAAGGCGAGCTCCAGCCGCTCGCCCGAGTCCGCATCGGAGGCGAGCGAGGCCGCGCCGTGCGGGGCCGGGCGGTTCTCGTCGCCCCACTGGGCGAGCGCGACGAGGACGAGCTTGAGCGCACGGCCCTGCTCGGTCAGCTCGTAGCGCGAGCGCTCCCGCGAGCCCTCCGGCCGGTAGGGCACCTTCTCGAAGACGCCCGCCTCGGTCAGGGTCCGCAGCCGCGCCGAGAGCACATCGCTCGGCACCCCGAGCCGCTCGCGGAACTCCGAGTAGGTGCTCGCCCCGCGCAGCGCCTCGCGGACGATCAGGAGGCTCCAGCGCTCGCCGAGCAGTTCGAGCGACCGGGCGACCGAGCAGCGCTCGGCCCGGTCGTCGTCGACATCGACGGGGCTGCGGGCAGTGGGCACTCATCGAGACTAACCCGGCTCGACCTCGCTTGGACATTCCAAGCCAGGGCACTAGCGTGACCTCCATGCCGACTCCCAGCACCCTCGTCCGCCCTCCCGCGCGCTTCGGGCGGCGAGGCGCCTTCTGGGTCTCGACGCTCGTGCTGGCGCTCTGCCTCTGGTCCAGCGGCGCCCCCTCCGTGCTCTACCCGAGCTACGCCCAGGAGTGGGGCCTCTCCCCCGTCGTCATCACCTCCGTCTTCGGCGCCTACCCCGTCGCGCTGCTTCTCGCGCTGCTCCTGGTCGGCGGACTGTCCGACGTGATCGGGCGGCGGCGGACGATGCTGCTGGGCATCGCGCTGATCGCGGTCTCGGCGGTCGTGTTCTCGCTCGCGGACGGCGTCGCGCTCCTCTACGTCGGCCGGGCGATGCAGGGTGTCGGGACCGCGCTGGCGCTCAGCGCGGCGAGCGCCTCCCTCGTGGACGACAACGTGTCCGCGAACCCGCGCCTGCCCTCCTCGCTCACGACCGTGTCGACCGCCGCGGGGCTCACCCTCTCGCTGCTGCTCTCGGGCGCGCTGGCGCAGTACGCGCCGCTGCCGCTGCAGCTGAGCTACTGGGTCCTGGCGCTGGTCGGGGCGGTCACCCTCGTCCTGCTGGCGCTCGGCCGCGACGACCGCCCGGTCGCGGGCGCCCGCTGGCGGCCGCACCTCCCCTCCGTGCCGGTCGGCCTCCGAAGGGCGTACGCCGGCGCGACCCTCGCCGTCTCGGTCGCCTACGCGGTCGGCGCCCTCGTGCTCTCCCTCGGCGCCCAGATGGCCCGGGAGCTGACCGGCACGACCGACCTGCTCGTGATCGGCTCGGTGCTCGCGCTCTCGTCGATCGTGATCGGGCTCACCGCCCTGGCGATCCAGCGCGTGCTCGCGCACCTCGCGATCATCGTCGGCGCCGTGGTCGCGATCGCCGGGCTCGCGCTGATGGAGTGGACGGCGGCCAGCGGCTCGCTCGTGCTGTTCGTCGCCTTCATGATCGTCGGCGGCGTCGGCTACTCGCTCAGCTTCTCCGGCGGGCTCGCGCTGGTCGGGCAGGCGGCTCCGGCCGAGCACCGCGGCTCGATGATCTCGGCCGTGTACCTCCTGAGCTATCTGGTCCAGGCGATCACGGCCGTCGCGGCCGGGGCCGTGGCGACGGCGCTCGGGCTGGAGGCGGCGATCGACCTGGTCGCGCCGGCCGTGGCGGTCCTCGCTCTCGCCTCGGGGGTCGTCGCCGTCGTCGATCTGCGGCGTCGCCTCGCGGAGGGGCGCGGCGTCGAGACGGCGCCTGTCGCGGAGGTCGCGGCGGTCCAGCCGCGCTGATCGGCGCGCTCGACCGCGGAGAGCGGCGTCAGCTGAGGGCGGCGTCAGCTGACGGCGATCAGGCGGCCGAGCGCCTCGGGCAGCCGGCGCAGCACCGAGACGTGGCCGTCGTCGGGGTGCTCGATCAGCTGGGCGGTCGGGAGCAGCGCCCGGAGCCGTCGGGCGTGGTGCGCCGGGATCACGCGGTCGAGGCCGCCCTGGACGAGGACGACCGGGCAGCGGATCGCCGCGAGGTCGACTCCCCACGGCGCGGCGAAGGCGACGTCGTCGTCGATCAGGCCGCCGTCACCCCACTCCTCCGAGCGCGCGACGTCCTCGCCGAGGGCCGTCCACTCCTCCTCGAGGGCCGCGTAGTCGGCCGCCACGAACGACTCGGGGTCGAACTCGTCGGTCTCGGCGAAGCGGGCGCGCGCCTCGCGGCCGTCGCGCGCCGACGCGAGGCCGCCCGGAGCGGCCATGCCGTCGAACCAGGCGGGGTCGCCGTCGTCCGGGGCGGGTGAGGCGAGGACGACGACGCCGTCGACCCTGTCGCCGAGCAGTGCGGCGCAGGCCAGGGCGTGCGGGCCGCCACCCGAGGCGCCCGCGGTGAGGATCCGGTCGAGGCCCAGCGCGTCGAGCACGGCGCGGACGTCCTCCGCCGCGGAGGCGACGTCGCGGCCCGGGAGCTCGGTCGAGCCGCCGTAGCCGGGGCGAGCGTAGGAGAGGAGGCGGAGTCCGCGCGCGCGGGCGGCCTCGAGCACCGGGGGGAGCAGGGCGCCGGTCTGCGGGGAGCCGTGCTGCCAGAGCAGCGGCCGCCCCTCGTCGCCACTGTCGTGGACGACGAGCGTCCTGCCGTCGCCGGTCGCGACCTCGATGGTGGGGGCCATGTCCTGCTCCTGTCCTCTCGCGGACCCCGCGGCCCGCTGATGCCTCGGTCCGGACCGCTCAACCGCCGGTGAGCGCCGCGCGGCGGGCGACGAGCTCGTCGAGCAGCATGCGCTCGTCGACGGCGGCCGCTCGACCGCCGCGGCCGGCGAGCTGCTGCTGGCGCACGTGCGCGAGCCTCGTCGCGGAGCGGATGAAGCCGCGCATCGCCCGGGGCCGGTCGCCCCCGGCCACCCGGGCCCAGCGCGCCGCGGTGCGACGACCCTCGGCTGTGCCGATCATCCGCACCTCGGTCGGCGAGAGCCAGCCCGCAGCCGCGTAATCGCCGAGTCGCTCGAGCGTGACCCGCCGCTCCTGCCGGCGCAGGAGCGCCACGACCACCACGGCGACCACGAACAGCGGCACCTGCACCACGCCGTAGAAGCCGAACCAGTCGGCGACGAGGAAGGACGAGCCGTTCCAGAGCGCGTGCAGGAACGCCGCGAGGGCGAGTCCCAGGAGCGCGATCGGCAGGCGCGCGGCCGGCGGGCGGCTCATCGCGAACCCGAGGGCCGCACCGGTGCAGGACGTGAAGAGCACGTGCGCGAAGGGCGACAGCACGCCGCGGAGGAAGAACGTGACGGCGAGCGAGCCGAGACCGCCCTCCACCAGCGCGCTGCCGAAGTAGAGGATGTTCTCGACGAAGGCGAAGCCGGAGGCGACGACCGCCGCGTAGACGATGCCGTCGACCGGTCCGTCGAAGCTGCGGCGCCAGATCAGCAGGATCAGCAGCACGCCGAGGCCCTTCGCCGACTCCTCGACGATCGGCGCCTGGATCACGGCGCCGACGAAGTCCGACTCGCTCGGCTGCGCACCGGAGGCGTAGACCGCGATCTGCACGCCGAGGTCGACCAGCAGCGAGATGGCCACCGAGCCGGCCGCTCCCCAGAGGAAGGCGAACCAGAGGCCGAGCGGCGCTTCGGGCTCCCAGCGGTCGACCCAGCGGACGCCGGCCAGCACGATCAGCAGCGGCACCAGGGCGACGACCGCGCAGATCCCGGCCGCGGTCGCGCCGAGCCCGGAGACGACGTAGGCGAGGACGAGGAGCAGCAGGACCCCGAGCAGCGCGACGCCGATCGCGCCCAGCACCGTCGGGACGATCGAGGGGCGGGCGGGGGCCGGCGGCGGATAGGCGCTCATGGGCTCCGAGGGTAGGGCACCGGCGGGCGCGCGGTCCGGCGGTTGACAGGGGGTGCGGGTGTGGCGTGCCGCGGGACCGCCAGGGTGATCGAGTAGCCCGCGGAGCGGGCGCATCGAGATCCGCCGTTGTCAGAAGCCCTGTCCGCAGACCCGCCCCGCCGACGACGGCGGGTCTCGATACGCCCCTCCGGGGCTACTCGACCACCATGACCTCGTCGGTGCGGGGATGTCCATGCTGATCGAGTAGCCCGCGCAGCGGGCTTATCGAGATCCACCACCGTCAGAAGCCCGGTCCGCAGACCCGCCCCGCTGGCCACGGCGGGTCTCGATACGCCCCTCCGGGGCCACTCGACCACCATGACCTCGTCGGTGCCGGGAGGTCCCTGCTGATCGAGGAGCCCGCGCAGCGGGCGTATCGAGATCCACCACCGTGAAGACGGACGCCGCCGCATCCTCCCCCTCACCACCGAGTCGCGAAGCGGCTTCGTCGTGCGGGTCGGAGGCAGCGCAGCGCGCGGAGCCGTGTCCGATTCCCGCGATCCTCCGGCCGCGGGGCGTGCCAGTCTCGGAGCATGATCGAGGATCCGCTGTTCGAGGAGCGCTACCGCGCGGTCGCCTCGCGCGACTCCCGCTTCGACGGCCGGTTCATCACCGGGGTGCACTCGACCGGCATCTACTGCCGGCCGAGCTGTCCCGCCACGACGCCCCGGCCCGCGAACGTCCGGTTCTACCCGACCGCGGCGGCCGCGCACGAGGCGGGCCTGCGCGCCTGCAAGCGCTGCCTGCCGGACGCGGTGCCCGGGTCGCCGGAGTGGAACCTGCGCGACGACACCGCGGCGCGCGCGATGCGGCTGATCGGCGACGGTGTGGTCGATCGCGAGGGGGTCGAGGGGCTGGCCGGGCGCCTGGGCTACGGCGCCCGCCAGCTCGGGCGGATCCTGCGCGTCGAGCTGGGTGCGCCGCCGCTCGCCCTCGCCCGGGCGCAGCGGGCGCAGACCGCCCGGCTGCTGCTCACCGGCACGGAGCTGCCGGTGTCGGAGGTGGCGTTCGCCGCGGGGTTCGCGAGCATCCGGCAGTTCAACGCGACGATCCAGGAGGTGTACGAGCGGAGCCCGAGCGCACTGCGGGCCTCGGCCCGGGGAGGCCGGTCGGAGGCGGCCGTCCACGCGGGCGCGACGACGCTCGAGCTGCGGCTCGCCGTGCGGGCGCCGTTCGATCCGGGCGTGCTCGCCGTCCTCGGCGCCGACGCAGTGCCGGGGCTCGAGGAGGCGGGGCAGGGCCGGTACTCGCGCTCGCTCGCGCTGCCCGGCGGCCCGGCGGTCGTGCGGCTCGAGCCGGACGGCGAGGCGATCCGCTGCACCGCGACCCTGGTCTCGGTGGCCGACGTCGGCCCCCTGGTCGCGCGGGTGCGCCGGCTGCTCGACCTCGACGCCGACTCCGCCGCGATCGACGAGGCGCTCGGCGCCGATCCGGTGCTGGCGCCGCTGGTCGCCGAGACCCCCGGGATACGCCTGGCGGGCTCCGTCGACCCGGCCGAGACCCTGCTGCGCGCGCTGATCGGGCTCGGTGCGCCGGCTGCGGTCGCGCGCACGGCGCTGACCCGGCTGGTCGCGGCGCTCGGCGAGCCGCTGCCCGCCGGCCTCGCCGCCGGCGGCGTCACCCACGCGTTCCCGTCTCCCGCGGCGATCGCGGAGAACGGAGCGGACGTGCTGCGCGGCTCCGAACGCCTCATCGAGACGGTCCGGCGGAGCGCGGCCCTCCTGGCTGACGGCACTCTGCGCCTGGACGCGGGCCTCCGCCGCGAGGACCTGGTGGAGCGCCTGCTCGCCGTCGACGGCATCGACCCGGCGACGGCCGTCTCCGTCGCGGCGCGGATCACCGGCGACCCGGACGTCCTGCCGGCCGGCGACCAGGCGGTCCGCGCCGGCGCCGCCGCACTCGGCCTTCCCTCGACTCCCCGAGCTCTGACCGAGGCGTCCCGCCCCTGGGCCCCCTGGCGCAGCTACGCCGCCCGCCACCTCGCCGCGAGATGCCACTTATGAGCGCGACACGCCGCAAAGGGCGCGCACAAGTGGCATCTCGCGGAAAGCTGACCGCGACGCACCAGCACTGAGTGCGACCCGCCCGGGTGATGCTCCTCGGCAGCTGCGCGCAGGCGCTCCCCGCGAGATGCCACTTATAAGCGCGACACGCCGAGGAAAGCGTGCACAAGTGGCATCTCGCGGAGGGGGCGGGGCGGGCTACTCCGTGGGGGGCTCGATGATCGGGAGGGCGGCGGTCATCGCCTCGATGCCGGAGAGGCGGGCGGGTGAGATGAGGCGCAGGACCTCCTCGCGGGACATCAGGCCGGCCTCGACGACGAGGTCGGCGACGTTGCGGCCGGTGGCGAGCGCCGCCTTCGCGATCGCCGCCGACGCGGTGTAGCCGATGCTCGGGGTCAGCGCGGTCACGACGCCGACGGAGGAGGCGACCATCGCCTCGAGCCGGTCGACGTTCGCGGTCATGCCGTCGATGCAGTTGATGCGAAGGGTGAGGCAGGCCTGGGTCATCCAGGTGATGCTCTGCAGGAGCGAGTGCGCGATGACGGGCTCGAACGCGTTCAGCTGCAGCTGACCCGCCTCGGCCGCCATCGTCACGGTGACGTCGGCGCCCGCCACCGAGTAGGCGACCTGGTTGACCACCTCGGGGATCACCGGGTTCACCTTGCCGGGCATGATGCTCGAGCCCGCCTGGCGCGACGGCAGGTTGATCTCGCCGAAGCCGGCCTGCGGGCCGGAGGAGAGCAGGCGCAGGTCGTTGCAGATCTTCGACAGCTTGATGGCCGAGCGCTTCAGCGCGCTCGAGAACGACATGAAGACCCCGGTGTCGCTGGTGGCCTCCACGAGGTCCTGCGCCATCTCGAGGTCGAGGTCGGTGAGCTCGTTGAGGTGGCGGACGGCGGCCGCGCCGTAGCGCGGGTCGGCGGTGATGCCGGTGCCGATCGCGGTGGCGCCGATGTTGACCTCGGCGAGCAGCCAGATCGTCTCCGAGAGGCGGGCGTGGTCCTCGCCGAGCGTGGTGGCGAAGCCGTGGAACTCCTGGCCGAGGGTCATCGGGACGGCGTCCTGCAGCTGGGTGCGGCCGACCTTGAGGACGCTGCCGAACTCGACGGCCTTCCGCGAGAACGCGGCCTGGAGCAGGGCGAGCTCGTCGAGCAGGCGGCGCAGCGACCAGGTCATCGCGATCTTGATCGAGGTGGGGTAGACGTCGTTCGTCGACTGGCTGCGGTTCACGTCGTCGAGCGGGTGCAGGAAGGCGTAGTCGCCCTTGGGGCGCCCGGCGATCTCGAGGGCGACGTTGGCGACGACCTCGTTCGCGTTCATGTTGGTCGAGGTGCCCGCGCCGCCCTGGATCACGCCGACCACGAACTGGTCGTGGAACTCGCCGTCGATGATCCGCCGGCAGGCCTGCTCGATCAGCTCGGCCTTCGCCGGGGCGAGGCTGCCGATCTCGGTGTTCGCCCGCGCGGCGGCGAGCTTGACGGTCGCCAGGGCGCGGACCAGATCGGGGTAGATCGAGATCGGGCGCTTGGAGATCGGGAAGTTGTCCAGCGCTCGGGCGGTGTGGATGCCCCAGTAGGCGTCGGCCGGGATGTCGAGCGGGCCGAGCGAGTCGGTCTCGGTGCGGGTGGCGGCGTCCACGGGGGGTCCTTCCGGCGGGGCCTGCAGGGCGGTGCCCCGCGGGCCGTTGCTCACGGGGTCGTTGCTCAGGGGGTCGTTGCTCGCAGGGTCGGTGCTCTCGGGGAGGGTGGTCGAGGCGGATGTCACGTCAGCTCCGTCGCTGTCGTCGTGCGGCCCCGAAGGGTGCAGGGGGTCCGCGAACTGCGCCGCCAGCCTACGCCGGGGCTCCGCTCCGGGCGGATCGGCGGCGTTCGGCGCAGGCTCCGGCCCGCCTCCTGCTCGACGGATCGCCGGACGCCGGTCGGGTGGACGGATCCACCGTCGGTCGGGCCACCTCGGACGAAGCGGCCACCGAAGGACCGTGACGCGCAGAGTGGCCCTTCTTCTCGCCCCCAGGGACGCGTGGACCGGGCCACTCTCGGAGCATCACCTCGAGATCGGATGCCCCATGCTCGCCCTGCTCCTCGTCCTCGCTCTCCTCGCCGCCGTCGCGGTTCCGCTCGCACTCGCGGTCCGGCGCGACGGCTACTCCCCCGTCGCGTTCGACCGCGCCTACGACAGCCGGGGCGGCGGCGCCTGACACGGTGCCGCCACCCCGCGCTCAGTCGACGCGGTCCGGCTCCGGGATGCTCGGCGCGGCCTGCAGTCCGCCGCTCAGCGCGTAGCGCTCCTCGGGCGAGAGGACGAGGCGCTTCCGGCCCCAGACGGCGAAGCCGATCAGGATGATCACGTAGACCACGGCGATCGCGATGATCGCCGGCTGGAACGCGTCGTTGAAGAGGAAGCCGAGGAAGATCAGCACGTTGATCAGTGCCGCGATCACCGCACCCGGGAGGCCCCACGGGCTGCGGTAGGGCCGGCTCGCGTTCGGGAACCGTCGGCGCAGCAGCACGAACGACACCATCTGCATGAAGTAGGCGACGACCGCGCCCCAGACCGCGATGTTCAGCACGATCGCGCCCGCGACGGCGCCGGCGTTGTCCGGGTCGAGCCTGCTGAGCACGTCGACGACGACGAGGGCGACGAAGCCGATCACGGCCCCCACGGTGAGCGCGATCCACGGAGTCTGGCGCTTACCGGTGAGCGAGAACACCCGCGGGTAGTAGCCGGCCCGGGAGAGCGAGTACATGTTGCGCCCGTAGGCGAACATGATGCCCTGCAGCGACGCGAGCAGCCCGATCAGGGCGAAGAGCGCGAGCACAGCGGCCGCGCCGTCGCCGACCATCGCGCGGAAGCCGTCGAGCAGCGGCTCGGTCGAGACGCCCATGTCCTCGGAGCCGATCAGCGCCGTGTTGAGGAAGAGGACGAGCAGGCCGGTCACGATCAGGGTGCCGCGGGCCCAGAAGCCGGCACGGGGGATGTCGCGGACCGGGTCGTGCGCCTCCTCGGCCGCGAGCGGCAGCTCCTCGATGCCGAGGAAGAACCACATGGCGAACGGCAGCGCGAAGAGGATCGGCAGGACGCCGTGCGGGAGGAACTCGGTCTGACCCGCGTCCGGCGCGATGTTCCACAGACTCGACCAGTCCAGCGCCGGCGACAGCAGCGCCATCACGGAGAAGGCCAGGAGGATCGCGATGGACACGATCGAGACGACGATCGCGAAGCGGAACGAGATCGCCGCGCCCGCCGAGTTCAGGGCGACGAAGACGATGTAGAGCACCAGCCACCAGATCCACATCGCACCGGAGAGATCGAAGCCGAGCAGCTCGCTCGTCACCCCGTTCGCGTACTGCGCGGAGAAGAACACGACGACGGCGGTGGTGGCCACGTACTCGATGGTCTCGGCCAGCCCCGTCACCAGGCCGCCCCACGGCCCCATGGCCGAGCGGGCGAAGGAGTAGGCGCCGCCGGTGTGCGGCATGGCGGCGGACATCTCGCCGATCGAGAAGATCAGGCCGTAGTACATCACCACGAGGACGGCGAAGGCGATGAGCATCCCGCCGAAGCCGGCGAAGGCGATGCCGAAGTTCCAGCCCGAGAAGTCGCCGGAGATGACGGCGGCGACCGCCAGGCCCCACAGGCCCCAGACGCCCGCGGAGCGGCGCAGGGTGCGCTTCTCGAAGTAGCCCTCCTCGGCCTCGCGATAGGTCACCCCCGCGGTGCTGGTGACGTTCGCGGAGTCGGGTCCCGACGCCGCCGGGCGCCGCGCACCCTTGCTCGTCGGAGTCTGCTTCGTCTGCTCTGCCATCGGGTCTCCTCGGCTCGGGTGGTCCGAGCATAGGGACCTCAATGGACGCTGGGAAGACCGATGGCGTTACGACGGTGTGAACGGCGCGATCCGAAGGATCCGACGATCGGCGCGAGCTCCGCGCCAGCGAGCGCGGCGTCACTCCCCGGCGACAGCGGCTGTGCTTCAATGGACCCCGATCCGACCATGCGGCCTCGTCCGGCCACCCGGCGGAGTGACCCCCGGAGGCATCCCATGGCACCTGTCAGCGCCGAGAGCCGTGCCGCCGATCGACGAGGTGCCGCCGATCCCGCCCCGGTGCGGGGCATGCTCACCCTCGAGCGACTCGACGATCTCATCGACGCCGGTGAGATCGACACGGTGATCGTCGCCTTCACCGACATGCAGGGCCGGCTCGTCGGCAAGCGGATCTCGGCGAGGCTCTTCCAGGACGAGGTCGCTGCGCACGGAGCCGAGTGCTGCAACTACCTGCTCGCCGTGGACGTCGAGATGAACACCGTCGAGGGCTACGCGATCTCGAGCTGGGAGCGCGGCTACGGCGACATGAAGATGATCCCGGACCTCTCGACGCTGCGTCTCGCGCCGTGGCTGCCGGGGACCGCGCTGGTCACGGCCGATCTCACCTGGCTCGACGACGCTCCGGTCGGCGAGGCGCCGCGGCAGATCCTCCGCGCGCAGCTGGACCGCCTGGCCGAGCGCGGCCTCGAGGCGTTCGTCGCCACCGAGCTCGAGTTCATCGTGTTCGACGACTCCTACCGCGAGGCCTTCGCGAAGGGCTACCGCGGCCTCACGCCTGCCAGCGACTACAACATCGACTACGCGCTGCTCGCCTCGACGCGGATGGAGCCGCTGATGCGGGACATCCGGGTGTCGATGGAGGGCGCCGGCCTGTACTGCGAGGGCATCAAGGGCGAGTGCAACCTCGGCCAGCAGGAGATCGGCTTCCGCTACGACGCCGCCCTCGTCACCTGCGACAACCACTCGATCTACAAGTCGGGGGCGAAGGAGATCGCCGACAAGCACGGCAAGAGCCTGACCTTCATGGCCAAGTTCAACGAGCGCGAGGGCAACTCGTGCCACATCCACCTCTCCCTCCGCGGCACCGACGGCACGCCCGTCTTCGCCGACGCGGAGAGCGAGCACGGGATGTCGCCGCTCTTCCGGCACTACCTGGCCGGCCAGCTCGCCGCGATGCGCGAGTTCACCCTCTTCTTCGCGCCGAACATCAACTCCTACAAGCGCTACGTCGACGGGTCGTTCGCGCCGACCGCCGTCGCCTGGGGTCTCGACAACCGCACCTGCGCCCTGCGCGTCGTCGGCCACGGCGCCGGGATGCGCGTCGAGAACCGGGTTCCGGGAGGCGACGTCAACCAGTACCTGGCCGTCGCCGCACTCGTCGCCGCGGGGCTGCACGGCATCGAGAACGAGCTGGAGCTCGAGGACGTCTGCACCGGGAACGCCTACGGGTCCGGAGCGCCGCGCGTCCCGACGACCCTGCGCGAGGCCGCCGACCTGTTCGAGTCCTCCGCCCTGGCGAGGGCCGCCTTCGGCGACGAGGTCGTCGACCACTACGTGAACAACGCCCGGGTGGAGCTCGCCGCCTACGACGCCGCCGTCACCGACTGGGAGAGGGTGCGCGGCTTTGAGCGGCTCTGACCCGCGGACGGACTCCGAGCAGGGTCCCGTCGCCCCGCGTCCGATCATCGGGCTCACCACCTACCGCGAGCGCGCCGTCTCCGGCGTCTGGGACGTCGAGGCGTCCTTCCTGCCCGCGAACTACATCGACTCGGTGACGCGGGCAGGCGGCGTCGCGCTGCTCCTGCCGCCGCAGCCCGCCTCGGCGGAGACCGCGCGCGCCGTCGTCGAGCGCCTCGACGGGCTGATCGTCTGCGGCGGCAAGGACATCGACCCCGCCCGCTACGGCCAGGAGGCGCACCCCGAGACCGACGTCCCCCGCCCCGAGCGCGACGCCTGGGAGGACCACCTGATGACCGCCGCGCTCGAGGCCGACCTGCCGTTCCTCGGCATCTGCCGCGGCGCGCAGCTGCTCAACGTCTCGCTCGGCGGCACCCTGCACCAGCACCTGCCCGACGTGGTCGGCGACCGCCGCTACCAGGCGGGCGGCGGCGTGTTCTCGCACGTGGACGTCGCGGTCGAGCCGGAGTCACGACTGCGCGGACTGCTCGGTGAGGACGCCGTCGTCGCGCAGGTGTACCACCACCAGGCGGTCGACCGGGTCGCCGACGGCCTCGAGGTCGCCGCGCGGACCGCCGACGGCACCATCGAGGCGCTCGAGCTGCCGGGGCGCCGCTTCGCGCTCGGCGTGCAGTGGCACCCGGAGGAGGACACCGCCGACACCCGCCTCTTCACCGGCCTGGTGGCCGCCGCGATCGCGCACCGCGCGGGCACCGGCGCGGCAGAAGGCTCCTCCCTCAGCACCCCGAAGGACGCACTCCGATGACACCGCAGACGCCCGCCCCGCCGACGACGACCGCGCAGACGACGACGCAGACCCTCGTCGACCCCTCGACGGGCGCCGCCTTCGACGAGGTCGACCTCGCCGACCTCGCGACCATCGACGCCGCGATCGAGCGCGCGGCCGTGACGCAGCGCGGCTGGGCGGCGCTGGCCCCGCTCGACCGGGCCCGCGCCCTCCGCCGCTTCGCCGCCGCCGTCGACGACGCGATCGAGGAGCTGGCGCAGCTCGAGACCCGGAACTCCGGTCACCCGATCACGCAGTCGCGCTGGGAGGCGGGGCACGTCCGCGACGTCCTCGAGTACTCCTCCGCCGCTCCGGAGCGGCTGCTCGGCGCGCAGATCCCGGTCGCCGGCGGCCTGGACGTGACGGTGCACGAGCCGCTCGGCGTCGTCGGGATCATCACGCCGTGGAACTTCCCGATGACGATCGCCTCCTGGGGCTTCGCGCCGGCGCTCGCCGCGGGCAACGCCGTCGTGCTGAAGCCGGCCGAGTGGACGCCGCTGACGAGCCTCCGCCTCGCCGAGCTGGCCCTCGCGTCCGGACTGCCGGAGGGCCTCTTCCAGGTGCTGCCCGGCCGCGGCGACGTCGTCGGCGAGCGCTTCGTGACCCATCCGCTGGTCCGCAAGGTCGTCTTCACCGGCTCGACGCGCGTCGGCAAGCGGGTGATGGCGGGCTGCGCCGACCAGGTGAAGCGGGTCACGCTCGAGCTCGGCGGCAAGAGCGCGAACATCGTCTTCGCCGACTCCGACCTGGAGCGCGCCGCGAGCACCGCCCCGTACGGCGTCTTCGAGAACGCCGGCCAGGACTGCTGCGCCCGCAGCCGGATCCTGGTCGAGCGGAGCGTCCTCGACCGCTTCCTCGAGCTGCTCGAGCCGGCCGTGCAGGGCGTCGTCGTCGGCGACCCGCGCGAGGAGGCGACCGAGATGGGCCCGCTGGTCGCGGCCGCGCACCACGAGCGCGTCGCCGCCTTCGTCCCGGAGGGAGCGCCCGTCGCGTTCCGCGGCTCGGCGCCCGCCGGCCCCGGCTTCTGGTTCCCGCCGACCGTGCTGCTGCCCTCGAGCGGCGACCCGGTCTGGCGCGAGGAGGTCTTCGGCCCGGTCGTCTCCGTCCTCCCCTTCGAGGACGAGGCCGACGCGATCCGGCTCGCCAACGACACCGACTACGGCCTCTCCGGCTCGATCTGGACCCGCGACCTCGGCCGCGCGCTGCGGATGTCACGGGCGGTCGAGAGCGGCAACCTGTCGGTCAACTCTCACTCCTCGGTCCGCTACTCGACCCCGTTCGGCGGCTTCAAGCAGTCCGGGCTCGGCCGTGAGCTCGGACCCGACGCGGCACTCGGCTTCACCGAGACCAAGAACATCTTCTTCGCGGCCGATTGACCCGCCCCGTTCCACCCCCGCACCCTCCCGTGAAAGGCCGCACCATGGCTCTCCCTCCCCTCGACACCACCCCGATCGACCTCACGCAGCGCCTCGCCGGCAAGGTCGCCGTCGTCACCGGCGGCGCCAGCGGGATCGGCCTCGCCACCGCGACGCGCTTCGCAAGCGAGGGGGCGCGCGTGGTGATCGCCGACGTCGACGTCGCGCGCGGCACCGAGGTGGCGGAGGCGCTCGGCGGGATGTTCGTCCGGGTCGACGTCACCAGCGAGGCGGAGGTCGACGCGCTCTTCCAGGCCGCGGTCGACGCCTACGGCTCGGTGGACATCGCCTTCAACAACGCGGGCATCTCGCCGCCCGACGACGACTCCATCGAGACCACCGAACTGCCGGCCTGGGAGCGCGTGCAGGACGTCAACCTGAAGTCGGTCTACCTCTGCTGCCGTGCGGCACTCCGGCACATGACGAAGCAGGGTCGCGGATCGATCATCAACACGGCCTCGTTCGTCGCGGTGCTCGGCTCGGCGACGTCGCAGATCAGCTACACCGCGTCGAAGGGCGGCGTGCTCGCGATGAGCCGCGAGCTGGGCGTGCAGTTCGCGCGCCAGGGCATCCGGGTCAACGCGCTCTGCCCGGGTCCGGTGAACACCCCGCTGCTGCAGGAGCTGTTCGCGGCCGATCCGGTGCGGGCTCAGCGTCGGCTGGTGCACATCCCGGTCGGGCGCTTCGCGGAGCCGGAGGAGCTCGCCGCCGCGGTGGCGTTCCTCGCCAGCGACGACGCGTCCTTCATCACCGGGGCGACGTTCCTCGTCGACGGCGGCATCTCCTCCGCCTACGTGACCCCGGAGTGAGCACGACGTGAGCGCGGGCACCGGGACGGGCGGGACGGACGACGACGCGGAGGGCCGCCCGGCGGCTCCCGCGGCGAGCGCCAGGGAGGCGATCCTCCGGCGGCTGCTCCGGATCAACGCCTTCGAGGAGACGGTGCAGCGGCTGATGCAGACGGTGAGTCTCGGGCTCGTGGGGCCCGGCGAGCGGCTCCCCTCCGAGCGCGAGCTCGCCGCGCAGCTCGGCGTGGGGCGCGACACCCTGCGCGAGGCGATCGCCTCGCTCGCGGACGCGGGCTACCTGGTGGTGCGGCGCGGCCGGTACGGCGGGGCCTTCGTGGCGGAGGAGCTGCCGGCGGCGCCGGTCGGCCGGCGCGGCTTCGACCGGGCCGAGATCGACGACGTGGTGGCGCTGCGCGAGATCCTCGAGGTGGGGGCGGCGCGGCTCGCGGCCGGCGCGGACCTGACGGCCGCCGATCGGGAGCAGCTGTTCCGGGCTCTCGCCGACGTCGAGGACGCGAGCCCCGAGGACTACCGGCGGCTCGACTCCCGGCTGCACCTGACCATCGCCGAGCTGGCCGGCGTCCCGTCGCTGCTGCCGCTCGTGGCCGAGAGCCGGACGCGGGTGAACGCCCTGCTGGACGACATCCCGCTGCTGCCGCGGAACATCGCCCACGCGGACGAGCAGCACCGGGCACTCGTGACGGCGATCCTCACCGGTCGGGCGGCGGAGGCGGCCCGGCTGATGACCGAGCACGTGCACGCCTCCGCGGCGCTGCTGCGGGCGTTCCTGACCTGAGTCGGGAGCGCCTGCCCGGTCAGTCGACGTCGGTGCCGGTGGCGATCGCGACGAACGGGACCAGCAGGCCGAGGAAGAGCAGGGCGACGACGAAGAGCACGACGAGGCTGATCATCACCGCGTTGAGGACGATGCCCCAGATCGCGAGCGTGCGGCCGGTCGGCTCGCGGCGGAGGCCCAGGATGCCGAAGACGAGGCCGGCGACCGGCGCGATGACGGTGAGGCCGAAGAAGACGGAGGTGACGCCGAGGATGAGGCTGGTCAGCGAGAACGGAGTGGACGGCGCCGGGGCGACGGCGACGGGCGGGACGCCGTAGGGGGCCGGGTGCGGCGCGGCGGGCCGCTCGAACGGCGGGTCCTGCTGCTCGGACTGCTGCTGCCGCGACTCCGGGGCCGGGTCGGTGAGGACGGCGGTCGAGCCGTAGACCTCGGTGGGCTGCTCGTCGGCGGAGGTGGTGCGGGTGGTGCTGGCGGACGGGGTGGTCTCGGCGTTCGACATGGTCGGTGCTCCTTCTGCGGGGTGCGGTGCCGGGGCGCCCGGCGATGCCTCCACGCTACGGAGGACGCGGATCCTCCCCCATCCGGCTAACCCCCGGGCGGGAGGGGGAACCCCCCACTCACTCCCGGGGGCCGGTGCGAGACTGGGACGACCGGCGGTGCGCCGGGACGATCGCGAGGGAGCGGCCGCGGATGGACGACGACGAGACGCTGCGCCGTCGCCGCGACGGCCGCGGGGCCCGCGCGGTCTGGCTCGCCGGACTGTCGGCGATCGCGGGCTTCGTGATCCTCTCCCCGCTGATCTCGGTGACGGCGACGGTGCTGGCCTGGGGCGCCCGGCGTCGCGGCGGCACTCTGAGCGACCGCAACGGCGTCGTCGCTGTGAACTGGCAGCTGACCTATCTCGCCCTCCAGCTGATGCTCGTGCCGCTGCACCTCGCGCTCGTCTCGGTCCGCGACACCTGGGGCGGCGGCTGGCCCACCCTCACCATCGCGGCCATCCTCGGCCTCTTCGTGCTGAACCTCGTGCTCTGCGTCGTGCTCGGCGTCCGCTCGGGCCGCGGCCGGAGCGTCCGCCTCGTCATCGCGGTGCCGTTCGTCCGCTCCTCCCGTCCGGTGCGCTGACGGCGACTCGAGGTCCTGTTCCGCGACGCTGACCGCGGCGTCCGTCGGTCGTCGTGCTCAGCGTCGTCGGTGCCGGAGGAAGAGCACCAGCCGGCTGATGAGGAAGGTGGTCACGACGGAGACGGAGATCGATGCGATGTTCATCGCGCTCGCGGGAGGATGGCGCCGGACGCGGGCTCGTCGCCGTCCGAGGGTCCGACACCGGCTCGCCGGTCCGGACACCGCGGAGCGCGGAGGAGCAGGCGTCCGCGGGATGGCAGGGTGGTGGGGTGACGCCGATCGCCTTCCCCCCGCCCGTGTCCGTGGTCGCCGACGACGGGACGCGGATCGCGACGTACGCGCTCGGCGACGAGGGGGCGCCGACCGTGCTGGCCGTGCACGGATTCGCGTCGAACGCGGTGCTGAACTGGGAGACGGCGGGCTGGCTGCGGACGCTGACTCGCGCCGGGTACCGGGTCGTCGCGCTCGATCAGCGCGGGCACGGCGCCAGCGAGAAGCCGCATCGCGCCGGCGCGTACGGGGTCGACCTGATGGTCGCCGACATCGTGCGGGTCATCGAGACCTACGACCTGATCGCTCCGCACTATCTCGGCTACTCGCTCGGCGCGCGGATGGGCTGGGTGCTCGGGCTGGAGCGCCCGGAGCTGCTGGCGACGCTCAGCCTCGGCGGGCTCACGGTGGGCGAGCCGCTGCGGCACTTCGATGCGGCGGCGGCCCGGGCGCGGGTGGCCGACGGCGGCGAGATCGACGACCGGTTCACCCGCGCGTTCATCGGCATGGCGGAGGGCGTCGCCGGGAACGACCTGGCCGCCCTGGTGGCGGTGGCCGACGGGGTGCGCGGTGGGGCGCATCCGGAGCTCGGCGCGCACCCCGAGCTGCCGACGCTGATGGTGACGGGCGGGGCCGACCCGATCGCGCCAGGCGGGGCGCGGCTGGCGGAGGAGGCGGGCGCGCGCTTCGTCAGCGTCCCGGGCCGCGATCACACGAGCACGGTGCCGGCGCGGGCGTTCAAGGACGCGGTGCTGGCGTTCCTCGCGGAGCACGCCTGACGCCGGCGCGCGATCCGCAGGCGGTCCCGGCGGGAGCGCGCTCTCGTCCGCGCGGAGGCGCCGGCGGAGCGCCGGATCACCTGCGGATCGGACGGGACCGCCCGTGGAGGCGCGCGGCGTAGCATCGCGGGATGCTTGCGATCCGCGTCGAGAACCCCGGCCCCGACTCCCGCCTCGTGCTCGAGGAGACCGCCACCCCCTCCCCCGGACCCGGCGAGGTGCTGCTCCGCGTGGCCGCCGCGGGCGTGAACCGCGCCGACCTCGGGCAGCGCGCCGGCGTGTACCCGCCGCCGGCCGGAGCGTCGGAGATCCTCGGCATGGAGGTGTCCGGGACCGTCGTCGGCCTCGGCGAGGGCGTCACGACGGTCGCCCAGGGCGACGAGGTCTGCGCGCTGCTCTCCGGCGGCGGCTACGCCGAGCACGTCGTCGTCGACGCGGGGCTGCTGCTGCCGGTGCCGGAGGGCGTCGACCTGATCTCGGCCGCCGCGCTGCCCGAGACGACCGCGACCGTCTGGTCGAACCTGGTCCTGGTCGCCGGGCTCCGCGCCGGCGAGACCGTGCTGATCCACGGCGGCGGCAGCGGGATCGGCACCACCGCGATCCAGATCGCCTCCGCGATCGGCGCCCGGGTGGCCGTGACGGCCGGCAGCCCGCGGAAGCTCGACGCCTGCCGGGCGCTGGGCGCGGACATCCTGATCGACTACCGCGAGCAGGACTTCGTGGAGCGGATCGCGGCCGAGACGGACGGCGGGGTCGACGTGATCCTGGATCCGGTCGGCGGCGACTACCTCGCCCGCGACGTCGAGGCGCTCGCGCTCGGCGGCCGCGTCGTCTTCATCGGCAACCAGTCCGGCGCGCAGGGCTCCCTCGACATCGGGACGCTGATGCGCAAGCGCGCGGCGGTCCACGCCACGACGCTCCGCGCCCGGCCGCTGGAGGAGCGGCGCGCGATCGTCGCCGCGGTGCGCGAGAGCGTCTGGCCGCTCGTCGCGGACGGGACGGTGCGGCCGGTGGTCGACGAGGTGATCCCGCTGGCCGAGGCCGAGCGGGCCCACGAGCGGATGACCGCCTCCGGACACATCGGCAAGCTGCTGCTCAGCCCGTGACGGAGAGCTGACGACACAGCATCAGCCGAGAGGCCCCGTCAGCCGCGATCGGCGATGACGGGGCCTCTCGGCTGACGTTCTGCGGCGCGGACCGGTCAGACCGCCGCGCGGAGCAGGCCGAGCGAGCGGTTGATGCCGTCGACGTCGACGCTCGCGGGGTCGAACGCCGCCTCCGGGGCGAGCCCGAGGGCGTCGAGCGCCTCCGCGTGGTCGGCGGACGACGGGTCCGTCGCGGCGCGGACCGTGTCGGCCCAGGCGGCCGGGCCGCCGGGCGCGTCGAGCGGAGCGGCTCCGCGCGCGCCGGTGCAGCGCGGCAGGGCGGCGCCGAGCGGCGACACCGACTCGAGGCGGATGACGTGGCGCCACTCGTCCTCGAGGTCGTAGACGTAGAACAGCTCGTCGCCGACGCTCTCGAGCACCTCGGCGAGCGCGACACCGCCCTCGTCGACGAGGCCGGAGCCGAGCTCCTCCGCGTCGGCCGGCGAGCCGATCGGCGCCTGCTCCTCGTCGGGCACGCCGACGCTGAAGTAGTGCGGCTGCGCGTCGGTCCAGCCGAGCGAGAGCTGCAGGGCGAGGTGCAGATCGCGCAGCGACGACTCCGAGGACAGCTCGAGCCGACGCCAGACGACCGGCTTCGTGCCGAGCAGCGAGACGTGCAGGGCGTAGGCGGCGTCGGTGTCCTCCGTCGCCTCGTCGAGGATCTCGAGGCGGGTGGCGTCGCGGGCGCCGAGCAGCACGATGCTCGCGCGGACGACCGAGGCGAGGACCGGCTGCAGGCCCTCGGGGAGCACGTAGCCGAACTCGGGCGAGTGCAGCAGCAGTCCGAGCTCGGCGGCCTCGTCGAGCATCCGCTCGGCCGCGCCGACCATCCGCTCGCGCTCGTCCAGCGCGTCCTCGAGCGAGACGTCGAGATCGGCGGCGAGCTCGTCGACCAGCTCGCCGACGACGAGGCCCTCGTGGATCTGCGCCTGGCAGGCGACCGCGATCCGCGCGAGGACGGCGTCGGTGGTGGTGATCGCGCGCTCGCGCGGCGAGAAGGCGCCGTTCTCGGTGTCGGCGACGGCGAGCGCCTCCTGCGCGCTGACGAGCCAGAGCTCGATGAAGCGGGCGATGTAGGCGATGCGCTCGACCGTGGCCTCGCGCGCCTCGGAGCTGCGCCAGGCCGGCGCGGCGTCACCGAGGCCCGCGGTGGAGCCGTCGGTGTCGAGCACCTCGGAGGCGACGAGCGCGTCCCACCAGGCGGAGACCGGGATGCGGACGGCGTCGTCGCTCGGCGACGAGCCGGCGGAGGCGACACCGGCCTCGACCATGATCTCGCGGGCGGCGCGCTCGGAGATCGTCGCTCCGTCGGTGGCGGCGAGGTGCTCGACGACGACGTCGGCGGCGTGCACGAGGGCGGTGGCGCGGGCGGCGGAGAGCATCTCGGCGTCCGGGATCTCCTCGACCTCGAGCAGGTCGTCGAGGACGGCCTCGACGAAGGAGCCGGCGAGGTCGAGGACCTCGTCGAGCACGGCCTGACACTCGTCGAGCTCCTCGTCGGTGCCGGTCCAGAGGTCCTCGTCGGTGAGGAAGTCGAGGAAGTGCTCGACGACCTCGGCGACGGTGAAGAGGGTGTCGTCCAGGTCGGCCTCGCTCTCCTCGCCGGAGAGGTCGGCCTCGATCTGGTCGAAGACGGCCTCGAGGAGCTCGGCGTCCGGCTGGGCGAACGAGCCGCGCGGGCGGAGGTCGCGGGTCATGGCGAAGAGGTCGGTGAGGACCTCCACGGCCTCGTCGACGTCGAGGTGCTCGTGCAGGACGGCGACGTCGGCGAGGTGCGACCGGTACCAGCTGCGGAACCGCACCATCAGCGCGGTCTCGGCCGTGCGGCCGCCGCCCTGGCCGCCGGAGCCGCCGGAGCGCCCGTTCCCGGATCGTCCCTGATTGCGCTTCTTGCCCATCGTTCCTCCGCGACCGCTCCCCCTCGACGACGGAGCAGTACAGCCTACCCAGTGCGGGCGAGCCGGGTCACGCGCGAGGGACTCCCGGTGATGAACGCCTCGGGAACTCGGAGCGGCGGGCCGACCCGCCCGCTCACCGCCCCGGAGCAGGGATCGGCCGCCCGTTGACAGCGGGCCCCCACCCTGCCTGACTGTGCTCGACACGAGGAGGCGCTCATGGTGGGGATCACCGCATTCGACCACGTCGGCGTGACAGTGCACGATCTCGAGACGGCGACGGCGTTCTTCGTCGTCGGGCTGGGCCTCGTGCTCGAGGGGCGGGCGCCCGTGGAGGGCGAGTTCCTCGACACGGTGGTCGGCATGCAGGACGCCCGGACCGACATCGTGATGCTGCGGCCGCCCGGCGGCGGGACCGCCGTCGAGCTCTCGCGGTTCGTCCGGCCCGCACCGCGGCCCGTCCCCGCCCCCGTTGAGGCGGACGAGCCGGGGCTCCGGAGTCTGGCCTTCGTCGTCGACGACCTCGCCGCCGTCCTCGAGCGGCTCGCAGGCGACGGGTACGGGCTGGTCGGCGGTGTCGGCGAGTACGAGGGTGCCTGGCGGATGGCGTATGTCCGCGGCCCGGAGGGCGTCATCGTCGCGCTCAGCGAGCGGCTGGCCTGAGGCACGACCCTCCTCCGCGCGGATCGATCCGTCGCGAAGGGCTGTCCCGCCCGCTTCGATCCGTCGTGAAGGGCTGCCTCGCGTTCTCCGGCAGGTGCTTCCCCGACGGATCGATCGGAGCGTCGGCGATGCGGCCGCGCGCGCGTCGGCGTAGCGTCGGGCCATGGGTGCATGGAGTGGAGAGCCGTTCGGCAACGACACGGCGAGCGACTGGGTCTACGAGCTCGACGAGGCCGGCGACTGGCAGTACGTCCGCGAGGCGCTGGACGCCGCGGTCTCGCCGACGCAGGTGAACGCGGATGCCGCGACCCTCGCGATCGCGGCCGCCGAGGTGGTCGCACGCGGACTCGGCCGGGAGGGCGGTCCGCACGCCGAGACGATCGCGCACTTCGTGCAGCGCGCCGGGCGACCCGACGACGAGCTCGTCGCGCTCGCCCTCGCGGCGCTGGCCGCCGCCGACTCGCCCGGGAGCGAGCTCACCGAGCTCTGGGAGGAGGCGGACCCGGAGGAGTGGCGGGAGGCCAACGACGCGGTGCGGAGCGTGCTCGAGGAGGCCTGATCGCGAGAGTCTCCCCGCGGGCGGCGACGCGCCACTCACGCCGCACTAGCGTGGCGGGGAGCGGCCGGAGCAGGCCGCGACGAGAGCGACAAGGGGCCACGATGCCGGACTTCACCACGGACGACGGGGTCCGGCTGAGCTGGACCGAGCAGGGCGACCCGGCCGGGCGGCCGGTGGTGCTGATCGCCGGGTTCAAGGCGCCGGCGACGAGCTGGAAGCCGCAGCAGGGGCCGCTCGCCGAGGCCGGCTACCGGGTGATCTCGTTCGACCGGCGGGGGCACGGGCTGTCCGAGCGGACGGAGGCCGGCGCGACGATGCTCCGGCACGGCGCGGATCTCGCGCAGCTGCTGCGCCACCTGGATCTGTGCGGCGCGGCGCTGGTCGGCGGGTCGATGGGCGGGAACTCGATCTGGGCGTTCCTGGCCGGCTCCGCGGGAGGCACGGCGGGAGGCACCGACGAGAGCACCGGAGCGAGTACCGGAGAGAGCGCGGACGAGAGCACCGACGAGAGCACCGACGAGAGCCGCGTCGACCGCATCGTGATCGTCGACCAGACGCCCCGGATGCTCAACGGCGACGACTGGCCCTACGGCTTCTACGACTACACCGAGGCGAACCGCGACACCCTCTTCGCGACGACGATCCCGGATCCCGGACGCTGGAGTGTCGCATCCAAGGGGCCGGTGCGGATCGCGCGGCTGCTGAAGGCGCTCGGCGGCGGCGAGCGCCGGGAGCTGACGGAGACCGAGCGGCGGCTGCTGAACGACCACGCGACGGCGGACTGGCGGCCGGTGATCGCGCGGACGAGCGTGCCGGTGCTCTTCGTCGCCGGCCGCGAGAGCGAGTTCTGGCCGGCCGAGCACGCGGCCGCCGCGGCCTCGCTCGCCCCGCGCGGCGACTCCCTCGTCATCGAGAAGGACGGTCACGCGGCGAACATCGAGCAGCCGAAGGCCTTCACCGAGGCACTGCTGGAGTTCCTGGCGCGCTGATCCCGGGAGAACCGACAGCGGCGCTTCAGCCCGGGAACGCCTTGCCCGGGTTGAGCACGCCGAGCGGATCGAGCGCGTCCTTGATCGAGCGGTGCATCCCGAGCACGCGCGGGCCGAGCTCGTCGGCCGCTCCCGGCAGCTTCAGGAGGCCCACGCCGTGCTCGCCGGTGACGGTGCCGCCGAGGTCGAGGCAGTCCTCGACGATGCGGTCGAAGGCGCTCTTCGCGCGGGCCTTCGCAGCCTCGTCGCCCTCGGGCGCGATGATCAGCGGGTGCAGGTTGCCGTCGCCGGCGTGCGCGATGGTCGCGATGACCACGTCGTGGTCCGCTGCGGCCGAGCGGATGCGGGAGAGCATCTCCGGGACCGCGCGGCGCGGCACGCAGACGTCCTCGGTGAGCACCGGCCCGAGGCGCTCCAGCGCCGGATAGGCGAGGCGGCGGGCGAGGAAGAGCCGGTCGACCTCGTCCTGGTCGGTGGCCTGCTCGACCGAGAGCGCGCGGGCGCCGGCCATCAGCGCCTCGACGCGGTCGGCGGCGGTGCGGCCCGCCTCCCCCGGCTCGTCGACCTTGGCCAGCAGCAGCGTGTCGACGCCGTGCGGCAGCCCGAGGTGCTGCCAGTCGTCGACGGCGCGCAGGCAGGTGCTGTCGATGATCTCGAGGGCGGAGGGGATGATGCCGGCGGCCGAGATCGCGGCGACCGCGACTCCGGCGTCCTCGAGCGAGCCGAAGGAGCCGACGATCGCGCGCTGCTCACGGCCCGCGAGCGGGAGCAGGCGGAGCGTCAGCTCGACGATGATGCCGAGTGTGCCCTCCGAGCCGACCATCAGGCCGGTGAGGTCGTAGCCGACGACGCCCTTCGCGGTGCGGCGGCCGAGGCTGACGAGCGAGCCGTCGGCGAGGACGACCTTCATGCCGAGGACGTAGTCGCGGGTGACGCCGTACTTCACGCAGCAGATGCCGCCGGCGTTCGTGGCGGCGTTGCCGCCGATGGTCGAGATGGCGGAGCTGGCCGGGTCCGGCGGGTACCAGAGTCCGGCCTCGGCGACGGCCGCCCGCAGCGCGTCGTTGATCACGCCGGGCTGAGCGACGACGAAGCGCTCGTCGGCGTCGATCTCGAGGACGGCGTCCATCCGCTCGAGCGAGACGACGAGGCAGCCGGCGAGCGCGTTGGCGCCGCCGGAGAGGCCGGTGCCGGCTCCGCGCGGGACGACGCTCAGACCCGCGCGGGCGGCGAGGCGGACGGCGTGCGCCACGTCCTCCGCGCTCTCGGCGAGGACGACCGCCAGCGGCAGCCCGGAGGGCGCCCACTCGGCGTCGTCGTGGCGGTAGGCCTCGAGGACGTCGGCGTCGGTGAGGACGAGGTCGCCGAGCAGCTCGCGCAGATCGGCGAGCACGCGGTCCCCGGCCGCTGGCCCGTCCTGGGTCCGCTCGTGATCCTGGGTCTGCATCGGCACCGTCTCCACGACGGACGAACCTACACCCGGCGCCTGCGCGGCCTGCGGCTCACCGGGCCCTCACGCGTCGAGCCCGGTGATCAGGGCGCGGTGGAAGAGCTCGCCGCGCTCGAGGGCCGCGATGTCGGCGTGCTCGTCGACGCCGTGGATCCCGGCGCGCTGCTCCTTCGTCATCAGGAGCGGTGCGAAGCGATACACCGCGGGGGCGAAGCGGTGCAGGTGGCGCGAGTCGGTCGCCGCGTTGATGACGTAGGGGACGACCGCCGCCTCGGGGTGCGAGACGGCCAGCGCCGCCCGCAGCGCCGCGAAGGGGGCGCCGTCGCTCGGCGACTGCGGCGACGGGTCCTCCCCCAGCACGACCTCGACGGTCACCTCGCGGTCGCGGATCCGCCGGCGGACGCGCTCGGCGGCCCCGGCCGCGGTCTCCCCGGGGGCGAGTCGCAGGTTCAGCACGGCGGACGCCTCCGCCGCGAGCACGTTGTCGGCGGTCCCCGCGCGGAGCATCGTCGGCGCGATCGTGGTGCGGACCAGGGCTGCCGTCTCGCCGCCGAGCGCCGCGAGCACGGGCGCGGCGAGCTGCGGCCGGGCGCCGAGCAGCCGGTAGAGCGCGCCGCGGGCGCCGGGTGCTCGGTCGGCGAGGAGCGCGAGCGCGCGGGCCAGCGCCTCCGGGACCCGGGCGGGGAAGGTCGAGGGCGTGAGCCGGGTGATCGCCCGCGCCAGCCGGCCGACCGCGGTGAGTCGCGGCGGGGCGGAGGCGTGACCGCCGGCGGAGCGCGCGGTCAGCCGGAGCGTGAGCAGGCCCTTCTCGCCGACGCCGATCATCGCGACCGGCCCGACGACTCCGGGCAGCGGCGCCTCGACGACGGCGCTGCCCTCGTCGAGCACGAGCCAGGGAACGATCCCGCACTCGTGCAGCGTCTCGGCGATCGCGCGGGCCGATGCCCCGCGCACCTCCTCGTCGCCGCCGAGGGCCAGCAGGACGTCGCGGGCCGGCACGACGCCGGCGGACAGCAGGTTCTCGACCGCCTCGAGCACGACGACGAGCGGGCCCTTGTCATCGAGGGCGCCACGGCCCCAGACGGCGCCCTCGACGATGTCGCCGCCGAAGGGCGGGTGCGTCCAGGCGGCCGGGTCCTCGACCGGCACCACGTCCAGGTGCGCCATCAGGACCAGCGGGTCCGCATTGGAGTCGCGGCCCGGCCAGCGGTAGAGGAGTCCGCGGTCGGTGATCCGCTCGGGCTCGAGACGCTCGTGAGTCAGGGGGTAGAGCTCGCGGAGCAGCGCGAGCGCCTCGTCGACGCTCTCGAGCTCGGCGGAGACGGTGCGGAGGCGGATCAGGCGCCCGAGCCGCTCGGGCAGACCGGGACGCGGGGCGATGTCGTGCAGGGGGTCCTCGATCCGTCGCGGGGCGTGGGCCCATCGTGGCGCACGGCGGGAGGGGCCGCGTGTTTCGAGCATGAGAAATCACGCAGCGATCTCGCGGCAGGGGTTGCGCCTGGCGCTCGTTCTCGTTGGAATCACCGGATGACCGAAACGACGAACGCCGCCGCCAGTGCCCCCGCGAAGGGCGGAGGGTCGCTGAAGAAGGTCATCACCGGCCCGCTGCTCTTCGCCTTCATCGTCGGCGACACGCTCGGCGCCGGCATCTACACGCTCGTCGGCACGATGGCCGCGGACGTCGGCGGCGTCATCTGGCTGCCGCTGCTGATCGCGCTCGTCATCGCCCTGCTGACCGCCGGCACCTACGCCGAGCTGATCACCAAGTACCCGCACGCCGGCGGCGCCGCCCGCTACGTCGACCGGGCGTTCGGGAAGCCCTACCTGTCGTTCCTCGTCGGCTTCCTGATGATGGCGTCCGGGATCACCACCGCCGCCTCCCTCGCCAACGCCTTCGCCGGCGACTACCTCGGTGCGCTGCTCGACGTGCCGCCCGTGCCGACCGCGATCGTCTTCATCGCGGTGCTCACGCTGATCAACCTGCGCGGGGTGAAGGAGTCGCTGACCGCGAACCTGGTCGCCTCGGTGATCGAGGTCAGCGGACTCGTGATCGTGATCGTCTGCGCCGCGATCTTCTTCGGCGGCGGCAACGGCGACGCCGGCCGCGTCCTGGAGTTCAACCCGGAGGTCGCGCCGCTGCAGGGCGCGTTCGCCGCATCCATCGTCGCCTTCTTCTCCTTCCTCGGCTTCGAGGCCGCGGCGAACATGGCCGAGGAGGTCCGCAATCCCTCGAAGGTCTATCCGCGGGCGCTGTTCGGCGCGCTGATCACCGCCGCCGTGGTCTACCTGCTGATCGCCCTCGGCGCGGTGATCGTGCTGCCGAACGAGGAGCTCGCGGAGTCGACCGGCCCGCTGCTCGACGTGGTCGCGGCCAGCGGCGTGGCGGTGCCGCCGTGGCTGTTCGGCCTGATCGCGCTCATCGCGATCGCGAACGGCGCGCTGCTGTTCATGGTGATGGCGAGCAGGGTCGGGTTCGGACTGGCGTCCTCCGGTCTGCTGCCCAGCGCCTTCGGCCGCGTGCTGCCGAACCGCCGCACCCCCTGGGTCTCGATCGTCGTCGTCGGCGGCGTGACCATGCTGCTCAGCCTGATCGGCGACGTCGGCACGCTGGCCGAGACGACCGTGCTCCTGCTGCTCCTGGTCTTCATCTCGGCGAACATCTCGGTGCTGGTGCTGAAGAAGGACCGCGTCGACCACCCGCACTTCTCGGTGCCGCGGGTCGTTCCGATCCTCGCGATCATCGCGAGCGTCGTGCTGCTGACGCAGCAGACCGGCGTGGTCTGGCTGGGTACCGCCGGCTACGTGATCGTGGGCACGCTGCTGTTCCTGGCGACGCGCTTCGGCAAGAAGAAGCACGCGGAGCAGACCGCGGCGGCGGAGAACGAGGGCGCGGACCGCTCCTGATCGCGGTTCGGCGCCGGAGCCGCGCGCAACATCAGCTGAGAGGGGTGGGCCTCCCCTGTGGGGCGAGGCCCACCCGTCTCAGCTGATGTTGCGCGGCGGGTGTGCGAGCGTGGGGGCATGCCCGTGTCGCTCGCACCGTTCCCGCTCGCCGAACTCGCCGAGTGGATGTCCGTCCAGCGCGCGTCCTACGTCGCGGACCGGATGCGCGCGGGCGACGACGAGGCCGCGGCGTTACGGAACGCGGACGCGAACGACGAGCGGCTGTTCCCGGGCGGAGTGCTCGCACCGGGCCACGACCTGCTGCGGATCCTCGACGAGGGACGCCCGGTCGGCGTGATCTGGGTCGGCCCGCACCCGCAGGAGCTCGAGGGCGTCGCCTACATCTGGGACGTCGAGGTCGACCCGTCGGAGCGCGGCCGCGGGTTCGGCCGCGCGGCGATGCTGCTGGCGGAGGAGCACGCCCGCTCGCGCGGCTACCGGGCGCTTGCGCTCAACGTCTTCGGCTTCAACACGACGGCGCGGGGACTGTACAAGTCGCTCGGCTACGAGCCGACGTCGATCCAGATGCGCAAGGAGTTCGGCTGACCGGACGCGGAACGCGGCCCGGCGTCGCCGCGGGGCCCCGTTCGGGTCCGGTCGGCGACGGACCGAGAGTCGAGTGGGCGCGGAACGGGGCCACAACGGTCCGATGACCGGGGCGGCGGCGGGACACCTCTCGTCGGAGGAAGGGGGTATCGGGAGCACCGCTGTAGGTTGGCAGCCATGTCCGATGACGACGTCCTCGACGCCCTCCGCGCCTTCGTCCGGGAGCGGGAGTGGGCGCAGTTCCACTCGCCGGAGAACCTCGCGAAGAGCATCAGCATCGAGTCGGGCGAGCTGCTCGAGTGCTTCCAGTGGGGCGGGAGCGACCTCCCGGCGGCGGTCGAGGAGCTCGCGGACGTCCTGACGTACTGCTTCCTCCTCGCCGACCGGCTCGGGGTCGATCCCGGCGCGATCGTCCTCGACAAGCTCGAGAAGACGCGCGCGAAGTACCCGGTGGAGAAGGCGCGGGGCCGGAGCGAGAAGCATGACCGGCTTTGAGCTCGAGCGGCTCCCGTTCGAGGCGGACCGGGTGCGCGTGTGGGGAGCCGCCGACCCTCGCCACCGCAACTGGCCCGTCGTGTACGTCCTCGACAGCGCCTCGGAGGTCTACGTCGGCGAGTCGCTGAACGCGGAGGCGCGGCTGCGCCAGCACCTGGACTCGCCGGCGAAGAGCCGACTCGATCGCGTGCGGGTGGTCTTCGACGACACGTTCAACAAGTCGGCCTGCCTCGATCTCGAGTCGTTCCTCCTGCGGATGCTCGCCGGCGAGGGACGTCTGACGGTTCTCAATCAGAACGCCGGCATCACCGACGCCGACTACTTCGACCGCGCGTCGTACCGCGAGACGTTCGACGAGGTCTTCGAGGTGCTCCGCACCCGGGAGCACCTCTTCCAGCGGACCCTCCCGGAGATCGTCAACAGCGACCTCTTCAAGCTGTCGCCGTTCAAGGCGCTCAACCACGATCAGGCCGTCGCCGTCGAGGACATCCTCGAGGGGCTGTTCGCCGACCTCGAGTCCGGCGAGCGGAGCACCGTCGTCGTGCAGGGCGACCCGGGCACCGGGAAGACCGTCATCGCCATCTACCTGCTGAAGCTCCTGCAGGACATCCGCCGGCACGACCCGGAGGAGCCGCTGGACGCCGACTCCGTCTTCAGCGAGTTCTTCACCCCGGGGCACGCCGAGCTGCTCGCGACACTGCGGGTCGGCCTGGTCGTGCCGCAGCAGTCGCTGCGCGGATCCATCTCGCGGGTCTTCACGCTCACGCCGGGACTGTCGAAGGAGCTCGTGCTGACGCCGTTCCAGGTCGGCGAGAGCCACGAGCCGTTCGATCTGCTGCTCGTGGACGAGGCGCACCGGCTCAGCCAGCGCGCGAACCAGCCGTCGGGGCCGCTCAACCGGAAGTTCATCGACATCAACGAGCACCTCTTCGGCGAGGACTCGCTGGAGCACACGCAGCTCGACTGGATCCGCGCGCAGAGCCGGCACACGATCCTGATGCTGGACACCGCGCAGACCGTGCGCCCGGCGGACCTGCCCGCCCGGGTCACCCGCGGGGTGCTGGCGGAAGCGTCGGCCGCGGGTCGGCTCTACCCGCTCCGCTCGCAGATGCGCATCGCCGCGGACAAGGACTACGTCGGCTACGTGCGCGCAGTGCTGTCCGACGAGCCTCCCGAGCATCGCGAGGACTTCGGCGGGTACGACCTGCGCTTCTTCGACGATCCGAGCGAGCTGCGGCGGGAGGTGGTTCAGCGTGACCTGGAGCACGGCCTCTCGCGCCTGGTCGCCGGCTATGCGTGGAAGTGGGTCACGAAGACGGACAAGGGCGCCTTCGACATCGTGATCGGCGACGAATCGCTCCGCTGGAATCAGACGCAGCGCGACTGGATCAACTCCGCCGGCGCGATCGACGAGGTCGGCTCGATCCACACGGTGCAGGGCTACGACCTGAACTACACCGGAGTGATCATCGGCCGGGACCTGCGCTACGACACCGCCTCGGGCCGCATCGTCTTCGACCGCGCGCACTCCTTCGACAAGAAGGGCCGCGAGAACAACAAGAAGCTCGGCATCACCTACAGCGACGAGGACCTGCTCGCCTACGTCCGCAACATCTACACGGTGCTGCTCACCCGCGGAATCAAGGGGACCTACGTGTACGTCTGCGACGAAGCGCTCCGCGCGCACCTGGCGCGCTACTTCTGAGCGGGGTCCGAGGTCATCAGCTCACCCATCAGTGTCGCCACAGCCGGCGACCTCCTCGAGGATCCGGGTCAGCCAGGTCCTCGCAGCATCGGCTGTCGGCACAACCGGAGTCCGACCACCGACCTCCGTCTCCGCACGAGCGTCCTGATAGGCGGACCCCCAGCCGTCCATGGACCGCAGAGGGAGAGGCGGCCACGGCTGTCGACGTCGCCAGCCGAAGGTCCGGACGCACAGGCTGAGGACGAGCGCCGGATCGGGACCGGCCTCCCACAGCAGCTGCAGGTCGACCAGATCGTGCGCCCGCACGCAGGTGGGGTCGGTCACGGCGTGGAGCTTCTGCGCGATCTGGTATTCGAGACCGACCACCCTGACGGGCCGCAGATCACCGAAGCCGAAGGCGGCCCCGAACCGCACGAGCTCGTCGTCGATCTTCAAAGGCAGGTGTCCGTCCGGCTCCGTCTCCGGGTCGGACACCTCGACGTCGAGGGCACCCCAAGAACTGCCGAGGAAAGCGATCGATACCCGGTAAGGGTGCATCACGTACTCGGGGCGGGTGAGCCCTGGATCGTGGAGCCTGACGGCGCGCACCGTCGCGGTGAACGCCACACGGGGTGGCGCATCCGGGTCGCGGCGCTGCTCGCCCCGGGACGCCGGAACCGCGCCCCACCCCTCGGCCAGACGCGAGCGGAAGTCGCGCTCGAACTCCTCCCCGCGGTCACGGGTGGAGACATCGAAGTCCGAGGTGGCGCGAGTGCCGCGCTCACCGAAGCGGAGCTTCACACCCATTCCACCCTTCACCGCGACGGAGTCGGGAAGCATCTGCGACACGATCAGCGTGCAGAGCATCACCCGTGCACGCGCTACCGGGATCCCCAGCTCGCTCGCCGACTGCGCGAGTCTCTCGTTCAGCTGTGTCACGTTCAGCGGAGGCACCGCCGTCATCGCGCCGCTGCCTTCCACGTCCTGACCTCCTGGTCTTCGACCAGTTCCCGCCGCCCTGCCTCCTCGACCAGGGCGGACCAGCGGTCGGGCGGCATCCGGTGCTCCATGTCCTCCAGCGCTCGCCGAACGGTCGTCGCCGGGACACCCTCGTAGCGGGTGAGCTCGTGGTCGGAGAGGTCGGTCCGGTTCTGCAGATCGAGCCAGTCCGGCAGAGCCCGCCGAACCCGGCGGCGGGTGCCCACGCGCACCTTCGGCGGATTGAACTGCCCGAGTGTCAGCAGATCGAGCACGGACTCCCGATGCAGGAACGCACCCTCCCCCGCGAGCGCGACGGCGATCGCCGGCTGGGTGACCCGGGTCGTCGGCACGTCGCGGTGCGTGTACACACCCTGGCCGTGCGCCCGGAGCGCCCCACGAGCAGCGAGCTTCCGGACCTCGACGGCCGGAACGCCGGCATCCCCCGCCTCCGCGATGGTCACCACGCCGCTCCGCGCGGCGGCCAACTCCCACAGGTCTCTGCGATATCCCATCTCGCCCTCCTCTGCCAAAAGAGTACCGAAATCAGGACTGTTTTGACCGTGGTCGGCCCGGTCAGCGTCATTCTGGCGTGCGCTGCGTGATGGGCAGCGAACGGAGTGGCGTCCTCGGCGGTCAGGGGCCGGAGAACGTGACGGCGGTCGCGCCGCTGGGGACCGCGGCGGCCGCGAGTGTCGCCGCGGCGCGGTCGGCGTCGCTCGTCAGGGTCACGGCGAGGTGGTCGGGGGCGGCGCGGAAGCCAGCGGTGGGGACGGCGGCCGAGATCGCGGACCAGAGGCGCTGGGCGTCGTCGAGCCAGGGGCCCGGGGTGCCGGTGACGAGCAGCGAGCGGTCGGCGCTCTGGACGCTCACGTGCAGGGGCGGGGCATCGGGGAGGAGCGCGGGGGCGTCGCGGGCGAGCGCGAAGGCGTCGTCGGCGGTCGCCTGCTCCGCCAGGAAGAGGCTCAGGCCGCTCACGCGGTCCTCGCTGTCATCGGCCGCGAGGGCGAGGGAGGAGACCCGCGGGTCGTCCCGGAGCGCGAGGGCGGCGGCGATCCGGCCGGACGTGAGGTCCTCGTCGCCGGACACGGGCAGGGTGAGGTCGTCGGCGTCGAGGAGGATCCGCACGTCACCCGTCGGGCGCTTCGCGGCGAAGGCGGCCAACCGCTCGGCGAGGGACGTCAGGTCGGCGTCGGACAGGTCCCCGCGGGCCACGATCTCGGCGCTGACGCCGCCGGTGAACGGCATGTCCTCGACCGTCGCGAGCTCGACGTGGGCGACCGCCTCGTCAGTGGCGAAGGTGCGTGTGAAGTCGGCGCGGAAGGAGTCGCCGCTGCAGCCGGCCAGCAGGAGTACCGCCGTCAGGGCGAGGGCCGCGAGGCCGAACCCGCGCGTCCGACCCTGCCTCATCGCGCCAGCGTACGTCGCAGCTGCGGAGCGCACCGGGAGTGGACGGATCGGCCTCCGCGTGCTCGGTGCGCAGGAGGGCGCATCGACCCGGCGCGGAGGGTCGTCTGGAGACCGTCGAGGCAGCCGTTGGTGACGGATCGATGCGGCGGCAGCGGCGGGGGCGGGGCAGGTCGGGGCCGCCCGCGTCGAGGGCGGGCGGCCCCGGGGGTCAGCTCGTCGAGGGGACGGCGGTGGGATCGGCCGACGGGGCGGGCTCGGCGGCCGAGGTCGAGGCCACGCCCCGGCCGAAGGCCTGGCCCTGCAGGATGGCTCCGAGGTCGACGCCGGTCGCGGACTTGACGCTGTCGAACGTGGCCGTGAGGCTCGCCGCCTGCTCGCGGGCGATGTGCGTGGCCGCGGTGTCGCCTCCGATCAGGGTGATGGTGCCGACGTTCTGGTAGCCCTTCGCGAACTCCGCCATCAGGGACGGCAGTTGGCCGATGAGCTCGCGGCCCAGGATCGCCTCCTGGTTCTCGCGGAGCGCCTCCGCCTCGGCCTGGATCGCGGCCGCGCTCGCCTCACCCTTGGTGCGGATGGCCTCCGCCTCGGCGGAGGCGTTCGCGCGCAGGGCCTCGGCCTCGGCGCCGGCCTTGGCGCGCAGAGCGTGGGCCTCCGCCTCGGCGCGGGCGCTGACCGCCGCCGCCTCGGCCGCAGCCGACGCCTGACGGGCCTCCGCCTGGCGCTGGACGGCGTAGGCCTCGGCGTCGGACACCTGCTGCGCGACCTGGCGGTCGGTCTCGGCCTTCTTCGCTCGGCCGTAGGCGTCGGCGTCGGCCTCCGTCTGGCGCCGGTACTTCTCGGCGTCGGCCACGCGCTTGACGTCGGCGTCGAGCTCGGCCTGCCGGTTCTCGGCCCGCTGGACGAGGACGGCCTGCTCGCGCTCGGCGCGGGCCAGGTTCTCGGCCTGCTCGGCCTCGGCGTTGGCACGGCCGACCTCGGACTTGGAGGCGGCGGTGTTCTTGTCGAAGGCGGTCTGCTCGATCAGGTTCGCCTCGTCGGTGGCGAGCTGACGGGCCTTGACCTCGCGGGCCGCGTTGATCCGGGCGACGTCGGCCTCGCGGCGGACGCGCTCGATCTCCTGCGCGCCGAGCGCCTCGATGTAGCCGTTGCGGTCGGTGACGCCCTGGATGGCGAAGGAGTCGAGGACGAGGCCCTGGGCGAGCAGGTCGCCCTTGATGCCCTCGGCGATCTCGTCGCCGAGCTTCTGGCGGTCCTGCATCACCTCCTCGACGCTGAGCTTCGCGACGACGCCGCGCAGCGCGCCCTCGAGCTGCTCGGTGGTGAAGACGTCGATCGACTGGTCCTGCGAGGCGAACCGCTCGGCGGCGGCGCGCACCTGGTCGGGCGTGGAGCCGATCTTCACGAGGGCGACGCCTGCGAGGTGGATCGTGACGCCGTTCTTGGTCTGCGCGACCGGCTCCATCTTGATCTGCCGCGACCGCAGCGAGATGCGGTCGGAGCGCTGGGTCAGCTTGTTGACGAACGCGCCGCCGCCGGTGATGACGGTCATGTTCGAGGTCAGGCCGTCGTCGCCCTTCTGCTTCTTTCCGACGATCACGATGGCCTCGTCGGCCTGCGGGACCTGGTACCAGGCGCGGAAGATGAAGAAGCCGATGATGGCGAGCAGCAGCACGACACCGACGACGATGCCGGCGCCGACGACCCAGAGCAGATCAGAATTCATGGACGAGGGACCCCCTTCTCGGAACCCGCGCGGGGCGGGTTTCTGAGCGATGTACAGGTTCATCGTGGCATGGACGGGGTTCCCGGGCGTCGGCCGGACGGCGGATGCGTGGTCGTTCGCGCGGGACGGGCGGAGGTGCCGGGCGGAGAGCAGGACCGCGCTCGGGTCGCCGCGCGACGAGGCGGATCGGCGCGATCGCAAAGAACGGACGCACGGGCGGGATCGCAGCGAGAGGAACCACAGCGGCGACGAACGCCGGGCGATGCTTCGACTCTCGCGAGCACTTCAGTGCTGGGGTACCTGGACTCGAACCAAGAACAACTGAACCAGAATCAGTCGTGTTGCCAATTACACCATACCCCAATGGTCATCCGGCGGTGAGGCCGGGACCAGGCGGCGACCGGAGTGGAACTCGGCGCCGAGAGACGACAGTACCCTACGGACGCACGCCGCTCAAATCGGCTCCGCGATCGTGCACGGCGAGGGCCTCCGACTCGGGCGCGGCCTCGCCGAGGCGGGCACGGACGAGGTCGCGGTTGATCGCCGAGGCGACCTGCGCGCCGGAGCCCGCGGCGACGATCAGCTGCTGCGGTCCGGGGGCGGTGACCTCGCCGGCGGCGTAGAGGCCGGGGACAGAGGTGCGGCCGCCGGCGTCGACGCGGAGGAAGCCGTCGGGGTCGACCTCGGGGCCGGCCGGGTCGAGGTAGTCGAGGACGGGGACCCAGACCGGGCGGACGAAGGCGCCGGTGCGCGGGATCACATCGCCGTCGGCGAGGGCGACGCCGGTCATCACGGCGCGCTCCCCCACCAGGTCGGCGACGGGGCGGCGCTCGATGCGGATGCCGATCGAGTTCAGGAGCGACTCGTCGGTGTCGCTGACGACTCCGACGCCGTTGGTGAAGACGATGAGGTCGGTCGACCACTGCGAGAGGAGCATGGCGCGCTCGGCGAGGTCGGCGGTCTCGCCGATCAGGGCCAGCGGCTCGCCGGCCTTCTCGTAGCCGTCGCACTCCATGCAGCTGTGCACGGCGGTGCCGTAGTAGGCGCGGAGGCTGGGCAGCGTCGGGAGGCGCTCGGAGAGGCCGCCGGCGACGACGACCGCGGTCGCCAGCACCGAGCGGTCGGCCGAGCCGCGGACGCCCTTCGCGGTGACGACGAACTCGCCGCCGGAGCGCTCGACGGCGGTGACCATCGCGTTGTGCACCTCGGCCTCGTCGTACTGCTCGAGCTCGGCGCGGCCGAGGCGGCGCAGCTCCAGCGGCGAGACGCCGTCGCGGGTGAGGAAGCCGTGCGAGTGCAGGGTCGCCGCATTGCGCGGCCGGTTGCTGTCGAGCAGCAGCACACTGCGGCGCGCGCGGACGAGGTTCAGCCCCGCCGAGAGTCCCGCGGGACCGGCGCCGATGATGACGACGTCGTAGTGGCCGCCCTGCACCTCCGCCACGATCAGCTCCGGGTGTCGGCGAGGCGGGCGAGGCGGGCGATCGACTCGGACTTGCCGAGGATCTCCATCGACTCGAACAGCGGCGGCGAGACGCGGCGGCCCGAGATCGCGGTGCGCAGCGGCCCGTAGGCGATGCGGGGCTTGAGGCCCAGGCCCTCGATCAGCGCGCCGGCGAGCGCCTCCTGGATCGAGGCGGTCAGCCACTCCCCCTCGGGCACGAGCTCGAGGGCGCCGATCGACGCGGCGATGACCTCGCCGGCGTTCGCGGGCAGGCCCTTCAGCGCGTCCTCGTCGTAGGAGAGGGCGTCGGCCGTGGTGAAGAGGAAGCCGAGCATGCCGGGCGCCTCGCCGAGCAGGCCGATGCGCTCCTGGACGAGCGGGGCGGCGGCGTCGAGGACGGCGCGCTGGTCGGCGGTCGGCTCGGTCTCGAGGACGCCGGCGGCGATCAGGTAGGGGATCGTCCGCTCGGTGAAGTCGTCGACCGCGAGCAGGCGGATGTGGTCGCCGTTGATCGACTCGGCCTTCTTGAGGTCGAAGCGCGCCGGGTTGGGGTTCACGTCGGCGACGTCGAAGGCGGCGATCATCTCGTCGATCGAGAAGACGTCGCGGTCGTGGGTGAGCGACCAGCCGAGAAGGGCGAGGTAGTTGACCAGGCCCTCGGGGATGAAGCCGCGGTCGCGGTGGTGGAAGAGGTTGGCGGAGGGGTCGCGCTTGGAGAGCTTCTTGTTGCCCTCGCCCATCACGTAGGGCAGGTGGCCGAAGCGCGGGACGAACGTGGTCAGTCCGATGTCGATCAGCGCGTGGTACAGCGCGATCTGGCGCGCGGTCGAGGGCAGGATGTCCTCGCCGCGGAGGACGTGCGTGATCTGCATCAGCGCGTCGTCGACCGGGTTCACCAGCGTGTAGAGCGGCTGGCCGTTGGGGCGGACGACGACGAAGTCGCTGAAGGACCCGGCCGGGAAGGTGATTTCGCCGCGGACGAGGTCGTCGAAGGAGAGGTCGGCGTCCGGGACGCGCAGGCGCAGCGCCGGGCTGCGGCCCTCGGCGCGGAAGGCGGCGCGCTGCTCCTCGGTGAGGTCGCGGTCGAAGTTGTCGTAGCCGTGCTGCTTGGCGCGGCCGGCCGCCTCGTTGCGCGCGTCGATCTCCTCGGCGTTCGAGTAGCTCTCGTAGAGGTGGCCGGAGGCGAGCAGGCGCTGGATGACGTCGGTGTAGACGTCGCTGCGCTCGGACTGGCGGTACGGGCCGTGCGGGCCGCCGACGCCGACGCCCTCGTCCCAGTCGAGCTTCAGCCAGCGGAGCGCGTCGATGAGCTGCTCGTAGCTCTCCTCGCTGTCGCGGGCCGCGTCGGTGTCCTCGATCCGGAAGACGAAGGTGCCTCCGGTGTGCCGCGCGTAGGCCCAGTTGAACAGGGCCGTGCGGATGAGGCCGACGTGCGGCGTCCCGGTCGGGGACGGGCAGAAGCGGACGCGGACGTCGCTCCCGGTCGCGGTCGTGAACGGGTGCGCGTCGTGGGCGCGATCGGAGGGCGGGGTGAGCTCAGACATACGGGGCGATTCTAGCGGCGGGGCGGGGATCGGCGCCCGGACTGGACAGGGGGCCGACTCGGGCGTCGGTCCGGCTCGCGGGACCGATCCGGCTCGCGGGCGGCAGGAGCTCTTAGCGCGAAGCAGTGCTCCGAGTCAACGGACTTCTCCAACGGGAGGAGCAGTGGTGGCCTGTGGCTACTGCTTCTCCCCCGGGGCCGCTCGACGACGAGCGCGCCGCATCCCGCCGCCCCGGACGCGCCAGCATGCCCGGAAAGGGGTCCCGATGAGCACGGTCGTTCTCGACACCGCCCTCTCAGCGCTCGCCCCCGCGACCGACTCGCCGAGCGAGCCCGCCTCGCCGCGCGAGGAGAAGGACGCCCGCACCCTCTCGCTCTTCCACGCGGCGGCGACCGCCGATGACGCCGAGGGCGCCCGCATCCGGGAGCGCATCGTGCTCGACCACCTCGGGCTGGCCGAGGCGATGGCGAACCGGGTGTCCCGCGCCGGCGGCGACCGCGCGGATCTCCGCCAGGTCGCCTACGTGGGGCTGGTCAAGGCCGCCCGCCGCTTCACGCCGGAGCGCGGCGACAGCTTCGCCGCCTTCGCGGTGCCCACCATCACCGGCGAGCTCAAGCGCCACCTGCGCGACCTCGGCTGGATGATCCGCCCGCCCCGCGGCGTGCAGGAGCTGCACCGCCGCTCGGCCGTCGTCGCCGACGAGCTCGCGCAGGAGCTCGGCCGCCACCCGAGCGATCGGGAGATCGCCGCGCGGCTCGGCGTCGAGCCGGCCGAGGTCGCCGACGCGCGCGCGGCCGGGCATCCGCTCTCCCTCGACGAGACCGTCGGCGAGACCGGCGTCCGGCTGGCCGAGACGATCGGCGGGGAGGACGAGGACCTCGCGGCGATCGACCGCCGGCACGGCCTGGCCCGGGCGCTCGCCGAGCTCGAGAACGGCCAGCGCGAGCTGCTCCGGATGCGCTTCGTCGAGGAGATGACGCAGCAGCAGATCGCCGACGCGCTCGGCACCACGCAGATGCAGGTCTCGCGGCTGCAGCGCCGGATCCTCGCGCAGCTCGCCGACCGCCTCGGCGCCCCGTCGCGCAGTCATCAGCCCACGAACCGCGCGCGGGTCGCGTCGGTCGCCGTGGTCACGCCCGTCCACCCTGCGGCGCGGCTGCGGACCGCCTGAGGTGCGCGTCGGCGCGCGAGGGCAGGGTGGCGAGCGCGTCGAGGACGTGCTCGGTCCGCACCGCGAGCAGCGCCGGGTCGGGCTCGGAGGAGAAGACGTCGCCGCGGCGCAGCGACGCGTCGGTCAGCACGACGTGCGGTCCGCTCACCGGCGGGCCCCACGCCTCGGGCGGCGCCGGTCCGAAGATCACGACCGACGGGATGCCGTAGGCGGACGCCAGGTGCGCGGCACCGGTGTCCACCGTGACGAGCACCTCGGCCGCGGCGACGACCGCGGCGAATCCGCTCAGGTCGATCGCACCGGCGAGCACCTCGCCCGTTCCGGCCAGCTCGGCGACGCGGCGGGCGCGGTCGGCCTCGTTCGCGCCTCCGGTGTAGACGACGCGGTGCCCCTCGGCGGCCAGCGACTGCGCGACCGCGGCGAAGCGCTCCTCCGGCCACTCGCGCGAGCCGTAGAACGCGCCGATGTGCACGATCGCCGCGCCGTCGACGGGCGCGGGCACGGCCGGGGCGGCGATGCCGACGTCCTCGGGGTCGGCGTCGAGGCCGATGGAGTTGACCAGGCGGGCCCAGCGCGCGCGCTCCAGTTCGCCGTCGAGCCAGAGCGGGCGCGGGTCGTCGTGGCTCGCGTCGGGGTCGAGAGCGGGCACGCGGAACTCGAGGCGGCGCTCGGGCTCGAGCGCGATCAGGGCGTCGCGGGACTCCGGGCCGTTGCCGTGCAGGTTGACGGCGAGCTCGATGCGCCCGGGCGCGACCGGCAGCGGATCGTCCAGCCCGCGCAGGGTCGGCACGAGGGCGTCGAGGCCGTCGATGAGGTCGACGATCGGCTCCAGCCAGGGCGTGGTCGCGAGGATCAGCCGGTGCTCGGGGAAGCCGCGGCGCAGCGCCTTCAGGGCGGGGACGGCCACGAGGATGTCGCCGAGCTTGAGGGCTCGCAGGGCGAGGATCTCCGGGGTTCCGTCCGGGTCGGTGAGAGCGCGCACGGCGCCTCCTTCCTGTCGGAGGTCCCGTACCCCGCTCCGGCGACCTCAGACGCGCGGATCTCGCCCAGGCGGTCCCGCGGCTCCGACGCGCCCGAGCGGACCACTTCTCCTCCCCCGCGTTTGGAACCCGGAGGAGGGGGGTACGAGGGAGAGGTGAACGACTCGATCCAGCCGGGCTCCGCGCACCGCACCGCGGAGGACGCCCCCGCCCCGCGCGCCGCGCGGCTGCGCGGAATCCTCTTCGACCGCGACGCGACGCTCGTGATCGACGTGCCCTACAACGGCGACCCGGCACTGGTCGAGCCGATGCCCACCGCGCTGGACGCGGTCGAGCGGGCCCGCGAGGCGGGACTGAAGCTCGGCGTCGTCACGAACCAGTCCGGCATCGCCCGCGGCATCATCGACCGCGCGCAGGCCGACGCCGTGAACCGCCGCGTCGACGAGCTGTTCGGCGGCTTCGACGCCTGGATGCTCTGCCCGCACGGCCCCGAGGACGGCTGCGCCTGCCGCAAGCCCGCGCCGGGCATGGTGCTCGACGCCGCGCAGAGCCTCGGGCTGCCCGCCGGCTCCCTCGCGGTGATCGGCGACATCGGCGCGGACGTCGGCGCGGCTGCGGCCGCGGGGGCCCGCGGCGTGCTCGTGCCCACCCCGATCACCCGGGCCGAGGAGGTGGCCGCCGCTCCGCTGCGCGCGGCGACGCTCCTCGAGGCCGTCGAGCTGCTGCTGGCGATGCAGCCGGACGAGGACGCCGAATGACCCGCCGCGTGCTGGTGGCGCGCCTCGACAGCGCCGGCGACGTGCTGCTCTGCGGACCGGCCGTCCGCGCGATCGCGGCCGACGCCGAGGTGCTGCTGCTCGCCGGACCGCAGGGCGCGCCCGCCGCGGCGCTGCTGCCGGGGCCGACGCGGGTCCGCACCTGGTCCTGCCCGTGGATCGGCGACGCCTCGCGCCCGGTCGACGCCGCCCTCGTGGCGGAGCTGCGGTCGATCGTCGAGGAGTTCGCTCCGGACGAGGCCGTGATCCTCACCTCCTTCCACCAGTCGCCGCTGCCGCTCGCGCTGCTGCTGCGCCTGTCCGGCGTCGCGCGGATCTCCGGCGCCTCCGTCGACTTCGCCGGCGCGCTGCTCGACGTGCGGCTCGTCCCGGGCGAGACGCTCGAGGAGGACCAGCCCGAGCCGGAGCGCGCCCTCGCCATCGCGGCGGCCGCGGGCTTCGCGCTGCCCGAGGGCGACGACGGGCTGCTGCGGGTGAACCGCGAAGGCGTCCTCCCGGCCGCGCTCGAGGGCGTCGGACCGTACGTGGTCGTGCATCCCGGTGCAGCGGTTCCCGCGCGGGCCTGGCCCGCCGAGAACGCGGCGCGCGCGGTCGAGCTGCTCGCCGACTCCGGAGTCGCGGTCGCCGTCACCGGCGGCCCCGGTGAGCGCGCGCTGACCGCGCAGGTCGCGGGCAGCCGCGGCATCGACCTCGGTGGCGCGACCGACTTCGCCGGCGCGGCCGAGGTGCTCGCCCGCGCCGAGGTCGTCATCAGCGGCAACACCGGGCCGGCGCACCTGGCGGCGGCTGTCGGCACCCCGGTGGTCAGCCTGTTCGCGCCCGTCGTCCCGGCGATCCGCTGGGCGCCCTACGGCGTCCCGGTCGAGCTGCTCGGTGACCAGCAGGCCGCCTGCGCCGGCTCGCGCGCCCGCGTCTGCCCCGTTCCCGGCCACCCCTGCCTGGCGGGGGTGAGCGCCGAGGAGGCGGTCGCCGCCGCCCACCGGCTCCGCGCGCTCCCGCGGCGCGACTCCACGACATCCACCACGACACCCTCGGAGGCGCTCGCATGAGGATCCTGCTCTGGCACGTGCACGGCGGCTGGGCGGACGCGTTCGTCCGCGGCGACCACGAGTACCTGCTGCCCACCACCCCCGCCCGCGACGGCTGGGGCCTCGGCACCGGCGGCCGCGACTGGCCGAACACGATCGAGATCGCACCGGAGGAGCTGCGCGACGCCGACGTCGACGTCGTCCTCCTCCAGCGCCCCGACGAGCTGGCCGAGGCGGAGCGCCTGCTCGGGCGGCGGCTCGGCCGCGAGATCCCGGCGGTCTACGTCGAGCACAACACGCCCCGCGGCGACGTGCCCGACAACCGCCACCCGCTCGCCGACCGCGACGACCTCCTCCTCGTGCACGTCACGCACTTCAACGCGCTGATGTGGGACACCGGATCGACGCGCACCACGGTGATCGAGCACGGGATCAACGACCCCGGCCCCCTCTACACCGGCGAGCTCGCGCGCTTCGGCGTCGTCATCAACGAGCCGGTGCGCCGGCAGCGGGTGACCGGCACCGACCTCCTGCCGCGCTTCGCCGCGGTCGCCCCGCTGGACGTCTTCGGGATGAAGACCGAGGGCCTCGTCGGGACGCCCGGGCTGCCCGCCGACCGCCTCGACGTGCTCGGCGACGTGAAGACCGGCGCGATGCACGCGGAGCTGGCCCGCCGCCGGGTCTACCTGCACCCGTTCCGCTGGACCTCGCTCGGCCTCGCGCTGCTCGAGGCGATGCACCTGGGGATGCCGGTCGTGGCGCTGGAGACCACGGAGGCCGGCCGCGCTGTGCCGCCCGAGGCCGGGGCGGTCTCGAACGACCTCGACGCGCTGGCGGCAGCCGCCCGTGCGCTGATGGAGGACCCGGAGCGGGCCGCCGTCGCCGGTGCGGTCGCCCGCGAGGCCGCGCTCGCGCGCTACAGCCTCGGCCGGTTCCACCGCGACTGGGACGAGCTGCTCGGCGACCTCGCTGCCGCCCCGCGCACCCTCTCCACCGCCGGAACCCGCGAAGGGAGCACCCGATGAGCACCCCCCGTCCCCTCTCGATCGCGATGGTCTCCGAGCACGCCAGCCCGCTGGCGACGCTCGGCGGCGTGGACGCCGGCGGCCAGAACGTGCACGTCGCGGCCCTCGCTGACGCGCTCGCACGCCGCGGCCACCGCGTCACCGTCTACACCCGGCGCGACGACGCGTCGCTCCCCCGCCGGGTGCCCTTCACCTCCGGCGTCGAGGTCGTGCACATCGACGCCGGCCCGGCCGCCAAGGTCTCCAAGGACGAGCTGCTGCCGTTCATGGGCGACTTCGCCGTCGACCTCGCGAACGACTGGCTCGACTCCCGCCCCGACCTGGTGCACAGCCACTTCTGGATGTCCGGGGTCGCCGCGCTCGACGCCTCCGAGCGGGTGGAGCGCGCCACCGGGCGCCGCGTGCCCGTCTTCCACACCTTCCACGCGCTCGGCGTGGTCAAGCGCCGCCAGCAGGGCGCGCTCGACACCAGCCCCGAGGAGCGCGCCTGGCTCGAGCCCGGCGTCGGCCAGCGGGCGGACGGCGTCGTCGCCACCTGCTCCGACGAGGCCTTCGAGCTCAAGGGCCTCGGCGTGCCGACCTCGAGCATCTCGGTGGTGCCCTGCGGCGTGGACCTCGAGCGCTTCACGCCCGACGGACCCGTCGCCGAGCGCACCGCGCGCGTCCGGCTGATGAGCATCGGCCGGCTCGTGCCCCGCAAGGGCATGGGCCACGCGATCGAGGCGCTCGCCCGCCTGGTGGCCGACGGCTGCGACGCCGAGCTGGTCGTCGTCGGCGGCTCCGGCTCGGGCGACGCGCTCATCGCCGACCCGGAGTACCAGCGCCTGCACGGCGTCGCCGAGGGCCTCGGAGTCGCCGACCGCGTGGTCTTCGCGGGCCAGCTCTCGCAGACCGAGATGCCGGCGATGCTCCGCTCCGCCGACATCGTGATCTGCGCGCCCTGGTACGAGCCGTTCGGCATCACCCCGCTGGAGGCGATGGCGTGCGGCGTGCCGGTGGTCGCCTCCTCCGTCGGCGGCCTGATCGACACGGTCGTCGAGGACGTCACCGGTGTGCACGTGCCGCCGCGCGACCCCGCTGCTCTCGCCGAGGCCCTCGCCGCGCTGATCGCCGACCCCGAGCGCGCCCGCGCCTACGGAGCCGCCGGCCGCGCCCGCGTCGAGTCCCGTTACTCCTGGGACCGCGTCGCCGCGGACACCGAGCGCGCCTACCTGACCACCCTCGCCGGACTCGGCGACGGCGATGCCGCCAGGAGCGGCACCGCTCGCACCTCCCTCTCCTCCACCCCCCGGAAGGCGGCCCCGCGCAGATGAGCATCGACACCGTTCTGGACACCCCGACGGACACGCCGTCCGGCTCCCCGACGGACGCCGCCCGGCGCCTCGTCGACGACCACGTCGCCCGCGCGCTCGACGTCGTCGCGCAGCTGGAGCGGCACTCCGACCGGATCGTCGCCTGGGGCGTCGAGCTGGCCGACCGCCTGCACACCGGCGCCCGGCTGCTCGCGGCCGGCAACGGCGGCTCGGCCGCGGAGGCGCAGCACCTCACCGCCGAGCTGGTCGGCCGCTTCGACGGCGACCGCATCCCCTTCTCCGCGATCTCGCTGCACTCCGAGACCTCGAGCCTCACCGCGATCGGCAACGACTACGGCTTCGACCACGTCTTCGCCCGCCAGGTCACCGCGCACGCCCGCAGCGGCGACGTCGTCGTGCTGCTCTCGACCAGCGGCCGCAGCGCCAACCTGCTGCACGCGGCCGAGGCGGCCCGCGCGGCCGGCGCCCGCACCTGGGCGCTCACCGGCGACGGACCGAACCCGCTGACCGAGGCTTGCGACGAGTCGATCGCGCTCGAGGGCCACGGCTCGAACGTGCAGGAGGCGCAGCTCGTGCTGGTGCACGCGCTCTGCCGGGCGTTCGAGCACCGGATCCGCGTGCGGACGGGGGCGGCCGCGTGAGCCGCCTGCGGATCGCCGTGGTCGGCGACGTGATGCTCGACGTCGACCTCTCCGGGCCGGCCGAGCGGCTGAGCCCCGACGCGCCGGTGCCCGTGGTCGACGTGTCGACCCGCGGGGTGCGCGCCGGCGGCGCCGGGCTGGTGGCGCGGATGCTGGTGCGCGACGGCCACGAGGTCGTGCTGGTGACGGCGCTGGCCGACGCCGCCGATGCCGATGCGGCCGAGCTGCTCGCCGCCCTCGACGGCGTGCGAGTGGTCGCCGGGCCCTCCGGCGCGCCGACGCCCGTGAAGACGCGGGTCGCCGCCTCCGGTCAGGCGGTCGTCCGCTTCGACCGCGGCTGCGAGCGCCCGCCGGTGCCGACCGTGACCGAGGAGATGCTCGCCGCGCTCGGCGAGGTCGACGCGGTCGTCGTCGCGGACTACGGCCGCCGGCTCACCGAGGACGCCTCGCTCCGCGCGGCCCTCGACGCGCTCACCGTGCCGCTGGTCTGGGATCCGCATCCGCGCGGGACCGAGCCGGTCGCCGGGACGACTCTCGCGACGCCGAACCTGGGCGAGGCGACCGGCTTCTCCGGGGCGAGTGGCCGCGGCGTCACCCTCGCCGAGACCGCCGCGACGACGCTGCTCGAGCGCTGGGGCTGCGGCGCGGTCGCGGTGACGATGGGCTCCGGCGGCGCTCTGGTCCGCTCGCGCGGCGCCGGCGTGCCGGTGGTGCACCCCGCCGCCGCCGTGCCGCCGACCGATCCCTGCGGGGCGGGCGACCGCTTCGCCGCCTCCGCCGCCGTCGCGCTGGCCGGCGGGGCCACCCCCTCCGAGGCGGTCGGCGCGGCCGTCGCCGCGGCCGGCGCCTACCTGCTCGCGGGCGGAGTCTCCTCCCTCGGCGCTCCGGCCGACACCGCCGCCCTGCACGGGGCGTCCGGAGTGGACGCGCTGCGCGTCGCCGAGGCCGTCCGCGGCGCCGGCGGCACCGTGGTCGCGACCGGCGGCTGCTTCGACCTGCTGCACGCCGGCCACGCCCGCACCCTCTCGGCCGCCCGGGCGCTCGGCGACTGCCTGATCGTCTGCCTCAACTCCGACGACTCCGTGCGCCGGCTCAAGGGACCGGCCCGGCCGATCATCCCCGAGGACGACCGGGTCGACCTGCTGCTCGCGCTCGAGTGCGTCGATGCGGTCCTCGTCTTCGGCGAGGACACCCCCGACGAGGCGCTGCGCCGCATCCGCCCGGACGTCTGGGTGAAGGGCGGCGACTACTCCGCCGAATCGCTGCCCGAGACCGCGACGGTCGCCGAGTGGGGCGGCCGCGTCCTGACGGTGCCGTACCACGCGGGCCGCTCGACCACCCATCTCGCCGCCGCGCTCGCGCGCGTCGGCTGACCGCGTCGGCTCCGGCCGACCACCGCCCCGCTGCGCCGATCCCGTCGGCGCTGACGATCCTGGAAGGGACACCCATGACCACCACCCCCACCCCCATCGGCCGCGTCCTGATCACCGGAGGCGCCTCCGGACTCGGAGCCGCCGTCGCCGCCGCCGTCACGGCCGCGGGCGGCACCCCGATCGTCCTCGACCGCGACGTCTCGAACGTGCAGGAGGGCGTCGCCGCCTACCAGGTGGACGTCGCCAAGACCCGTGAGGCCGAGAAGGCCGTCGTCGAGATCGCCCGTGAGCACGGCGGCCTCGACGCCGTCGTCACCGCGGCCGGCATCGACCGCTGCGGCCGCCTCGTCGACGTCGACCCGGAGGAGTGGGAGCGCGTGATCTCGGTCAACCTGCTCGGCACCGCCGCCGTCGTCCGCGCCGCGCTGCCCTTCCTGACCGAGACCCACGGCCGCGTCGTCACCGTCGCGTCCTCGCTCGCGATCAAGGCGGTCTCGGACGCCACCGCCTACTGCGCGTCGAAGTTCGGCGTGCTCGGCTTCACGCGGGCGCTCGCTGCCGAGACCAAGGGTGAGATCGGCGTCACCACGCTGATCCCCTCCGGCATGAAGACCCGCTTCTTCGACGACCGCGACGCCCAGTACAAGCCGGGACCCGACGCGCTCCTCAACGACCCGGAGAACGTCGCCAACGCCGTGATGTTCGTCCTCGGCCAGCCCCGCGGCTGCGAGGTCCGCGAACTCGTCATCACCCACGAGGAGGAGCCCTCCTGGCCGTGACCTGACGCCCCGGACGTCTGACGCTCCCCCGCGTCCGACCCCTCCCGCGAGATGCCACTTATGAGCGCGACACGCCGGTGTCGGCGCTCATAAGTGGCATCTCGTGGTGGGGGGGCAGGGCCCGGGCGACGTCAGCGGGTGGAGGCGAGGACGCCGCGGACGTCCTCGAGGACCCGGGCGACGGGGACGTCGTCGACGAAGGACAGCTCGTGCTCGCAGCGCGGAGCGGTCCAGCCGACCTGGGTGACGTCGATGCCGCAGATCGGGCAGCGGGTCGTCCAGCTCAGCTGCACGCGGTGGCGCTGGCGGCCGAGGGGCTGCGCGTTGATGGCGTTGCCGACCCAGAAGACGCCGACCGTGGGCGCGCCGACCGCCGCCGCGAGGTGCCGCGGTCCGCTGTCGTTGCCGAGGACGAGGTCGGCGAGCGAGAGCAGCGGACCGAGATCCGGGAGCTCGACCCGGTCCGCCCAGGACACCGCGCCCGGAGCGCCCGCGACGATCGCCTCAGCGGCGGGCGCGTCGGAGGCGTCGCCCACGACGAGCACGCGCGCGCCGTCGGCCAGCAGGGCGCGGGCCACCTCGGCGAAGTTCGCGGAGCTCCAGCGGCGCCGGACGTCGGTCGCGCCCGGGTGGATCAGCACCAGCGGCCCGCCGGCGGGCAGGGCGGCGGCGAGGCGGTCGCGGCGCTCCGGGTCGACCTGCAGCGACGCCTCGAGCCGGACGGCCGGGGCCCCCGCGAGCCCGACGATCTCGAGCGCGCGCAGCATCTCGTGCTGGTAGTAGACGTAGGGGATCGTGCGCTCCAACTCGGCCGCGTCGTCGGTGCGCGAGCCGACGGTGTGCCGTGCGCCGAGGCGCTGCAGGAACGGGTTGGAGAAGCGGCCGCCGCCGTGCAGCTGCACCGCGAGGTCGAAGCGGCGCGCGCGCATCCGCTCGGTGAAGTCCTCGACGACCCGCGGGTCCTCACCCTCGCCGTCGCGGACGCCCTGCGCCACCGGCAGGATCTCGACGTCGCTCACCGGCGACTCCACGCCCTGCAGCAGCACGCGGTGCGCCGGAGTGCCGAGCAGCACGATCTCGGCGCCCGGGTAGGCGGCGGCGAGCGCGTCCACGGCGGGCAGCGCGAACAGCAGGTCGCCGAGTCCGCCGCCGCGCAGCACGGCGATCCTCTCGACTCCGTCGAAGCGGTCTCGGAGCGGGGCGATGGCGACCACGGGCGTTCCTCTCGATGGGGCGGAGTCGCGCGCGGCGACTCCGGGGAAGGGGCACTCCTCCTCTTCCCCGTCCGAGGCGATCCGAAACCGTCGGCGACCGGTGCGGGAGCATCGCAGCGGACCGAGAATCCCTTCGAGCCGCCCTGCTGAGGCCCGCGGGTCTCGATACGCCCCTCCGGGGCTACTCGACCAGCATGGTCGGGTCATGCTGATCGAGTAGCCCGCGCAGCGGGCGTGTCGAGATCCACCAGCGTCAGAACGTGAGTCTGCAGACCCGCCCTGCTGATCACGGCGGGTCTCGAGACGCCCCTCCGGGGCTACTCGACCAGCATGGTCGGGTCATGCTGATCGAGTAGCCCGCGCAGCGGGCGTATCGAGATCCACCACCGTCAGAACGGGGGTCTGCAGACCCGCCCTGCTGGTGACGGCGGGTCTCGATACGCCCCTGCGGGGCTACTCGACCAGCATGCAGGGAGGGGCGCCGCCGCGTTGCTCTCGGCGCTCACTCCGCGGCGAGCGCCCCGCGGCGGATCTTGCCCGCGTCGTCGCGCAGCGGTGAGCGCTGGAGCCGCAGAGCCCGCGGCGCCCGCGAGCCGAGGTGCTCGCGCGCAAAGGCGAGCAGCTCCTCCTCCGTCACGTCGCTCTCCGCGATGTCGACCACCGCCTCCACCGCCTGGCCGAGCTCCGCGTCCGCGACGCCGAAGGCGACCGCTCCGCGCACCGCTGGGTGCTCCTCCAGCACCCGCTCGATCTCCGCCGGGTAGACGTTCACCCCGCCGCGCAGGATCAGGTCGTCCTCCCGGTCCAGCACCGTCAGGTAGCCGTCCGCATCGACGGAGCCGAGGTCGCCGAGGGTGTCCCAGCCGTCGTCGGTCCGCTTCGACTCCCCGCCGAGGTAGCGGTAGGTCGGCTCCCCGCGGCGCATCTGCACGAGCCCGGGCTCGCCGGACGCGCACCCCGACCCGTCCGACCGCAGCACCCGCAGCTCCGTCCCGCCGATCGGCCGGCCGACGCTCCCCGGCCGCTCCCGCCACTCGTCGCCGCGGATCATCGTCAGCCCGTTCGACTCACTGCCCGCGTAGACCTCGACGACCCGCTCGGCGCCGAGCCACTCGATCAGCGCGCGCTTGTCCGCGGGCGGGCACGGCGAGCCGAGGTGCAGCACCGTCTCGAGCGAGGAGACGTCCACGTCCCGGTGCCCGGGCGTCCGCAGCAGCCGGTGGATCATCGTCGGCACCAGCAGCGCCCAGGTCACCCGGTGCTCCGCGATCGCCGCGAGCACCCGCGCCTCGTCGAAGCGCGGCAGGACCACCAGCCGCTGCCCGGTCAGCAGCCCGCGGAAGGCGTAGGTGAAGGTCGCGGAGTGGGTGAGCGGCCCGGCCACGAGCTGCACCCCCTCCCGCGGCAGGAAGGCCGCGACCGGCTGCGAGGGATCCATCAGCGCGGGCGCCGCCGCGAGCACGATCTTCGGCCGCCCGGTGCTGCCGGAGGAGGCGGGCGCCTTCCACGACGCAGCCCAGATGTCGGGCAGCTCGTCGTCCGGCAGCGCCGGGTCGGGCTCGAAGCCGGCGGGGACGAACGGCACGCCGTCGAGCTCGACCCCGATGCTCAGCGAGGGCCGCCCGAGCGCGCCCACCTCGGCGAGCTCCCGCGCCGACAGCCCGCGCGACAGCGGCTGCGGCGTCGCGCCCGCCTTCCAGATAGCCGCGCAGGCGAGCACCAGCTCGGCGCTGTTCGGCAGCGAGACCGCGACGAGCGAGTCCGGAGTGACGCCGAGCGCCGCGTAGGCGCGCGCGAGCCGGTTGGAGGCCCGGTCCAGGGCGCCCGCGGTAAGGGTCGCGTCATCGGCGACGACCACGACGCCCTCGGGGTCCTGCTCGGCGAGCGCCGAGAAGCAGCGCGAGAACGACCGGCGCATCACAGGCCCACGGATCGGCGGCCGAGGTGAGCCCGGTACAGCGCCTCGTGACTCGCGGCGACGTCGTCCCAGGAGTGCGAGAACGCGAGGTCCCGCCCCGCCCCGGGCTCCGGCGCCTCCCCCGCGAGCGCCGCGGCGAGCGCACCCCGGATCCCCGCCACGTCGCTCCCGAACGCCACCGTCTCCCCGAACACCTCGCGCAGCACCGGCAGATCGCGCGCGACGACCGGCACCCCCGCGGCGAGCGCCTCCATCGCCGCCAGCCCGAAGCCCTCCTTGGTCGAGACGAAGCCGAGCACCGCCGCACCGGCGACGAGCGCCGCGAGCCGCTCCTCCGGCACCGTGCCGAGCACGAGCGGCGTCACGCCCAGCTCCGCCGCCCGGCGCTCGAACTCCTCGCGGTAGCCGCGGTAGTCGAACAGCGTCTCCCCGCCGCCGAAGACGAGCGCGGTCCCCGGAGCCAGCCCCGCGAACGCCTCCAGCAGCTCGATGCTGCCCTTCCGCGGCTCGATGCCGCCGAGCGCGAGCACGTAGCGGCCGAGCTCGGCCCGCCACTCCCCCGCGGCAGCACCGCCGGCCGCGGCCGCGAACCGCGCGGCGTCGACGCCGTTCGGGATCACCGCCGGCGCCCGCCCCCAGCCCGCCGCCACCTCGTCCGCGACCGCCCGCGACACCGCGAGCAGCCCGGCCGGTCCGGTGATCGCGCGCTCGTGGCAGGCGATCAGCGCCGGCGTCGTGAAGGCGTCGAGATGGTGCACCGTCCGGAGCAGCCCGCCGGCCCCCGCGAAGCCCGCGTCGAGCGCGGCGTTGGCCGAGATGCAGTCCTGCGCGTGCACGACGTCCCACTCCTCGCCGTCCTCCCCCAGCGCCACAGCCATCGCATCGAGCGAGCGGACGATCCGGTCGCCGACGTCCTCCCCGTCGCGCGCCGCGAACGGCACCACCCGGACCGCCACCGCGGGGTCGACCGCGCGGAAGAAGGCGGAGTCGCCGCCGCGGCCGAGCGTCCAGACGGTCACCTCGTGCCCGCGCCGGGCCAGCGCCTCCGACAGCGCGAGCGTGTGCACCACGCCGCCGCGGGGCTTCGTGGAGTAGGTCAGCTGCGCGATCCGCACGGGGTCTCCTTCAGGCGGGGCGGCGCCCACGGGCGGCACCGGTCGGACGGGCGGGCCGGGAGCTCAGACGGTGGGAGCCGCGCGGTGGTACGCGTGCTCGGCGCGGTCGCGCAGGTGGTCCATGCTGCGGCGGGCCCGGGCGACGGAGGCCGAGACGTCGTCGGTCGCGACCGCCAGCCCGCCCTTCGCCCAGGTCTTCGCGAGGATCTCGCCGGCCGGATCGACGACCTTCGCCTGCCCGAGGAAGCGCAGCCCGCCGAGCACCCCGGTCTGGTTCGAGGAGACCAGGTAGACCTGGTTCTCCGCGGCGCGCGCGCAGTCGTAGAGGTCGAACAGGTGCGCCTGGCGGTCGTTGCGGATCCGGTCGGAGCGGTCGGTGACGCTCGCCGGCCAGGCGCTGAGGCAGCAGAGGATCTCGGCCCCGTCGAGGGCGAGCGAGCGCGCCGACTCCGGGAAGGTCTTGTCGAAGTCGATCATCATCCCGATCCGCCCCACGGCCGAGTCGAACGAGCGGAAGGAGTCGCCCGCGGCGTACGCCTCGGACTCGCCCAGCGGCAGGTGCACCTTGCGGTGCGTCCCGATCACCTCACCGCCCTGCACGCAGACCGCCGAGTTGTAGCGCCGCACCTCACCGCCCTCGAGCGCGCGCTCCGCGATGCCGAAGCACACCGTGGTGTCCCCCGCCATCGCCGCGACGGCCGCCACCTCCGGCCCGTCCACCTCCACGGCCTGCGGCAGGTCGTCGGGGCCGGGGTGGTGCATGTCGAGGAGGTAGCCGCCGAGGGTCGCGTCGGGCAGCACCAGCAGGTCGATCCCGCGCTCCTGCGCGCTCGCGATCATGCCGGGCAGCTTGACGAGGGTGCGCTCGATGTCGCGGCCGAAGTGCGCCGCGACCGCGGCCATCGTGATCGTCGACATGGTCCTTCTCTCCCGCCCTCTGCGGGCGGCCGGTGCGCCGGGGCGGACGGAGAGCCTCCGCCCTCCTCCGCCCCGCGCGGCAGAGCGGTGCGCTCGGGCCGAGCGCGTGGCCGTCACCGTACCGCGGCGCCCTCGAGCCGGTCCATCCGCGCGCCGCCGAGCAGCTGCTCCGCCACGTGCTCCGCGTCGCGCGCGATCGCCTCGAAGCGCCCGGAGCCCCAGGTGTTCAGCCACGGCAGCCCGAGGAAGTGCAGCCCGGGCACGGCGGTCGCGCCGCGCCGGTGGGTGGGGTGCCCGGCGCCGTCGAAGACGCCGATCTGCATCCAGGAGTAGTCGGAGCGGAAGCCGACCGCCCAGACGATGCTCGTGATGCCGGCGGCCGCCAGGTCCAGCTCCTCGATCTCGCGCTCCGGCCGCCAGACCGGCGCGTACCGGGCCTCGGTCGGCGCCGAGCCCCCCGAGCGCTCGATGTAGGCGTCGATGTCGTTCTTGATCGACTCGGCGACCGAGTCCGCGTAGTCGAGCGACGCCTCCGCCGTCGGGGCGAATCGGAGCGACCCGCCGTCGACCTGCTGCAGCCGGCCGTAGAGCGTCATCCCGTCGCGCGCGAACGCCCGCAGGTCGATGTCGCGGCCGCCGCCGCGCCCGGTGACGTAGTGGTTGGTCGACTCCCGCTTGGAGAGCCCTCCGACCTGCGCGTGCACCGGCACGTCGTAGACGCCCATGTCGGCGAGCCAGGCGACGCAGTCGCGGCCGCGGTAGAACCGGGCGACCCGCGGGGCCGTTCCCAGCGCCAGGTGCACGTCGCGGCCCTCGAGGAAGAGGTCCTCCGCGATCTGCGCGCCGGACTGGCCGGAGCCGACCACGAGCACCCCGCCCTCCGGCAGCGCCGTGGCCGAGCGGTAGTCGGCCGAGTGCAGCTGCACGATCGAGTCCGGGATGCGGTGCGCGACCGCCGGGAGCACCGGCCGGTGGTAGCCGCCGGTGGCGACGACGACCTGATCGGCGGTGATCGTGCCGCGCGAGGTGACGATCTCGAACGCCCCGTCCGCGCTCTCGCGCATCCGGAGCACCTCGGTGTCCTCGGCCACCGGCGCGCCGAACGACTCGGCGTAGCGCCGCACCCAGGCGTGCACCTCGGCGCGGGTCATGAAGCCGTCCGGGTCGTCGCCGTCGTAGGGGTAGCCGGGCAGCCGGCACTGCCAGTTCGGCGTGACGAGGGTGAAGTTGTCCCAGCGGCGGTCGATCCAGTCGTGCGCGATCGTGTCGCGCTCGATCACGAGGTGCTCGACGCCCTGGTCAGTGAGCAGGCGGCTGATCGACAGCCCGGCCTGGCCGGCGCCGATCACGGCGACCGGCAGGTGCCGGCCGTTCTCGAGCGCGGTCATGCGCGCGCCCCCTGCGCGGACGCCGGGACGGAGGCCGGAGGCAGCGGCGGGTCCATCGCCAGCACCCGCACCCGCCCGCCGTCGAAGCGCGCGGCGGCCGCGAGGATCTCCGACTCCTGCTGCAGCGCGGAGGTGCAGGCGAAGCCGAACTTCGCGCGCACCCGCTCGCTCGCCAGCCGCAGAGCCTCGGTCGAGCGCCCGACGAAGTCCTCGATCGGGTAGCTCTCGCCCTCGGCGAGGTAGTCGTGCATCACCAGGCTCGGCGAGTAGCAGCGCTCCTCGACGCCGTCCGGCCAGCGGACGTGGAAGGTCATCTCAGGCATGGACCAGCCCTCCGCTCCAGACGCGGTCGATGTCGTAGGCGTCCGGCCGGCGGTCGCGGAGGTGGAACATCCCGCCGCGCATCGCCTCGAAGGTGCCGCGCACGTCGATGTCGGCGACCGCCATGCCCGAGCCGAGCAGCGTCGTCGCCAGGACGTTGCCGCCCGGATCGACGACCTTCGCGTTGCCCACGTAGCGGAGCGACCCGAAGGTGCCCGACTGGTTCGACGCCAGCCAGAACACCTGGTTGTCCAGGGCCCGCGCGATGTCGAACTGGTTGAAGCGGTAGGTCCAGCGGTCCTCCTGGAGGTTCTCCGCCGTCGCCGTCCGCGCGGCCGGCCAGGCCGAGAGCGAGGCGATGATCTCCGCTCCGTCCAGCGCCATCGAGCGGGCCGCCTCCGGGAAGGCCTTGTCGTAGCAGATCTGCAGCCCGACCCGGCCGACCGGGGTCTCGAAGACCGAGTAGCCGGGCCCGGGCGAGTACGACATGTGCTCGCCGAGCGGCTGGTGCACCTTGCGGTAGCTGCCGTAGATCTGCCCGCCGTCGAGCAGGGCGGCCGCGTTGTAGCGGGTCTCCCCGTCCGCGTCGAGCTCGCAGAAGCCGATCGCGACCAGCAGGTCGCCGGCGATCTCCTGCACCCGGCGCAGCTCCGGCCCGTCCAGCGCGATCGCCGGGGGCATCGAGCGGGTGGTCGTCTTGACCGTGTCGCCGTGGTTGCCGAGGGAGGAGAGGTAGCCGCCGATCGCGGCCTCGGGCAGGACGAGGAACTCGACCCGCTTCTCGCGGGCCTCCTCGGCCAGCGCGGCGATGAGCGCGTAGTTCTGATCGAGGTCGCGGGTGAAGTTCGCCGCGACCGATCCGACGACGGTCATGGCGGGCGCCTAGAGGTTGTAGGTCGAGTTGATGATGGCGCCCTTGCGGGCGTAGTGGATGACGGCGTCCTGGACGTCGAGCGGGTGGCAGGGGATGGTGCCCTCGATCAGGTCCTCCTCGCGCAGGCCGTGCAGCGCCATGCCGAAGCGGCAGACGAAGACGCGGTTGCCCTCGTCGATGAAGGTCTTCAGGGCGTCGTTGATGTTCTGCTCGCCCGGGAAGCCGGAGTCGCCGACCGTCGGGAAGCCGCGGGTGGCCATCGCGTTGATCGTGCCGGGGCCGTAGAAGTAGACGGCCGACTCGAAGCCCTTGCGAGCCGCGCGGGTCGCCTGCAGGATCGCGACGAAGCTGACCGAGGACTCGTGCGCGATGCCGTGCACGAGGGTGAAGTAGGACTGGCCGGGCTCGGCCTGGTAGTCGGGGAAGACCTTGGTGGAGCCGTAGAGGTTGCTGCCCTTGGGCAGCGAGGGGTGCGCGATCTCGGAGCGCGACTTCTCGATGTTGGCGCTGATCTGCTCTTCGATCGAGGCCTGGTCGTCGGTGCTGTGGTCGGCGGGGGTGGTCTGGTCGTCGGTCATGAGAACCTCCGGGGTTCGGTGAGGAGCGCGCCGGACGGGGCGCGAGCGAGTGGTGCAGGGACAGGAGTGCCGGGTGGAACGGGCGGTGCTGTGATGCAGAGGCCGGTGTCGCTCGGGCGGGACAGAGGACGAGCGGAGCGACGGGGCCGGGTCGGGAGCGTTCGTCCCGACTGCGTCCAGTCAAGGCCGCTCGTGTTTCGGAGTGGTTTCGGCCAGAAGAAGCCTGCGTGACGCCGGGCACGCATCGGGTGGGCGCCGGGGCCGCCGCCGGATGTAACACGATCGCGTTCCCGATGTCATCGCTCCGAAACACCGCGTTGACCTAATGGAGGCTCACGACGTCGGACTCCGCCGTCGCGCACCGCTCGACTCGAGACTCCGAGGAGCACCATGACCGATCTGCAGACGCCCCGCCTCCGCACCGCCGATCCCGCACCCTCCGACTCCGCCGACTCCTCCTGCGCCGCCGACGCCTGCGGTTCCGCCCCCGTCCGCCGCACCGGCTCCTCAGCCCTGCGCACCCGCGTCGACATCGCCCTCCAGGGCATCCGCGTCGACGCCCCCGTGCACCGCGAGGCCGGCGCCGGCCCGAGCGACGACGGGCACGTGATGCTCGGCGGGCTCGGCGCCGCCATCCCGGTGAACCCGAAGAGCCCCTACGCCGTCACCAACGGCCGCCTCCTCCTCGACGGCGCCGACATCGGCCTCGACGTCGAGCCGGTGAAGCGCCCGCGCTTCTACGACCTGAGCACCGCCGACGGCGTCTCCTACGAGAAGATCGCCCGCCTGCACGGCCGGAACATCCTGGCCACCACCGTCGTGCAGACCTGCATGCGCTACGACGAGGCCGAGCGCTGCCGCTTCTGCGCGATCGAGGCCTCGCTCGCCAACGACTCGACCATCGCGGTGAAGACCCCGGCGCAGCTCGCCGAGGTCGCCGAGGCGGCCGCCCGGCTCGACGGCATCCGCCAGATGGTGATGACCACCGGCACCTCCAAGGGCCGCGACCGCGGCGCCCGGCACCTCGCCCGCTGCGTCCGCGCGGTGCTCCAGGCGGTGCCCGGGCTGCCGATCCAGGTGCAGTGCGAGCCGCCGGAGGACCTCGCCGCCCTGCAGGAGCTCAAGGACGCCGGCGCCCTCTCGATCGGCATCCACATCGAGTCGATGGACGACGACATCCGCCGCCGCTGGACCCCCGGCAAGGCGCGCGTCTCGACCGCGAAGTACTGGGAGGCCTGGGACGAGGCGGTGCGGATCTTCGGCCGCAACCAGGTCTCGACCTACCTGCTCGTCGGCCTCGGCGAGGACCCGGACGAGCTGGTCGCCAGCGCCGGCGAGCTGATCGAGCGCGGGATCTACCCGTTCGTGGTGCCGTTCCGGCCGCTCAAGGGGACGCTGGCGACGGAGGTGGACCACATCCTCCCGCCGGCCGGCTCGCTGCTGGAGAAGGTCAGCGAGCAGGTCGCCGCGCTGCTGATCGCCGCGGGGATGCTCTCCTCCGGGCAGAAGGCGGGCTGCGCGGCCTGCGGCGCCTGCGGCGTGCTGAAGACCGCCGGCGCCTGATGGAGCTCTCGATCCTCGAGGGGGTCCGCGCGGTCGCGCCGGCCGCCCGCGAGGCCTTCGTGGTCGTGGTCGCCGATGCGGCCGAGGTGGCCGCCTACCGGGCGCTGCGCCGCGAGGTGTTCGTCGGCGAGCAGGGCCTCTTCGACGCCGACGACCGCGACGCGCTCGACGAGGATCCGCGCACCGTCGTGCTGGTGGCCCGCTCGGCCGACGGCGTGCTCGGCGGGGTGCGGATCGCGCCCGCGCTCGAGCAGGATCTGGGCTGGTGGACCGGCAGCCGATTGGTGGTCCGCCGCAGCGCCCGAGGCGGGGCCGGAATCGGCGCCGCGCTGGTGCGCGCGGCCTGCGCCGAGGCCGAGGCGCGCGGCGTGATCCGCTTCGAGGCGACGGTGCAGACGCAGAACGAGGTGCTCTTCCGCCGGCTCGGCTGGGACCGGCTCGGCGCCGTCGAGGTCGCGGGGACTCCCCACGTGCGGATGCGCTGGCCGATCGACCGCTTCGACCGTCTCGCGCGCGGCGCCAAGGCCGCGCTCGGTCCACTGCTCGACGCCTTCGCCGGCCAGCTCGGCGGCCCGGGCTTCCGCGGCGACGACGGCGCCCCCGTCCCCGGCTCCGACCTCGTCGCCGTCTGCGACGCGATCGTCCCCTCGATGGTCGAGCGCGATCCGGAGTGGGCGGGCTGGTGCTCGGTGCTCGTCAACGTCAACGACCTCACGGCGATGGGCGCGGATCCGGTCGGCCTGCTCGACGCGGTCGCCGCGCGCGACGCCTCCTTCGCCGCCCGCGTCCTCCGCGGACTGCGCGCCGGCGCCGAGGCCTGGGGCGTGCCGCTGCTCGGCGGGCACACCCAGCTCGGCGTCCCGGCCGCACTCTCGGTCACCGGCCTCGGCCGTACCGCGCGCCCGGTCCCCGGCAGCGCCCCGGTCGGCCACGAGCTGAGCCTCACCGCGGACCTCGCGGGCGGCTGGCGCCCGGGCCACGCCGGGCTGCAGTGGGACTCGACCTCGGGCCGCTCACCGGAGGTGCTGCGGGCGCTCGCGGCGAGCGTCGGCGCCGCCGCCCCCGACGGCGCGAAGGACGTCAGCATGGCCGGCCTCGTCGGCACCGTCGGCATGCTCGCCGAGGCGTCCGGCGCGGGCGCCGAGCTCGACGTCGCCGTGATCCCCCGCCCCGCCGCCGCGGGACTCGCCGACTGGCTCTCCTGCTTCCCCGGCTTCGCGATGCTCACCGCCGACCGGCCCGGCGCCTCCCGCATGGGCACGCCGCACACGACGACCGCCGCCCTCGGCCGCGTCGTCCCCGGCGAGGGCGTCACCCTCCGCTGGCCCGACGGCGAGACCACCCCCGCCATCACCTCCGCCGTCACCCGCCTCGGCCCCGCCTGACCCCCGCGGTCCGCGCACAACATCAGCTGAGAGTGGTCGGCCTCGGCTGACAGAGGAGGCCCACCCTTCTCAGCTGATGTTCTGCGGCGGTATCCGTTTGAGCCGCCACAGCGCGGGTATCGGAGGAGGGCATCAGCGTCCGCGACCCCTGCGGACGCCTCCGACCGAGAGGTGACCGTGACCATCGACACCGCGACCCCCGCCGCCGGCACGACCGGCGCCACCGCCGACCTCGCCGCCGACGCCGTCTCCCGCGCCCGCGCCGCCTTCCGCGCCTGGGCCGCCACCGCGCCCGCCGAGCGCGGCGCCCTGCTGCGCGCCGCCGCCCTCCGCGTGGCCGCCCGCGAGCAGGAGCTCGCCGACCTCAACACCGAGGAGACCGGCAAGCCCGCCGGCGACGCCCTCGGCGGCGTCCGCGCCGGCGTCGACACCCTGCTGCAGTACGCCGAGCTCGGCCCCCTGCACCGCGGCAAGAGCCTGCGCGGCGGCGCCCTGAACGTCGACCTCGCCCTGCCGCACCCGCGCGGCGTGGTCCTCGCGCTCACCCCCTGGAACGACCCGGTCGCCGTCGCCGCCGGCATGCTCGGCGCCGCGATCGTCTCCGGCGACGTCGTCGTGCACAAGCCCAGCGAGCGCAGCCCCGGCACCGGCGCCCTCTTCACCCGCCTGCTCGCCGAGGCCCTGCCCGAGGGCGTCCTGACCCTCGTCGAGGGCGACGGCGCCGTGGGCGACGCCCTGGCCCGCACCGACGGCGTCGACGTCCTCGCGCACGTCGGCTCGACCGCCACCGGCCGTGCCCTCGCCCGGATCGCCGCCGTCACCGGCACGCACACCATCCTCGAGAACGGCGGCAACGACGCGCTCGTCGTCGACCGCGACGTCGACCCTGTCTGGGCCGCCGAGCAGGCCGCCCTCGGCGCCTTCGCCAACGCGGGCCAGATCTGCACCTCCGTCGAGCGCATCTACGTGCACCGCGACGTCGCCGAAGCCTTCACGGCCGCGCTGGTCGTCGAGGCCGAGCGCTGGCGCGACGGCCCGCTCCCCCGCCTGGTCGACGCCCGGATGCGCGACGCCGTGCACGAGCACGTCACCTCCGCCGTCCGCGACGGCGCCCGCGTCCTCACCGGCGGCGAGCCCGGCGACGGCACCTTCTACCCCGCCACCGTCCTCGCCGACTGCACCGACGAGATGCTGGTGATGACCGAGGAGACCTTCGGCCCCGTCGCCCCCGTCCTCGTCGTCGACGACTTCGACGAGGCGCTCACCCGCGCCGCCGCCGGTCCCTATGGACTCGCGGCCACCGTCCTCACCGCCGACATGGAGCACGCGCACCGCGCCGCGGCGACCCTCCCGGTCGGCACCGTCAAGATCAACGGCGTCTTCGGCGGCGCCCCCGGCGGCAGCGCGCAGCCCCGCGGCACCAGCGGCTCGGGCTTCGGCTACGGCCCGGAGCTGCTCGACGAGATGACCACCACCACCGTCGTGCACTTCGGCCTCCCCGTCCTCCCCGGCGCCGGGCGATGAGCCTCGAGGGCTCCGCACTCCAGCGGGCGAGCGCGCTGGTCGCGCACGTGCGCGAGCGGCCGCCGGTCGTCGCCGTCGTCGGCGACCTCATCCTCGACTCCTGGTGGCTCGGCGAGGCGGAGCGGGTCACCCGCGAGGCCCCCGCCCCGGTGCTGCGCCTCGAGGACGTCGTCGACGTCGCCGGCGGCGCGGCCAACACCGCGGCGAACCTCTGCGCGCTCGGCGCCGTCGTCCGCACGGTCGGAGTCGCGGGACGCGACCCCGAGGGCGACCGCCTCCTCGCCGCGCTCGAGCGCGCGGGCCTGGACACCGGTGCGATCGTCCGGACCGACGCCGCGACCACGATCAAGACCCGCGTCGTCGGCGGCGACAGCGTCATGCTGCGCGTCGACTCCGGCCCGCACCGCCCGTCCGACCCCGAGCTGGCCGAGCTCGCGGAGGCCGCCGTCCGCGCGGCCGACGGCGCCGACGCCGTGCTCGTCTGCGACTACGGCTCCGGGATCCTCCGCGAGGCCGTCGAGCGCGTGCTCGCCGCTCAGCGCCCCGGCCTCCTCGTGATCGACGCTCACGAGCTCGCCGACTGGGCCTTCGCGGCCCCCGACCTGGTCACCCCGAACGCCAAGGAGGCGGAGCGACTCCTCGGCACCCCGCTCGGCCGCGGCACCGAGCGCGCCGCCGCCGTCCGCGCCGCCGCCGAGAGGCTCCGCGAGCGCTCCGGCGCCCGGCACGTCGTGGTCACCCTCGACCGCGACGGCTCGACCGCCCTCGACGCCGACGGCACCGTCTCCCGCACCTTCGCGCAGCCGGCAGAGGAGAAGCAGGCCTCGGGCGCCGGCGACACCTTCGCCGCCACCGCGACCCTCGCCCTCGCCGCCGGCCGCTCGCTGGCGACCGCCGTCGACCTGGCGCAGGCCGCGGCCGACGTGGTCGTGCAGCGCCCCGGCACCTCCGTCTGCACCGCGGACGACCTGCTCGCCTCGCTCGCCGCGCCCGGCGCCGTCGTGCTCGGCGAGGACGGCCTGGTCGAGGTGCTCGCCGAGGAGGCCCGCCGCGGCCGCCGCATCGTCTTCACCAACGGCTGCTTCGACGTCCTGCACCGCGGCCACACCGCCTACCTCCGTCAGGCGCGCGAGCTCGGCGACGTGCTGGTCGTCGCCGTGAACGACGACGACTCCGTCCGCCGGCTGAAGGGCGAGGGCCGCCCGATCAACCCCGAGGGCGACCGCGCGGGCGTCATCGCCGAGCTGGGCTGCGTCGACTACGTCACGCTCTTCAGCGGCGACACCCCGATCCCGCTGCTCGAGCGCGTGCAGCCCGACGTCTACGTGAAGGGCGGCGACTACGCCCCCGACATGCTCGCGGAGGCGGTGGTCGTCCGCTCCTACGGCGGCACCGTCACCACCGTGGGCTACGTCTCCGAGCACTCGACGACCGAGATGGTCCAGCGCATCCGCTCGTCGTCGGCGCCGTGAGCAGCCGGCGCTGGTCGGGGCTCTGGGGGCGCGACCTGCCCCCGGAGACCCCGGCCGTCGACGTCCTGATCCCGACGGCCGGCCGCTCGGCCGAGCTTGCGGCGACCCTCGCGGGCCTCGCGGCGCAGGACGACCCGCCGTTCCGCGTCGTCGTCAGCGACCAGTCGGACACCGCGGTGACGGAGACGGACCCGACCGTCGTCTCGATGCTGCGGATCCTCGCCGCGCAGGGCCGCGCTCCGCTCGTGCGCCGGCACCTCCCCCGGCGCGGCCTCGCGGAGCAGCGGCACTATCTCCTCTCGCTCGCGACCGCCCCCGCGGTCCTCTACCTCGACGACGACGTCTGGCTCGAGCCGGGCACGCTGGCGCGGCTGCACGACGCACTCGAGCGCCTCGGCTGCGGCTTCGTCGGGTCGGCCGTGCAGGGGCTGTCCTACCTCGGCGACGAACGGCCGCACGAGCAGACCGCCTTCGCGCCCTGGGACGACGGCGTCCAGCCCGAGCGGATCCGACGCGGGACGCCGGAGTTCGAGCGCTGGCCGCTGCACAACGCGGCGAACCTCACCCACGTCGCCGCGCGCCTCGACGTGCCGGAGGGCGCCTGGCGCGCCTACCGCGTCGCCTGGCTCGGCGCGTGCGTGCTCTACCGTCGCGAGGCGCTCGTCGCCTGCGGCGGCTTCGACTTCTGGGAGCAGCTGCCCCCGGAGCACAGCGGCGAGGACGTCGCCGCGCAGTGGCGCGTCATGGAGCGCTTCGGCGGCGCGGGGCTCGTCCCCAGCGGCGCCGTGCACCTCGAGACGCCCACGACGGTCACCGACCGGCGCGTGGACGCCTTCGACCGGCTCTTCACCGAAGAGCACCAGCACTGACCGAACGACGAAAGGACAGCACGATGGATGCACCCAACCCGATCCAGGTCCAGAAGTACCTCTCCGGGATCGACTACCCGGCCTCGAAGGACACGATCGTCGAGACCGCCGAGAAGGAGGGCGCCGACAGCGACGTCCTCGACGCCCTCCGCGCCATCCCGGCCGGCGACTACGACAAGCCCACCGACGTGAGCTCCGCCGTCTCGAACGTCTGACCCCCTCCGCGAGATGCCACTTGTGAGCACGACACGCCGTGTCGCCCGCTCACAAGTGGCATCTCGCACGTGGAGGTCGCACCTGCGGTGCGGCTCCCCTCCATGCGGACCGAGCAGCCCCGGGTCACGAGGTGGCACCTCCGGTGCGGCTGCCCTTCCATGCTGGTCGAGCAGCCGTCCGCAGGACGGCGTATCGAGACCCCGCCCCGCCCGCACTCAGGCCGAGACCGCCTCGCGCTCCTTCAGCACGCCGGACTCCAGCGCCGCGAACGAGAGCACCTTGTAGCCCTCGGACTCGAAGAAGATCGTCGCGCGGTCGTCCTCGACGCTCATGACCGTCCCCGCACCCCACTCGCGGTGCTCGACGGCCTCGTCGACGCTCAACGGCGCATCGGCAGGAGCCGCGGACGCCGCCTCGTCGGCCGCCTCCTGGCGCGCCTCGTGCCGCTCGCAGCCGTCGCAGTTGCCACACCACTCCGGCCCCTCGACGCCGAAGTAGTCCAGCAGCACGCGCCGCCGGCACTGCGAGGTCTCCGCGTAGGCCCGCATCATCGACAGCCGCGACTCCGCGATGCGCTCGCGCGAGGCGAGCCCCTCCTTCACCGCGCGCACCGCGTCGTCCCCGCTGGAGTCGCTCACGGCCCGCAGGCCGCCCTCGGTCTCGAGCAGATCCGCCTCGGCCAGGTCGTTGACCAGCCGCGCGACGGTGCGCGGCGACTTGCCCAGCGCCTCCGCCAGCTCGTCGACCTGCACGCCCGGCTTGTCGGACACGGCCGCCCACACCACGCGCAGCGCGGCCGGCTCGACCCGGCGCTTGGCGAAGAAACGGCGCAGCCCGAGGTCCTCGAGCCGGTAGTGCAGCGCGGCCGTCGCGGGCTCGCTGTCGCGACCGGCGCGTCCGATCTCCTGGTAGTACGCATCGAGCGACTCGGACGTCGTCGCGTGCAGCACGAAGCGCACATCGCCGCGGTCGATCCCCATGCCGAAGGCGGAGGTGGCGACCACGACGTCCAGCTCGCCGTCGCGCCACTGCCGGTGCACGTCGCGCCGCTCGCTCGTCTTGAGCCCCGCGTGGTACGCCGCGACGGAGCGGCCCTCGGCAGCGATCTCCGCCGCGTAGGTCTCCGTCTCCTTGCGAGTGGCCACGTAGACGAGCCCCGGAGCGGTCCAGCTGCGGGCCTCCTCGGCGACGGCCGCGCGCTTCTCGTTCTCGCTCTCGTGGCGGTGCACCACGAGGCGGATCTCGGGGCGGTCGACGCCGTGCACCTGCACCTCGGGGTCGGTCATGCCGAGCCGGTCGATGATCTCCTCGCGCACCGGCCGGGAGGCAGTGGCCGTCATCGCGAGCACCGGCGGGTCGCCCAGCGCACTGCGGACGTCCTTGAGCCGCAGGTAGTCCGGGCGGAAGTCGTGGCCCCAGGAGGAGACGCAGTGCGCCTCGTCGACGACCAGGAGCGAGACGCCGGCCGTGGCGAGCCGGGCGACGTTCTCCTCCTTGGCCAGCTGCTCCGGAGCGAGCAGCACGTACAGCGGGCCGCCCTCGTCGATGCGCTCCCAGGCCCGCGCGACGGCGGCGGTGCCCTGCGCGGAGTTGATGGCGACGGCGGGCGGCGCGGCCGGCGCGGCCTCGATCGAGGCGAGCTGGTCGGCCTGCAGCGCGACGAGCGGCGAGACGACGAGCACGACGCCCCCGCGCTCGGCGCCGGCGATCTGGTACACGGCGGACTTGCCGCCGCCCGTCGCGAGCACGAGCAGCGTGTCCCGGCCCGCGGCGGCCGACTCGATGGCCTCGCGCTGCCCCGGCAGCAGCGACGTCCAGCCGAAGTCCTCGCGAGCGATGCGATCGACGCTGCTGCGCGTGATCTTCTTCGTGGCGGTCTTCTTCGCGCCGGTCTTCTTCGCGGTGGTCGTCTTCGCGGTGGTCTTCTTCGCGCGGCTCTTCTCAGCGGCAGCGGTCGTCGTGGCAGTGCTCTTGGTCGTGGCGGTGGTATCGGAACTGCGGGTCGGGCGGGACGAGCTCATGCTTCGACGCTACGACTCCGTCCCCGTCGAGCGTCTCCACTTGACAGCTCCGGGGAGCACGGTGAAGCCACCGCCCCGCCTCGTGCCGGTCGCAGAGCGCCCCCATGCTGGCCGAGTAGCGCCGCAGGCGCGTATCGGGACCCACCTACCGCCGGAACGTGTCAAGACCCTAACGCCCGCCGCCGCCCGCGTGCTCCGATGGACACTCCGACGAGAGGAGCCCCCGTGCCCGAGAACGTGAACGAGGACCTGCCCGAGCAGGAGTCCGACCTGACCCCGAACACCGGCGGCGCCCAGACCGTGCTGCCCGGCGAGGACGCGACCGACGCGAGCGCCGCGGGTGCCGCTCCGGGCGGCACCGCCATCGACCGCGGCGTCTCCGACTCCGTCACGGAGGGCGACAGCGCCGGTGACACCGTCTCCGGCGACGCCGACCTCCCGGGCGACACGGACGGCCCCGTCACCGACGACCGCGCCTCCGCCGACTGAGTCGAGCCCGTCGACGTCCGCGAGATGCCACTTGCGCACGCGACACGCCGTGAAAAGCGTGCACAAGTGGCATCTCGCGAAGACGCGTCAGGCTCGGGTCACCACCGGGCTGAAGAGCGTGCCGATGCCCTCGATGTCGATCGCGACCGTGTCGCCGTTGGCGATCGGCCCGACGCCGGCGGGCGTCCCGGTCAGGATGATGTCGCCCGGCAGCAGCGTGAACACCCGCGAGACGTAGGCGATGATCTCGGGCACCCCGTGGATCATGTCGCCGGTGTTCCCGGACTGCAGCCGCCGTCCGTTCACCCGCGTCTCCAGCGCGCTCTCGTTCCAGACGAACTCGGTCTCGATGACCGGCCCGATCGGGCAGAACGTGTCGTAGCCCTTCGCCCGGGCCCACTGCCCGTCCGACTTCTGCAGGTCGCGCGCCGTGACGTCGTTCGCGATCGTGTACCCGAAGACGACGTCCTCGTAGTCCTCCGCCCGCACGTTCCGCGCGATCGCCCCGATCACGACCGCGAGCTCGCCCTCGAACTCCACCTGCTGGCTGTCCTCGGGCAGCACGATCGCCTCGTCCGGCCCGATCACCGAGGTGTTCGGCTTCAGGAACATCAGCGGCTCGGCCGGAGCGTCGCCGCCCATCTCGGCCGCGTGGTCGGAGTAGTTCTTGCCGATCCCGATCACCTTCGAGCGCGGGATGACCGGCGCGAGCAGCTTCGCCTCGGCGAGCGGGATCCGCTCGCCCGTGGTCTCGAAGCCCGCGAACATCGGGTCGCCGGCGAGCACGACCAGGTCGTCCTCGTCCAGGATCCCGAAGTGGATCGCGCCCCCGTTGTCTCCGGAGCGCTGCGTGGCGAATCGTGCGATCTTCATGCGTCCAACCTCGTCATCCAGCCGTGCGTGTCCTCGCGACGTCCGTACTGGATGTCGGTCAGCTCCTCGCGCAGCGACATCGTCAGCGCGCCGGCCGGCGCGCCCTCGTGGCCCACCGAGAAGCCGTCGCCCTTGAGCTCGGCGATCGGAGTGATGACCGCCGCGGTCCCGCAGGCGAACACCTCCACCACGTCGCCGGACTCGACCCCGTCGCGCCACTCGTCGATCGACACCTGGCGGCGCTCCACGCGGTGGCCGCGGTCCTCGGCGAGCTGCAGCACGCTGTCGCGGGTGATCCCCTCGAGGATCGAGTCCGACTCCGGCGTGACGAGCGTGCCGTCCTTCTTCACCAGCACCACGTTCATGCCGCCGAGCTCCTCGATCCAGCGCGACTCCTGCGAGTCGAGGAAGAGCACCTGCGCGCAGCCGTGCTGGTACGCCTCCTGCTGCGGCAGCAGCGACGAGGCGTAGTTGCCGCCGGTCTTCGCCGCGCCGGTGCCGCCCTTGCCCGCGCGGGCGAAGGACGTCGACAGCCAGATCGACACCGGGGCCACGCCGCCGGAGAAGTAGGCGCCGGCCGGGCTCGCGATCACGTAGTAGCCGACCTCCTCGGCCGCGCGCACGCCGAGGAACGCCTCCTTCGCGAACATGAACGGCCGCAGGTAGAGGCTCGTCTCCGGCTCGGACGGCACCCAGGCACCGTCCGCCGCGATCAGCTGCCGCAGCGACTCGACGAACAGCTCGGTCGGCAGCTCGGGCAGTGCGAGCCGCCGGGCGGAGCGCTGCAGCCGGCCGGCGTTCGCCTCGGGGCGGAAGGTCCAGATCGAGCCGTCCGCGTGGCGGTAGGCCTTCATCCCCTCGAAGATCTCCTGCGCGTAGTGCAGGACCGCCGCGGCGGGGTCGAGCTGGATCGGGCCGTAGGGCTCGACGCGCGCCTGGTCCCAGCCGCCGGCGCGCGACCAGCGGATGTCGACCATGTGGTCGGTGAAGTGGACCCCGAAGCCGGGGTTCGCGAGGATGCGGGCGCGCTCCTCGTCGGAGCGGGGCGCGGGGTTGGCGGTCACCTCGAAGGCGAGGGCCTGCGCGGGGAGAGTGTCGGTCATGAGGGGTTCTTCCTGGAGTGGCGTGGGGCCCGGGGGCGGGGGCCGGAGAGGAGGGTCAGCGGAGCCGCGAGACGACGGAGTCGCCGATCGCGGCCGTGGAGCGCGGGGTGCCGTCGCGCGACTCGATGTCGGCGGTCACGGCCGCCGTCACGCGGGCGGCCTCGTCGCCGCGACCCAGGTGGTCGAGCAGCAGCGCCACCGACAGGATCGCGGCGGTCGGATCGGCGAGCTGCTTCCCGGCGATGTCGGGCGCGGATCCGTGGACCGGCTCGAACATGCTGGGGAACGCGCCGTCGGGGTTGATGTTGCCCGAGGCCGCGAGTCCGATGCCGCCGCTGATCGCGCCGGCCAGATCGGTCAGGATGTCGCCGAACAGGTTGTCGGTGACGATGACGTCGAACCTAGCAGGATCGGTCACCAGGAAGATCGTCGCCGCGTCCACGTGGAGGTAGTCGACGGCCACGTCCTCGTAGGTGGCCCCTACCTCGTCCACGAGCCGCTTCCACAGCGAGCCCGCGAAGACCAGCACGTTCGTCTTGTGCACCAGCGTCAGCTTCGAGCGGCGCTTGCGGGCCAGCTCGAAGGCGTGCCGGACGACGCGCTCGACGCCGTAGGCCGTGTTCACCGAGACCTCGTTGGCGATCTCGTGCGGCGTCCCCTGGCGGATCGACCCGCCGTTGCCGACGTACGGCCCCTCGGTGCCCTCGCGGACGACGACGAAGTCGACCTCGCCGGGCGCCGACAGCGGCGACGGCACGCCAGCGTAGAGGCGGGTCGGACGGAGGTTGACGTAGTGGTCGAGCGCGAAGCGCAGGCGCAGCAGCAGCCCGCGCTCGATGTTCGCGTCCCTGAGGCGCGGGTCGCCGGGCACGCCGCCGACGGCGCCGAGCAGGATCGCGTCGTGCGCGGAGATCGAGGCGAGGTCCTCGTCGGTGAGGACGTCGCCGGTCTCGAGGAACCGGCCGGCGCCGAGCGAGAACGGCGTCTTCTCGATCACCAGGTCGGAGTCGGCGGTGACGGCGTCGAGGACCTTCACGGCCTCGGCGATCACCTCCGGTCCGATCCCGTCTCCGGGGATGACGGCGAGCTTCACGGTGCGGGTCATGGCGGTCCTCAGACGTGCGGGGGGCACGGGCCGGAGTGCTGCGCGTCCAGAGGACTGGGTGCGCGGAGCACTCGAGCGTGCGGGGCAGGAGACCAGCCCAGCGTACTCTCGGGCCGCGCCGCCCGCCGGTCGCGCCGCGTCAGCTCCGGCGCAGGCGCCAGGCCGCCACTACACCGGCGAGCAGCACCAGTCCGACGCCGATCCAGGCCGACCAGCCGACGCCCGCGTCGAACGCGGCTCCGGCCGAGGCGAGCAGGCTCGACGCCGACTCCGCGGGGATCTCGCCCGCGACCGCGACCGCACCGCCCAGGGTCTCCCCCGCGCGCTGCGCCTGGCCGGCGTCGAGGCCCTCGGGCAGCACGACGCCGCTCCGGTAGGCGGCCGTCAGCACCGTGCCGAGCGTCGCCGTGCCGAGCACCGCGCCCAGCTCGTACGCCGTCTCCGACACCGCCGAGGCGGATCCGGCCTTGTCGGCCGGCGCGTTCGCGAGCACCAGCTCGTTGGAGACCGTCTCGGCCGCGCCGATCCCGAGGCCGAGGAAGGCGAACGAGATCGCGACGGTCAGCGCGGAGGCGCCGCCGGGCGCCGCGCTGCCGATGGCGAGCAGCGCGTAGCCCACCGCCGAGATCACGAGTCCCGCCGGCACGACGATCCGCGGCGAGATCCGCCGGGCGACCGGCACCACGCCGAGCCCCGCGCCGATCATCACGACGAGTCCCGGCACCAGCACGAGCCCCGCCTCGAGCGGCGAGAGGCCGACCACGAGCTGGAGGTGCTGCGAGACGAAGAACAGCCCGCCGACCAGCGCGACGACGCTGAGCAGGTTGACCAGGATGGCCGCGCTGAACGAGCCGCGGCGGAAGAGCGAGAGGTCGAGCATCGGCACCTCGCGGCGCTGCTGCCGGCGCACGAAGAGCACGCCGCTCACGACGCCGACCACGAGCGAGAGCACCGCGACCGCGTCGATCCCGTGCTCGGCGGCCGACTTGATCGCGTAGACGATCGGCGCCATCGTCGCGAGCGACAGCACGATGCTGACCACGTCGACCGGGCCCGGCTTCGGGTCACGCGACTCCGGCACCAGGATCGGCGCGAGCACCACCAGCGGCAGCAGCACCGGCACCGCGAGCAGGAACACGGAGCCCCAGGCGAAGTTCTCCAGCAGCACGCCGCCGACCAGCGGGCCGACGGCCGAGCCGACCGCGAACCCGGTCGCCCAGATCGCGATCGCCATCCGGCGCTGGTCGCGGTTCGGGAAGAGGCTGCGCAGGAGGGAGAGGGTCGAGGGCATCAGGGTGGCGCCGAAGAGACCGAGCGCCGCGCGGGCGGCGATGAGCGCGCCGGCCGTCGGAGCGAAGGCCGCCGCGACGGAGACCACCGCGAAGCCGACCGCGCCGATCAGCAGGAGCTTCCGCCGGCCGATCCGGTCGCCGAGGCTGCCCATCGCCACCAGCAGTCCGGCGAGCACGAGCGGGTAGGCGTCGACGATCCAGAGCAGCTCGGTGCCGGAGGGGCCGAGGTCCTCCGCGATCAGCGGCAGCGCGAAGTTGAGGACGGTGTTGTCGACCGACACGAGGAGCACCGGCAGCATCAGCACGGCCAGCGCGAACCAGGCGCGGCGCCCGACGCGGGGACCGTCGGGCTCGACGGCGGCGCGCGAGGCGGGGCCGGGGGTCGTGACGGTGGTGACGGGTGCGGTGCGGGCGGACACAGTGGTGCTCTCTCTCGAACGGGGTGATCGCGACCGAGTATACCGTCCAGCCGGTACAGTAGCCAGGGGCGGAACCGGGATCCGTCCCTAGGATGGAGCCCATGCCCGCCGCCCCCGCTCGCGACCGCGTCCTCGACGCGTTCGAGGCCCTGCTGATCGAGCAGGGCGAGCGCTCGGCCACCCTCGACGCCGTCGCGAAGGCCGCCGGAGTCTCCAAGGGCGGGCTGCTGTACCACTTCCCCTCGAAGGACGCCCTCGTCGACGGACTCGTCGGACGGCTCGACGACCGCCTCGCCGAGGACATCGACCGGATCCGCACGTCCGACGAGGGCGTCGTCCCGTACCTGATCCGCACCTCGTTCGCCGCGGACACCCCCTTCGACCGCACCATCCTCGCCGTCTCGCGCGTGGCCCAGGGCCACGACGAGCGCGCGAGCGCCGGCCTCGCCCGCATCCACGACAGCTGGTACGCCGTCGTCGCCGAGGCCGTCGGCGACCCCCTGGTCGCCCGCGCCATCGTCCTGCTGAGCGACGGCCTCTACTACAACTCCGCCCTGCTCCCCACCGGCGACAGCCCCCGCGGCGAGGCCGCCGACGTCCTCGCCGTCATCGCCCGCCTCCTCCCGAGCTGACCCCGGAGGAGCGGCGCCGTCCCGGCCGCCGGTGGAGCGGCCGCATCCGCGACCACCCGAGCCCTTTGCTGGTCGAGTAGCCGGCCGCAGGCCGGCGTATCGAGACCCACCACCGCCGGCACGCCGGATCTCGATACGCCCGCTCCGCGGCCTACTCGATCAGCATGCAAGGAGCAGCGGCTGATGCGCCTGCCACGCGCTGCCATGCCATGCCGGCGGGCATGCTGGTCGAGTAGCCGGCCGCAGGCCGGCGCATCGAGACCCGCCGCCTACAGCCGCACGGTCCCCTCGATCAGCGTCGCCGTCGCCCCGCCGATCCACAGGTCGTCCCCCACGCGCTCCACGAGCACGCGTCCCGCGCGTCCCATCGCGGTCCCCTGCGCCGCGACGTACCGCTCGGGCGCGAGCCCGGCCCCGATCAGCCACTGCGCGATCCCCGCATTCAGGCTGCCGGTCACCGGATCCTCCGCCACCCCCGCGTCCGGGATGAACGCGCGCACCTCGAAGGCGCACTCCGCCCCCGCCGGATGCGGTCCGACCACGCCGACGGCAAGCCCGCCGAGCCGCGCCGACTCCGGGCGGATCGCGAGCACCCGCTCCGCCGACTCCAGCCGCAGCGCCAGCCAGCCCGGCCCGTTGTCCGCCCACTCGTGCCCGAGGATCTCCTCGCGCGCGAGCCCCAGCGCTGCCGCCGCACGCGCCAGCGTCGGCTCGTCCACCGGCCCCGTGCGCTGCCGCGGCGGCGCCGCGAACGCGATCGCCCCGTCCGACACCCGGAGCAGCACGAGCCCCGCCGCGCACTCCTGCACCAGCACTCCGGAGTCGCGGGGCACTCCCCCGGCCGCGAGCCACGCGTGCGCACTGCCGAGCGTCGGGTGCCCGGCGAACGGCAGCTCGCGCCGCGGCGTGAGGATCCGCAGCCGGTAGTCGGCCTCCGGGGTCGTGGGCGGCAGCAGGAACGTCGTCTCCGAAAGGTTCGTCCAGCGCGCGAACACGGCCATCGACGCGTCGGACACGCCGTCGCCGTCGACGACCACCGCCACCGGGTTGCCGAGGAACGGCTCCGCGCCGAACACGTCGACCTGGGCGAACCTGCGCTCCATGCTGCCGTCTCCTCCGCCGCGCTCGGACCTACTCGGTGATGTCGATCTCCTGCATCAGGTCGGCGTCGATCGCGACGCGGACCTTCTCCAGCAGTCCGTCCGGCGCCGGCGAGTCGATCGTGATCACCGAGAGGGCCTTGCCGCCCGCCTCGGTGCGCGCGATCTGCATGCCCGCGATGTTGACGGAGGCCTCGCCGAACTCGCGCCCGTAGACCGCGACGATCCCGGGACGGTCGACGTAGCTCATCACCACGTGGTGCTTCGCGAGCGGCACCTCGACGTCGTAGCCGTTGATCGCGACGAGCTTCTCGACCTGCTTGGTGCCGGTCAGCGTGCCCGAGACCGAGATCTGCGAGCCGTCCGAGAGGGCGCCGCGGAGTGTGATCACGTTGCGGTACTCGTCCGAGACCGCGTCCGTGATCAGCCGCACCTCGATGCCGCGCTGCTCCGCGAGCACCGGCGCGTTGACGTACGACACCGTCTCCGACACCACGTTGCTGAAGACGCCCTTGAGCGCCGCGAGCTTGAGCACCTTGACGTCGAAGCCGGCCAGCTCGCCGCGCACCTCGACGTCGATCGACGTGACCGGCGAGGCGGCGAGGCCGGAGAAGACCTGGCCCAGCTTCTCGACCAGCGGGATGCCCGGGCGGACGTACGGGTCGATGACGCCGCCGGCGACGTTCACCGCGTCCGGCACGAGCTCGCCCGAGAGCGCGAGTCGCACCGACTTCGCGACCGAGACGCCGGCCTTCTCCTGCGCCTCGTCCGTCGACGCGCCGAGGTGGGGAGTGACGACCACGTTCTCGAGGGCGAGCAGCGGCGAGTCGGTCGGCGGCTCCTTGACGAACACGTCGAGCCCGGCGCCGGCGATGGTCTTGGCGACGAGCGCGCGGTGCAGCGCGTCCTCGTCGATCAGCCCGCCACGCGCGACGTTCACCAGGAACGCGGTCGGCTTCATCAGTGCGAGCTGCGCGTCCGAGATCATCCCGGTGGTCTCCGGGGTCTTCGGCATGTGGATGGTGATGAAGTCGCTCTGCGCGAGGAGCTCCTCGAGCGGCAGGAGCGTCACGCCGAGCTGCTGCGCGCGGGCGCTGGTGACGTAGGGGTCGTAGGCGACGACGTTCACGCCGAAGGCCTGCAGGCGCGCGGTGATCAGCGCGCCGATACGGCCCAGGCCGATGATGCCGACCGTCTTCTCGTAGAGCTCGACGCCGGTGTACTTCGAGCGCTTCCAGAGACCCTGCGCGAGCGCGCTGTGCGCCGCCGGGATGTGACGGGCGAGGCTCAGGATGTGGCCGACGGTGAGCTCGGCGGCCGAGATGATGTTCGAGGTCGGCGCGTTCACGACCATGACGCCCGCGGCGGTCGCGGCGGTGATGTCGACGTTGTCGAGGCCCACGCCGGCGCGCGCGACGACCTTGAGCGAGGGCGCCGCGGCGATCGCCTCCGCGTCGACCTGCGTCGCGGAGCGGACCAGGATCGCGTCGGCCGAGCCGAGCGCCTCGAGCAGCGCGGGGCGGTCGGTGCCGTCCACGGAGCGGATCTCGAAGTCGGGACCGAGGGCGTCCACGGTGGCGGGCGAGAGTTCTTCGGCGATCAGGACGACCGGCTTAGTCACGAGAGGCGCTTCCTTCGGAGAGGGGACGGAGCGGGCACCGAGCACGAGGGCCGGTGGAGCCCCCGCCACTGTAGCGGAGGCGCGCAGCCGTCCCCGGCCGTGTGACGCCCGGCCTCGACGGCGGGCGCGACGGCGGCCTAGAGCGAGACGAGGCTCTCGAATCCGAGGATCAGCTGCACGTCGAGCGACAGCGCCGCGGAGAGGCAGAGCGCCGCGAACAGCAGCCCGGTCCGCGCCAGGAGCCCGCGCCGGCGGCCGAGAATCAGTGCCAGCACGAAGCAGACCACCGGCAGCGCCAGCCCGAGCAGCAGCACCGTCCAGCCCGTGCCGTTCAGGTCGGTGCCGAGCGTGGCGGCGTAGGTGCGCAGGCCGACCAGGTTGCCGATCCCCTCCCAGACGTCCCAGGCGAAGAAGAGAGCGAAGACCGCGGCGATCAGCACCGAGAGCAGGAGGCGCTTCCGACGGCCGTCACGGTGTCCGGTCCCGCCGAGGGTCGCCTTCACCGTGCTCCCGGTCGCGGCGAAGTCGGTCGATGCGCTGTCGCTCATCACGCCCCCTTCAGGAACGGCAGGGGTGCCAGCAGGATCAGCCCGGCGATCAGCCAGAGCACCCGGGTGCGCGTGCGGGCGCTCCGCGTGCCGAGCAGCACGGCGGCGAACCAGGCCGCCGGCCCCGCGACCGCGAGCCAGAGTCCGAGGCCGTAGAGTCCGCCGCCGAGCGGGTCGCCCCCGAACGTCCCGGCGACCGTGGCGTTCTGCCGTGTCGCGGTGATCATCCAGCCGATCGTCCAGAGCAGGTACAGGCCCGCGGCGACACCCATCGCGACCAGCAGCACGGAGGAGGCGGCCGCCGCGTCGGCGGCGTCGCGCTCGTCGTCCTCATCGTCCTCGAGCTCGTCGTCGTCCTCACGGAGCTCGTCGTCGTCCTCGCGGAGCTCGTCCGGCAGCTCGTCGACGTCGCCCTCGCGCGTCTCACGGACCTCCGGAGCCGAGCGCACCGCACGGGGTGTCCGGCGTCGTACCGGGGCGTCGCCCGCCACCAGGGTGGGGTCGCCGCCCTCGCCCGCCCAGCTGAGCGCGTCGTCGTCCCGGTCGTCCTCGGGTCTGCTGTCGATCACCGCAACACCCTAGCCGCGCGGCCTCGCCGTCGGCTCGGAGCAGCCCGACACCTCCCCGCCACCGCGGCGTCACCGCCCGGCCTCCCCGGCGGGCGACCCTTCGGGGATGGCGGAGCAGTCGGGGACGGACGAACGCGGGGTGGAGGGCGGCCGGCGCCGCTACGTCGCGATCGGCGACTCCTTCACCGAGGGCGTCGGCGACCCGCACCGGCTCCTGCCCAACGGCGTGCGCGGATGGGCCGACCGCGTGGCCGACCGGCTCGCCCGCGCCGAACCCGGCTGGGAGTACGCGAACCTCGCGATCCGCTCCAAGCGGCTCGCCCAGATCACCGCGGAGCAGCTGACGCCCGCGCTCGAGCTGCGGCCGACCCTCGTCACCCTCTACGCCGGCGGCAACGACATCCTCGACCTCGGCACCGACATGCGCGTCCTGATCGACGGCTACGAGCACCTGGTCGACGCCCTGGCGACGACGGGCGCGTCGCTCGTGCTCTTCACCGGCTTCGACATCCCCGGGCTGCCCGCCCCACGGATGTTCGTCAAGCGCAACCGCGTCTACAACCGCGCCGTCCGCCGCATCGCCCGCGAGCGCGGCGCCGTCCTCGTCGACTACTGGCGGATGCAGGCGTTCCGCGACGCCGCGATGTGGTCGAGCGACCGGATGCACCTCTCCAAGCGCGGGCACCGCGTGCTCGCCGCCCAGGTGCTGGACGTCCTCGGCGTGCCGCACACCATCTCCGCCGGCCCGTGGGACCCGCCCGAGCCGCTCACGCCGCGCGAGCTGCTGCGCGACCAGTACCGCTGGGCGCACGACTGGGTGCTCCCCCTCGTCGGCCGGAAGATCCGCCGGGTGACCCTGGGCGACCACCTCTCCCCGCGCTGGCCGGAGCCCGTGCTCGTCCCGCCCAAGGGCGGCCTGCGCCGCCTCGCCCGGGACACCGCCCGCTGACGAGCGTTCACGCGCAGAACATCAGCCGAGAGCACTCGTCATCCGCCATCGGCGATGAGCAGCACTCTCCGCTGATGCTCTGCGCGACGAGTCGCCCGATCCCGAAGCGTCGGCCGCTAGGACAGCAGCGGCAGTCCCGCCACCAGCAGCAGCGCCACCGCGAGCATCACGATCGGCGCCACCCGCCCCGCACCCGCGCTCGACGGCGCGGGCCTCCGCGCCAGTCCGGTCAGCCGGCGGCGGTCGATCGCCGCCGCTCCCCCGCGCACCGACAGCGGTCCCTCCTCGAGATCCCCCGGCCAGCGCTCGACCAGCAGCCCGCGGCTCCGGGCCAGGGCGGCGTCGGACGCGCGCAGCACCGCCAGCGGCAGCCCGTTCGCCTGGGACGAGCCGATCCCGGCCGCAGCTCCGGCCGCGACGACGACCGCCGCGGTGACGACGGCCCCCTCCGAGCCCTGCAGCGCGATCACCGCGATCATCAGCAGCACGCCGGCGAGCGCGAGGACGATGCCGACGAGCGAGAGCGCCGAGAACAGGAGGGAGTGGGCCCGCAGATCCCGCGTGGCCGCCCTCCTCCTCGCCTCGGCCCGTGCGGCACGCGACGGCGCGAGGATGCCGACGAGGTCCGCCGGCGAGAGCGCGTCCTCCGGCAGTCGCAGGTCGAACGGCAGATCGGCGGTCTCCGCGAGGTCGTCCCGGCCGAGGTCGGCGGGGACCGGCCACACGGCCCGGGCGAAGCGGGCTCCCGCGGCCTCCGTCCGTCGCCGCAGGGCGGTGGCGGTCGCCACGAGGACCGTGCCGGCGATCAGCGCCAACGCGAGGGCCGTGACCGTCCGCAGCGCCACCGGCGCCGACTCGAGGATCCCGCCCGACGCCAGCGCGAGCGCCGCCGCCAGCCCGCCGCCGGCCACCCCGCACAGCACGATCCCCGCCGACACCTCGTACGACAGCCCGTCCCGCGCCGCCGCCACGCCCTCGTCCCACTGCCGCAGCCGCCGTGCCCGTCGCTCCATCCGCCCCACGCTACCCGCGCCTCCCGTGAGCTCTCCCGCGGTCCGCCTGCTGATCGAGTAGCCCGCGCAGCGGGCGTATCGAGATCCACCCCCGCCAGAACACGGGCCTGCAGACCTCCCTGGACGAACCGCATCCGAGGAACGCCCCGTTTCATGCTGATCGAGTAGCCCGCGCAGCGGGCGTATCGAGATCCACCCCCGCCGGAACGAGGGTCTGCAGGCCACCCGCTCCGGCGACGGCGGGTCTCGATACGCCCCTCCGGGGCTGCTCGACCAGCATGCGGACGCGCGGAGCGCCCCGGACGCGACGGAGCCCCGGCCCCGCCGACGTGCACCGCAGAAGCGGTGTCCGTCGACGGCCCGGGGCTCCGAGGTCCGTCCGTGCGGGCGACTAGCGCGCGACGCTGCCGTCGGTGTAGTCCTCGTCGGTCTGCTTCCAGGCGAAGAGCTTGCGCAGCTCGCGGCCGGTCTCCTCGATCGGGTGCTTCTCGCCCTTGGCGCGCAGCTCCTGGAACTCGGGCGCTCCCGCGTCCTGGTCCGCGATGAAGCGCTTCGCGAAGGCACCGTTCTGGATGTCGCCCAGGACGGCCTTCATGTTCTCCTTGACGCTCGGGTCGATGACGCGGGGGCCCGACACGTAGTCGCCGTACTCGGCCGTGTCGGAGACCGACCAGCGCTGCTTGGCGATGCCGCCCTCCCACATCAGGTCGACGATCAGCTTCAGCTCGTGGAGCACCTCGAAGTAGGCGATCTCGGGCTGGTAGCCGGCCTCGACGAGGGTCTCGAAGCCGTACTGGACGAGCTGCGAGGTGCCGCCGCAGAGCACGGCCTGCTCGCCGAACAGGTCGGTCTCGGTCTCCTCGGTGAAGGTCGTCTTGATGACGCCGGCGCGGGTGCCGCCGATGGCCTTCGCGTAGGACTTCGCGGTCTCCCAGGCGGTGCCGGTCGCGTCGTTCTCGACGGCGATGATGTCCGGGATGCCGCGGCCGGCGACGAACTCGCGGCGCACGGTGTGGCCGGGGGCCTTCGGCGCGATCAGGATCACGTCGACGCCCGCGGGGGCCTCGATGTAGCCGAAGCGGATGTTGAAGCCGTGCGCGAAGGCGAGGGTCTTGCCCTCGGTCAGCTTGTCCGCGATCTGCTCGCTGTAGATGGCGCGCTGGTGCTGGTCCGGCGCGAGGATCATGATCAGGTCGGCCCACTCGGCGGCGTCGGCGACGCTCTTGACCTCGAACCCGTCGTCCTCGGCCTTGGCGGTCGACTTCGACCCCTCCTTGAGAGCGATGACGACCTGGACTCCGGAGTCGCGGAGGTTCTGCGCGTGCGCGTGGCCCTGCGAGCCGTAGCCGACGATCGCGACCTTCTTGGACTGGATGATGGAGAGATCGGCGTCGGCGTCGTAGATGAGCTCGGTCACGTGATGCTTCCTTTTCTGGTTGTGGAGTGGGCGGAGCAGAGGGGACGGCGCGGAGCCGTCAGTTCTTGAAGACGCGCTCGGTGATCGACTTCGAGCCGCGGCCGATGGCCAGCAGGCCCGACTGGGCGATCTCCTTGATCCCGTAGGGCTCGATGACCCGGAGGAACGCGGTGGTCTTGCCGGAGTCGCCGGTGACCTCGATGACCAGGGCGTCCGTCGCGACGTCGACCACGCGGGCGCGGAAGAGGTTCACGGCCTCGAGCACCTGCGAGCGGGTGACGTTGTCGACGCGCACCTTCACGAGCAGGTGCTCGCGGTGCACCGACTGGTCGGGATCGAGCTCGACGATCTTGATGACGTTGATCAGCTTGTTCAGCTGCTTGGTCACCTGCTCGAGCGGCAGGTCCTCGACGTCCACGGCGACCGTGATGCGCGAGAGCCCCTCGAGCTCGGTCGGCCCGACGGCCAGGGACTCGATGTTGAAGCCGCGGCGCGCGAACAGCCCCGCGACGCGGGTGAGCAGTCCCGGCTTGTCCTCGACGAGCAGGGAGAGAACGTGGTGGGTCATGCGGTCTACTCCTCGTCGTCCCAGGTCGGGCTGTGGTCTCTGGCGTACTGGACGTAGCTGTTCGAGACGCCCTGCGGGACCATCGGCCACACCATGGAGTCGCGGCTGACCACGAAGTCGATGACGACCGGCCGGTCGTTGGTGGCGATCGCCAGCTCGATGGCCGCGTCGATCTCCTCCGGCTTGGTGACCCGGATGCCCAGGGCGCCGTAGGCCTCCGCGAGCTTCACGAAGTCCGGCACCCGGACGGTGTCGTGCCCCGTGTTGAGGTCGGTGTTCGAGTAGCGGCCCTCGTAGAACAGGGTCTGCCACTGGCGCACCATGCCGAGCGAGGAGTTGTTGATCACCGCGACCTTGATCGGGATGTCGTTGATCGTGCAGGTGGCGAGCTCCTGATTGGTCATCTGGAAGCAGCCGTCGCCGTCGATCGCCCAGACCGTGCGGTCCGGCTCGCCGACCTTGGCGCCCATCGCCGCGGGCACGGAGTAGCCCATCGTGCCGGCGCCGCCGGAGTTGAGCCACGAGTTGGGGCGCTCGTACTTGATGAACTGCGCCGCCCACATCTGGTGCTGGCCGACACCCGAGGCGAAGACGCCCTCGGGACCGGTGATCTCGCCGATCCGCTTGATCACGTACTGCGGCGACAGCAGGCCGTCGACCGGCTCGGTGTAGCCGAGCGGGAACTCCCCCTGCAGGCCCTTGAGGTAGGTCCACCAGTCGGCCGTGTCGGGCGCGGCGCCGTCGATCGCCTTCGCGAACGCGTCGGTGAGGTCCGGCAGGACGTCCTTGAGGTCGCCCACGATCGGCACGTCGGCCGTGCGGATCTTGGAGATCTCCGCCGGGTCGATGTCGACGTGCACGACCTTGGCGTTCGGCGCGAAGAGCGCCGCCTTGCCGGTCACCCGGTCGTCGAAGCGCGAGCCGAGCGCGAGGATCAGGTCCGACTCCTGCAGCGCGAGCACAGCGGGGACGGTGCCGTGCATGCCGGGCATGCCGAGCTGCTGCTCGTGCGAGTCCGGGAACGCGCCGCGCGCCATCAGCGTCGTGACGACGGGAGCGCCGCAGGCCTCGGCGAACGCCAGGAGCTCGGCCGCCGCACGGGCGCGGATGATGCCGCCGCCGACGTACAGCACGGGCTTCTTCGCCTCGGCCAGGAGCTGCGCCGCGGCCTGGATCTGCTTGCCGTGCGCCTTCGTCACCGGGCGGTAGCCGGGCAGGTCGACCTTGGGCGGCCAGACGAACGGCGCCGCGTCCTGCTGCGCGTCCTTGGTGATGTCGACGAGCACCGGGCCGGGGCGGCCCGTCGTCGCGATCAGCACCGCGGAGGCGAGCGCCGAGGGGATGTCCTCGGGGCGCGTGACCAGGATGGAGTGCTTGGTGATCGGCATCGTGATGCCGACGATGTCCGCCTCCTGGAAGGCGTCGGTGCCCATCAGCGTCGAGAACACCTGGCCGGTGATCGCGAGCATCGGCACGGAGTCCATGTAGGCGTCCGCGATCGCCGTGACGAGGTTGGTCGCACCGGGCCCGGAGGTCGCGATGCAGACGCCGAGCTTCCCGGTCGCCGCGGCGTAGCCCTCGGCCGCGTGGCCGGCGCCCTGCTCGTGGCGGACCAGGATGTGGCGGATCTTCGACGAGTCCATCAGCGGGTCGTAGACGGGCAGGATCGCGCCGCCGGGCAGGCCGAAGACGTCCTCGATCCCGAGCATCTCGAGCGAGCGGACGACCGCCTGCGCTCCGGTGAGCGACTCGGCGGCGGGAGCGACCGCCGTCGCGGACGCGGCGGAGCGTGGTGGCTGGGGGGTCGGGGCGGGAGGCGCGGCGGACGGGTCCGGGGTCATGCGGGTGTCGATTCCTTCGAAGCGGTGTGCGGCGGCGGGCACCGGGGGCTCGGAGTGCGAGCGAGCGGTGCCCGGGAGGCGCGAGTGCGCGGCCGGCCCGAGCGGGCCGGGATCAACCCGTGGTGGCGCCCTCGGCGGCCGAGCGGACGAGCTTGGCGTACTTGGCGAGGACACCGCGGGTGTAGCGCGGAGGGAGGGGCGCCCAGCCTTCTCGGCGGGCGGCGAGCTCGGATTCGTCGACGAGTAGGTCGATCGATCGAGCGGCGATGTCGACCCGAATCGGGTCTCCGTCGCGAACGAATGCGATGGGACCTGCGTCCACCGATTCGGGAGCTATGTGGCCGATGCACAGGCCGGTTGTGCCGCCTGAGAATCGTCCGTCGGTCAACAGTAGTACATCTTTTCCGAGCCCGGCCCCCTTGATGGCGGCCGTGATGGCCAGCATCTCGCGCATGCCCGGGCCGCCCTTGGGGCCCTCGTAGCGGATGACCACCACGTCGCCCTTCTTGATCTCGCCGTCGGTCAGCGCGTCCATCGCGGCGCGCTCGCGCTCGAACACCCGCGCGGGGCCCTCGAAGACGGAGGCGTCGAAGCCGGCCGTCTTGACGACCGCGCCCTCGGGAGCGAGCGAGCCCTTGAGCACGGTCAGTCCGCCGGTGGCGTGGATCGGGTTGTCGAGGGTGCGGATGACCTCGCCGTCCAGCGGCGCGATGTCCATCGCCGCGAGGTTCTCGGCGACGGTCTTCCCGGTGACAGTGAGGCAGTCGCCGTGCAGCAGGCCCGCGTCGAGCAGGGCCTTCATCACGGCGGGGACGCCGCCGTGGCGGTCGACGTCGTTCATGACGTACTTGCCGAACGGCTTGAGGTCGCCGATGTGCGGGATCGTGTCGCCGATGCGGTTGAAGTCGTCGATCGTGAGGTCGACCTCCGCCTCGTTCGCGATCGCGAGCAGGTGCAGGATGACGTTGGTCGAGCCGCCGAAGGCCATCGCCACGGCGATCGCGTTCTCGAACGCCTCCTTGGTCAGGATGTCGCGCGCGGTGGTGCCGTTGCGCAGCAGCTCGACGACCGCCTCCCCCGACTTGCGGGCGAAGTAGTCGCGGCGGCGGTCGGCCGCGGCGGGCGACGCGGAGCCGGGCAGGCTCATTCCGAGCGCCTCGGCGACGCTGGCCATCGTGTTCGCGGTGTACATGCCGCCGCACGAGCCCTCGCCCGGGGCGAAGGCGCACTCGATGCGCTTGGCGTCCTCCTCGGACATGATCCCGGCCTTGACGCCGCCGACCGCCTCGAAGGAGTCGATGATCGTGATGTCCTTCTCGGTGCCGTCGGACAGCTTGACCCAGCCCGGCGCGATCGAGCCGGCGTAGACGAAGACGGCGGCGAGGTCGAGCCGCGCGGCGGCCATCAGCATGCCGGGCAGCGACTTGTCGCAGCCGGCCAGCATGACGGTGCCGTCGAGGCGCTCGGCCATCATCACGGTCTCGACGGAGTCGGCGATGACCTCGCGCGAGACGAGCGAGAAGTGCATGCCCTCGTGGCCCATCGAGATGCCGTCCGAGACGGAGATGGTGCCGAACTGCAGCGGGTACCCGCCGCCCGAGTGCACGCCCTCCTTCGCGCTGCGCGCGAGGCGCTCCAGCGAGAGGTTGCAGGGGGTGATCTCGTTCCAGGACGACGCGATGCCGATCTGGGGCTTCTCCCAGTCGTCATCGCCCATTCCCACGGCGCGCAGCATCCCGCGCGACGTCGTGGCCTCGATGCCGTCCGTGACGGTGCGCGAACGAGGCTTCCAATCGATTTCCGGCATGTGACGAGGCTACCGCCTCGCGCGCGATGCTCCCGCGCTCCCGCGGCGGCGCTACGGCGCGCGGAAGCGGCCCGCGGAGAAACAGAGAACCCCCGTCAGTGACGGGGGTTCCCGGGGTATTACGCGCCGGTCCGAGCCCGGCGCTCGGCGACCAGAATAGCATCCCTCTCGTGATTTCCCGAGCCTCCCTCATCGCACTCCTGGGGCGATCGCGCTTCGAGGCCCACCTCAGGGCGTCGGGCGGCGAGTACGAGCGGGCGGTCGAGCTCTGTCAGTGGGCGACTCGGGTGGCCGGAGCACTGCACTCCCAGCTCCTCTTCGTGGAGATCGCGGTGCGGAACGCGGTGGACAGGGAGCTGCGCACATGGAACGCGGACCGAGGATCGAGCCCCGACTGGACGTCGCCGCACGCGACCTCCGACCCGCTCTACAGTCTGCTTCGCGCTCCGCTCACGACGGCACGGCGACGTTCCCACGGTGAGACGGACAGGCGATCACGATCGGGACGTTCCGGACCTCCCACACCCGAGCACGACGATGTCGTGTCGAGGCTGACCTTCGGCGCGTGGGTGGGCCTCCTCCACGCGACGTCCGATTCGACTCGGCAGTCCCTCCTGTGGTCCGAGGCGCTGCACAGCGCGTTCCCGAATGCTCCGCGGGACGACGCGTCACGCGTCGCTCTCGGGCATCAGCTCGAGACGCTCCGGAGGCTGCGCAACCGGCTCGCCCATCACGACGATCTGCTCGACGTCGCACTCCCGCACCGGCTGAACGACATGCTGTCGATCCTCGGCCGGATCGACACCGCGTACCCGTCCTTCGCCGCGGCGAGCGGGGAGCTCCGCCGCCTGCACCGTGAGGACCCCCGCCGCGGCTGGTGACGACTCAGTCCGCCGTGGCGCGGAAGTCGGCGAGGAGCGACAGCACGTGGGCGATCTGCTCGGGGCCGCGGACGCGGTAGGCGGCCGAGGTCGTGCCGGGACCGCTCTTCACACCGACGTCGCCGGTGCCGAGGACCGCGAAGGCGTCCTCATCCGTGACGTCGTCGCCCGCGTAGAGCACGGCGGTCGCGCCGGTGTAGCGGCGCAGGTGCTGCACGGCCTCGCCCTTGGTGGTCGAGCGGACCGAGAACTCGAGGACGTTCTTGCCCTCGCGGACGGTGACGCCCTCGACCTCGGCGCGCGCCTCCGACAGGGCGACGACGTGCGCGACGCGGCTGTGCCGGTCGGTGGCCAGGCGGGTGTGCAGGGCGAAGCCGGCCGGCTTGTCCTCGATCCAGACGTTGTCGATCCCGCGGGCGATGCCCTTCAGCACGTCCTCGAGCACGCCGACCTTGGCGAGCTCGGTCTCGTCGAGGCGGACGGCGTCGTCGCCCGGGTCCAGGCGGATCTCGATGCCGTGCGAGCCGACCAGCAGCGCCTCGTCGGGCAGCTGCGCGACCTCCTCGAGGCTGCCGAGCGCGCGGCCGGAGACCAGCGCGACGCGGGTGCCGGGCAGCGCGAGCAGTCGGAGGACCGCCTCGCGCGCCTCGGGCAGGGCGCGGGCGTGCGCCGGGTCGTCGACCTCGGGCGCGAGCGTCCCGTCGAAGTCGAGCGCCACCAGCAGGCGGCCGGTCGCGGCGAGCTCGTGCAGCGCGGCGACGAGGCGGTCGGGCACGCCGGGCAGGTGCTCGCCCGGGGTCGGGGTCACGATGGTCATCGCGTCGCCTCCGCCGTCTCGTGGTGCGCGTCCTCGGCCGCGCGACCGCGGACGCCGTCCTCGTGGTGCTCCGCCTCCTGGCCGAGCGGCGCCTCCTGGCCCCGCGCGGCCGGCCGCACGTCGAGCTGCTGGCCCGCGGCGTGCTCGCTCAGCGCGTCGAGGAAGCTCGCCGACCAGCGCGAGACGTCGTTCTCGAGCACCCGGCGGCGCAGCGCACGCATCCGGCGGCTGCGCTCGGCCCGTGGCATGCGAGCCGCGTTCTCGATGGCGTCCTTGAGCCCGGAGATGTCGTGCGGGTTGATCTGCACGGCCTGCTTCAGCTCGTCCGCCGCACCGGTGAACTCGCTCAGCACGAGCACGCCGTCGTTGTCGAAGCGGGAGGCGACGTACTCCTTGGCGACCAGGTTCATCCCGTCGCGCAGCGCCGTGACCAGCATCACGTCGGCGGCGAGGTAGAGGGCGACCATCTCCTCGCGCGGGTAGCCGTGGTGCAGGTAGCTGATCGCCGGGTTGCCGATCGTGCCGTAGTCGCCGTTGATCCGGCCGACCTGCAGCTCGATGTCGTCCCGCAGCTGCTTGTACGTCTCGACCCGCTCGCGGCTCGGGCTCGCGACCTGCACGAGCACCGCGTCCTTGGTGCTGAGCCGGCCGTCGGCGAGCAGCTCGCCGAACGCCTTCAGCCGGTGGCCGATGCCCTTGGTGTAGTCGAGGCGGTCGACGCCGAGCATGACGGTCTCGGGATCGCCCAGATCGGAGCGGATCTGGCGCGCCCGCTCCTGGATCTCGGGGGTGCGCGCCATCGCCTCGAAGGCGGCCGCGTCGATCGAGATCGGGAAGTGCCGGGCGACGACCGGGCGGACGCTGGCACCGCGGCGCGAGCGGTTGACCCGCCGGGTGCCGTCGACCGCGTCGTCCTCGACCGGCACCTCGACGACGGTGCTGCGGGTGTCGTAGCCGAGCAGGCGGCGGACCGCGCGGAGGAAGCTGCCCGCGTCGCCCTGGCGCTGGAAGCCGATGACGTCGGCGCCGAGCAGGCCCTCGACGATCTGCTTGCGCCACGGGAGCTGGGCGAAGATGCCGTAGGGCGGGAACGGGATGTGGTTGAAGAAGCCGATCGTGACGTCCGGGCGCAGCTCGCGGAGCATCTTCGGCACGAGCTGCAGCTGGTAGTCCTGCACCCAGACCACGCCGTCCTGCTCGGTGACCGCGGCGGCGGCCTCGGCGAAGCGGCGGTTCACCCGCACATAGGCGTCCCACCACTCGCGGTGGTAGGTGGGCGGCGCGATCACGTCGTGGTATAGCGGCCAGAGGGTGTCGTTGGAGAAGCCCTCGTAGTAGTCCTCGAGCTCCTGGGCGCTGAGGGCGACCGGGACGATCAGCACGCCGTCGTTCTCGAACGGCGCGACCTCCTCGTCCGCGACCCCGGGCCAGCCGACCCAGGCGCCCTCGTTGGCCCGCATCACGGGCTCGAGTGCGGTGACCAGCCCGCCGGGCGACGTCTTCCACGAGGCCGTGCCGTCGGCGTCGACGACGCGGTCGACCGGGAGGCGGTTGGAGACCACGACGAAAGCGTTGCGCGCTCCGGCGGTGTGGTCGGCGGCGGCTGGAGTCGTCCCGTCGGCGCTGTCCTCGAGGGGTGCGGGGGCGGAGGCGGAGTGCGGAGGAATGGTGGTCCCGATCGTCGGTCGTGCCCGTCTTCGTACCCGCCGAGGCTACCAGCCGCACTCGAACGGGGGCCGGGCTCAGCCCTGGGCGAGGGCCAGCGCGAGCACCGCACCGCCGACCGTCGGCACCACCGCGACGGCGCCGAGCAGCGCGTACTGCCGCCAGGAGATCGTCACGCCGAGCGCGGTCAGCCGCTGGTGCCAGAGCAGGGTGGCGAGCGACGCCCACGGGGTGATCAGCGGGCCGGCGTTCACGCCGATCAGCAGGGCGACCAAGCGCACCGGGTCGGCGGCGACCGGCTCGAGCGCGAGATAGGCGGGCAGGTTGTCGACGAGGTTCGCGGCCACGACGCCGGAGCCCGCGAGGCGGAGCAGGTCGCCCACGCCGCTCCCGTCGCCCGCGACCACGGCGAGCGCCGCTCCGAGCCCGAGCTGGTGCGCCGCCTCCATCACGACGAAGAGCCCGGAGGCGAAGACGACCAGCTGCCAGGGCAGCAGCGAGACCTTCAGCGCGGACGGCCGCCGCACCGCGAAGAGCACGACGAGGGCGAGCGCCGCGACGGCCGCGGGGATCCACACCTCGAGCCCGGAGACGAGGGCGGGCAGCAGCAGCGCGACGACGACGCCGGCGCCGATCAGCAGGACGCGGTCCTCGACCGGGGTCCGCTCCCCCGTCCGGTAGCGGCCGGCCAGCTCGCGGCGGTAGCGGATCGCGAGCACGAGCACCGGGACCACGGCGGCGACGAGCGCGGGCGCGGCGGTCAGCGCGGCGAAGGCGAGCGGCCCGTCGACGCCGAGCCGCCTCTCTGCCAGGAGGTTGGTGAGGTTCGACACAGGGAGCAGCAGGGAGGCGCAATTGGCGAGCCAGACGGTCGCCATCGCGAACGGCAGCGGCGACACCCGCACGTGCGCGGCGAGCAGCACGACCACCGGCGTGAGCAGCACGGCGGTCGTGTCGAGGGAGAGGAAGACGGTGCTGACGATCGCCATCGCGACCACCAGGAGCCAGAGCAGCGCGGTCCGCCCGCGGCCCCAGATCGCCGCCCGCTCCGCCACGACCGTGAAGACTCCGGCCTCGGAGGCCAGCTCCGCCACCACGGTGACGGCGACCACGAAGGCGAGGATCGGCGCCGTGCGCTCGACCAGCTCGCCGAGCGCGTCCATCGGCAGGACCCCGGTGAGAGCGGCGATCACGCCGAGCACGAGGAGCACCGCCCCGATCACAGCCGTGCGCATCTCGTATCCGTCCTCCTCGGTCCCTGCCGCGGCCCGGCGCCGAGCAGCGGTTCACCGTAGCGGGCGGGACCGACGACGGAACCGTCCGCTGGCCGTCGGCGGTGTCAACCGTTGGGAGGGAACGGGGCCGGGCCACTAGCGTCGTGGTGAACACAGGAGGCAATCGATGCGCAAGTTCATCCTCAATTCCAGCGTCATCAGCGCGATCGTCGGAGGCTGGTCCATCCTGCAGACGACGCGCAAGGGTCCGCGCGACTGGCGGCTGGCCCTGCAGTGGGTCAGCTGGGCGATCGCTCTCGCGGTCGCCATCGGCTCCGTCTCCTACGACTCGAAGGAGCTCGTCAAGGAGCAGAACGGCAAGAAGCGCGACCGCTGACCGCCTTCTGACACGCCGCGCGCCCTCGGCCGCGGCGTGTCAGCGCGCTCCGGCGCCGTCGCCCCTGGACACTGGAGTCTCAGCACGCGGCACGGGAAACGGGGTTCGTCATGAGGTTTCGTCTGAGGCGCCGTCAGCCGGCCCCCGAGGTCGTCGCGGCCCCCGCGCTCACGCAGGACGAGCTCTTCGCCGTCGTGCACGAGCGCCTCTCCGCCTTCGTCGGCGCCGAGGGCGCCTGGGTCGTCACCCGGCGCAGTCATGACGACCGCGACCCGATCTTCCACGGGATGCTCGCCCGCTCGCTCGCCCACGAGCTGTCCGCCGCCATCCAGGCCGAGCAGCTCCGCGCCGGCGTCGAGGCCACCGCCAACCCGGTCACCTCCGCCATCCCCGTCATGCGCGCCTCCACTCCCCCCGTCACCGCGGAACCGACCGCCCCCGTCACCGAGCCCGCCGCCCTCACCTGGGACCCGAAGCCGATCGCCGTCTGGGCCGAGCCCGATGCCGCGCCCGTCGCGACTCCGGCAGACGCCACCCGCTGACCAGTCGGCCCCCTGCATGCTGATCGAGTAGCCCTCGCAGAGGGCGCGACTCATGCTGATCGAGTAGCCCTCGCAGAGGGCGTATCGAGATCCACCCCCCTGAGCACGCCGGGTCTCAATACGCCGCTCCGCGGCTACTCGACCAGCGCGGGCTGCCTCAGAGCACGTCGAGGATGTCGTTCTTCAGCACCTCCGCGCGGGGGCCGAAGACGGCCTGCACGCTCTCGCCGACCTCCAGCACGCCGGCCGCGCCGAGAGCCTTCAGCCGTGCGGGATCCACCAGCGCCCGGTCACCGACCTGGACGCGCAGCCGGGTGATGCACGCGTCGACGTGGACGAGGTTGTCGCGCCCGCCGAACGCCGCGATGAGCGACTCGGCCTCGGACTCCGGCGGTTCGTTCGATGCGGAGGTCGGCTCCGCCACGACCGCGACGGGTCCGCCCTCGTCCACTGCGGAGGCGGCTTCCTCCCGGCCCGGCGTGCGGAGGTTCCACCTCCGGATGACGACCCGGAACAGCAGGTAGTACACGGCGAAGTACACGACGCCCATCACCACGAGCAGCCCCACGTTCTTCGCGGCCGGCGCCGTGCCGTAGAGAAGCAGGTCGACGAGCCCGGCCGAGAACGAGAAGCCGAGGTGGATGTCGAGGAGGTCAGCGATCGCGAGGGACAGCCCGGTCAGCACGGCGTGCACGACGTAGAGCGGGAACGCCGCGAACATGAACGCGAACTCCAGCGGCTCGGTGATGCCGGTGAGGAAGGCGGTCAGCCCGGCCGCACCGAGGATGCCGATGGCGGCCGCGCGCTGCGAGCGGTTCGACACGTGGATCATCGCCAGCGCCGCCGCCGGGAGTCCGAACATGAGCACCGGGTAAAAGCCCGAGGTGAGCGCGCCGGCCGTCGGGTCGCCCGCGGCGAAGCGCGTCAGCTCCCCCGTGACGACGCCGCCGTCGGCGTTCGCGTAGGAGCCCTGGAGGAACCAGACGTACGAATTGAGGATGTGGTGCAGCCCCAGCGGGATCAGCATGCGGTTCGCGAAGCCGTAGACGAAGGCGCCGAGCGCCCCGGTGCCGCCGATGAACGCTCCGAGACCGGTGAGGCCGGACTCGAAGACCGGGTAGAACCAGCTCAGACCGAAGCCGACGACGAGGCACGCGAGTGAGACGACGATCGGGACGAACCGCCGGCCGCTGAAGAATCCGAGGTAAGCGGGGAGCGCGATGGTGTGGAACCGGTCGAACAGCACGGCCGTGAGCAGACCGACCACGATCCCGCCGAAGACGCTGTAGTCGATCTGCACCTGGTCGCCGGCGGCCGTCGTCCGCCCCGCCAGGACGATCGGCGACAGGACGGTGAAGACCTTCGCGAGCACGAGGTGGCCGACGACGGCCGCGAGCGCGGTCGACCCGTCCGGCTTCCTGGTGAACCCGATGGCGACGCCGACGGCGAACAGCAAGGCCAGGTTCTCGAAGAGGGCACCGCCCGCCGCGCTCATCGCCTGGAAGAACGGGCCGATCACGGGCAGATCGATCCGCCCGAGCAGGTCGGGTTGTCCGATCCGGAGGAGGAGTCCGGCGGCGGGGAGCACCGCGATCGGGAGCATGAGGCTCTTGCCGAGGCGCTGCAGACCCGCGAAGCCGGGGACGACGAGTCGTCGACGCGAGGCGGGCGCGCTCCGAGTACGGGCGGTCATGCGGACAGCAGAGGATCACCGGCGAGGACGGACGCGCCGTCCTCCACGAGGGCGTCGACGTGGTCCGCGGTCCGCTCCAGCACCACCACGGGCACCACCGTCGGGAGTCCCGCGGCGAGGATCGCCGGGACGTCGTACTCCAGGACCGGCGTCCCGGCCTCGACGCGGTCGCCCTTGGCGGCGAGGACCGTGAAGCCGGCGCCCTTCAGCCCCACCGTGTCGATCCCGAGGTGGACGAGCACCGCTCGTCCGCTGTCCGCGACGACCACGAAGGCGTGCGGCAGGACCTGGAGCAGGACCCCGCGGACCGGCGAGAGGACCTCGACGCGCTCCGCGGGAGGCTCGATCGCCGTCCCCGCTCCCATCACGCCGGCCGCGAAGAGCTGATCGGGGACGGCCGAGAGGGGCACGGCGCGCCCGGCGAGTGGGGACAGGACGACGACCACGGGGACTCCCTCGAACCGGAGACCGGCGCGTACTCACCACCGGTCGCCGATCACAGTAGGTCGGGGCGGAGCCCGGCCGTGCTGTGGCGCGAAACGCCCTGCGCGCCTGCCGCCGGGTCTCGATACGCCGCTCCGCGGCTACTCGACCAGCATGAAACGACACGGCCGCCGAGCAGGCAGCGCCGCTTCTGATGCAGCAGCCCTCGCAGACGGCGCCTTCCCCGCTGATCGAGTAGCCCGCGCAGCGGGCGTATCGAGATCCCGCGCGCTCAGACCGCCGGCCAGCTCTCCGGGCCCTCGCTGCCGGCCGGGTACTCGTCCAGCGGCACGTCGTCGGCGCGCCAGGCGTCGATCGCGGGCTGGACGATGCGCCAGCACTCCTCGGCCGCGTCGCCGCGGACCGAGAGCGACGGGTCGTCGTCGAGGATCCCCGAGATGACCTCGCCGTACGCCAGCAGCTCCCCCGCACCGAAGGTCGCCTCGAGCGACGCGCGCTCGAGCGTGTACGGGTCGCCCGGGCCGTTGATGTTCAGCTCCAGCGCCATCTGGTCCGGCGCGAGGAACAGCCGCAGCACCGACGCCTCGGCCGTCCCGTGGAAGCCGGCCGGCAGGTGCGGCACCGGCTTGAAGCGGATCACGATCTCGCGCCGCCGCTCGCCCAGCGCCTTGCCCGAGCGCAGCGTGAACGGCACGCCCGCCCAGCGCCACGTGTCGATCTCGACGGTCAGCTCGGCCAGCGTCTCGGTCTTGCGCGACGGGTCGACGCCCTTCTCGTCCGTGTAGGCGGGGAGCTCGCGCCCGTCGACCGAGCCGGCGGTGTAGCGGGCCCGGCGCGAGTTCGCGCTCAGATCCTCACCGTGCAGCCGCGTCGCCCGCAGCACGATGCCCTTGGCGTCGCGCAGGTCCGCCGCGCCGAGGGTCGACGGCGGCTCCATCGCGACGACCGCCAGCACCTGCAGCAGGTGGCTCTGGATCATGTCGATCAGCGCACCCGCGCCGTCGTAGTAGCCCGCGCGCCCCTCGAGGCCCAGCTGCTCGTCGTAGACGATGGCGACGCTCTCGATGTGCTCCGCGGACCACAGCGGCTCGAGGATCCGGTTCGCGAAGCGCAGCCCGAGCAGGTTCATGACGGTCGCGCGGCCGAGGAAGTGGTCGACGCGGTGCACCCGGTCCTCGGGGACGAGCGCGGCGACGCGCACGTTCAGGTCCCGGGCGCTCTTCTCGTCGGTGCCGAACGGCTTCTCGAGCGCGAGCACCGTCCCCTCCGGCAGCTCGTGCGCGGCGAGCGCGTCGCAGGCCTTCGCGGCGATCGCCGGCGGCAGGGCGAAGTAGATCGCGACGGGTCCCTCGCAGCTCGCGAGCAGCGCGGCGAGCGCCTCCGGATCCGTCACGTCCACCTGCTGGTAGCGGGTGCCCGAGACGAGGGCGTCGATGCCGGCACCCGAGGCGGTCTCCGTGGCGAACGACGTGGACACGACCTCGTGCCAGTGCTCCTGCGTCCAGTCCTCCTGACCGGCGCCGACGAGGTGCAGGCGGCGATCGGGCTCGCGGGTCAGGAGCTGACCGACAGCGGGGAGGAGGAGGCGGGCGGACAGGTCGCCCGTCGCACCGAGGATGAGCAGCGTGTGGACCGACTGAGGCATGCGCCACACCCTACGGCGCCCCCGCCGACCGTTTCCCGGCCTTGACGGCGGTGCGCCCCGGCCGGCCGGACCCGCCCGCTCGCAGGAGCGCCCAGTGTTCTGCTGCCAGGATCAGCCCATGGTCTCCCCGATCGAGGACTACGCCGTCCTCTCCGACTGCCGCACCGCCGCTCTCGTCTCCCGCGACGGAGGAATCGACTGGCTCTGCCTCCCCCGCTTCGACTCCGCCTCGATCTTCGGCGCGCTCCTCGGCGGTGACGACCAGGGCCGCTGGTCGCTCCGGCCGGTGGACGCGGAGGCGACCGTCGAGCGGCACTACCTCGGCGACACCCTCGCCCTCGTCACCACCTGGACCACCGCGACCGGCGTCGTCGAGGTCACCGACGTGATGCCGCTGCGCGACGACCGCGCCGAGCTGGTCCGCCGCGTGAAGGGCGTCTCCGGCTCGGTGCGGATGCGCCAGGAGCTGCGGATCCGGTTCGACTACGCCCGCACGATGCCGTGGGTGCGCCAGGAGGGGACGGACGAGGATCCGCTGCTGGTCGCCGTCGCCGGCCCCGACGCGGTCGTCGTCCGCGGCGTGCGCCTCTCGGCGACCGACCACGTGCACTCCGCCGAGTTCGACGTCGCGCCCGGCGAGACGGTCGACCTCTCGATGGCCTGGTTCCCCTCGCACCAGCGCGCCCCGAAGGTGCTCGACGTCGACAAGGCGATCGAGCGCACGGTCCGCTGGTGGACGGACTGGGCCGGCGCGATCCGCTACGACGGCCCGCACCGCGAGGCCGTGGTCCGCTCGCTGCTCACGCTGCGCGCCCTCACCGACGACCAGACCGGCGGCATCGTCGCCGCCGCGACCACCTCCCTCCCCGAGGAGTTCGGCGGCAGCCGCAACTGGGACTACCGCTACGTCTGGCTCCGCGACGCGTCCCTCACCCTCGAGGCCCTGCTCGCGCACGGCTTCGAGAAGGAGGCGCAGAAGTGGCGCGCCTGGCTGCTCCGGGCGGTCGCCGGCGCGCCGGAGGACGTGCAGATCATGTACGGCCTGGCCGGCGAGCGCGACCTGACCGAGCGGGAGATGCCGAGCCTGCCCGGCTACGACGGCGCCTCCCCCGTGCGGATCGGCAATGCGGCGGTCGACCAGTACCAGGCCGACGTGATCGGCGAGGTGATGGTGGCGCTGCACGAGGCGCGAGTGGCCGGAGTGGACGAGAACGAGTTCTCCTGGCCGCTGCAGCGCGCGCTGCTCGGCTTCGTCGAGAGCAACTGGCAGCGGCCCGACAACGGCATCTGGGAGATCCGCGGCGAGCCGAGGCACTTCACCCACTCCCGGGTGATGGTCTGGGCGGCGCTGGACCGCGGCGTCCGCGCCGTCCGCGAGCACGGGCTCGACGGCCCGGTCGAGACCTGGGAGCGGCTGCGCGACACCGTCCGCGCCGAGATCGAGGAGCAGGGCTTCGACTCCGAGCGCGGCCACTACGTGCAGTCCTACGGCTCCACCGAGGTGGACGCCTCGCTGCTCGTGCTGCCGATGGTCGGCTTCGTCGCCGCCGACGACCCGCGGATGCTCGGCACGGTCGCCGAGCTCGAGCGGGCGCTGATGCACGACGGCCTGCTGCACCGCTACCGCACGGAGTCCTCGGTCGACGGCCTGGCGGGCGGGGAGCACCCGTTCCTGGCCTGCTCGTTCTGGCTGGTGCGGCAGTACGCCGACTCCGGCCGCCTCGACGACGCCCGCGCCCTGATGGAGCGCCTGGTCGGGCTCTGCAACGACGTCGGCCTGCTCTCGGAGGAGTACGACGTCGAGAACCGGCGCCACGCGGGCAACACTCCGCAGGCGCTCTCGCACCTCGCGCTCGTCCAGGCCGCCGACGCGATCGCGCGGCACCGATGAGCGCGCGCAGAGCGGCGCCGCGCCGGCGCCGCCCGCTGCGGATCGTCCTCGTGAGCATCGGCGCCCTCGTCGCCGTCGCCGTCCTCGGCTTCCTGACCTGGTCCTCGATCGTGATGGGCCCCGATCCGGAGGCGCTCGCCCGCGTCGACGCGGACCCCGCGGTCTCCGTCGAGCGCACCGACACCGCGATCGTGCTCACCCCGACGGACGACGCGGGCACCGACCTCGACGGCGTCGGCCTCGTCTTCGTCCCCGGCGCCAAGGTCGACGCGGCCTCCTACGAGGCGACCCTCGCGCCGCTCGTCGAGGAGGGTGCGAGCGTGGTGATCACCCGGCCGATCCTCAACCTGGCCTTCTTCGACCTGCGCTCGCTCGAGAGCTTCACGGCGCAGGCCGACGGCGTCGACGAGTGGCTGGTCGGCGGCCACTCCCTGGGCGGCGTGAAGGCCTGCCAGTGGGGCGAGGACCCCGAGGTCGCGGGCCTCGTGCTCTTCGGCAGCTACTGCGCGAACGACCTCTCCGCGTCGGGACTGCCGGTGCTGAGCGTGAGCGGCTCGGAGGACGGCCTGAGCACCCCGGCGAAGGTCGCCGCGGCGAGCGACCAGCTGCCCGCCGACGCGCGCTTCGTCGAGATCGACGGGTCGAACCACGCCGACTTCGGCTGGTACGGCCCGCAGCCGGGCGACGGCACCGCCACGATCAGCCACGAGGAGGCCGACGTGCAGATCGCCGAGGCGCTGCTCGCCTTCGCGGACGAGCGCGGCTAGGCCCGGTCCCGCCCGCCGTGGCGGTCAGTCGTGCCGGCGGCCGTCCCGGTCCGGCGTCTCGCGCAGGTCGATCAGCCCGGTGAAGAGCGCGCCGCGCTCGTTGGACTGCTGGTCGCCCGAGAACAGGTTGTCCGGCGCCGACTTCGCTCGGGTGCGCGGTGCGGGGGCGGTGCCCGCCTCCTCGTGCTGCATCTCGACGCGCTGGCGCGGCAGGGCGATCGGGTCGCTCTCATGCAGCCAGGTCACCAGCCCCTCGCGGACGTAGCAGCGCAGGTCGAAGAGCGTCGGAGCGTCCTTCGCGGTGACGAGCACGCGGATGCGGACGTAGCCGCCGACCGCGTCGGTGACCTGCAGGACGCTGACCCGCTGGTCCCAGAGATCGGTCTCCTCGAGGATCCGGTGCAGCTCGGTGCGCATCTCGTCGGGGCGCACGCGCCAGTCCAGGTCGAGCTCGACGGCGCCGAGCAGCTCGGAGCCGGTGCGGGTCCAGTTCTGGAACGGCTGGGTGGTGAAGTAGTTGGTCGGCAGCACCAGGCGGCGGTCGTCCCAGAGGTGGACGACCACGTAGGTCAGGGTGATCTCCTCGATCCGGCCCCACTCGTTCTCGACGATGACCACGTCGTCCAGGCGGATCGCGTCGCTGAAGGCGAGCTGCATCCCCGCGAAGATGTTGGTCAGGCTCGACTGCGCGGCGAGACCGGCGACGATCGAGAGCACACCGGCCGAGGCCAGCAGGGACGCCCCGGCGGTCCGCGCCTCGGGGAAGGTCAGCAGCGAGGCGCCGATCGCGATCACGACGACGGCCGCGACGGCCACCCGCCGGATGATCGTCATCTGGGTGCGCAGGCGGCGGGCCCGCCTGTTGTCGGCGGTGTCGGTGCGGTAGCGCTCGGCGCCGAGGTCCTCGAGGAAGACGAAGGTCGCGCCGACCAGCCAGGCGGCGGCGCCGATCGTGGCGATCTGGAAGATCCGGTCGACGAGCCCCGGCCAGGTGTCACCGGAGACGGTGGCGGCGAGCGCGGCCCACACGGCGATCGTGAGCAGCAGCACGCGGAACGGGATGCGCACCCGGCGGATCAGCAGCCGGGCCCACGTCTTGCGCTTGCCGATCGAGCGGATGATCAGCGCCACGACCGCGGTCACGACGACGGCGATCACGACCGCGATCAGCACGGCGAGGGCGATGGAGCCGACTTCTTGCAGAGCGTCTTCTGGCACGGCGGTCCTTTCGGGTGGGGGAAGGGGCGCGCACCATCGAGCGGATCGGACGAAGAGGGCAGCCTCCCACGGACACGGCGGGAAGCGCACGGGGCGACGCCGCACGTTGCGGGGATGCCCAGGCGGAGCGCGACGACGTCGGACGCTCCGGAAACGACGAAACGCCCGCCGGAGTGGCGGGCGTCTCGATGTGGTGCACCCCCTCGGACTTGAACCGAGAACCCACTGATTAAGAGTCAGTTGCTCTGCCGATTGAGCTAGAGGTGCGTGGCGACCGGCGAATCGTGCGTGCCGAACCGAGGGATCACATTACCAGCGCCCACCCCCGTTTCGTCAAATCGACACGGCGGAGCGGGTTGGGCTCTCGCGCATCACCGCGGTCAGCGGCGCCCGGTCATGCTGATCGAGCAGCCCGCGCAGCGGGCGTATCGAGATCCACCGTCCTGCAGAGGTCGGGTCTCGATACGCGCTGCGCGCTACTCGACCAGCATGCAGTGCGCCCCTCCGGCGGGGGCGCTCAGTATCGTGGACGCGTGACCCTCGACGACGACCTCCGCCTCGCCCTCCGCCTCGCCGACGCCGCCGACGCGATCTCGCGCGAGCGCTTCCTCGCCCTCGACCTCGTCGTGGACACCAAGCCCGACAGCACGCCCGTCTCGGACGCGGACCGCGCCGTCGAGGAGGCGATCCGCGCGCTCCTCGCCGCCGAGCGCCCCGACGACGCGATCCTCGGCGAGGAGTTCGGCACCTCCGGCGAGGCCTCGCGCCAGTGGATCCTCGACCCGATCGACGGCACGGCGCACTTCGTCCGCGGCGTCCCGATCTGGGCGACCCTGATCGCGCTGGCGATCGACGGCGTCCCGGTGGTCGGCGTCGTCTCCGCCCCCGCCCTCGGCAAGCGCTGGTGGGCGTCCAGGGGCGCCGGCGCCTGGGTGGACGAGAGCCGCGCTCCCCTGGGCAGCCTCGACCTGCCGGACGACCTGCGCGGCGTCCTGGTCGCCCCCGCCGCCGAGGAGCCGCGCCGGCTCCAGGTCTCCGGCGTCGCGTCCCTCGCCGACGCCACCTTCAGCTACAACAGCATCCAGCAGTGGGACGGCGCCGGCCGGCTCGAGCAGCTGCTGGAGCTCGCGCGCACGGTCTGGCGCGACCGGGCCTACGGCGACGCCTGGCCCTACATGCTGGTCGCCGAGGGCCTCATCGACGGCGCGGGCGAGTTCGACGTGAAGCCCTACGACCTCGCCGCCCTGATCCCGATCGTCCAGGAGGCGGGCGGCCGCTTCACCTCCGCCGACGGCGAGGACGGCCCCTGGCACGGCAGCGCCGTCGCGACCAACGGCCTCCTGCACGACGAGGTGCTCACGATCGCCGCCCGCCGATGAGCCGGCGCTCGGCGCTCCTCGCGGCGGCACTCCTCACCGCCGTGCTCCCGCTCGCGGCGTGCTCGTCCGTCGTCGGCTCCGACGATCCGGCGGCACTCCGTGACGAGAGCGGCACGATCACCACCGCGGGCGTCGTCGACGCCTTCTCGGTGGCGAAGGGCGACTGCCTCCGGGAGCCGGACGACGACCGCGTCGCCGACTTCGAGGCCGTCCCCTGCACGGACAGCCACGACCTCGAGGTCTTCCACGTCTTCGCGCAGCCCGGCGACGACTACACCAGCCGCAACACCCTGCTGGCCCAGGCGGACGCCGGCTGCGAGCCCGAGTTCGGCGCGGTGATGAGCATCGCCTACGGCGACTCCGCCCTCGAGTACCGCAGCTTCGTCCCGTCCGAGGTCAGCTGGCGCCACGGCGACCGCGCCGTGCTCTGCGCCGTCTTCGACCCGGCGACCGGCGAGACCACGGGCAGCCTCTTCGGCGCCGCGCGCTGACGCTCAGCCCGGACGCCCGCCGTCCGGGTCAATCCCCTCTGCGCCTCGATTGACAGGTTCGCGGCGCACGCGCACTGTGGGAGGACGATCACACACGATCGGCGAACGGCTCGGGGGTGCCGCGAAGCGCTGCAGGAGTCGAAGATGCACGAGCACGCAGGAGACGTTCCGGAGAGCGCGGAGCCGGAGCGCTCGGCGACGGCGGAGCACGAGTTCCGGCCGGCGGACAGCCTCTTCACCCGGCTGCAGCGGCAGTGCGCGCTGCTCTCCGCAGCGGAGACGCTGGCCGACTCGACCGAGGACTCCGTCCGGCGCTGGTCCCGGCTCCTCCACGACTACGCGCTGACCTCGGACCGGGTCGTTTCGGTGCACGGCGGCGCGGAGGATGCCGTGCTGGGCTGGCTGAAGCCCCGCGGCGTCGTCGCCCTCCTGGTCACGGAGGAGTGCGCGGACGACCATGCCGTCGAGCACCTGGCTGCCGCTCTCGCGGCGATGAACGCGGTGACGCTGACCGTCGACGACGAGCGCGCCGAGCGCCTCGCACCGCTCACGCAGGCACTCGCGCGGATGCTCCCGAGCGGGTTCGCCGAGCTGCCCCTCGATGCCCACCCGAACTACCCGGACGGCGCGATGGCGACGGTCGTCACGCCCGAGAACCTCTACCGCGCGTGGACGCCTCCCGAGACGCTCCAGGGGCCGGAGAACGGCGCGGAGCGCGACGACGACGAGCGCCTCGCGCTGCTGACCCTCTACGGCCGCGTCCGCCAGCTGGACGTGCGTCCGGAGTGACGGCCCGGAGCAGCAGCGGCTCCGAGAAGCAGCAGCGGCTCCGAGCGGCAGCTCCACGTGTGCGACGACGACCGGTGGTGGAGATGGGGGGAATCGAACCCCCGTCCATCGCTGTGATTCTGCGCCTTCTACGGGTGTAGCCAGTGAGAGCGTTCTACTCGGCCCCGACCGTTACCACTGGCGCATCGGTCGACGGGCCCAGCCCGAGTGCAAGTCCCGCGTCGCCCTCAGGCGTAACGACGCAGCAAGTCCTCTAGATGACGCCAGGATCCGGGGCGAGGACGCACCCACGGGCTGACGGACTATCTACTCTGGCTTAGGCAGCGAGAGCGAAGTCGGTGCGCTTCTGTTCGGCACCTGTGTTTTTCAGAGATCGTTAACGAGATAACCCTGAATCCTCGACCCGCTTCTCGCAGTTTCGCAGGCAATGTCGAAACCGATCATCCCCGCGAGCACTCGCCGACACTGAGCCGGTGGAGTGGGTCGTCGTCGCACACTGTGGAGTTACAAGGAGCAAGTCTACCTCGTCGCGCGGGCGGTGACCCGACGACGGCGCAGATCGAGCAGTCCGAGCACGAGGGCGAGTGCGATCAGCCCGAGGGTGACGAAGTAGCCGTTGCGGAAGGCGTCGTGGTACCGGTCGAGCCCCTCGGCCATTCCCGCCTCACTGGCGAGCGTGGCGAAGAAGATGGCCGAGGCGCAGGCCGTGCCGACCGCGGTGCCGACGCGCTGCCCGAGCTGGCCGACCGAGCCCGCGACGCCGCCCTGCTCGGGCGAGATCTCGGCGAGCGTCAGCGTCTGGTTCGGCGAGACGACGAAGCCGCCGCCCGCGCCGGCGACGAGCATCGCCGCGCCCATCCCGTAGGCGGCCGTCTCGGCCGGCAGCAGCTCGGCCGCCAGCAGCACCAGCGTGAAGCCGATGACGACGAGCACGATGCCCAGCACGACGAGGGCGCGACCGTAGCGCTGGACGAGCTTGCCGCCGTACCACGCGGTCACCGCCGAGGTCAGCGCGAACGGGATGCTGACCATGCCCGCGAACACCGGCGCGAGGCCGAGGCCCTGCTGGAGGAAGAGCGTCGTCAGCAGGAAGGTCGCCGGGATCGCCGCGAAGTAGGACGTCGCGACCAGGATCCCGTTGCGGTACGAGCTGGTGCGGAAGATCCGGAAGTCGATGACCGGGGTGCGGTCCTTCGCGGCGTAGTGCGCCTCCCACTTCACGAAGGCGTACGCGGCGACAGCCGCCAGCAGCAGCCAGAGCCAGCGGAACGGCGAGTCCGTCGAGGCGCCGGTGGTCAGCAGGAACGGCAGCATGAAGGCGAAGATCGTCACGCCCAGCAGCAGCAGGCCGACCGGGTCGAGCGAGGTGTCGCCCTGCGGTGTGCGCTGCACCTTCGGCAGCAGCTTCCAGGCGAAGACCAGCGCAGCGATGCCGAGCGGGATGTTCATCCAGAACAGCAGCCGCCAGCCGTCCTGCTCGCCGCCGAGCGCGATCAGCAGTCCGCCCAGGGTCGGCCCGAACGCCGTGGAGAGGCCGATCACGGCGCCGAAGACGCCGAAGGCGCGGGCCCGTGCGGCCCCGGTGAACAGCTGCTGCACCAGGCCGAGCACCTGCGGCATCTGGATGCCTGCGGCGATGCCCTGGATGAAGCGGGCGACGACGAGCAGCTCGATCGTCGGCGCGACGGCGCAGAGCAGGCTGGCGAGGGTGAACGCGGTGAGACCGACGAGGAAGAGCAGGCGCCGCGACTTGATGTCGCCGAGCCGTCCGGACGGCACGAGCGAGAGACCGAAGGCGAGCGCGTAGCCGGCGACGATCAGCTGCAGCTGGCTCGGATCGGCCGAGAGCGACTTCTCGATCGAGGGCAGCCCGACGTTGACCTTCGACAGGTCGAGGATCGTGAAGGCGGCGACCGACACCGCGACCGCGAAGGCCCGCCAGCGCGTCCTCTCCTCCGCGGCAGTGGGCGGCGCGTCGGGAGCGTTGTCGGGAGAGGTCACGTCCTCCAGTCTCTCAGGACCGGAGCGCGCGCCTCCCCCGCTTGCGGGACATCGGCGCGGGCGGCCTACTCGCCCATGCGGCGGCGGGTGGACATCGCGCGGTCGGCCTCGCGGCGGTCCTGGCGCTCGCGGAGCACCTGGCGCTTGTCGTAGTCCTTCTTGCCCTTCGCGACCGCGAGCTCGACCTTGGCCTTGCCGTCGCTGAAGTAGAGCGAGAGCGGGATCAGCGTGTACCCGCCCTCCTTCACCTTGTTGTGGATCTTGAGGATCTGCGCCTTGTGCAGCAGCAGCTTGCGCTTGCGCCGCGGCGGGTGGTTGGTCCAGGTGCCCTGGGCCCACTCGTTGATGTGCACGGCGTCGAGCCACGCCTCACCGCCGTCGACGAAGGCGTAGCCGTCGACCAGTGACGCGCGGCCGTTGCGGAGCGACTTGACCTCCGTGCCGGAGAGCACGAGTCCCGCCTCGTAGGTGTCCTCGATGAGGTAGTCGTGGCGCGCCTTGCGGTTGGTCGCGACGACCTTCTGTCCCTGTTCCCTGGGCACGGCTGCTCCTTCGGTCCGAGAGCGATGGTGGGCCGCCCCGATCGGGGCAGCCCACCAGTATACGGCCGCACGCGGCCGAGAACGCCGGGCGGTCTAGACCCGCAGGTACCGCGCGATCGCCACGTTGGCCGAGATCGCCGCGAGGACGATCCCCACCACGATCAGGATCGGCACCACGATCAGCGCGTCGTCGACGCCCACGAACGACGTCAGCGGGATCCGGTACGCGAGGAACCCCTGCACGAAGAAGACCACGATCGCCACGACCGCGACCCCCGCGAGGATCGAGCCGAGCAGCGCCGCGAACACGCCCTCGAGGATGAAGGGGGTCTGGATGAACCGGTTCGAGGCGCCCACGAGCCGCATGATGCCCAGCTCCCGTCTCCTCGAGAACGCCGACAATCGGATCGTCGTCGCGATCAGCAGCACCGCCGCCACGAGCATCAGCACCGCGATGCCGATGGCCGTGTAGCTGGCCGCGTTGAGGATCGAGAAGATCTGGTCGAGGTACTGCTTCTGATCCGTGACGCTCTCGACCCCCGAGACGCTGGACAGGCTCTCCACGAGCACGTCCGACTGCGTCGGGTCCTTCAGGTTGATCCAGAAGGTCTGGTTGAGCAGGTCGGGCGTGACGTACTCGGCGACCGGGTTCCCGGCGAACTGCTCCTGGAAGTTCGCGTAGGCCTGGTCGTGATCCTCGAAGTAGGAGCGGTCGATGTAGGGGGCGAGCGTCGCGCCCGCGAGCTGCGACTCGACGGTGTCGATCTGCTCCTGCGTCGCGTCGGAGCCGCTGCAGTTCGAGCCGCCGGAGGTGGCGGTGCACATGTACACCGCGACCTGGGCCTTGTCGTACCAGAAGTTCTTCATCTGGCCGATCTGCATCTGCAGCAGGATCGCGGTGCCGACGAAGGTGAGCGAGATGAAGGTCACCAGGATCACCGAGACGACCATGGAGACGTTGCGCCGGAGGCCGCTCGAGACCTCCGACCAGATCAGTGCGTATCTCACTTGACGGGTCCTACATCCTGCTGGTCGTCCCCGGACTCGTCGCCCTCGCCGGCGTGGGCGCGCAGCCCCAGGCGGGCCGCGAGCGACTCCTCGGGGAGGGCCCCGGTGTCGGCGGGGAGGTAGATCGGGCCGGTCTGGCTCTGCAGCTCGACCACGCGCGGCGAGGCGGGCGCCTCGGTCGGGGCGGGCGGCGGCGGCGGGACGACCGGGTTCGACTGGGTGGTGGGGCGCGTGGGAGCGACGTGGGTCTCGGGTGCGGCGGCCGAGCGGCGGCCCTCCGGGACGCGGGGCTGCGGCGCGGTCTGCTGCAGGCGCGGGCGCGCGAACGCGGCGCCGTGCTCGGGGAGCTCCGGCGCGGCGGCGGCGGGCGCCGGGGCGCGGCGCAGGTCGACCTCCGGGACCTCGGCGGGCGCGAGGGCGCTCTCGGTGATCACGGGGACGGCGATCGAGGACGTGGTGGTCGGGTGGTCGTCGGCCGCGACGACCACGACGCCGTCGTGCACGACGGTGATGCTCTCGGTCTGGCCGTAGCCGCCCCGGCTCTCGTCGCGGACGATGCTGCCTGCCGAGAGCTCGATGACGCGGCGCTTCATCTGGTCGACGATGCCGGCCTCGTGGGTGGCCATGATCACGGTCGTGCCGCCGGCGTTGATCCGCTCGAGCAGCGCCATGATGCCGGCGCTGGTCGTCGGGTCGAGGTTTCCGGTCGGCTCGTCGGCGAGGAGGACTGCGGGCTTGTTGACCACGGCGCGGGCGATGGCCACGCGCTGCTGCTCGCCGCCGGAGAGCTCGTGCGGCAGGCGCGCGGCCTTGCCGGCGAGGCCCACCATCTTGAGCGTGTCGGGGACCGCCTCCTGGATGTAGCCCTTCGACTTGCCGATCACCTGCAGGCTGAAGGCGACGTTGTCGAAGACCGACTTGTTCGGGAGGAGCCGGAAGTCCTGGAACACCACGCCCATGTTGCGGCGGAAGTAGGGGACCTTGCGGCTCGAGATCTTGCCCAGGTTCTGCCCGAGCACGTGGATCGAGCCGGAGGAGGGCCGCTCCTCCTTGAGGATCAGGCGGAGGCAGCTGGACTTGCCGGACCCGGAGGCGCCGACGAGGAAGACGAACTCGCCCCGGAGGATCTCGAGATCGATGGCGTTGAGGGCGGGTCTCGTGCCACCCCGATACTGCTTGGAGACGTTGTCGAAGCGAATCATGTCGGTACGAGGGTAAGCGACGATCCCGGAGAGTGACCCGTCCGGCCGCCCGGCGCGCCGAGCGGCCGGCCCTTCGGCGGTCACGACCTGGGAGTCAGACGCCTCGCGACTCGCCGGGTCGCCGCGCCAGGGCGACGACGAAGGAGCAGGCGGAGACGGTCGCGCAGGCGAGGAGAGCGATCGCGAGAGCGGACGACGCCCTCTGCGCCTCGGGAGCCGACATCGACGTCGCCGGCGCCGTCCCGACGCTGACGAGCGACAGCCCGACGAGGAGGCAGACCGCCGCCGCGGCCGCCGTCGTCGCGATCACGGGGGCTGTGCTCCCCCCTCGCTCGGCACCCCACGCGCGCCCGAGGAGAGCGGCGGCTCCGAGCAGCAGCAGACCGGCGAGCGCCAACGCCACTGCGAAGCCGACCCGCCACCCCTCGTCCGGCACGGCGTCGAACGCACCGGTCCGGTTGCCGATGACGGAGGCGACGACGAACGCCGCCGCTGCCGCTGCCGCACCGAGCGCAGCGAGCCCGAGGAGGCCGCGCCCCACCGGGCGCTCGGCCGAGGTGCTCCCAGGGGTCTCCCCGCCGGTCTGCTCCGCGGCGGACCGGCGGGGAGACGTGCTCACCGGCGGTCGGCGGAGGGGGCGTCTCCCGGATCGCCGTCGACCGCCCCGGTCGGAACGACACGGGCGGCGACGTCGACGACGGGGGCGGCCTCCGCGACGGCGCCGCCGGCGACGACGGGGCTCGTCTCCTCGGCGGGCAGCACGAGGTCGCCCTCAACAGGGACGGACGCCCACTCGTCCTCGAGGACCAGCGTGAACCGCTCGATGCCGTCGAACAGCGCGGCTCCGTCGACTCGGGGCCCGGCGCCGGTGACCGCTCCCGCAGAGGCACCCTCGACGACGTCCGCTGCGCGGGCGGGAGCGAGCAGGTTCGCGGGGGTCTCTCCAAGTCGCAGCGCGACGGCGTCGCCGAGGACGTCGGAGAGCGACGTCTCGGTGGACAGCGGGAGGCCGGCGATCGGCTCGTCCGCGTGCGCCGGAGCGGCTGCCGCGAGGGCGAGCACGGCGCCGGCTCCGGCAGCGATCAGGAGAGAAGTCTTCGACATGGTTCCACCTTTCGTGAGAGAGTCTCGGATCGAGACGTTCTCAGGGTAGAACCGGCCGTCGCTCAGGCCCGTCCGGGTTCGCTGAACGTCGGCTCCGCCTCGCGCCCGTGCTCCAGCGGGGCTCCCGGGCGGAGCGGGCTTGCCCGGCTCCCGCCGTGCCGCCGCCGGTCAGGCGGACTTGCGCCAGCGGATGCCCGCGGCGATGAAGCCGTCGAGGTCGCCGTCGAAGACGTGCGAGGGGTTGCCGACCTCGTGGTCGGTGCGGAGGTCCTTGACCATCTGGTACGGCGCGAGGACGTAGCTGCGCATCTGGTCGCCCCAGCTCGCCGTGATGTTGCCGGCCAGCTCCTTCTTGGTCGCGGCCTCCTGCTCCTTCTGCAGCAGCAGCAGGCGCGACTGCAGCACGCGCATGGCGGCCGCGCGGTTCTGGATCTGGCTCTTCTCGTTCTGCATCGAGACGACGAGGCCGGTGGGGAGGTGGGTGAGGCGCACCGCGGAGTCGGTCGTGTTGACCGACTGGCCGCCGGGGCCGGAGGAGCGGAAGACGTCGACGCGGATGTCGTTGTCCGGGATCTCGATCGCGCCGGCCTCCTCCATCAGCGGGATGACCTCGACCGCGGCGAAGGACGTCTGGCGCTTGCCCGCGGCGCCGAACGGGCTCATCCGCACGAGACGGTGGGTGCCGGCCTCGACGGAGAGGGTGCCGAAGGCGTAGGGCGCATCGATCTGGAAGGTGGCGGACTTGATGCCGGCCTCCTCCGCGTAGCTCGCGTCCATCACGGTCGCGGGATACTTGTGCTTCTCGGCCCAGCGGAGGTACATCCGCATCAGCATCTCGGCGAAGTCGGAGGCGTCGACACCGCCGGCGCCCGCGCGGATGGTGATGACGGCGGGGCGGTCGTCGTACTCGCCGTCGAGGAGGGTCTGCACCTCGAGCTCGCCCATGGTCTTCTGCAGGGCGTCGAGCTCGGCGATCGCCTCCTGCTCGGACTCGGCGTCATCGGCCTCGTTGGCCATCTCGACCAGGACCTCGAGGTCGTCCAGGCGCCGTTCGATCGCGGTGATCCGGGCCAGCTCGGACTGGCGGTGGCTCAGCGCACTGGTCACCTTCTGCGCGTTGTCGGTGTCGTCCCAGAGGTCGGGGACGCCCGCCTGCTCGTTCAGCTCCTCGATCTTCGAGCGGAGCTCGGCGACGTCGATGACGGCGAGGATGTCGGAGAAGGTGGAGCGGAGAGCAGTGATCTGCTCGGTGAAGTCGTTGTCCAGCATGGTGGCTCCAGACTACCGGGGGCGCCGGGGGTCACCGCGGGCGGCCGCCCGGGCGGCGCTTAGGATGGGGCTGGTGAGCAGCACCGCCGAGCGCCCCTTCCCCGTCGGGCCCCTCCTGCTCTCGACCTTCCTGCCGACGCTGCTCTTCTCGGTCGGCGAGGGCGCGATCATCCCGCTCCTCCCCGCCGTCGCCGGTGACCTCGGTGCGACGCTGGCGATCGCCGGCCTCGTCGCGGGAATGATCATGATCGGCGAGCTGGCGGGCGACATCCCGAGCGGCTGGATCGTCTCGCGGATCGGCGAGCGCGGTGCGATGCTCGGCGCCTCGGCCGCCTCGATCCTCGGCCTGGTGATCTGCCTCGTCTCCACCTCCTGGATGACGCTGACCGTGGGCGTCTTCCTGATCGGCCTCGCGACGGCGGTCTTCGCACTCGCCCGGCACGCCTTCATGACCTCGTTCGTGCCGATCAGCCACCGGGCGCGGGCGCTGTCCTCGCTCGCGGGGGTCTTCCGCGCGGGCTGGCTGATCGGCCCGTTCCTCGCCGCGGGGGTCGTGCACCTCAGCGGCTCGGTCGAGTCGATCTTCTGGGTGCACATCGCCTGCTGCGTGGCCGCGGTCGTCGTGCTGCTGCTGGTGCCGGACCCTGCGACGGTGCTGCGCCGCGCGGCGGCCGCCTCCGCCGCCGCCGACCCCGCGCTCGACGCCGCCGCCGCGGCCGCGGCCGTGCCGGAGTCCTCCCCCGGCCTGGTCCGCACCCTCCGCGCGCACCGCGGCGTGCTCGCGCGGATGGGCTCCGGCGCCGCCGTGATCGGCGCCCTGCGCGCGAGCCGGACACTGATCCTCCCGCTCTGGGCGGTCAGCCTCGGCCTCGCCGAGACCGACACCGCGATCATCATCGGCATCGCCGGCGCCCTCGACTTCGCCCTCTTCTACGCGGGCGGGCAGGTGATGGACCGCTTCGGCCGCGGGGCCACGGCGATCCCGTCGATGATCGGCCTGGGGGTCGGGCACCTGCTGCTCGTGGCGACGCTCCTCGCCGCCGACCCGGTGCCCTGGTTCATCGCGGTGGCCTGCGTCCTCGCGGTGGCGAACGGGATCGGCTCGGGCATCCTGATGACGATCGCGGCGGATCTCGCACCGCCGAAGGATCCGGCGCCCTTCCTCGGGGCGTTCCGCTTCACCGGCGACGCGGGCAACGCCGCGGCGCCGATCGCGGTGTCCGCTCTGACCGCGGCGGTCTCGCTGCCGTTCGCGGCGGGAGCGATGGGCGTGCTCGGGCTGGCCGGTGCCGCCGCGCTCTCGCGCTGGATCCCGCGGTACCTGCCGCACCGGCGCCCGCGCACCTGACCCGCAGCGCACCTGGCGGCCAGGCGGTCGCCGCGCGGGCCCCTGCTCGCGCTCCCCTCCTACACTGGAGCGCGCACGCGGGAGTGGTGGAATGGCAGACACGCAGGATTTAGGTTCCTGTGCCGAGAGGCATGTGGGTTCGAGTCCCACCTTCCGCACCAGGGGCGCTCGGAGCGACCGGCGTGGCACGCCACCTTCGGGGGCCGCCCCGGCCGTCTTCCCGGTTTCGCCGGTACAGTGAGCGCGGTCGAGCCGCCGCAGACCGAGGATCGGCTGCGGCGTCGGCCGGCCGCACGGCACTGATCGACTGGAGAACCGTTGAACCACGCCGCCCTGATCCCCTGGCTGGACCCGGAGACGATCCTCACCTCCTTCGGTCCGTGGGGCGTGCTGGTCGTCTGCCTGATCGTCTTCGCCGAGACCGGCCTGCTGATCGGCTTCCTCTTCCCCGGCGACACCCTGCTGATCATCACGGGCCTGCTCGCGCACGAGAACGCCTCCAACGGCGGGCTGGGCGTCCCGATCTGGCTGATCTGCCTCGCGGTCGGCTTCTCGGCGTTCCTCGGCGGCGAGGTCGGCTACCTGATCGGGCACAAGGCCGGCCCGCGCATCTTCGAGCGCAAGGAGTCGGGCCTCTTCAGCGTCGAGAACGTCAAGCGCACCAACGCCTTCTTCGAGCGCTTCGGCGGCCTCGCCGTGATCCTCGCGCGATTCGTGCCGATCGTCCGCACCTTCGCGCCGATCGCCGCCGGCGTCGCCCACATGAACTACCGCAAGTACAGCCTGTACAACGCCATCGGCGCCCTGATCTGGGGCAGCGGCGTGACGCTGATCGGCTGGCTGCTCGCCTTCATCCCGCCCGTCGCCGACTTCGTCTCGCACTACATCGACGTGATCCTGATCGGCGCCGTGGCCCTCGCGATCATTCCGACCGCGTTCCACTTCTTCCAGCAGCGCCGCAAGGCCAGGCTCGCCGCCGACAAGGACACCGACGCGTCGGAGGCGAGCGCCCTCGTCCTCGACCCCACCGCCGTCGACGACGAGCGCCGCAAGCACTGACCGACAGCGAGCACGGCCCCTCCCGCGAGATGCCACTTGTGCACGCGACACGCCGTGTCGAGCGTGCACAAGTGGCATCTCGCGGTCGGGAGGCTGCGCCCCCGATCAGGAGAGGGTGGTCGCCAGGGCCGCCAGCTCGGCTCGGAGGGCGGTGAAGGCCCGGGCGCGGTGGCTGCGGGCGTTCTTCTCGGCGGGGGCGATCTCGGCGGCCGAGAGGGCCGAGTCGGCGGGGACGAAGACCGGGTCGTAGCCGTGGCCGTTCGTGCCGCGCGGACCGGCGGCGATGGCGCCGTCCCAGCGGCCCTCGACCACGATCTCGCGGCCACCGGGCAGGACCGACTCGGGGACGACCAGCGCGATCGTGCAGACGAAGTGCGCGCCGCGGTGCTCCGGCTTCACGTCGGCCAGCTGCGCGAGCAGCAGCTCGTGGTTCGCGACCGCGTCGTGCGGGCGGCCCGACCAGCGGGCCGAGAGGATGCCCGGCGAGCCGCCGAGCACGTCGACGCAGAGGCCGGAGTCGTCGGCGAGCGCGACGAGGCCGGTGTGCGCCGCCGCGGCCCGCGCCTTGATCAGCGCGTTCTCGGTGAAGGTGACGCCGTCCTCGACCGGCTCCGGCCCGTCGTAGGCGCGGACGCCTACGCCCGGCAGCGCTCCGGCCAGCATCGCCCGGAACTCCTCGACCTTGCCCGCGTTGTGGGTGGCCAGGACGAGGTCGAGGCTCACGCGTCCTGCCCCGCGGCGAGCGCCTCGGTCTGGAAGCGGGCCAGGTCGGCCGCGCCGCCGACGGCGAGGTCGAGCAGCGCGTCGAGCTCGCGGCGGTCGAAGGGGGCGCCCTCGGCGGTGCCCTGCACCTCGACGAAGAGGCCGCGGCCGGTGACGACGACGTTCATGTCGGTCTCCGCGCGCACGTCCTCGACGTACGCGAGGTCGAGCATCGGGACGCCGTCGATGATGCCGACGGAGACCGCCGACAGGCTGTCGATCAGCGGCTGCGCCTTCTGGCCGACGTACTTCTTGCCGCGGGCCCACTCGATCGCGTCGACCATCGCCACGTACGCGCCGGTGATCGCCGCGGTGCGGGTGCCGCCGTCGGCCTGGAGGACGTCGCAGTCGATCACGATCGTGTTCTCGCCGAGCGCCTTGGTGTCGACGACAGCGCGCAGGCTGCGGCCGATCAGCCGGGAGATCTCGTGGGTGCGCCCGCCGACCTTGCCCTTGACGGCCTCGCGGTCCATCCGGGAGTTGGTGGCGCGGGGCAGCATCGCGTACTCCGCGGTGACCCAGCCCTTGCCCTTGCCCTGCAGCCAGCGCGGGACGCCGTTGGTGAAGGACGCGGTGCAGAGCACCCTGGTGTTCCCGTAGGAGATCAGCGCGGAGCCCTCGGCCTGGGTGCTCCAGCCGCGCTCGATGGTGATCGCGCGCAGCTCGTCGGGCGCACGGCCGTCCTTGCGCTTGACGGTCGGCTGGGCGGCGGTGCTGTCGGTCACTCGGGTCTCCCTGGAGTCGTGCGGCGCGCGGCCCGGTCGAGCTCGCGCAGGTTGATCGTGCCGGTCTCGACGAGGTCGACGCTCGAGACCTCGGGGCCGAGGAAGCGCCGGGCGAGGCGGACGAAGTCGCTCGAGCCGGTCTCCTCCCAGCGGTAGGTCGGCGGGGCGGCGGCGGTGCGCTGCAGCCCGTGCGCCACCAGCGTGCGGTAGACGTCGAGCGCGGTCTCCTCGGCGCTCGAGACCAGCCGGACGTCGGGCCCCATCACGTAGGCGATGGCGCCGCGCAGCAGCGGGTAGTGCGTGCAGCCGAGCACGAGGGTGTCGACGCCCGCCTGCTTCAGCGGCGCGAGGTACTCCTCGGCGAGCGCCAGCAGCTCGTCGCTCCAGGTGACGCCGGCCTCGACGAACTCGACGAAGCGCGGGCAGGCGGCGGTGACCAGCTCGAGGTCCGGTGCGGCGACGAAGGCGTCGTCGTAGGCGCGCGAGCGGATCGTGCCGACGGTGCCGATCACGCCGACGCGGCGGTTGCGGGTGTCGCGGACGGCGCTGCGGACGGCGGGCTGGATGACCTCGATCACCGGGATGCCGCGGCCGATCGTGTAGCGCTCGCGCGCGTCCCGCATCATCGCGGCCGAGGCGGTGTTGCAGGCGATCACCAGCAGCTTCGCGCCCTGGTCGACCAGCGTGTCGAGGGTGTCCAGGGCGTAGGCCCGGACGTCGGCGAGGGGCTTGGGCCCGTAGGGCGAGTGCGCGGTGTCGCCGAGGTAGACGATCGACTCGTTCTGCAGCTGGTCGATCACGGCGCGGGCGACGGTGAGTCCGCCGACGCCGGAGTCGAAGATGCCGAGGGGTGCGTCCGTCACGGAGGAAGAGCCTACCCGCGCCCGGGGAGGGAGCCCCGTGCGGGGAACGGTGCATGGAACACTGGTCGGATGGACGCGACGGCCTTCCTCACCGACCGCTACGAGCTGACGATGGTCGAGGGCGCTCTCGGCAGCGGCACCGCCGACCGGCGCTGCATGTTCGAGGTCTTCGCCCGCAGCCTCCCGCCGGGCCGCCGCTACGGGATCCTCGCCGGCACCGGCCGCCTGCTCGAGCTGATCTCCCGCTTCCGCTTCGGCGACGCCGAGCTCGACTGGCTGCGGGAGAACCGCGTCGTCGACACCCGCACGCTGGACTGGCTGGCCGACTACCGCTTCCAGGGCGACATGTGGGGCTACCGCGAGGGCGAGGTGTACCTCCCCGGCTCCCCCGTGCTGATCGTCGAGGCGCCCTTCGCCGAGGGCGTGCTGCTGGAGACGCTGGTGCTGAGCGTGCTCAATCACGACAGCGCGGTGGCGAGCGCCGCGGCCCGGATGGTCTCCGCGGCCGACGGCCGCCCGCTGGCGGAGATGGGCTCCCGCCGGGCCGGCGAGCGCTCGGCGGTCGCCGCCGCGCGCGCCGCGCACATCGCCGGCTTCGGCGCGACCTCGAACCTCGAGGCGGGCCGCAGCTGGGGCGTGCCGACGATGGGCACCTCCGCGCACGCGTTCACCCTGCTGCACGACTCCGAGGAGGACGCCTTCCGCGCGCAGGTCGCCGCGCTCGGGCCGGGCACGACGCTCCTCGTCGACACCTACGACGTCACCGCCGCGGTGGACCTCGCCGTCCGCGTCGCGGGCACCTCGCTCGGCGCCGTGCGGATCGACTCGGGCGATCTCCCCCAGCAGGTCGCCGCCGTCCGCGCGCAGCTGGACGGGCTCGGCGCCACCGGCACGAGGATCACCGTCACCAACGACCTGGACGAGTACGGCATCGCGGCGCTGGCCGCCTCCCCCGTCGACTCCTACGGCGTGGGCACCTCGGTCGCGACCGGCTCCGGCCACCCCACCGCGGGCATGGTCTACAAGCTGGTCGCGCACGAGGACGACGCGGGCGAGTGGGTCTCGGTCGCCAAGAAGTCGGCGGCGAAGGCCTCCATCGGCGGGCGCAAGTCCGCGGGGCGGCGCCTGACCGAGGACGGCATCGCCGTCGAGGAGGTCGTACACGTCGGCGCCGGGCCCGAGGGCGCGGTCGGCGAGGACGAGCGCGCGCTGCTGGTGCCGCTGATCGAGGACGGCCGGATCCGCGAGGAGCACCTCGGTGCGGCGGGTGTCGGCGCCGCACGCGAGCACCGCGCGAACGCCGTGATCGAGCTGCCGCAGGACGCGCTGCGTCTCGGCCGCGGCGACCCGGTGATCCCGACCCGCTACGCCTGAGCGGACCGGTCCCCGAGCGGGGCGGGCCCGGAGCGGGCGGGCCCGGAGCGGGACGGGCCCGGCTCCCGAGGGGGCCGGGCCGCGCGCCCTACTTCATCCGGGCGTAGATCTCCTTGCAGGAGGGGCAGACCGGGAACTTCTCCGGGTCGCGGCCCGGCAGCCACTTCTTGCCGCAGAGGGCGCGGACGGGCTTGCCGGTCATCGCGCTCTCGAGGATCTTGTCCTTCGGCACGTAGTGGGAGAAGCGCTCGTGGTCGCCCGGCTCGATCGTCTCCTGGTTGAGGAGCTCCTCGAGTTCGCGGTCGAGGGTGGCGGTTCCTCCGCCTCCCTCGAGGGGGTCGGTGCTGCTGTTCTCGAATCGGGACGTCATGGCTCCGATCCTACGCTCGGAGCGCGGGAGCGGGCGGGGCCCGGTGAGGCTCAGTAGCGGCTCGTGAACGAGACCAGCTCGGCCGCGCGGCGGTCGAAGAGGAAGCCGCCGAGCAGCACGCCGAGGGCGAAGACGCCGACCGCGCTGCCGAGGCCCGCGAGGATCGCCTGGTCCCGGTCGCCCTCGAAGAACAGGGTCTGCACCGCCAGCACGACGGCCGGCGCCGAGAGCAGCAGCCCGAGGCCGAACGCGAGCGCCTGCGAGCCGGCCCCGCTCGCTCCCGGCGCCTGCGGCTGGACGAAGGCGCTGTCGCCGGGACGCGGCGCCGGGTAGGCGAGCCGCGCGGAGAGAGCGCTCGCGACCCCCGCGGGCACCAGGAGCAGCGCGGCGTTCACCGCGAGCAGGACCGGCAGCGCATCGTCGAGGCCGGACGTGGCACTGCTGACGAGCGAGCCGAGCACGACGACCGGCAGGCCGAGCAGCAGCGTCGGGAAGGCGCGGCCGAGCCGGTCCGACCAGCCGCGCACCCCGGCGGCGGCGTGCAGCCAGAAGGCCGAGCCGTCGTAGGCGACGTCGTTGTGCAGGAACCAGCCGAGGAACAGCGCGACGAGCGGGACGGGCAGCAGCGAGAGCAGCGGGAACGGCACTCCCACCAGGGCCAGCAGCACCACGGCGAGCACCGGGAGCAGCGGGACCGCGACGAGCGACGCCTGGTAGCGGGGGTCCCGGAGCCAGTAGGTCGTGCTGCGCGCGGCGATGGCCCCGGTGCGGCTGCCGCCGAGGACGTCGAACCAGCCCAGGCGGAGCCCCCGCGGCGGCCGGGAGGTGCGCTCGGGGCGAACGGTCAGCGCGCGGACGACCAGCCACCAGAGCGCCCCGGCGACGACGAGGGTGAGCAGCGCGGTCAGCAGCGGGCCGGCGACCGCCCCGGAGGCCGCGCTCGGCGAGATCGCCCAGGCGGCGCCGAACGGGGTGGGCGCGAGGACGGCGGCAAGCCGCTCCAGCGCCTCGGAGCCCTCGCCGCCCCAGTCGAGTCCGGTGGTGAGCACGAGCGCGACCGGCGCGGTGAGCAGGAGGACGAGGCCGAGCACCGCGAGCAGCTCCCGCGCAGTGCGGGAGGGCACCAGCGCCGACGAGGCGGCGAGGCCGATCCTGGCCAGCAGCGCCGCGGTCAGCACGCCGAGCAGCGGGCCGAGCACCGCCAGCAGTCCGGCGCCCGGGAAGAGCCGGATCGACGCCGCACCCAGGACGACGAGCGCGAGCACGGGGAGCGAGGCGAGCCCGGCCAGCGCGAGAGCGGCCGCGAGCCGGCCGCTCGGGATGCCGAAGAGCCGGAACGCCCGCGGGTCCATCGGATCCTTCGGTCCGAGCAGGAACGGGAGCACCAGGAAGCCGAGCGTGACGACCGCTCCCCCGGCGACGACGGCGTCGTCCGCGAGCCAGGAGCCGGGCTCGAGCGTGCCGAGGCCGGCCAGGAGCGCCGCGGTCGCCACGACGACGACGAGCACTCCGAGCAGGGCGCCGCCCGCGTGTCGCGCGCCCGAGCGGAAGGCGCCGAGCAGGACGTCGAGCCTCAGCCGGAGAAGTCGTGCAGCCACTGCAGCCCCTCGGCGATCTGCTTGCCGCCCGCGAGCTCGAGGAAGCGCTCCTCGAGCGTCGCGGTGCCGGCGACCTCCTCGACGGACCCGGCGGCGAGAACCTTGCCGCCCACGATCACGGCGACGTCGTCGCAGACGCGCTCGATGAAGTCGAGGCCGTGGCTGGAGAGGACGACGGTGCCGCCGCCCGCGACGAAGCGGCGCAGCACGGTGATCACGGCCGCGGAGGAGACCGGGTCGACCGACTCGAACGGCTCGTCGAGCACCAGGACGCGGGGCGCGTGGATCATCGCGCCGGCCAGCGCGACCTTCTTGGCCATGCCCGCGGAGTAGTCCGAGATTAGGCGCTCGAGCGCGTCGGTCAGGCCGAGCGCCTCGGCGAGCTCGACCGTGCGCTGCTTGGCGGTCTTCCGGTCGATCCCGCGCAGCGCGGCGGAGTAGTAGAGGAACTGCGCGCCGGTCAGCCGGTCGAACAGGCGCAGACGGTCGGGCAGGACGCCGATCAGCGGCTTCGCGGCGCGCGGGTCCTTCCAGACGTCGACGCCGTGCACGAGCACGCGGCCGGTGTCGGGGCGGAGGAGGCCGGTCATCATCGACAGCGTCGTGGTCTTGCCCGCGCCGTTCGGGCCGATGATCCCGTAGAAGGTGCCGGCGCGGACGGCGAGGTCGATGCGGTCGACCGCGACCGTGCGCCCGAAGGTGCGGGTGAGGGCGTGCAGCTCGAAGACGACGGGGTGCTCGGGGTCGGCGGGCTGGGCGGTCTCGGGCTGCTGCGAGGGGTCGGCCGTCCGCGCGGGAGCGGCCGGGGCCGCCGCCTCCGTCGCGACGGATTCTGCGGGAGTCGGCGACTCGGCGGGCGGAGCGCCGTCGCGCTCGGATTCCTCGGCGTTCGTCGCGGACGTCATCCGGCTACGGTACCAAGTCGCTCCGGACGGGGACGGGGCGCGCCGGGCCCTGTGGAGAGGAGCCTCCGATCCATCGCGCCGACACGGCTCCTGGCAACCCCTGGCCTTCGAAGGCGTGCACAGTACACTAAGTGGTGACCCAGGAAGCGATCAGGTCGCTGCACGCCGGTTAAGGATCGCTACGCGGCGGTGAACACATCGTTCCGCCGCGATCGACGCGAGGAGAACCCATGACGAGCAAGCCCTTCCCGACCGCCCCCGCCGGCGGCTCCACCGGTGCGCCCGCCTCCGTCGTCATCCTCGCCGCAGGCATGGGCAGCCGGCTCGGCCGCTCCCTGCCGAAGCCGCTGACGCCGCTGAGCGACGGCCGCACGATCATGCAGCAGCAGTTCGACAACATCCACCACGCCTTCGGCACGAAGGTGCCGGTGAGCATCGTCGTCGGCTACAAGCTCGAGCACATCATCGAGGCGTTCCCCTCGGCGACGTTCGTCTACAACGAGCAGTACGACCAGACCAACACCTCGAAGAGCCTCCTCCGCGCACTGCAGGCCTCGGGCCAGGGCGGCGTGCTCTGGATGAACGGCGACGTCGTCTTCGACCCGCGGATCCTCGACCGCACCGCGGACCTCATCGCGAAGGACGTCTCCTTCGTCACCGTCAACACCGCGAAGGTGTCCGACGAGGAGGTCAAGTACACGACCAGCGCCGAGGGCTACATCGACGAGCTGTCCAAGACCGTCAAGCGCGGTCTCGGCGAGGCCGTCGGGATCAACTACGTCTCGGCCGCGGACAAGCCGGCGCTCATCCGCCAGCTGGCCCGGGTCGACGCCCAGGACTACTTCGAGCGTGGAATAGAGTTGGCGATCGAGCAGGACAGACTGCTCGTCGAGCCGATGGACATCTCCGACCTCTACGCCGTCGAGGTGGACTTCGCCGAGGATCTCGAGCGGGCGAACCTCTTCGTCTGAGGCTCGCGTCTCGTCCGGCTCGATCCGAGCCGGTCGAGAGGAGTCGCCTGCCGTGAGCAGCCCCGCACGCGTCGACGCCGGTGCGACCGCCCTGCGTCCGCACCGCTCGCGGGCCTGGCGCTATCGGCACTCGCTCTGGCTGCTGACCAAGCGCGACCTCACGGTCCGGTACGCCACCAGCGCGCTCGGCTACGTGTGGTCGGTGCTCGACCCGCTGGTGATGTCGGGCATCTACTACTTCGTCTTCACCGTCGTCTTCAAGCGCACCGTCGGCGAGGACCCGTACATCGTCTTCCTGCTCGCGGGCCTGCTGCCGTGGATGTGGTTCAACCAGGCGACCTCCGACGCGACGCGGGCCTTCCTCCACGAGGCGAAGCTCGTGCGCTCCACATCGATCCCGCGCACCATCTGGGTCGGCCGGATCGTGCTGTCCAAGGGCATCGAGTTCGTGGCGAGCCTGCCGGTGCTCGTGCTCTTCGCGGTCGTCGCGGGAGCGGGCGTGACGCCGGCGATCCTGCTCTTCCCGCTCGCGATCCTGCTCCAGGGCGTGCTCACGCTCGGCGTGGGCCTGCTGGTCGCCCCGCTCGTCGTGTTCTTCCGCGACCTCGAGCGCGCGATCAAGCTGGTGCTGCGCTTCCTCTTCTACGCCTCGCCGATCATCTACTCGACGGCGAACCTGCCCGACGCGATCCGGCCGTGGGCCGCGCTGAACCCTCTCAGCGGGATCTTCGCGCTCTACCGCTCCACCTTCTTCGCGAGCGAGCTCGACCTGCCGCTCATCCTCACCTCGGTGCTGATCTCGTTCCTCGTGCTCGGTCTCGGCCTGATCGTCTTCCGCCGCTCCGAGCGCGCGGTGCTGAAGGAGCTGTGAGCGTGGACGCCCCCGACCGCGCTTCCGGCGGCGACTCCCTCGCCGGCCGCGCTCCCGCCGGGGACTCCCCTGTCGTGATCGAGTGCCGGGGTCTCGGGATCCGGTTCCGGCGGAACCGCCGCGGCCGTCGCTCCTTCAAGGACCTCTTCTCGCGCGGGACCCGGCGCTCGCAGCCCGGCGAGTTCTGGGCCCTGCGCGGCCTCGACGTCCGGGTGCACGCGGGCGAGGCGATCGGCGTCGTCGGCCGCAATGGCCAGGGCAAGTCGACGCTGCTGAAGCTCGTCGCCGGGGTCGTGCTGCCGGACGAGGGCGTGGTCGAGGTCCGCGGCGGGGTCGCTCCGCTGATCGAGATCACCGGCGGCTTCGTCGCCGACCTCAGCGTCCGGGAGAACGTCTACCTGACCGCGGGGCTGCACGGCATGTCCAAGCGCGAGGTCGACGACCGGTTCGACTCGATCATCGAGTTCGCCGAGATCGGCGACTTCCTGGACACCCCGTACAAGCACCTCTCCAGCGGGATGAAGGTCCGGATCGCGTTCTCGGTGGTGTCGCGGCTCGAGGAGCCGATCATCCTGGTCGACGAGGTCCTCGCGGTGGGCGACAAGGCCTTCCGCGAGAAGTGCTACGCCCGGATCGAGGAGCTGCTCGCGGCCGGCCGGACGCTCTTCTTCGTCTCGCACAACGAGCGCGACCTCCGCCGCTTCTGCACCCGCGGGCTCTACCTGGACAAGGGCGCGCTGGTGCTCGACGCACCGATCGATCAGGTTCTCGCCCGGTATTCTGAGGACTACGCGCCGAAAGCGCAGCCCGCCGCGGAGTGACCGGCAGTCCGAGCCGCACGGCCCGGAGCTCGTCGTGACAGCGCGACGCGCGGGTCCTCACGACGCAGGAGTGCAGACATGTCCTCGAAGAAGGACCGCAAGGACCGCGACGAGCTCGAGCAGGCCGGCGCCGCCGACGTCGAGAACGCGCAGCTGGCCCGGATCCTGGACCGCGTCCTCGCCGTCCAGCGGCCCGCGGTCCTCGCGAACATCCGGGCGCTGCGGCGTCGCCGGCCGAACGCGACTCCGGAGCAGCTGATCACCTCCCTCGAGCGCCAGTACCTCTCCAGCGTCGCCGCCGGCGGCGCAGCCATCGGAGCGACCGCGGTCGTCCCCGGGATCGGCACCGCCGCGTCTGTCGCGCTCTCCGGCGCCGGTGCGATCGGCTTCCTCGAGGCGAGCGCCCTCTTCGCGCAGTCGGTCACCGAGGTGCACGGCATCCGCCTCGAGGACCCGGACCGCGCCCGCGCCCTCGTGCTCACGCTGATGATGGGCTCCTCCGGCAGCGAGCTGGTGCGCCAGGTCGCCGGGCACGCGACCGGCACCAGCACCGGGATGAACCAGTACTGGGGATCGGTGGTGACCAAGGGGCTGCCGTCGTTCCTCGTGGGCGAGCTGGCCGACCGGGCCAAGAAGTCCTTCGCCAAGCACTTCCTCGCGCAGCAGGGCGCCGGGCTGGTCGGGCGGGCGATGCCGTTCGGGATCGGCGCCGCGCTGGGCGGCGTCGGCAACGCGATGCTCGGCCGCAAGGTCGTGCAGAGCGCGCGGGACGCGTTCGGTCCGGCCCCGCGCGAGTTCGGCAACACCTTCGTGCTCCCGCCGACGAAGGCGGAGCGGAAGGCGCTCGCGGCCGGTGCCGAGCCGCTTGAGCTGCACGTCCGCGACTACGGCGGGACCGGCGAGAAGATCGCGCTGCTGCTGCACGGTCTCGGCACCGACTCCCGCATCTGGTACGCCCTGGTGCCGACGCTGCACGAGCACGGCTACCGCGTCGTCGCGCCCGACCTCGCCGGGCACGGCGGCTCGCCGAAGTCGCCGGCCTACTCCGTCGAGCACTGGGCGGAGGACGTGCGCGCCTCGGTCCTGCAGTCGCCCGACCTGGTGATCGGGCACGGCCTCGGCGCCGTCGTCGCCGCGCGGCTCGCCCCGGAGTACCGCGCCGAGCGGCTGATCCTGCTCGACCCCGCCTTCTCCGACGCGAAGGGGCTGACCAGTGCCCTGCGCCGCGGCGGCTCGATCGCGCACGTCGAGAAGGGCGACGCCGACGAGCTGCGCCACCGCCACCCGATCTGGACCGACGAGCAGATCGAGCTCGACGTCTCGGCCCACGCGCTCTGGGACCCGGAGTCCGCCTCCGGCCTGACGGCGCGCGGCGCCGCCGAAGCGCCGGACGCCTTCCCGGTGCCGACGCTCGCTGTGCTGCCGGAGGACCCGCTGGGCCACTCCTCGCTCGGTGATGTGCTCGCCGACCACGGCGCGGAGGTCCGCACGATCCCCGGCGCGGGCGCCTCGATCCTCCGCGAGGACCGCGCGGCCCTCATCGCGGCGCTCGCCGACCGCCTCTAGCCTTCGGCGCCCGCAGGACGGAGGCTGAGCGTCCCGAACCAGCGGACCCGCTCGTGTTCGACGCACTCAGCCTTCGTCATGAGGACACCGGCCACCTGTGGAACGGAATCGACGAGTCGATCCGGATTCCGGGTCTCGATACGCCGCTCTGCGGCTGCTCGACCAACATGCCGGGGATGAGCGTCCGCTTCCCCACCGGCCGAGCCGCGCCATGCTGATCGAATAGCGCCCGCCGGGCGCGTATCGAGATCCACCCACCGGACGACCTCGGCCGCGCAGCTCGGGCCGAATCGTTCTCCGGCCTCTCAACCCTCCTCGGGACAGGACCGGGGCCCGTCGAGCGGCGTCGCGAGGACGATCCGCACCAGCGGACCTCCGTCGCGGTCCTCACCGGCGACGCGGAGCCCGATCTTCTCGGCGACGCGCTGAGAGGCGCTGTTCTCGGGATGGACGATCGCCACGAGGCGGTCCGCGAGGCCGCGCCGTCGAGCCGACTCGAGACAGGCGGTCGCGGCCTCCGTGGCGTACCCCCGCCCCTGCAGGGAGGAGCGGACGTGGTAGCCGACCTCCAGCTCGGGGATGCCGTTGACGCTCTGCCAGGTCAGGCCGCAGTCCCCCACGAACTCGCGGTCCATGGTCTCGATGACCCACAGCCCGAAGCCGTCGCGCTCGTAGTTGCGCCGGTTCCAGGCGATCCAATCGGCGGCGTCAGCGCGCGTCTTCGGGGCCGGGTAGTAGCGCATCACCTCGGGATCCCCGAGCAGCTCGGCCAGGAGATCCAGGTCCACCTCGGTCATCTCGCGGAAGCGCAGGCGCGCGGTGTCGAACGGCAGCATCGGCGCCACGCTACCGGTACGGCACGCTCCCGCAGGTCTCGATACGCCGCCGCCTGCGGCTGCTCCGCTCTGCGTCCAGAGGGATCGGAGGGCCGGACCGGGTGGGGGACGCGACCTGGAAGGACACTGTCCGACGTCCGTTCAGTCGTGTCCACCCGGCCCGGTGAAGTCATCCGACCGGATCGCGAGATTTGGAAGGAGACACGACACGGTAACCATCGCCGAGCGGTTCGGACCAGGGGGCGCGGGGATCGGCACGGAGAGCAGCTGCATCACGTCGGTCCTCGATCTCGCCGGTCGAGTCCGGGAGCAGAGCGCGGAGCCGTTGCTTCCCTGTTGATCGAGTAGCCCGCGGAGCGGGCGTATCGAGCGGAGGGGGCGCCTCCGACGCCAGCGCAGAGCGGGGAAGAGACCGACGTCCTTGGGTGGGAGGGTCTCGATACGCCCCTGCGGGGCTACTCGACCAGCATGTCTGCGGGCGACTCTTCCCAGTAGATCCACCGTGGTCAGAAGACGAGTCTGCAGACCCGTCCTGCTGGTGACGGCGGGTCTCGATACGCCCCTGCGGGGCTGCTCGACCAGCATGACGGGGCGCAGCCGCGTCCTCTCCCTCACCACAGAGACGCGAAGCGGCTTCGCTGCTGCGGCTGCTCGATCAGCGTGAGGCGCGAGCCGCGCGCGCGTCCTACTTCTTGGCCTTGGCGGCGGCCTTGGCGGCCTGCTTCGTGGCGCGGACCTTGGCCAGGGACTCGGGGGAGACGATGTCGGCGACCGAGCGGAACGAGTCCTCCTCGCCGTAGGCGCCGGCGGCCTCGCGCCAGCCGTCGCCCTCGAAACCGCGGCGCTTGCCGAGCAGGGCGACGAAGATACGAGCCTTCTGGTCGCCGAAGCCGGGCAGTGCCGTGAGGCGGGCGAGCACCTCGCGGCCGTCGGGGTCGTCGCGGGTCCAGATGGCCGAGGCGTCGCCGTCCCAGTCGTCGACGATCGCACGGCAGAGAGTCTGCACCCGGCCGGCCATGTTCGCCGGGTAGCGGTGGATCGCCGGAGGCGTCCGGGACAGCTCCGAGAAGCGGTCCTCGTCGAAGTCCGCGATCGCGGCCGCGTCGAAGGACGACCCCTCCTCGGCCAGGCGCTGCTCGAGCTTCAGCGGCCCCGAGAACGCCGTCTCCATCGCGACCTGCTGATCCAGCAGCATCCCGATCAGCAGGGCGAGCGGGTCGCGGGTGAGCAGCGCGTCGGCGTCGGCGTCGTCGGTGATGTGCAGGGCGGAGTCGGCGGTCATCCTCCAGGGATACCACGGACACCGGCGTCGCTGCCGAGCAGAGCGCGGACCGTCCGGTCGATCGTGCTCAGCGCGGCGGTCAGCTCGAGATCGCTCGCGCTGCCGTAGCCGAGGACCAGCGCCTCCTCCTCCGCGCGGTCGGCCAGGGCGTAGTCGTCGAGCGGAGCGACGAGGAGCCCCTCCGCCGCGAGTGCCGCGACGACCGCCCTCGCCGTGAGCGGCGCGGGCAGCCCGAGCACGACGTGCAGCCCGCCGTCGAGTCCACGCGCCGAGCCCCAGTCGATCGCCTCGGAGAAGTCGCGGACCAGCCCGCGACGGTGAGCGTAGCGGCGCCGCGAGCGGGTGAGGTGCCGCCGGAAGCCGCCGCCCGCCATGAACGCGGCGAGCGCCTCCTGCGTCGGGCCCGAGACGGAGGCGTCGCGCTCGGCGTCGATCTCCCGCACCGCCCCGTGCAGCCACGACGAGGGCGGCAGCGCCAGGTAGGCCACCCGCAGCCAAGGCGACACCGTCTTCGAGAACGAGCCGACGTGCGCCACTCCCCCGCCGCCGTCGAGCGACGCGAGCGCCGGCAGCGGTGCGCCGACGTAGCGGAACTCGCTGTCGTAGTCGTCCTCGATCACCAGCAGCCGCTCCGTCGCCGCGCGGCGCACCAGCTCGAGCCGGGCGGCGAGCGCCAGGCGCCCTCCGGTCGGGTACTGGTGCGAGGGCGTGACGACCACGACGTCCGCGCCGCTCGTCGCGAGCGCGTCCAGGTCGATGCCGTCCGCGTCGACCGGCACCCCGACGACCTCGTGGCCCTCCGCGCGCAGCCGCCGCCGCACCGCCGGGTAGCCCGGGTCCTCCACCGCGACCCGCACCGGCCGGCCGAGCGCAGCGGCGGCCGCCCGCACCAGCAGTGCGACGGCGTCCGCGGTCCCGCTCGTCACGAGGACGTCCTCCGCCTCGACGTCGATCCCGCGCGAGCGCCGCAGCTGCTCGGCGATCCGCGTCCGCAGACCCGCGTGCCCCGCCGCCGACGGCAGCTCCGAGGGCGGCGCCGAGAGCGCCGGCCGCCAGGCGGCCCGCCACTCCGGCCCGTCCAGATCACGCGTGTCCGGGCGCCCCGGCCGCAGATCCAAGCGGGCCGTCGCCGGCATCACCGCCGGCTCCGCCCGCGCGACCCGGGACCGGATCGGCACGACCACCCCGTCCGCCGCCACCGTCACCGCCGCGCGCGGATGCGCCACGAGGTAGCCCTCGCCGACCAGCTGATCGACCGCCGCGACGACCGACCCGCGCGAGACGCCGAGCTGCTGCGCGAGCACCCGGCTGGAGGGGATGGCGTCCCCCGCCCCGTAGCGGCCGTCCAGCACCGCCGCCCGCAGCGCCTCGGCCAGCCCCGAGCGGACCTCTCCGCGCTCCGGCACCCGCAGCAGCAGCGGCACCTCGAGATCACCGGACGCCATCGACTCCCCCGTTCTGGACCACTCGATCCGTGGCTCCCTGGTATTCTCGCAGATCCAGTGCGGACGCGATCCTCGGACCATGGACACCCTCGACACCACCGACCGCACCCGCGTCACCCGGCTCCGCGACCGCCAGGTCCTCGACCGCGGCGCCCTGGACGCCCTGCTCGACGAAGCGCTGATCGCGCACGTCGCCGTCGTCCGCGACGGAGCCGCGATCGTGCTGCCGATCCTCTTCGCCCGCGACGGCGACGACCTCCTCCTGCACGGCTCGAGCGGCGGCGGCCTCCTGCGCGAGGCGGCGCGCGGCTCGCTGCTCACCGTCGCCGTGACCCTCGTGGACGGCCTCGTCGTCGCCCGCTCCGCCTTCGACAGCTCGATGAACTACCGCTCCGCGATGATCCTCGGTCGAGCCGAGCCCGTCGAGGGCCCCGGCAAGGCCCGTGCCCTCGATCTGCTCACCGAGCGCTTCCTGCCCGGCCGCCCCGCCGAGACCCGCCCGAGCACCGCCCGCGAGATCGCCGCCACCCTCGTCCTCCGCCTGCCCCTCGCCGAGGCGAGCCTCAAGATCCGCGCCGCCGGCCCCTCCGACGACGACGCCCAGACCCCCGGCGTCTGGGCGGGCACCGTCCCCCTGGTCACCCGCACCCTCCCCGCGGCGCCGGCCCCCGGCTCCGCTCCCGAGCCGCCCGCGTCCGTGAACGCCTTCACCAGCACGGTCGACAGCACGGTGCCGCCCTTCCGCTGATCCCGCACCGTCCTGGGAGGACGAGTCTGCAGACCCGCCCCGCTGACGACGCGGGTCTCGATACGCCCCTCCGGGGCTACTCGACCATCATGGTTGCGCCCTTCCAGGGCTGCTCGACCAGCATGCTGGGGCCCTCCGCCGAGCACGAGGCGCGGGTGCGGTGCCTCGTCGCGGCTCCTGGCTCGGGTCTGGCGGGCGCGCCGCAGGCGCGCGGGAAGGAGCCGCGGCGAGGTACCGCACCCGCGCCGTCACGCAGTGACGCGCCCCGAGCCGCCCCCGCGCCGTCGCGAAGCGACGCGCCGAAGTGGACCCTACTTCGTGTCCTGCCTCGGGAACACGACCTTCTGCACCACGATGATCACCGACGCCGCCACGGGGATCGCCACGAGGGCCCCCAGCACGCCCGCGAGCGTGCCGCCCGCGACCGCCGCGATGACGACGACGGCGCCGGGCACGGACACGGCGCGGTTCATGATCCTCGGGCTGAGGACGTACGCCTCGACCTGCATGTAGACGAGGTAGTAGATCGCCGCGACGAGCGCCGTCACCGGCGAGGCGAGCAGGCAGGCGAGCGAGATGATGACGGCGCCCGAGATCGTCCCGACGAGCGGGATCAGCGAGCCGAGGAAGGCCACGCAGGCCAGCAGCGCCGGCACCGGGCCGCCGATGATCAGCAGCAGGATGAAGGTCAGCACGCCGTTGACCGCCGCGAGCGAGACCTGGCCCACGACGTAGCGGCCCACCGCGCCGGTGATCTCCTCGCCGACCTCGCGCGCCTTCGGGCGGTGGGAGGCGGGCGCGAAGCGGTACGCGACCGACTTCATCGAGCGCAGCGAGGCGAGGAAGTAGAGGGTGAGGATCAGCACGATGATCGCGCCGGTCACGCCGCTCGCGATGCCGCTGCCGACCGCGAGGATGCCGCCGCCGAGCGAGAGCAGGTTGTTCGGGTTGCCGATGAAGCTCTGCACGTTGCCGATGAGCGAGTCGACGTCGACGACACCGCTGAGCTGCCGCTCCAGGTCGAGCACCCACGGCTGCGAGGCGATGTCGGAGACGATCCGGGGAGCGCTCGTCACGAAGATGGTGAGCTGCTCGATCAGGATGGGGATGATGTAGAGGAGCAGCCCGGCGAAGATCAGCAGCACCGAGGCCAGCACGATCGTGATCGCCAGCGCGCGCGGAATCCTCTTGCTCTCCAGCCAGGAGACGAGCGGGTCGAGGCCGAGGGCGAAGAACAGGGCGACGAAGACGTAGGTGAGCACCGTGCTCAGCGAGACGACGAGCCCGCCGACCACGAGGGCGACGAGCACGCCGAGACCGCCGAAGAGGCCGATCCGGAACGAGCGGATGGTGAACTGCGGTCGCTCCGGGTCGCTCGACACCACGATGTCGGGTTCGACGACGGGCTGGGCCGGCGCGGCGGCACGCCGGCGGGAGCGGGCGAAGGCGCGCGGGGTGATCATGCGTCGAGCGTAGCGGGGCGCGGACGGCCGCCCGCGCCGCGGGAGAAGGCTTGACGGACGGGCGCCGGAGGGGTGGCCGGCCGTGTGGCCGGCGGCCCGCTCAGTGCTCGGGATCGTGCTCGTCGACGGCGGCGTCGTCGCGGTGCAGCTCGGCGTGCCGGTCCCACTCGGCGAGCAGCTGCTCGATCGCCGCGTGGAAGCGGGCGGTCGCGGCTCCGGGGCTGGTGTCGCCGAAGTAGTGGGCGACCCAGCGCTCGAGGCGCTCGACCGCCGCCTCGTCGTGCTCGACGCTCTCGAGCCGGGCGACGATCGCGGCCGCGTCCTCGGCGCGCAGCCACTCCGCATCGCCGAGGTAGCCGGACTCGTCGACCTCGGCCGCCGGGCTGATCGGCCGGGTGACCAGCAGCGGTCGGCCGGTCGCGAGCCGGTCGTAGACCATGGCCGAGACGTCCAGCACCGCGATGTCGGCGGCGAGCTGCCAGCCGAGCTCGGCGGAGGTGTCGTGCACGTGCCGGGCCGCCGGGTCCGCCGCGTTCGCCGCCGCGATCAGCGCGACGATCTCGCGGTCGGCGGCCCCGTACGCCGGATCGACGGCGCCGCTGCGCGGGTGCGGCCGGTAGACGAGGCGGTAGCGGGAGTCGGCCAGCAGGGCGCGGGTGAGCGCGACGCCGTGGGTGCGGATCGAGCCGTAGCCGGCGGCGGGGCGGTCGCCCTCCCAGGTGGGGGCGTAGAGGACCACCCGACGCCCGTCCTCGGGGTACGGGGTGCGGCCCGAGACGTGGTCCGCCTGCGGGCGGCCGATGGCGAGGGCGCGCTTGTCGAAGTCGAAGTCCCAGAGGACGCGGCGCAGGCGCGCGAGCGCGGCGTCGCCGGCGATGAAGCTGTAGTCGTAGGCCTTGAACTGGTTGGTCGTCATGTACATCTTGTCGCTCTCGCCGTGGTTGACGAAGACGTGCCAGCGGCGCCCGTAGCGCATCATCTGGAAGTTGCGCGCGTTCTGGTTGACGTAGAGGACGATCCGCAGCGGCTGCTCGTCGATGGCGGTCTCGAGGTCGGCGACGGAGCGCACGTGCGCGACCGGGATCGGGCTCTCGCGCAGCAGCGCCCGGGTGGCGGTGGCGTTCCGGGAGAGGAGGACGACCGGATGGGTCTTCGCGAGCTCCTGCAGCGGCGCGTACCACTGGCGCAGCTGGTAGAGGTTGATGTCGCCGTCGGCGAAGTAGACGCCGATCTCGAAGACACCGGGTGTCAGCGGCGCGCGGGCCGCGAGCTCGCGGGCGACGTCGCGGCGGGCCCGCCGCGCGGTCAGCAGGTCGCCGGCCACTCCGCGCGCCAGCGTCGCGTCCCGGAGCAGGCGGGAGAGGACGGCGCGGGGTGCGGGTGTCATCGGACCAGGCTACAAGCCGGGGTTGAGCATGCTGATCGAGTAGCCCGCGCAGCGGGCGTATCGAGATCCACCGTGGCCTGAAGGTCGGCTCTGCACACCGGCGTCCGTGGGACGGTGGGTCTCGATACGCCCCTCCAGGGCCACTCGACCAGCATGGATGGCACCGCGTGCTGACGGACGGTGGGTCTCGATACGCCCCTCCGGGGCTACTCGACCAGCATGATCTTCGGGGCTACTCGGCCAGCAGGTGAGGGGCCGGGGTCACGCGCAGCCAGACGAACTGCAGGGGGGCGAGGCGGAAGCCCTCGCGGAGGTCGACGGCGATCTCGGTCACCAGGTCGACCGCCTCGGGGGCGAAGCCGCCGAAGCGCTCCGGCGCGACCTCCTGCGCCTCATCGGAGACGTTGGCCAGGACGAGCACGGCCTCCCCGTCGCCGGGGCGCTGGTAGCCGAGCACGTGGTCGTTGACCGCGTCGAAGACCGTGAGCGCGTTGCCCGCGAAGAGGTCCGTCCGCTTGCGGATCGCGATCAGGTGCAGGAGCCCGCCGAAGATCTCGGCCGCGTCGGCCCCGGGGGTCTCGCGCTCGGCGTAGCGCTCCGCGGGCCGCCGCGGGCGGTTCACCCAGCGGGAGTCGCCCGCGGTGCTCGGGTCGTCCAGGTAGCCGTGGTCGTTCAGCTGTCCCACCTCGTCGCCGAGGTAGAGCAGCGGGAGACCGCCGGTGCTGAGGGCGATGGAGTGCGCGAGCAGCACCCGGTCGATCCCGTACGGGTCGCCGGCCTCGACGCCCGCGAGCGAGGCGGTCGTGCCGGACACCCGGCGGTCGCCGGTGCGCGGGTTCTCCTGGAACGGCACGCCCCGGGCGAAGGTCCCCTCGAAGCGGTCGGTGTAGAAGTCGTTGAGGAAGCGCCGGTGCCCGGCCGCGTCGACGCCGAGCTCGGCGGCGTCCTCGTCGGCGAAGGTCCAGCCGATGTCGTCGTGCCCGCGGACGTAGTTGACCCACGCCGTGCCGGCCGGCAGCGCGTGCCGCCGCTCGAGCGCCTGGGCGAGCAGCCGGACGTCGCGGGTCGCGAGCGCCTCCCAGGTCAGCGCCATCTGCAGCGGGTTGTAGGAGAGCTGGCACTCCTCGAGGTCGATGTACTCGATCACCTCGTCCGGGTGCACGATCGCCTCGGACTTGAACAGCAGCGACGGCGCCGCGAGCCGGCAGACCTCGTTGAACGCACGCAGCAGCAGGTGCGCCTCGGGCTGCGACTCGCAGGTGGTGCCGAGCTCCTTCCAGATGAAGGCGACCGCGTCCATCCGCAGCGCGTCGACGCCCTGGTTGGCGAGGAAGAGCATCTCGCCGGCCATCGCGCGGAAGACCTCGGGGTTCGAGTAGTTGAGGTCCCACTGGTAGCGGTGGAAGGTCGCCCACACCCAGCGGCCGTCCTCGAGCTGCACGAAGGAGCCGGGGTGGTCGTCGGGGAAGATCTCGCGAGTGGTGCGCTCGAAGGCGTCCGGCTGCTCGCGGTCGGGGTAGATCCAGTAGTAGTCCTCGTAGCGCTGCTCGCCCGCGAGCGCCTTCCGCGCCCACTCGTGCTCGTTCGAGGTGTGGTTGAAGACGAAGTCGACGACGAGCGCGATGCCGTGCTCACGCAGCTCGGCCGCGAGCAGGCGCAGATCGTCCATGTCGCCGAGGTCCGGGCGCACGCGGCGGTAGCTGGACACCGCGTAGCCGCCGTCGGACTCCCCCTCCGGAGCGTCGAAGACCGGCATCAGGTGCAGGTAGTTGAGCCCGATCTGGCGGAAGTACGGGATCTCGGCGCGCAGCCCCGCGAGGTCGCCGGCGAAGCGGTCGACGTAGCAGACGCCGCCGAGGGCCTTGTTCGAGAGGAACCAGTCCGGGTGCTGCCCGCGGGCACGATCGAGCGCGCGCAGGTCCTCCGGGCGCTCCTGCCAGGAGGCCGCGGCGAGCTCGACCAGGGCGACGATCTGCTCGACGAGGTCGTCGCGGAGCGCATAGACCGCGGCGAGCAGGTCGACCAGCCGCGGGAGGCGGGCGTCCAGGCGCGACTGGAACTCGGGATCGGCGACCGATCCGCCGAGGGCGTCCACCCGGGAGCGCACGTCCGCGATCAGGTCGTCGGGGGTGGGCACCGGCTCGTCCAGCACTGCACCGGGCAGAGCTGTCGAGGGGGGCTGCGTCGAATCGAACACCGTCGTCCTTCCGAGGGGCGTCCGCCCGGCGGGGGGCGGATTCCCCGATGCTAGACGATCGGGGGACGCCCGGCGACCGTCATGCGCAGCAGCGTCCGGCCTGCCAGAATGCGGCGCTCCCCGGGGTCGGCGGTCCAGCCCTCGCGCCAGCCGGCGAACCAGGCCCGGAGCGCCGCACGGTCGTTCCGCCAGCGCAGGCACTGGATGGCGGTCCACGAGCCGACGTAGGCGAGCGCCAGCGGAGCCGGCAGCGAGCGGCGGGCGAGCCACACCCGGTTGCGGGCGTTCAGCCGGTAGTAGTCGGCGTGCCGGGTCGGCTGGATCACGGGGTGCTGCGCGACGAGCTCGCCCGCGTACCAGGTGCTGCGGCCCCTGTCCCAGACCCGCCAGGCCAGCTCGATGCCCTCGTGCGCGTAGAAGAAGGGAGCGGCCCAGCCGCCGGTCTGCTCGAAGACGTCGCGGCGCAGCACCACCGCGCCCTCCCAGACCGAGAAGACGGGTCCGGAGCGGCGCGGGTCGCCCTTGAGGATGCGCGGGGTCCAGCGCCGGGGCGCGGGTGCGCCGTCGACGCTGTCGACCCGCGGCTGCACCATGCCGATCCGCCGCGGCGAGGCGAGCAGCGCGATCGCGTCGCGGAGGAAGCTCGGCGAGGGCACGCGCGCGTCGTCGTCGAGGAAGAACAGGTACTCGCCCGCGACGGCCGGCACACCGGCGTTGCGACCGGCCGGGATGCCGAGGTTCTCCGGGAGGGCGAGCGCGCGGACGCCCTCGGGCAGTCCCTCGGGCACCCAGCCGTTGCCGACGCAGACGACGTCGAGCTCGACGCCCTCCTGGGCGAGGACGCTCGCGAGCCCGGCCGCGAGGTCGTCGGGGCGCGTGCCCTGGGTCAGGACGACGACGCCGACGCGCGGCAGCCCGCCCGGCTCAGGACCGGACACGCTTGGACGCCATGATCGCGACGAAGTGGCCGACGAGCGCGAGGAGCGCGAGCGGCAGCAGCGCCGACACCAGCACCCGGTCGACCGTTCCAGCGCCGACGACCAGCCCGATCAGGCTCGCGGCGAAGGCCAGCATGGTCAGCTCGACCGAGTGGTACAGCCGGTGGAACGGCAGGAACCGCGCGGCACGGCGCAGGCGCGCGAGAGCGGAGGAGGACGGCGTCGCCTCCCCCTTCGTGTCCGCGAGCTTCGTCAGCCCGGCGTTCGCCCGGGCGACGTGCACCATGTCGTTGAGCGCCTTGTTCAGCACGATCACCAGCGCGAGCGCGAGGCCGATCGACGTCCAGAGGAAGTCCTCCGGAGCGTCGAAGGGGATCCCGGCGGCGCGCAGTCCGAGCGCGATCGGGATCAGCGACTCGGTCGTGTAGTGGCCGACCTTGTCGAGGAAGACGCCGGCGGGCGACGAGGTGCGGCGCCAGCGCGCGACCTCGCCGTCGCAGCAGTCGACGAGCATCTGCAGCTGGCCGAGGATCAGCGCGAGGGCGGCGCCGGCGATCCCGGGGATCAGCAGCGCCGCGGCCGCGCTCCAGCCCACGAGGATCATCAGCCCGGTCACGCCGTTGGCCGAGATCGGGGTGCGCAGCAGCTGCATGGTCAGGTACGGCGAGAAGCGGCGCAGGTAGAGCGACGCCGTCCAGTGCTCGGCGTTGCGCCGCCCGCGGACCTCGGGCGGCTGGGCGACAGCGCGGAGCTCGGCGATCGATCGCGGTCTGGCGGTGCTGGTCATGCGTCCCTCGCGGAGTCGGCGGCGGAGTCGGCCGCGGGGTGGTGGCGGTGCGCCGCGATGTTGCTGGTGAGGCCCGCGAAGCCGAGCACGAATCCGGTGCCCCAGGCCACGTGGATGGCGGGGATCACGAGGAGGAACCACAGCATGGCGCGCGGTCCGTCGACGCGGGCGACGGCGATCGTGGCCGCCGCCACGAGGGCGAGGTAGCCGACCGGGACGACGAGGCCGATCAGCAGCCAGGGCGCGGCGCCGAGCAGCGCCTGCAGCGCTCCGGCGACCCCGGCGAGCAGGCCGAGGGCGAGCAGCGCCACGAGGACGGGGGGTGCGAAGTAGCGGAGGGACCGCGAGGCCGGGAACAGCCGCGTCAGCTCGCCCCGCCACATCCCGGTGGAGAGGAACTGCCGCAGCAGCGCCCGCATCGACGGCCGGGGCCGGTAGGTGACGGTGAGCCGCGGGGTGAACCAGACGAGGCCGCCCGCCTCGCGCAGCCGGCGGTTGAGCTCCCAGTCCTGGCCGCGCTTGAAGCGCTCGTCGAAGAGCCCGGCGCGCTCGAGGGCGGAGCGGCGGAAGACGCCGAGGTACACGGTGTCGGCCGGGCCCTCCTCGCCGCCGACGTGGTGCGGGGTGCCGCCGAGGCCGATCCGCGAGCCGTACGCCCGGGCGACGGCGCGCTGGAACGGCGTCAGCCCCTCGGCCGCCATCACTCCGCCGACGTTCGCGGCGCCCGAGCGCTGCAGCGCCTCGACGGCGATCCGCGCGTAGTCCGGCGGGAGGACGGAGTGCGCGTCGACGCGGACGACGACGGGGTGCCGCGAGGCGCGGATCGCGGCGTTCAGCCCGGCGGGAGTCGAGCCGACGGCATTGGCCACGACGCGGATCCGCTCGTCGGCCGCGCTGAGCTCGGCGACGAGCCGCTCGGTGCCGTCGATGCTGGGCGCGAGCGCGAGGACGACGTCGAAGGGCCCGGTGTAGTCCTGAGCCAGCAGGGAGTCGACCGCCGCCCGCACGTGGGAGACCTCGTTGAGCACGGGCATCACGTAGGAGACGCCGGGCAGATCGGGGAGGTCGTCCGTCGGGGTCTCGGGCTGCATGGGTCCAGTTCGTGAGGCGGGGCCGGGCGTCCTGGCCGGACGCGGGCGCCCCACACTACCAGCGGGTCGCGCGCCGCCCCGCGGACGCGGAGCAGCCCCCGGGGACGGATCCCCGGGGGCTGCCGCTCACTGCGGAAGGAGTCAGCTGGTGGCCATCGTGCCGAGCGTGACGTCGACCTCGAAGGTCTTGCCGCTGCGCACGTAGGTCAGCTTCACATCGGCGTTCGCGGCCTGCGCGCGCACCTGGGCGGTGAGGTCCGAGGCGCTCGTGATCGGCGTCCCGGCCACTCCGGTGACGATGTCGCCCGCGGCCAGGCCGGCGGCCTGCGCGGCACCGCCGCTGGTCACCTCCTGGATCTTCGCGCCGAGGACGTCCTGGGTGGAGTCCGAGACGCTCGCGCCGAGCAGACCGTGCGTGGCGGAGCCGTTCGCGATGATCTCCTTCGCGACGCGCTCGGCGATGGCACTCGGGATCGCGAAGCCGACGCCGATGTTGCCGGACTGCCCGCTCGAGCTCGAGGACTGCCCCGCGCTCGCGATCGCCACGTTGACGCCGATCAGCTCGCCGTCGCTGTCGAGCAGCGCGCCGCCCGAGTTGCCGGGGTTGATCGCCGCGTCCGTCTGGATGACGGGCAGCGAGATGGTGCTCGTGGCCGGCGTCTGCTGGGTCTGGCCGGGGATGTCGAAGTTGAACGGGCTCTCGGTGCTGCCGCTCGAGCTGTCGCCCGAGTCGTCCGGGGCGGCGGAGGAGGCGACCTGGATGCTCCGGTTGAGCGCGCTCACGATGCCGTCGGTGACGGTGCCGGAGAGGCCCAGCGGCGCGCCGATCGCGACGGCGGTGTCGCCGACGTTGACCTCGGTCGAGTCGGCGAAGGTCATCGGAACCAGGTCGGTCGCGTCGGCCAGCTTGATCACGGCGAGATCGAGCGTCGGGTCGGTGCCGACGATGGTCGCGGTGAAGATGCGGCCGTCCTGCGTGGTCACGGTGACCGCGCCGTCCGAGATCTGGCCGTCGAGGGTGACGACGTGGGTGTTGGTGAGGACGTAGCCGTCCTTCGAGAGCACGATGCCCGAGCCGGTGCCGGACGAGGAGCTGCCGGCGACGGCGATCGTCACGACGCTCGGGGTGGCCTTCGCGGCGACGGCGGTCGCGGTGGTCGCGTCCTCGGCGTTGTTCACCGTGATCGTCTGCGAGCCGCTCGAGGAGACGACGCGCGTGCCGGCTCCGTTGGAGGCGGACCAGAGGCCGAAGACGCCGGCCCCGGCGACTCCGCCGACGACCGCGCCGATGGCGAGGGCCGCGACGACGCCGACACCGGCGCGGCGCTTGGTCGCGGTGGGCCCGACCGGGGGCTGGCCGCCGCCGAACGAGCCCTGCTCGCCGACGGGCGGCTGCTCGGTGCTCTGCACGGTGTGCGCGGCGGGAGGGGCGAACTGGCCGTAGCGCGGGGTCGGCGGGACCGGCTGGGCCTGGTTCCCCTCCGCCGAGTTCGACGTGTAGGACGGGAGGGGCTCGGTGGGCCCGGTGGACGACGACGGCGCTCCGGTGCCCAGGGGGGTGGTGGGCTGTCCGGGGGTGTGCTCGCCGGAGATGGGCTGGTTCGCCTCGTGGCGGCGATCCTCCGGCGTGCGGGGATCCTCCGGCTGACGAGGACCGTCGTGACTCTCGGTCATGGGTGGTGCTCCTTCCAAGCGGGGATAGCTTGACCAGGGAACCTGTGCGTTCCTTATGACGCGCCTGCGAGCGGCACGCCAAAGCGCGTGAGCCTGCGGGGGCGCGCCCTCAGCCGCCAGACTGGCGGGGTGAGCATCCCCGGATCCTGGACCCGCGCCGCCGCCGGCGCCGGCCTTCTCGGCCCGAGCGGCGAGGTCGCCGCCACCGTCTTCAGCGAGATGAGCGCCCTCGCCGCGCGGACCGGGGCGATCAACCTCGGCCAGGGCTTCCCGGACGAGGACGGCCCGCAGGAGGTGCTCGAGGCGGCGCGCACGGCGATCTCCGCGGGCCTCAACCAGTACCCGCCGGGGCCGGGCTTCCCGGTGCTCCGCGAGGCCGTCTCGGCGCACCAGCGGCGGTTCTACGGCCTCGCCGTCGACCCGGACGGCGAGGTGCTGGTCACCACCGGTGCCACTGAGGCGCTGGCGGCGACACTGCTCGCGCTCCTGGAGCCCGGCGACGAGGTCGTCACCTTCACTCCGCACTACGACGCCTACGGCGCGCTGATCGCCCTGGCCGGCGGCGTGCACCGCACGGTCCCGCTGCGGGGAACCGACTTCCACGTCGATCACGAGGAGCTGGCGGCCGCCGTCACCGACCGGACCCGGGTCATCCTCGTCAACGACCCGCACAACCCGACCGGCTCCGTGCTGCCCGCTGAGACCCGGGAGCTGATCGTGCGGCTCGCGCACCGGCACGACGCGCTGATCATCACCGACGAGGTCTACGAGCACCTGCGCTTCGACGGCTGCCACGTGCCGATCGCGACGCTGCCCGGCGCCTGGGAGCGCACGCTCACCGTCTCCTCCGCGGGCAAGACCTTCAGCACCACCGGCTGGAAGATCGGCTGGATCACCGGGCCGCGCGCGCTGATCACCGCGGTGCTCGCGGTGAAGCAGTTCCTCACCTACGTCAGCGGGTCGCCGTTCCAGGGCGCGATCGCCGTCGGCCTCGGGCTGCCCGACGCGTTCTTCACCGGCATCGCGGCGACCCTGGAGCGCAAGCGCGACGTGCTCTCCGCGGGACTCGCGGCGGCCGGCTTCACGGTGTCGCCGTCGGCGGGCTCGTACTTCGTCGTCGCGGACGCGGCTCCGCTCGGCTGGGACGACGGGGTCGCCTTCTGCCGGGCGCTGCCCGGGCTCGCCGGAGTGGTGGCGGTGCCGGTTTCGGCCTTCTGCAGCGCCGAGGACGCGGACGCCTACCGCTCCCTGGTGCGGTTCGCGTTCTGCAAGCGCTTCGAGGTGCTGGACAGCGCGGCGGAGCGGCTAGCGGGACTCGCGCGCCGCGGCTGACCGGCGGCCGGCCCGGACGGGGCGGACCTCGAAGCGCCGCAGCGCGAGCGCGGGGTTCTTCTCCCGGGCCGCGGCGATGCGCTCCTGCGAGAGCCAGGCGACCGCGACGTCCTCGACCTCGCCGAGCGTGGCGATCTCGACACCCATCGGGTCGACGATCATGCTCGTCCCGACGCCGATCGGCGGGGTCTGGTCGGCGGCGACGAGGTAGATCGTGTTCTCCAGCGCGCGGGCGGTGACCAGGGTGCGCCAGTGCGCCTCCTTGAGCGGGCCGCGGACCCACTCGGCGGGGGCGGCGACCACGTCGGCGCCCGCGTCGACGAGCCAGCGGGTCACCTCCGGGAAGCGCAGGTCGTAGCAGGTCTGCAGGCCGACGACGAGGCCGCCCACCTCGAAGGTCTGCGGCACGCCGATCTCGCCGGGCGCGACCCAGTCGGACTCGGTCTGGCCGAAGGCGTCGTAGAGGTGCAGCTTGCGGTAGGTGGCGACGACCGCTCCCCCGGGCTCGACCGCGACGAGGGTGTTGGCGATCCGCTCGCCGTCGTCGACGGACTCGACCATGCCCGCCACCAGGTGGACGCCGAGCTTCCGCGCGATCTCGCCGAGTCCCTGGACGAACGGGCCGTCGAGCGCCTCGCCCGCGGCGACGAGCTCGGGGCCGAGCGGGTCGACGAAGAACGAGCTGTACTCGGGCAGGACCACGACGCTCGCGCCGCGCTGAGCGGCGACGGCGGCGAGGCGGCGGATCACCGCGAGGTTCGCCGCGCGGTCGTCGGTCGGAGCGAACTGCGCGACGGCGAAGCCGACGGCCGCCGCGCTCGCGGGCCGGGCGGCCTTGCGCGTGGAGGCTCTGCGCTGCGCCGCCATCAGCTCGGCGGGTAGAGGAAGAGCGGGACGCTCGAGGCCGGGATCGTCCGCGCGTGGTACGCGTGGTCGTTGCCCCAGTTGTACTCCTCGAGCGAGACGGTGCCGTCGCCGTTCACGGACTGCACGTAGGCGACGTGGTTGCCGTTGAACCAGGCGACGGCGCCGGGGACGGGCGTCGTGCTGGTCTCCCAGCCGTGCGAGGCCCACTGGCCGGCCCAGGCGTAGGCGCTGCCGCCGCCCGGGGTCAGGTTGCCCCAGGTCCACTTGAACGGGGCGCCGGTGGAGCCCTGGTCGCGGTTCAGGCGCCAGGCGACGAAGTCGACGCACTCGCGGTAGTAGTAGCGCAGCGGCGAGAGCCCGCCGCCCTGGTCGTCGGTCAGCGCGTCGCGCCAGGGGTAGTCGTCGCCCTCCTCGCGGGGGGTGACGGAGCTGCTGGTGCCGCCCGAGCGGCTCGGGGAGGCGGCGGCCGAGGACGTGCCGGAGGCCTCCTCGGCTGCTGCGGCAGCGGCGGCAGCCGCGGCATCGGCGGCGGCCTTCTCCGCGGCGGCGGCCAGGGCGCGCGCCTGCGCGGCGGCCTCGTCGAGCTGCGCCTGCGTCGGGGCGGTGAAGGAGTCGCGGATGACCTGCTCCTGCACGGCGGTCGACGCGACCGTGAGCTTCTGGTTGCCGAGCGCCTGGATGCGGGCGGCGGCCTCGATCGCGGCCTGCGAGTCGGGCGCGGGGTCGAAGGAGTAGGCGGGCAGCGCCATCACGGCGACCATGCCGGCGATCGCGGCGGCCGCGACCGTGCTGACCGTCGTGCGGAGCACGCGACCGCGGCGGCGGCGGACGGGCGCCACCGTCGCGAGGACGGGTGTGCGCACCGCGACGGGGGCGACGGGCACCGGGCGGGTGCGGGGAGTCGGACGCTGAGCCTGTGCGGCGGATTCGGCGTCCCGCCGGCTCCGGCGGGTGAGGTGGATCCCCTCGCTCGGGGACCCGTCCCGGGTCGCTCCTGCGGTCTCGTCCACCTGTTCGTCGCTCACACCAGCACCCTTCGCATCCCGGACGAGGATAGCGTGCGCCCCGGCCCGACACACCGAGCGACTCGTGGCTCCCGCGGAGTGGGCCCCTCCCGCTGATCGAGTAGCCCGCGGAGCGGGCGTATCGAGATCCACCGGCGTCAGAGCGACGAGTCTGCAGACCCGCCCTGCTGGTGACGGTGGGTCTCGATACGCCCCTGCGGGGCTGCTCGACCAGCACGCAGGGCCTCGCCGCGGACAAACGGTCAGTGGAGCGGCGCTCCGTGTCGAGCAGCCCGCGGAGTGGGCCCCTCATGCTGATCGAGTAGCCCGCAGAGCAGGCGTATCGAGATCCACCCGTCACGGGGCGACATCGACCGCGCGACGTCGACGGGCCTACTAGCGCAGCTCCTTCTGCCAGCGGCGCAGGGCGCGGCTCAGCTGCTCGAACGTCATCGTGAGCACCGCCTCGGCGGCGCGCTCGTCGAGAACGCCGCGGGAGGCGGCGGGGAGCTTGCTCGCGGTGGCGCAGATCGCTTCTGCCGCCTCCCAGACGATCCGTGCCTCCGCAAGCAGGGTGCGGGTGAGCGGGAGGTGCTCCACCAGCAGCTCCCCCTGCTCGAGGCGACGCGCCACGTCCCGCTCCGAGAGGCCCGTCCGCGCTGCGAGCTCTGCACGTATCGAGCGCTCGAGGAGGTCGCGGGTCGTGCCGTGGGCCAGTGCGGGTGAGGCGAGGGCCCTGCGGTGCCCGGTGTGGAGCACCTCGACCGAGGCGAGCCGCAGCGCAGCGGCGGCACGGCCGTGGGCGGCGGCGCTCTCGAGATGGGCGCGCATGGAGGCTCGGAGTTCTTCTGCTGTCTGGTGCTCTGTCATACGAGCACTGAACCAGGCAGGACGACCATCGAGCCGGGGCCGAGGCTTCTCTTGGATACGTCGGGTGCGAATCAGGGTCTGTGGAGGAGAGGGCGACCGCACCCTCAGCGATGGTGGGTCTCGATACTCCCTGCGGGCTACTCGACCAGCATGCAGTGGGGACGGGACTCCGGCGCTCTCAGATCGAGTAGCCCGCGGAGCGGGCCCACCATGCTGATCGAGTAGGCCGCGCAGCGGGCGTGTCGAGATCCACCGGCGTCAGAACGAGAGTCTGTAGACCCGCCCTGCTGGGGACGGTGGGTCTCGATACGCCCCTGCGGGGCTGCTCGACCAGCATGCTGACGGCGGAGTAGCGTCGCGCGCAGGACGCGGCGACGGCGCTGCGCGGACGGGAGTGCGGTCATGATCAGGAGCGAGCGGGCCTTCAGCGGGTTCAGCGTGCAGGACGTCGAGGCGGCGAGGGCGTTCTACGGCGACGTTCTCGGGCTGGAGGTGTCGGTCAACGCGATGGGGATCCTCGACATCGCCCTGCCCGGCGGCGGGAGCGCCATCGCCTATCCGAAGCCGAGCCACGTGCCGGCGGAGTTCACGATCCTCAACTTCGCCGTCGAGGACGTCGACGCGGCGGTCGCGGCGCTCAACGGCTCCGGCGTCGTCACCAAGATCTACTCGGACAGCGAGATGCCGACGGACGAGAACGGCGTGATGCGCGGGCGGGGGCCGACGATCGCCTGGTTCCGCGACCCGTCCGGCAACGTGCTCAGCGTCATCGACGCGGCGTCCTGACCCGTGCACAGCCCGCGTTAACGACGAAAGCCGGCCGCTTTCGCGACCGGCTTCCGTCTTCTTGTTGCGGGGGCAGGATTTGAACCTACGACCTCTGGGTTATGAGCCCAGCGAGCTACCGAACTGCTCCACCCCGCGGCACAAGAAGAGACACTACACGGGGATCAGGAGCGATGCAAATCGAGTGGGCACCCGGAGGAGGCAGTGCCGTGCTCGGCGGCTCAGACGGGCTTCGTCGCCGTCCACGCAACGCCGCCGACGGCACTCGCGGCGACCTCGAGACCGGTCGCCCGGAGCGCCTCCGCGACGTCCTCCGCCGAGCGCTCCCAGGTGCGCACCGCCGGGTCGTCGACCCGCGGCCGCGCCTGCGCGCCGATCACCGCGGTCCCACCCGGTGCGACGAACCACTCGACGACACGCGCCCACTCCTCGAGGTCGGGGAGCCAGGCGACCGCGTCCAGGGTCGTCACGACGGCGTCGAACGCGTCGGGCTCGGGCAGCATGTGCCGCAGCTCGTAGAGGTTGGCGCAGACGAAGCGGGTCCGCTCTGCGAGACCGCGCTCGCGGGCCGCCTCGCGGGCCAGCCGGATCGCCGGCATCGAGAAGTCGACGCCGATGACGTCCTCGCCCCGCTCGGCGAGCGGGAGCGCGTCGCCCCCGGCGCCGCACTGCAGGTGCAGGACCCGCGCCCCGGCCGGCACCGCCGCCCCGAACGCCCGGAGGGGCGCGCCGTCACCGGCACGCCCCTCCCAGTACTCCCGGTTCGGATCGAGCCACTCCCCTGCGCGCAGGTGCTCGCCACGATCGACCTGGACCATCGGCCTACTGCTGCCCCTCGGCCGCCAGCGCCCGCTGGAGCGCCTCGGTGAGCTGCTCGTCCGCCGCCGCGAAGGCGGTCAGGTCGCCGGCCTTCAGGGCGGTCTCGCGGGCGGCGAGAGCCGTGCTCGCGTCGCTCAGAGCGGCCTGGAGCTCGGTCTGGTCGCCCGTCGGAGCCGTCCCGCCGGTGCCCGCGTCGCCGGTCCCGGTGTCGCCCGTGCCCGGATCCGCCGTGTCGGTCGGCGTCGGGGTCGGAGTGACCACCGTGCCGGTGTCACCGGCGTCCGCTCCCGAGTCGCCGCCGAAGAGGCTGTCGAGGGCGGCGTCGAGGGTGTCCTCGAAGGCGATGTCGTCACCGAAGGCGACGAGCACCTTCTGCAGGAGCGGGAAGCTCGTGTCGCCGTTCGAGCTGACGTAGATCGGCTGCACGTAGAGCAGACCGCCGCCGACGGGCAGGGTGAGCAGGTTGCCACGGGTCACCGTGGTGTCGCCGCGCTGGAGCAGTGCCAGCTGGTTCGCGACCGTCGGGTCGGTGTTGAACGCGTTCTGGACCTGACCCGGGCCGGGCACCGTGTCGTCGCTCGGCAGCTCGAGCAGCCGGAGCGTGCCGTAGCCGTCGGCCACCGCGCCCTCCGTGGAGCCCGCATCCGAGTCGGCGACGAGGTAGCCGGTGAGCACGTTGCGGCTCGCCGCGCTGCCGGGTGTGCTCGCCGGGATGTACGTGGAGTACAGCGAGTACGACGGCGTCTCGACGTCGGGCGTCTGGAGCGTCAGGTAGTACGGCGGCTGCAGCGTGTCCCCGCCGCCGACGGCGGCCGTGCTCGCTCCACCCGAGGTCGGGTCGTTCGGCGTGGACCAGGCGGCCTCGCGGGAGTAGAAGGAGCCGGCGTCGGTCACGTGGTACGTGCCGAGCACGGCGCGCTGCACCTTGAAGAGGTCCTCCGGGTAGCGGACGTGGCTGAGCAGGCCGGCCGACATCTCGCTGATCGGCTCGACGGTGCTCGGGAAGATCTTCTGCCAGGTCTGCAGGATCGGGTCCTCGGTGTCCCAGGCGTAGAGCGTCACACTGCCGTCGTAGGCGTCGACCGTGGCCTTGACCGAGTTGCGGATGTAGTTGACGTCGTCGGTCGGGAACTGCTGCTGCGTGTTGGTGTCGGCGATGGCCTGCGAGAGGCTCTGCACCTCCGAGTACGGGTAGTCCGCGGAGGTGGTGTAGCCGTCGACCACCCAGACGACGCGGCCGTCGACGACGGTCGGGTAGGCGTCCGAGTCGAGCGTCAGGTACGGGGCGACCTTCTGGACGCGCTGCACCGGGTCGCGGTCGTAGAGGATCTGCGACTGGTCGTTGACGCCGTCCGAGAGGAAGATCTGCTCGGACTGGAACTTGATCGCGTAGACGAGCTTCTTGAAGACGTTGTCGAGCGAGGGGCCGCCGTTGCCGTCGAAGGTCGTGTAGGTCTGCTGCTCGCCCTCGGTGCCCGACGGGTAGTCGAGCTCGATGTTGCGGTCGCCGTCGCCGCCGACGATCGAGTAGCCGGGCGAGTTCTCGCCGAAGTAGATCCGCGGCTCGTAGTCGCCGAGGTCACCGGTCGTCGGGACGCCGGACTCGATGAAGACCGGCTCGCCGTCGGACGAGCGCTGGTTGCCGTACGCGGCGACCAGGCCGTAGCCGTGGGTGTAGACGAGGGTCTGGTTGTACCAGGTCTGGTTGGTGCCGAGGCCGTTGAGGTTCAGCTCGCGGACGCCGACGACGGCGTCCTGCGTCGAGCCGTCGATCGAGTAGCGGTCGACGTCGAGCGCGTTCTGCTGGTCGCCGAAGGAGTAGTACTGGCGGAACTGCTGCAGCTGCGAGAACGCGTCGGTCACGACGGCGGGGTCGAGGATGCGGATGTTCGCCGTGGTCTCCGCGTCGGAGCGCAGGGCGCCCGGCTCGGCGTCGGTGGTCGCGTCGTACGGGATGACCTCGACGTCGGAGACGCCGTAGGCCTGCCGCGTCATGTCGATGTTGTCCTGGATGTACGTCGACTCGAGCGTGCGCTCGTTCGGCTCGACCTGGAACTTCTGGACGACCCACGGGTAGAGCGAGCCGACGAGCAGGCTCGCGACGATGAGGAGCGCAGTGCCGATGACGGGCAGGCGCCAGCGGCCGATGAAGGCCGTGATGATGAAGAGGACGGCGATCAGCGCGGAGATGGCGGCGAGGATCTGCAGGCCGGGGATCGTCGCGTTCACGGAGGCGTAGGTCGCGCCGGTGATCCGGGTGCCCTGGCGGCTGAGGGTCGCGTACTGGTCGAGCCAGAGGCTCACCGCCTGCACGAGCAGGTAGAGCGCCGCGATGATCGCGAGCTGGATGCGCGAGGACTTCGAGATGCGGATCTCGCGGCCGTTGATCCGGATCGCGCCGTAGAGGTAGCCGGTGGCGAGAGTGGCGAGCGCCGAGATGATGAGCACGGCCGAGGCGAAGCCGACGATGCTCTGGTAGAAGGGCAGCTCGAAGAGGTAGAACGACGTGTCGAGGCCGAACAGCGGATCGACGTCGCCCGAGGGCGTGCGGTTCCAGAAGGTCAGGCTCGTCTGCCACCGGGTGGAGGAGGAGACGCCGGCGAAGAGGCCGAGGACCGCCGGGATGCCGAAGGTGGCCAGGCGCCGGAGCGGCTCGACGACCTGCTGGTAGCGGTCGATCTGCGAGTTGAGCTTCGCGTAGACCGGGCGCAGCCGGTAGGCGAGCGTCAGGCTCACGAACACGGGGACGGCCATCGCGACGAAGCCGATGACGAAGAGCCCGCCCGCGGCGAACCACTGCGTCGTGAGCACCGAGAGGAACCCGAGCTGGTCGTACCAGAGGATGTCGGTGTAGAGACCGGCGAAGACGAAGAACGCCACCACCAGCACGGCGACCACCACGACCGTGACGGCGAGAACGCTCCGTCTCTTGCGCGGCGGGGCTTCGGTTGCTGCAGAACTCACGGATAAGCCTCTTGATGTGGAGATGTGACGGGAGGCTCCCCATGGTAGGCGACGACCAGCGAGGGGACCTGAGCGTCGCCCTCAGGGAGCGGCCCCGCCGCTCCGCCCTGAGCGGACAGGGCGGCTCGGGCCGGCGGTGGATCTCGATGGCCCGCTGCGCGGGCTACTCGATCAGCATGCCGCGGTCGTTCGGCGACTCGGTGGCCGCACTTGCTGGTCGAGTAGCCCCGCAGGGGCGTATCGAGACCCGCCGCCGTCAGTTGATGGGGGTCGCGCCGTCGCAGGTCGGCAGGGCGTCGGTGTCGCCCGCGGCGACGCCCTTCAGGGCGGCGAGGGAGTCGTCGAGGGTGGCGACGCTGAAGACCTGGAGGCCGTCGGGCACGTGGCCGACGACCTCGTTGCAGTTGTCGGCGGGCGCGAGGAAGTACTGCGCGCCCGCGTCGACCGCGCCGAACATCTTCTGCCGGATGCCGCCGATCGCGCCGACCTCGCCCGCGGCGTCGATGGTGCCGGTTCCGGCGACGGAGGCGCCGCCGTTCAGCGCGCCCTCGGTGAGCTTGTCGATGATCCCGAGCGCGAACATCATCCCGGCGCTCGGCCCGCCGACGTCGTCCAGCTGGATGTCGACCTCGAACGGGAAGTCGAATGCCGCTCCGGCGACGATGCCGATCACGGCCGCTCCGTCGTTGTCGACCGGGGTGACCTGCACGTCCTGCTCGGCCCCGTCCCGCTCGACGGTGAGGGTGACCGGCTGCTGGGTGCCCGAGGCCTGGACGGCGGCGCGGAGCGCGGTCACATCGGCGACCGGCTCCCCCGCGACGGCGACGATCTCGTCGCCGGTCTCGAGCGCGCCGGCGGCGGGAGAGTCGTCCGGGATCTGCACGACCGAGACGCGCTGCCCGATCGGGTAGCCGAGCTCGGTCAGCGCCGCGGCGATCGCCTCCTGCTGCGAGTCGGTCATCTCGGCCTGGTTCGCCTGGTCCCGCTCCTCGACCGTGGAGGACGGCGGGAAGATCTGCGCGACGGGCACGACGGCCTTGGTGCGGTCGAACCAGGCGCTCGCGACCTCGATCCAGGTCGGCAGGCTCTGCGGGTTGCCGACGACCGAGACGGTCAGCATGTCGAGAGTGCCCTCGGTGGGATAGGTCGTCTCGTCCGGGATGGAGATCAGCGGCACGTCCTCACCGCTCGTGCCGAGGGTGTCGAAGACGGGGCCCGGCTGCTCGATCACGTAGGGGGCGGGGGTGACGCCGAGCCCGACGACGAGCGCGACGCCGGAGAAGAGGACCGCGGGCCCGACCCAGGCGCGCCGGCCGCGCGAGGAGGAGGGGCGCGGGTCGACGGAGAACAGCAAACGGGGGCCTCTCTGGGGACGTGCGGGGCGGCGGCGCCGGCGTGTTCGCGGCGGGCGGAAGCGGGTCGGGGCCGGGCGGTCGACTTCACGTCGTGGCTCCGGACGCTCGGGCTAACGTAGCTTGCACGACTGGGAGTCGTGTCACGATCCGTCGCCCGAACCGGGTGTGCAGAGGCCGGCTCCGTGCGATGAGAGAGGGCTCCCCGAATGGCCGAAGGCGACAACGCGGACCGACCGGGCGGCGGCTCGGAGGACGAGTTCCGCGACATGCTCCGGCAGTTCCTCTCGGGGAACGGCCCGATCGACCCGAGCCAGCTCGCGGGCGCCGCCGGTCTGCCGAACGATCCGGTCGCTCTGCAGAACCTGCTCTCGCAGCTGCAGAGCGCGATGCAGCAGTCGGGCGGCGGGATCAACTGGTCGCTCGCGCTCGAGCAGGCGAAGCAGCTGGCGCGCGCGGACTCCGTCCCGGTGACCGACGCCGTGCGTGCCCCGCTCGACGGCGCCTTCGGCGTCGCGGCGCTCTGGCTCGACGAGGTCGCCTACGTCTCCGAGCTGAGCCGCCCGCCGCGCACCATCAGCCGGCTCGAGTGGATCTCGCTCACGATGCCGGTCTGGACGCAGCTCGCCGAGCCGGTCGCCCTCAGCATCTCGGACGCGCTCACCGGCGTCATGCGCGACCAGGCGCCCGAGGAGATGAAGGCGATGATCGCCGGCGCCGAGGACATGATGCGCGGCATCGGCGGCACTCTCTTCGCCCTCCAGCTCGGCCAGGTGGTCGGCCAGCTGGCCGCCGAGGTCGTCTCCGGCGGCGACATCGGCATCCCGCTGCTCGAGGAGAACGACGCGGCGATCCTGCCGCAGAACGTCGCCGTGTTCGGCGAGGGCCTCGACATCCCGATCGACCAGGTGCAGATCTACCTCGCGGTGCGCGAGCTCGCCCACGCGCGGCTCTTCCGGCACGGCAAGTGGGTCCGGCTCGCCCTGATCTCGCAGATCACCGACTTCGCCCGGGGCATCACGATCGACACCACCCGCCTCGAGGAGCTGGCCGAGAACTTCGACCCGTCCAACCCGGAGGAGCTGCGCGACGCGATGACCTCCGGCGCGCTGATCCCGCCGAAGACCGAGGAGCAGCTCGCGGCGCACGGCCGCCTCGAGACGATGCTCGCCCTGATCGAGGGCTGGGTGGACGTGGTCACCGCCGCGGCGACCACCCGCCTGCCCAGCGCCGGTGCGATCGCCGAGACCGTCCGCCGCCGTCGCGCGTCCGGCGGGCCCGCCGAGTCGGCCTTCGCCACGCTCGTCGGCCTGGAGCTGCGGCCGCGCCGCCTCCGCGAGGCCGCCGCGATGTGGCAGGCCGTCACCGACGCGGTCGGTCCCGAGGCGCGCGACGCGCTCTGGTCGCACCCCGACGTGCTGCCCGGCTCGGACGACCTCGACGACCCGACAGCCCTCGTCGCGCGACTGAGCGCCGAGGCCCGCGGCGAGACCCCGGAGCCCGACGAGATGGACCGCGCGCTCGAGGAGCTGCTGAACGGGACGACGCCCGCGGCGCCGGCGGGCGAGCAGCCCGAGGCCGGCACCGACGGCGGCCGTCCGGACGACGACGGCACCGCTCCCACCGGCGACCGACCGGTCTGACCCTCGCGCAGGAGGGGTCCACGACCTGTGGACAACTCCCGCGCCGCCCGGCCGCTCTCGGCCATGATCTCCCGATGGTCCTCCGGCTCGATCCCCGCTTCCCCCTCGTCTGGCGCTCCGCGACCGCGATGCAGGTCGGACTCGACCACCCGCGGGTCGTGCTGGAGGGCGTCGGCTACGCCGAGGAGCTGCTGGTGCACGCGCTGCGGGTGGGCACCAGCGCGGGCACGGCGCGGCTGATCGCGACGCGCGCCGGCGCCTCGGACGCGCGCGTCGACGAGCTGCTCGCCACGCTGCGCCCGGTGCTGCTGCGGAGCATCGACCCGGATCCGCCCGCGCCGCCGCGGGTGGTCGTCGAGGGCGTCGGCTCGGCGGCCGACGCCCTGCGCAGCCTGCTCCGCGGCGAGGGCTGCGAGCTGGTCGGCGAGGATGCGGTGCCCGCTCTCGCGGTGCTCGTCGCCGACTACGCCGTCGCTCCGGCGCGCGCCGCGCACTGGCTCTCGAGCGACGTGCCGCATCTGGCCGTGGTCTTCGGCGACGAGGCGGTCCGCATCGGCCCCCTCGTCGAGCCGGGCGGCGGGCCCTGCCTGCACTGCGCCTACCGCGACCGGATCGACCTCGACCCGGAGTGGCCGCGGCTGGTGATCCAGGTCCTCGGCACCACCGCATCGACGCGCACCGCCCTCTCCAGTGCCGCGATCGCGGTCGCGGCGGCCGACGCGGCGCTCCGGCGGCTGCACGCCGGCTGGACCGGGCTGCGCAGTGTCGAGCGCACCTACTCCGACGCCTCCGGTGCGTTCAGCGAGCGGCGGCTGGAGCCGCACCGCGGGTGCGCGTGCCGATCTCTGCGAGGAAGCGCGACGGCTCCCGCCGCGTGACCCGGCCCACGGTGGACTGCGACCAGGAGAGCCGCAGCCGCTGACGCGCGCGGGTGATGCCGACATAGAGCAGCCGGCGCTCCTCGTCGATCGCCTCGAGGCCGCTCGCGTAGGAGATCGGCAGCAGGCCCTCGGTCAGGCCCATCAGGTGCACCGACTCCCACTCGAGTCCCTTGGCGGAGTGGAAGGTCGCGAGCGTGACGGCCGCGCGGTCCGGCTCGTGATGCACCTGCTGGCGGGCGAGGAGGTCGTCGGTGAACTGCTTGAACGTCCAGCCGGCGGGCGCCTCGTCGACCAGCCGGGCGAGGGTGTCCAGCGACTCCCAGCGCTCGCGCACGGCGCCCGGTGCCGACGGCGGCTCGGCGCTCCACCCGAGCGAGCGGAGGACGTCGCTGACCGACTTGAACAGCGGCTCGCCCGAGATGGAGACCGAGGCCGCGCGCAGCTGCATCACCGCCTGCTTCACCTCCGGCAGGTCGAAGAAGCGCTTGCCGCCGCGCAGGTGCGCCGCGACGCCGCGCTCGTGCAGCGCGCGCTCGAGGATCGCCGACTGCGAGTTGGTGCGGAAGAGGATCGCGATGGCGGAGGGGCGCACGCCCGCCTCGATGTCGGCGGCGACGCGGGCCGCCACTCCCCTGGCCTCCGCGACGTCGTCGGGGTAGGCGTCGATCGCCGGCTCCGGGGCCTCCGCGGCGGCGGCGGGGGCGCTCGCGACCGAGTGCAGCACGAGGGCGCCGGGCCGGCCGCGCATCAGCCGGTTCGCGGTCTGCACGATCGGCGGTGCCGAGCGGTAGTTCTCCTCGAGGCGGACGACCGTCGCGGCCGGCCAGCGCGAGCCGAAGTCGAGCAGGTAGTCGGCGCGGGCGCCGGCGAAGGAGTAGATGGTCTGGCTCGCGTCGCCGACCACGCAGAGGTCGCTGCGGTCACCGAGCCAGAGCTCGAGCAGCCGCTGCTGGAGCGGGTTGACGTCCTGGTACTCGTCGACGACGAAGAAGCGGTACTGCTCCCGGACCTGCATCGCCATCGCCGGCTCGGACTCGAGCATCCCCGCGGTGACCAGGAGGACGTCCTCGAAGTCGATCTGCCGGCGCTGGTCCTTCAGCCCCTCGTACTCGTCGACCATCGCGACGGTCTGCTCGAGGGTGAGCCGTCCGGGCAGCGCCCGGGTCCGGGCGGCCACCGCGTACTGCTCGAGCGAGAGGGCGGACACCTTCCGCCACTCGATCTCGGCGGAGAGGTCGCGCAGGGTCGCGGTGTCCAGCTTCAACCGGAGCCGCTCCGCGGCGTGGCCGAGCAGCCGCGCCTTGCCGTCGAGCAGCTGCGGCATCGTGCCGCCGACCAGCTGCGGCCAGAAGAAGCCGAGCTGCGAGAGCGCGGCGGCGTGGAACGTCCGGGCCATGACGCCGCCCGCACCGAGCACGCGGAGCCGGGAGCGCAGCTCGGCGGCCGAGCGGCTGGTGAAGGTGAGCGCCATCACCCGGGCCGGCGTGTAGACGCCGGTCGCGACGCCGTGCGCGATCCGGTGGGTGATGGTCCGCGTCTTGCCGGTGCCCGCGCCGGCCAGGACGCAGACCGGGCCGAGCAGCGCCTCCGCCGCCTCGCGCTGCCCCTCGTCGAGTCCGTCGAGCAGGGTCACGCGACGATGGGGCCGTTCTCGAGCGCTCCCCCGTACCAGTCCTCGATCATCGCGCGGGCGATCGACGAGCGGCCGGGCAGCAGCACCGACTCGAGCGAGTCGTGCAGCTGCTGGCGGGTGAACCAGCGCAGGGCGACGATCTCCTCGCCGTCCGGGAGCAGGTCGGCGGGGGCCTGGTCCTCGGCGAGGCGGGCGATGAAGCCGATCATCAGCGAGGCGGGGAACGGCCAGGGCTGCGAGCCGAGGTACTGCGGGTCGACGACGCGCATCCCGGACTCCTCGAAGATCTCGCGGACGACCGCCGCCTCGAGCGACTCCCCCGGCTCGACGAAGCCGGCCAGCAGCGAGAAGCGGCCGGTGCCCCACATCGCGTTCGAGCCGAGCAGCAGGCGGTCGTCGGCGTCGAGGACGCAGACGATGATCGCCGGGTCGGTGCGCGGGAAGACCTGGCTGCCGTCGGCGGGCGAGCGGCGGACCCAGCCGCCCTGCTCGATCACGGTGGCCTCACCGTTGCGCGGCGAGAAGCCGTGCGAAGCGTGCCAGTTGACCATCGCGAGCGCCTCGGTGAACAGGCCGGCGTCGCGGTCGCTGAGGTGCTCGGCCAAGGTGCGCAGGGCGCCCCAGGCGGCGTCGTCGGGCTCGATGGCGCTCGCCTGCTCGTCCGTGAGCACGGCGGCGACGACGGGAGTGCCGGCGGGCTCGCCCTCGGCGTCGACGGTGGTGCGACCGAGGTAGAGGCGGAGGGCGCCGGCCGGCACATCGGCCGCGGGGCGCAGGGCGAGGCGCTCGCCGTCGACCAGGGCGCGGTCGCCGCGGAGCAGCACGACCCGGGTGGCCGCGTCGGCGTCGAGCTCGTCGAAGAGCTCGGGACGCGCGCGGGCGAGGTAGTCCCGGTCGACCGCCTGACGGGCGAGCGGGAGGCGGTCGGAGAAGGACGGGATCATGCGGGCTCATTTCGAAGCGGTGCCGGGGGGACGGCCGGTGCGGGGTCGAGGAGGTGGCGGGCCGGGCGGCGGCCGGGAGGAGCGCGGCTCCTCGACGGCATCGGCTGGTCAGCGCGTGGCGACCGGCCGGTCGGGCGCCCGGCGACCTACCCTGGTGAGCATGGCCAGATCCCATCTCACTCTAGCCGCGCTGGCCACTTCGGCCGTCGAGGGCCTCGACGTCCGGACCGCGCGCGAATTCACGCACTCGACGCACGGGGACTTCGACTCCGCTCTGCTGACCACGCGCGACGGCGCCCGTCTGGTGGTGCGCGTGCCGACCTCGCCGCTGGCCGAGCAGGAGCAGCTCGGCGACCTCGTCGCCCTGCGCGCGCTCACCGCCGGCATCCGCAGCCGCCTGCCGTTCGATCTGCAGGAGAGCATCGGGCAGACGCCGTTCGACGGCACCCGCGGCGTCGTCTACGAGTACCTCGAGGGCGACCGCGTGCTGATCGACGACGTCGAGGCCTCCAGCGGTCTCGCGGACTCGGTCGGGCGCGCGATCGGCGCGATCCACTCGCTGCCGGCGTCGTTCGTGCAGGAGGCGGGGCTGCCCGTCGCCTCGGCCCGCGACAGCGTCAACGAGACGGTCGCCGTCATCGAGCGCGCCGCCGACACCGGCCACGTGCCCGCCGCGCTCGTCGCGCGCTGGGAGTCGGCCTCCTCCGACGAGGCGCTCTGGCAGTTCGACCCCACGGTCGTGAACGGCTCGATGACCTCCGACTCCTTCCTCCGCTCGGGCGACTCCGTCAGCGCCGTGCTCGGCTGGGCGGCGCTGCGGGTGGGCGACCCGGCCCGCGATCTGCACTGGCTGCTCAGCGCCCCGGGGGCCGGCACGGCGTTCGCCGCGTACTCGCGGATGCGCGCCGGCGCGGTCGACCGCACCCTCCGCCAGCGCGCTCAGCTCTACGCCGAGCTCGAGCTGGCTCGCTGGCTGCTGCACGGCACCGAGACCGAGGACTCGGCGATCGTCGACGACGCGGTCGGGATGCTCGACCTCCTGGTCGACAGCGTCCTCGGCGATCTGTCCGCGCCGCTGTCCACCGACACCGGACCGGTGCTCGAGGTCTCCGAGGTCGAGGAGCTGCTGAACCGCACGCCCGGCGCGCGGACCGGCTCCTCCGCTCACGGCCGCGGGCTCGCCCCCGTCGCCGAGGAGAGCGACTCCGAGAGCTCGCGCTCCGAGTAGAAGCGCTCGGGCCGCAGCACGAGGTCGTCGGCGACGAAGTAGAACACCGCGTCGACGCTCTCGAGCGGCACGCCCTTCCAGCGCGAGTAGGCGAGGCGGTACAGCGCGAGCTGGAACTGCTTGAGCTCGAGGTCGGCCGCGTCCTTCGGGGCGCGGCCGGTCTTCCAGTCCACGATCTGGAAGCCGTCCTCCGTCCGGTAGACCGCGTCGAGCTTGCAGACGACGACGTGCCCGGCCAGCTGGAGGTGGATCTCGATCTCGACCGCCTCGGGGCGGCGGTCGGCCCACTCCGAGCGCTCGAACGTCTCGATCAGACGGGCGAGCTGCTCGCCCTCCGCTCCGGCCGCGGTCGCCCCGCCGTCGTCGAGCTCGTCCGGGAAGGTGTCGACCGACTCCGCCTCGCCCTGGATGCCGAAGCGGTTCTCCACCCAGGAGTGGAACGTGGTGCCGAGCCGGGTCTGCCGGTACGGCCGCTCGGGCATCGGCCGGCGCAGCTGCGCGACGACCTCGGCGGGCGTGCTGACGATGTCCTTGAACCGCGAGGCCGGGATGCGGGTCGGCAGGCCGACGCGCTCGCCGCCCGCGAGGCGCACGGCGCGCTCGGCGAGCAGCAGCCGGATGTCCGCTCCGCGGGCGCCGAGCAGCGCCGGCTCGGCGACGCGCACGCGCTCGGCCGCCGCGCGCACCCGGTCGCCGCGGGCGCCGAGCGGGTCGTGCGGCCAGTGGAAGGTGCGCGGCGCCTGCTCGAGCGGGTTCTCGAGGTTCGACGGCTCTACTGGCAGCTCCGGGAGGGTGCGGGCCTCGGCGAGGTCGCGGAGGAAGACGCCGGGTCCGCGCGGCTTCGCCTGCCCGGCCCACCAGGAGCCGCTCAGCAGCAGGTGATGCCGCGCCCGGGTGACCGCGACGTAGGCGAGCCGGCGCTCCTCGGACTCGTTGCGCTCGCGCAGGGTGTCGCCGAAGTCGGCGATCGCGTCGACGACCTCCTTCTGCGTCGCGCAGCCGCGCCAGGCGAGGTCCGGCAGCTCGGCGGCGTCGCCGCGGAAGGCGTAGGGCATCGCGCCGAGGCGCACCCAGCCGCGGAAGCCCTCGACCGGAGTGCCGGGCAGCTCGCCGTCGACCATCCGCGGCACGGCGACCAGGTCCCACTCCAGGCCCTTCGAGCCGTGGATCGTCAGCAGCTGGACGGTGCCGGGCTCCGGGTCCTCGGGCCGAGGCGCGAGGCCGTCGCGCTTGTCCGCCAGCACGAGCCAGCGGAGGAAGCCGCGGAGCGACGAGCCGGTGCCCGCGCCGCGGTCGTCGGTCTGCAGGTAGCCGGACACCGCCTCGCGGAACGCCTCGAGGTTGGCGCGGCCGTCGCTGCGCGACTCGTTGGCCTCCACCTCGATGTCGAGGCCGAGCTCCTGCTCGACCAGCGTGACGAAGTCGAGGAGGTCCAGGCCGGCCCGGGCTCGGAGGCGCGCGAAGAGCGTGCCGGCGTCGTGCAGGCGGCGCAGGCCCTCCTCGCTGAACGAGGACAGCGCGGAGTGGTCGAGCCGGCCGTCCTCGCCGGGGCGTCGCGAGGCGATGAAGTCGAGGGCCTCGATGATCGAGCCGCCCTCGCCCTCGGTGACCGAGGCGCGCATCCGCTCGCGCACCTCCTCGGGCAGCAGCCGGTGCGCGTGGTCGCGCGAGGCGAGCCAGGAGGCGAGATCGCGGAGCGCGCGCAGGTCGCGGACGCCGAGGCGCCAGCGCGCGCCGGCCAGGAGGCGGACCAGCTCGCTGCCCGCCGCCGGGTCCTCCACCACGGTCAGCGCGGCGACGAGGTCGGCGATCTCGGGCTGCCGCAGCAGGCCGCCGATGCCGAGGATGTGGTACCGGACGCCGTGCCGGGAGAGCGCGGCGGCGAAGCGGTCCATGTGCGCGCGGACGCGGAAGAGCGTTGCGGCCGACGGCGGCGCCTCCCCGCGCTCGGCGTTCTCGGCGAGGCGGCCGGCGAACCAGCGCGCGACGTCGTCGGCCTCGTCCTCGATCGTCTCGGGGAAGGTGAGCTCGACGGCGTGGTCGGACGCGCCCGGCCCGGCGGCGAGGCGGTCGACCGGGACGGCGCTGCCCGCGGTCAGCGGCGCGACGACGGCGTTCGCCGCGGCCAGCACGCCGTGGCCGTTCCGCCAGCTGGTCGACAGCGAGAACCGGGCCGCGGAGCCGAAGTCGAGGGCGAAGCGGCCGAGGCCCTCCGCGCTCGCGCCGCGCCAGCCGTAGATCGACTGGTGCGGATCGCCCACGGCCATCACGCCCTGCTCGGCGAAGAGCCGGGCGAGCAGGCGGGTCTGCAGCACGGAGGTGTCCTGGTACTCGTCGAGCAGCACGACCCGGTAGCGGGCGCGGTGCTCGTCGACGACGCGCGGCACGCGCTCGATGATCCGCAGCGCCAGCGCCACCTGGTCCGAGAACTCGACGAAGCCGCGCTCGGCCTTCGCCTCCTGGAACCGCTCGGCGAGCGCCGTCAGCACCGGCAGCGCGCCGACGGCCTGCAGCGCCTTCTCGAGCTCGCGGTAGAGACCGGAGCCGCTGGAGCCGCGGGGCAGCTCGCCGAGGCGGAGGAAGTCCTCTGCGAAGCCCGCGACCTCGGCCGGGTCGGCGAGGTTGTCCGCGAGGTCGTGGGCGAGCGCGACGGTGAGGTCGGTGAGGCGGTCGATGCTCGCCTCGACCTCGAGGATGCGCGGGTCGGCGGTGTCGGCGACGACCCCGCGCGCGAGGTGCCAGGCGGACGCCTCCGACAGCACGGTCGCGTCGCCCTCCCGCCCGATCAGCGCCGCGTTGTCGCGGAAGATCGTGTTCGCGAAGGCGTTGTAGGTGGAGACGGTGGCGGCCTCGAACGGGTCGGGCTCGGTCTGGCCCTCGCGCAGCGGCAGCAGGCCCGCGGCCCCCAGCTGGTCGATGCGGCGGCCGATCCGCTCGCCGAGCTCGGCGGCGGCCTTGCGGGTGAAGGTGAGGCCGAGGACCTCGGAGGGAGCGGCGAACCCGTTGGCGAGCAGCCAGAGCACGCGGTTCGCCATCGTCTCGGTCTTGCCGCTGCCGGCGCCCGCGACGACGAGGGCCGGGGCGAGCGGCGCCTCGATGACGGCGCGCTGCTCGACGGTGGGCGGGCGGAGGTCGAGGGCCTCGGCGATGGTCAGGGCGTCGATCACGGGCGGGGCCCTTCCTCGGGGGTCGCGGCGGAGTCGGGAGCGGGGTCGGCGGCCCGAGCGGGGTCGGCGGCGGGATCGGAGTCGGCGGCGGGATCCGGGTCGGCGGCGTCCAGGGACGAGTCCTCGGGCACCGCAGTCTCCTCCTCGTCCGTCTCGACCTCGTCGAGCGCCAGCCGGCCGTCCCCCGAGACCTCCGGCACAGCATGGATCCGGTACCGCAGGGCGTCGCCCGGGGAGAAGGGGACAGCGTCGAGCAGCCCCGAGAAGCCGGCCGAGGCCATCCCCCGCGCGGCGGCGCGGACCCGCTCGCGCAGCGCCTCGAGCTCCTCCTCGCCGAAGCGGGGCTGGACCACCTCGCGGTAGAGCGACCCGCGGACGCCCTTCGCGACGAAGAGCAGCTTCGCGCCGCCGCCCTCGTCCGCGCCGGCCGCCTCGATCGCGCCGCTCGCGACGGCGAGCTGGTAGCTGCCGAGCTGCGCGTGCTCGGCGATGTCGGCCTGGCGCGGAGTGCTCCGGCCGGTCTTGAGGTCGACGATGACGACCGAGCCGTCCGGCGCGCGCTCGACCCGGTCGATCGAGCCGCGGATCCGGGCGGGCGGCACGTCGATCTCGAACTGCTGCTCGCGGCCGAGCACCGCTCCCCCGCCCCGCTCGAAGTCGGCGAGGTACGCCGCGAGGCCCTCGACCAGGCGCCGGGTCACCCGCAGCTGCCGCTCGCCGAGCCAGGGCGACTCGAAGACCAGCTCGGGCCAGCGCGACTCCAGCTCGGCCCAGAGCGCCTCCGGCTCGGTGCTCGCCGCGTTCTCGAGCACCCAGTGCACGAGCGTGCCGACCCCCATCGCGGTGCTAGTGGTCGAGCCCGACACGGCGTCGACGAACCAGTCGAGCGGCGACCGCTCGAACGCCTCGAGCCGGCTGGGCGAGACCGAGACGGGCCGCTCCGGGTCGTCGAGGTCGAAGAGCGGCTCGGTGGTGGAGGGCTCGAGGACGCCGTACCAGGAGGCCGGGTCGGCACCCGGCACCTCGGCCAGCGTGAGTGCGCGCAGCCCGCGGATCGCGCCGGGCGCCTCGGCCGAGTTCGGCGTCGTCGCGGTCCGGCGGAGCCCCGCGACCGCCCCGCGCAGGGTCAGCGGCACGGCCGAGGCCGCGTCGAGCCGGGGTGCGTCGGGCGGCGTGAGCCGGAAGAAGAGGGACGGCGTCTCGTCCTCGCCCGCGACGGCGCTGAGCACGAGCTGGCGGCGGGCCCGGGAGGCGGCGAGCGCGAACATCCGCAGCTCGTCGTCGAGGGTGGCCTTCCGGCTGTCGAGCGGCAGGTCGCCCTCGCCGCGCGCGTGCCGGATCAGCCCGTCGGGGTCGAGCAGCGAGCCGCGCTGGCGCAGGTTCGGCCAGACGCCGTCCTGCAGCCTCGCGACCACGACCACGTCGAACTCGAGGCCGACGACGGAGGAGGGCGTGCCTATCAGCACCGCGTCCTCGACCGAGCGCGGCGCGAGCGTGTCCTCCGGCACCTCCGCCTCGAGGATCTCGGTGACGAAGCCGATCGCCGAGTGACCGGGCGCCCGCTCGACGAAGCGCCGCGCCGCGCTGAAGAGCGCGACGACGCCGTCGAGGTTGCGGTTCGCCTCGGCCGCGGTGAGACCGGTGCCGAGCGCCAGCTCGCGCCAGGAGGACGCGACGCGGCTCGACTCCCAGGCCGACCAGAGCAGCTCCTCGATCGAGCCCTGCTCGGCGTGCAGCCGGCGGACCCGGTCGATCGTGACGGCGAGGCGCTCGGCCTGGCGCGCCGGGCCGGAGTCGATCGTGGCGAACCGTCCTGGTGCCTCCAGAGCCTCCACCAGCAGCGGATCGCTCGCGCGGATGCCCCCGCCCGCGAGCTCCTCCGCGCGCAGAGCGAGCCGCAGCCGTCGCAGGCCGAGCCGGTCGACCCCGCCGAACGGGCCCAGCAGCAGCTCGGCCGCCAGCTCCGCGTCCAGCGGGCGCTCGCCCACTGCGACGCCGATCAGCACGAGCAGCGCCCGGGCGGCGTGGTCGTCGCGCAGGGCACGGCCGGCCAGCACGGAGCGCGTGGGCACCTCGGCGACGGCGAGCGCCTTCAGCAGCGGCTGCACGGCCGCGCCGGAGCGGACGACGACGGCCATCCGGCGCCACGGCACGTCGTCGCGGAGCCGCCGCTCGCGCAGCAGTCGCGCCACCGTCGCCGCCTCACGCGCCGCCGTCGGGGCGTGCAGCACCAGCAGCGGGGCGGGCGCCCCCTCCTCGTCGGCGGGAGCCCCGGCCGCGCGCTGGCGCCCGGCCGCCGCGGTCCCGATCCGCTGGGTGGCCGCGGAGACGAGGGCCCGCAGGGCCGTACCGTGCCGGTGCACGCGGCCGAGGACCAGCGTCTCGGCGTCGCGCACGCCGATCGCCGGGCCGAAGCGGCCCAGGGTGTCGGAGGCGGCGCCGCGGTAGGCGCTCGTCGCGACGTCCGGGTCGCCGAACGCGAGCACGGTGACGCCGCGCGCGGCGAGGGCTCGCAGCAGCACGACCGTCGACTCGCTCGCCTCCTGCATGTCGTCGACGACGACGAGGCGGAGCGCCCGGATCCGCTCGCCCCCGCCGCCGTCGCGGATCGTCTCGGCCGCGAAGGCCGCGAACTCGGCGGCGTCGAGCTTCGTCCCCGCCTGCGGGGCCATCCAGTCGACGACGTCGCGGAACTCCTCGAGCACGGCGGCGGCGGCCGACCACTCGCCGCGGTCCGCGTCCACGGCGAGCCGGCGGATCGCGGCGGTGTCGAGGCCGTGCTCGGTGGCCCGCATCCCGAACTCGCGCAGCTCGGTGCGGAAGGTGCGCAGCCGCAGCACCTCGGGGCTGAACTCGTCGGGCCAGCGCGGCCCGGTGCCCTCCTCGAGGTGCCCCTCGAGCAGCTCGGAGAGGATGACGTCCTGCTCGCCGCCGGTGAGGAGGGTCGGCCGGTCGATCCCGAGCTCCTTGGCGGCGGCGGTCACGGCCTCGAAGGCCAGCGAGGTGGCGGTCCGCGCCAGCGGCCCCCGCGTCGGGACGCCGAGCCGCAGGGCGAGCACGTCGCGCAGTGCCGTCGCGGCCGTGCGGCTGGCGGCGAGCACGGCGATCGACTCCGGCTCGTAGCCGCGCTCGAGCACGCGCTCGGCGACGAGCTCGACGATCGTGCGGGTCTTGCCCGAGCCGGGGGCGCCGAGCACCGCGGCGCTGCGGCCGTCCGGCAGGGCGAGGACGGCGCGCTGCGACGCATCGAGGACGAGCCCCTCGCCGGCCGAGCCGTCGCGAGCGGGAGCCTCGTCGGAGGCGGGTGCCGGGGTTCGAGGAGCGCTCACGCGACCACGCTAACGAAGACCGCCGACACTGCCGCGCGCCCTCGGGCGGCCCCTCCCGAGCCGGGTCCGCTCAGCGCGAAACCGGCGTCGGCCGCGCCGCCCGGTCCCGTATCCTGACAGCCACGTCCCCTCCCGAAAGGCACTGCTGGTGGAAATCCGTATCGGAATCGTCAACACCCCGCGCGAGCTCAACTTCGAGTCCTCGCTGTCCGTGGCCGAGGTCGAGAAGACGGTGACCACCGCGCTCGAGGCGGGCGCCAAGGTCCTCCGCCTGCGCGACGAGAAGGGCAAGATCTACATCGTCCCCACCGAGACCATCGCCTTCGTCGAGGTCGGCTCCGAGGAGTCGCGCCGCGTCGGATTCGTCGCCTAGCCCCTCCCGCACGGTCACGTCGTGGAGCTCCTCTTCGTCACGCTCGGCGGGATCCTCCTGGGCCTCGCCGCCCGCTACGGACTGCCGCACCGGCACCTGCACGGATCGGTCCTGGTCCCGGCGCTCGGCGGCGTCGTCGCCGCCGTCGTCTGGGTCGCGCTGACCTGGGCCGGTCTGCCCTGGGACGGCGGACTGATCTGGATCCTCGCGCTCGGCCTCGCGGCCGTCGCGGTCCTCGCGACCGACGTCGCGCTGGGCCGGACGCGCACCCGCCGCGACGACGCCGCCCTCGAAGCGATGCTCGCCGGCCGGGTCGCCCCGGACCGCGTCGCTCCCTGAGCGCCGCCCACCACCACGCGAAGGCGCGGGAGTCCCGGACTCCCGCGCCTTCGTCGTTCCCGGGGCCGCCTCCTCAGGCGGGCAGCGCCCCGACCGGGGTCGTCGCGGCGAGCGCCTCCGCCACCGCCGCGCGGATCGGCTCCACGATCGGCAGCACCCCGGCGAACTCCGCGGCCAGCCGCTCGGCCGCCGCGCTGAGCGGCCCGCCGCCGATGATCACCGCCTCCGCCCCGGCCGCCTGCGCCCGCCGCACCGCGGCGTGCAGCTCGCCGTGCAGCCGGTCCGGGTCCTCGAGCTCCTCCGCCGGCGACGCCGTGAGGAAGCAGCCCGCGTAGGCGCCGAGGCCCCCCGCATCCGCGACGAGCGCCCGGAGCACCGGCTCGAGCCGACCGGTCGTCGTCGCGATCGCGAACCGCCGGCCGCCCGCGCTCGCCGCGCGCACGGCCGCGGCTCCGATGCCCACGACCGGCAGCCCCGTGGCCTCCGCCGCCTCGGCGGCACCCGGATCGCCGAACGCGGCGACCACGATCGCGTCGGGCGCGTGCAGCAGCACCGCGCGTCGAGCCGCGGTCACCACATGCGCCGCCGCGGCGGAGAGAGCGGACGGCGTCGTGATGATCGAGGGCCCCCGCGCCACCGTCTCCCCCACGATCCGGACGTCCTCCCCGCGCACCGCATCGCGGGCGACCGCGACGAGGAGCCGGGTGGTCGCGACCGAGGTGTTCGGATTCACGACGACGACCGTGCGCTGCACGCTCAGTCCTCCGCCATCGGACGGCCGACGGTCTCGCGCGGGAACTGCACGGCGATCGCGCAGACCGCGAACAGCCCGGCGAGGAGGGCGAACATCCCGCCGACCCCCGAGGCGTCGAGCACGGCGCCGGCGAGGAGCGGGAACAGCCCGCCGGAGAGCGAGCCGAGGGCGAGGATCACCGAGGTGCCGAGGCCGCGGATCCGCGTGGGGTACTGCTCCGGAGCGAACAGCCAGATGGTGGTGTTGAGCACGATCACCGAGAAGTTGAAGAGGAAGCCGAAGACGAGCACCAGCGCCACGGTGGTGCCGAGGAAGCCGAAGCCGAGACCGGCGCCGATCCCGAGCAGGGCCGCGACCGTGAGCGTGAGCTTGCGCGGCAGTCGGCGGGCGGCGAGGGCCGCGACCAGCGCTCCGACCAGGGAGCCCGACTGCATGACGAGGGTATACCAGAGCGCACTGGTGATGTCGAAGCCGCGGGAGGTGAGGATCAGCGGGATCAGGGTGAGCATCGAGATCTGCGCGGCGTAGGACATGCAGACCGCGACGCCCAGGGCGATCGTGGTGCGGCGGTGGCGGCGGCCGAAGAGCTCGGTCCAGCGCGGGGTGCTCGCGGCGGCCACGGGCCGGTCGGCGGCACCGCCCAGGTAGTCGACCTCGTCGGTCACGGGCCGGTGCAGCCGGCCCTGCGCGAGCCGGTTGATGACGGTGTTCGCCTCGGCGACGCGGCCGCGGGCGGCGAGGTAGCGGGGAGTCTCCGGCAGCGCGCGCCGGTAGACCACGACCGCGAGGGCGGGGATCACCAGGATCCCGAAGAGCCAGCGCCAGCGGTCGTCGCCGGTGAAGACCGAGAAGACGATGACGCCGAAGAGCGGGGCGAGCATGTTGCCGAGTCCGGCCGCGGCGACGTTGATCAAGCCGACGGCGGTGCCGCGGTGCTTGGCGGAGAAGAACTCGGCGAGCATGGTGACCGCCGTCGCGATCTCGCCGCCGAGGCCGAGGCCGACCAGGAAGCGCGCCGCGACCAGGATCTCGTAGCTGGGCGCGAAGGCGCAGAGCAGCGAGCCGACGGCGAAGATCATCAGGTTCGCGCCGAGGAGGGTGCGCCGCCCGATCCGGTCCATCACCACTCCGGCGAGGACCCGGCCGAGCGCGACCGCCGTGAAGGTCGCCGTGTTGAGCAGGCCGATCTGCGCGCCGGCGAGTCCCCAGTCGGCGGCGAGGATCGGGCCGGCGACGCCGACCGTGTTCTGCTCGATCGCGTCGAAGAAGACGCCGAAGAGGATCATCGCGACGATGCCCAGGTGGGCGCTCGTGACTCCGATGCGCGAGTAGGCGGCCTCGATGCGGTCGCCCATCGTCGTGGCGGGGGGCGGATTCGTGACGGTGCTCATGGGCGGGTCCTTCCGGCGGAGTGGCGAGGGAGGCGCTCGGTATACCGAGGCACGTCGATCACGGTAGATCCGATCCGGTGCGCGGGTGTTTCGGGCAGATGAAGACGGCGTTACAAGGGCCGACGGGTCTCTCCTGCACCGCCCGCTACCCTTCGAGGACGGAGAACGGGTAGACCGACAGGAGCACCGATGCCGACGAAGAGTCCCGCGCAGACGATGTCGCAGCGGGTGTACGAGGAGCTGCGCGCGCGCATCCTCGACGGCCGGCTGCCGGCGGGCGAGCCGATCCGCGAACGGGATCTCGCCACCGAGCTCGCCGTCTCGCGCGTCCCGATCCGCGAGGCGCTGCCCTGGCTCGAGCTGGCCGGCCTGGTCACGGTGCGCCCGCGCAGCACCGCCGTCGTCTCGATCGTCCGGCGGCGCGACGTCGAGGAGCTCTACGACATCCGCTCGGCGCTCGAGCCGCTCGTGGCCCGCAAGGCCGCGGAGGCGGTGGCCCGCGGCGCCGACGCCTCGGCCCTGACCGCCGTCGTCGCCGACGCGAGCGCCGCCCTCGCCGACGGCGACCTCGCGCGCTTCCACTCCGAGAGCGGCCGCATCCACGGCGCGATCGAGGCGATCGCGGGCAACCGGCTCCTGATCACCACGATGCAGCCGCTCGACGAGCGCAGCAACCGTCTCAACATCGCCAACATCCAGGCCGAGCCGGGCGTCCGGCACGACGAGCACGTGCGGCTCGCGGAGGCGATCGCCGCCGGCGACGCCCCGCTCGCCGTCTCCGTCGCGCACGCCCACGTCGAGTGGGGCCGCGCCCGAACCGTCGCCACCCTGGCCCACGTCCCGGGCTTCATCGACGACTGACGCAGCGGGCAGACCATGCCGATCGAGTAGCCCGCGAAGCGGGCGTATCGAGATCCACCACCGTCAGCAGGACGACTCCTTAGCCGCGCCGGGGCCTCAGGCCGTCAGGCCGAGCGCGTCCATCCGCCGGGTGTGCGAGGCGATGAGCTCGGTGAAGACCGGCTCGATCCGGGACTCGTCGGAGTCGGGGTTGCCCGAGCCCATCAGCGCCGAGCGCGCGACGAGCAGCGTGTCGCCGACCAGGCGGCGGCCCCAGACCGCGAGGCGGGAGCCGAGGCGCTCGTCCGCGGCGATCTCGCGGCGGAGGATCGCGACCAGGCCGTCGATGCCGGTGTCGGCACCGAGCGTCTGCGCCATCCGCGGGCCGACGTCGTTCGGCAGCCCGCCGGTGAGCCGGATGAAGAAGTCGTCGAGCAGTCCGGCGGTGATGTAGGCCGACAGCAGCGTCTCGTGCAGATCGGCGCCGCGGGTGAGGTGCTCGAAGGTGTCGATGGCCGGCCGGAACGGTGCCATGGCCTCGCTCGGCTCGACGTCGCGCCGGCGCAGCTCGGCGACGACCGCGTGGTGCTTCGCCAGCGCGGTGCCGGCGGCGGCCGAGATCGCCTCCTTGTCGGCGAGGTCGTCCGTGCCCGCCACCCCGCGGGCCAGCGCCTCGAAGACGGCGAGCTGGAGGTAGGCCACCTGCCCGAGGTAGGGCAGCAGCTGGGGGCTCAGGTCGGCCAGATCGACGCGATCGCGCTTGCTCGTCGACTCTCCGCGCGGGGTCAGTCGGGGGGCTTCGCCGAGCGGACGTCGACGTCGGAACCAGGCTGCCATCCGATCAGTGTAGAGCGCGCGCCGCCCGCGGTTCCGGGCCCGAGGACCCCTGTGGCGGTAGACTCGCCGGGATGTCACCGGCGCTGGATCGGTGACCCTGCGCCCGAGTCGTACAGGGGCGTGGACCGTTCGACACGACAGGCGCTTCACTCCGTGACTTTCTCCGACCTCAACATCGACGACGACATCGTCGCCGCACTCGCCGCCAAGGGCATCCTCGAGCCGTTCCCCATCCAGGAGCAGACCATCCCGCTGGCCCTGCAGAAGCAGGACATCATCGGGCAGGCCAAGACCGGCACGGGCAAGACCTTCGGCTTCGGCCTCCCCCTCATCCAGGCCCTCGGCAACGACCCCCAGCCCGGCGTCAAGGCGCTGATCGTGGTGCCGACCCGCGAGCTGGCCGTGCAGGTCACCGAGGACATCGAGCTCGCCGCCTCGAACCGGCCGACCAAGATCGTCTCGATCTACGGCGGCAAGGCCTACGAGGGTCAGATCGAGCAGCTCAAGGCGGGCGCGCAGATCGTCGTCGGCACCCCGGGCCGCCTGCTCGACCTCGCCGGTCAGCGCCTGCTCTCGCTCGCGAGCGTGCAGACGATGGTCCTCGACGAGGCCGACAAGATGCTCGACCTCGGCTTCCTCTCGGACATCGAGAAGCTCTTCGCGCAGACCCCGGCCACCCGCCACACCATGCTCTTCTCGGCGACGATGCCCGGCGCGATCGTCGCCCTCGCCCGCCGCTTCATGAACAAGCCGATCCACATCCGGGCGACGGACCCCGACGAGGGCATCACGCAGGCGAACATCAAGCACATCGTCTACCGGGCGCACTCGCTCGACAAGGACGAGGTCATCGCCCGCATCCTGCAGGCCGAGGGCCGCGGCAAGACCGTCATCTTCACCCGCACCAAGCGCGCGGCCGCCCGCATCGTCGAGGAGCTCAACGACCGGGGCTTCAACGCCGCCGCCGTGCACGGCGACCTCAACCAGGAGCAGCGCGAGCGCGCGATGGCCGCGTTCAAGGCCGGCAAGAAGGACATCCTGATCGCGACCGACGTCGCCGCCCGCGGCATCGACGTCAACGACGTCACCCACGTGATCAACCACACGATCCCGGACGACGACCAGACCTACCTGCACCGCGTCGGCCGCACCGGCCGCGCCGGCAAGACCGGCATCGCCGTCACCTTCGTCGACTGGGAGGACCTGCACAAGTGGGCCCTCATCAACCGCGCGCTCGAGTTCGGCCAGCCCGACCCGGTCGAGACCTACTCCTCGTCGCCGCACCTCTACGAGGACCTCGCGATCCCCGTCGGGACGAAGGGCCGGCTGAAGCCGACCCCGATCCCCGCGGAGGCGAAGGCGGACGCCCGCCCCGACCGCGCTCCCCGTCAGCGCGAGCCGCGGGAGCCGCGCGAGGGCGGCCGCGAGCCGCGCCGCCGCAGCCGCGGTGATGCCGTCGAGACCGCTCCCGCCGCGACCGAGGGCGAGCCGGTGCAGACCGGCCAGGCCCCCTCGAGCGAGAGCAAGGAGCACCACGACGGCAACAGCGAGCCCCGCCGCCGCACCCGCCAGCGCCGCCGCAGCCCCCGCCCGGACGGCTCGGCGTAGGTCTCCGCGGCCGTGGATCTCGATACGCCCGCTCCGCGGGCTACTCGATCAGCATGGAGGACCGCTCCGCGGGCTGATAGACCGGCGTGAGAAGCATGCTGGTCGAGTAGCCGCGCAGCGGCGTTTCGAGACCCGCCCCGCCGCGCCGTCGTCTCGGCTCAGCCCGCCCGCGCCGCCCCGCGGATCGCGTCGACGGTCGCGCGCTCCGTCGTGTTCTCGCCGAGCCGGTTCGGCTTGCCGGTGCCGTGGTAGTCGCTCGACCCGGTGGTGACGAGGGAGTACCGCGCGGCCAGCTCGCGCAGCCGCCGCTTGCCCGCGGCGGTGTTCTCCCGGTGCTCGACCTCGAGGCCGAAGAGCCCCGCGTCGACCAGCTCCGGCAGCATCGACTCGATCGCGATGCCGCGGGTGCTCGTGGCGGGGTGCGCGATCACGGGCACGCCGCCCGCGGCCCGCACGAGCCGCACCGCCTCGACCGGATCCGGGGCGTAGTGCGGCTGGAAGTAGCCCCCACGCCAGTCGAGGATCCCCGCGAACGCCGCCGAGCGGTCGGTCGCGAGCCCGCGGGCGACCAGGGCGTCGGCGATGTGCGGGCGTCCGATCGTGGTGCCGGGGCTGGTCTGCGCCAGCACGTCGTCCCAGGTGAGGTCGTAGTCGGCCGCGATCGCCGCGACGATGGCCTGCGCGCGATGCGAGCGCTGCGAGCGGATCCGCGAGGTCTCGGCCACGAGGCCGGGGTCCTCCGGATCGGGGAGGTACGCGAGCACGTGCACGCTCGCCCAGCCGACCCTCGAGGAGAGCTCCATCCCGGGGAGCAGATCGATGCCCGCCTCCTCGGCCGCGGTGATCGCCGCCGCCCAGCCGCGGGTGGTGTCGTGGTCGGTCAGCGCGACGCCGCCGAGACCTGCCGAGGCGGCCGCGCGGACGAGCACCTCGGGCGGCTCGGTGCCGTCGGAGACGAGCGAATGGGTGTGGAGGTCGTACCCGCCTCCGGGGACATGCATCCGGCCATCGTAGACGCGCGTCCTGCGGACTCCCCGGGACCGATGCCCTACCCTGGGCCGGGATGGGGACACGACTGGTCAAGTTCGCGGTGGCGCTCGCAGTGGCGATCGTGCTGCTGGTGGTCGCGGCACCCGGCTTCTTCGGCCTCGCCGGTCAGACGCCCTTCGCGCAGCTGGTCTCGTTCCGCGCCGCCACCGCCCTGGCCGCGGTCGCCGGAGCCGTCGTCCTCGTCGTCGTCGCGGTGCTCGTCGAGCCCGTGCGCCGGCTCGCCCTCGTCCTCGGCGCCCTCGGGGTCGCCCTCGCGCTCGTGCTCGGCGGCCTGCAGGCGGTCCGCGGCAACGACTCCGCACCGCCCCGCGCGCACCGCCTCGGCGATCTGCGCGTCCTGAGCTGGAACCTCCTGCACGACGGCGTCCCCGCGGAAACCGTCGCCGCGCTCGCGAACGCGAACGCCGCCGACGCGGTCGCGCTGCTCGAGGTGTCCCAGGAGCGCGCCCAGCAGGTGGTCGACGTGCTCGCCGCCGCCGGCCGGCCGATGACCCTCCACCTCGTCGCGGGCTCCGGTCCCAGCGACGGCACCGCCCTCCTCCTCTCTCCCACCCTCGGCGGCTACTCGGTCGACGCCGCGAGCACGCCGACCGCGACCAGCGCGTCCCTCGTGGCCCGCCCCGACACCCCGGACCGCCCGGTGATAGCCGCCGTGCACACCACCGCTCCGCTGCCCGCTCAGGCGACCGAGTGGCGCAGCGACCTGGCCAGGCTCGCCGACCTCTGCACCGCCGAGGAGGACCTCGTCGTCCTGGGCGACCTCAACTCCACGCTCGACCACTGGTCGGCTCTCCCCGGCGACTCCGACCTCGGCGGCTGCGCGGACGCCGGCCGGCTCGCGAACGCCGCGGCGGTCGGCAGCTGGCCGACGAGCCTCCCGCCGGCCCTCGCCGCCCCGATCGACCACGTGCTGTTCTCCGGTCGCTGGGACGTCTCCGGCTTCGACGTGCTCAACGACCAGGACGACGCCGGCAGCGACCACCGCCCGGTGATCGCGCAGCTCTCGGTCCGCGGGATGGTCAAGGAGTCGTCCTGACCGCTGCCCCGGCCGCCTGACCCCGCCCCCGGTCGCCGTGTCAGGCGCAGGGAGGAGAATGGCGGCATGACGAACACGGACGAGCAGACCACCACCGCCGCACCGGAGACCGTCGCCGCCGCTCCCGCGCCGCGCGCGACCACGAACCGCTCCACGACCCCCGGCTCCGACCGGTTCCGCGACTTCATCGCGTCCGGCTGGGCCGAGCGCGAGGACGCTCTCCCCGAGCCGCGCGAGCAGGCCGCCTTCGCCGCGCGCCGCCGCGAGCGCCTCTCGGCCCTGCACACCGGCGTCCGGCTGATCGTGCCGGCCGGGCGGCTGAAGCAGCGCGCCAACGACACCGACTACCCCTTCCGCGCGCACTCCGCCTTCACCTGGCTGACCGGCTGGGGCTCGGACTCGGAGCCCGGCGCCGTGCTCGTGCTCGAGCCCGCGGGCGAGGGCCACACCGCGACGCTCTACTTCCGCGAGCGCGCCGGCCGCGACTCCGACGAGTTCTACGCCAACTCCGAGATCGGCGAGTTCTGGATCGGCCCGCGCCCCTCGCTCGCGCAGGTCGCGGCCGACCTCGGACTCGAGACCCGGGGCATCGCGGAGCTCGACGCCGTCCTGGACGCCGGCGATGCGCCGGTCGCGGTCCTCCGCGAGGCGGACCCCGTGGTCACCGCGCGCGTGGACGCGCAGTCGCCCGGCGCGGAGACCCGGGCCGACGAGCGCGACACCGCCCTCGAGCGCGACCTCTCCGAGCTGCGCCTGGTCAAGGACGAGTACGAGATCGCCGAGCTGCGCGCCGCCGTCGACGCCACCGCCCGCGGCTTCGAGGACGTCCTCGCCGACCTGCCCCGCATCGTCCGGCACGAGCGCGGCGAGCGCCTGATCGAGGGCGTCTTCAACGGCCGTGCCCGCGCCGACGGCAACGCGGTCGGCTACGACACCATCGCCGCCGCCGGCGCGCACGCCTGCATCCTGCACTGGACCCGCAACGACGGGCCGGTGCGCCCCGGCGACCTGGTGCTCCTCGACGCCGGCGTGGAGCAGGAGAGCTACTACACCGCCGATATCACCCGCACCTTCCCCGTCGACGGCCGCTACACGGAGGCGCAGCGCCGCGTGCACGAGACGGTGCGGGAGGCGGCCGACGCCGCGTTCGCGATCGTCCGGCCCGGTATCCGCTTCCGCGAGGTGCACGCCGCCGCGATGGCCGTCATCGCCCGGCGCACCGCCGAGTGGGGCCTGCTGCCGGTGAGCGCCGAGGAGGCGCTCGAGGCCGACAACCAGCAGCACCGCCGCTACATGGTGCACGGCACCAGCCACCACCTGGGCCTCGACGTGCACGACTGCGCGAAGGCCCGCCGCGAGATGTACCTGGACGGGATCGTCGAGGCCGGCATGGTCTTCACGATCGAGCCGGGGCTCTACTTCCAGCCCGACGACCTCACCGTGCCCGCCGAGCTGCGCGGCATCGGCGTCCGGATCGAGGACGACGTCCTCGTGACCGCCGACGGCGCCGAGAACCTGTCGGCCGGCATCCCCCGCTCCGCCGACGACATCGAGGCGTGGATGGCGCGGCTGGCCGGCTGAGGCCCTACCCGGACGGATCCGGGTCGGCGTCGGCGTCGCTCAGGCGGCGACGGCCTCGACCGGGTTCTGCCGGGCAACGGCGCGCGCGAGCCCCTCGAGCAGGACGGCGAGCTGCCCGGCGGGGGCCGCCGGATCCTCGGGGTGCCACTGCACGCCGACGATCGGCGCGTCCCGGTGCTCCAGCGCCTCGACGACGCCGTCCTCCGCCCGGGCGACGACCCGGAGGCCGGGAGCGAGCGCGTCGACCGCCTGGTGGTGCGCGCTCTGCACGGCGAGCGCCTCCGCGCCGAAGAGGCCGCCGAGGGTCGAGTCCGCGGCGAGCACCACGTCGTGGCGGTGCATGCGCTCGTGCACCGGTGCATCGGCGTTGAGGTGCGCGGCCTCCGGGCCGAGGTCCGGGACGAGCGTGCCGCCGAGGGCGACGTTGACGATCTGGAGTCCGCGGCAGATGCCGAGCAGCGGGGTGCGGCGGGTCAGCGCCCGGCGCACCAGCGCGATCTGGGCGGCGTCGGCCTGCTCCGCGTGCGGGCCCTCGCCGGCGTAGCCGCGGGCGACGCCGTAGCGCTCGGGGGCGATGTCCTCGCCGCCGGCCAGCACGATCGCGTCGGCGCCGAGCGTGCGCTCGAGCAGCCGCGCGGTGCCGAGGTCCTCCGCCGCGAAGCGCTCCGCCTCCCAGCCGAGCTCGCGGGCGAGGCCCAGGATGCGGCCGTTGAGCATCTGCACGTAGGCGTGGTACTCGTCGCGTCCGGGGCGTGCCGAGGCGACTTCGACGATGGCGAGCGTTCCTGGCATGCCTCCATCCTGGGCGGGGTCGCGCGGCGGGTCGAGCCGCGACGACACGGTCGGTAACACAGGGCCCGTACGATCACGGAGTGACCTCGCCGCCCCCGTCCCTCCCCGAGCGGCTGCACCGCTCCCGGGCCGATGTCTCCGTCCTCGCCGGCACCACCTCGGAGCGCCAGGTGCGCCCGCTCCGCGAGGCGATCGAGGCGGCCGGCGAGCGCGACGACGCCGCCGCGGCTGCGATGCTCGACGCCGTCGAGGCGCAGACGGCGCTGCTCGAGCGCGCCGAGACCCAGCTGAGCGCGCTGGAGCGCTCGGTGCGGGACGACCTCGACCGCGCAGCCACCCTGACCGGCGTCCGGACCGCCGCGCAGCTCGCCTCCGCCGCCGACGTCGCGACCGCCTGCGCCGCCGCGACCGGCCTGCTGCTCAGCGCCGACGACGCGCGCGCCTCGGACGTCCGCCACGACCCCTCCGCCGTGCTCGCCCTGCTGCTGGAGGCCGACGCCGCGCTGGACGCCGTGGTGGCGGGCTACCGCGAGCCGCGGGCGCAGGCCGAGCGGCAGCTGCTCCTGGTCGAGGGCGCGCGCACGGTCGCCCTGCTCGGGGCCGACGCGGTCGCCCTGCTGGCGGCCGTGCACGGCGAGCGGATCACCGCCGCGCCGCGGATCCTCGCCGAGGAGACCCGCGCCCAGCTGGACGCCGCCCTGCACCTCGCGGCGGCCGATCCCGCCGCAGCGCTCGAGCAGGCGAGGGCGGCCGACGACCGCGCCCGCTCCGCGCTGGACGAGGCGCTGCTCGACCTCGACGGCCCCGAGGCGCCGTCCGCGGATCCGCTCGCGGGCGCGCCAGGCGAGCTCCCCGCGGCCTGATCGGGCGGAGCCTCGGGCCCCGCGAGCCGCGTGCCATAGTGAGAGCCATGGCCTCCTTCCTCGTCGTCCCCCAGTGGCAGGGGTCCGCCTCGACGCGGGCCATGCGCCTCGTCGACGGAGCCGAGGCGATCCGCGGCGATCTGCCCTCCTCCGCCACGGTCGTCGTCGACGTCCCTCCGGAGGCGGGCGACGCGCAGGACACCGGAGTCCGTCGCTACGCGTCCGTCGCCGTGACCGCCGAGCGGGTCCGCGAGGCGCTGGCCGGCCGTCCCGGGCCGATCGTGACGATCGGCGGCGACTGCGGCGTGGAGTTCGCGGCGATCGGGCACGCGGTCCGCTCCTCCCCCGGTCCGGTCGCCCTGGTCTGGCTCGACGCGCACCCCGATGCGAACACGCCGGAGACCTCGCCGAGCGGCGCGTTCTGCGGCATGGTGCTGTCGGCCGTCCTCGGCCGCGGCGTCGGACTGCTCAGCGCGTCCGTCGCGGACCGGATCGCGGACGAGCATGTCGTGCTCGCCGGCGTCCGCGCCTCGGACCCGGGCGAGCTCGAGGGACTGCTCGAGCGCGGCGCCACCCACCTCGGCGTCGATGCGCTCGATCCGGAGGCGCTCGTCGCCGCCGTCGAGGCGACCGGTGCCGGCTCGATCTACGTGCACATCGACCTCGACGTCCTCGACCCGGCCGAGGTCGCCGGTCTCTTCGACCCCGTGCCGTTCGGCGTCCCCGCCTCGCGGCTGGTCGAGTGCCTCGCCGCGCTGCGGGCCCGGTTCCCGCTCGCGGGCGCGGGCCTCACCTCGTTCGCGCCCTCCTCGCCGACCGCCGCGGTCGACGACCTGCCGACGATCCTCCGCCTGGTCGGCGCCACGACCCGCGGCGTCTGAGCACTCCGCGGCGTCCGAGCACCGGCCCGCACGCCGTCGGCCTGAGCGGCGACTCCGAATCGGCGCCCCGCCGCGACCCGGTGTCGGCGGCACCGGGCAAGATGGACGGACGCGACCCGAGCGGAGGACCGATGAGCGACGACCGGCGACGTGTGCGCACCGAACGGCGCGGGCACGTGCTCGAGATCGTCCTCGACCGGCCCGAGAAGCGGAACGCCGCCGACTTCCGGCTGCTGAGCGAGCTGGCCGCCGCCTACGGCGAGCTGGACCGCGATCCGGAGCTGCGCGCGGGCGTCGTCCTCGCCGAGGGCGCCCACTTCACGGCCGGGCTCGACCTGGCCGACATCGGGCCGCGGCTCGGCGGCGACGGCCTGGACTTCGTGCCCGAGGGCGGCTTGGACCCGTGGGCGATCCGCACCCGCCCGGTGGCCAAGCCCGTCGTGATCGGCCTGCAGGGCACCTGCCTCACCCTCGGCATCGAGCTGGCGCTCGCGAGCGACGTCGTCGTCGCCGAGGAGTCGGCCCGCTTCGGGCAGATCGAGGTCGCGCGCGGCATCCTCCCCTTCGGCGGCGCCACGCTGCGCTTCCCGCGCGCGGCCGGCTGGGGCGACGCGATGCGCTGGATCCTCACCGGCGACGAGTTCGACGCCCGCGAGGCGCACCGGATCGGCCTGGTCCAGGAGGTGGTGCCCGACGGCACCGTCGCCGAGGCGGCGCGGACGCTCGCCGAGCGGATCGCCGCACAGGCCCCGCTGGCCGTCCAGGCGGCGCTCGCGAGCGCCCGGCTCGCCGTCGCCTCCTCCGACGCCGAGGCCGCCGCCGCGCTGCCCGCCGAGCTGGCGCGCCTCGCCGCCTCCGACGACGCGCGGATCGGCATGCAGGCCTTCCTCTCCCGCACCCGAGCGGAGTTCACCGGCCGATGAGCGAGCAGGCACCCGTGACCACGTCCGTCCCGACCACCACCGGCACCGCCGATCCCGCGGCCCGGCAGCGGTCCGTCCTCGACACCCAGCGCGAGCGCGCGGCCCAGCAGCTCGAGGTCCGCCTGCGCTACGGCGACCAGGTCTGGGAGCTGCGCGAGGTCGACCATTTCGCCGTCTTCTCCCGCCGCTCGAGGGCGCGCCGGGCCGGGCGGGCGCTCGTCGCCTCCGGCTTCGAGATCGCGATCTCGCGCCTGCGGCTGCGCCTCGTGCTGGTCGCGAGCCACCACGCCGCGGTGGACGAGGAGGCGACGACCGCCTTCCTCCGCCAGGTGATCGAGGTCGTCGAGCGTGAGGGCGGGCGCTACGACGGCTGGCGGGCCGAGATCGTGCCCGCGCACTGAGAACGTCCTCCGGGCTGTACGGCGCCGGAGTCCAGGACAGAACGGGCGATCCGCCCCCGAGAACGATCCGGAGAGACCATGACCACGCCGAGCACCGACGCCGCGACCGAGACCGCAGCGACCGACACCTTCGATCTGATCGTCATCGGCGCGGGGCCGGTCGGCGAGAACATCGCCGACCGCGCCGTGCAGGGCGGGCTCACCGCCGCCATCGTCGAGAGCGAGCTGGTGGGCGGCGAGTGCTCCTACTGGGCCTGCATGCCGTCCAAGGCGCTGCTGCGCGCGCCGATGGCGCTGCGGGCCGCCCGTGACCTCCCGGGAGCGGCGCAGGCCGTCACGGGCGGCGTCGACATCGCCGCGCTCCTGGCGCACCGCGACTCCGTCACCAGCGGCTTCGACGATCACGGCCAGGTCCAGTGGCTCGAGGGCGCCGGCATCGAGCTCGTCCGCGGCCACGGCCGCCTCAGCGGCGTGCGCGAGGTGAGCGTCACCGCCCCTGACGGCTCCGTCCGCGTCCTGCACGCCCGGAGCGCCGTCGCCGTGGCGACCGGCACCAGTGCCGTCGTCCCCGACATCCCGGGGCTGCGCGCCGCCTCGCCGTGGACCAGCCGCGAGGCGACCAGCGCCGAGATCGTCCCCGACCGCCTCGTCGTCATCGGCGGCGGCGTCGTCGCCTGCGAGATGGCGACGGCCTACGCCGGCATGGGCGCCACCGTGACGCTGCTCGCCCGGAGCGGGCTGCTCGCCCCGTTCGAGCCGTTCGCCGGCGAGCTGGTCGGCGACGCCCTCCGCGAGCTCGGCGTCGACGTCCGCCTCGGCGGCTCCCCCGCCTCGGTCGAGCGCCGCGCCGACGGCACCGTCGCCGTGACCCTGGAGGGCGGCGACGTCGTCGAGGCCGACGAGATCCTCGCCGCCACCGGCCGCGCCCCGCAGACCCGCGACATCGGCCTCGAGGTCGTCGGCCTCGAGCCGGGCGACTCTCTGAAGGTCGACGACACGATGCTCGTGCTCGGCGAGGACGGCTCCCCGGTCGGCTCCGGCACGCCCTGGCTGTACGGAGTCGGCGACGTCAACCACCGCGCGCTCCTCACCCACCAGGGCAAGTACCAGGCCCGCGCCGCCGGCGACGTGATCGTCGCCCGCAGCACCGGCGTCGAGGTGAAGGACGCGCCCTGGGGCGCCCACGTCGCCACGGCGGACCACGAGGCCGTGCCGCAGGTCGTCTTCACCGATCCGGAGGTCGCCTCCGTCGGCCTCACCGCCGCCGCGGCCGAGAAGGCCGGCTACCGCACCCGGGTCGTCGACTACGAGATCGGCTCCGTCGCCGGCGCCTCGCTCGCCGCCGTGGGCTACAAGGGAACAGCCCGGATGGTCGTCGACGAGGACCGCAAGGTGCTGCTCGGCGTCACGTTCGTCGGCAAGGAGGTCGGCGAGCTCGTGCACTCCGCGACGATCGCCGTCGTCGGCGAGGTCCCGCTGTCCCGCCTCTGGCACGCGGTCCCCTCCTACCCGACGATCAGCGAGGTCTGGCTGCGCCTGCTCGAGACCTACGGGCGCGACAGCGCGTGAGCGCCCTGCGGCGCGCGGTCGCGGTCGTCGCCCTCGACCCGGCGATCACCCGGCCCGGCTACCTCTTCGCCTGCGCGGTCGGGCTGGCCTGGGGCGCGCTCTGGAGCACGGGCCCGATCGAGCGCCGCAACGGGCTCGTCGTCTTCACCGGCCTGCCCTCCTGGGCTTTCGGCCGCGGCGGCTCCTGCGTCGGCACGAGCTACCTGACGGACAGCAACGTCTCCGACCGCGTGCTCGAGCACGAGGCCGTGCATAAGGAGCAGTGGCGCACCTTCGGCATGTGGTTCCCGCTGATGTACTTCGTCGCCGGCCGCGACCCGCTGCGGAACCGCTTCGAGATCGAGGCCGGCCTCGAGAAGGGCGGCTACGTCCGTGGTCGCTGATCAGACGGGGCGCGTCGTCGTCCTCACCGGGGCGAGCTCCGGCATCGGACGGGTCGCCGCCGGCGCGCTGGCCTCGGCCGGCGCCCGGGTGGCCGTCGTCGGCAGGAACCCGGAGCGGACCCGCGCGGTCGCGGCGGAGATCGGCGGCGATCCGTTCCTCGCCGACTTCGACCGTCTCGACGACGTCCGCGACCTCGCCGCGGCGCTGCTCGCCCTCTATGACGGCATCGACGTGCTCGCGAACAACGCCGGCGGGCTCGTCTCGCACCGCGGCGAGACGGTCGACGGGCACGAGCGGACGGTCCAGAGCAACCACCTGGCCCCGTTCCTGCTGACGCGGCTCCTGCTCCCCCGCCTGATCGAGACCGGGCGCGAGCGCCCCGGTGCCCGCGTGGTCTCCACCGCGAGCGCCGCCAATCGGATCGGGAGGCTCTCGCTCGACGACCTCGACCGCCGGCGCGGGCCGTGGCTGGGCGGCTGGCGCGCCTACGGCACCTCGAAGCTCGCCACGATCCTCTTCGTCCGCGAGCTGGCCGAGCGCCTGCTGCCGACCGCCGTCGACGCCTACTCGTTCCACCCGGGCGTCGTCGCGACCGGCTTCGGCGCCGATTCGCGGCTGATGTCGCTGCTGTCGCTGAGCGGGTCGCCGGGCATCTCCGCCGAGGCGGGCGCCGTCCCGCTGATCACGCTGGCGTCCGAGCCCGACGTCGGCGCGGCGAGCGGCAGCTACTTCGACGGACTCCGCCCCGGCGGCTCCGTGGCGGCGCAGGCCCGCGACCGTCAGCTCGGCCGCGATCTCTGGACACTCTCCAGCCGCCTGGTCGGCGTCCCCGCCGCACTCTGACGGCGGAGGGGACGCGGCGCGAGGCTAGTTGGCCTCGGAGCGGCCCGTCCGCCAGTAGCCCATGAAGGCGACGCGCGTCCGGTCGACGCCGAGCTCGGTGACGAGGCAGCGGCGGATGAGCTTGATCGCGCCCGCCTCGCCGGCGATCCAGGCGTAGAGGCCGGGGTCGGTGCGCTCCGCGGGCACCTCCCAGAGGATCTCGCTGTCGACGTCGACGTCGGACACCTCGACCCCGCGGTGATGCGCCGTGAGGAAGCGGGTCGCCCAGCCGCGGACGGAGTCGCCGAGCTGCGCTCCCGGCGTGGTTCCGGTGCGCACGAGCCAGTGCACGCGGACACCGGCGGGGTGCTGGAGCGACAGGACGTCCGCCGCGCTCGGCACCTCGAGGAAGGCGGCCCCCGTCGCCGAGGCGGGGAGGCTCTCGAGGATCGCGCTGATCGCGGGGACCGCGGTCTCGTCGCCGGCCATCAGCAGCGTCGTCGCGGCACCCGGGTGCCACTCGACGCCGCCGCCGGCCAGCTCCGAGCGGGTATCGGGCGCGATGATGACGACCTGCGCGCCGACGCGGGCCGACTCGACCCACGCGGAGGCGGGGCCGGTGTCGCCGTGCGCGACGAAGTCGACGTCGACCTCGGCCAGCTCGGGGCGGGTCGCACGGATCGTGTAGGTGCGCAGCGGGTTCCGCAGCGCGTCCGGCAGCTCCCGCCAGCGGGTGTACCAGTCGGGAGCGAGGCCGTCCGGTCCGCTCTCGTCCGCGACCGAGCCCATGAAGTCGTGCGCGCTCGAGGTCGGCGTCGGCACGACCAGCTTGATCCGCTGGTCCGGGCCGGTGCAGCCGACCGAGCCGAGATCGTCACCGGTCAGCGTGATCCGGATGAAGTGCGGCGCGATCCGGGTCGCGCGGGCGACGGTCGCGAGATACGGCCGGTAGGCCGGGCGGGCGGGGGCTTCGGTCAGCGGAGGCACCTGTCCAGTCTCGCAGAGAAGGTAAGCCTTACCTAATCCTGAGTGGCTCTCAGCGAGCGGCGTGCTCCGCGGAGACCCGCAGGCGGGCGTCGACGTCGGCGGCGAGCTCCGCGACGACGGCGCCCTCTCCGCCGATCCAGGCGCAGAAGTCGTGCCGGTCGTCCGCCCACGGGTAGTCGCCGTCGACGACGGACATCTCGCCCATCCAGGCGCGCACTGCGCGGTCGAGCGCGACGCCGCGCGCGCAGGCGAGACCGGTGCCGGGAGCGCCGGAGCGCTGCGAGCAGCCGAGCCAGGTGACGCAGACGCGGCCGGGCGCCGAGAGCGGCGGCAGGCCGCAGGCGTCGTCGACCTCGACGAAGACCTGGCCCCGGGCGTTCGCGGGGAGCGCGTCGAGCATGCTCTGGATCCAGGGCACGACGGTCTCGTCACCCGCGATCAGGAACTGCTTGACGTCGACCGGCTCCGAGCCGTCTCGTCCCTCGAACATGCACATCGGAAGTAAGTATAGGCATGCCTAACCTGGCCGGCCAAGGGTGCAGAGCTGTCCGTTCGCCGGGTGTCGGCGGCGGTCCCCCGGAGGCCGGTCACCACTGCGGCGGGTGCCGCCGCTGCCAGCGCGCCCGGCGCTCCAGCTGCGCGCCGATCGACAGCAGCACCGCCTCGCCGCCGGGGCGCCCGATCAGCTGGATCCCCATCGGCAGGCCGTCCGCCGTGACGCTCAGCGGCAGCGCGATCGCGGGCAGGCCGCTCACGTTCACGAACGAGGTGTACGGCGTGTAGCGCACCTGCTGCTCGAAGTTGCGCTCCGGATCCTCGGCGTCGTACCAGCCGACCGGCCGCGGCGTCATCGTCATCGACGGGGTGAGGATCGCGTCGAACGGCGAGAAGGCGGCGATGACCACGCGCTCGTAGGCCGACAGCACGCCCGCCGCCTCCACGATCTCGCGGGCCGAGCGCTTCCGTCCCTCCCGCACCAGCCACTGGGTGAGCGGCTCCAGCAGTTCGAGCTCGTCGCCCTCGACGGGGAGCGTCGACGCCCCGCTCTGCCAGAGCGTACGGAACGCATCCGGGTAGGCGGCGGACGGCGACAGGACCGCGTCGTCGAGCCCGTGGCCGAGCGCCGAGAGCGCGGCGATGCCCTCGTCCAGAGCGGCGCGCGCCTCCGGAGCGAGCCCGATGTCGTACTCCTCGTCCCAGGGCGAGGCCGTCAGCACGCCGATCTGGAACCGGCCCTCGCCGCGCACAGCGGCACCGAGGAAGGAGCCGTCGCCGTCCCCCGGCGCGGTCAGCGCCGTGCGTTGCGGGACGACGCCGTTGCGACGCTCGAGCATCCCCTCCAGCAGCATCCCGGCGTCCGCCACCGAGCGCGTCAGCGGACCGGCGACGACGAGGCCGCCCACTCCCCCCACTCCGGACAGCGCCGGCACCCGGCCGCGGGAGGGCTTGAGACCGACCAGACCGCAGGCGGCGGCGGGGATGCGGATCGAGCCGCCGCCGTCGGAGCCGGGTGCGAACGGGAGCAGTCCCGCCGCGACCGCGCTCGCCGCGCCGCCGCTGGACCCGCCCGCGCCGCGCGAGGTGTCCCAGGGCGTGACCGTCGGCGGTCCGACGAGGTTCTCGGTGTAGGAGGGCATGCCGAACTCGGGCGCAGCCGTCTTGCCGAGGCTGATCGCCCCCGACGTGTCGAGCACCTGGACGATCTCGTCGGAGGCGTCGGGGACGAACGACTCGCGCAGCCGCGAGCCGAAGGTGGTCCGGACGCCGGCCCGGCGCCAGAGGTCCTTGTCGCCGCTCGGCAGCCCCCAGAGCAGCGCGGTGCGCGGCACGGAGTCGATCGCGGCCACCCGGGCCCGCGCCGCGTCCGCGGTCACGGTGGTGAAGGCGCCGAGCTCCCCGTTCCAGCGCTCGATCCGGGCGAGGTAGTGCTCGGTCAGCTCGAGCGGGGTGATCTCGCCGCGCTGCAGCCAGTCCCACTGCTCCTGGGCGCTGAGGTGATGGAGTTCGAACATGGAACGACCCTATTCCGCCGCCTCGGTGCCGCTCTGGGAGCGTCGAGGTCGGGCGGAACAGGGTCGTGGGGTCGTGCGGGCCTACGCGGCGCGGCGGCCGATCTCGCGGACGCCGTCGTCGGTGCCGAACCGGCTGCCCGGGGTGATGACCGTGTCGCGGTCGACCCGCGCGCCGGTCGCGACGACGGCCGAGCCGCCGATCCGCGAGTAGCTGCCGATGCGGGCACCGGGGCCGATGATGGCCTCCGGGCCGACGTGGACGTTCGCGCCGATGAAGGCGCTGTGCCCGATCATCGCGTCGCGGTCGACCCAGCTGCCGGCGCCGATCCACGCGCGCTCCCCGACGGTGGCGCCGGGTTCGACGTAGGCGCCGGTCTCGACGTACGCCGACGCGGAGACGCGCGATCCCGGAGCGACCATGCCGCGTCCGTTCGCGTGACGGCGGTAGACGATCTCCTCGTCGGCGCCGCGCACTCCCCGTCCCTTGCTCATTCCTGTTCCTGCCATCTGCCTCGAGCTCCTCCGAGCGATCCGATGGGCGAGGCACTCGGGCCTCACCCCGCTATCGAGGACAACAGCGCGCGGGGGTCGTGCATTCCCCGTGCGGGGGGCACTCAGGCTCGGGGCTCGACGACGTCCGCGACGGCGGTGACCACGGTGCGGAACCGCTCCGGCGCGTCCCGGATCCGGCGTCGGGCCAGCACCCCCGCGAGTGCGGACGAGGCTCCCGACGCGACCAGCTCGCACTCGACCCGCGAGCCCTCCTCGTCCGCCAGCACCCGCCACTGCTCGAGGCCGACGACCGGCAGCCGCCGCTCGAGCCCGTCCGCCGAGCGCTCGAACGCCGGCCCGTCGTCGGCGGCGAGAACGTCGGCGAGCGCGGCGAGCACCACGGCGGGCTCCGCGTGCAGGATCGAGGCGAGGGCGAGAAGGCTGCGCATCGCGGCAGTCTCCCACGCCGGACCGGCCCCCCTGCTGCTCGAGCGGCCCCGGCCCCTGCTGGTCGAGCAGCCCCGACTCATGCTGGTCGAGTAGCCCCGCAGGGGCGTATCGAGACCCACCGTCCCCAGCAGGGCGGGTCTGCAGACTCGGCTTCGGACGGTGGTGGATCTCGATACGCCCGCTCCGCGGGCTACTCGATCAGCATGCGGCCCATGCTGGTCGAGCAGCCCCGCAGGAGCGTATCGAGACCCGCAGGCAGTCGCCGTCAGGAGCGCTCGTCGAGCACGCGCCGCAGCCAGTCGAACGAGGCCTTCGGCACGCGGTCGCGGCTGCGGGAGTCCAGCGCCACCAGCCCGTGCGGCCGGGTGTAGCCGTGCTGCCACTCGAAGGCGTCCACCAGCGTCCACAGCTGGACGGCCTCCAGCGGCAGGCCCTCGTGCACGGCCTCGGCGAGCGCCCCGAGGTGCGCGCCGAGCCAGCGGATCCGCTCCGTGTCGACGATCGCGCCCTGCCGGTCCGGCAGATCCGGATAGCTCGCGCCGAGCTCCGTCAGCACCAGCGGCGGCAGCGCGTCGCCGTAGCGCTCGACGAGGCTCCGCAGCACCGCCACCGGCGCCCACGGCGCGAACGGCGAGCCGTCACCGGTCCGGTCGAGCTCCGGCCACGGCCGGGCGTGGAACGGCAGAGCGGGCGGAGCACCCGGCCCGGTCGGCAGCGCCGGGTCGCGTCCGGCGGCGATCCGCTGCGGGGCCAGCGGCGCGACTCCGTAGAAGTCGAGCGGGGCACTGATGCGGGCGAGATCCACCGGATCGACCCCCGCGAGCGGCGCGAGGAACGGCGGCAGCTCCTCCGGCCCCGACGGATAGACGCCGGTGAGCACGGCGTCGGCGACGAGCCGGTTCTGCAGGACGTCGGCGAGCGCCGCCCACGCGCCGTCCCGCTCCGACTCGCTCGCCGGCTCGACCACGGCCTGCGCGTCGACGAGCCCGATGCGCCCGGCGAGGTCGGCGGAGCGGAGCGCCTCGACCGCGACCGCGTGCCCGAGCAGCTGGTGGTGCAGCGCGGGCAGCGCGCTGAACAGCCGCCCGGCCCCCGGCGCCTGGTTCTTCAGCGCGTAGCCCTCGAGGAACACGGTCGACGGCTGATCCAGGGTGATCCAGTCCGCCACCCGGTCGCCGAGCCGCGAGCCGATCTCGAAGGCGACGTCGCCGAAGCGGAAGGCCGTGTCGCGATTCATCCAGCCCCCGCTGAGCGCGGAAGGGGTGTCTCGGTGCTGCAGGGTGAGCGCGATCCGCAGCCCGGCCCCGGCGAGCTCGTCGAGGAGGCGGTCGTAGAAGCCGAGGCCGCCGCGGTCGATCGGTCCGCGCCCGTCCGGCTGCAGCCGGGTCCAGGAGATCGAGAGCCGCAGCTCGTCGACGCCGAGGTCGACGAGCAGGGCGAGGTCCTCGCGCCAGCGCAGGACGAAGTCGGTGGCGAACTCGGGCGTCGCCTCCTCGGCGATCGTGCCGCGCCGCAGGGCGAAGTCGTCCCAGACGGAGCGGCCGCGACCGCCGGCCTCGAGCGAGCCCTCCGTCTGGAAGGCGCTCTGCGCGAGTCCGATCCGCAGTCCCGGAGGCAGCAGCCGCCCGAGCTCCCGCGGGTCGTCGAAGCGCGCGGTCTCGGCGCGCACCTGCTGCCGATCGCGTCCGCGTGCTGCGTCCTCGCTCATCTTTCCTCCGACTCGTCGATGGGTATATTGTCGCGGAAGCGCTCTCCCGCTCCGACCAGCCGCTCCCCCGGGCGGAAGAGGCCGATCCGCCCTTCGGTGTACATCCGGCAACGGGCGCGCGCCGCGCTTGACACCACCCGTGCGCCCCCGTGCAATGGACGCACCGTGATTCCGAGTGTCGCCGCGTCTGTTCCGGGGGGTTCCGCGACGAGGGGTCCGTCGGCCGTGCCGACGGGTCGCCTCCGCCGCTCCCCCCGTTCGTCGCGCCGCCGTCCGGCCGCCCTCCTGCTCGTGCTGCTCGTCGCGCTGGGCGCCGCCGCCGGCCTGACCGCCCCGAGCGCGCTGGCCGCCGCGCCCCTCACGATCACCTCCCCGGCCTCCGGCACCGTGCTGCCGAGCGGCGCGGTCACCGCGACCGGCACCGGCACGGCCGGCGATCAGATCCAGATCGGCCTCACCGGCAGCAGCGAGCCGCTCTGCATCACCACCGTCGGCGCCGACGACACCTGGAGCTGCGCACTCGACCTCGACGACGGCCGGATCCGCCTGACCGCCGTCGAGCTCCTCGCCGCCGGCGGCACCACCTCGGCCCGCACCGAGGTCGCCGTGCTCAGCGCTCCCGTCATCGAGTCGGTCGACGGCTCCGCGACGTCCGCCGGATCGGTGAGCGGCACCGCCTACCCGGGAGCGAGCGTCGCGGTCACCTCCGACGGCGGCGCCTCCTGCCTCGCCACCGCCGACGGCGCGGGCCGCTGGTTCTGCCAGCTCGCGCCCACCCCCGCCCCCGGCAGCTACCGGGTGACCGCGACCCAGTCCGCGTCCTTCGCCGGGAGCACCGTCTCGCCCGCCAGCGCGGCGGTCTCGCTCGTCGTGGACACCGCGGCTCCGGTCGCGCCGGTCCTCGCCTCCCCCGGCCCGGGCGCCGCGCTGCCGCTCACCGGCGCCGTCTACTCGGGAACCGCCACCGAGGGCACGCGGGTCTACGTCTACGTCGACCTCGTCAACACCTGCGACGCGCCGATCACCGGCGGCGCCTGGAGCTGCACCGGCGGCACGGTGACGGCCGGAGCGCACCGCGTGTCGGCGATCGCCGGCGACGCGGCCGGCAACTACAGCTCGCGCAGCCCGTGGATCGACGCCACCTTCTCGGCGGCGACCACGACGCCCTCCGCCACTCCCTCGGCGACAGCTCCCGGCACGAGCACGGCGACCCCCGGCGGCGGCACGCCGACCACCGCGCCCGGCTCGCCGACCGCTCGGCCGACGACGCCCGGGAGCACCGCGACGCCCTCCCCGGCGCGCCCGGGCCAGACGGCGCCCGCGCCCGAGGCGGCCCCGTCCGACGGCGCCACCGCTGCACCGGCGCCGGGAGCCGCTCCGAGCGACCCGCCCCCCACCGCTCCCGCTCCCGCGCCCGCCGACGGCGGCTCCGCGCCCGGTGGCTGGAGCGCGGCCACCGGGATGACCACGGCGCTCTCCTCCGGCGCTCCGATCGGCACGATGGCCGACTGGATGCGCTCGCTCGCGCTGGCGGTCGCCTCCCTCGCCCTGCTCGTCGTCCCCGCCCGCCTGGCCGTCGCCGGCCGGGTGCCGCGCGAGCCGCGCACCTGGCGCCTGACCGGCCGCAACCGCGCGAGCGTGGAGTACGACGACCGGCCGGACCCCGCGCCCGTCTCGGCGCGGACGATGATGGTCGGCATGATCGGCTGCGCCGCCGGCCTCGTGCTGCTCTCCGGCCGGGTCGACGGGCAGCCCGCGTACCTCCGTCTGCTGATCGCGGTGATCGTCGCGGTCGCCGTGGTGAACGCCGTCGCCGCAGGGGTCCCCGCCCTGGTCGGGCGCCGGATCGGCCTGCCGGGCATCCGCATCGTCGCCTCGCCCCGCGCACTGCTGCTGGTGGCCGGCGCCGCACTGCTCTCGCGGTTCGCGGGCCTCGACCCGGCCTTCCTCTTCGGAGTGGTGATCGGGCTCGTCCTGCCCGAGGGCGCCTCGGCCGTGGCGCGCGCCAAGCTCGCGACCGTGCGGGTCGTCTCCCTGCTCGGCCTCGCCGCCGTCGCCTGGGGAGCCTCCGCAGCCGTCCCCGCCGACGGCTCCTTCGCCGCCGTCCTGACCGCCGAGATCCTCAGTGCGACGACGCTGATCTCGGTCGGCTCGAGCGTCGTGCTGCTCTTCCCGGTCGGCCGGCCCGCGGGGCAGAGCATCCTGCGCTGGTCGCCCGTGCTCTGGCTCGGGCTGTCGCTGCTGGCGAGCACCGTGCTCTTCCTGCTCCTCACGCCGACGATCGCCGCCTGGGCGACCGACGGCGGCGGCGGGCCGGCGCTCTTCGCCGTGATCGCCTTCACGGCCGTCTGCACGTCGATCTGGGCCTGGCGGCGCTTCGTCGACGTCGGCGAGTAGCGCCGGGGCGGTACCAAGCCCGGCGGCCCGGGTGCGGGCTCAGCCGATCGCGGCGAGCTCGCGCACGTCGTCGTCCGGCAGCACGTCGACCACGGCGCCGACGGTCATGTCGGTGAGCGTCGCGATGCCGTCGTAGACGCTGAGGAACGCCGTGTCCGCCGCGTCGCGGCCGGTGGCGATCCGCACCAGGCTCGAGCGCGGCGCCAGCGTGGTCGCGTCGACCACCCGCCAGGAGCCCTCGATCCAGGCCTCGGCGACCGCGTGGAAGTCCATCGGCGCGAGTCCCGGCGCGTAGACCGCGACCAGCCGGGCCGGCACGTCGAGCGCACGCAGCAGCGCCACCACGAGGTGGGCGAAGTCGCGGCAGACCCCGCGGCGGGCGAGCAGCGTCCGCTCCGCACCGTCGGTGGGGAGGCTCGAGCCGGTCACGTAGGCGAGCCGGGTGCCGACCCAGGAGCTGACCGACGCGAGCAGCGCGGCGCCCTCGAGGCCCGCGAACTCGGCGCGCGCGGTCGCCCAGAGGATGTCCGACTCGGCGTAGCGGCTCGGCCGCAGGTAGCGCAGGCGGTCGACCTCCTCGCCGGGCAGCGGCTCCAGCACGCCGTCGACGCTCGCGGCGTAGTCGACGACGAGGCGTCCGACGCCCGCCTCGAGGACGTGCAGGCGGGTGCCGTGCTGGTCGAGCACCTCGCGGGCGGCGACCTCGCGCCCGTCCAGCTCGAGGGACAGCCGCTCCGGAGCCCCGTAGGCCCCCGCGACCGCGATCGAGAAGACGAGCGTCGCGGGTCGCGCGACGTCGAGGGTCAGCCGGGCGGAGACGTCGCGCTTCACGCGCCCTGCTCGCCCTTCGGCGGCGGGGTGGGAGCGGCGTCCGGCTCCTGCACGAGCTGCAGCCCGCCGGAGGAGTTCGCGGAGACCGTCAGCAGGTCGATCCAGGTGCGGTTGATCGACGGCACCCGGCCGCCGAAGTACTTGAAGTAGAGCGGGACCGACGGGTCGAGCCAGATGCTGGAGCGGCCGTCGCCGACCGCCGGGTCGTCGCGCCAGGAGAAGAAGAAGCTCTCGCGGCGGCGCAGCTTGTTGGCGATGACGATCTGGACGTGCGTGAGCGTGCGGTCGTCGAACTCGATCTCGACACCCGAGGCTCCGTAGAGCAGCTTCCCCATGGAGGCCTCCCGACCACCCGTCGCCGGGTGATGCATGACAGTGCCCGAGGGCACGAGAAGAAGGAGACGCCACGAGGCGCCACCGGGCCGCCCGCCCCCCGGGACGGCGGCGCGAGCGCTCCGTCCGGGCGAGGACCGCCCGGCGACGACTCTATGCGAGGGCGGGCGCCGGCGTAGCGATTGACAGGAACGGACACGGCCGGATGGCCCGGATCGGAACTCTCGCACTCCCGCGCGACTCACCGTCCGCGCATCGCGGCGATGTCGGAGGTCGGACGTACGGTACCCGCATGATCGAATGCGGAAGCTGCGGAACCGATGCCGTCGTCCTGGACCGCTCCGGCGGCGAGGACTCCGAGGGTGTGAGCTCTGAGGAGCTCGTCGTCCTCTGCGCCGAGTGCGCCCCCGACGAGATCACTGCGCTGCTCGAGGCAGTGCTCCTGGAGGGGGCGAACGGCATCGACGCGGTGCCGCTCGCCAAGAGCGCGCACGCCCGCGCGGCCTAGCCCGGCGAGCACGACCGCGCAGAGCCCGCTCGCCGATGCACCCGAGGGTCCCGTGTCGGCGAATGGATGAGACGAGTGGCATTGTCGGCGAACTGCGCGCCGCTCAGCCGCACTTCGATCTCAACGTCCGAGTCGTCGATGACGGCGGTGCTCACACGCACGCCATAAGGGCGACGTGTCGCGTCATGGGTCGCCACCGATCTACCATGAGTTATTCTCGCTAAATGGGGGCTAGTCCTCGGCGGGGAGCGCAGGTGGACCAGTTCTGGCAAGCGTGGTGGCCACGCATCGAGACCCTCAACATCGCAGGAGCCCTCCTCTGGGCGATGTGGCTGCTGGTGGTCATGCCCGCGCTCGACACCGGCCGGGCGCCCGACACCGTCATGCCGAGTGAACGGCACTGGCTCCGAATCCTCGGGCGAATCCGCATCATCAGCGGTCCCGGGATCCCAGAGGCGAGTGGAGGCGGCCCTGCCTGGCGAAGGTTTCAAGCGCTTCACGAGACCGACGCTCGTTCGGCCCAGGGAGCGAACTGTGCGCGGCTCGCGGTTCCGAGTCTCCTCGCTTACGTAGCACTCGCGGCTGGCCTCCTTCAGCTGGGATTGACCCTCGTCTGCCTGCTGCCTCACGACTTGTCCTCGATTCTGATCTCTCTCGCGCTCGTTCCGCTCGGCTTCGCGCAGGTGCTCGTCACCATGACCCTCAGGGACCGCCACTGGCGGAATCGACAGGTGTTCGAGTGGCAGTTCTTCGAGCGGATGGTCCATGTCCGAAAGGCGCTCGACTCGGGACGCTTCGACGACTCGGACCGACGCGACACTCTTCTCGACCCAATCGAGACATGCCTCGTCGAGCGATTCAGTCGCACACCCACCGCTCTCCCGTCGCAGCGGACACGCGCACAGCGCTGGACGAGAGCCGTTCTGCGCGTCTGCGCCGGACGGCCGAGGCTCGATACCGCCGACTCAGTTCTCCCCGAGGCCGAGCCATGGCTCGAGCGATGCACCGAGCTGGCTCTCTCCCGTTCGCAGAGTCGGATCTCGCTCCTCGGGTGTCGGAGTGCTGGAGCAGCCCTTCCGCCTCACGTCCCACCGAAGCGGGAAGCCGGGTTGAGGACAGCCTGGGCAACGATCGTCTTCTACACCTATGCCTTCTTCGTTCTCAGCCTCGAAATCGGCGACCAGCTCGCACCCGCGGTCGGCAAGATCGGTGAGTTCGTCGGCAGTCCTGTAGCAGGAGGTGCGGCGGCCATTGCCGCCGCCCTGCCCCCGATCGCGACGCTGATCGCCAGAGTGATCAAGCGTTGAGAACGGTGCGCCCCGAGGTGCGGATCGAGCAGGGCCGCGGACGGCCTCGCCGCCCGAAAGCTCCCCTCCCCCGTCCCCACTTCCACGGGATAGCCGAGTCGAGGGCCGGATGCTGATCGCCTACGTCGACGAGTCGTACGACCAGAGCTACTACTTCATCGGTGCCGCCGTGACCTCGAAGGAGAACTGGGATCGGCTCGAACGGGATTACGAACGTCTCAGAGAGAGAGCGACGACCGAACACGGCATCGCGCCCGACGCGGAACTGCACGGACACGAACTGATGGGCGGATCCGGAGACTGGAAGCCCCTGCGGGGGAAGCATCGCGAAGCGGCGGACGTCTACGGTGCGGCACTCAAGATCGCTCAGCACGCCGGAGTTCAGTACCTCTTCCGCGGGGTCGACGTGCGGCGCCTGAACGCTCGCTACCAGCTCGAGCAGAAGCCTCACCCCGTCGTGCTGCAGCATCTCCTCGAGCGGATCGACGAGTACTGCCACAGATCCCTCTGCTCCGACTGGGAGAAGGTCCGGGTGGTCGCCGATGAGATCGCGACCCAGGACGATCACCGACGGGAGTTCGAGAGCTACCAGTTGCTCGGAACGCCCGGCTACCGCTCGAGCAGACTGGATCGGATATCGGCGCCCATTCGCTTCGCGTCGTCGAGAGTGACGGCCGGGCTGCAAGCCGTCGACCTGGCGGTGTATCTGCACCGACGGAGATTCACCGTGACCGAGCGGCATCCCGCGTCAGCGAGGACAGTGGCGCGACTGGGCGCGCTGATCGACGGGTCCACCGCCCACGCACGAGTCTGGACGCCGTGACGAGATCTCCACGCGAAACGACTGAAGCCCCGCAGAGCGGGGCTTCAGGCTGGCAACGTTCCGGCGGCCGGCCCGTTGTCCTTCGATGCTACATCCGGTTGCGAAGAAGACCAGCGCGCTGGCGCCGAACGAGTGCCCCCACTGGGACTCGAACCCAGACTGAGACGATTTTAAGTCGTCTGCCTCTGCCGATTGGGCTATGGGGGCGACCACCGGGCGGCGCGCTCTCGCGCACCACCCGACGGTGCTGTCAGGCCTTGGCGGGCTCGCCGCCCACGGTCACCGGCGCGCCGGCCGGGCCGGGGGTGCCGGCCGGAGCCGACTCGGCGGCCGGAGCGGCCGGACGGGGGCGCGACGCGTAGGTCTCGAAGGAGCCGCGCGGGTACTCGCGGGCCTCGATCGAGGCGATGTCGCGGCCGAGCCAGAGGTTGTTCCACCAGCCCCAGACCACGCGGAACTTGCGCTCCCACGAGGGCATGGCGAGCCCGTGGTAGCCGCGGTGCATGACCCAGGCCGGGAAGCCCTTGATCGCGATCTTGCCGGACTGGAAGACGCCGATGCCGATGCCGAGACCGGCGACCGCTCCCGCGTTCTTGTGGAAGTAGTCCTTGGGCGCCTCGCCGCGGAGGACCGCGATGATGTTGGTCGCCATGAGCTTGCCCTGGCGGACGGCGTGCTGGGCGTTCGGCACGCAGAAGCCGCCGACGCCGCCGCCGGTGAGGTCGGGGACGGCCGACACGTCGCCGGCGCCCCAGGCGCCCTCGACGATGACGTCGTCGTGGCCCACGCGGAGGTCGGCGCGCACGCACAGACGGCCGCGCTCCTCGATCGGGAGGTCGGAGTTCTTGATCGACGGGTTCGCCATGACGCCCGCGGTCCAGATGATCAGGTCGGACTCGAAGGTCTCGCCCGTCGACAGCTCGATGACGCCGCCCTCGGCGGACTTCAGCTGCGTGTCGAGGTGCACGGTGGCGCCGCGCTGGTCGAGGTTCTTGAGGACCCAATGGCTCGTCTCGAGCGCGACCTCGGGCATGATCCGCCCCATCGCCTCGACGAGGTGGAACTTGGTCTCCTCGAAGTCGATCTCGGGGTAGCGCTTGAGCAGCGCGCTCGCGAACGAGCGCAGCTCGGCGAAGACCTCGATGCCGGCGAAGCCGCCGCCGACGACCGTGACCGTCAGCAGGCGCGAGCGCTCGGGGCCGGCCGGCAGGGTCGCGGCCTTGTCGAAGTTGGTGAGGATGCGGTCGCGGATCGCGGTCGCTTCCTCGATCGTCTTGAGGCCGATCGCGTTGTCGGCGACGCCCGGGATCGGGAAGGTGCGCGAGACGGAGCCCGCGGTGACGACGATCTGGTCGTAGACGAACTCGTAGGGCTCGCCGACCGTGGGGGTGATCGTCGCGGTCTTGGACGCGTGGTCGATCTTGGTGACCTTCGCGGCGAGGATCGCGGTCTTCTTGAGGTGGCGGCGCAGCGAGACGATCGCGTGGCGCGGCTCGATGGAGCCCGCGGCGACCTCGGGGAGGAAGGGCAGGTACGCCATGTAGGGCAGCGGGTCGACGATCGTGACCTCGGCCTCGTTGGCGCGGAGGTACTTCTCCAGCTTCCACGCGGTGTAGAAGCCGGCGTAGCCGCCTCCGACGATCAGGATTTTGGGCACGGTGAACACTCCAGAGGGATGGACAATGCGAACACCCTGCTACTCGCGAAGTGCCCGCTCTCGATGCGGGTGGCAGCACTGACCCCGACTGGGAATCAGCCTAGCGAACCGCGCGTCGAATCGCGTCGACCCGCCGGTCCGCGGAGTCTGTCAGACCTCGAGCGGCCGGCACTCGCAGCGCTCGGGCGACCAGTCGGCGCGGGCGAGCGCGAGGTCGCCGATCGGGTTCACTCCGGGACCCGCGGCGAGCGCGTGGCCGGCGAGGGCGTGCAGGCACTTCACGCGGGTCGGCATTCCGCCGGAGGAGATGCCGGCGATCTCGGGCACGACGGCGATGCTCTCGCGGTCGGCGAGGAAGGCGCGGTGGGCCGCCGCGTGCGCGTCGCGCAGCGCCTCGTCCTCGGCCAGGAGCGCGTTGTACTCGACCATGACCTGGGTCGCCTCGAGCTGCGAGATCGCGGCGGTCGCGGCGGGGTGGGTCAGGTAGTAGAAGGTGGGGAACGGCGTCCCGTCGCTCAGCCGCGGGCTGGTGGAGACCACCGTCGGGTTGCCGCAGACGCAGCGCGCGCTGATGCCGACCACGTCGCGGGCGGGGCGGCCCAGCTGGGCGGAGACGACGGCGATGTCGTGCTCGGTGGGCGGGTCGAACGGGGGCGTGGTCACGGAGGACTCCAGGGGGCGCGGGGACCGGAGGGAACTCTCCAGTGTAGGCGGCGGCCGGGCGAGGGGCCGGGGTCAGGGAGTGGGGGTGAGCTCCGCCGTCGTCGGGTCGCCGAGGCCGGAGACCGCGATCGAGGAGAGCAGCGAGCCCGCCCAGTCGCTCGGGGTCTTCTGCACCGAGTTCGAGGCCGGCTGCGCGGCCTGCTGCGCGACGGCGATGTCGTCGAGGACGAGGTAGCTGACCTCGCCCGGCATCACGAAGTACAGGCGCTCGCGGGCCTGGGCGCGGATGAAGGCGGGGTCGGACCAGCGCACGCGCTGCTCGTCGAGGTTCTGCGACTGGGTCTTCGCCGCATCGACGGAGCGCTGCAGCTCGGCGATCTCGGCGCGCTGCTCGACGAAGTTCTTCACGCTGGGCGCGAGGACGACGACGGCCAGGATCATGATGCCCATCACGAGCAGCGTGAAGCCGGAGCCGCGGACGCCCGCGACCCAGGCGGAGGACGGCGTGACAGGAGGCTGCTTCGCGCGCGGGGTGCGCGAGGCCTTCGGGGCCGACGCGGCGGGCTTCGCGCCGGGGCGCTTCGACGCGGCGGACGTCGCGCCGGCGGGCTTGGACGCCGGCTTCTTCGAGGCGGACGGCTTCGAGGCGCCCCGCTTCGAGGCGCTCGGCGTCGCGGCGGCGGGCTTCGACGCGGCGGGCTTCGAGGCGGCGGGCTTCGAGGCGGGCGAGTCCGGAGTCTCGGCAGCGGCCGGGCGGCGGGGCGCGCTCCCGGGTGCGGAGGGCCGGCGGGGCGGTCGGGCCATGGGCGGGTGCCTCCTCGAGTGGTGGAACGGATGAGGGCGGAACAGGAGCGGCCCCGGTGCCCGCACCGAGGTGCTGGGCTCCGGGGCCGCTCCGGCGGGGAGAGACTACGCGGTGAAGCGCGGGAAGGCGGAGCGACCCGCGTACGTCGCGGCGCCTCCCAGGATCTCCTCGATGCGCAGCAGCTGGTTGTACTTCGCGACGCGGTCCGAGCGCGCCGGGGCGCCGGTCTTGATCTGGCCGCCGTCCACCGCGACCGCCAGGTCGGCGATGGTGGTGTCCTCGGTCTCGCCGGAGCGGTGCGAGAGGATCGCGGTCATGCCGCTGCGCTGGGCGAGGGCCACCGCGTCGAGCGTCTCGGTGAGCGTGCCGATCTGGTTCACCTTGACCAGGATCGAGTTGCCGGCCTTCTCGGCGATGCCGCGGGCCAGGCGCACCGGGTTGGTGACGTAGAGGTCGTCGCCGACGAGCTGCACCTTGTCGCCGATCTCGGCGGTGAGGTGGGTCCAGCCGGCCCAGTCGTCCTCGTCCAGCGGGTCCTCGATGGAGACCAGCGGGTAGTTGGCGACGAGGTCGGCGTAGTAGGCGGAGAGCTCCTCGGCCGAGAGCTTCTTGCCCTCGAAGGTGTACTTGCCGTCCTCGTAGAACTCGGAGGAGGCGACGTCGAGCGCGAGGCCGATGTCCTTGCCGGGGGTGAAGCCGGCGGCCTCGACGGCCTTGAGGATGAAGTCGAGCGCCTCGCGGTTGGTGGGCAGGTCGGGGGCGAAGCCGCCCTCGTCGCCCAGGCCCGTGGCGAAGCCGGCCTTCTTCAGCTGCGCCTTGAGCGCGTGGTAGATCTCGACGCCCCAGCGCAGGCCCTCGGAGAAGGACTCGGCGCCCAGCGGGACGGCCATGAACTCCTGGATGTCGACGCCGGTGTCGGCGTGCGCGCCGCCGTTGATGATGTTCATCAGCGGGACGGGCAGGGTGTGCGCGTTGGGGCCGCCGACGTAGCGGAAGAGGTCGAGGTCGGCCGACTGCGCGGCGGCCTTGGCGACCGCGAGGCTGACGCCGAGGATCGCGTTCGCGCCCAGGCGCGACTTGTTCTCGGTGCCGTCGAGCTCGATCAGCTCGGCGTCGACGAGGCGCTGGTCGGTGGCGTCGAAGCCCTCGATGGCCGGGCCGATCTCGTCGATGACGGCGTCGACGGCCTTCTGCACGCCCTTGCCGAGGTAGCGCTCGGCGTCGCCGTCGCGCAGCTCGTAGGCCTCGAAGGCGCCGGTGGAGGCACCGGAGGGGACGGCCGCTCGCGAGGACGCGCCGTCCTCGAGCAGGACCTCGACCTCGACCGTGGGGTTGCCACGGGAGTCCAGAATTTCTCGGGCGACGACTGCCTCGATAAGGGCCACAACTATCTCCTCTTGACGGGTGGGCTCCCGGAGGGCGGGAGCGGTCGGGAAGGAGTCTACTGACCGCCTCGGAACGGGAGGCGTCCGCGAGGCGTCGGTAGACTCCCAGGGCCCTGACGGCAGCCGCGCCGCACGGCCGCCGATCCGCTCCCGCCCCACCGGAGGACCCCGTGACCAGCACCGCCGCCGCCCTCGTCGAGCGCCTCACCGAGGTCGTCCCCGACTTCCCGAAGCCCGGCATCCTCTTCCGCGACCTCACGCCGGTCTTCGGCGACGGCGAGGCGCTGCGCGCGGTCGCCGACGCGCTGATCGAGCCGTACCGCGGCCGGATCGACGCGATCGCCGGGGTCGAGGCGCGCGGCTTCCTCCTCGCCGCGGCCGCCGCCTACTCCGCGGGCCTGGGAGTCGTGACGATCCGCAAGCCCGGCAAGCTGCCGCGGACCGTGCTGAGCGAGCAGGCCACGCTCGAGTACGGCAGCACTCAGCTCGAAGTGCACGAGGACGCGGTGCCGAAGGGCGCGCGCCTGCTGCTCGTCGACGACGTGCTCGCCACCGGCGGCACCCTCGACGCGAGCTGCCGCCTGATCGAGCGCGCCGGCTGGTCCCTCGAGGGCATCGCCGTGGTGATGGAGCTCGACGGCCTCGGCGGCCGCGACCTGCTGTCCCCGCGCCGGATCGACGCGATCGTCACCGTCTGACCCCACCCTCCCCGTCCCGCGAGATGCCACTTGTGCACGCGACACGCCGTGTCGGGCGTGCACAAGTGGCATCTCGCGGAGGGGAGCAGACGTGCGTCAGGAGAGGGAGAGGGACATCCGGGACAGGACGAAGGTCTCGATGACCTGGACGACCATGTAGAGGATCAGCGAGACGCCGGTCACGAGGACGACGGCCGACCAGATGTCGTCGAAGCGGGCCTGCGCGGTCCAGCCGGCGATGCCGCCGCCGATGCCGTCGCCGGTGGAGAGCCACTCGGCCAGCAGCGCGCCGGTGATCGCTCCGGGGACGGAGACGCGGATCGCCGCGAAGAGCGAGGGCAGCGCGCCGGGGATGGCGACCTTGCGGATCGCCGTGAGCGTGGAGCCGCCGTAGACCGAGACGACGTCGAGCATCTGCGGCGAGGCGTTGTTCAGGCCGAACGCGATCGTGACCAGCGCCGGGAAGAGCACGACGATGCCGCCGACCACGGCGACCGAGGCGACCGTCCCCTGGCCGAAGACCAGGATGATCAGCGGCGTCATCGCGATCAGCGGGACCGAGCGCAGCAGCAGCGCGAACGGCATCAGTGCGTGCTCGACGCCCTTGGACAACCGGAAGAGGATCGCGACCAGGATCGCGACGATCAGGCCGGCCGCGAAGCCGATGAACGAGTCGACCATGGTGACGGCGAAGAGCCCGCCCAGCTCGGCGCGGTTCTCGGCCGCCGACTCGTCGGTGACCAGGTGCGCCCAGACGTCCCACGGCCCCTTGATCACGTACGGCGAGACGCCGCTGAAGAGGATCACGCCGATCCAGATCGCGAGGACGATCGCGACGGTCGACAGCGCGATCAGGAGGCTCTTGCGCAGGCTCTTCAGCGTGGCGCCGAGGGCGGCGCTGCGCAGCTGACGGCGGAGCTCGTCGACCGCGATGATCTGCGTCGGGCTCGACTGCTCGGTGCGGTCGGGGATCGTGGAGGTCATGTCATGCCCGCTTTCCGGAGGACCACGGGGCGACGAGGCGCCCGATCAGGCCGACGAGGCCGTAGCCGATCAGCGCCACGGCCGCGCAGAGGAGGAAGAGCGCCCAGACGCGCGGCGAGTTCAGCGAGACCTGCGCCGCGACCAGGATCGGCCCGACCCCGGTCTCGATCTTGCCGAAGTACTCCCCCAGGATCGCGCCCAGGAACGCCGCGGGAACGGCGATCTGCAGTGCGGAGAGGATGTTCGGCAGCGCCGCGATGGCGCGGACCTTCCGGAGCTGGGTGAACTTCGTGCCGCCGTAGACGGTGACGACGTCGAGCGAGGCCTTGTCGGCCGCCTTGAGGCCGAGCAGGCTGCCGACGACGGTGGTGAAGAAGACCGAGAGCCCGGCGAGGAAGATCGCGGTGTCGCTCGGCCGCCCCGGCGCGTCGGAGCCGCCGAGGATGAGGAGCACGAGCGTCCCGATCGCGACGATCGGCACGCAGTAGGTGACGACCGCGAGCTGGGAGACGATCCCCTCCAGCCACGGCACGATCAGGACGAGCGCGGAGAGCACCAGGGCGATGAGGTTGCCCCAGAAGTAGCCGACCGCGGCCTCGCCGATCGTCACCGAGAAGTTGGCCCAGTAGAACGCAGGCCCGTCCTCGGCGATCGTCTGCGCGACCTGGATCGGCGTGGGGACTGGGGCGTAGGTCGTGCCGCCGGTGGGGGCGGTGACCAGGGCGATCAGCCACCAGACGGCGATGATGCCGACGATGCCGATCAGCCCGGAGGCCCAGGGCGGGAGGGAGCGCGAGCGGCGCTCGGTCGGCGGGACGGGAGCGGGGAGCAGGGTGGCCACGGGGCGCCTCAGTGGTCGTCGGCGGCCGCGCCGCCGTCGCCGAACAGCAGCTCGGACGCCTGGTCGACGTAGGCGTGGAACTCGGGGGTGCGCTGCATCTCCGGCGTGCGCGGGCGGGGCAGGTCGATCTCGATGATCTCCTTGACCCGGCCGGGCCGCGGGCTCATCACGGCGACCTGGTCCGAGAGGAAGATCGCCTCCGAGATGCCGTGGGTGACGAGGAGGGTCGTGGCCGGCTTCTCGGTCCAGATCCGCAGCAGCTCGAGGTTGAGCTTCTGCCGCGTCATGTCGTCGAGCGCACCGAACGGCTCGTCCAGCAGCAGCACCTCGGGCTTGAGGATGAGGCAGCGGGCGATCGAGACGCGCTGGCGCATGCCGCCGGAGAGCTGCGCCGGCTTGGCCTTCTCGAAGCCGCGCAGGCCCACGAGGTCGATCAGCTCGTCGATGTAGGACTGGTCCACCGACTTGCCCGCGATCTCGAACGGGAGGCGGATGTTCGACATCACGCTGCGCCAGGGCAGGAGCGCGTGGTCCTGGAAGGCGATGCCGAGCTTGTTGTCGCGGCGCAGCTCCTTGGGCGTGCGGCCGTCCACCCGGATGGAGCCCGAGGTGGGCTCCTCCAGCCCCGCGAGGATCCGCAGGATGGTGGACTTGCCGCAGCCCGAGGGGCCGAGGAGCGCGAGGAAGCTGCCCTGGTCGGTGTGCAGATCGGTGTCCTGCAGCGCGGTGACGCTGCGAGAGCCCATCCGGAACGTCTTCGACAGGCCGTGGATCTGGATGCCGGTGCCGCCGGCACCCTGCTCGCGCAGAGTGCCGGCGTCGGTCGTGTCGGTCACGAGTGGTGCCCTCCGTGGTGCTGCATGTGTGGTGGAGCTGTTCCGGTCGCCGCGGTCAGGCGGCGTACTTGACGAGGTCGGGGTTCTCCTCGTAGACCTCGGCGAGGAGGCTCATGTCGAAGAGGTCGGCGGCGTCGACCTCGATGCCGGCGCCCGAGAGCGACGCGAGCGTCTCCTCCTGGAGGCTGTCCGAGATCGTGAAGAGGCCGTTCGCGACGGTCTCGTCCGAGACGACGAGCTCCTCGGACTGGATGGTGGAGCCCTTCTTGGAGGACTCCTCGTCGAGGCCGAGGTCCTTGCCGTAGGTCTCGAGGGCGAGCATCGCGCCGGCCTCCGGGTCGTTGACCGCGTCGGTCCAGCCCTTGATCTCGGCGACGAGGAACGCCTTGAGCGCTTCGCGCTTCTCGGAGATGGCCTGGTCGGTGACGGTGAAGGTCTCGGCGACGAAGGGGAGGCCGTTGTCGGCGAAGGGCAGGTTGACGACCTCGTAGCCCTCGGCGGCGACGGTGATCGCCTCGTTGGTCAGGTAGGCGATGAAGCCGTCGACGGTGCCGTTGATCAGGACCGAGGGGTCGTACTCGACCGGGACGACGGTGACGTCGGACTCGGCGAGGCCGTTCGCCTTCAGCAGCGCCTGGAAGAGCGAGGTGTTCGACGCCTGGACGCCGATCTTCTTGCCGGCGAGGTCGGCGGGGGTGGCGATGTTGCCGGCGGTCGCGATCGAGAGGACCGTGAACGGGTTCTTCTGGTAGGTCGCGCCGATGATCTTGAGCGGCGCCTTCTCATTGGCGACGACGGTGCCGACCGAGACGGCGTCGCTGAGCGCGACGTCGGCCGAGCCGGACAGCAGCTCGGCGGTGCCGGTCGAGGGGCCCGCGGTCAGCGTGACGCCGGAGAGGCCGGCCTCGGTGTAGTAGCCCTTGGAGTCGGCGAAGAACTCGCCCGCGAACTCCTCGTTCTTGATCCAGGAGAGCTGGACCTTCAGGGTGCCGAGGTCGCCGCCGTCTTCGGCCGAGGCGCCGGAGGAGTCGGAGGCGCAGGAGGCGAGGACGGAGACGCCGCCGAGGGCGAGACCGGCGACGCCGGCCATGCGCAGGACGCTGCGGCGGTCGAAGGTCTGCGAGGTGCGGAAGGGCGACAGGGGCAAGGGGGACTCCTCGGGTAAGGCGGTGGAAGCTGCTGTGGTGCGCGGTTGGCGACGGTTGCCCCACGGGGCGCGCCAAGCCGCGCCGATCGGGGTGCCTCGACGCTATCCTCGGGAGATTTCTCCGGTGTGTCCGCAGATTTCGCGGGTATTAAGGGTCTCACGGATCCGACAACGATCCGACCGCTCCGCCCGTCCCTCCCGGCGGATCGGCTGAGGCCCCTCTCAGCTCAGCCGAGCGGCTTGAAGGCGAGATCCGCGGCCGCTGCGGCGTCGCGGGGCACGAGTGCGAAGCGCGTGAATCCGGCGGCGGCGGCCCGGTCGAGCAGCGGCGTGAGGTTCTTCGCGCGGCGCTCCAGCCGCACGCGGGAGCCGCCGACGATCAGCTCCTGCTTGAGCGCGAGCAGCACCTCCGGGGCCGCGTCGCGCTCGTGCACGAGGACGACCGCGTCCGGCCGCTCGTCCAGCGGCACGTCGATCAGCTCGACGATCCGCTCGAAGCCGATGGAGAAGCCGCAGGCCGGCACGTCCTGGCCGAGGAAGCGCCCGATCATGCCGTCGTAGCGGCCGCCGCCGCCGACGGACGAGCCGGAGGAGGGGTGCGCGATCTCGAAGATGGTGCCGGTGTAGTAGCCCATCCCGCGCACGAGTGTGGGGTCGAAGCGGAGCGAGACGCCGGTCGGCAGCGACCGCAGCGACCGGGCGAGCGTCTCGAGCGCGAGCACCGCCTCCGGGTCGATGCCCTCGGGCAGCACGCCGAGGATCGCGGACTGCTCGAGCGCCACTCCCCCGGCCGCGACGGCCGCCTCGATGCGGGCGAGGTAGCCGCCGAGCACGGCCGCGGCGTCCGGACCGTCGGCCTCGAGCTCGGCGACGACTCCGCTCGCCCCGATCTTGTCGAGCTTGTCGATCGAGATCAGCGCGGGGCCGAAGCGCTCGGGGGCGAAGCCGCAGTGCTCGAGGATGCCGGTGAGGATCCGGCGGTCGTTGATCCGGATCGTGCAGTCGCGCAGGCCCAGCGTGTCGAGGGCGGCGGCCGTCGCGGTGATCAGCTCGACCTCGGCCAGCTGCCCCGGCTCGCCGATGATGTCGATGTCGCATTGGACGAACTGGCGGTAGCGGCCCTTCTGCGGGCGCTCCGCGCGCCAGACCGGTGCGATCTGGACCGACCGGAAGACGGTCGGCAGCTCGGCGCGGTGGCTGGCGTAGAAGCGGGCGAGCGGCACGGTGAGGTCGAAGCGGAGGCCGAGGTCGGCGAGGCCCGAGGCGTCGTCCGCCGCGGCCGCCGCCGCGAGGTCGTCGTGCGAGAGCCCGCGGCGCAGCACGCTGAAGGCGAGCTTCTCGTTGTCGCCGCCGAGGCCGGAGTGCAGGCGCTCGAAGTCCTCGACCACCGGGGTCTCGATCTCGTCGAAGCCGTGCGCCGCGTAGACCCGGCGGATCACTCCGAGCGCGTGCTCGCGCTTCGCCTTGTCGGCCGGGAGGAAGTCGCGCATGCCGCGGGGCGGGGTGATCGCAGAAGCCATGCGGCGATTCTCCCAGACCGTCGACCGGTGTTCTCCGGCCCTCCGCGCCGCCGGCGTCCGGCCGGTCGGGGGTGTCGGCTAGGCTCGCGGCGCTCGCGCGGTCAGGGGGATCGCCGCGGACCGACGAGGGGGACTCGATGGACACGCACGCTGATGCCGGCATCGTCGCGGAGGGGGTGTCGCGGGCGTTCGGGTCCGTCCACGCCGTGCGCGACGCCAGCTTCGAGGCCCGGCCCGGGGAGGTCACGGCGCTTATCGGGCCCAACGGCGCGGGCAAGACGACGCTGATGCTGCTGCTCGCGACGCTGCTGCGCCCCGACGCGGGGCGGCTCCGCGTCGCCGGGCACGACCCGGTCGAGGAGCCCGCCGCGGTGCGGGCCGCGCTCGGCTGGATGCCCGACGTCCTCGGCTCCTGGGCGAGCCTGACCTGCCGGGAGACCCTCCGGACGACCGGGCAGCTGTACGGGCTGCCGCACCCGGACGCCGAGGCCCGCGCCGACGAGCTCCTCGGGCTCGTCGACCTGGTCGAGTTCGGCGACCGGCCCACCCGGGTGCTGTCGCGCGGGCAGAAGCAGCGGCTGAGCCTGGCGCGCGCGCTCGTGCACGACCCGTCGGTGCTGGTGCTCGACGAGCCGGCCTCGGGGCTCGATCCCGGCGCGCGGATCGCGCTGCGCGACCTCGTGCTGCGGCTCGCCGGCGAGGGGCGCACGGTGCTGGTCTCGAGTCACGTGCTCTCCGAGCTCGACGAGATGGCGACCGCGGCGGTCTACCTCGACGGCGGGGTGACGGCCTCGCAGGAGGCGGTCGCGCGCGCGTCGCGGGCACTGCGGGCCTGGCGGATCGACGCGGTGCGGCCGCGCGGGGCGGAGCTCGCAGCGGTCGTCGAGCGGCTGACGGGCGTGCCGGTCCGAGTGGAGCGCGACGCGGCCCTCGTGCCGGTCGTCGACGATGCGGCGGCGGCCGAGCTGCTCTCGCGGCTGGTGGCGGCCGGGGTCGCGGTCAGCCGCTTCGCGCCGGCGGTGGGCGAGCTGGAGCACACCTTCTCGGATCTGACCCGCTCGGCCGGGGAGCCGGGGAGTGCCGCGGGGCCGGGCCGGCCCGCGGAACCGAGCACCGAGAACGAGGAGGACGCCCGATGAGCACCGAGACCACCGCCCGGCCGCTGCCCTTCCTGCAGGGCGTCGGCATCGTCCTCCGCCTCGAGCTCGCCCAGCGGGTGCGCGGGACCTCGTCCTTCGTCCTGCTCGGGCTGTTCTTCCTGCTGGTCGGCGCGGTCACCGGACTGCTGGTGGTCGCGACCGGCGTCTTCTCGGGCAGCGGCGCCGTCGTGGGCGGCTTCCTCTACTCGACCCTCGTCTACTTCGTGCTGCTGCTGGGCAGCCTGGTGACGCCCGCGCTCTCCGGCACGGCCGTGAACGGCGACCGCGACGCGGGGACCCTCGCGACGACGCAGGTCACCCTCGTGACCACGGCGCAGCTCGTGCTCGGCAAGTTCGTCTCGGCCTGGCTGGTCGCGCTGGCGTTCCTCGCGAGCACCGTGCCGTTCCTGCTCGTCGCCGTCGGGGTCGGCGGGGTGTCGCTCGCCTCCGCGTCGGTCTCGGTGCTCGTGCTCGCGGTGCAGCTGGGCGTCGTCGCGGCGATCGGAGTGGGTCTCAGCGGGATCCTCGACCGGCCGCTGATGTCGGTCGTCACCACCTACCTGGTGGTCGCGGCGATGAGCGTCGGGTCGCTGATCGCGTTCGGGCTGCTGACGGCGGTCACGACCACGGAGCAGCAGACCGTCTTCGTCGACGACGAGGAGGGGATCTGCGGACCGGACTACGAGACGCAGGTGGCGCGGGCCGACTACTATTGGGGGCTGCTCGCGCTGAACCCGTTCGTGGTGCTGGCCGACGCCGTTCCGCCGCACCTCGACGAGTACGGCTCGCCGGAGGACCTGTTCACCGGGCTCTCGCTGCTGGTTCGGCAGGCGCAGATCGCGCCGGAGCCGGTCGTCGAGCTCTCCTGCTCCGGCTACACCGGCTCGACGCGGCCGAGCACTCCGGAGGAGGTCTTCGACGCGACCGTCCCGTCCTGGTTCGTCGGTCTGACGCTGCAGCTGGTGCTCGCGGTCGGCCTGCTGCTCGGCGCGATCCGCCGGACGGCGACGCCGGCGGCGCGCCTGCCCCGCGGGCGCCGCGTCGCCTGACCGACGGCCTTCCTGCTGATCGGGCGGCCCGCGCAGCGGGCCAGCCATGCTGATCGAGTAGCCCGCGCAGCGGGCGTATCGAGATCCACCGCTCTGGGGACGTGGGGTCTCGATACGCCGCTCCGCGGCTACTCGACCAACATGAAAGGGCGCACGCGCGTCGAGCCGCACGCGCTCCCTGCTGATCGAGCGGCCCTCGCCTCATGCTGATCGAGTAGCCCGCGGAGCGGGCCTATCGAGATCCCCGTGATCAGCACTCGAGGCGACAGCTACCCCTCCTGGCGCTCCCGCTCCGCCGCACGGATCTCGTCCTGCAGGTCGCGCGTCGCCGTCCGCAGCGCGCGCTCGGCGTCGAGCCCCTGCGCCCGGGCCGACGCGACGATCGCGAGCAGCAGCGGGCCGAGGTCCTCCTCCGACTCGATCGGCAGCGGCCCCTCCCCCGCGTCGACGATGCCGAGCGTGGTGGCCTTGCCGATCACCTTGTCGGCCAGCGCGAGAGCCGGCATGCCCTGCGGGATCCCGTCGAGCACGCTCGTCCGGTGCGGCTTCTCGGTCTTCTTCAGCTCGTCCCAGACGGCGATGACGTCGTCGGCGGTCTCCGCGGTCGCGTCGCCGAAGACGTGCGGGTGGCGGCCGATCATCTTCGCGTTCATGTGCGCCGCGACGTCCTCGATCGTGAACGGCTCCGGGCCGTCGGCGGCCAGATCGGAGTGGAAGAGCACCTGGTAGAGCACGTCGCCGAGCTCCTCGATCAGGTCGGCCCGGTCACCGGCCTCGATCGCGTCGACCAGCTCGTGCGACTCCTCGATCAGGTAGCGCACGAGCGACTCGTGGGTCTGCTCGGCGTCCCACGGACAGCCGCCCGGGGCGCGGAGGACGTGGACGGTGCGGATGAGCTCGTCGAGCCGGGGATGCGCGGTCACCCGGCCATCCTCTCATCCGCTCGGCGGGCGGAGGCCGGGAGGCTCAGGCGCGAGCGAGACGCCGGCGGGCGATCAGGAGGCAGCCGGCCGCGACGACCGGGACCGCCGCGAGCAGGCCCGGAGCCGACGCGACTCCCACCGCCGCGGCACCCGTCACCAGCACGCCGGCGAGGTTCCACAGCAGCACCGCGGCGCCGGCGCCGTCCCCGATCGGCAGCGGGATCGGCCCGAGCAGCGAGGGCGGGAGCGGGCCGCGGGCCGCGTCCATCGCCCGGGCGGCCACCGCGACCACCGCGACCGCGACGGCGGGCCACGCGGGCCCGGCGGCGACAGCGCAGGCCGCGACGACGATCCCCACGGCGAGCAGCAGCGGCAGGATCCCGTGCAGCAGCAGCAGCTCGAACGGCGCAGGCACGAGCAGCGCCGGCTGGCCCGCGGTCGCGGCGGCGTGGCGGAGGCCGTCGCTCCAGACCCCGGCGCCGCAGTAGGCGAGGACGCCGGCCAGCGCGGCGGGGAGAGCGAGGAGCGAGGGCGGCGCGACGGCCGCGACGGCGAGGGCCAGCCCCGCGGAGGCCAGCGCGGCGACTCCGGCGACGGAGCGGCCGGGCGTGCGCAGCGCGCCGATCGCGTCGCGGAGCGGCACGGCGAGGGCGAACGGGGCGACGCGGACGGCGTCGACGCGGCGGAAGCGGCCGGGCCGGGCGCGGTAGCCCTCGAGCGCGTCGGCGACCTCGCCGATCGCTCCCCTGCTCCGGGCCGACCGCCACTGCCGCGACTGCGCGACCACGACGACGCCGCGGACCGTGTCGAGCAGGCGCGGGACGACGGCGAGCGCGAGTGCGGCCAGGGCGGTCAGCACCGCGGTGCCGGGCAGGGCCGATGGGTCGGCCGTCGCCAGCGCGCGGCCGAGGAGGGCACCCGGACCGGCCGGGAGCGCTGCTGCGGCGACCAGCACCCCGGTGAGCAGGGCCGCTCCTCGGCCGGGGAGGCACTGGCCGGCGAGCCAGGCGACGGCGAGGAGGACTGCGAAGGCGGCTCCGGCACCGACGGCGACGAGCGGTGCGCCGCCCACGGCGACGGCGATGAGCAGGGCGGCCGCGACGCTCGCGAGCACAGCGGCCGTCCCCGCGACCGTCACGGGCCGGCGCAGCACGAGGCGGCGAGGCAGGTCAGTGGCGAGCAGCACGGCGGTGGTGTGCGGTTCGCCGACCGCCGGACCGCGGACGCGGCCGAGCAGCACGGCGGCGGGCAGGAGCAGCCCGGCGGCGAGGCCGACGACGGTCGTCGGGTCGAGGGCGGCGAGGGTGGGGTCGGGCTCCGCGGCGAGCAGGACGACGGCCCGGAGCACGGGCAGGACGACCACCAGGAGGGTCATCGCCGCGAGGTAGCCGGCGTAGGCGCCACCGCGCTGCTCGGCCGCAGCGCGGGACCGGTGCAGAGCGCGGACGGCTGGACCCGCTCGCTCGGGCCGCCGACCCGGAGGCGCCTGACACCGACGCGGCCGGCCCTCATCGGCCGCTCAGCTCGAGGACGCGGGTGGCCAGTGCGCTCGTCAGCAGCGGGTTGTGGGTCGCGATCAGCACCGCTCGACCGCGGGCGGCCTCGCGGAGGACCTCGATGACGAGTGGCACGCGGTCGACGTCGAGCCGCTGCTCCGGCTCGTCGAGCAGCAGCACCTCGCCGGGCCGGGCGAGCACGAGCGCGAGGGAGAGGAGCTGGGTCTGCCCGGAGGACAGCTCGTGCGGGAACCGGCTCGCGAGGGCGCCGAGGCCGAGCGCGTCCAGACTTGCGACGGCCGTGCGGCGTGCCTCGGCGAGCGGCGCTCCCCAGGACAGGGCGACCATCGCGAGGTGCTCCGCGAGCGTGAGGTCGCGCTCGAAGGGCGGGGTGCCGACGAGGGCGGCGACCCGGCGCCGATGCAGGCGGTCTCGCTCCGAGACCGAGCGGCCGGCGATCTCGACGGTGCCGGAGCTCGGCGGCGTCAGGCCGGCGACCAGGCGCAGCAGCGTCGTCTTGCCGCTGCCGTTCGGACCGGTGACCGCCACGATCTCGCCGGGCTCGACCTCGAGCGAGATCGGGGCGAGCAGCTGTGTCTCCCCCGCCCGGACGGCCGCCTCACGCAGTCGGACCAGCGGCGCAGGGCCCGGCTCGGATGCGGGACGGCGGCGGGGAGCGAGCAACGGCATGCCCTCATCCTCCCAGCGGGTGCGCGGGTGCGCGGGTGCGCGGGCGACGGTCGGCGGCGCGCGGTCTCGGCCGGGCGGGCGGGCGCCGTCGCGGGCCGCACATCCGCCGGTCATCGGCGCGTAACACGCGCCGACTACGGTGACCGCGGGGCGCGACCGCGGCCCGGAACAGGAACGCCACCGTGACCCTCACGTCTCCCGCCACCGGCACCGCCCTCGATCGCGGAGCGCCGCCGAGCGCCGAGCTGCACATCCACATCGAGGGCACGATCGAGCCCGAGCTTATCGTCGAGATGGCGCGCCGCAACGGCATCGCACTGCCGACCGAGGATCTGGACGCCCTGCGCGCGCGCTACGCCTTCGAGGACCTCGCCTCGTTCCTCGAGCTGCACTACTCGAACCTCACGGTCCTGAAGACGGAGCGCGACTTCTTCGAGCTGGCCACCGGCTATCTCGATCGCGCGAAGCTCGCGAACGTCCGCCGCGCGGAGATCTTCTTCGATCCGCAGACGCACTTGGGCAACGGCGTGCCGCTCGACGTCGTGATGGCCGGGCTCACCAGCGCGCTGGGGCGGAGCGAGGAGACGCACGGCATCTCGACCGACCTGATCATGTGCTTCCTGCGCGACCTCGGCGCCGACGCGGCGGACGAGATGCTGACCGCGATCCTCCCCTACCGCGAGCACATCATCGGGGTCGGGCTCGACTCGAACGAGGTCGGCTTCGGGCCGGAGCTCTTCATCGACGTCTATGCGCGGGCCGCGGCGGAGGGCCTGCACCTCGTCGCGCACGCGGGCGAGGAGGGCGGCCCGGAGACGGTCGCCGAGACGCTCGAGCTGCTGAAGGTGGAGCGGATCGACCACGGCATCCGCGCGATGGAGGACCCGGCGGTCGTCGCGATGCTCCGCGTGCAGGGCGTGCCGATCACGGTCTGCCCGCTCTCGAACGTGGCGCTCCGCGCCGTCGACACGATGAAGGACCACCCGCTGCCGGCGATGCTCGACGCGGGGCTGATCGTCACGGTCTCCAGCGACGACCCGCCCTACTTCGGCGGCTACGTCGACGCGAACTACCGCGCGCTGGTCGAGGAGCTCGGGATGGACGACGCGCAACTGGAGCGCCTCGCCCTCAACTCCTTCGACGCGGCCTTCATCTCCGACGAGGACCGCACCCGCTGGCAGGCCGAGGTCCGCGCCCACTTCGCGTCCTGATCCCCGCCGCGAGATGCCACTTGTGCACGCGACACGCCGTGAACGGCGTGCACAAGTGGCATCTCG
>NZ_JALGRU010000006.1:0-195759 GCF_022815545.1 Rathayibacter sp. VKM Ac-2928
ACCTGGGTGGCCGAGCTCGTGCGGGTCGCAGTCGTGTACCCGTACTTCGTGCCGGTGACGCTGACGGTCAGCGCGGTGCCGGAGTCGGCGGAGGTGACGACGTAGCTGCTCCCCGTCGCGCCCGCGATCGCGGTGCCGTTGCGTTTCCACTGGTACGCCAGGTTGACGGGCTCGGGGCCCCAATTGCCGGGGTTCGCGGTGAGCGTCCCGCCGATCGCAGCGGACCCGGTCACGGTCGGCACCGAGTTCGTGAGCGAGCCTTCGGTGACGGGTACCGGAGCGCTGACCCGCGCGGACGGGGCGTACCCGGCCTTCGTGCCGGTGACGCGGACGCTGACCTCACCGTTGTAGAGCTCGTTGTCGCGCACGACGAACTGCGGTTCGGTCGCCCCGTTGATGGGAGAGGTCCCGCTCAACCACTGGTAGCTGAGCTCGACGGGCTGGGGTCCCCAGGTGCCGGGGACCGCGGTGAGAGTGTCGCCGACCGCGCCGGACCCGGTCACCGTCGGAGCTGCCGACGTCAGTGTCCCGACCTTGGTGAGCTGGAGCGTGATGGGGCCCGAATTGAACTCGAAGCCGGACACCTGGATGAAGTAGGTCTTGCCGGCCTGGGCGACGAAGTGCGTGTTCGCGCGATCCCGCGAGAAGCTGTAGCCGTCCGCCTCCACCGACTGGCCCACCGGGCACTCGAGGAGCTGCCCTGGAGTCGTGCCGTCGGAGGGATAGACGCCGACGTTCGCCTCGATGGCGCTGCTGCCGACGTCGGCGCGGACGGACGCCGTGGTGGTGGGCGTGTACTTGTACCAGAGCGACCCCATGAACGCGTTGTAGTCGCAGCCGGAGTAGGGCTGGTACCAGTTGAAGTCGACCTTCGCGTTCGTGGTGGTGATGGTGGCGGGCAGAGCGGTGACGGCCGTCGCAGTGGAGTAGGTCGTGTTCGGGATCGCGGCGCTCGAGGTGACGGTGAGGCTCGCCGTGCCCGAGGGAGCATTGCCGTCCCACGACTCGCGCGCGCTGACCTGGAAGTAGTAGGTCACTCCTGCCTGAGCCTGCAGATAGTTCGTGCGGCGGTAGTCGGTCTCACTGCAGCTGATGCGGGTGGCCGGCGTGACGGGTCCGTCGACGTAGGCGCTGACGAGGCTGTACTGCCCGGTGATCGCGGCCGAGAAGCTCAGCGTCTGGCGCTTGTCGGAGGTGTACTTGTACCAGATCGAGTCGTAGCCGTCGGTCGGGTACTCCGAGCCATCGGGGTCGGTCGTGCGGCAGTTCGCTTCCTCGCCCGGCTCGAGAGTCGCACCGTCGTAGGGGGCCCCCGAGGACGAGTAGGGCAGCGACGGGATGGTCGTCGCGTTCGCCCGGTCGTCGTTGATCGGAGGAGCTGCTGCGGCGCCGGTCTGGCGAGCGGACGAGCTCGGAGGAGTCGCGACGACAGGCCCCTCCGTGTGCCACGTCCCCGCGATGGTCGTCTGCGGCTGCTCCTCCGCCGATGCTGCGGCTGCCGGCGCGACCAGCAGTCCGAAGCCCACGGCGAGGGCGGTCAAAGGCGCCAGGAGGCGGGAACGGGCAGGCTGAGGTGAGGGCATGGGGACTCCAAGACGAGCGGCGATTCGGGTGATGGTGCTGCGCCTGCTGGTCGTCCATGGATCTGCGGTCCTGCGAAGGCAGCTCAGTGTGATGAGATTCACAGGGTCCGCAAATGACCCACTTCGGGGGGTCCGTTTTGTCCTCTTCTCGAGGACGGTCGCCGCTGTTTCCGCGTCGTTACTGGGGTGTGCCTCCCGACCGGCCCCTGGTTCCGCGGTGAACCGGATGGCCTCTCGGAGGAATCAGAGCGGAACTACTCGCCCTGATCTCGCCCTGCGTCCTTGCCCCGGGGACACGGAGCTGCGCCGAGCGGAAGGATCCGACAGCGAAGAGACATCAGGTCTCCGTCGCCCCCGCCCGCGAACCATCGCTTCTCGTCCTGGGCGGCGCGACGATGAGCCGGATCGCCCTGTGGTCCGCGCTACTGCAGCGGGTATGCGCGCCCGTTCACCAGCAGCGTGTCGCCCGCGGCGCTTTCCGGGCCGAGGTGGTCCTCGAGCGACGCGGCGGCCGTGTCGGCGGCGGCGCCCTGGGCGGCCACTCCGGTCGAGAGCAGCAGGCCGCAGGCCAGCGCGGTGATCACGGTGGTGCGGTTGCTCGGCATGCGGTTCATCGGCGTCGTCCTTGGCGTCGTGGGGGTCGCCGCCCCCGGGGTGTGGGAGCGGTTTCAGAACGCTCCGAGCCTACGGCTCCGACCCGATGCGCCGCCTGGCACCTTTCTGGGGTTCCCCTGTGCGCCTCGGCGGAGGCGCGCCCGATCGCGGTGGGCCTCGATACGCCCCGCTGGCTACTCGACCAGCAAGCGCGAGCCCGTGCCGAACCGCCCGAAGTGGTCTGCGCGAGCTGCATGCTGATCGAGTAGCCCGCATCGCGGGCGTATCGAGATCCACCACCGTCAGAACGGCGGCGGTGTGTCGACGAAATGCGGTCGCGGCCGCAGGTCCGGCGGCCGCCCCGGCAGCGGGGGCGGCCGGTTGCTGACGCGCCGCCCGGTCGGCGTCGTCCACACGATCGTTCCGTCGTCACCTTTCGTGTAGGTCCATCGGTCGCCGTGCCGGAGGTGATGATGCGCCGTGCAGAGCGAGACGAGGTTCTCGAGGGAGGTCTCGCCGCCGTTGCGCCACTCGAGGGTGTGGTCGGCCTCGCTGCGTGCGGCGGTGCGCAAGCAGCCGGCGAAGCGGCAGGTCTGATCCCGCAGCTGCAGGTGCAGCCGCATCCGTGACGGCGGGACGCGCTGGGTCCGGCCGACGGAGACGACGGCACCGGTGTCCCGTTCGGTGAGCACCCGGGTGAACGACGCCGCCGTCCGGATCAGCTCCCGCGCGACGTCGGCAGGGACGGGGCCGTAGCCGTCCAACTCCGCGGGCTCGTCATCGAGATCCACGGCCGTGGACGCCGCGAGCGTGAGCCGCACCTCCGCCCGGACACCGGGAACGAACGTCGGGTCGGGGCGGTCCTCGGCGTCGGGAGTGGTGCCGATGATGTCGCCGTCGCAGAGGAGATCCACGGCGACGTCCGCGCGAAGCTGCGAGAGCGTGCGCTCATCTCCCGCATCGCGCAGAGAACGGGCCATCCGGTCGGCGCGGTCGTAAGCCCCCATCACCGCAGGGGCCGGCCCGTACACGCACAGCGTCGCCATTCCGTCCACATCCGGCGTGACCCACACGGCCCGGTCCGTCCGGGCGCGGGCGTGGCGCGCCGCGAGGGACTCCTGGTGCAGTTCCTCCCGCCAGCGGCGCAGGGCGCGGCGCAGCTGCGTGAGCGTCATCGACGGCGCCGCTTCCGCGACGCGCTCATCGAGAGTGGCGCGGGACCCCTCGGGGAGGCTGCTGGCGGTCGCGCAGATCGCCTCCCCTTCCTCCCAGTGCAGGCGCGCCTGCGCGAGGAGGGCGCGCGTGAGCGGCAGGTGCTCGAAGAGCAGCTGCGCGTTCTCGAGACGCCGGGCGATCACCTGCTCCGACAGACCCTCCGCGACGGCGAGCTCCGCGCGGATGGAGCGCTCGACGAGATCGCGGGTCTCACCGGGGGTCGCGCCGCGGGCGAACGCGTCCGGGTGGGCGAGGGCGGTGCGGTGGAAGTCGTAGAGGTATCGGGCCTCGGCGAGACGCGGATGGGCGGCGGCGCGGGCGCTCGCGGCGGCGCGATCGCTGAGTGCGCGCAGGTGCGCGAGCGCCTCTTCCGTCGATCCGAACTCCGTCATACGAGTATTGAATCAAGGACTACCGTCACGCGGGCCGGCTCAAGGGCGCAAAGGGACGATCGGGGGCCGAACTGGGGCTGTGGAGGAGGCACTGCGCCGACGGGGAAGGTCTCGATACGCCCCTGCGGGGCTACTCGACCCGCATGAAGCGGAGGACCCTCGGCCTGGCGATGGCGGGTCTCGATACGCCCTGCGGGCTACTCGACCAGCATGATCACCACCACCCACACCAGCGCAGCGGCACCGCGTCCCCTGCTGATCGAGTAGCCCGCGGAGCGGGCGTATCGAGATCCACCGGTGTCGGAGCGGGAGGCGATCGGCCCCCGTGACGGAGGGGTGGGTCTCGATACGTCCCTGCGGGACTACTCGACCAGCATGAGAGAGAGGCGGGTCCTTCCCTTCCCTCGCCACCGGGCCGGGACGGCGCCGCGCGCACGCCCGCCGTAGGCTGGCCGGATGACGTCCCGGGTGCGCCTCCTGCTGGCCTCGTCGCATCCCGGGCCGACCGTCACCGTCACCGTGCTGGCGACCGTGCTCGCCGCGGCGTCCGGGCACGCACCAGGGATCGTCGTCCTCGTGGCGCTCGCCGTCTTCGCCGGGCAGCTCTCGATCGGGCTGGCGAACGACTGGATCGACGCCGACCGCGACCGCGCCGTCGGCCGCACCGACAAGCCCGTCGCGCTCGGTCGGATCAGCGTCGGCGAGGTCCGCGCCGCCGCACTCGGCACCGCCGCCGTCGCCGTCGTGCTCTCGCTCCTGCTCGGGACGGTCGCCGCCGTCGCCCACCTCGTCCTCGTCGCCGCGGGCTGGGCCTACGACGCCGGACTCAAGCGCACCGCGTTCTCCGTCGTCCCGTTCCTCGTCGCCTTCGGGCTGCTCCCCGTCGTCTCCGTCGCGGCGGGTGGCGGCCAGCTGCCGGCCTGGTGGGCGGTCGCCACGGGTGCGGTCTTCGGCGTCGCGATCCACTGTACCAACGTGCTCCCCGACCTCGTCGACGACGAGGCGACCGGCGTCCGCGGCTTCCCGCACCGCCTCGGGCTGCGCCTCTCCGGCGTCGTCGCGTTCGGCTCGCTGATGCTCGGCGCGGTGCTCGTGCTGCTCGGCCAGGTCGCCGGCGACGATCCGGTCGGCGGCCCGGGAATCGTCCTCGCCGTGGTCGCGACCGTGGCGGTCCTCGTCCTCGCGGCCGCCGGCATCCGCCTGGTGCTCACCGGCCCGCCGACCCGCACGCTGTTCCGCCTGGTGATCGCCTCCTCGCTCGTCCTCGTCGTCGAGCTCGGCCTGGCGGGCGCGCGACTCGTGGCCTGAGCAGCCCCGGCAGCCCGAGCAGCCCGACCGCCGGCCCTACGACCAACGCATCGAGTACACCCGCGCGAGCAGGTCCGAGGTCGGCAGCGCCAGCAGCGCCCGCAGCAGTCCCTCGCGCCCGAGCAGCCCCGCGCCGCCGGTCGGCCGCCCCGCCGCCATGTTCAGCTCGGCCTGCCGCGCCGCCCGCCGCGCCACCCGCATCCGCCGCCGGGCGAACGAGGGGAACGGCCCCGCCGCACCGCTGCGCACCGCGTCCACGAGCAGCGGCGCGAGCTCGGCCGCGTCCAGCCAGCCCAGGTTCATCCCCTGCCCGCCGATCGGACTGATCTCGTGCGCCGCATCCCCGATCAGCACCACCCGCCCGACGCCGATCCGCTCGGCCGCGCGCCGCCGCACCTGGAAGCCGCTGAGCATCGTGCAGGTCGCCGGGTCGGGCTCCGCGCCGGTCCGCGCCCGCACCACGGTGCTGAGCGCCAGGGCGGACGCCGGATCGGGCGCCGCGTCCGGCCGCCACGCGGGCGCCACCAGATCGTCACCCGCGAGCGCCACGTAGCGCCGCCGCCCGCCCGGCAGCGGGAACGACTCGATCACGCCGTCCGGCCCGACGTCGACGAGCGCCGACGACGCCCGCGCGGCCGGCTCCGGGTCGGCGAAGTCGCCCATCACGTAGGAGTCGGGGTAGTCGCGGCCCGTGCTGCGGATCCCGAGCAGCTCGCGCACCGCGCTGCGCGCCCCGTCCGCACCCACGACGAAGGCGGCGCGTACCGCCACCGGAGCGCCGTGCTCGTCCGCCCCGGTCGCGTCGACGTGGTCACGCCCGCGAGCGAGCCCGGTCAGCGAGACACCCGAGCGCAGCGCGCCGGGCGCCGCAGCCTCCAGCCGCTCCCGCAGGATCGACTCGGTCCGGTGCTGATCGAGGGTGACGACGTACGGATGCGTGCGCGAGGCCCGTGCGAACGACAGCGCTCCGAGCACCCGGCGCCGGCTCACCGCGACGCCCTCCGCGACCCGGACGCCCTCGGCGAGGATCCGCTCGGTGGCACCGACCTCGGCCATCGCGTCGAGCGAGGGCGGATGGATGCCGATCGCCCGCGACCCGGCGGGCACCGCGGTCCGCCGCTCCCAGACCTGCACGTCGACCCCGCGCCGGGCGAGCAGCGCGCCCAGCAGCACGCCGACCGGTCCGCCGCCGACGACCAGCACATCGGTCCGCTGCAGGCTCATCCCCCCATGCAAGCAGACGCGCGGGAGCGACAGGCCGGGGGAGAACGTCACGGCCCCGAAACAGCCCCGGCATCTGCGCTCCCTAGCCTGGCCACGGTCTCCGCGGTCGGCGCGGAGCACGACGCCGCTGAACGGGGCACACATGAGTGGGAACACGGTCCGCCGCGACGCGATCAAGGACGTCGAGGCCTACGTCCCGCCCGCGGTCGTCTTCGATCAGACCGAGGCGCCGGGCGAGATCTTCGGCTCGAACGTCTTCAGCACGATCGTGATGCGGCAGCGCCTGCCGAAGTCGGTCTTCAAGTCGGTCATGGCCACCATCGAGCACGGGGCCGTGCTCGACCCGCTGGTCGCCGACGCCGTCGCCTCGGCGATGAAGGACTGGGCGCTCGAGAAGGGCGCCACCCACTACGCGCACGTCTTCTACCCGCTCACCGGGCTCACCGCCGAGAAGCACGACAGCTTCTTCGAGCCGGTCGGCGACGGCTCGGCTCTGGCCGAGTTCGCCGGCAAGACCCTGGTCCAGGGCGAGCCCGACGCGTCGAGCTTCCCCAACGGCGGGCTCCGCAACACCTTCGAGGCCCGCGGCTACACCGGCTGGGACGTCACCAGCCCGGCCTACGTGCTCGAGAACCCGAACGGCAACACCCTCTGCATCCCGACCGTCTTCGTCTCGATGACCGGCGAGGCCCTCGACCACAAGACGCCGCTGCTGCGCTCGCAGCAGGCGATGGGCGAGCACGCCGTCCGCATCCTGAAGCTCTTCGGGCACGTCGCGCCGAAGCCCGTTGTCTCGTTCTGCGGACCGGAGCAGGAGTACTTCCTGATCGACCGGCACTTCTTCCTCGCCCGCCCCGACCTGCTGAACGCCGGCCGCACCCTCTTCGGAACCAAGCCGCCCAAGGGCCAGGAGTTCGACGACCACTACTTCGGCGCCATTCCGGAGCGCGTGCTCGGCTTCATGATGGACACCGAGCGCGAGCTGTTCAAGCTCGGCATCCCCGCGAAGACCCGGCACAACGAGGTCGCTCCCGGTCAGTTCGAGATCGCCCCGATGTTCGAGCGCGGCAACATCGCCGCCGACCACCAGCAGCTCCTGATGACCACGTTCAAGTCGGTCGCGAAGAAGCACGGGATGGAGTGCCTCTTCCACGAGAAGCCCTTCCTCGGGGTCAACGGCTCCGGCAAGCACGTCAACTTCTCGCTCGGCAACAGCGAGCTCGGCTCGCTCCTCGTCCCCGGCGACACCCCGCACGAGAACGCGCAGTTCCTGGTGTTCTGCGCCGCGGTCATCCGCGCGGTGCACCGCTACGGCGGGCTGCTGCGCGCCTCCGTCGCCTCCGCCTCGAACGACCACCGCCTCGGTGCCAACGAGGCCCCGCCCGCGATCATCTCGATCTTCCTCGGCGACCAGCTCGCCGACGTCTTCGAGCAGCTCGCGAAGGGCCCGGCGACCTCGTCGAAGGGGCGTGGCGCGATGCAGATCGGCGTCGACACCCTGCCGATCCTCCCGACCGACCCGGGCGACCGCAACCGGACCAGCCCGTTCGCCTTCACCGGCAACCGCTTCGAGTTCCGCGCGCCGGGCTCGATGCAGTCGGTCGCCGGCCCGATGGTGACGATCGCCACGATCATGGCGGAGTCGCTCGACTTCGCCGCGACCGAGCTGGAGACCGCGGTCGCCGCCGGCACCGACTTCGACACCGCGGTGCAGGACCTCCTGACCGCGATCATCACCGAGCACGGCGCGGTCGTCTTCAACGGCGACGGCTACGCGGACGCCTGGCCGATCGAGGCCGAGAAGCGCGGGCTCGCCAACCTGCGCACGACGCTCGACGCCCTGCCCGAGCTGATCACCGACTCCGCCCTCGAGCTCTTCGAGAAGTACCGGGTCTTCAACCACCGCGAGATGCACAGCCGCTACGAGATCGGCCTCGAGCAGTACGCGCTGTCGGTCGGCGTCGAGGCGCGGTTGACGCTCGAGATGGGCACGACCTCGATCCTGCCGGCCGCCGTGCGGCACCAGACCGAGGTCGCGCTGAACGTCGGCGCGCTGAAGGCCGCCGGAGTGGAGCCGGATCTCGCGCCGCTGCACGAGGTGAGCGCGCCGATCGCCGACCTGCGCACGGCGCTCGCCACGCTGAAGGACGCGCTCGCCGCGGAGCCGGGCCACACGGCCCTCGCCGAGGCGGAGCACGCCCGTGCCGCGCTGATCCCGGCGATGGCGGCCGTCCGCGAGGCGGCCGACACCATCGAGGGGCTCATCGCCGACGACCTGTGGCCGCTGCCGACCTACCAGGAGATGCTCTTCATCCTGTAGCCGGGCCAGGCCGATCGCCTCGCCCTGCTCGCCGCCTCAGCGCGCGCGGAGCAGGGCGAGGAACTCGTCGGCCATCGCCAGCTGGTCCTGCAGCTTCGCGCGGCGGAGCGACGCCTCCTCCTCGAAGGCGGCCAGCCGCGCGCGGATCGCGGCGGTCTCCTCCGGTGTCTCCGCCTGCTCCAGGCTGTCGACGACGCGCAGCAGCTCGGTCATCGCGTCGAGCGTGTAGCCGAGCGGCTTCATCCGGCGGATGAGCAGCAGGCGGTCGAAGTCGCGCTCGGTGTAGAGGCGGAACCCGCCCTCGGTGCGGCCGCTCGGCCGGAGCAGCCCGACCTCGTCGTAGTGCCGGATCGTCCGCAGCGACAGCGACGACCGGTCGGCGAGCTCGCCGATGCGCATGGTCGCCTCGACCTCCTCGGCCGTCAGCTCGGTGCTGTGCTCGTCCGTCATCTCGACTCCGTTCCGTCAACCCTCACGTTACGGTAGGTTGGTCCGTCGTGTCCGTCCCCACCAGCCCGACCAGCCTGCCCGGGCCCCGCCCCGCCGTCGCGAACCGCGCGATCACCGTCCTCGACGCCCTCCGCTCGCCGCGCCAGCTCTCCCGCGAGGTGCTCGCCGGCATGGTGACGACCCTCGCGCTCGTGCCCGAGGTGATCTCCTTCTCGGTCGTCGCGGGAGTGGACCCGATGGTGAGCCTCGTCGCGTCGATCGTCCTCGCGCTGACGATGTCGATCCTCGGCGGGCGCCCCGGTGTGATCACCGCGGCTGCCGGCTCCGTCGCGCTCGTCATCGCGCCGCTCGTCTCGGAGCACGGCGTCGAGTACGTGCTGCCGACGGTGATCCTCGCCGCGGTCATCCAGATCGTCTTCGGCTTCGCCGGTCTCGCGAGGCTGATGCGGTTCATCCCGCGCTCCGTGATGATCGGCTTCGTCAACGCGCTCGGGATCCTGATCTTCCTGGCGCAGGTGCCCCATGTCATAGGAGTGCCCTGGATCGCGTACGCCCTCTTCGCCGCGACCCTGCTGATCATCTTCGTCCTGCCCCGCTTCACCACCGCGGTGCCGGCTCCGCTCGTCGCGATCGTCGTCGTGACGGCCGTCGTCATCCTCGCGAACCTGGCCGTCCCGGACGTCGCCGACGAGGGACCGCTGACCGGGCAGCTGCCCGGCATCACGCCGTTCCTGGTGCCGCTGGACCTCGCGACGCTGCAGCTGATCCTGCCGACCGCGCTCAGCGTCGCCTTCGTCGGACTGATGGAGACGCTGCTCACCGCCAAGCTCGTCGATGAGATGACCGGCACCCCCTCGCACAAGGGCCGCGAGTCCTGGGCGCTCGGGGTCTCGAACCTGCTCGCCGGCTTCTACGGCGGCATCGCCGGCTGCGCGATGATCGGCCAGACCGTGCTCAACGTGAAGACCGGCGGCGCGCGCACCCGGATCTCGACGATCGTCGCCGGCGTCTTCCTGCTCGCGCTGGTCACCGGCCTCAGCTCGGTGATGGGCCGCATCCCGATGGTGGCGCTCGCCGCGGTGATGATGATCGTCGCGATCAGCACCGTCGACTGGCACAGCCTCCGCCCCTCGACCCTGCGCCGGATGCCCGTGCCCGAGACGCTCGTGATGGTCGTCACCGTGGTCGTCGTCGTCGCGACCGACAACCTCGCGCTCGGCGTGCTGGTCGGCGTGATCCTGGCGATGATCCTCTTCGCCCGCCGCGTCGCCCACGTCATCGCGGTCGAGCGCGCCCTCGCCGCCGACGGCGCGTCCGTCCGCTACACCGTGACCGGCCCGCTCTTCTTCGGCAGCAGCAACGACCTCGTCGACCGCTTCGCCTACTCCGACGACCCGGCCGCCGTCGTCATCGACCTCGGCCGCGCCCAGATCTGGGACGCCTCCACCGTCGCCGCCCTCGACTCCATCGAGACGAAGTACCGCGACCACGGCGCCACCGTCACCATCGAGGGCCTCGACGAGCGCAGCACCGGCTTCCACCGCCGCCTGACGGGCCGCCTCGGCAGCTGACCCGCGTCCGTGCTGAGCGAGCGGCCCGCGGATCGGGCCCTCTCATGCTGATCGAGTAGCCCGCGCAGCGGGCGTATCGAGATCCACCACCGTCAGAACGCGAGTCTGCAGCCCCGCCCTGCTGATGACGTCGGGTCTCGATACGCCCCTGCGGGGCTGCTCGACCAGCAAGAAAAGGGGCGCGGCGCGTCCTCTCCCTCGTCCAGCACGGTCCGGGTTGCGCGCGGGGGACCGAGTGGAGGAGCCTCGGAGGCCCCCGGAGTACGCTCGCGCGCACCCCTTCCGACGCTCAGCAAGGAGTACGACCATGACCGACGACGCTCAGGGCTTCACCCTCACCCGGCTGTTCGACGCGACGCCCCAGGAGATCTGGAGCGCGTGGACCGACCCCGACGAGCTCGCCCAGTGGTGGCACCCCCGCGGGCTGACCACTCCGCGCGACACCGTCGAGGTCGACCTGAAGGTCGGCGGCCGCTACGCCTACACGATGGTCTCGACCGCGAGCGAGGAGACCTACCCGACCGGCGGTGTCTACCGCGAGATCACGGCTCCCGAGAAGCTCGTCTTCACCTGGGGCGAGCCCGGCGACGCGGACGCGCCCGTCGTGACCGTGTCGATCCGCTCGGCCGGCGAGCTGACGCGCCTGACCTTCGAGCTGGCCGGCGTCGACGGCGAGCAGGGCGACGACTCGTTCTACGACGGCTGGGACCAGGCGATCGACGCGCTGGCCGACCACCTCGATCCCGCCGCCTCCGTCGCGGGCTGAGACCTTCGCCTCCCTGCTCGGAAGCGTCAACCCCTGGAGCGGACGCCGCTGCGCGGGGTTGTCTGGTGGGCCCGCTCGACTCCGAGACGCGGGAGAGACGGAGGGCGCCCTTGACCGCGCACACCAGCAGGAGCGGCGACCGCATCGCCGCCATCGAGACTTACGCCGACGACGCCGGCTGGCACAACCGCATCGCGGGCGCCGCCGTCCCGCTCACCCGCCACGACTCCCGCGAGGAGGCGGAGCGCCTCGGCGCCGAGATGGCGCGGCAGCGCGGCGGCGGCCACCGGGTCCTCGCCTAGCGGCGCTGCCCCGCCCCGCGCCCGCCGCCGCTGCCCAGGGCCTGCCCAGGGCGCGGTGACAGGCTGGCGGGAGCCGATGACGGCGAACCGGACGAGGGAGCAGTACCCGGCAGCACGACAAGACTGACTCGAAGGAGTGAGTCGTCGTGTCCTGGATCGTCCTGATCGTCTCCGGTGTCCTCGAGGCCGTGTGGGCCACCGCCCTCGGCAAGTCGGAGGGGTTCACCCGCCTCTGGCCGTCCGTGATCTTCGGGGTCGGCGTCGTCGCCAGCCTGTCCGGGCTGGCCTACGCGATGCGCGACCTGCCCACCGGCACGGCCTACGCCGTCTGGGTCGGGATCGGCGCCTCGCTGACCGTGCTCTACGGCATGTTCTTCGGCGGCGAGGGCTTCTCGCTCGTCCGCACGCTGCTGGTCCTCGGGATCGTCGGCTGCGTGATCGGGCTCAAGCTGCTGCACTGAGTCGGCGCTTTCCCAGGCGACGTTCCGCGCCAGCGCGTTGCAGGAGAACGATCGTTCCCCTAGGCTCGGAATCCCAGGGAGAGCGCCGGCACGGCAGGTGCTCCCCGCCCCGAAGGAGGAACCATGCCCACTCGTTCTGCACGCACCGCCTGGAACGGCTCGCTCGAGACCGGCGAGGGCCAGGTCGAGCTCTCGAGCTCGAAGCTCGGCACCTACGACGTCTCGTTCCCCAAGCGCGCGGCCGACGACGCCAACGGCTCGACCAGCCCCGAGGAGCTCCTCGGCGCCGCGCACTCGGCCTGCTACGCCATGCAGTTCTCGGCCGTCCTCGGCCAGGCCGGCGGCACCGTCGAGGCGCTCGACGTCCGCGCCGACGTCTCCCTCGGCCCGGACTCGGCCGGCGGCTTCAAGCTGACCAAGATCGCCCTCGTCGTCAGCGGCGAGGTCTCCGGCATCGACGAGGCCGCCTTCCTCAAGGCCGCCGAGGACGCGAAGAACACCTGCCCCGTCAGCAAGGCGCTCACCGGAGTCGAGATCACCCTCGACGCCACCTTCGAGGGCTGACGCTCCTCGCCCACGCACACGAGCACCCCGTCGCGCACTGCGGCGGGGTGCTTCTGCGTCCGGCGGGCGGATCCCGAGCACGTGCCCGCGCACAACATGAGCTGAGAAGGGGGTCCCTCCGCTGACAGAGGAGGCCGGGTGCTCTCAGCTGAGGTTGTGCGCGCCGACGCCGGCGACGGCGACCCCATGCTGGTCGAGTAGCCGCGGGACGCGGCGTATCGAGACCCGGGGTCAGGCGTCCGCGCGGTAGCGGAAGCCGGCGCCGAGGTGCTCCTCCGGCAGGCGGTCGCCGCGGCCGTGCAGCTTCTGGCGGAGCGTGCCCTCGACGTACTCGTCGGGGTAGGCGCCGCGGCGGCGCAGCTCCGGCACGATGAACTCGACGACGTCCTCGAAGGTGCCCGGGGTGATCGCGTAGGCGAGGTTGAAGCCGTCGACGTCGGTGTCCTCGACCCACTCCTGCAGGTGGTCGGCCACCTCGGAGGGCGAGCCGACGATGAACGGGCCGAGGCCGCCGATCGCGCCGAGCTTCGCGATGTCGCGGACCTTCCACTCGCTGCCGTCCTCGTTCGCCTCCTGGAAGTTGGCGACGGTCGACTGGATCGCGTTGCTCTTCACGTTGCCGATCGGCTCGTCGAGGTCGTACTGCGAGAGGTCGATGCCCATCCAGCCGGACATGAAGACCAGCGCGCCCTCCTCGCTCGCGTAGGAGAGGTAGTCGCGGTGCTTCGCGTGCGCCTTCTCGCTGGTCTCGTCGGTGATGATCGTCAGCAGCGTGTAGATCTTCGCGGAGTGGCGGTCGCGGCCGGCCGCCTCGAGCGCGTCGCGGATCCGCGAGACGGTGGCCTTCAGGCCCGCCTTGGTCGAGGACGCGACGAAGATCGCCTCCGCGTTGCCCGCCGCGAAGCGGATCCCGCGCGGCGACGCGCCGGCCTGGTAGATGACGGGGGTGCGCTGCAGCGACGGCTCGGAGAGGTGGATGCCGGGCACGGTGAAGTTCTTGCCGCGGTGGCCGATCTCGTGCACCTTCGCCGGGTCGGTGAACACGCCGGACTCGCGGTCGCGGATGACGGCGTCGTCCTCCCACGACCCCTCCCACAGCTTGTAGAGGACCTCGAGGTACTCGTCGGCGACGTCGTAGCGGTCGTCGTGCTCGAGCTGGTCCTCGTGGCCCATGTTGCGCGCGGCGCTGGGCAGGTAGCCGGTGACGACGTTCCAGCCCACGCGGCCCTTGGTCAGGTGGTCGAGCGTCGACATGCGGCGCGCGAACGGGTACGGGTGCTCGTAGGCCGTGCCGGCCGTGATGCCGAAGCCGAGGTGCTCGGTCGCGGCGGCCATCGCCGAGACGAGCAGGATCGGGTCGTTCACCGGGACCTGCGCGCCGTGCCGGATCGCGGCCTCGTTCGAGCCGCCGTAGACGTCGTAGGTGCCGAGGACGTCGGCGATGAAGATGCCGTCGAACGTGCCCCGCTCGAGCAGCTTCGCCAGATCGGTCCAGTAGGAGAGGTCCTTGTAGCGCCAGGACTGGTCCTGAGGGTGGCGCCACATGCCCGAGGACTGGTGAGCGACGCAGTTCATGTCGAAAGCGTTGAAGCGGATCTGACGAGTCATCCCCCGATCGTGCCCAGAGTGGCCGGGAATCGGCACCGCTGTCGTCGCACGACGTCACAAAGCGATGCCCGTCGGACTGCACCCGCAACCCGAATCAGCTTCGCCCTTGATTCGGGTTGTAGCTTTAACCCGATACAACGCACCCGCTGATTCGGGTTGTCGAAGGGAGCCCGATGACGTCCGAGTGGCCGGCGCACGAGTACGAGACGCGCCGCTGGCGACAGACCGTCCGGGCCGGCACGCGCGCTGACCGGATGCTCAGCGAGGTCGTGGTCGCCCTGCCGCCGCTGATCGCGGAGTCCTCCTGGGAGCCGCCGCCCGCCTCCCGGCCGGCCCTCGACGACGCCAGACACGCGGTCATCGCCCTGGACGCCGAGTACGGGAACCGGCTCGGCGTGCTCGGCCGGCTCCTCCTCCGCACCGAGGCGGTCTCCTCCTCCAAGATCGAAGACGAGGACGCGAGCCTGGAGGACTGCGCCCGCGCGACCATCGGCATCCGGGCGAACTCCAGTGCGACGTCGATGGTGGCCGCGGCCGAGGCGATGACGGGCATGGTCGACGCCGCCGGCCGGACGGGCCTGATCGACGAGGCGGCGATCCTCACGGCGCACCGGGTCCTGATGGCCGACGACCCGGTGGACGCCCGGTCCGCCGGGGCCTACCGGCCGATGCAGAACTGGATCGGCGGCAGCGACCACTCCCCGCGCGGTGCGGTGCACGTCCCCCCGCCGCCCGAGACGGTCCCGGCGCTGATGGCCGACCTGATCCGGTTCTCGAATCGGAGCGACCTCGACCCGATCGTGCAGGCCGCGATCGCGCACGCGCAGTTCGAGTCGATCCACCCCTTCACCGACGGCAACGGGCGCATCGGCCGCGCGCTGATCACCGCGATCCTCCGCCGTCGCGGGCTGACGAGGACCACGGTCGTCCCGGTGGCGTCGGCGCTGGTCGCGGATCGCGAGCGCTACTTCGAGCTGGTGAACGACTGCCGGGACGGGGCGCTCGCGCCCTTCGTCGACGAGCTCGCGCGGGCCTGCGCGGTCGCGGCTCCGGAATCGGCCCGGACGGCCGCCGTCCTCGAGGCGCTCCCGGCCGCGTGGTGGGCCGCCGTCCGGCCGCGCGCGGGGAGTGCGGCGGCGCTCCTCCTCGACGGGCTCCTCGACCACCCGCTCGTCACGACCGCCCGCGCGGTCGAGCTGACCGGACGGGCGCCCTCGAGCGTCGGCGCGGCGATCGGGCAGCTCGTCGCCGTCGGCGTGCTGACGGCGCTGACCGACCGGAAGCGGGACCAGGCCTGGGTGGCCGTCGACGTCCTCGACGAGCTGGCCGACCTGGAGGACCGCATCGGCACGGCGATGCTCGACGCGCAGTCGGGCTGAGCCGGCCGAGCTGCTCGCCCGCTACGCCAGCTCGCGGGCCAGGAAGCGCACGTGCTCGCGGATCTGGAACACCTCGCCGCCCTCGTGGCCGTTGAACGGGTAGACGCGGATCTCGCGCGGGCCGGCGTAGCGGTTGTAGGAGGCGTAGACGGTGGAGGGCGGGCAGATCTCGTCGAGCAGGGCGACGGAGAACATCGCCGGGACCTCGGCGTGCGGGGCGAACGAGGTGCCGTCGAAGTAGGACAGCGTGTCGAAGACGAACGACTCCGAGCCGCGGTGGGTGCGCAGGTAGCGCACGACCTCGCCGTAGGGCATGGACTCCACGATCCGCACGGCGTGGCCGATGTGGCTGAGGAACGGGACGTCGATGATCGCGGCGCGCGCCGACTCCGACTCGCCGAGCAGGCCCAGGACGCCGGCGACGGCGAGGCAGATGCCGCCGCCCTGGCTGCCGCCCGAGATCGCGACGCGCGCCGAATCGACGGCGGGGTGCGCCCGCAGCACGTCGAGCGCGAGCACCGCGTCGGTGAAGACGCGGCGGTAGAAGTGGTCCGCGGGCGACTCGATGCCCTGGGTCATGAAGCCGCTGACGTGCGGGCCGCTGCCGACCGGGTCGGGGGTGTCGCCGCCGCGGTGGCCGGAGCCCTGGCCGCGGGTGTCCATCACCAGGTGCGCGTAGCCGGCGGCGCTCATCGCGGTCCACTCGTCGACCAGGCCGCGGCCGCCGCCGTAGCCGATGTAGGTGACCAGCGCGGGGAGGGGCCCCTCGACGCCGCGGGGGAGGATCAGCCAGCCGCGGATCGGGTGGCCGCCGAAGCCGGAGAAGGTGACGTCGAACATCTCCAGGAGCGGGAAGCCGGCGTCGACGGGCTCGAAGACGGGCTCGGTCGCGAGGCCGCGGGCCTCGGCGATGGTCTCGCGCCAGAAGTCCGCGAAGCCCTCGGGCTCCGGCAGGTCGGGCTGGTACTGCTCGAGGAGCTCGAGCGGGAGGTCGAACTGCGGCATCGCGGTCTCCGGGGTCGTTCGTCAGCGGACGCTCGAACCTATCGCGGCGACGCGCGTCCGCGGTGCCTGGACGCGGCGTGGGAGTGCGCCCCAGGACGGAATTCCTCCCCTCTGCGGGCGTTCCCTTCCCCATGACCACTTACGGAATCATCGGAGCAGGCAACATCGGCAGCCAGGTCGCGCGCGCGGTCCTCGCCCAGGGCGACGAGGTCGTGATCGCGAACTCGCGCGGTCCCGAGACCCTCGCCGACCTCATCGCGGAGCTCGGCCCGAAGGCGCGCGCCGCCACGGCGCAGGAGACGGCCGAGGCCGCGGAGATCGCGGTCGTGACCGTGCCGCTGAAGAACCTCGAGCAGGTGCCGGTCGCGCCGCTCGCCGGGAAGATCGTCCTCGACACGAACAACTACTACTTCGAGCGCGACGGCCGCATCGAGGCGCTCGACAAGGGCGAGACGACCACGAGCGAGATGCTGCAGAAGCACCTCCCGGAGTCGAAGGTCGTCAAGGCGTTCAACCACATCATGGCCGCGGACATCACGACCGACGGCACCCCGGCCGGCACCGAGGACCGCCGCGCGCTCGCCACGTCGAGCGACTACCCCGAGGCCGTGCACTTCGTCACCGACCTCTACGACCGCCTCGGCTTCGACACCGTCGCGATCACGCCGCTGAGCGAGTCCTGGCGCGTCGAGCGCGACCGCCCCGCCTACGTGGTGCGGCAGAACCGCGAGGAGCTCGAGGCCAACCTCGCGAAGGCCCCGCGCACGGTCTGACCGAGCGGTCTGTCCGACCCCTTGTCCCGCGGGAGGGGGGCAGCGCCTGCGACACTGGAGCGAGACCCACCGCGCACCAGTGAGCCCGCCGGCTCCGAGAGGAGAGGTCCGCGCATGCCCCCCGAGATCCCCGACGTCCCCGCCGTCGATCGGCTGACCCGCCGCGGCCTCACCCGCCGCGGCGTCGTGCTCGGCGGCCTCGCCGTCCTGCCGCTGCTGAGCGCCTGCACCTTCGACTCCGCGTCCCCCTCGGACTCCGAGCCGCAGGAGGCGCCGCGCACGCAGGCCGCCGCACCCGCCGGTCCCGTGGCGCTCGCCGCCGACGCCGCGAGTGCGAGCGCCCTGCTGTTCACCGCGGCGCCGCTCGTCGTCGTGGTGGAGGACGTACCCGCCTCGGTGCTGCTCGCCGCGCAGGTGAGCATCGCCTGGGGCGTGCCGCTGCTGGTGGAGAGTGCCGGATCCACGTCGACCGCGACGGCCTCGGCCTCGCCGTCCGACTCGTCGATCGACGCCGAGCTCTCCCGGCTCGGCACCACCCGTGTCGTCGCCGTCGGCGCCGTCGCGGAGCACGCGGGTGTCGACACCGTGACCGCCGCCGCCGAGGCCGCCGCGATCGAGGAGGCGACCGGAGTCGCGGTCGGCCCGCTCGACGTCGCCTCCCTCGTCGCCCTCGCGCCCGGTGCCCCCGCGGAGCCGCCCTTCGGCGCGCTGCCGGCGCGGGCCGAACCGCCCGCCGGGGTGACCGCCCTCGCCCAGTCCGCCGATGTCGCGGCCGTCGCCAATGCGCGCGCCGTCGGCGTCCCGGTGACCCTCGTCGGCGACTCCGTGACCGACCTCCTCGCCTCGGGGCCGGCCGTCACCGCGATCGCCGACGCGGGCGCCTCCTGCACCCTGCTGCTCGGACCGGTGCTCGCCGCGCAGTCGCTGCCGGAGTGGTCGGTGCGCGCCGCGGCGAGCGGTTGGCAGCTGCCCGGCGGCGGGCAGCGCCTCTTCGGCGGGCACCTCTACGTCGCGATCTACGGCACGCCCGGCGCACCCGTCCTCGGCGTGCTCGGCGAGCAGGGTCTCGACGCGACGATCGCGCGGGCGGAGGCGGTGGCCGAGCCGTACCGCTCGCTCACCGATCTGCAGGTGGTGCCGAGCCTCGAGATCATCACCACGGTCGCGGCGGGCAGCGCCGGCGGCGACGGCGACTACTCCAACGAGCTCGACCCAGCGGGCATACGCCCCTACATCGACGCGGCCGCCGCGGCGGGCATGTACGTCGTGCTCGACCTGCAGCCGGGCCGCTCCGACTTCCTCACTCAGGCGCAGGCCTACGAGGAGCTGCTGCGCCTCCCGAACGTCGGCCTCGCCCTCGATCCGGAGTGGCGGCTCGCGCCCGACGAGGTGCCGCTCGCGCAGATCGGCCGCGTCCAGGCCGCCGAGGTCGACAGCGTCTCGAGCTGGCTCGCGGACCTCGTGCAGCGCGAGGGCCTGCCGCCGAAGATGTTCGTGCTGCACCAGTTCCGGCTGTCGATGCTGCAGGACCGCGACAGCATCCGCCGCGACCGCCCCGAGCTCGAGTTCCTGATCCACGTCGACGGCCAGGGCGGCCAGCCCGACAAGCAGGCCACCTGGAACGCCCTGCACGAGGGCGCCCCCGAGGGCATCGCCTGGGGCTGGAAGAACTTCTACGACGAGGACCTCCCGATGCTGACCCCCGCCCAGACGATGTCCGAGGTCGCCCCCCTCCCCGACCTGATCACGTACCAGTAGCCCCCCCTTCCGCGAGATGCCACTTGCGCGCGCGACACGCCGTGAAAAGCGTGCACAAGTGGCATCTCGCGGTCGGGGTCAGCGACATGAGCGCCGTCGAGGGAGACCTCGTCGACGTCGACGGTCGTCCTGGTGAGGAGGCGGGTCATGCTTCGTGCAGGCCACGGTCCAGGGTGTCCCCGGAGTGTGCGCTCGCGACCGCCGAGAGGAGTCGGCGAGCGTTCTCCGGGGAGTGGAGCAGATACGCGGTCTCGACCTGCGACTCGTCCTCCTCCGGCGCGCCTGCCATGAGAGGCTCGATCCTCTGACCCATACGAGCATGGTCCCACGCCCACCCGGCTGACGTGTGAGTTCTCGCGAGATGCCACTTATGAGCGCGACACGCCGTGAAAAGCGTGCACAAGTGGCATCTCGCGGAGGGGGACGGACGGGGCCGGGGTCAGGAGGGCTGGTGGGCGGCCTCACGGCGGCCCTCCTCCTTGGCCTGCTCGACGAGGGCGGCGACGCGGCGGCGGGAGCGGGTGCGGCCGGCGAGGAGCGCGGCGAGGATCAGCGCGAGGCCGAGCAGGACGGCGAGCTGGGGCAGGGGGACGGCGGTGGTGGTGGTCGACTCGGTGAGCGGGGCGATGTCGACGGGGTCGAGGCCGTCGGGAGTGACGACGGTGGGGGCGACGGTGAGGTCGATGCCGACGGCGAAGAGGGGCCAGACGTCGTCGAGCGGGAGGGTGACGGCGCGGCGGTCGCCGGGGAGCAGCTCCTGCTGGGCGGCGTCGGCGGCGACGAGCGGTGCGGAGGCGCCCTGGGCGGTCGCGCTGCCGTCGAGGAGGAGGCGGACGTTGCCGGTGTTGACGATGTCGGCGGTGACGGTGAGGGCGCCGGGCTGGAAGGGGTTCCAGGAGAGGCGGTAGTCGCCGGCGAGGTTCTCGACGGCGACGGCGGGGGCGACGTCGCCGGTGACGCGGGTCATCACGCGGAAGCCGATGCGGCTCTCGACGCCGACGGAGGAGCCGCCGACGTCGGTGCCGACGGAGACGAGGGAGGCGGCGAGGCCCGCGGCGTGGTCGCCGGGCTCCGCGTCGTCGGGCACGGAGACGGTGAAGGGGACGATGCCGGTACCGCCGGGCTCGACGGTGACGGTCTCGGGAGCGGTGATCCAGGTGCCGGCGTCGACGGACTCCTGGTCCGAGGGGAGCATGTTGAAGCGGCCCTTGTCGGTGAAGTAGCCGTCGGCCGCGTCGATGCGGAAGGTGACGGTCTGGTCGCTGAGGTTGCGGACCGCGGCCTGCTCCTCGGCGGTCGCGCCGGGATCGAGGTCGAGCTCGACCCAGGAGCGCTTGTCGACGGCGCCGTCGGTCGCGGGGCTGACCGCCCAGGTGATCTGATCGGTCGCGGCGGCGGCGAGGGCCGGGGGAGCGGCGGAGAGCGCGAGCGCGCCGACGAGGACGGCGAGGAGGGCGCGGAGCACGGAGGTCATGGGGAGTCCAGGTTCTCACGGGGTGGGTCTCGATACGCCGCCAGGGGCGGCTACTCGACCAGCATGGGCAGCGCAGGCCGCCGCGTGGAACCCCTGCAGGAGCAGCCCGCGGGGCGGGGCCGCCTCATGCTGATCGAGTAGGCCGCGGAGCGGGCGTATCGAGATCCACCGTGTCCAGCACGCCGGGTCTCGATACGCCGCCCATGGCGGCTACTCGACCACCATGGTCACTCGAAGAGGGAGAGGGTGAGCGTCGAGCTGTAGTCGCCCGCGTCGACGGTGGTCGGCGTCTTGAGGGTCAGCGCCGCGTTCGCGGTCCAGGAGCCCTCCTCCGCGACGCCGGCGGAGTCGTTGGTGATGGCGAGGAGCTCCTGGTCGACGAGGCCGACGCCGTCGGGGCCGCCGTCGAGGGCGGTGTCGACGACGTCGCCCTCGGCGACGAGGCCGGAGTCGCCGCCGTCGATCAGGTTCGGCGCCCAGCCGAGGTTCTCCGCGCCGATGGTGTCGCCGGTCGACGAGGTGAAGTCGCTGGCGGTTCCGAGGACGTACCAGCCGGCGCCGGCCGGGATGTCGGCGGCGTCGCGGGTGTCGGTGACGGTGACCGTGGGGAGGGTGCCCGTGAACTGGCGAGCCACGCTGTTCGAGCCGTTCTCGGTCAGGGCGGTGGAGTCGCTCGCGACGGTCATCGAGAGCGAGCCGGGCGTGGTGAGCGGCGCGATCTGCACGTTGACGTCGACGTCGTCGGCGCCCTGCTGCTCGTCGGCGAAGGCGGTGCCGGCGACGCCGAGCAGGAGCAGGCCTCCGGCGATGCCGGCGGTTCCGCGGAGGAGGAAGGAGCGGGTGTTCATAGCGGGTGTTCTCCGTTCTCGAGACGGCGTCGTCGCCGTCCGGTTCAGTGGTGTGGGGTCGGTGGTGTCGGGTGGTCAGTGTGGTCGGTGGGAGGCGCGAGCGCGTCAGCCGCAGCTCGCCGCCGCGTACGGCGCCGTGGCCGTCGCGGTGGCCGGCTTGCCGGCGACGAACGCGGTGGCCGTGGCGGTCGCGGAGCCGGCGGGCAGCTCGGCGGTGCGGGTCGTGAAGGAGTGGGTGACGGACTTGCCGGCCGCCACCTCCGCGAACGTCTTCGAGCCCGAGGTCGAGGTGACGACCATCTTCACCGGGAAGGCGTTCGGGTTCGTCGCGACGACCGAGAGGACGACCTTGCCCTGCACGCAGCGGGTCGACGCCGTAGCGGTCGCCGTGATGGCAGGGGCCGCGGTCGGCACCGTCTGCGGGCTGACGCTGGTGAGGGTCGGGACGACCTTCTGCATCAGGCCGGTCGCCGGGTCGAAGGTCACCTTGTCGATGGTGGTCTCGCGGTGCTGGCCGTCTCCGCCGGGGATGGCGAAGCGGTGGTAGGCGATGTACCAGTCGTCGGTGCCGGGAACATTGATGATCGAGCTGTGGCCGGTGGCGAGGATGCCCTGCGCGGGGTCCTTCTCCAGGATCACACCGCGGTAGGTCCACGGTCCGTCGATGCTCGTCGAGGTGGCGTAGCCGACCTTGTAGTTCTCGGAGCCGGTGTCGTCGATCGAGTAGGTCAGGTGGTAGAGCCCGTTGCGGTGGTTCATGAACGCGCCCTCGCGGAAGTCCGTGAGGCCCGAGATCGTCTTGATGGTCCCCGCCTTGACCGAGAGCATGTCGTCCGAGAGCTCGGCGTACACGGGTGCGCCGTTGCCCCAGAAGAGGTAGCTCTTGCCGGTGGCCGGGTCGGTGAACGCGGCCGGGTCGATGGCCTGGCCGGACTTCACGGACTCGCCGTTGGTGATCATCGGGGACTGCTGCGCGGTGAACGGGCCCATCGGGTTCGACGCGACCGCGACTCCGATGGTCTTGCGGTCGAGCGCGGCATTGTGGCCGGAGAAGTAGAAGTAGTACTTCCCGCCCTTCTCGATGATCGTCGGCGCCCAGGCGTTTCCGGTCGCCCACGGGACGTTCCCGTTCGCGCCGTCCAGGGTGAGGATCGGCTGCGCGGAGCGGGTCCAGTCGACGAGGTTCTTCGACGACCAGGCGTAGAAGGTCTTGCCGCCCCAGCCGGGGAAGCCGTCGGAGGTCGCGTAGAGGTAGTAGGTGTCGCCGAAGACCGCGATGTTCGGGTCGGCGTAGAGGCCCGGGAGGACGGGGCTCTTCATCTCGACGGCCTTGAGCGTCCAGGTGGTGGTCGCTCCGCCGCCGGCCGGGGTCAGCACGACGGTCTGCGGGGTGCGCAGGTCGCGGACGGTGCCGGAGGCGGGGCTCGCGGTGACGCCCGCGGCGGTCGAGTAGGTGGCGGTCAGCTTCGAGCGGTCCGTGCCGGGCTTCACCGGGAGGGTGACGGTGCGGGTCGCCTGGTCGACGATCGGTGCGGTCTTCAGCACGTCGCCGGTGAGCGTCACATCGGCCAGCACGGTGGTGTTGCCGGAGGAGGCGAGCACCTCGGCCGAGCTCAGCGCCCGGTTGTAGAGGGCGAACTCGCGGACCTGGCCGCGGAAGCGGTTGTCGGCGTCGTAGTTCGAGCGGCCGATGGAGTTCGCCGTGGTCGTGCCGCCGCCGATGTCCTTCGGGTCGGCCGTGACGGTGCCGCCGCCGACGCGGACGCCGTCGAGGTAGAGCGTCGCGGTGGTGCCGGAGAGCGTGTAGGTCAGCTGCGCCCACTGCCCGCGGGGCACGGCCGAGCCGGAGGAGACGGTCTGCTCGGTGGTGTAGTTCCCGGTGGTGAGGCTGGTGCGGTAGTTGTTGCCGGAGGTGAAGAGGTAGCCGTCGCCCGCTCCGTTGGTGGTGTTGCCGAGGCCGTAGAGGAAGTACGCGCCGCTCTGCGCGGGGTCGATCCAGACCTCGGTCTGCACGGTGACGTCGGTGACGCCGGCGAGCAGGTTGTCCGGCAGCTCGATGTAGTCGTCGGTGCCGTCGAGCTTCACCGAGCCGGTCTGCCAGGCGCCGCCCGAGACGATCGTCGCGTTCTGGCCGTTGCCCGAGCTGTCGGTGACGGTCGTGCCGGAGCCGCCGTCGAAGGTGTAGCGGAGGATCTCGCCCTTCGCGTTCACCGGCTTCGGGGTCGGCCCGGTGGTCGTGCCGCCGTAGGCCGCGGTCAGGCGGGCCTCCTCGGCGCTGGAGAGCCGCAGCACCGAGCCGTGGCGGAAGGGCTTGGAGAACGAGTACGTGTTCGCTCCGGTCGCGCCCACCGGCAGCGCGGTGAACCGCATGTCCGCGAGGGTGTCGGTGACGTACGCGGAGTAGCCGAACGAGTCGCCCATCACGACCCAGCGGCCGTCGGGCAGCTGGTAGACGGTGAGGCCCTCGAGGTGGTCGGCGAGGCCGCGGGAGGTCTCCTCGCCGCGGGCGATCACGCGGGTCCACGGGCCGGCGAGGCTCGAGGCCTTGTCGACGACGGTGCGCCAGTCGGAGGTGGAGAAGCGGTAGTAGACGCCGTTCTCGACGGCGATGGTGGTGTCGATGATGTTCGGGCCGTCGGCGTTGTTCGTCGACGAGTTCTCGTCGAGCCACACCTTCGGGGTGGAGAAGGTCTGGAAGTCGCGGGTGGTGGAGACGTAGACGCGCAGCGCCCAGTCGTCGGTGCTCACCTGCGTCTTGTCGCGGCCGGACCAGTAGACGTAGTACTGGCCGGTGGCCTCGTCCCAGATCGCCTCGGGCGCCCAGACGTTGCCCGCGTTCGGCGCGCCGGCGAAGACGAGGTTCTGCTGGCCCCAGGTCACGAGGTCGGTGGAGCGCCAGACGACGAGCTTCTGGCTGGCGTTCACCTGGTCCCAGGAGCCGCCGCCGGCGGTGCCCTCGGCGTGCAGATCGGTGCCGAGGATCCAGTACTCGTCGCCGGTGGGGGAGCGGACGAGGTGCGGGTCGCGGACGCCGAGCGTTCCGGCGAGGTTGGCGAGCACGGCCTTGTCGTTGTTGAGCTTCGACCAGTGCAGGCCGTCGGTGCTGGAGCCGAAGTAGATCTTCTCGTAGTCGGTCGAGGCGAAGTGGGTCCAGAGGTAGCCGGCGTCGTACGCGGTGTCGAGGTCCGCGGGCGCGGCGGTCACGGTGACCGGGAGCTGCCGGGTGGCGGTGGTGCCGGCGACGGTCGCGGTGAGGGTGACGGGGGTCGAGGCGGCCTGGCGCTTCACGACGCCGGTGGTGCTCACGACGGCGGCGTTCGAGGAGGCCCAGGTCACGTCGTAGGAGCCGGCCTTCGCGGGCAGCGTCACGTTGCCGCGGACGTCGCCGGCGTTGACGATGCTCAGCGCGTCGAGCGCCTTCTGCGCGTCGGCGTTCGCGTCCTGCGCGGGCACGGTCGCGGTGAAGGTGCGGGTCTGCGTCGCGGAGCCGCGGGTGACGGTCGCGGTGAGCACGGCCTGGGCGCTGCCCGTGGCGGGCCGGGTGATGACTCCGCTCGAGGAGACGACGGCGGCGTTGCTGGAGGACCAGGCGATCGCGGAGCCGTTGGGCCCGGTGGTCGGCAGGGTCAGGTTCGCGGTGACGGCGGAGAGGTCGCCGAGGGTCAGCGCGGCGGCGTCGCGGGTGGTGCGGGTGGCGTCACTCGCCTGGAGGGTCGCGACGTCGGCGGCGCTGAGCGCGCTGCTGTAGATGCGGAAGTCGCGCACCGAGCCGGCCAGGAACTTGTCGCCGGTGTAGACCGAGCGCCCGATCGCGTTCGCGGTGGTGCTGCCGGCGCCGATCTCGCCGGGGGTGATGGTCACGCCGGTCTGCTGCGCGACCTGGGTGCCGTCGAGGTAGAGCCGCGCGGTGTCGGAGGCGTCGTCGAGCGTGTAGGTGAGCGTCTTCCAGACCCCGCGGGCGAGGTCGGCGCCCGAGTTCACGGTCTGCTCGGTGGTCCAGTTGCCGGTGGCGATCGAGGCCTTGTAGCTGTTGCCCGTCGTGTACAGGTAGCCGTTGCCGGCGCTGTTCGTGGTGTTGCCGAGGCCCCAGATGAAGTACGGGGTGCCCTGCGAGGGCTTCACCAGGACCTCGGTGCTCACGGTGATCGAGCTGAGGCCGGCCAGCACGTCGTCGGGCAGCTTGACGAAGTCGTCGACGCCGTCGAGCGTCACGCCCGCGGCGCCCGAGGCGACCGCGCCGCCGGAGAGGACGCCGTCGCGGCCCTTGCCGGAGCTGTCGACGGCGGTCGTGCCGCTGGTCGCGTCGAGCGCGTAGCGGAGGACGAGATCGTCGGCCGGAGCGGCTGCGGCGGACTGCGCCGTCAGCAGCGGGACGGTGAGCGCGAGCGCCGTCACGAGGACGACCGGTCGTAGGAAGGGCTTCATCGCACTAACTCCTGGTTCGGCACCATTGCTGAAGGGAAAGGGTCCGGCGTGCACCGGAGATGTTCACGGTAACACGATGTTGACGTCAACGCGACGGGCATTCCTCGCGCGTTTCACGCCCTTCGATCGCGCGCCGAGCGCGGCGCAGCGGGGTCCGAGCGGCGCTCAGGATGCGAGCTGCTGGACGCGCTGCTTCGAGAGGCCGAGCATCACGCCGGCGTCGGCCTGGCTCATGTGCGTCGTGCTGAGGAGGGTGCGGACGGCCTCCCGACGCAGGGCAGCGGCGCGGTCCTCGGCCTCCTCGGCCTGCGAGCGCAGAGTCTCCGCCTCGTGCCACGTGGTCGCGACCTCGGCGGGCAGCTCGTAGGAGAGGCGGATCGTCAGATCCTCCTCCTCGACGTCGAGGAGGGCCGAGACGACACCGGTCGCCATGACGGGCACCTCTCGGAGCGACCGCGCCTGCGTCACCGCGTCGAGGGCGGGGACGTGGATCATCCACCAGCGGCCCTCCCGGGTCACCACGGCGTCGAACGAGCGCTCCGTGGTGCGCAGCAGGTCCGTGCTGGTCATGACGCCCTCCTCCTCTCCCCGCGATGCCGTTCGCTCCTGTTGCGGTCCGTCATCGCCAGCCCGCCGGACTGCCCGGCTGGGCCCTGATGACCTGGCGGACGACTCCCGGAGACACCTTGCCGTGCCGCGGGATCGCGAGGACCTGCGTGCCGTCCGGGGAGCCCCAGACGTTGTGCGGACCCTTCTCGCGGAGGAGTCGCCATCCGCAGGACTCGAGGAACCGCTCGACCTCGCGCTGCTTGACTTCCTTGACCACGGTAGCGGACCATACCCCCTTGTCAAAGCAGACAAGGGGGTATGGTCGAAGGCTGGCGCGGGGCGTCGGGCGGCGGGCGTCAGGTCCGGTTGCGGGCCATCACTGCGCGCTGCAGGAGCACGAAGACGAGCAGGATGCCGCCGGTGATGATGGTGGTCGCCTCGGGCGGGATGCCGCCGTCGCGGGTGATCAGGACGTTCATCAGGCCGAGGACCAGGGCGCCGATCACCGAGCCGAGGACGAAGCCGACGCCGCCGGTGAGCAGCGTGCCGCCGATGACGGTCGCCGCGATGGCGTCGAGCTCCCAGCCGGTGCCGGTGATGTTCTGCGCGCTGCCGAGGCGGGCGGTGTAGACCACGCCGGCGAGGCCCGCGAGGGTGCCGCTGATCACGTAGATGAGCAGCTTGGTCCGGACGACGGGCAGGCCCATCAGCGCGGCCGACGGCTCCGAGCCGCCCATCGCGTAGACCGTCCGGCCGAGGCGGGTGCGGTGCAGCACGAAGAACGCGGCGGCGACGACGAGCACGGCGATGATCACGCCGGGGCTGATCACGAAGTCGTTGACCTTCGGTCCGTCGATCAGCTTCATCGGCGTCGCGAGCGACAGCACGGCCGAGTCCTCGGGGAGGCGCTCCGGGACCGTGCTCAGCATCGAGGCGAGACCGCGGGCCAGGAACATCATCGCGAGGGTCGCGATGAACGGCTGGACGTTGAAGTACTGGATGAGCACGCCCGAGATCAGGCCGAACGCGGAGCCGATCAGCACCATCAGCAGCATCACGAGCCAGGGGTTCCAGCCGCTGTTGATGAGCAGCACGCCGCTCACGCTGCTGAAGGCGATCACCGCGCCGACCGAGAGGTCGATGCCGCCGGTGAGGATCACGAAGGTGAGGCCCACGGCGAGGATGATCAGGTGCGCGTTGTTGATCAGCAGGTTCGAGATCGTGCTCGCCTGCAGGATGCGCCCGTAGGCGACCTCGCCGTAGACGATCATGCCCAGGAAGATGACCAGGGCGGCGAGGGTCGGCAGCTTGTCGAGGTGCTGGCTCAGCCACGAGGTGGCGGAGGAGCGGTTCGACTTCGCCGGCGGGGCGGGTCGGGTCAGCACGGCGCTCATGCGGGGATCGCCTCTTTCTGCGGGACGCTGCGGCGCGCCTCGCGACGGTTCTTGAAGGCGGAGCGGACCCGCTCCGACTGCAGCAGGCACAGGGCGACGATGACGATCGCCTTGAAGGCGGGCGTCGCCGAGGACGAGACGCCGAGGAAGACGACCGTCTTGTCGAGGGTGGCGATCAGGATCGCTCCGACGGCCGCTCCGGTGATGTTGAACTTGCCGCCCGCGAGGGAGGTGCCGCCGACCACGACCGCGAGGATCGCGTCGAGCTCGAGCTGGTAGCCGGTGCGCGAGACGTCGACCGTCATCACGCTCGCGGTGGCGAAGACGCCCGCGACGCCGGCGAGCACGCCGGAGCCGATGTAGGCGGTCATCAGCAGGCCGCGGCGGTTGATGCCGGCGAGGCGGGCCGCCTTCGGGTCCATGCCGATGGCCTCGATCATCAGGCCGAGCGCGCTGCGGCGCACCAGGACCCCGACGACCACGACGATCGCGATGGCGAGCAGGAAGACGACGGGGAGTCCGAAGACGTAGCCGTTGGCGAGCCAGCGGAACGGCTCGTTCGTCGCGGCGGTGTTCTGGCCGCCCGTGATGACCTTCGCCAGGCCGCGGCCGGCGAGCATCACGACGAGCGTGCTGATGAAGGGCTGGAGCCCCACCACCGAGACCAGGATGCCGTTCACCGCGCCCAGCACTCCGGCGACCAGCAGCGCGAGGCCGAAGGCGGCCGCGGCGGCGCCGAGCGAGTCCGGCGCGCCCTGGGCGTTGAGGAACTCCATCGAGACGGCGCCGGCGACGACCATGATCGAGCCGACCGAGAGGTCGATGCCGCCGGTCGCGACCACCAGGCACATGCCGACCGCGATCATCAGGATCGGGGCGGCGGCGCGGGCGATGTCGATCACGTTGCCGACGAGGTAGCCCGTGGTCGGACTGACGGTGACGCCGAGGTAGCTCGGGTCCTTGACGACGTTGACGAGCAGCAGCAGCACGATGGCCACCGCTCCCCAGAAGTACTGACGGCGGATCAGGCTCGCGAGGAGCGAGCCCCGGTCCGGTCGCGTGTCGCTGCTCATGATGCGGCCTCCTGCGTGGCGCCTTCGAGAACGACGACGTCCTCGTCGACGACTCCCTCTGCGGCGATGGTAGTGACGATCGACTCCGCAGTGACAGCGGGTCCGTTGAGGATCTCCGCGATCACGCGGTGGTCCTTGAGGACGATGATGCGGTCGCTGAGGCGGACGACCTCGTCGAGCTCGGACGAGATGAAGACCACGGCGACGCCCTCGCCGGCCAGGGCGACGACCTTCTCCTGGATCTCGGCCTTGGCTCCGACGTCGATGCCGCGGGTCGGCTCGTCGAGGATGAGGATCTCCGGGGCGGTGGCCAGCCAGCGCCCGAGGAGCACCTTCTGCTGGTTGCCGCCGGAGAGCTTGCTGATCGGGCGGTCCGGGTCGGCGGGGCGCACGTTGAGCTCGACGAGGTACTTCGCGACGATCTCGTCCTTCTCCTTCTTGGAGAGGGGGCGGGCCCAGCCGCGCTTGGCCTGGACGGCGAGGATGAGGTTCTCCCGGACCGAGAGGTCGCGGATGATGCCCTCGTCGCGGCGGTTCTCGCTCGAGAAGGCGATCTTGTGCGCGAGGCCGGCGGTCGGCGTCGGGACGTCGATCTTCTTGCCGTGCAGCGTGATCTCGCCGGTGTCGGGCTTGTCGACGCCGTAGATCAGGCGGGCGAGCTCGGTGCGGCCGGAGCCGAGGAGACCGGCGAAGCCGACGACCTCGCCGCGGTGCAGCGTGAGGTCGGTGGACTCGATGGAGCCCTTCTTCGAGAGGCCCTTCGCGGTGTAGAGCGGGGCCTCGCGGTAGAGGTGGTCGCTGTCCGCGCGCTCGGAGTCGAGGGAGCGCAGGGCGGCGATGTCCTTGCCGATCATCTTGGAGATCAGCGAGGTGCGGTCCAGCTCGTGGGTGAGGTACTCGCCCACGTAGGTGCCGTTGCGCAGCACGGTCAGGCGGTCGCTGATCGCGTAGACCTGGTCGAGGAAGTGCGAGACGAAGAGGATCGCGACGCCCTCCGCACGGAGGCGGCGGATGACGACGAAGAGGTTCTCGACCTCGTTCGCGTCCAGGCTCGAGGTCGGCTCGTCGAGGATGAGCACGCGCGAGTCGCTCACCGTGGAGCGGCTGATCGCGACCAGCTGCTGCATCGCGATGGAGAGCGAGGAGAGCGGGCGGCGCGGGTCGAGGTGGCCGAGGCCGAGGCGCTCGAGGGCGCGCTTCGCGGCGTCGTGGGTCGCCCGCCAGTTGATGCCGAAGGGACCGCGCACCTCGTAGCCCAGCATGACGTTCTCGCCGATGCTGAGGTTGGTGCAGAGGTTGACCTCCTGGTAGACGGTCGAGATGCCGGCCGCCTGCGCGTCCGCGGTGCCGGCGAGGCGCCGGGGCGTCCCTCCGACGACGATCTCGCCGCTGTCGATCTTGTAGACGCCGGTCAGCGCCTTGATGAGGGTGGACTTGCCGGCGCCGTTCTCGCCCATGAGGGTGTGGACCTCGCCCGGGAACAGGCGGAAGTCGACACCGTCGAGGGCTTTGACGCCGGGGAAGCTGATCGAGATGTTCTTCATCTCGACGATCGGAGGCGAATCCGCCATGTCGCGTCGTTCCGTTCTCGAGTGGCGCTGCTCTGCGCCGGAGGTGGGAGCGACCGGGACCCGCGGTGGGGTCCCGGTCGCTCCGGAGGGGGGTGGTGCCTAGAACTTGCGGTCGGGCAGGGCGGTCGCCGCGGCCTCGGGCGAGTCGAAGGTCTCGCTCGGGACGACGATCGAGGACTCGACGGTCTCGCCGGCGAGGGTCTTCTCGACGGCGTCGAGGGCGGTCTCGCCGAAGAGCGGGTTGTACTCGGCGACGAAGCTGAGCTCACCGTCGGCGAGGGCCTGCAGGGCGTTCTTGGTGCCGTCGATCGTGGCGATCTTGACGTCGACGCCCGGGGTGAGGCCGGCCTCCTGGACGGCCTGGACCGCGCCGAGACCCATCTCGTCGTTCTGCGCGAAGACCATCTGGACGTCGTTGTTGTTCGACTTCAGGACGGTCTCGAAGACGCTCTTGGCCTCCTCGGTGGACCAGTTGGCGGTCTGCGCGCCGACCTTGGTGAAGGCGGAGTCGGCGCCGATGACCTCGTCCCAGCCCTCGTTGCGCTCGTTGACGACCGAGACACCGGCGGGGCCCTCGAGGGTGAAGTACTTGGCGCCGTCGGGGAAGGCGCTCTTCGCCCAGTCGGCGACCGAGGTGCTGACCGCGATGTTGTCCGGCGCGATGCGGGTGACGTAGAGGTCGCTGTTGTCCGGCTCGATGCCGCGGTCGATCAGGATGACCGGGATCTCGGCCTCCTGAGCGCGCTCGAGCGAGTCCTCCCAGCCGGAGCCCTCCGTGGCCGACAGCAGGATGATGTCGACGCCCTCGTCCACGAAGGACGTGAAGGAGTCGATCTGCGACTTCTGGTCGCCGTTGGTGGCGGGGGCGTACTTGAGGTCGTAGCCCGCGTCGGCGGTGAACGTCTCCTCGATGTTGGTCTCGTTCGCCTGACGCCACGCGCCCTCGGGGCCGACGGCCACGAAGCCGATGGTGGTGACGTCGTCGCCTCCGCCGCCGGCGGCGGTGTCCGAGCCGCCGGAGCAGCCGGCGAGGCCGAGCGCGAGTGCGCCGACTGCTGCGAAACCGAGGAACTGGCCGAAACGCCTCGTGTTGTACATGGATCTCCTCCTTGAGATCACGGACGCGCGGGAGCGCCCGTGGGTGCGGGCCCAGGGGCCCGGATGTGATGAGTGCAGTGCGGGCCTGGCGCCCGAGGTGCAGTGAGTGCAGGATGTGCGGTGGACGCCCGTCGTGCAGTGACACGTCCGGGTGCGTCCTGGGCAAAATGTTACCGTGAACAATTCTTGTGACGCAACAGCGCCGGAGCGACTTCGGTAACGATCGTGCATTAACGCCGAGGACCCGCCGCCTCCCGGAGGAGGGGGCGGGCCATGAGGAAGCCGCTCCGCGGCTGCTCGACCGGCAGGGGTGCGCCCCCGCAGGGGTCAGACGAGGGCGCCGCCCGAGGCGACGAGCCGACCGCGGTGCAGGACCAGGCGGTCCGGGTCGCGGTCCATCACAGCGGCGGTGGGAGTGTCGCCCCGCAGGACGACGAGCTCGGAGGGGTCGCCCACCGCGAGTCCCGGGCGGTCGGCGACGGAGGCGAGCCGGTGCAGCCCGCCGTCGATGACCGACGCGCCTCCCCAGGTCGCGACCGCGAGCGCGTGCTCGATGTCGATGTCGTTGTCGAAGCCCTGGCCGTGGGACAGGAGGAACGCCCGCTCGAGCATGTCGCCGTTGCCCCACGGGGACCAGTAGTCGCGCTGGCCGTCCATGCCGAGGCCGACGCGCACCCCGGCGGCGAGGAGGTCGAGCAGGGGGAGCTCGGCGCCGTGGCCGGGCGCGATCGTCGTCAGCGCCACATCGAGCGACGCGAGTGTCTCGATGGCGGCGGCCACTCCCCGGGCGGGTGACGACAGGGCGAACGCGTGCGAGATCGAGACTCTGCCCTGGAGTCCGTGTGCGCGGATCCGCTCGGCGATCAGGTCCATCGAGAAGAGCCCGAGGGAGCCGCGCTCGTGCAGGTGGATGTCGAGTCCGACGTCGTGCTTCTCCGCGAGGGCGAAGACGGCGTCGAGGTGGCGGACCGGGTCGCGGTCGATCTCGCACGGGTCGATGCCGCCGATCAGGTCGCCGCCGAGGGAGAGGGCCTCGTCGAGCAGCTCGACCACTCCGGGCTCGACGAAGACGCCGACCTGGGGGAAGACCACGATCTCGACGTCGCTGCGGTCGCGGTGCGCCTCGCGGGCGGCGAGCACGCCCTCGAACTTCTCGAGCCCGGAGTCGGCGTCCACCTGGGCGTGGCTGCGGACCCGGGTCGCCCCCTTCTCGATCATCGTCCGGAGGGTCGCGGTCGCGCGGTCGGCGACCGGCGCCTCGGCGCTGCGCCAGTGCGCGCGGTCGTTCATGATCCGGCCCCAGCGTCCCTCCTCGCCGGTGCGCGGCCGGAAGGGCAAGCCGAGCCGCGTCGAGTCGAGGTGCACGTGCACGTCGGAGAAGGAGGGGATCAGGATCCCGTCACGCCCCTCGATCACCGCGTCGACCTCGCCGGGTGCCCCCTCGCCGACCGCGGTGATCGCGACGATCCCGGTCTCGTCGACGACGACGTCGCGTGCCTCGCCGCCCCAGGGGCGGACGTCGCGGAGGAGCGTGGAGTGCGGCATGGGCGGAGCCTTTCGGATGCGAGGAGTGGTGGTCACGGGTCAGTCGGCGAACGTCACGTCGCTCAGCACGTACTCGCCGTCGGCGCGGGGCGTCCAGTCGAGGCCGGGGGCGACCGCGTAGTCGGCGTCCGGGGTGAACAGTGGTGCGATGAAGGCGTTGTCGATGTTGGTCTGCGCGATCTCGCCGAACACCGCGGTGCGCTCGTCGCCGGTCACGGTCCGCTGCTCCTCGACCAGGGCGGCGAGCTCGGGCGACTTCGCGTAGTCGTTCTGGCCGCCGGCGAAGAGGTTCGTGGCCGGCATGTCGCCGTCCATCGTCGACGGCGCCCAGGTGTTGAGATAGAGCCCCTCGACCGAGACGGTGCCGTAGATGATGTTCGACAGGCTCGCCTGGTCGGTGCCCTTCAGCTCGACCGTCATGCCCGCCGCCTCGAGGTAGCCGCCGATCGCCTGGGCGATCTCGGACGACAGGGGGATGCGCCCCTCCGTCGCGTACTGGAGAGGGATGGTCTCGCCCGAGTAGCCGGCCTCGGCGAGCAGCGCCTTCGCGGCGTCGGGGTCGTACTCGGTGGCGTCGAGGTCGGCGTAGCCCGCCACGTCCGGCGCCACGATCTGGTCGTTCGGGACCGCGCGGCCGCTGAGGACGCCGTCGACCAGGGACTGCTTGTCGATGGCCAGCCCGATCGCCTGGCGGATGCGGGGGTCGGCGAGCACTCCGGTGCTCGAGTTCATCCCGAGGAAGGTGACGCCGTTCGCCGTGCGCGAGGCGACGTCGACACCGCTCCCGCTCAGCGAGTCGACCTGGTTGGGCGAGATGAGGGCGATGTCGAGGCTTCCCGACGAGACGCCGTTCAGCCGTGCGTCGGAGTCGCCGACGGTCTGGAAGGTGACCTTCTCGACCTCGGGCTCCTCGCCCCAGTAGTCGGGGTTCCGCTCGATGACGTACTCGACGCCGCGGGTGTAGCTGACGAAGCGGAACGGCCCGCTGCCGACGGGAGCGGCGGCGAAGCCCTCGGAGCCGAGCTCGGTGTAGACCGATTCGGGCACGATCGAGATCGCGGTGGTGATCGAGGGCCACGGCGAGAACGGGGCGTTCAGGGTGAAGACGACGGTGGTGTCGTCGGTCGCCTCGACCGACTGGAGGACGCCCATGTAGCCGAGGTTGTCGGAGTCCGGCGAGGCCAGGATCGTGCTGTACGTGAACGCCACGTCGCCGGCCGTGACCGGGTCGCCGTTCGAGAACGTCGCGTCGTCGCGGAGCGTGAACGTCCACGTCGTGAGGTCCTCGCTCGGCGTCCACTCGGTGGCGAGTGAGGGCTCGATCGCCCCGTCCGCATCGAGCTTCGTCAGCTGGTCGAAGACGTTGTAGTAGTAGTTGTAGCCCGCGAGCGACCCGTCCATGATCGGGTCGGGCGCGCTCTCCGGCTCGGCCACCTGGCCGATGACGAGGTCGCGGTCGGCCGAGGCGCTCGAGGCTCCCGAGCAGCCGGTGAGAGCGGCGATCGCGAGGGCGATCGTCGTGAGGGCGAGGGTCGAGGTGGCGCGGTTCCGGGTCATGAGCGGTGGGTTCCTTCGCTGAGGGTGGAGACGGGCTGAGGGGAGGCGGCCGGCGCGTTCGGCCGCTGCCGGGGATCGGAGAGAGGGATGGAGTCGAGGAGCGAGCGCGTGTAGGGGTGCGCGGGGGCGCCGAACACCTGATCGCGGGTGCCGACCTCGACGAACTCGCCGCGGTTCATCACCGCGACCCGATCGGAGAGGTAGCGCACCACCGCCAGGTCGTGGGCGATGAAGAGATAGGAGAGCCCGCGGGCGGCCTGCAGGTCCTTGAGCAGGTTGATGACCTGCGCCTGCACCGACACGTCCAGGGCGGAGACGGGCTCGTCGAGCACCAGCACGTCGGGCTCGAGCGCCAGAGCACGGGCGATGCCGATCCGCTGGCGCTGTCCGCCCGAGAACTGGCCGGGACGCCGCTCCAGCGCGTCGGTCCCGAGGCCGACGTCGTCGAGGAGCGAGACCACGCGGTCGCGGGAGTAGCGGCCGGCGATGCGCAACGGCTCCGCCACGATCTCGTGCGCCGTCAGCCTCGGGTTCAGGGCCGAGTACGGATCCTGGAACACCAGCTGCATCCGGTTCTGCACGCTCCGGCGCTCGCGGCTGGAGAGGGTGTCGAGCCGGCGCCCGAGCACCTCGATCGAGCCGCTCGCCACCGGGTTCAGGCCGAAGACCGTGCGGACGAGGGTCGACTTGCCGCAGCCGGACTCGCCGACCAGCCCCAGGGTCTCGCCGCGCGCGAGCTCGAACGACACGCCCTTGACGGCCTCGATCACGCGGCGCGAGCGCAGGCCCGTGCGCTGGGTGAACCGCACGTGCAGGTCGTCGACCTTCAGCACGGCGTCCTTCAGTGCCGGGGCGCTCACGCGGTCACCTCCGCGGCGAAGCGCGGGGTCTGCTGCGCGTAGTGGCAGGCGGCCCAGCGGTCGCGGCCGAGGTCCTCGAGCAGCGGCTCGAGCTGTGTGCAGAGCTCGGATTTCGCGGGCAGCTCGCAGCGCGGAGCGAAAGGGCAGCCGCGGGGGCGGTTCTGCGGCGACGGCGGCGAGCCCGGGATCGCGTAGACCCGATCGCCGGAGTCGCGCTCGGCCGAGAGCAGGCTGCCGAGCAGCCCCGCCGTGTACGGGTGCGCGGGCCGGCCGAAGACGTCCCAGACCGAGCCCCGCTCGACCACGCGACCGGAGTAGAGGATGCAGACCGCATCGGCGACCTCGGCCACGAGGCCGAGATCGTGCGTGATGAGCACCATCGCCGCGTCGGTCTTCGCCCGCACGGTGCCGAGGACGGTCATGATCTGCGCCTGGATCGTCACGTCCAGCGCGGTCGTCGGCTCGTCGGCGATGAGCACCGAGGGCTCGTTCGCCATCGCCATCGCGATGACGGCGCGCTGCCGCATGCCTCCCGACCACTGGTGCGGGTACTGGCGAGCGCGCTGCTCCGGCTCGGGGACCCCGACATCGGTCAGCAGTCCCGTCACGCGGCGGCGCACCTCGGCGCGCCCGAGCGCGCGGTCGTGCACCCGGAGGGCCCGCCCGATCTGACCGCCCACCCGCTTGACCGGGTTGAGCGCCGTCATCGGGTCCTGGAAGATCATCGCGAGCTCGCTGCCGCGCAGACCCCGCAGCTCGGGCTCCGGCATCCCGAGGACGTCGCGGCCGCGGTAGTGCACGGTGCCGTCGAGCACTTCCAGGCCCTCGGGCAGCAGGCCGAGCACGGCGAGCATCGTGACGCTCTTGCCCGAGCCCGACTCGCCCACGAGGCAGAGCACCTCCCGCTCGTGCAGGGTGAAGGAGACGCGGTCGACGAGGACGACGGTGTCGCCGTGCTCATCGGTGTAGCCGACGCTGAGGCTCCGGACGTCGAGGAGGACCGCACGGTCCTCGGGGGAGGCGGTGGTGGTCATCGGAGGCTCCGCTTCACGGATCGTCGTGACGTGCGTCGGACAGTGGTGGCCGAGCCCTCGGCGGTGAAGCGCTGGCTCAGCAGGTTGGTGCCGGCGACCGTGAGGAAGATCGCGACGCCGGGGATGATCGCGAGGTGCGGCGCCTGGCGGACGTAGTCCTGGCCCTCGCTGATCATCAGGCCCCAGCTCGGTGTCGGCGCCTGCACGCCGAGACCGAGGAAGTCGAAGGAGGAGGTCAGCAGCATGACCGCGCCGATGTCGCTGGAGGCGAGGATCATCATCTGCACCGCGACGTTCGGCACGATGTGCCGCCGCACGGTCCACAGCCCGCCCGCTCCCTGCAGGCGCGGTGCGAGCACGAAGTCGCGGTCGCGCAGCGCCATCGCGGTGCTCCGGGCGACCCTCGCGTATCCGACCCAATAGGTGGCGGCGAGCACCGTGATCATCAGCCAGACGCTCGGGCCGAGCGAGGCGGCGAGGGCGATCAGCACCAGGATCACGGGCATCGCGAGCTGGATGTCGGCGAGCCCCATCAGCACATTGTCGGTCCTGCCGCCGACGTAGCCCGACCAGGTGCCGACGGCCATGCCGACGAGGCTGTTGACGACCACGATCAGCAGGACGATCCCGAGGGTGACCCGGCCGGCGAGCGCGAGCCGACTGGCCTCGTCCCGCCCGAGCGCGTCCGTGCCCAGCCAGTGCTCGGCGAACGCGCCCGGCGCGGCGAGGACGCTCGAGAGGTCCTGCGCGAACGGGTCGTAGCCCGGCAGCAGCGGATACACGAGCGAGAAGAGGACGATCGAGCCGACCATCGCCGCCCCGAGGACCTGCAGCGCGGGAACGCGGCGACCGCGGGCGAAGGCCGTGGTGATGCCGGCGCGCAGGGCGCCGGTGCGGATGATCTCGGTGGTGGTCATGCGAGCCTCACTCGGGGATCGATGAGCCCGGAGACGACGTCGACGAGCAGGTTGGCGAGGATGAACAGCAGGGCGACGACGATCAGACCCGACTGGACGACCGGGAAGTCGCGGGAGTACACCGCGCCGAGCATCAGCTGCCCCATCCCGGGCCAGGCGAAGACGTTCTCGACGATCACCAGGCCGCCGAGGAACGAGCCGAGGCTGATGCCGGCGACCGTGAGCACGGGGAGGAACGCGTTCGGGAGCAGCTCGCCGACGACCACACGGAAGCGGTTCTCGCCCCGGGCGAAGGCGGTGCGGGCGTAGTCCTGCGTCGACTGCTCGGTCAGCGCGTTGTCGAGCAGGCGCGTGTAGAGCACGAACTGACCCGTCGCGATGGTGAGCGCCGGCATGATGATCGCCAGCGGATCCCGGTTGCCGAGCGAGGGCAGCAGGCCCAGCCAGACCGACAGCACCAGCACCAGCAGCAGGCCGAAGAAGAAGTCGGGGATCGCCTGGCGGGTCGAGCCGAGGCCGAGCGAGAGGGCGCGGAGCCCGCGGGAGCGGGTGAGCTGGATGACGACTCCGGCGACCAGTGCGAGCGCCAGCCCGAGCAGCAGGCCGACCGCGCCGAGCGAGAGCGATGCGGGCAGCCGCTCGAGCACCAGCTGCATCGACGAGACGCCCGCCTGACGGTAGGAGTCGCCGAAGTCGCCGGTGAGGAGCCCGCCGAGGTAGCGGAGGTACTGCTGCCAGAGCGGCAGGTCGAAGCCGAGGCGCTGGTTCAGGTCGGCGATCTGCTCGGGTGTCGCGTTCTCGGTGAGCAGGAGCGCCGCGGGGCTGCCGCTGAGGCGGCCCAGGCCGAACGCGATCGTGACGACGGCGAAGATCGTCGCGAGACCCTGGGCGAGTCGTCTGACGAGGTAGGGGCCCATCGCGCCGCCTCCGTTCGAGTGGGTGTCCGTGGTGCTGTCGGTATACAGAATTGCGCCTTCTCTGTTTCGTGCGCGTCTCCGGAGGTTTCCGGGGTGTAAACACTTTTGCGCCGATTAGTATCCTTCCGACCTCCGAAACGTGCCTAAAAGCCGGTATTTGGTGCGTTGCCACTCGTTCTGGATACCAAAAGGACGACGCCTGCGATTGATCACGATGATGCGGTCGGGCGGTCAGTGCATACAGAATGAGCGCAGGAGGATCACATGTCGACACGCATCATCACGTCGGAGGAGTGCGAGGCGCTCACCGAGTGGCCCGGTCTGATCGCCGCACTCGCCGACGCCCACCGGGCGCTCGCCAGTGGCGGCGCGGTGCAGCCCGTCCCCGAGGCCCTGCGGATCCCGGGGGACGCCAGCGCCGACGGCCCCGCCGCCGTCCCGATGGTCGCCTTCGCGCCGTACCTCGGTCTCGCCTCGGTGAAGCTGCTGATCGACGCCCCGCGCAACCGCGCGAGCGGGCTGCCGCCGCAGCGCTCGACGGTCTCGCTCTACTCCGCCGACACCGCGGAGTGCCTGGCACTGATCGACGGCCGCGCGCTGACGCGCCTGCGGACGGCGGCGGTCTCGGCGCTCGCGACCTCGGCCCTGGCCCGTCCCGACTCCCGGATCCTCACCCTGGTCGGCGCCGGTCCGCTCGCCCGCGAGCACGCGCTCGCCCTCGGCTCGGTGGTCGAGCTCGAGGAGGTGCGGGTCTGGTCGCCGTCGGGCTCCAGCGCCACGGCGCTCGCCGCGGAGCTCGTCGCGAACGGCGTGTCGGCGACGGCTCCCGAGGGTCTGGCGGATGCGGTGCGCGGCTCCGACGTCGTGTGCACGCTGACGCCGTCGGTCGAGCCGCTGCTCGACGCGGCCTGGCTCACCGATGGCGTGCATGTCAACGCGGTCGGGTCGCCGCCTCGACACGGCTACCGCGAGCTCGGCGCCGACGTCTTCGCGCGGGCGGACCGGGTCGTGGTCGACACCCGCGGGATCGCCTTCTCCGAGTCGGACAACGTGCGCCGCTCCGGTCTCCGGCCCGCCGACGTGGCGGAGCTGGGGGAGGTGCTGACCGGCCGGACCGGGGGCCGCTCGTCGCGCGACGATGTGACCGTCTTCAACAGTGTCGGCATCGGCCTGCAGGATCTGGCTGCGGGCGCCCACGTGCTCGCCCGGGCTGAGCGCGCGGCCCTCGGTGTCGAGGTCGAGACGCGGGCCGTCCGGTGACGGTCGCGCCGCCGACCCGGTTGAATAGGGGGAGCCGAGCGAAGGAGGCCCGCGTGACCGGCATCGCCCCCGAGGAGTCGCTGACGGCGCAGACCTATCGCACGCTCCGCCGCGAGATCATCCTGGGCCGGTATCCGCAGGGGTCGCGGCTGGTCGAGTCGACGCTGGCGAGCGAGCTGAAGGTGTCGCGGCTGCCGATCCGCGAGGCGGTGCCGCAGCTCGAGAACGAGGGCTTCGTGCGCACCCTGCCGCGGCGCAGCTCGCGCGTCACGGAGTGGACCACCGCCGATGTCACGGAGCTGTTCGACGTGCGCCTGAGCCTGGAGACGCTCGCCGCCCGCCTGGCCGCCCGGCGCGTCGCAGAGGGCGTGTCACCCGAGCCGCTGCACGAGGCCATCGCAGCCGAGCACCGGGCGCTCGACAGCGAGGACTGGCTGCTCGTCGCCGAGACCAGCACGATCGTGCACGAGGCGATCGTCGACATCGCCGGCAGCGCACTGCTCGGCTCGCTGATGCGGGCGGTCAGCGGGCGGATGACGTGGCTGTTCTATCTGACCTCCGCGCGCGACCAGCACCAGCAGTCCGACGAGCACCAGGGACTGCTCGAGGCGATCCTCTCCGGGAACGACCGTCTCGCCGAGTCGATCGCCTTCACCCACATCGAGAAGGGCCGTGCCCCGTCGCTGAAGCTGCTCGCCGGCTAGCCCGCCGCGCAACTCCCTGAGGGTGCCCGCTTCATGCTGATCGAGTAGCCCGCGTGCGGGCGTATCGAGATGCACCGTGTGCAGAGGGTGGGGTCTCGATACGCCGCTGCGCGGCTACTCGACCAGCAGGGGCTCGCTACGCGCTGAGCGTCGCGCGACGGCGCAGGAGCAGCGCCCCGCCGCCGAGCAGGAGCGCGAGCGCTCCGAGCGGCAGCAGCGTCAGGTCTGTGCCGGTGGCGGCCAGGTCGCCGTCGGGGCCGGCGACGGGCGCGGGCTCGTGCGGCGCGGGGTGGCCGGGCGCGGGATCGCCCGGCGCCGGAACCACGGGCGGCGCGGTCTCGGTCGGCATCGGCACGGGCGTCGCGGTGGCGGTGGCGGTCGGCTCCGGCGTCGGCGTCGGCGTCGGCGTCGGCACCGGCTCCGTCCCCTCCTGCGCGAGCACGGGCACGGTCGACCAGTCGATGTCGCTCGCCAGGCCGTACGAGGTGTACGACGGCTGGTTGTAGGCGGTCTGCTGGCGCGCGACCTCGACCCGGTACTGCGGGTCGTGCATCAGCGTGGTCAGCTTGCGGTCGGTGACCTCGGTGCTCGAGTAGATCCGGATCGCGCTCGAGTCCGCGGTCGGCAGCAGCAGCTCCTCGCGCCAGTCGCCGAGCACGTCCGCCACGAGCGACGGGTTGCCCTTCGTGCCGTTGTTCGTCACCGTGCCCTCGGCCGAGAGCAGCACCGTGCCGTCACCGGTGACGATCGTCGGAGTGACGGGCGTCGCGTCCTGCATCGTCGTGCTGGCCACGATCTGCGTGGTCATGTCCGCGGCCCAGCGGATGCTCTGGTTGGTGCCGGGCTGCTCGGCGGGGTCCCCGCCGTCGAGCGGCTCGCCGCTCGCCGAGAGCGTTCCGATCGCCCAGACCTCCTGGCCGGGGATCGCGGGATCGATGTCGCCGATCATCCCGCGGCCGGTGTCCTTGCCGGAGTAGGCGCCGAAGAGCACCTCGCCGGTCGCAGCGTCGCGCAGCGCGTAGCCGTAGGGGGCGCCGACTCCGCCCTCGTGCACGGAGAAGATCTCGAGCCCGGGGTTCGCCGGGTCGATGTCGGTCACGTGCATCGCGTCGCCGTGGCCGAGCTTGGCCTCGGTGCCGGGCGCGCTGCTGCCCTCGGGCAGGGTGTCGTAGGAGCTGTAGAGCAGGCTGCCGTCGTCGTCGAGGGTGGCGGAGCCGTAGACGATCTCCTGCCGGCCGTCGCCGTCGACGTCCGCCGCGCTGAGCGAGTGGAAGCCCTGCGTGGTGAGCGTCGCCCACTCCGGGCTGGTGCCCTCGCGGCCGTGCGGGGTGTCGTTGAAGGGGTTGGTCAGCGGGACGTGACCGCTGTCGGCGACCCAGCGCTGCGAGAGCTCGCTGCCGTCCCAGTCGTAGGCGACGACGACCGCGCGGGTGTAGTAGCCGCGGGCGAAGACGGCGGACTGCGTCTCGCCGTCGAAGGAGGCGACGCCTGCGAGGAAGCGGTCGTTGCGGTTGCCCGGCTCGATCCGGGAGTAGGCGTAGTCGCCCCAGAGCAGGCCGTCGTCTCCGCGGGCCGGCTCGTAGGCGACGGTCTGCAGCTCCTCGCCGGACTCGCCGTCGAACACCGTGAGGTACTCGGGGCCGGTCAGGATGAAGCCCTCGAAGGTGGTGAGGTCGTTGCGGTCGCTCCGGCTCGGCGCGTAGACGTCGATGAAGTAGTCGGCGAGCTCCGTCGCCCCGGCGCGGTCGAGGGGGTAGGCGTGCGTCGGCGCGATGCCGAACGCCTCCTCGAGCGTCGCGGGCCACTGGCCGGAGGTGACCTCCTCGCGGGTGCCCCAGCCCTCGAAGACCTCGATGAGGTGCTCGCGGTAGCCGGCGGCGGAGAGGCGGTAGTCGTCCTGCGGGGTGACGCCCGCGGCGACGTCCTCGGGGAGGAGCGTGATCGACTCGGCGCGGGCGGTGTCGCCGCCGGGCAGGATCGTCGTGCCCGGCGCGGTCTTCGTCATGATCTCGGAGCGGCCGTCGCCGTCGAAGTCGGAGACGAGGAACTGCGTGTAGTGCGCGCCGGAGCGGATGTTCACGCCCAGGTCGATGCGGTGCAGCAGCGTGCCGTCGGCCTCGTAGGTGTCGAGGTAGGTGCTGCCGGTGTAGCCCTTCTGCGAGACGTCCTTCGCGTTCGAGGGGTACCACTTCACGACGTACTCGTAGTCGCCGTCGCCGTCCATGTCGCCGACGCTCATGTCGTTGGCGCTGTAGGTGTAGGCCTCGCCGGCCGGGGTGACGCCGTCGGCCGGCTTCTGCAGCGGCAGCGTCTCGAACGCGTCGGCGGAGGCGACGGCCGGCGCGCTGGGCTCACCGGGCTCGCCGTCGACGAGCGGGACGACGCGGTACTCGTCACCGGGCGCGCCCACCGGGTCGTGCAGGTTGGTGCTGTCGGTGACGACGCCGATCCGCTCCGCCCCGCGGTAGACGGCGAAGTCGGCGCCGACCATCCCGCTGTCGGAGGAGCCGGTCACCTCCGTCGCGAGCAGCCGCCAGCTGACGAAGACGCCGCCGTCGGGCGAGGCGAGCGCGACGACACCGCGGTCGAGGTCCTCGAGCTGCGCGGTGAGGACGGGGTTGGCGGGGACGGCGGGCGGCGCGGTGGTCTGCGCTGCGGCAGCGGATGCGCCGGTCAGCGCGAGCCCCGCGGCGAGCGCGAGGCCGAGGCCGGAGCGGAGCGCCCCGGCGGCGGTGGTCGGACGGAACGGACGTGAATTCGGCATTGAATCCCTCGGCATCGATGGTCCGGGATGCAGGAATGCGCTTTCCCCGGTCCCGCGCCACCCTACGTGAGACGTTTCACAGGGGTCAACCACCTGCCCGGCCGACTCACCCACCCTGGTCGAGCAGCCGCGTAGCGGCGTATCGAGACCCCGGGTCACCAGCCGTCGTCGGTGGCGTCGTCGTCCGTCGTGTCGGCGGCGATCATCTCGACGATGGTGTCGACGGTGAGCCAGGGGCCGTTGCTGACCTCGCCGATCTTCTCGCGGTCCTTGAAGACGACGATGCGGTCGCTGAGGCGCACCACCTCCTCCAGCTCGGAGGAGATGTAGACGATGGAGACGCCCTCCTTGGCGAGCTGGGCGATGTGCGCCTGGATCTCGACCTTCGAGGCGACGTCGATGCCGCGGGCCGGCTCGTCGAGCACCAGAAGGCGCGGCCGGGTGGCGAGCCAGCGCGCCAGGACGACCTTCTGCTGGTTGCCGCCGGAGAGGTACTTCACCGGCAGGTCGGGGTCGGCCGGCGTGATGTTCAGCGCCTCGACGTAGGTGGCGACGAGCGTGTCGGTCTCGGCCGCCGACAGCGGGTGCGCCCAGCCGCGCAGCGCCTGCAGCCCGAGCACGAGGTTCTCGCGCAGCGACAGGTCGCCGATGATCCCGTCCTCGCGGCGGTTCTCGCTGGAGTGCGCGATGCGGTTCCGCAGCCCCGACACCGGGTCGACGATGTCCGCGTGCTCGCCGTCGATCAGCACCTCGCCGCTGTCCGGCCGCTCGACGCCGCTGAGCAGCGACGCCAGCTCGGTGCGTCCGGAGCCGCGGAGGCCCGCGAAGCCGACGATCTCGCCGCGGTGCAGCTCGATGTCGGTGGGGGAGACGGCGCCCCGGCGGCCGATGCCGACCGCGCGGTAGATCGCGGGGCCGGTGGGCTGGCGGCGGTGCTCGCGGCGGTCGGAGCCGATCTGCCGGAGCGCGTCGATGTCCTTGCCGATCATCTTCGCGATCAGCTCGGCCCGGTCCATCCGCCCGGCCGGGTACTCGCCCTCGGTGCAGCCGTCGCGGAGCACGGTGATGCGGTCGCTGAGGGTGAGCACCTGCTCGAGGAAGTGCGAGACGAAGACGATCGCGACGCCCTGGCCGCGCAGCCGCCGCAGCACCGTGAAGAGCCGGGCGACATCACCGAGGTCCAGGCTCGAGGTCGGCTCGTCGAGGATCAGCACCCGCGGCCGGTCGACCATCGCGCGGCCGATCGCGACCAGCTGCCGGATCGCGGGCGACAGCGAGCGCAGCGGGAGGCGCGGATCGAGGTCCTCGAGACCCAGCTCGGCCAGCATCTCGGCCGCCCGCGCGTGGGTGCGCGACCAGGAGATGCCGAGGCGCCCGCGGATCTCGTGCCCGATCATCACGTTCTCGCCGATGCTGAGGTTGTCGGTCAGCCGCTCGTCCTGGAAGACCGCGGTGATGCCGGCGGCCTTCGCGTCGGCCGGTCCGCTGAAGCGCCGGGCGACGCCGTCGACGACGATCTCACCGGCGTCGGGCTGGTGGATCCCGGTGAGCGTCTTGATCAGCGTGGACTTGCCCGCGCCGTTCTCGCCCATCAGGCCGTGGATCTCGCCCGGCACGAGGCGCAGCCGCGCACCGGCCAGCGCGGGCCCGGAGGAGAAGGAGACGTGGATGCCCGTCATCTCCACGACCGGGTCCGGGCGTGCGGGACCGGGGCGTGCGGGAGTCGTCGTCGACTGAACTGACACGTGCCGTCCTCGGTTCGTGTGCGGGGCGGCGCCGGGGGAGCGTCGCGCCAGGGGTGCCGCCGATGATACGCGAGCGCCGGTCGCGAGCGTCAGCTGCGGGGCGGCGCCGTCGACTCGCGCACCACGAGCTCGGTGGGGATGCGGGTGCGCTGCGGGATCTCCTGGCCGCGGATCCGCGCGTGGATCACCTCGGCGACGGTGGTGCCGAGCTTGTCGAAGTCCTGCCGCACCGTGGTCAGCGGGGGCAGGAAGTGCCGGGCGGTGGGCAGGTCGTCGAAGCCGACGATGCTGACGTCCTGCGGCACGCGGATGCCGCGCTCGACGAGACCGTGGATGACGCCGAGCGCCATCTCGTCGTTCGCGACGACCATCGCGGTGAACTCCGGGACCGACTGCAGGCTGCGGGCGAACTCGTAGCCGGAGTCCGGAGTCCAGTCGCCGATGACGATCGGGCGCTCGCGCATCCCCCACGCCTTCGCCCGGCTGTGGAAGGCGCGCTCGCGGGCGCGGGCGTCGAGCCAGTCGAGCGGGCCGGACATGTGCAGCACGTCGCGGTGGCCGAGCGAGGCCAGGTGGTCGACCGCCTGGCTCATCCCGGCCTGCTGGTCGACCGAGACGGTGAGGAAGTTCGCGTCCTTGTCGGACTTCACGACGAGCGTCGGCACGCCGATCTCGACGGTGCGGAGCGTCGCGACGGAGGAGGAGCGCGGCGCGATCACGCAGAGCGCGTCGATCCCGAGGCCGGAGAGGTGCCGGATCGCGTCGACGGGGCTCATGTCCTGGTCGTCGCGCAGCGCGACGGAGGTGACGGAGTAGCCCTTCTCGCGCGCGGCCCGCTCGATGGCGCGGAGGGTGCTGGACGGGCCGAACTCGGCGCCGCTCTCGATCATCACGCCGATGCGGTCGGTGCGCTGGGTGACGAGCGAGCGCGCCGCGATGTTGGGGCGGTAGTCGAGCTCGGAGACGGCCTCGAGGACCTTCTGCCGGGTCGACTCCTTGATGTTCGGGTGCCCGCTGAGCACGCGGGAGACCGTCATGTGCGAGACGCCGGCGACCGCGGCGACATGCCGGAGGTTGGGCCGATCGGCCATGGCGCGGACCTCCTCCGCTCCCCTGAGGGGAGAGCCGGGCACCCTCGGTGCGGCGGGATGACGAGGGCTCGACATCGCGGGTCCGTTCAGCATAGTCAAGCGGGCCCGGGGATCGGCTCCGGGGCGATTCAGCCGGTGACGCTCAGGATCAGCGACCGCGCTCCCGGCTCGCCGGCGACGGAGCGGACGGTGAGGAGTCCGGTCCCCGCGTCCCAGCTCGTGCGCCAGGCGGGGAGCCCGGCGGGGAAGGCCGTGCTCACCTCGACGGCGCGGCCGAGGAGGCTCGGGAACGCGAGGGTCGTCTCGCCCGCGTCGTCGCCGCGGTCCCAGAGCGAGAGGGAGATCGCGTCCGGTCCGCGCAGCGCGGAGGCGACCCAGCGGTCGGTCCAGCCCGGCAGGCCGAGCGGCCAGAGCGGCACCGACGCGACCAGGTGCGCCCGGAGCTCGCCGGCGGTGCGCACGGCCTCGGCGACGAGCGCGCGCTGCTGCGCCGTCATCCGATCCAGGTGGCCGGTGAGGAGGAGCCGGCCCGCGAGGCCCGTCACCAGCGTGAAGGCGATCGCCTCGTCGCTCATCTCCGGCTGCGGGCAGGCCCAGTTCGCGGCCTGCTCGGGGAGCATCGAGAGCGGGGCCGCTGCGGCGATCGGCGGCGCGAGCAGCGGATCCTCCTGGTCGGAGGTCGACTGCAGCTGCAGCCGGGAGAGCATCGCGGAGTCGGCGCGCATTGCCCCGGAGGCGCAGTTCTCGAGGATCAGCTGCGGGTGGCGGTCGAGCACGCCGTCGATCCAGGCGAGGTGCGCGCGGGAGTGCTCGAGGAGTCCCGCGCCGGCGCTCGTCGCGTCGCGGTCGGTGCCGGGGCCCGGATCGATGTTGTAGTCGAGCTTGACGTAGCCGATGCCGAACTCGCGGACGAGCCGGTCCACGGTCTCGTCGAGGTGCGCACGGGCTGCAGGATGGCGCAGATCGAGGTGGTGGCGGCCGCTCTCCTCCACCCGGATCCCCGAGCGGGAGAGGAACGCCCCGTCGGGCAGGGACCGGGCGAGCGGGCTGCCGGTGCCGATCACCTCGGGCTCGAGCCAGAGCCCGGGCACCATGCCGTGGCCGCGGATCGCGTCGACGACCTCGCCGAGTCCGCCCGGGAAGCGCCGGGTCGACGGCGTCCACTCGCCGACGGTGTCCCACCAGGACTCGGTCTCGGCGTACCAGCCGGCGTCGACGCAGAACACCTCGGCGCCGACCTCGGCCGCCGCGGCGATCAGCGGCAGGAGCTTCGCGGTCGTCGGGTCGCCGCCGAGGGTGTTCAGGTAGTCGTTGAAGACCAGCGCGGGGCGGCGGTCGTCGGGGTGGGCGCGCCGGGCCGACCGCTTCGCCCGGGTGAGGGCCGCGGCGGCGTGCTCGAGGCCGGTGCCGACGGCGACGAGCGCCGGCACCGAGGTGAAGGACTCGCCGGGCGCGAGGAGCACGGACCACTGGTGGTCGCGGTCCGTGGGGCCGGAGGCGGCGAGGTAGGCGTCGCCGATCTGCTCGCCGGCCTCCCAGCGCCACGGGCCGTTGTGCGCGACCTCGCAGAGCCAGGTGACGTCCTGCCGCCGTGAGCGGAGCGCGGCGAGCGGGAGGGCGCCGCCGGTCGACCAGGTGCCGGTCGCGGTGCGGACGACCGACTCGCGCGGGGGCTGCTCGGTGTGCTCCGGATGGAGGTCGGGCAGGAGTGCGCGCAGCTCGCGGGCCTCCCAGCGGCCCTCGCCCAGCCACTCGCTGCGGCCCTCGAGCAGCTCCCAGTCCGCGGCCGGGTCGGCGGCGGCGCCGACGTCCAGCCGGGTGCCGAGCGGCATCGCCCAGCTGGTGACGGCGGTGAGCAGCACCGGCCCGGTGCCCGCGTTCTCGACGGTCGTGCTCGCGCGGAGGGCGGTGCCGAGCGCGTCGATCGTGGTCGTGGCGCGCAGGCCGTCGGCGCTCGCCGAGACGATCCGAAGGACGGTCGCCCCGCCCCCGCCCTCGCCCCCGGCCTCGTGCGAGACGTAGCGGAGGGAGTCGCCGATCGCGGTCTGCACGAGCCGGTCGGTGGAGGTGACGTGGCCCCGGCCGGCGGTCAGGATCCCGACCAGCGGCAGTGCGTGCTCGAAGCGGATCTCGAGCTCGCCGGAGACGAGTCGCACGAGGCTCACGGGGGCGTCGGGGGAGCGGCGGAACTCGAGCTCGAGCGGCCCGGCGCGCCAGGAGAGGGTCTGCGCTGACATGGGGGATCTCCGATCGCACGAAACGTTCGCCTCGGACTCTAGGCGGGGTGTGCGGGAGGGATCAAGGGCGGAAGCGAAACGTTTCGCCCCAGTGGTGGGAAGGAGCCGGGGAAGGGCTGCTCGGAGGGGTTTGACCTTGCGCAACTGCCGCTGTTACCGTGAACAAATTCTCGCCCCGGCCTTGGGGGCCGCGCTCTCGCGGCCCGACGGGGCGCCCGCATCACGATCGACGACGGAGTCATCCATGCACCTGACCGCGCCCGCACCGGGCCTGCGCCGCCGGCTGATCGCCGGTCTCCTGATCCTGCTGGCGGCGATCGTGGCGCTGCCGCTGGCCGCCGCGAGCCCCGCGGCCGCGATCGGCGAGTCGACCTTCACGAATCCGCTCGAGCCGGACACGGCCGACCCGACGATCGAGTTCCACGACGGGAACTACTACCTCGTCGCCACGACCTGGGACAACCGCGTGGTGATGCGCAAGGCGCCGACGCTCGCGGCGCTCGGCACCGCGACTCCGGTGACCGTCTACTCCGACACGAACCCGGGCCGGAACGCGAACATGTGGGCGCCCGAGCTGCAGCGGCTCGAGGGCCCGAACGGCTGGCGGTGGTACCTGATGTACACGATGGGGACCGCCGGGAACTTCGACGGCCAGCACCTCCAGGTGATCGAGAGCGCGGGCGACGACCCGATGGGCCCGTACAGCTACAAGGGCCGGCCGGTCCCGGTCGACTCCTGGAACATCGACGGCGCCTACCTGCAGCTGAACGGCGAGCTCTTCATGACCTGGTCGGCGTTCCAGCCGGGCAACGGGCTGCAGAGCAACTACATCGCCCGGATGTCGGACCCGTGGACCGCGGTCGGCCCGCTGAACGTGCTGTCCGAGCCGGTCGAGCCGTGGGAGACCATCGGCATGCCGGTCAACGAGGGTCCGATCCCGCTGCAGAAGGACGGCCGCACCTGGATCGTCTACTCGGCGAGCTTCTGCGGCACCGAGGACTACCAGCTCGGCACCCTCGAGTACGACGGCACCGGCGACCCCGTGCTCGCCTCCTCCTGGACCAAGAGCGACGGCCCGGTCTTCTCGAAGGCGAACGGCGAGTACGGCACCGGCCACAACGACTTCTTCGACTCGCCCGACGGCACCGAGACCTGGAACCTGTACCACGCGAACCCCGGCCCGAACGACGGCTGCAGCCGCCAGCGCTCGGCCCGCGCGCACCTCGTGGACTGGACCGCCGAGGGCGAGCCCGACTTCGGCACGCCGCTCGGCACCGCCGCCCGGATCCCCGTGCCCAGCGGCGAGAACGCGCCGATCACGGCCCGCGTCGATGGTGCGCCCTGGCAGCTGGTCAGCCGCAGCACCGGCCTCTGCGCCACCGTGTCCTCCGCCCAGAGCGGCGACGGCGCCGGCGTCGTGCAGGGCTCCTGCGCCACGCCCCGCGCGAGCTGGACGCTCGACAGCACCGGCGACGGCTTCGTGCGCATCGTGAACGCCAGCAGCGGGAAGTCGCTCGGGCCGGTCGGCTGCTCGACCGCCTCGGGTGCGTCGCTGCAGCAGTCCGCGTGGCTGACCACCTCCTGCCAGCAGTGGAGGGTGGCTCCGGGTTCCGGCGGCTACTCGACGCTGACGAACCGCACGGGCGAGAAGGCGCTCGACGCGGTCTCCGGAGCGATCCGCCAGTCGACGCCGAGCGCCGCCGCCTCGCAGGAGTGGGCGCTGCGCCCGGTCGGCGCGGTCGCCGTCACCTCGCTGGTCACCGGCAAGGCCTTCGACCTGCCGAACTGCTCCACCGCCGACGGCGCGGTGCTGCAGCAGCGGGAGTGGCTCGGCTCGCCGTGCCAGCGCGTGACGTTCACGGCCGCCGCGGACGGCGCCGTCGAGCTGCACCCCGTCTCGGCCGCGGCCAAGTGCCTCGCGGTCACCGGAGGCTCCACCGCCGACGGCGCGACCGTCACGCAGGGCGCGTGTGGCGTGACCGGCAGCAGCTGGCGGCTCCGCCCGGGCAACGACGGCACCGTCGAGCTGCGCGCCGCGCACAGCGGCAAGGCCCTCGACCTGTCGAACTGCTCGGACCAGAACGGCACCCGGATCGGCCAGTGGAGCGTGCTGAACAACGACTGCCAGCGCTTCCGCGTCTCGCTCGGTGCGCCGGCCGCTCCGGTCGCTCTGCAGCTCGCCGCCACCTCGTCGGTGCGCTGCGTCGCGGGCAAGCCGGTGCTCACCACGACCGTGAAGAACGCGGACGACCTGCCCGCCGACATCACCGTCACCACCGCCTCCGGCACCAAGACCTTCCCGGCGGTCGCCGGCGGGAAGAACGCCACGGCGAGCTTCACGGTGCGCCAGCCGGCGCTGGCCGCCGGCTCGGCCTCGGTGACGGGCGCCGGAGTCGACGACGCGGGCCGCGCGGCCACGCAGTCGGCCGCCTACCCCGCGATCACCTGCTGACGACCGGGGTCTCGATACGCCGCTGCGCGGCTACTCGACCAGCATGGGGCGCCCCCTTTTCTTGCTGGTCGAGTAACCCGCGCAGCGGGCGTATCGAGACCCACCCACCACACACCCGCCCCCCGTGCAAAGGAGCACCATGCCCACCCCCACCCGCCGCGCGCCCTTCCGCGCGGCCCTCGCCGCCCTCGGCCTCGGGGCGGTGCTCGCCGCCGGCCTCGTCGCCCCCACCGCGACGGCCGCCGACGCCGCGGTCCCCACCGCCGGCCTCCTCGCCGACTACCGCTTCAGCCAGACGACCGGCGCGACCGTCCCCAACTCGGCGGGCGGAGCTGTGGGAGCCGCGCGCGTCGTGAACGGGACGGACGCGCTCTGGACCGGCACGTCACTCCGTCTCACCGGCGGCGCGAAGACCAGCGCTGCCCCCTGGGTCGAGCTGCCCGACGACCTGCTCACGGGCAAGACGTCAGGGACGGTCACGATCGAGACCCGCGCCGACGCCTCGATGCTCTCGAACTTCCACTTCCTCTGGAACATCGGCAGCGACAGCACCTCGCAGTACTGGTTCGCCTCTGTGCGCGACAAGGTGCGCACCGCGATCACGACCACCGGCGGCGGCGGCGAGAACAACGCCCGCAGCGCGTCCGGCATCGCGGCCGACCGCTGGTACAGCCTCAGCTCGGTGATCGACGGCGCCGCCGGCACGATCTCGTTCTACGTCGACGGCACCCGCGTCGCCTCCGCGCCCACCGCGCTGCGGCCCGCCTCGGTGGCGGACCAGTCGCTGAACGCCATCGGCCGCGCGCCCTACCCCGACCCCTTCTTCAAGGGGGAGGTGTCGACGTTCCGCGTCTACGACCGCGCCCTCACCGGCGAGGAGGTCGCGACCGTGTCGACCGTCGACGCGAAGCTGCACGCCTCGTCGTTCGCGCCGCTGACCGCGGCCGTGCTCGACGGCGTCACTGCGCTGACCATCGACGAATCGACCACGAACCTGCCCGACTACGGTGGCACCGTGACCTGGGCCTCGAACGACCCCACCCTCCGCGTCTCCGCCGACGGCCGCACGCTCGCCACCGATCGCCCCGCCGCGGGCCAGGCCGCCCGCACGTCGTCGCTGACCGCGACCGCGTCGATCCGCGGCGTCGCGCAGTCCCGTGCCGTCGCCGTCACCGTCGAGCCGCAGGTCGGCGTCGACACCCCCTACGGCTATCTGATGGTGCACTTCGTCGAGGACGCGCAGGGCTACGCCGAGAAGATCTACCTCGACGTCTCCCGCGGCGACGACCCGGAGAAGTGGGACCCGCTGAACGGCGGGAAGCCGATCCTCGCGTCCGACCTCGGCACGACCGGCGTCCGCGACCCGTACCTCACCTACAACCCCGAGACGAAGAAGTACTACATCATCGCCACCGACCTCCGCGTCTTCGGCGGCGACCAGGGCTCGGGCTCGTGCACCACCTGGTGCTACTGGACCACGCAGGGCAGCACGAAGATGAACGTCTGGGAGTCGAGCGACCTCGTCTCCTGGAGCGACCTGCGCCAGTTCGACGTCGCGCTCGATGCGGCCGGCGCGAAGCAGCTCGAGGCCGGCATGATGTGGGCGCCCGAGGCCACCTGGGTCGCCGACTACAACGGAGCGGGCAAGGGCGCGTTCGTCGTCTACTGGTCCTCGACCGTGTACCCGAACGCCGCGCACACGCCCGGCACCGGCGCCTCGCGGGTGCTCTGGGGAGCGACCACCGACTTCACCCAGGCCACGTACTCCTACGGCGGCACCTTCATCGACACCGGCGCCGACGTCATCGACACGACGATGATCCAGGACGGCGGCACGACCTACCGCATCTCGAAGGACAACGGCACCGGCCGCGGCATCTACATGGAGTCCACGACCGCGAAGCAGTGGTGGCTGCCGTCCACCGCGTGGACGCAGCTGCAGGACCGCATCGGCGCCGTCTGGGCCGGCGGCAACGCCGGGGGAGTGGAGGGGCCCGCGGTCTTCAAGGACCACGACGCCGACCGCTGGTACCTCTACGTCGACGTCATCCCCTCGACCGGCTACCGGCCGATGGTGACCACCGACCTCGACGCCGGCTGGACCCAGCTGAACGACCCCGGCTTCTCGCTGGCGCCGTCGACCAAGCACGGCGGCATCGTCTCGCTCACCGCCGGTCAGTACACCGAGGTGCGCGCGGCCGACGCCGCGACCGCCGTGCGCTCCGACCTCGGCGAGGTCGGCTCCGTCGCCGCGCTGCCCGCCCGGGCCGACGTCGTCCTCGCCTACGACCGCGGCACCGCCTCGCAGCCGGTGACCTGGGACACGTCCTCCGTCGGCACCGCTCCCGGCCGCTACCCGGTCACCGGAGTCGTGCGCACCATCGGCGCGAACGACAACCAGTGGGTCGGAGCGGGCGGATCGACCGCGTACAACGCGCCGAACCGCGTGCTCTCCAGTTCGACGGCCGTGCGGGTGACCGCGACGGTGGTCGTGTCCGCGGCGACGGCGACCCTGACGTCGTCCACCCGTTGCGTAGCAGGCAAGGTCGTCGTCACCGGAGTCGTGAAGAACACCGGCACCTCGCCGCTGTCCGTCGTGATCCGCTCGGCCTGGGGCACCTCGCCCACGCTGACCGCGGCCCCCGGCGCGAACGCGACCCACGCCTTCACCACCCGCGCCACGTCCGTCCCGGCGGGCACGCTGACCGCGACGGCCGGCGGCGCCACCCTGCAGTCCCCGTACACGGCCCGCACCTGCGGCTGACGCGAACATGCTGGTCGAGTAGTGCGCAGCGCGTATCGAGACCCACCCGTCGGGTGATGGTGGGTCTCGATGCGCCCTCTGCGAGGGCTACTCGATCAGCATGGATCAGGGCAGGTGTGCTGGGCAGGGATGAGCGACCCATGTTGGTCGAGTAGCGCGAAGCGCGTATCGAGACCCACCCATCAGGCGACGGTGGATCTCGATACGCCCTCTCGGAGGGCTACTCGATCAGCATGAGGCGGCGCGTATCGAGACCGGCGTCCGTCAGAACGGGGGCGGTGCGTCCTCGAAGCGCGGGCCCGGTGGGGCGCCGGCGAGTGCAGGTGGGCGGATCGTGATGCGGCGGCCGGTGGGGGTGGTCCAGACGATGCTGCCGTCCTTGCGGGGGACGTAGGTCCAACGGTCGCCGTGGCGGACGTGGTGGTGGGACGTGCAGAGGGAGACGAGGTTCTCGAGGGACGTCTCTCCGCCGTTGCGCCATTCGAGAGTGTGGTCGGCCTCCGCCCGGGACGCGGTGCGGGTGCAGCCGGGGAAGCGGCAGGTCTGGTCGCGCAGCTGGAGGTGCAGACGCATCTGGGGCGGCGGGACCCGGTAGGTGCGGCCGACCGACCTCACGGCGCGGGTGTCCGGATCGGTGAGCACTAGGGTGAAGGACGCACCGGTCGCGACCAGGGCGCGGGCGAGGTCGGCGGGGATGAGGCCGTAGCCGTCGAGGTCCGCGGGCGCGTCGTCGAGACCGACGGCGGTGGATGCAGCGAGGGTGAGGCGCACCTCCGCACGGATCCCGGGCACGTACGACGCCGACACCTGAGGTCCGTCGCCTGCGGGGGTGGTGCCGGCGATGTCGCCGTCGCGCAGCAGATCCGTGAGCACGTCGGCCTTCAGCTGCGCCAGCGTGCGCTCATCGCCCCCCTCGCGGAGGGACCGGGCGATGCGGTCGACGCGCTCGGCGATGCCCATCGCGTCCGGCGCGGGCAGCAGTGCACACAGTGTCGCCATGCCGTCGACCTCCGGCGAGACCCAGACGGCGCGGTCCTGCCGGGCGCGGACGTGCCGCTGGGCGAGCGGTTCCTCGTGCAGCTCGTCGCGGAGCCGGGCGACGATTCTTCTCAGCTGCGTCGGGGTCACCTCCGGTGCGACCTCGGCGGCGCGCTCGTCGAAGCGGGCGCGGGAGGCGGCGGGCAGGGTGGCGGCGGTCGCGCAGACGATCTCGCTCGAGTCCCACAGCAGCCGGCCCTCGGCCAGCAGGGCGCGGATGCAGGGGAGGTCCTCGACGAGCAGCCGGGCGTGCTCGAGGACCGTCTCCGTGGCCCGCTCGGACTGGCGCAGCTTGACCGCGAACTCGGCCCGGATGGACCGCTCGACAAGGGAGTGCGCCTCGCTGCGGGAGAGTGACTTGCCGCGGGCGAACGCGTCGGGGACGGTGACCGCCGCGCGGTAGGCGAGGTGCAGGGTCTGCGCGCGGGAGAGGAGAAGCTGTGCGGAGGTGCGTCCGATCTCCGCGGCGATGTCGGTCAGCGCGTCGACGGCGGCGAGCGCGCTCGGCTGTCCTGCCGCTCCCGGGTCGCTGTGCTCATCCATACGCGTATTGAACCAGGGACCACCGACACCCGAGCGGTCGCCGGGAGGAACCCTCGGACAACTCCGCGAGATCGGGTCTGTGGAGGAGAGTGCTACTCCCGTCGCCACTCCTCGAGGAACTCGGCGGTGGTCTTCGTCTCGAGCTCCAGCTCGATCTGCTCGAGCAGGACGTACGGGTCGCCGATGTCGGCGGGCGTGCGGATGACCTCGGCGCCGGTGTCGAGGCGGGTGACCACGAGGTCGTGCGTCGTCATCACGCCGCCGCCGAGCAGGGCGTCGATCGTCATCCGGAGCCAGGTCAGCGTCCGGGGTCTCAGCTCGGCCCGCAGGTACTCGGCCGCGACCTCGCGCTCGCCGTCGTCGTCCCGCCCGTCGTCCTCGTTCACGCCGTCACTGTAGCGAGCGCGCTGCACCGCTCGGCGTCAGTGGCGCACCTGGAACCAGCGGATCAGCTCGCGCAGCGCCGGCAGCGTCGCGCTCGCGTCGACGTCGGTGTCGATGTCCTCGAAGGTGCTGCGGTAGCCGGGCAGCTCGGTCGTCATCGAGTCGGTGATCGCCTCGTACGCCATCGTCCAGGAGGGGAACAGCCGCTGCGCCGGCGCCTCCTCGAGCAGCACGCGCAGCCCGGCGTGCCGGGGGTCGTCGGCGATGATCGCCATCCGCTCGCGCAGCGTCGCGGCCGGCCCCTCGAGCAGCTGCAGGAACCGGCCGTCGCGGAACAGCAGGATGCCGGTCAGGCCGAGGCGCTCGTTGTTCGCGCGGCACTGCTCGAGCAGTGCGGGCAGGTCCGCCTCCTCGAGGCCGGCGGCGGTGTGGCTCGCGTAGACGATGGAGCGGAGGTCGTCGTCCTGGGACGGGCGAGCAGCGGAGTCGGACATGACGCCATCCCATCAGGGGCGCGGCGGGACGGCAGCCCCCTGCCCGGATCGGCGCGGCCCTGCTATGCGCTGCGCCAGGAGGCCTCACAGCAGATCCGTGCCGCCCGTCCGCCGCAGCGTCCTGCGGGCGAGGCCCCAGCCGAGCAGCCCCAGCCCGAACCACGCGGCGCCGAGCACGACGACAGCGCCGGTCTGCACCGCGAGCGCGCCGATCGATCCTTCGCCGAGCAGTGTCCGCAGGGCGTCGGTGGCGTACATCAGCGGCAGCACCCGGGCGACGGCCTCGACGACCGGCGGCAGCTCGGCCACCGGCGCCACGACTCCGCCGAGGACGGTCAGGACCGCCGTGAACGGCCCGACCCAGGCCAGCCCGTCGCGCGAGCGCAGGCCGAGCACCCCGACCGCGAACCCGCAGCCGCCGCCGGCCAGAGCCGCGCAGCCGGCGAGCGCGATCACGCCCGCGGCGACCTGCCACGAGACGCCCTGCCCGAACTGCAGGAGCGCCCAGACCAGCGAGACGAGACCCGCGGCGAACCCGACCGCCGCCCCCGCGAGCGCGACCCCGCTCCAGAGCAGGGCCGCCGGCCGGGCGCTGAGGAGGACGCTCCCGAGCACCGCGTCGTGCCGCATCCGGGTGAGCGACACGGTCACGCTGTCGACCGCGGTCAGAGTGGCCAGGAGGAGGCTCGCACCCGCGCCGACCACCAGCGACGGCGACCCGCGCGACCCCGCCACCGCCGCGAAGTACAGCACCTGCAGCACCGGCCCGAGCACGACCGCGACCAGGAGCGTCCGGCGCGTCCGCGTGGCGTCGAACGACCGCAGCGCGACCACGATCGACGCCGCCACGAGCCCGCTCACGACAGCGCCAGCGTCCCGGCGAGCCGCGCCCGCCGCAGGGCCGTCCGCAGAATCAGGCGGGCGAGCAGCAAGGAGAGCAGAGACGTGATCAGCCCCTGCGCGCTCCAGAGCGCGATGACGTCGCCGGGCGCGCCACCCGAGACTCCGGCGTGCAGGATCTGCACTGCACCGGTCAGCGGATCGACGACCCCGAGCAGCTGCAGCGGCACCGGCAGCTGCGCGCGGTCGATGACGGCGCCGGAGAGGAGGAGGACGGGAGCGACGAGGACCGGCTCGTAGACCGTCGCGTGCGGTGTCAGCACGAAGAGGCCGGACAGCACGAGCGCGGTCGTCCCGCACGCGGCGAGGAGCAGGACGAGGCCGAGCGCGACGAGGGCGGGGGAGTGCGGCGCGAGTTCGACGCCGAGGAGTCGGGAGGCCACGACCGCGGCCGGGACTGACAGCAGCCCGACGCCGGCGCAGGCGAGTGAGATCGGCGCGAGCGCACCGCCCAGCGGCCGAGGAGTCAGCGCGATCTGCTCCAGCGTCCCCTGCGACCGCTGGTAGCCGAGGATCCCGACCGCCGCCGCGGTCACCGTCCACACGCCGACGACGGCTCCATCGACTCCCAGCGCCGGCCCGCCCCGACCCGCCTCGACGCGCAGGACGACGAAGACGACCGGTGCGATCAGAGCGGCCTGAACGAAGTAGGCGTTGCGGAGCAGCAGCCGCAGGTGGAAAGCGCCCTCCTGCAGCCCCGCGATCACTCCCGCCCTCCTCGGCACCGGTCGACGAGGGCGAGGTAGCCCTCCTCGAGGGTCGCCGGCCGGGTGGTTCAGGTGCCGGTCGGGAGGTCGGCGACGACGGCCGCCAGGGCGCGGAGGTCGGGCCGGCAGGAGTCCCAGCCGACGACCACGACGGGCCGGTCGGCGATGCTGTCGGAGCGGACCGAGCGGACGCCGTCGAGCGCGGAGATCCGGTCCGCGAGTGCCGCGGTGAGCGCCGGAGCGGCCAGGGTCGTCACCTCGCCCAGCCCGCCCGCCGCGGCGATGTCCCGCGGTCGCCCCGCCGCGCGGATCCGGCCGTCGAGGAGGACGAGGCTCCGGTCCGACAGCTCCTCCGCCTCGTGCAGGTGGTGGGTGGTCAGGAGGACGCCCCGCCCGTCCCGGCGCAGCTCGCGGATCAGGGCGCGGAGCACAGCGCCGCCTCCGGATCCAGCCCCACCGTCGGCTCGTCGAGCAGGAGCAGCGGCGGCTCCGCCAGCAGCCCGCGGGCGAGATGCAGCCGCTGGCGCATCCCGCGGGAGAACTCCTCGACGCGGTCGCCACGCCGCGCGCTGAGGTCGACCGCCGCGAGCACCTCGAGAATGCGGCTGTCCCTCCGCCGCCGCGGCACGCCCGCGAGCGACGCGAAGTACCGGAGGTTCTCGAGCGCGGTCGCGCGCAGGAAGAAGCCGCGCTCGCCGCCGAGGACGAGGGCGAGCCGACGCCGCGCCTCGTCCGGCCGCGCGACGGCGTCGACCCCGTCGACCCGGATCGAGCCGCTCGTCGGCGTCAGCAGCGTCGCGATCATCCGCGCGAGCGTCGTCTTCCCGGCGCCGTTCGGCCCGAGGAGCGCGACGACCTCGCCCGCCTCGACCCGCAGGCTCACGCCGCGGACGGCCCAGGATGCCTCCGGCCCGGCGCCGAATCGGCGCGACACTGCCTCGATATGCAGCAGCGGCGCCGTCGAATCCGCTCTGATCGTCACTCTCGTCCGCCCTTCGCCGCGGACCAGCGTTCCCCTTCTCCGCTCCCCGGTCCGCATCGCTGGCGCTCGCTGGGGACGGTGGCGGAGCTCGGCACCCGTGTCTTCGAGCCCGCTCAGCCCGCCTACCGAAACTTCACCGAAAGCGAATTGTTCACGGTAACATCGCGCCCAGTACCGATCTCAACGACGAGAGGCCCCACGAATGACGACGAGACGACGGATCCCGATCGCGACCGCGGCGGTGATGGCGCTGACGGCGGGACTGCTCGCGGTCGGCCCGACCGCGCAGGCCGCACCGGCCACCTCCCTCGACAGCGCGAAGGTGCTCGAGCTGCCCTTCGACGGCAGCATCACCGACACCAGCGGTCGCGGCAACACGGTCGGGATGCAGAAGGGCGCCGCCGCGTACGGCACCGGCCTCGCCGGCCAGGCCTTCGAGTTCACCGGTTCCAACGCGGTGTCGCTCGGCACCGACGCCCGCCTCCAGCCCGCCGACCTCACGGTCTCGTTCTGGTACAAGCCGACCGCCGCGATGACCGGCGAGCAGGTCTTCACCTGGAACAAGACCGCCTACAACTCCGACGGCTGGTACCTCACCTCCGAGAGCGACGCGACCCCGCTCGCGCTCTCGATCGGACCCTCGACCGGACAGCCCTACAAGGTCGCGATCGACACCGCCCGTGCCGGCTTCTTCCCGACGAACGAGTGGACCCACGTCGTCGCCAGCTACGACAAGGCGACCAAGCAGGTCGCCTTCTACCGCAACGGCGTGAAGCAGCCCACCGTCACCAAGTCCGAGGCGACCGGAGCGGCCACCGGCGTGCTCGGCTCCGAGGGCACCTCGACCAAGACCCTCGGCTTCAACGGACCGCAGTACAACGGCGCGCACCTGCGCGGGCTCCTCGACGACTACGTCCTCTACGGCAAGGTGGCCACGACCACCGACGTCGTCGCCCTGACGAAGGCGCACAACGCGTCCTTCGACCCGGCCGCCGTCGCGAAGGCCGACCTCGACGCCGTCACCCTGCCCGCGAGCACGAGCACCGGCTTCTCCGTGCCGACCCGCGGCGCGAAGGGCTCCGACCTCAGCTGGACCTCCTCCGACGAGGCCGCGATCGCGATCTCCGGCGGCACCGCCACGGTCACCCCGCCCACCGGCGCCGCGACGACCGTGACGCTCACCGGCTCCTCGACCTACGGCGGCAGCACGGCCGTCACCCGCACCTTCGCGATCCAGGTACAGCCGAAGGGCGTGAAGAGCTCGAGCTATCTGCAGGAGGCCGGCCTCTCGGACGTCACCGTCCAGGACCCGTACCTCGACAACGGCGAGCAGCAGACCGTCGAGTACCTGCTCAGCCTCGACCCCGAGATGTTCCTGCACTCCTTCTCCACGCAGGCCGGTCTCACCCCGACCACGGCCGGCGGCTACGGCGGCTGGGAGCGCGAGAGCGGCACCCGGTTCCAGGGCCACTTCTTCGGCCACTACATCTCCGGCCTCTCCCAGGCCTACGCGAGCGAGCAGGACGCGACGACGAAGGCCGCGCTGCTCGCGAAGCTGACCGCCTCCGTCGACGGCCTGAAGAAGGTCCAGGACGCCTACGCCCTCAAGGACCCGGCCAACGCCGGCTACGTCTCGCCGTTCCCGGTGAGCTACCTGCCCTCCGGCGCCGACGGTCTGCTCGTGCCGTTCTACAACCTGCACAAGGTGCTCGCGGGCCTGCTCGACGCGCACCAGTACGCGCCCAGCGCCGTGTCGGCGGAGGCGCTCGTCGTCGCCGACGGCTTCGGCTCCTGGATCACGACCTGGGCCGGCCGCCAGGCGAACCCGGCGCAGCTGCTCAGCACCGAGTACGGCGGGATGAACGAGGCGCTCTACCGCCTCTACGAGACCACGCAGAAGCCGGCGCACAAGCGCGCGGCCGAGTACTTCGACGAGACGGCCCTCTTCCGGAAGCTCGCGAACAACGAGGACGTCCTCAACGGCCTGCACGCGAACACGACGATCCCCAAGCTGATCGGCGCGCTCAAGCGCTACACCCTCTTCACCGACGACCCCGCGCTGTACGCGACGCTGACCGCCACCGAGAAGGCGGACCTCGACATGTACCGGCGCGCCGCCGAGAACTTCTGGCGCATGGTGGACGAGAGCCACAGCTACGCGAACGGCGGCAACAGCCAGTCCGAGCACTTCCACGGCGCGGACACCCTCTACCAGTACGCGACCAACGGGCAGACCACCGGCTACGGCGAGAACTCGACCTCCGAGGGCTGCAACATCTACAACATGCTCAAGCTCACCCGGGCGCTGTTCCAGGTGACGAAGGACGTGAAGTACGCCGACTTCTACGAGAACGCGTTCATCAACGGCGTGCTCTCGGTGCAGAACCCGGAGACGGGCATGGTCACCTACTTCCAGCCGCAGACCGCGGGCTACGCGAAGGTGTTCGGCGAGGAGCACGACGAGTTCTGGTGCGACCACGGTACCGGCGTCGAGAGCTTCACCAAGCTCGGCGACTCGATCTACTTCGAGGGGCCGAAGACGGTCTACGTGAACCAGTTCCGCTCGTCGGTGCTGAGCTCGGGCGGCAGCAACCTGAAGGTGACGCAGACGGCGGACATCCCGAACACCGACACCGCGCGCTTCACGATCGCGGCGCTCGGAGCGGGAGCGGTCGCCGAGGGCACCACGCTGCGCCTGCGCATCCCGGCCTGGGTCGACGGCGCGCCGACGCTCACCGTGAACGGCGCCGTCCGCGACGTCGCCGCGCTGACCGAGGGCGGCTACGCGGTCGTCCCGGTGGCGGCGGGCGACACCCTCACCTGGAAGCTGCCGGCCGCTGTCGCCGCGGTGGCGAACACCGAGAACGCGAACTGGACGGCCTTCACCTACGGGCCCGTCCTCCTGGCGACCGAGCTGAACCGGAACAACGTCGACGCCTCCTACCCCGCGGGCGTGCTCGTGCAGATGAGCGTCGCCGACAAGACGGTGAACTCGAACGTGGTCGTCGCGAACGCGGCCGCGTGGAAGTCCGCGGTGAAGCAGAACCTGCTCCGCCTGCCGAACGGCGCGAACGGCAACGGGACGACGACGATGCGCTTCGGCATGACGAACGTCGACGCAGCCTCCGAAGCCCGGATCTTCCAGCCGTACTACAGCCTCTACAACGCGCGCTACGCGACCTACATGACGCTCATCGCCCCCGACTCCGCGGAGGCTCAGGCGCTGATCCTCAAGGAGAAGCAGCAGCTGCGGGTGGAGGAGACGACGATCGACTCGCTCACCTCGTTCGACAACAACAACTCGGAGGCGGACAAGAACTACAAGTACAACCGCTCGGCGGTCGGGACCTGGCGCGGCGAGGGCTACCGCGACGGCGAGCGGTCGGCGGACGCGTATTTCCAGTACGACATGATCGTCGACCCGGCGCTGCCGAAGAACTACCTCGGCGTCCGCTACTACGGCGGCGACGCGGGGCGCACCTTCGACGTCTACCTCAACGACGTGAAGCTCAAGACCGAGGTGGTCTCGGGCGCCGCGGGCGCGCTGAACTGGTACGTGCAGTACGACGAGATCCCTCGCGCCGTGCTCGACGGGATCGCGGCGAAGGACAGCTGGAAGCGCAATCAGTCCGGCGCCTACGTCCTCGACGCCCAGGGGAACAAGGTCCCCAAGGTGACCGTGCGCTTCCAGGGCACCGGCACCGCGAGCAACGTCGGCGGCGTCTTCGGCGTCTACACGACGGAGTCGACCGGGTTCGCGACGAACGCGGAGCTGACGAAGCTGACGTCGTCCGTCGGGACGTTCTCGCCGGCGCTCGCCGCCGGGGTGCGCGACCTGACGCTGACCGTGCCGGTCCAGGCGACGAGCGTCGCGCTCGACCTCGACCCGGCCGTGGCCAGCGGACTGGTGAAGGTCGACGGCGTGCTGATCGACGACACCGTCGCCCGGACCGTGACCCTCGCGGCCTCGGGGACCACGAACGTCGTGATCACCTCCTCCGCGCAGGACCACACGACGCTCGCGACCTACCGGCTCGCGATCGTCCGGGCCGCTCCCGCCGCGGTGATCGACCTGACGGTCTCGGCCACGACGCGCTGCGTCGCCGGCAAGGTCGTCCTGACGACGACGGCCCGCAACGACTCGAAGGCCGCCGCGTCGATCTCGATCGCGACGCCCTACGCCACGAAGTCCTACCCGGGCATCGCGGCGGGCAGGAGCGCGACGCAGGCCGACACGACCCGCGCCGCCTCGATCCCGGCCGGCACCGCGACCGTCACCGCGACGGCCACGATCGACGGCAAATCGGTGACGACGACGAAGGCGGCCCCCTACTCCGCCCGCACCTGCGGCTGACCCCGCGCTGACTCCCTCCGCGAGATGCCACTTGTGCACGCTTTTCACGGCGTGTCGCGCTCATAAGTGGCATCTCGCGGCCGGAGGAGGAGGTCGCAGCGTTACCGATTCGTTACCCGACTCGACCAAACCGGCACCACACTGCGAACGGGCAGGTCAAGGGCGGAGCATGACTCCCATGGAACAGACAGGGAAGAACCCGCGCGTGCCGAAGCTGCGGTTCATCGCACTCTCGGCCGTGGCCGGCATCGTCGTCGCGGGCGTGCTGCTCGCGATCGCCGAGCTCGTCGCGCTCGTCGTCGCGAAGAACGCCAGCCCGGTGCTCGCACTCGGCGCGTTCGTGGTCGACATCGTGCCGCGCCCGCTCAAGGAGTTCGCGATCGAGACGTTCGGCGCGAACGACAAGATCTTCCTGCTGGCGAGCATCGGCGTCGCCGTGCTGGTCGCCGCCGCCCTCGCCGGCGTGCTGCAGCTGATCCGCCCGCCGCTCGGCCAGATCCTGCTCGTGATCGCCGGCGGCCTCTCGATCGCCGCGATCGTCACCCGCACCGGCGCGACCCCGCTCTCCGCGGTGCCCACCCTGGTCGGTCTCGTCGTCGCGATGATCGTCATGCACCTGACCGTCTCGCGCCTGCGCCGCTGGCGCGCCGCGTCCGCCGCCGAGAAGACCGGGGCGGCCCCCGCCGCCCGCCCGGTCGGCATCGAGCGCCGCGGCTTCTTCCGCGTCACCCTGATCGCCGCCGTCGGTGCCGCCGTGATCGGCGCCGGTGCCCGTGCCGTCAACGCCGCCACCTCCTCGCTCGCCAGCGTGCGCGACGCCCTGCGCCTGCCCAGCCCGCGCAGCACCGTCTCGGTGCCGGCCGGCGCCGACCTCGGGATCGACGGACTCACTCCGCTCTACACGCCCAACGCCGACTTCTACCGCGTCGACACCGCGCTGACCGTGCCCTCGATCGACCCCTCCACCTGGTCGCTGAAGATCTCCGGGATGGTCGACCAGGAGGTCACCATGTCGCTGCAGGACATCTTCGACATGGGCCTGGACGAGTACGGCATCACCATGACCTGCGTCTCGTACCAGGTCGGCGGCGACCTGGTCGGGAACGCCAAGTGGCTCGGCGTCCCGCTCCGCGACGTGCTGAAGAAGGCCGGCATCCAGAGCGGCGCGGACATGCTGCTCTCCACGAGCGTCGACGGCTACACCGCCAGCACCCCGCTCTCCGCGGTCACCGACGAGAACCTCGACGCGATCCTCGCCGTCGGGATGAACGGCGAGGCGCTGCCCTTCGAGCACGGCTTCCCGGTGCGGATGGTGATCCCCGGCCTCTACGGCTACGTCTCCGCCACGAAGTGGCTGACCGAGCTGAAGGTCACCACCTTCGCCGCCGACGAGGCCTACTGGACCCCGCGCGGCTACGACGCCGAGGCCCCGATCAAGATGTCCTCGCGGATCGACACCCCGCGCATCGACGCCGCGATCCCCGCCGGTGCGACCAAGATCGCCGGCGTCGCCTGGGCGCAGACCACCGGCATCGCCAAGGTCGAGGTCAGCATCGACGACGGCGACTGGCAGGAGGCCACCCTGTCGACCCCGGTCAACCTCGACACCTGGGTGCAGTGGTACGTCGACTGGGAGGCCGCGAGCGGCGCCCACTACGTCGCCGTCCGCGCGACCGACGCGAACGGCATGCTCCAGATCGAGGACCGCGCGGGCGTCGCCCCCAACGGCTCCTCCGGCTGGCAGCGCACCCTCGTCCGCGTCAGCTGACGCCGCCCGGATCTCGATACGCGCTCTGCGAGCGCTGCTCGATCAGCATGAAGGGGCCGCCCCTGCAACGCGGCGGTCCGCTCTCATGGTGGTCGAGTAGCCGCGCAGCGGCGTATCGAGACCCACCGTTGCCAGCACGGCTGGTCTTCAGACTCAGCTCCTGACGCCGGTGGATCTCGATACGCGCTCTGCGAGCGCTACTCGATCAGCATGAATCGGGGTCGCCCTGCGACACGGCACGGCCCGCTCTCATGGTGGTAGAGTAGCCGCGCAGCGGCGTATCGAGACCCGGCGTTGCCAGCAGTGCGGCCGCGCAGACCTAGCTCCTGACTGTGGTGGATCTCGATACGCGCTCTGCGAGCGCTACTCGATCAGCATGCATCGCCTCGTGCTGGTCGAGGAGTGCGGCGTCAGGCCTCGGGGCGGAAGCCGGCCGCGTGGTGCTCGGGGGCGAGGTGCGGGCCGGTGCCGAGCATGCGCTCGCGGAAGGTGGCGCCGCTGGGCTCGGGGTCGAGGCGGCCTCGGCGCCGCAGCTCGGGCTGCACGAGCTCGATGAAGTCGCGCATCGAGGCGAGGCCGAAGACCGCCTCGAGCATGATGCCGTCGAGGTCGGCCTCGTCCATCATCCGCTCGAGCTCGTCGGCGACCTCGACGGGGTCGCCGGTGATCGCGAAGCCGCGGGTGCCCTTGCCCTTCAGCTCGTCGAGGATCTCGCGCACCGTCGGCGCCGAGCCGTCCGGGCGGGTGAGGAAGCGCTCGATGTTGCTGGTGCCCATCTGCCCGGCCTGGTCGTCGAGCACCAGCTGCTCGGCGAGCGTGCGGTCGAGGTCGTAGGCCAGCAGATCGACGCCCGTGTTGCCGGCGTAGTAGTGCGCGGCCAGCTCGTCGGTCTGCAGGGCGTCGAACTCGGCGCGCAGCTGCGCCGCCTCCGCCGAGGTCGGCGCGACGACGATCGTGACGCCCACCATCACCTTGATCGACTCCGGATCGCGGCCGTTCTCCGCGGCCCGGCGGCGGATGTCCACGATGTCCGCCTTGACCTTGCCGTAGGTCGAGCCCTGCACGAACACGCACTCGGCGTTCTTCGCGGCGAAGGCGCGGCCCACCGGCGAGGTCCCGGCCTGGAAGAGCAGGGGCGAGCGCTGCGGCGACGGCGGCAGCGTGTGGTAGCCGTGCGAGCGGTAGAACTCGCCCTCGTAGGCGACCGGGCGGATCCTCTCGGGATCGGCGAAGACGTTGCGCTCGTGGTCGAGCACGATGACGTCGTCGTCGTTGCCGCCCTCCCAGAAGGAGAAGGCGACGTCGACGTACTCCTGCGCGGCGCGGTAGCGCTCGTCGTGCGGGACCATCGCGGACTGGCCGAGCATCGCGGCCATCGTGTTCTGCGAGGCGCCGGTGACGATGTTCCAGCCGATGCGCCCGCGGGTGACGTGGTCGAGGGTGGAGAACTTGCGCACCGCGTGCAGCGGGTGGTCGGCGCCGGTGGTGCTGGTGACCACGAAGTTCAGGCGCTCGGTGCCGACCGCCAGCGCGGGGATGAGGTACGCGCCGTCGAGCGCGAAGGTCATGCCGGCCTCGACGAGGACGTCCGAGAGCTCGCCGCGGCGGGAGGAGTAGCCGAAGGAGCCGCCCGCGAAGAAGAGGAAGTCGAAGCTGGCGTCGTCGAGGAGGCGCGCCATCCGCTGCCAGTAGTCGATGTCGCGGAAGTCGCCGTCGCGGCTGCGCGGGTGCGACCAGCTGATGGTGCCGCCGACGTGCGGGGTGCCCGCTTCGAAGACCCCGAGGACGATCCGCTTCTGCATGCTCTCCCGCGTTCCGGCCGGCGTCCGCCGGCACTGCTCCGGGAACCCTAGCGAGCGCGCGTTTCGGGGCTGTTGCGGGGGAGTGCGTGGGGTGGGTGGGTCTCGATACGCCCGCTGCGCGGGCCGCTCGACCAGCAGGGGAGGCGTGGGCTGCCGCCGGCCCCGCACAACATCAGCTGAGACGGGGGTCCCTCCGCTGACGGGGGAGGCCCTGTGCTCTCAGCTGATGTTGTGCGCGGCGGGGTCTCGATACGCCCGCGGCGCGGGCTACTCGACCAGCATGTCTGCGGGCCGTCTCTTCCAGCAGACCCGCGGCGTCAGCCGCCGACGCCCGTCAGGCCGAAGCGGAACTCGAGGCGGCCGTCGAGCGGCCGGACCTCGTACTCGGGGTGCGGGCGGGCGCCCCAGGAGTCGTCGCCCGCGACGCCGCGGCGGCGCAGCGCCGGGCGCAGCACGGTGCGCTGCACCGGCGGCAGCTCGTTCGGGTGCTGCGCGTTCTCGATCTCGTAGGGCGTCCACGGCAGGGCCGAGAACTCCATCCCGCCGGCGCAGTCGAGCCGCAGGCCGAAGCCTGCGTCGTCGGTCACCTCGGCCCAGCGCACTCCGGTGCGGCTGCCCGACTCCTGCGGCTTCAGGTACGGGGTCAGCTCGCGCGCGACGTCGCTCTCCCAGACGTCCAGGCGCGCGCCGAGGCGGCGGTCGGAGTAGCACTCGTCCGGGCCGTCGCCGTACCAGCGCAGCCGGTGCGCGTCGGCGCCGGTGGTCAGCTGTATCCCGAACTCGGGCAGATCGGGCAGTCCGTCCGGCACCGTCATCGCGACGGTCACCTCGATCCGCCCGTCGCCCGTGACCCGGTAGTCGACGTCGCAGACCGCCCGAGGAGTGGTCGGCAGCTCGTAGCGGAACCCGACGACCACCGCGTGCTCCTCGACGGACACCCGCGCGGTCCGCAGCGCCTTGCCCGCGGCGCGCGCGTAGCGACTCGCCAGCAGCCACTGCCCGTCCTCGAAGGGACCGCCCCAGCCGCGCTCGTTCGAGGTCGGCGCGTGCCAGAAGGACGGCATCGGGATCGAGGTGAGCAGTTCCCGTCCGCCCTCGGCTCCGCCGCCCCAGCGGTACGACATCAGCCCGCCGTGCAGCCGGGAGAAGAGGACGCTGAAGTGCTCGCCCACGACGCCCACGTTGTGGGTGCCGTCGATGACCTCGGGCCGCGGCGCGTGCTCCGGCCGCGAGAACCCCGCGACCTCGAAGACGTGCTGCCCGCGCGCGACGACGTGCCCCGCCGGCGCCCACCGCGTGTCCTCGGCCAGCCGCAGCTCGACGTCGAGCGTGTACTCGCCCGGCAGCTCCGGCAGCGGCACCGGCTGCGAATAGGTCGATGACCCGCCCGCGGCCACATCGGTCGCGAGCTCCCGCTCCGCCAGCACGCGTCCCTCCCGCCGCAGCACGACGACCGCCGCGTACGCGGAGGAGGAGGTGGCCAGCAGCCGGTTCCCGATCACGATCTCCGCCGGCGAGACGTCGACGCGGAACGGCTGGTACAGGTGCGCGACCTCCTGCAGCTTCGGCGTCGGCGTGCGGTCGGCGAAGAGGATCCCGTTGCCGCTGAAGTCGCCGTCGTGCGGCGACTCCCCGCTGTCGCCGCCGTAGCCGAGGAACGGCACCCCGTGCCGGTCGGTCATCGCGACGGCCTGGTCCGCGAAGTCCCAGATGAAGCCGCCCTGGAAGAGCGGCTCCCGCTCGGCCAGATCGAGGTAGCGGTCGACCGCGCCGAAGGAGTTGCCCATCGCGTGCGCGTACTCGCAGAGCAGGAACGGCTTGTCGCGGTGCTCCGCGAGGTACTGCTCGATCTCCGCAGCCGGCGTGTACATCTGGCTGACGACGTCGGTCGTCTCCGGGTAGCGGGAGTCCCAGTGCACCCCCTCGTAGTGCACCGGCCGGTCGTCGACCGCGCGGAACCAGTCGGCGAGATCGCGGAGCACGGTGCCGCCGAAGGACTCGTTGCCGAGCGACCACATCACCACGCTCGGGTGGTTCTTGTCGCGCTCGAGCAGGCTCCGCGCCCGGTCGTGCAGCGCGGGCGCCCAGCGGCCGTCGTCGCCGGGCACCGACTCGGCGAGCGGCGCGTCGAGGTAGCGGACGCGGTCCCACAGCCCGTGCGTCTCGAGGTTCATCTCGTCGATCACGAGGAAGCCGTACTCGTCGGCGAGGTCGTAGAAGTAGGAGTTGTTCGGGTAGTGGCTGGTGCGGATCGCGTTCACGCCCACCCGCTTCAGGATCCGGAGGTCCTCCTCCGTCTGCGCCCGGTCGACGACCCGCCCCTGCAGGCCGAACTCGTGCCGGTTGACCCCGCGGAAGACGACCCGCCGCCCGTTGAGGCTGAGCACGCCGTCCTCGATCGCGAAGCGGCGGAGCCCGACGGTCTGCGGGATCACCTCGGTCAGGGCGCCGTCCGCGTCCCGCACGCGCACCGTCAGGCGGTGCAGGTGCGGGTCCTCGGGACTCCACAGCCGCGGCTCCGCGAGGCGGAGGCGGTGCACGCCGTCCGGATCGAGCCGCAGCGGGCCGACGCCGTCGAGCTCGACCGTCGCCGAGCCCGCGCCGTCGAGCCGCAGCTCGACCGCGACCCCGGCCCCGTCGTCGTCGACCGTCGTCCGCACGCGGAGGTCCTCGACGTGCGCCCGCGGGCGGCGCAGCAGCACGACGTCGCGGAAGATCCCGGAGAAGCGGAAGAAGTCCTGGTCCTCGAGCCAGGAGCCGGCGCTCCACTTGACCACCTGCGCGGCGAGCAGGTTCTCGCCGGGCAGCAGCGCGTCCGTCAGATCGAACTCGGCGGGCGAGAAGCTGTCCGCCGAGAAGCCGAGGTGGACGCCGTTCAGCCAGAGCGCGATCGTGCTCTCGGCGCCGCGGACGTCGAGCGCGATCCGCTCGCCGGGCGCGAGCGGCGCGTCCAGCTCGAAGGTCGTCCGGTAGGAGGCCGTCGGGTTGAACCGCTCGGGGGCCTGCCCGGGCAAGATGCTCTCGCGCCCGTCCCAGGGGTACTGGGTGTTCACGTACTGGGGGCGGTCGTGGCCGTGCAGCTGGATGTGCGCGGGCACGGGGATGAGGTCCCAGTCGCCCGCGTCGAACTCGGGCCGCTCGAAGCCGGCCGGCGCGTCGGCCGGGCGGGGCGCGCAGTGGATCCGCCACAGCCCGTTCAGCGACTGCTCGAACGAGCTGACGCCCGTCGCGGCCTCCTCCTCGGAGCGGAACCAGCGGTGGTCGGAGTGCGCGGGCCGCCGGTTCTCGGCGAAGAAGCCGGGGTCGGAGAGCCGCGCGAGGTCGAACCCGGCGGTCGACGCAGCCTCGCCCGGGAGCTCCGCGAGGCTCACTTGATCGCCCCGGTGATGCCCTCGGCGAAGGAGCGCTGCAGGACCATGAAGACGATGACGGTGGGCACCGAGGCGAGGAAGACGGCCAGCATCAGCACGCCGTAGTCGACGACGTAGCCCGCGCTGAGGTTCGAGATCAGCATCGGCATGGTCTGGAAGTCGTTGTTCACGAGGATGACCTTGGGCCAGAGGAAGTTGTTCCAGGCGGTCATGAAGGTGATGACCGCGGCCGCGGCATAGGTCGAGCGCATCGACGGCAGGTAGATCCGGGCGAAGATCCCGAGCTCGCTGACCCCGTCGATCCGCGCGGCCTCGATGATCTCGTAGGGGAACGAGCGCGAGGCCTGCCGGAAGAGCAGGATCAGGAACGGGGTGGAGACCGCCGGGATGATCACCGCGGCGAGGGAGTTGATCATCCCGACCTCGGCGAAGACCTGGAAGAGCGGGATCATCGTCGCTGCGAACGGGATCATGATCGCGATCAGCAGGACCGCCATCACCAGGTCCTTCGCCCGCGAGTGGAAGACCTCGAAGCCGTAGCCGGCGATCGAGCAGACGATCAGCGCGAGCACCGTGGTGCCCACCGCGACGGTCGCCGAGTTCCACATCGCCGAGCCGACGTCCTGCAGATCGAGCAGTCCGGCGAAGTTGTCGAAGAGCGCCAGGCCCGGGATCATCCGCGAGTCGAGGACGTCCTGGCTGGTGTTCGTCGCCGAGACGGCCATGAAGTAGAGCGGGAAGATCGAGAAGAGCGCGAAGACCGAGAGGAACAGGTACTTCGGCAGGCCGCGCAGCCGCGAGGACAGCGGCGCCGTGCGGACGGGGACGGACTCGCTCGGAGTGACGGACTCGACGTCCTCGATCGCGGGCAGGGTGCTGACGCGCTCAATCACGCTTGTCACCGACTTTCAGCTGAACGAACGCGAGGACCGCGACGAGGATGAGGATCACGTAGGAGAGGGCCGAGGCGTAGCCGAAGTTCGGGTTCTTCAGGAACGAGACCTCGTAGAGGTAGTGCGACATCGACATGGTCGTGTAGGCCGGGCCGCCTCTGGTCAGCGCCCACGACTCGTCGAAGAGCTGCAGCGTCCCGTTCGTCGACATGATCGCGGTGAGCAGGATGATCGGCTTCAGCTGCGGGATCGTGACGTGCCAGAAGGTCTGCAGCGCGTTCGCGCCGTCCATCCGCGCGGCCTCGATGCTCGAGTAGTCGACGTTCTGCAGCGCCGCCAGGTAGAAGACCATGTTGTAGCCGGTCCAGTACCAGAGCAGTCCGAGGATGATGACGAAGCGTCCGGTGTCCGGATTGCCGAGCCAGTTGATCGGCGAGTCCATCAGGCCGATGCCCATCAGCACGTCGTTGACGAAGCCGTCGTTGGCGAAGATCGTGCGGAAGACGAGCGAGTAGGCGACGAGGGAGACGGCGCACGGCAGGAAGATCGCGGTGCGCCAGAAGGTCTTGAACTTCAGGTTCCTGGTGTTGAGCAGGTTGGCCAGCACCAGCGCCATGATCAGCATCACCGGCACCTGGATGATCAGGTAGATGAAGGTGTTCTGCAGCGTCAGCCGGAAGATCTCGTCCTGCAGCAGGCGCTCGTAGTTCAGCCAGAACGGCTGCGCGTAGCTGAGGTTCGCCCCGCGGCCGGTCTGCAGCGAGAGCAGGAAGGCCTGGATCATCGGCAGGAAGCTCACCAGGAAGATGAGCACCGCCGCCGGCAGGAGGAAGGCCCAGCCGGTGAGGCTGCGGCGGCGCTCCCCGGTCAGGCGGATCGGGCGGCTGCGGAGATCGCGCTGCGGCCGGGGTGGGACGCGCAGGCGCGGGCGCGGAGGGGCGGAGGTCGACACGGGCGGGCTCGCATTCTCGGAAGGAGAGGGACGGGGAGGGACGGGCCGGGGAGGAGGAGTCCTCCCCGGCCCGGGGTGCGAGCCGGCTCGCGGTGACGTCGGGTCTCGGCGACGCCGGCTCGCGGCGAGCCCTAGCTCATGGCGAACTCGACGTTCTTCTGCGCCTCCTCCAGCGCCGAGGCGGGGTCCGCGCCGCCGATGATCTGCGTGATCGCGGCGCTCACGGCGTCGCGGCCCTCGTAGTAGTAGGCGCCGGTGTTGTTGCTCGGCACCTCGGCGCCGAACTCGGCGACCTCGGCGAAGATCGGCTGGCCGGCGAAGAACTCGTTCGGCTGCTCGTAGGCCGTCGAGGAGCCGGCGGGCAGCCAGTTCGCGACGGCGCCGGACTTCGGCAGGATCGTGTCGTAGAGCTCGGTCGAGCCGGCGAAGGTCGAGGCGAGGAAGTCGGCCGCGAGGTCGACGTCGGCGTTCGCGCTGATCGCCCAGGACGATCCGCCGCTGGCCGTGTAGTTGGTCGCGCCGGAGATGCCGTCGAGCGAGGGGACGTTCGTGATCGCCCAGTCACCGGCCTGGTCCTCGGCGGTCTGGATGGAGCCGACGATCCAGATGCCCTGGATGGTGCCGCCGACGGAGCCGTTCACGAAGGTGCCGAGGTACTCGTCCCACGAGTTGACCTCGACGAAGACGCCCGAGTCGACGAGCTGCTTGTAGACGTCGATCGCGGCGAGCAGCGCGTCGTTGTCGGTGATGGTGGGGTTGCCCTCGTCGTCGAAGAGGCTGGCTCCGGCGCTCTGCAGCATCATCATGATCATGTCGGAGGAGCCGGCCTGGCCCGAGAGCAGCGGCGATCCGGTCTTCGCGAGGACGTCCTTGCCCTTGGTGAGGAACTCCTCCCAGGTGATGTCGGTGAAGTCGTCGATCGTGTAGCCGGCCGCCTCGAGGACGTCGGTGCGCAGCGCGGTGACCGCGGTGCCCGAGTCGAACGGCACGCCGTAGTGCACGTCGTCGAGGGTCGAGTAGGCGGCGACGGCCTCGGGGAACTCCGCGAAGTCGACGGCGTCGGCGGGCAGCTCGCTGAAGATCTCCGGGTAGTTGACGAGGTTCTTCTGGAACGCGTTGTTCTGCATCAGGAAGACGTCGGGCAGCTCCTCGTACTGCTGCGACTGGGCGAGGGTGGTCAGCTTGGGCTGCAAGTCGTCCCAGGGGGTCTCGATGATGTCGAGCTTGAAGTCCGGGTGGTCCTCCTGGTAGATCTTCTCGGCCTCCTCGAGGGCCGCGATGTTGAACACCGGGTCCCAGGCCCAGACGCTGAGCGTCTCGTCGCCGTCGCCTCCGCCGGCGGCGTTCCCGCCACCGCCGCCGCCGGCCGCGCAGGCGCTCAGCGCGAGGACGAGGGGCAGGGAGACGGCCACGACGGTCGTGAACTTCTTGGAGCTTCTTCGCACGGATTCGTTCCTTCTGTGTGGGTGGGGTGCTGCTGCGGGATGCAGTGCTGCTGCGGATGCAGTGGTGCTGCGGGAGGGAAGACAGTGGTGCTGCGGGAGGGAGGAGGAGGGGCGCTCGGGCTCAGCCGAGCGGCTGCCAGGGCCCGTACGGGTCGCCCGGGGCCTGGTTGCGGGTCCACCACTTCGCGCGGTAGCGCTGGCCCTGGTGGACGACGACGTCGCCGGTGTCGAAGATGCGCGAGGCGGTCCAGACCGCGGTGCCGTCGGGCGCGGTCGCGAGCTGCTGCCACGGGCCGTTCGGGTCGCCGGGGGTCTGGTTGCTCGTCCACCACGAGGCCCGCCAGAGCGAGCCCTGGAAGAGCACGCTGTCGCCCTGCTGGTAGACGGAGGTCGCCGACCAGGTGGCCGCGGCCTGGCGCCGGAGGGCCAGTGCGTCGACCGTCAGGCCCGCGCCGCCGGGGCCGCTCGCGAGGATCGCGACGGTGGCGGTGCCGGCCGGCAGCGAGAACTCCGCCGAGCGCACGTCGGCCCAGCCGCTCGTCGCGGGGATCTCGGTGCGGTGCTCGACGCCGTCCGCGCCGGTGACCACGATCCGCGCGGAGTCGAGCCCTCCCGGCCGGTCCGCGCGGAGCGACAGCGTGTAGACGCCAGCGGGGACCTCGTCCTGCTGCTGCACGCCGCCCGAGAAGGCCTGCGCCGCGCCGAGCCGGAGCGCGAAGCGCGAGCCGTCGGCGCCGGGCGAGGGGTTCGAGACGAAGGCGGTGGTCGTCGAGGCGGGGTCGGTGGTCTGCGTCCAGCCGGTGACCGTGGTCACCGCGATCCGGTCGGCGGCGAAGTCGGGGTTGAGGATCCAGTTGTTGCCGGCGCCCGCCCGCCACTCGCCGGAGCGGGCGTTCAGGTCCCACTCGCTCAGCGACTCGAACCGGACGTCCGCGCCGGTCCCGCTGAGCGGCAGCCACTGGTTGTAGCCGAGGCCGTTCCAGGCGAAGTCGGCCCAGCGGTCGCCGGCGTAGATCACGGTGTCCTGCTCGGTGCCCTGCACCGTCAGGAAGAAGCCGCTCTGGGTGACGTGGCTGTAGTCCTTCTCGGTGCCGGGGAGCACGTACATGCTCGAGTACGGCCCCTGGATCCGGCCCTCGAGCGAGCGCACGAGGTAGGTCTGCGAGGTGTTCCAGCCGTGCAGGTCCGAGCTCGCGACGTAGTACTGGCCGTCGAGCTTGAACATCGCGTTGCCCTCGCGCCCGGCGCCGCGGTAGACCTCGACGGCCGTCTCGACCGAGAGCGAGTCGGTGTCGCTGATCCGGCCGACGTAGGTGCGGCTGCGGCCGTCGCGGTAGGAGAAGACGAGGTAGTCCGCGCCGTCGTCGTCCGTGAAGACCGTCTGGTCGCCGGTGCCCTGCTCCCAGCCCGGCTTGCTCGGGTTCCGGTAGACGCCGGGGATGTGGGTCTGCAGGTTCGCGTACTCGAAGTCGGCGACGGGCGAGTCCCCGCTGAGGAAGAGGACTCCGGCGTTCGTGACGCGGGCCGGGTCGGGGCTCTCGAACTGGGTGAGCAGGACGTACTTCCCGGTCTGCTCGTTGTAGGCGACGCCGAGCCGGCCGATCCAGACCGCGTCGGCGAGCGTGTCCATGTCCGAGAAGTAGCTGCCCGTGACGTCCTTCGAGGCGGGGATGTGCAGCGCGGTGTCCCTCGTGGCGACGTCGTTCTCGAACGTCCAGTGCACGAGGTCCTCGGAGGAGTAGGCCGTCACCGCGACGAAGTCGCCCTCGCCGGCCCGGGTGTAGGCGCGGGTCGGGGAGTCGTAGTAGAGCTGCGAGCCGGTGTACTCGACGCCGTACCAGTAGTAGCGGTCGCCGAAGCGGAAGATCCCGCCGCCCTGGGAGAAGATCGGGTCGCCCGCGGTGTCGAGCCAGAACCGGTCGTTCTCGATGGTCTCGAGAGTGCCGTCGGCGAGCGGGACGAGGGCGGCGGCGGTGGTCTGCAGGCCGTTCTTCGCGGCGACGACGGCCGCGGCGCTCGCTGCGGGGTCGTCGAGGAGCTCGCCCGCGGTGACCGTCGCCGCGGCGAACGGCGCCCAGGACGCGGCGGTGTAGGCGGAGGGGACGCGGGTGCGGTACTCGTCGAGCCGCTCGCGCAGTCCCGAGATCCGGACGAGGCCGGTCTCGGCCGCCTCGAGGGCGTCGCGGGCGGCCAGCAGGGCGGCGTCGGTCGAGGCGGCGTCGTCGCGGGCGGCGGTCGCGGTCGCGAGGGCGGTCGAGAAGGGGGCCCAGGAGGCGGCGGTGAAGTCGGCCGCGGCGAGCGCGCCCACCCGGTCGAGCGCGGCGGCGAGGCGGGCGCGCTCGTCGACGAGCACGGCGCTGGTGAACTCGGCGGAGGCGTGGTTGACGAAGCCGACCGTGACGACCCGGAGGACGTGGTCGCCGGGTGCCAACCCGGTGAAGCTCGCGATCGGGACCGTGGTGGTCGATCGGGCGCCGCGGTAGTCGGCCGAGCCGATCTTGACGCCGTCGACGAAGACGTCGGCGGTGCCGTTGGTGGTGGCCTTCCGGCCCGAGAGGGCGACCGTCTCGCCGGTGAAGGCGATCTCGAAGGCCGCGCCGCCGGTCGCCCAGGTGTGCGTGCTGTTCTTCGACCAGGCGCCCTCGTAGAAGGTGGAGTTCGGCGTGCCGCGCACGGTCGTGGTCTCGGTGAAGGCGACCGTCGTCGTCCGGATCTCGGCGGCCTCGGCGGTCTGCCCGGCGAGAGGCGACTGGCCGGCGAGCACGAGCAGCCCGGCGAGCAGAGCAGCGATCAGGGCGGGGAGCCGCCTCGTCGTCGTACGCGTCATGTCGTGCCTCCGTCATCGCAGGTCCACCGTGGTACAGCGCTGTACCACGAACGCGAATCTAGCCTGGAGGATCCTGTGAGGGCAAGGAGACTTTTCTCTGATCAGCGTGTCGTGCCGCGGGCGACGACCTGCGATCGGGCGAAGAGCGTGGTCGCGGGGGCCTCCACCCGGTCGATGCGCGCGACCAGCCGCTCGAGCGCCGTGCGGGCGATCCACTCGATCCGCGAGTCCATCGAGGTGAGCGGCGGGGAGAGGAACGCCGACTCCTCGATGTCGTCGAAGCCGATCACCTGCACCTCGTCCGGGATGCGCAGTCCGCCCTCGCGCAGGGCCGAGATCGCGCCGGTCGCGAGGACGTCGTTGAAGCAGACCAGGCCGTCGAACGGCACCCCCGCCTCGACGAGCGCGCGGGCGACCCGGAAGCCGGAGCCGATCGTCCAGTCGTAGCCGGTGACGCCCACCAGGCGCGGATCGAGCGAGCGGCCCGCGGCGGCGAGCTCCTCGACGACCCCGCGCAGCCGCTGCTCGGCGTTCCCCTCGCGGGCCGCGCCGATCCGGTCGGCGTCGAAGGGCGAGTGCGCGCCGACGACGGCCAGCGCGGTGCTGCCGCGTGCGAGGAGGTGCGCCGTGGCCGCGCGGGCGTCGGCGACGTCGTCGGTCGTCACCCGGTCCACCAGCTCGTAGGTGTCGCGGGTCCCCAGGCAGACCAGGGGGTACTCGACGGCGAGCGCCGAGCGGTCGAGGGTCTCGTGCTCGGACAGCGAGAGCAGCAGCCCGTCGGTGAGCTGCGAGTTGAAGCGCTGCAGCAGCCGGCGCGAGCCGTCCCCGCCGTCGTCGGGGTAGGTCGTGACGGAGACCGCGAGGTCCATGTCGCGGGCGGTCTCGATGACCGCCTCCGCCAGCTCGGCGAGGTAGGCGGCCTTCAGGGTCGGCACGGCGAGCGTCACCGCATCGGTCCGTCCGCGGGTCAGATTGCGGGCCGCGACGTTCACCGTGTAGCCGAGCTCCGCGACCGCGGCCCGGACGCGCTCCCGCGTGCCGTCGGCCATCCGGCCCGTGCCGTTGACCGCGTTCGACGCCGTCTTCAGCGAGACCCCGGCGCGCTCGGCGACCGACTCGAGCGTCGCCTTCCGGCGCGGTGGGGCCATGTCGTCGCGCCTTCCGTCGTCCCGGGCGGTCCGCCTGCGCCCTCCCCATGGATACACCACGGCTCGGATCTCGTCCTGCGCGAGGGCCGAGGTCAACCCTCCCCGGCGGTCCGAGCGCGCCGACGGAGAGCGGCGGATACTGGAGAGGCACCCGATAGCAGACAGATGTCGGACTGCGCGGAGCGCGGCCCGGCGAAGGAGGAACCGTGAAGGCACTGCGCTACACCACCGTCGGACAGGCCCCCGAGGTCGTCGAGATCGAGAAGCCCGTGCCCGGGCCGGGCGAGATCCTGCTGAAGGTGACCGCCGCCGGCGTTTGCCACTCCGACGACTACGTGATGAGCCTCCCCGAGGAGGACTACCTCGCCCAGCACTACCCGCTGCCGCTCACCCTCGGCCACGAGGGTGCGGGCGTGATCGAGGAGTTCGGCCCCGGCGTCGAGACCGGCCTGCGGATCGGCGAGGCCGTCGCCGTCTACGGACCGTGGGGCTGCGGCCACTGCCTCAACTGCTCGCGCGGCGCGGAGAACTACTGCACCAACGCCGAGGCGGAGGGCATCCGCCCGCCCGGCCTCGGCAACCAGGGCTCGATGGCGGAGTACATGATCGTCGACGACGTCCGCCACCTGATCCCGATCGGCGACCTCGACCCGGTGAAGAACGTCTCGCTCACCGACGCCGGGCTCACGCCGTACCACGCGATCAAGCGCAGCCTCCCGAAGCTCGGCGCGGGCACCTACGCCGTCGTCATCGGCTCGGGCGGACTCGGCCACGTCGGCATCCAGATCCTCAAGGCGCTCTCCGGCGCGACGGTGATCGTGCTCGACGTCAGCGAGGAGAAGCTCGAGCTGGCGAAGCACGTCGGAGCGGACGTCACGCTGATCAGCGACGCCTCCGCCGCCGAGAAGATCCGCGAGATCACCGGCGGGCTGGGCGCGGACGCCGTCTTCGACTTCGTCGGCGCCGGCCCGACCATCGCGACGGCCACCGCGGTCGCCGCCGTCGAGTCGGACGTCACCATCGTCGGCATCGGCGGCGGCCAGGCGACCGTCGGCTTCGGCACGATCGCCTACGACGCGGCCCTGCGGATCCCCTACTGGGGCTCCCGCAGCGAGCTGATCGAGGTCTTCGAGCTCGCCAAGGCGGGCCGCATCGACGTCGAGGTGCAGCGCTACGCCCTCGCCGACGCCCCCCGGGCCTACGCCGACCTGCACGACGGCACCGTCCGCGGCCGCGCGGTCATCGTCCCGTAGGTCCGCGACTGCCCGCAGAGGCGGCCTCCCCTGCTGGTCGAGCAGCCGCGAAGCGGCGACCCATGCTGGTCGAGTAGCCCGAAGGGCGTATCGAGACCCACGTCCTCCAGAACGCCGGATCTCGATACGCCCTCTCCGAGGGCTACTCGATCAGCATGAAAGATCTAGCCTTCGAGGATGCGCTCCCGGCTCCTGCACGCCCGCGAATCGTTCTGGTTCCTGCCCACCCTGTTCGGCGTCCTCGCGATCGCCCTGGCCTTCGGGCTGATCGAGCTCGACCGGCTGCTGATCCGCGCGGGCATCCAGGACCTCCCCCTCGTCGAGGACCTCTCCGCGACCGGCGGCCGGGCGATCCTCTCCGCGATCGGCGGCACGATGCTCGGGGTCGCCGCGACCTCGTTCTCGATCACGATCTCCGTCCTCGCCACCACGTCCTCCGCCTACGGGCCCCGGCTGGTCCGCAACTTCATGGCCGACCGCGGCAACCAGGTCGTCCTCGCGGTGCTGACCTCGACGTTCCTCTACTCGCTGATCGTGCTCCGCTCGGTGCACACCGAGGAGGACGCCACCCTCGCCTTCGTGCCCGTCGTCGCGGTCGGCTTCGCGGTGGTGCTCGCGGTCGGCGACGTCGCCGTGCTCGTCTACTTCATCCACCACATCGCGCTGTCGGTGCAGGTGACCACGCTGCAGAAGCGCGTGCTCGGCGAGCTCGAGGACGTCATCGCGGAGCTGTCGGGCGACGAGGACGAGCGGGACCGCCGGGAGGAGCCCTTCCCCGCCGGCGGTGTCGTGCTGACGGCGCCCCGCTCCGGCTACGTCGAGCAGCTCGAGTTCGAGCGCCTCGTCGCGCTCGGCGCCCGCCACGACGCGGTGCTGCGGACGCTCGCCTCACCCGGCGACCACGTCCTGGCCGGCGATCCCGTGCTCGAGCTCGTCGGCGGGAGCGACCTCGAGGAGGCGGCGCTCGCCGCGGTCGTGATCGCGGACGCGCGCACCCCGCACCAGGACCTCCGCTACGCCGTGCAGCAGGTCGTCGAGATCGGTGTCCGCGGCCTCGCGACCGGCACCAACGACCCGTACACCGCGGTCAGCGCGCTGGACGCCCTCACCGGCGCGCTCGTCGACCTCTGCCGGGGCGACGGCCCGCGCACCCGCTTCCGCGACGCCGACGGCGTCGCCCGGCTGTGGTGCACCTGGCCGACCGCCGCGGACCTCCTGGCCGAGGTCTACCTCGCCCTGCGCGCCTACGCGCTGGACCAGCCGCTCGTCGTCCGCGCCGGCCTCCGCCTGGCGCAGCGCCTCGAGCCCGTCGCCCGCGGCACCGCGCGCACCGAGCTGCACCGCCAGCTCGAGGCCTTCGCGAGCGCCTACGACGCCGCCGACCGCGACGCGCTCGAGGCCCCCGTGGTGCGCCGCGACCTGGCGGAGCTGCTCGCCCGCCTGTCCACCGGGGAGCACGCGCGCGACTGAGGAGCACCTGCTGGCTCGATCGGCATGAATCGATTCGCAGCGACGGCTGCAGTCATGCTGGTCGAGTAGTCCCGCAGGGCGTATCGAGACCCGCCGTCACCAGCAGGGCGGGTCTGCTGACTCGGCTTCTGACGATGGTGGATCTCGATACGCCCGCTCCGCGGGCTACTCGATCAGCATGAGGCAGGCGGCTCTTCCCATGCTGGTCGAGTAGCCGCTCAGCGGCGTATCGAGACCCGGCGTCAGCGCAGCGGCGTATCGAGACCCGGCGTCAGCGCAGCGGTGCCGTCGACGAGCGCAGCACCAGGCGGGCGGTGACCGCCGTCCGCTCCTGGCGCTCGCCGGTGCGGATGCGCGCGGCCAGCATCTGCAGGGCCTTCTCGCCGAGCAGCTGGTGGTCGAGGTGCATCGTCGTCAGCGGCGGCGAGTAGTACGCGGAGTCCGGCATGTCGTCGACGCCGACGATCGAGTAGTCGCCGGGCGCCGTCCGGCCGCGCTCGGACATCGCGCGGAGGAAGCCGAGCGCGATCTGGTCGTTGGCGGCCGAGACCGCGGTGAACGACTCCGGATCGACGGCCCGGCCCTGCGCGGCTCCCGACTCGGCGTCCCACTCCGCACAGCGCAGCACGTCGAGCGGGGCGACCCCCGCCTCCGTCAGCGCCGCCCGGTAGCCGCGCTCGCGGTCGACGGCCTCGTTGCGGTCGCCGGGGCCCGCGAGGTGCAGGATCCGCCGGTGCCCGAGCTCGAGCAGGTGCCGGGTGCCGAGGTAGCCGGCGCCGTAGGAGTCGGCGTAGGTCGAGTCGCCCACGGGGCCGCCGCGCTCGGAGCGCGTAACGACCGGCACCGAGGCGGCGATGTACTCGACCAGCTCGTCGAGCCCGCCGTACGGCGTGCCGACGATGATCCCGTCGACCTGGAAGGAGAGCAGCTTGTCGACCGCGTGCCGCATCTCCTCGCGGGCGCCGGGGGCGTCCGGCCCGACCTCGAGCAGGGCCGTGATCAGCGAGAGCCCCTCGGCGCGCGCGGCGCGGCTCACCCCGGTCAGCAGCTCGGAGTGCCCGTAGTTCAGCGGCCCCATCGCGAGGAAGCCGACCGTGTCGGTGCGCTGGACCCGGAGGTTCCGGGCGACGCGGTTGTGCCGGTAGCCGAGCTCGGCGATGGCCGCCTCGATGCGCACCCGGGTCGCCGGAGCGACGTAGCCGCCGGTGAAGAAGCGGGAGACGGTCTGCGCCGAGACCTCGGCGTGCCGCCCGACGTCGGCCATGCTCGGCCGCGCGCGGGGCAGGGACGTGCTCGACATCGAGGCTCCCTCCCTGGCGGCGACCCGCTCACTCTACTGAGCCGATTCCGGGCCGATCGCCGTTACCCGATCGTGACCCATCAACCGGTTGCACGCATTGTCGCCCGAATGTGTTATCGATAACGTATCCCTCATCCACCGCCGCTGGAGCTCCAGTCCCGGCCCTGATCGGCGGATCCGACGTCGATGTCGCGCTGCTGCGATGTCGAGCAGCGAAAGGACGCGACGATGCGTGCTCTGACCCGTTCCCATGCTCTGACCCGATCCGTCGCCCTCGCCACGGGCGCTCTCCTCCTCGCAGGCCTGGCCGGCTGCTCCGCGAGCGGCGGCGACTCCGGCGGCAAGACCGAGATCACCTGGTTCAAGCTCACCGAGTCGGCCGACTCCGCGAACGCGACGATCAACGAGATCGTCAGCGACTTCGAGGAGGCGAACCCCGACATCACCGTCAAGGTCGAGCAGCGGGCGGTGGACGCGCACAAGGACGCGCTGCGCACCACGCTCGGCACGAGCGGCGCCCCCGACCTCTTCTTCTCCTGGGCCGGCCCCGGTCTCGGCGGCGAGTTCATCGACGCCGGCGCGAGCCTGGACCTGAAGGAGTACTACGACGAGTACGGCTGGGCCGACCGCTTCTCCGACACCACGATGTCCACCGTCACCCAGTACGGCGGCTACGACGGCGTGCCCTACACCCAGCGCACCGAGGCGGTCTTCTACAACAAGGACCTCTTCGAGCAGGCCGGCATCGACGCCGCGCCCACCTCCTACGACGAGCTCGTCGAGGACGCCGGGAAGCTGAAGGACGCGGGCATCACCCCGTTCGAGTTCGGCGGCACCGTCAACTGGCACGTGATGCGCCTGCTCGACAGCCTGCTCGAGACCGAGTGCGGCGCCGACGGCTACCAGGCCCTCGTCACCGGCGAGGCGAGCTGGGCCGACGAGTCCTGCGTCACCGACACCTTCACCGAGTTCGCCACCTGGACGTCGGACTACGTCAACGACGGCTTCATCTCGATCAACAACGACGAGTCGAGCTCGCTCTTCTTCGCCGGCAAGGCGGCCATGGCGATCGAGGGCGACTGGTTCAACCAGCAGATCCGCGACGCCGGGATGTCCGAGGACTCGGTCGGCATCTTCGCCTTCCCCACGGGCACCGACCGCATCTACGGCTTCAACGAGAACAACTACATCTCCGCGAACTCGGAGCACGCCGACGAGGCCGCGAAGTTCCTCGACTACCTGACCTCGCCCGAGGCGCAGGCGAAGTTCATCGCCACCTTCGGCAGCCGCTCGGTCAACGTCGACGTCACCCCCGAGGACCAGAGCGCCTTCGACGCCCTCTGGAACCCGATCACCGAGGCGGCGACCGGCGTCTACATGAACAACGACCAGAACCTCTCGCAGTCGCAGACCACTGAGTACTGGCGCATCCAGAACCTGGTCGCGACCGGCGACCTCGACCCGGCCGACGCCGGCGCCGAGTTCCAGAAGTTCATCGACCAGCAGTGACGCCCGGGGCGGAGGGGGCCGCGCGTCCCCTCCGCCCGAGCGCCGCCGTGCCCGAGCACCCCGCGTCCGAGACGTCCGAGAGGTCCGCCATGACGACATCCACCCCCGCCCGCCCGCGGCAGTCCGCGCCGGAGCAGCCGCGGAGGAAGCATCCGCGCCGCCGGGCCCTCGCCCGCTTCGGCGGCACCGGCTTCCTCGCCGCCCTGCCGTTCCTCGCGCCGGCGCTCGCCGCCTACCTCGTCTTCGTGGTCGGCCCCTCGCTCGAGTCGGTGCGGCTCAGCTTCTTCGAGTGGTCCGGCTTCCAGGGCGCCCCGCAGGTCTTCGTCGGACTGCAGAACTACGTCCGCATCTTCACCCAGGACCCGGTGTTCTGGACCGCGTTCTCGAACACGCTGATCTGGGTGGTGCTCTCGCTGTTCATCCCGGTCGGCCTCGGGCTGGTGATGGCGCTGGCGCTGAACCGGCCGCTGTTCGGGCGCAACGCCTTCCGCTCGCTCTTCTACATCCCGGGCGTGCTCGCCCCGATCGCCATCGCGAACATGTGGCGCTGGATGTACAACCCCAATTACGGCGTGGGCGTGAACCTCGCGCAGCTGTTCGACCTGCCGTGGCTGGCCGAGGTGCAGTGGCTCGGGGACAAGAACCTCGCGCTCTACTCGATCTTCGCGGCCTTCGTCTGGCAGATCGCGGGCACGAACATGGTGCTCTTCCTCGCCGGCCTGCAGAGCGTCTCGCCCGATCATGTCGAGGCGGCCCGGCTCGACGGCGCGAACGCCTGGCAGGTCTTCCGCAACGTGACGATCCCGGCGCTGCGGCCGACCACGGTCATCGTCGTCGTCCTCACGATCATCAACTCGATCAAGGTGTTCGACCTGATCGTCGGCATGACCGGCGGCGGCCCGGCGCAGCAGACGCAGGTGCTCGCACTCTGGTCGTTCCAGCAGTCCTTCAACAACCACGAGTACGGCCAGGGCAACGCGATCGCCACGGTCCTGCTCGTGATCACCCTCGTCATCGTCGTCCCGTACATGGTGTGGACGGCTCGTCAGGAGAAGAACTCATGAGCGTCACGAGCATCCCGACCAGCGCACCCGGCCTGGTCGCGCCGCCCAAGCGCACCCGCCGCCCGGTCGGCGGCCGCGACTACATCCGGATCGGCCTCTGGATCGCGCTGGTCTTCGCCGTCCTGATCTGGGCCGTCCCGCTGATCTTCATGGTCTTCACCTCGCTGAAGAGCGAGGCCGACATCTTCAGCACGCCGGCCTTCGTGCCGCCGTGGTCGCCCGACTTCGGCAACTACGTCGAGGCGCTCGACCGCGGCAACCTGCTCACCGCGGGCGGCAACAGCCTGATCATCGCGCTCTTCAAGGTGCCGATCGGCCTGTTCATCTCGGCGGCCGCAGCCTTCGCTCTGGCGCGGATGCGGTTCCGCCGGCAGCGCCTGCTGATGGGCGTGATCGCGCTCGGCGCGATGGTGCCGATCCAGGTCGCGATCGCGCCGCTCTTCCAGGTCATCAACGGGCTGGGGCTGCTGAGCAGCAATTTCGGCATCATCCTGCCGTACATCGCCTTCGGCCTGCCGTACCAGACCTTCATCCTCTACGGCTTCTTCCGGCAGATCCCCGAGGAGATCGACGAGAGCGCGCGGATCGACGGCGCCGGCAACTGGCGGCTGTTCCTGACGATCATCCTGCCGCTGGCCCGCCCGGCGCTCGCCGCGCTGTTCATCCTCGACTTCGTCTCCACCTGGAACGAGTACTCCATCGCGCTCGCGCTGCTGCAGAGCCAGGACTCCTGGACGATCCCGCTCGCGCTGCAGGGCTTCCAGTCGCAGTTCACCAGCTCGTACGGGCCGCTGAACGCCTTCACCATCATGTCCGTGTTCCCCGTGCTGATCGTCTACCTGATGTTCCAGCGCTACTTCGTCGAGGGCGCCTTCGCCGGCGCCGTGAAGGGCTGACCGTGCCGCACACCACCGACACCGCCGAGCGGTTCTCGCGCGAGACGCGCCTGTTCGAGGTCCTCCGGGACCCGCGCGGGCACGCGATCGTCGAGCGCCGCCTCCCCGGGCTGGTGCACTCCTCGATCCTGCACACCCTGCACAGCTATCCGCTCGGGCTCGTCGTCGACACCGAGGAGTCTCTCGACGCGGCCGAGCGCGAGGCGCTGCTGGCCGAGGTCGCCGCGATCCCGACGGAGGAGCCGGCGCCGGTCCGCGAGCAGGAGCGGTTCGTCGAGCCCTCCGGGGACTACGAGACCGCGGACGTGCCGCTGGCCTCGGCCGGCGTGTCCGCGCCGGCCACCGCCACCGTCTTCGGGCGCTTCGAGATCGAGCTGCGCGGCCCCGCGCACGGCAACCCGTTCGTCGACGTCGCGCTCTCGGCGATCGTCGACGGGCCCACCGGCTCGGTGCGCGTGCCCGGCTTCTACGACGGCGACGGCGTCTACCGGCTGCGCTGGATGCCGGAGGCCGCCGGCGAGTACGCCTGGACCACCTCGAGCAGCGCCCGCTCGCTCGACGGCGTCACCGGCTCCGTCTCGGTGACCGCGGCGGTGGCGGGGCAGCACGGCCCGGTGCGGGTGGCCGACACCTTCCACTTCGCGCACGCCGACGGCACCCGCCACCGCCCGCTGGGCACCACCTCCTACGCCTGGACGCACCAGGGCGACGAGCTGGAGGAGCGGACGCTCGCCGCGCTCGCCACCGCCCCCTTCACCAAGATGCGGATGTGCGTCTTCCCGAAGTCGTACCTCTTCAACGAGAACGAGCCCGAGCGCTACCCGTTCGAGGGCTCGCCCGGGGCGGGGTTCGACTGGCAGCGCTTCGATCCGGCGTTCTGGGCGCACCTCGAGCGGCGGATCGAGCAGCTCGGCGAGCTCGGCATCGAGGCGGACCTCATCCTCTTCCACGCCTACGACCGCTGGGGCTTCTCGACGATGGACGCCGTCGCCGACGATCGCTACGTGCGCTACGCCGTGGCGAGGCTCGCCTCGTTCGCGAACGTCTGGTGGTCGCTCGCGAACGAGTACGACCTGCTGTTCGAGAAGACCGAGGAGGACTGGGAGCGCTTCGCCGGGATCGTGGGAAAGGACGACCCGTCACGGCACCTGCTCTCGATCCACAACTGCCGCGAGTTCTACGACCACTCCCGGCCGTGGATCACGCACGCCAGCATCCAGCGGCAGGACGTCTACAAGACGGCCGAGATGACGACCGAGTGGCGCCGCTGGGGCAAGCCGGTCGTCATCGACGAGTGCGCCTACGAGGGCGACATCGACCAGGGCTGGGGCAACATCACCGGCGAGGAGCTGGTGCGGCGGTTCTGGGAGGGCGCGCTGCGCGGCGGCTACGTCGGGCACGGCGAGACCTACGTGCACCCGGACGACGTGCTCTGGTGGTCGAAGGGCGGCGAGCTGCGCGGGACGAGCCCGGCGCGGATCGCGTTCCTGGAGTCGGTCCTGGCCGAGGGGCCCGCTCGCGGCCTCGAGCCGATCCCGCTCGACTGGGACGTGCCGCGCGCCGGCGTCGAGGGCGAGTACTACCTCTACTACTTCGGCTTCGACCGGCCGACGTACCGCCGCTTCCTGCTCGAGCCCGACGTCTCGTACACGGTCGACGTCCTCGACACCTGGGCGATGACGGTCGAGCGCCTGCCCGGCACCTACTCGGGCCGCTTCCGCATCGACCTCCCGGGCCGCGAGTACATCGCGGTGCGCCTGCAGCGCGCGGACTGACGCCTCCCTGCTGACGACGGCGGGTCTCGATACGCCCCTGCGGGGCTACTCGACCAGCATGAAGCTGTCCTTCGCCGGTCACTGCATGCTGGTCGAGTAGCCGCCGCAGGCGGCGTATCGAGACCCACCCCCCTGTTTATCGAGGACTCGAATCAATTCGACTAGGCTCGACGGCATGACCGAGAACACAGGCACGACCGAGATCCCGGGGGAGCTGCGCGTCGGCGTCGTCGGCCTCGGCTTCGCCGGCACCACCCACCTCGACGCCTTCCAGGCCCTCCCCGGTGCGCGCGTCGTCGCGCTCGCCGGCCAGGAGGAGGAGCGCCTCCGCGAGCTCGGCGCCACCCGCGGCGTCCCCGACCTCTACGCCGACTGGGAGGAGCTCGTCGCCCGCGACGACCTCGACGTCGTCTCGATCGGCGTGCCCAACCACCTCCACCACCCGATCGCCGTCGCCGCGCTCGCCTCCGGCAAGCACGTCTTCTGCGAGAAGCCGCTGGCCACCACCGCCGAGCTCGCCGCCGAGATGGTCGAGGCGGCCCGCGCGAACGACCGCGTCCTCGAGATCGCCTACAACCACCGCCGCCGCGCCGACGTCGCCTACCTCCGCACCTACCTCGACGACGCCCCGCTCGGCGAGATCTACCACGCCCGCGCGAGCTGGCAGCGGCGCACCGGCATCCCCGGCATCGGCTCCTGGTTCACCAGCAAGGAGCTCGCCGGCGGCGGACCGCTGATCGACCTCGGCTCGCACGTCCTCGACATCGCGCTGCACCTGCTCGGCGAACCGCGGGTGACCAGCGTCTCCGCCGTCGCCTACGGCGAGATCGGCCGCTCCGGTCGCGGCGGGCGCCCGCACGGCGTCGCCGCCACCGGCACGCACGCCTTCGAGGTCGAGGACTTCTCCAGCGCGCTGCTCCGCCTCGACAACGGCCGCAGCCTGCAGCTCGACGCCTCCTGGGCCAGCTACTCCAAGGTGCACGAGGACATCGAGGTCGAGCTGCTCGGCTCGGCCGGCGGCGCCCGCCTGCACGTCGCCGACTACGCGACGGAGGGGACGCTCACGTTCTACTCCGAGGTCGCGGGCGCCCCCACCACGTCCCGCCCCGACGTGCCGGTGCCCGCCGGGCACCACCGCTCGGTGATCGCGGAGTTCCTGGCCGCGATCTCCTCCGGCGCCGACGCTCCCGCCGGCGGTCCCCGCTACGCCGGCCACTACGGCGACTACGCGCTGCACCGCAGCCGGGTGGTCGACGCGATCTACCGCTCCGCCGCCGAGAAGAAGGAGGTGGCGGTCGCATGAGCGTACCCCTCGAGGTCCTGGTCTGGAACGAGTTCCGCCACGAGACGCGCGGCGATGAGACCGTCATGCGGCACTACCCCGACGGCATCCACCGGGTGATCGCCGACGGCCTGACGGAGTCGCTCGGCGACGCCGTCTCGGTGCGCACCGCGACCCTCCCCGAGCCCGAGCACGGGCTGACCGAGGAGGCGCTCGCGAAGACGGACGTCCTGCTCTGGTGGGCGCACATCGCGCACCCGGAGGTGTCGGACGAGGTCGTGCAGCGGGTGCTGCGGCACGTGCAGGAGGGCATGGGCATCCTGATCCTGCACTCCGGCCACTACTCGAAGATCTTCCAGGCGCTGATGGGCACGACCTGCTCGCTGAAGTGGCGGAACGACCACGACCGCGAGCTGGTCTGGACGATCGCGCCGACCCATCCGATCGCCGAGGGCGTGCCGAGCCCGATCGTCATCCCCGAGCAGGAGATGTACGGCGAGTACTTCGACATCCCGGTGCCCGAGGAGACGGTCTTCCTCTCGACGTTCTCGGGCGGCGAGGTCTTCCGCTCCGGAGTGACGTACACCCGGGGCCTGGGCAAGGTGTTCTACTTCTCGCCCGGCGACCAGGACTACCCCGTCTACCACCACCCCGACATCAAGCGGGTGCTGGCCAACGCCGTGCAGTGGGCGCGCCCGAAGCGCGAGCGCACCCCCCTGACGGCCGACCACCACCCCCGAGGCTGGTTCGAGTCCTGACCCCTCCCGCGCCGAGCATGCTGATCGAGTAGCCCGCGGAGCGGGCGTATCGAGATCCACCCCCGCCGACACGTCGGCCTCGATACGCCGCTGCGCGGCTACTCGACCAGCATGCTGGGGCGGCGGGCGTGCCAGGCGCGCAGGGCCGCGACGCCGAGGGCGGCGACGACGAGGGCCGTCGCCGGCGTGCGGAGCGAGACGGCCGGGAGCATCAGCGCGCTGGTGAAGACGGCCTGGGCGTAGTCGAGCATCTCGAGCGGATGGCGGGCCAGCACCCGCGAGCCGGCGGCGGCCGAGACGGCGGTGACCAGCACCGGCCCGACCCAGAGCACGGCGAGGCTCACGATCCAGGCGATCACGCGGCCGGCGGAGAGCACCCCGCACCAGGCGAGGGCGAGGCCGGCCAGGATCCCCGGCAGCCACTGCACCGCGTTCAGCAGCGCGACTCCGGCGGCCGAGCCGTCGCGGCTGAGCGGCGCCACCACTCCGGTCAGCCACCCGCCGGCGGCCACCGCAGCGAACGAGATCGCGACGGCCGCCCCCGCCCGAGGCGCCCGGGCGATCACGAGCAGGAGCAGCGCTCCGACCGCGATCGCGGCGACGGTGCCGCCGACGATCGCCGCGAGGTAGAGGTCGGAGTCGCGGTCCTCCCGCAGCCCGGCGGACACGGTCAGCGCCGACTGCACCAGCGCGACGACCTGCACGCCGACCGCTCCGAGCGCGGCGCCGAGCGGGCCGATGCCGCGCCGCCGGCCGAGCCGGGCCGCGAGTCCCGCGAGGGCCGACCCGACCACGATCACCGAGACGATCAGCGTCAGGAAGTACTGGCTGAACGGCAGCAGCGCGAGCGGCATCTCCTCGGGCAGGACGTCGGTCGCCCAGAGGTTCTGCAGCGGCAGCCGCAGCCCGGTGAGCAGCCACGGCAGCAGTCCGAGCGCGCCCGCCGCGACGCCGACCCCGAGACTCGGGAGCAGGCGCGGGCGAGGGTGGACGGGCGCTGCGGAGGAGGTCACCCGACCATCCTCGCGCGAGTGCTGTCCCGCGGGGGCCCGCTCGTGCGACTGTGAGGAGTCCCCGCTCCTCCCCGCACCCGCGCCCCACACGAGAGGAGGGCCGCCGTGGCCCTCGACCAGACCGTCCGCTCCTCCGCGGCCGAGCTCGACCGCCTCGATCCGCTCGCCGGCTATCGCTCCCGCTTCGTCGGCGCGGACGACCCGGCGCTGCCCGCCTACGTCGACGGCAACTCGCTCGGCCGCCCGCTGAAGGTCCTGACCGAGCGCTACGCCGCGTTCGTCGAGCAGGAGTGGGGGACCCGCCTCATCCGCGGCTGGGACGACAGCTGGTTCCAGCTCCCGCTGACGCTGGGCGACCGCCTCGGCGCATCGGTTCTCGGCGCCGCTCCCGGTCAGGTCGTCGTCGGCGACTCGACCACCGTCTCGCTCTACAAGCTGATCCGCACCGCGCTGACCGCCCGGCCCGGTCGGTCCGAGATCGTCATCGACCGCGGCAACTTCCCGACCGACCGCTTCGTGGTCGAGGGGATCGCCGCCGAGACCGGGGCGAGCATCCGCTGGATCGAGACCGAGTCGGGCTCCGGAGTGACGCCGGACGACGTCCGCGCGGTCGTCGGCGCCGAGACGGCCGTCGTCGTGCTGAGCCAGGTCGCCTACCGCTCCGGCTACGCCGCCGACGTCCCGGCGATCACCGAGATCGTGCACGAGCACGGCGCGCTGGTGCTCTGGGACGTCTGCCACTCCGTCGGCGTGCTGCCGATCGAGCTCGACGCCTGGGATGTGGACCTCGCGACGGGGTGCACCTACAAGTACCTCAACGGCGGCCCGGGCGCCCCCGCCTTCCTCTACGTGCGCCGCGAGCTGATCGCCGGGGCCCAGCAGCCGATCCAGGGCTGGATGGGCGTCAAGGACTCGTTCCGGATGGGCGAGGACTACGACCCCGCCGACGGCATCCGCCGCTTCCTCAGCGGGACGCCGCCGATCGTCGGGATGCTCGCCATGCAGGCGATGCTCGACCTGATCGAGGAGGCCGGCCTGCCCGCGATCCACGCCAAGTCGATCGCGCTGACCGCCTTCGCCGTCGAGCTGTTCGACGAGCACCTCGCCCCGCTCGGCGTCGAGCTGTCGACCACCCGCGAGCCCGCGCGCCGCGGCGGCCACATCACCGTCGACCACCCGGACTTCGCCCCGATGGTCCCCGTGCTCTGGGAGCGCGGGATCATCCCGGACTTCCGCACGCCCAGCGGTATCCGGCTCGGGCTCTCGCCGCTCTCCACGTCCTTCGCGGAGGTCGAGACCGTGGTGCTGGCGGTGCGCGACCTGCTCCTCGAGGGGGCGCGCGAGTCCCGAGAGGTCCACGGCGGCGCGTGAGCGGGGTCCTCGACCTCGCGGCGCGCGAACCGGACGAGCTGCTGCGCTACGGGACGGCGCCGGAGCAGATCGCGGAGCTCTACCGCGGCTCAGGGCGGGATCTCGTGCTGTTCGTGCACGGCGGCTTCTGGCGGGCACGCTGGGACCGGAGCCACGCGCGTCCGCTGGCCGCCGCGCTCGCCGACGCGGGCTGGTCGGTGCTGCTGCTCGAGTACCGGCGCGTCGGCGACGCGGGCGGCGGATGGCCGGGCTCCTTCGACGACGTCCTCGCGGCCGTCGCGGCGCTCCCGCCTCTGGTCCCCGCGGAGGAGCGCCCGCGCACGGTGCTGGTCGGCCACTCGGCCGGCGGCCACCTGGCGCTCTGGTCGCAGGCCGCGCATCCGTCACCGCACGTCGACGCCGTCGTCTCGCTCGCCGGAGTCGCCGACCTGCGCGCCGCCGCCGACGAGCGGCTGGGGAACGGCGCCGTGGCGGAGCTGCTCGGCCCGGACGGCCCGCTCGACGACCTCGACCCGGCGCGGCTCCCCGCCCCACCGATGCCGACCGTCCTGCTGCACGGCACCCTCGACGACGAGGTCCCGATCGCGTACAGCCGCCGCTACTGCGCCGAGCACCCCTCCGCGCACCTCGTCGAGATCCCGGACGCCGACCACTACGCCCCGATCGACCCGCGCACGCCCGCGTTCGCCGCGCTCCTGGCCGTCCTCGATCGTCTGCGCGCGTCGCCTCAGAGGTGATCTTCCGCTGCGCGCGGGAAGACGACCGTGCGTCGTGCGCCATCTCGACAGTCCCCCTTTCCTTGTCGTCGTTAGGGGGGCTCCTGCGGCGGGGCAAGGGCAGCCACGAGATCTGGGGTCTGCCCGACGAGTCGGTGAAGGAGACGATCCCACGGCATGCCGAGGTATCGGCGGGCGTGATTCGTCAGCTCGGCAAGAAGTTTCCCGATGTCCCGAGGGAATGGCGTTAGGAGGGTGACCGTGACGAAGTACGACCTTGCAGCGACCGCCGAGCGGGACGGGCGCTGGTGGCTGGTGACGATCCCCGAGCTCGACACCGTGGGTCAGGCCCGAACGGTGGGCGAGGTCGACGCCGTTGCTCGCGAAGTGGCCGCGCTCTTCCTGAACGTCCCTGAGGAGGACGTGAGCGTCACAGTCACTGTGCACGTGACTCCCGCCGCCGAGGCGGCGTGGCGCGAAGCCGAGGAGGCCGAGCGCGAGTCGCGAGAGGCGCAGGAGCGCTCGGCCGCCGCTCGACGCCGAGCGGTCGCGATCGCTCGAGCCGACCGGTACACGCTCGATGCCGCCGCCGCCGCCTTCGGTGTGTCCCGGACCAGGGTGCAGCAGCTCGAGCGCGGGACGACGCCCGTCGCTTCCTGAGTAGCGCTGAGAGGACGTCGCTTCACGTCGTCATGCTGGGGGTGGGAGTGCGGCCGCTGCGCGTCGTCATGCTGGTCGAGTAGCCCCGCAGGGGCGTCTCGAGAGCCGCTCACCCTCGGCGCGGCGGGGTCTGCAGGTCGTCCTGCTGGCGGTGGTGGATCTCGATACGCCCGCTTCGCGGACTACTCGATCAGCATGGATATCCGCACGGAGGCGGTGAGCGATCCGCGAGGCGGCGGGGGCCGCCGCTACAGGGCGGGCGGGTAGAGGAAGAGGGGGACCTGCGCCGTGGGGAAGGTGCGGGTGACGTAGCTGTGGCGGCCGCCGTAGTTGTACTCCTCGAGGAGGACGGTGCCGTCGTCGTTGACCTGCTGCACGTAGGAGACGTGGTTGTAGGTCCACCAGGCGACGCAGCCGACGATGGGGACGGAGCTCGTGGCCCAGCCCTTCGCGGCCCAGTTGTCCGGCCACTCCCAGGCGCTGCCGCCCCTCGGCGTGATGTTGCCCCAGGTGTACTTCCACGGCGCGGCGGTCGCGCCGGCGTCGCGGTTGAGGCGCCAGGCCACGAAGTCGACGCACTCGCGGTAGTAGTAGCCGAGCGGGGAGAGCCCCCCGCCGTCGTCGTCGATCGTCTCGTAGGGCCACGGGTAGTCGTCGCCGACGGCGCGGGTCTGCACGGTGCTGAAGCCGCCGCCGTTCGCGTTCTGCAGCACGGCCGCCTGGCGGCTGGCCTCGTCGAGCTGCGCCTGCGTCGGCGCGGCGAACGCGTCGCGGACGGCGGTCTGCCCGGCCGCCTCCGACGAGACGGTGAGGTTCTGCAGGCCTGCGCGGTTCGCGGCGGTGCCGGCCGCGGTGGCCGCGGTGCTTCGGGCGCCGTACGCGGGGAGCGCGGCGGTGGCGAAGAGTCCGCCGACGATCGAGAACGTGGCGAAGCCGAGGGTGCGCCGGCTGAGCCCACCGGAGCGAGCGGGCTGCGAGGCGGCGGGAGGGCGCGGGGCGACCGTGGCGCGAGGAGTCGCGACGGGCACGGAAGCGACGGGCACGGAGGCGACGGGCACGGAAGCGACGGGCGCAGAAGCGACGGGCGCAGAGGCGACGGCCGCGGCAGCGACAGGCACAGCGGCACCGGCCACCCGTGAAGCGGCGGCGGCCTCAGCGGCGCGGGCCTCGCGGCGGGTGAGGTGCGCCGGCGCGGAGGGAGAGGTGTCGTGACACTCCTGCGGATCGGGAATGCCAGTGGTCGACACGCGTGCGCTCTCCTCGGGTGGGCGGACTGGGGTGGTGCAGGGGGGGCCTGCGGGGTGGTGCGGGGCGCCGGCAGGGCCCGGCGACTCGTCACTCTAGCCCGCCACCGTGCGGTAACGGAATGATCACGACGGAACTCGTCGCGCAGCGTCTCCTCCCGCTCCGGCCCCGGTGGGAGGATGGAAGGACCAGGGAAGGAGCCGTCCATGACCGAATCCACTCCCTCCGGACCCGTGCTCGTCGGCGTCGTCGACGGGCAGCGTCCCGAGGTCGTCCGCACCGCCGCGCAGCTCGCCTCCGGGCTCGGCGCGCCGCTGCTGCTGCTCACCGTGGTCGCCGATCCGTACCTCGTCGGCGAGTACGTCGACCCGATGACCGGCGGCATCCCCGTCGGCCTCGTGCCCCGCTCCGGCGGCACCGGCGCCGGCCCGACCGAGCCGCCCGGACTCCGCGAGGAGATCGGCGCGGCCCTCGCCGGGACGGACGTCGACTGGACGCTGCGCACGGTCCAGGGCGAGCCGGCGCTGGTCCTGACCGACGTCGCCGAGGAGATCGACGCCCGGATGATCGTGGTCGGCACCCGCGACGCCGGAGTGCTCGCGAGCATCGCCGAGTTCCTCAGCGGCAGCGTCGCGGTGCACCTCGCGCACCGCCAGCGCCGCCCCGTCCTCGTCGTGCCCCGCGCCGACGAGGGCACACGCCGTCGCGTCCCCTGGGACACGGGGGAGTGACGCCGCCCCGCACCGGGCCGCCCAGCACCGCGCCGCTCAGCACCCGGCCGCCGCACCTGCGGCCGGGCGCGATCCTCCTGGTCGCCGCGGGCGGCGCCGTCGGCACGGCCGCCCGCTACGGGACCGCGCTCGTACTGCCGCCGCTCGGCGCCGTCCCGGTGGCGACGATCGCGGTCAACCTCGTCGGCGCCTTCCTGCTCGGCCTGCTGCTCGCCGGCCTCGCCCGCCGCGGACCGGACACCGGCGGCCGGCTCACCCTCCGCCTCCTGCTCGGCACCGGAGTGCTCGGCGGCTTCACGACCTACAGCACCTTCTCCCTCGACACCGTGGCGCTCCTCGAGGGCGGCCGGATCGCCGAGGTGCTCCTGTACACCGGCGTGACGCTCGTGCTCGGCACCCTCGCGGCCGCGCTCGGCGTCGTCCTCGCGAGCCGGCGCCGGGGCGGGGCGACCGCATGACGGAGCCGCTCCTCTTCCTGGGCATCGCTCTCGCCGGTGGCGTCGGCGCCGCGGCCCGCCTCGTCCTCGACGGCGTCGCGCGCTCGCTGATCCCGGTGCGCTGGCCCGTCGGCACGCTCCTGATCAACGTCTCCGGCTCGCTGCTGCTCGGCGTCGTCACCGGGCTGGCCCTGACCGGCGCTCTGGACGACGCGTGGCGCCTCGTGCTCGGCACCGGCGTCCTGGGCGGCTTCACCACCTTCAGCACGGCGAGCGTCGAGGCCGCGCGGATGCTGCTCGAGCGGCGCTGGGCCGCCGGCCTCGGCTACGGCCTCGGGATGTGGGCGGCGGCGCTCGCCGCGGCGGCCGGTGGGCTGGCGCTGACGGGGGCTCTGCTCGCGCGCTGAGACCGGATGTCTCATCGACCGGCCCGCAGGGCGCTCCGACAGTGGGACCGTGCCCCCCATTGACGGGGGTCAAGCGGCTCTGAGCACGATCTCCGCCGATCCCGTCCCCGGCGCCGGGACAAGATATGCGGTGTGACGTTCGGGGGCGGTCTGCGGGAGCTGCGGCTCGCCGTCGTCGACGACCAGCCGCTCTACCGGCAGATGCTCGCGTCGCTGCTGCGCGCGGTACCCGGAGTCCGCAGCGTCGTCGAGGCGTCCTCGGCCGCCGAGGCGCGCGAGCGGCTGCGACCCGCCGAGCTCGACGTCGCCGTGATCGACATCGAGCTGGGCGACGGCGACGGGATCGAGCTCGGCCGCGAGCTGCGCGCCGGCGACCCCGAGCTCGCCGTCGTGCTGCTCTCGGCGGTCGACTCGATGCACCGATTCCTCCGGCTCGGCCGCGACGAGGTGCGCGGCTGGAGCTACCTCTCGAAGAGCTCGTCGCTCTCGTCCCCCGCGCTGATGACCGCGATCCGGGCGACGCTCGACGGCCGGACCGTGCTCGACCCCGCCCTGGTCGCCGCGCGCACCGCCCGCCGGAGCTCGCCCGTCGACGCGCTCAGCCGCCGGCAGTACGAGGTGCTCGGCGCCCTCGCCTCGGGCCTCACCAACGCCGCGATCGCGGTGCGGCTCGGCATCGCGGTGCGCTCGGTCGACAACCACGTGAACGCCCTCTACGGAGCGCTCGGCCTGCGCTCCGACGGCTCGCGCAACCCCCGCGTGGAGGCGACCCTGCTGTTCCTGGAGCACACCCGGTGACCCTCCCCGACGACTCCCGGCCGCGCCGCGCGGACGACGCCGAGGACAACCGGATCCTGCGCGGGACCGTCGCGATCCTCGGCGGGGTGCTGGCCGTCCTCGCGGCGCTGCAGGCGGTCTTCGCGCTGGGCATGCTGTCGCAGACCGTGCGGGGGGTCGAGAGCGGGCCTGTCGTCGACGTCGTCGTGCGCGTGGTCGTCAACATCGCGTCGATCGGCCTCGCGGTCGCGCTCGTCGCGCTGCTGCGTCCCGAGCGCCGCGCGCGCACCGGGCGGCTGCTGGTCTCGGCGGGGATCGCGGCGGTCGTCGCCGTCGTCCGCGTCGGGCTGCAGCTCATCGTCGGGGTCTACCTGCCGACCGCGCTCGACGCGCTCGTGGTCGAGCTCGTGGTGGGCGCGGTGGTCGTCGGCCTGATCGTCTCGTTCGGGTTCCTGCTCGTCGATGCGACCCGACGGGTGCGCGAGAAGGAGCGGGAGCGCGCCCGCGTGCTGCTCCAGGCCGTCGACGCGGTGCAGGCGCTTCAGCAGGAGGAGCTGCGCGTGCGCCGCGAGGTCGCGCAGGGCCTGCACGGCCGACTGCAGAACACGCTCGTGGTGCTGGCCGCGGAGCTGCGCGGGCTGGCCGCGACGCCTCCCTCCGCCGCGACCGCCGAGCGCCTGAGCGGCATCGCGAGCCGGCTCGACGAGCTGCGGGAGCAGGAGGTCCGCGCGGTCAGCGGGGCGCTCTACCCGGTCGACATCGAGCACGGGCTGGTCGCCGCCGCCCGCGATCTGCTCTCGCGCCTGCCGCCGGAGATCGCCGTCGACCTGGACGTCCACGACGACTACCCGGGTCTCGAGGAGCGCGGTGTCCCGATCGAGCAGCGGGTGCTGCTGGTGCGGCTGATCGAGGAGGCGCTGACCAACGCGCTCAAGCACGGCGGCGCGCGGGCCGTGCGGCTGCAGCTCGACGTGGCGCGCGGGGAGAGGGAGCACGCCGTGGTGATCGGTCTCGACGACGACGGCGGCGGGCTCGCGGCCCCGCCGGTGCTCTCCGGGCTCGAGCGCCTCTCGCGCCAGTTCGCGGTCTACGGAGGCTCGATCGAACTGGCCCCGTCGGCCGCCCTCGGCGGTGCGCGGCTCGCCGGCCGGCTGCCGCTGCGGCCGTCGTGAGCCGACGAGCCGTCCTGACACGACGAGCCGTCCCGACGCGACGAGCCGTCCTGACACGACGGGCCGTCCTGACGCGACGAGGGGGAGGCGGTTCCGTCCGCCTCCCCCTCGCTCCGCGCCGTCTCTCCGGCGCTCAGCCCGCCGTCAGCTCTGCGGCGGCGTGTAGAACTGGAGGTCGTTGCCCTCGGAGTCCTTGAAGGGGAGGATGCGACCCCACTCGTGGTCGCTGATCTCGCCCTCGATCGACGCGCCGCGCGCCTTCAGCCGCTCCAGCTCGTCCTCGATGCTGCCGTCGGGCTGGAACGAGATGACCGCTCCGCCGCTCTCCGCGACCGAGGCCGACTCGCGGGCGTTCAGCCCGATCATCAGTCCGCCCGCGTCGAGCTCCGACCAGTCGCCCGAGGTGCTCTTCACGTCGAGGCCGAGGGTGTCGCGGTAGAACGCGACCGCCCGCTCCATGTCCTCGACCGGCACCCATACCGTCGCCACTCCTGCTGCCGCCATGATCCGGTCTCCTTCGATCGATGTTCCCGTCCGCTCACGGTAGGGCGGGGCCCGAGGCGCGGAGGGGCGTCCTCACCGTTCGTCCAGCCGGCGGCCCGGTGACTGACGGCCGGCGACGCGGAGATCCACAGCAATGCGGGCGGCCAAGGGGTTGCTTCTTGGCCGGGCGTATCGAGACCCACCTCCCTGCGAACGCCGGCCTCCTCCCCGCCCTGCGCCCGAACCTGACGCGCTCCCTCCGCTCGATACGCTGACGGGAGACCGCGGTCGATCGCGTCGGTGCCCGCCGCGCCGTTCGCCGCTCGCCGCTCGAAGGGACTCCCGTGACGACGCCCGCTCCGACTCCGCCCCGATCGACCGAGCCCGGCGCGGCCCGCACCGGACGCCTGCGCGTCGTGGCCGCCACGCCGATCAGCGACGAGCTGATCGTGCGGGTGGTGGAGCTGGAGCCGCGGATCGACTTCGTCGCCGACCAGAGTCTGCTGCCGCCGATGCGGCACCCGGGCGATCACGGCGGCGACCCGGCCTTCGAGCGCACCGCGGAGCAGCAGGCGGCGTTCGAGGAGCTGGTCGATTCCGCCGAGGTGCTCTACGGTGTGCCGGACGAGACGCCGTCGGAGCTGGCTCGCACGGTCGCCGCGAACCCGGGGCTGCGCTGGGTGCAGACGATGCCCGCGGGCGGCGGCGCGCAGGTGAAGAAGGCCGGCCTGAGCGAGGAGCAGCTCGCGCGGGTCGCGTTCTCCACCTCCGCGGGCGTGCACTCCGATCCGCTGGCCGAGTTCTCCCTGTTCGGCCTGCTGGCCGGCGCGAAGACGCTGCCCAAGCTGCAGGCGCTGCAGAGCGCCCGCGAGTGGGGCTCGCGCTGGACGATGAGCCTGCTCTCGGAGCAGACGATCCTGATCGTCGGGCTCGGCACCATCGGCCGGGCGACCGCGCAGAAGCTGTCGGTCCTCGGCGCCCGGGTGATCGGCACCAGCCGGCACGAGAGCGCCGTGGAGCACGTCGACGAGATCGTGCCGCCGTCGGCGATCGCCGACGTCGCGGGGCGGATCGACGGCGTGGTCGTCACCCTCCCCGGCACCGAGCAGACCGAGAAGCTCGTCGGCGCGGACTTCTTCGCCGCGCTGCGCCCGGGGGCGACGCTCGTCAGCGTCGGCCGCGGCACCGTGATCGACGAGGACGCGCTGCTCGTCGCACTCGAGGACGGCCGGGTCGGCTTCGCCGCCCTCGACGTCGTCGCGGAGGAGCCGCTCACCCAGGACAGCCCGCTCTGGAGCCACCCGAACGTGCTGCTCAGCCCGCACACCGCCGCGCTGAACGCGGCCGAGGACCGCCTGATCGCCGAGCTCTTCGCCCGCAACGCCACCCGCTACCTCGACGGCGAGGAGCTGATCAACCGGGTCGACACCGTCGAGTTCTACTGACGCGAGGGCCCGCGCGGCTCCTCGAGACCCCTCCACAGCCGCCGATCCGGCGCGAATGCCCGCTCAGAGGCCGGATCTGCGCTCGCGCGCGCCTCCGACGGCCTACCGTTGCACTATGGCGTCCACCGATACACCCGAACCCGCCCCCCAGGCCTACGGCGCGACCGCGCCCGCCGCCGACAGCACCGCCCCGGCCGCGCCGGCAGACGAGACCGCCCCCTCGCTGGTCTTCTCGGACCTGGGTCTCAGCGACCCCGTCCTCAAGGCCCTCAAGGAGGTCGGCTACGAGACGCCCTCGGCGATCCAGGCCGCGACGATCCCCTCCCTCCTGTCCGGCCGCGACGTCCTCGGCGTCGCGCAGACCGGCACCGGCAAGACCGCGGCGTTCGCGCTGCCGATCCTCTCCCGCCTCGACGTCTCGCAGAAGACCCCGCAGGCGCTCGTCCTCGCGCCGACCCGCGAGCTCGCGCTCCAGGTCTGCGAGGCGTTCGAGCGCTACGCGTCCGGCCTGCGCGGCGTGCACGTGCTCCCCGTCTACGGCGGTCAGGGCTACGGCACCCAGCTGTCCGCGCTGCGTCGCGGCGTCCACGTCGTCGTCGGCACGCCCGGCCGCATCATGGACCACCTCGAGAAGGGCACCCTCGACCTCACGCACCTGAAGTACCTGGTGCTCGACGAGGCCGACGAGATGCTCAAGATGGGCTTCGCCGAGGACGTCGAGACGATCCTCGCCGACACCCCGGTCGAGAAGCAGATCGCGCTGTTCTCGGCGACCATGCCGTCGCAGATCCGCCGCATCTCGCAGAAGTACCTGAAGGACCCGGAGGAGATCACGGTCAAGGCGAAGACCACGACCTCCGCCAACACCACCCAGCGCTACCTGATGGTGTCGTACCCGCAGAAGGTCGATGCGCTGACCCGCATCCTCGAGGTCGAGAACTTCGAGGGCATGATCGTTTTCGTCCGCACCAAGAGCGAGACCGAGACGCTCGCCGAGAAGCTGCGCGCCCGCGGCTACACGGCCGCCGCGATCAGCGGCGACGTCGCCCAGGCCCAGCGCGAGCGCACCGTCGAGCAGCTGAAGTCGGGCAAGCTCGACATCCTCGTCGCGACCGACGTCGCGGCCCGCGGTCTCGACGTCGACCGGATCAGCCACGTCGTCAACTACGACATCCCGATCGACACCGAGTCCTACGTGCACCGCATCGGCCGCACCGGCCGGGCCGGCCGCAGCGGTGCCGCGATCAGCTTCGTGACCCCGCGCGAGCGCCGCCTCCTCTCCGCCATCGAGAAGGCGACCCGCCAGCCGCTGACCGAGATGCGCCTCCCGAGTGTCGAGGACGTCAACGTGACGCGCCTCTCCCGCTTCGACGACGCCATCACCACGGCGCTGGCCGACCGCGAGCGGCTCGACCGCTTCCGCGACATCATCGGCCACTACGTCGAGCACCACGACGTGGTCGAGTCCGACGTCGCCGCCGCGCTGGCGATCGTCGCCCAGGGCGACGAGCCGCTGCTGCTCTCGCCGGACGACCCCCGCTTCCGCCGCGAGGACAGCCGCGGCGACCGCCCGGAGCGCTCCGACCGGTCCTCGTACGACAACGACCGCGAGCGTCCCGAGCGCCGCCAGCGCTCGTCGAACAGCAACCTCGCGTCCTACCGGATCGAGGTGGGCCGCCGTCAGCGCGTCGAGCCCCGCCAGATCGTCGGCGCGCTCGCGAACGAGGGCGGCCTCAACCGCGGCGACTTCGGGCACATCGACATCCGCCCGGACTTCTCGATCGTGGAGCTGCCGGCCGACCTGCCCCAGGACGTGCTGGACCGCCTCGCCGGCACCCGCATCAGCGGCCAGCTGATCGAGCTCAAGCCCGACCGCCGCCCCAGCCGCGCCGGCGCCGACCGCGGCGCTCGCCCCTCGGGCCCGTCCCGCTCCTCGGAGCGCCCGGAGCGCAAGCCCCGCTACTGAGCCCTGCCCCCTCCCCTCCGCGAGATGCCACTTGTGCACGCCTTTCACGGCGTGTCGCGTACACAAGTGGCATCTCGCGGAGGTGGTTAAGGCGTCAGAGGATGTCGGCGTCGGCCAGGGCCTCGGGGCGCAGGAGTGCGCGCGCGCCGAGGATCTCGACGCCGATGAGGTGTCCGGCGGCGTCGAAGTCGAGGATGATCTCGCCGAACCCGTGCGGGTCGGCGATGTCGTGCACCTGCTCGACGGACTCGCCGGCCTCGGGTTCGCGCCCGACGGGCAGGTAGGCGGCGTTCGCTTGCGGGTCGTATCGGATCCTCATGACACCCACCGTGCTGACTCCTCCCGCGAGATGCCACTTGGGCACGCTTTTCGCGGCGCGTCGTGTACGCAAGTGGCATCTCGCGGAGAGGGAGGGGACGGGCGGGTCAGCGGCGGAGGACTCGGCGGGCCAGGACGTTGCCGAGCAGCTGGACGAGCTGGACGATCACGATGATGACGAGCACGGCCGCCCAGGTGACGACGGGCTCGAACTGGCGGTAGCCGTACTGGATCGCGAAGGTACCCAGGCCGCCGGCGCCGATGTAGCCGGCGACGGCCGACATGTCGATGATGGCGACGAAGACGAAGGTGTAGCCGAGGATCAGCGGTCCGAGCGCCTCGGGCAGCAGGACCGTGCGGACGATCCGGAAGCGGCTCGCGCCGACCGAGCGGGCGGCCTCGATCACGCCGGGCTGCACGGTCAGCAGGTTCTGTTCGACGATGCGCCCGATGCCGAAGGCCGCGGCGAGCGAGAGTGTGAAGACGATCGCGTCGGTGCCGATGCCCGTGCCGACCACCAGGCGCGCGAGCGGCTGGGCGGCGGCGATGAAGATGATGAACGGGATCGGCCGGAAGACGTTGACGATCACGTTCAAGAGACCGAAGACGAAGCGGTTGGCGTAGAGCGCGCCGCCGCGGGTGACGGCGAGTCCGAGCCCGATCAGCAGGCCGCCGATCCCGCCGAAGAGCAGGCTGAGGGCCACGATGTAGAGGGTCTCGCCGGTCGCCTCGGCGAGCTGGGGCAGCAGGGGGATGAGCTCGTTCATCGGGGCACCTCCGTGAGGGCGACGCGGGCGCCGAGGCGGGCCAGCAGGGGGTCGATCACGGCGTCGGACGCGTCGAGGGCGACGGTGAGGTGGCCGAAGGCGCGGCCGCGGACGTCGGTGATGCCGCCGTAGACGAGCTCCAGCGGGACGCCGGCCTGCGCGATCTCGGCGAAGACGTCGCCCTGCGAGGCGGAGCCGTCCGAGAAGGACAGTGTGACGAGGCGGCCGCGGTGGCGCGCGCGCAGCACCGCCGCCTCCTCCCGCGAGGGCACCGTGCGCACGACCGTGGAGACGAAGCGGCGGGTGACCGCCTCCCGCGGGGCCGAGAAGACGTCGAAGACGGGGCCGCGCTCGACGATGCGGCCCGCCTCCATCACGGCGACCTTCGTCGCGAGCTGCTGGACGACGTCCATCTCGTGCGTGATGACGACGATGGTGACGCCGAGCTCCTCGTTGATCCGGCGCAGGAGCGCGAGCACCTCGCCGGTGGTGTCCGGGTCGAGGGCGCTGGTGGCCTCGTCGGCGAGGAGGATGCGCGGCGAGGCGGCGAGGGCACGGGCGATGCCGACCCGCTGCTTCTGGCCGCCGGAGAGCTGCTCCGGGTGGCTGCGGGCCTTGTCGGAGAGGCCGACGAAGCGGAGCATCTCGTCGACGCGGGCGCGCAGCTCGGCACGCGGCGTGCCGGCGACCTGCAGCGGATAGGCGACGTTCTGCTCGACGGTCTTGGAGCCGAAGAGGTTGAACTGCTGGAAGATCATGCCGATCCCGAGCCGCAGCCGGCGCAGCTCCCGCTCGGGCAGGCCGACGATCTCGCGGCCGTCGATCTCGATGCTGCCGCCGGTCGCGGGCTCGAGGGCGTTGATCAGGCGCGCGAGCGTGCTCTTCCCGGCGCCGGAGTAGCCGATCACGCCGTAGACGTCGCCGGCCTCGATGTCGAGGCTGACGCCGTCCACGGCGGTCAGGGCGGACGCGCCGCGCGCGAGCGGCGGGTAGACCTTGCTCACGTCGGCGAGGCGGATGAGCGGCACGGCGCTTCCTTCACTGCTGGATCGGGCACTGCTGGGGTCGGGCACTGCCGGGACGGGCACTGCTGCGCCGCGGGGTCGCGGCGGGGGAGGGGCGGGTCAGCCCTGGGCGGAGGCGTCGGCCTCGACGGTGGCGAGCGTCGACTGCAGCTCGGCGGCGGGGGTCGTCGCGAAGACGGCGGTGCCGCCCGACTGCTCGGAGACGCCGTCGAGCACGTCCTGCGAGGTCTGGTAGACGTCGACGAGCTTCAGGTAGGTCTCGTTCTCGGCGTCGTCCGCGCGGGCGGCGAACACGTTGACGTAGGGCACCGCGGTCGGGTCGCTCGGGTCGTCCTGCGCGAGGGCGTCGGTGGCCTCGAGGCCCGCGCCCGCGAGGTAGTCGTTGTTGACGACGGCGGCGGCGACGTCCGGGAGCGAGGTCGGCACGAGCGCCGCGTCGAGCGCGGTGACGGTGACCTTCGAGGCGCCGGTGTCGATGTCGTCGAGGCCGGAGAAGGCGGTGCCGCCGTCCGTCAGCTCGATCAGGCCGGCCGACTGGAGGACGAGGAGCGCGCGGGCCTGGTTGGTCACGTCGTTCGGGACGGCGACGCTCTCGCCCTCGGGGATGTCCTCGACGCTGTCGTACTGGGTCGAGTAGAGGCCGAGCGGGTAGATCGCGGTCGCGCCGATCGGCACGAGGTCGGCGTCGGCCGAGGTGTTGTACTGCGCCAGGTAGACGAGGTGCTGGAACTGGTTGAGGTCGATCTCGCCCTCGGTCAGCGCGGGGTTGAGCTGGTTGTAGTCGGTGAAGTCGACGATCTCGACGTCGATGCCCGCGTCCTCGGCGGCCTGCTCGTAGGTCGCCCAGTAGGGGTCGCCCGCGCCGACCACGCCGATGCGGACGGTGTCGTCGCTCGCGCCGGCGGCGGACGAGCAGCCGGCGAGGAGGAGGGCGGAGGCGGCGATCGCGGTGGTCGCGAGGAGAGTGCGGCGCAGGGACATGCGGTGGATCCTTCCGTGGAGAGGATCCGGGCGGCGTCCACGGGCGGTGCTGGTCACCGCCGGCGCTGCGACCGGCCTCCGGTCGCTCGACGCCGCGACTGCGCGGATCCCGGAGACCACCGTACGCAGGGCGCCACCGGGCGCGCGAAACACGCCCGTAACACGGCGACTTCCACGGGGGAGGGAGAGCGGGGGAGGAGGGTCAGCCGGCGAGGGCCTCGTCGCCCGACTCCGCTGCGAGGGCCTCGTGCTTGGCCAGCCGGGCGGCGATCGCGTCGCGCTCGGCCCGGAGGGAGGCGATGGTCGGCTGGTCCAGGCGCGGGTCGGCGAGGTCCGCGAACGGGCTCGAGGTGCCGGTGCGGGCCGAGACGAGCGCCGAGTAGGCCTTCGTCGCGGCGCGGAGCTCGGACGCGGCGCGCGCGACCTTGCTCGGCTTCGACGACTTGTCGCCGACGAGGCCGGCGTGCTTGTCGAGGGCTGCTACCAGGGCGCGATGCGCCGCGTCAATCTTCTTGCTCATCCAGGAAGTATGGCGCAGGATCGCCTCACGAGGCGAAGCCCCCGAAGCGCCCCCGCCGACCCCCTCCGCGAGATGCCACTTGTGCGCGAATTCTGCGGCGTGTCGTGCTCACAAGTGGCATCTCGCGGAGCGCGACCGGGGGACCCGGCGCGCAGGTCACGGGGTCGGCGTCAGGGTCCAGGCGCCGTCGGTGCGGATCGCGACCACGCCGGGGAGGGTGGCGTCGACGACGCGGGCGAAGGCCGTGGTGTCGCCGAAGGTCTGGCGGGTGCCGGCGGTGCCGAGGACGCGGCCGGAGAGCGAGTCCTCGCTGCTCGCCGGGCCGTAGGCGACGTCGAGGCTGTCGACGTCGTCCGAGAACGCGAGCACCGCGGATCCGCTGCCCGACTGCTCGCCGGAGACCTCGGGCAGGTCGTTCCAGCTCTGCAGAGTGAGCGTCCAGTGGCCGGCGGTCCGCACGAGGAGCGACTGGTCGACGGGGTCGGTCGCGACGGTCTCGAGGAGCCACGACGACTGCGTCCCCGCCGCGGCCTCGCCCACCGGAGTGCTGCGCCCGGGCGCCGACACGGTGACGGTCCCGGAGCAGGCCGAGCAGTCGAGCGCGACGACCACCGCGAAGTCGCCCTGCCGCTGATAGGAGACGTCGACGGTCCCCGCGGCGGACACGCTCGCCGAGGTGCCGTCCGCCACGCCACCGGCACCGACCGCCGCCGGCCCGGACTCCGCCTCGACGCAGCCGCCCAGCAGCAGCGCGACGACCGCGGCGGCCGCCGCAGAACTCCCTCGTCGGCGCATCGCCCCAGCCTGGCACTCCGCGCCCGACGGAGACGCTGCACCCTCTCGGAACCGTTCGACACTCGGCTCGCAGTCCAGCGAGGGAAGGATGAGGAGGATCACTCAATTTCCCAGCAGGCTGCTGGGAAATCTCCTCAGCGGAAATCAGCGCGGTGCCTTCCGGCGTCAGACCGGGCCGGTGCCGCGCTGCACGGGGGTGGACTCGGAGCGGTTGGCGGCGCTCGTCGAGACGGCGGCGAGGACGCGCTGGACCTCGAGGGCGTCGGCGAAGGTCGGGGTGGCGGGGGTGCCGGCCGCGATCGCCTCGACGAGGTCGACGACCTGGTGGCTGAAGAGGTGCTCGTAGCCGATGCCGTGGCCGGCGGGCCACCAGGCCGACATGTACGGGTGCGAGGGCTCGGTGACCTGGATGGTGCGGAAGCCCCGGGCGTCCTCGGGGTCGCGGGCGTCGTAGTACTCGAGCTCGTTCATCCGCTCGAAGTCGAAGGCGATGCTGCCGGTCTCGCCGTTGATCTCGATGCGGTTGGCGTTCTTGCGGCCGGTGGCGACGCGGGTCGCCTCGAAGACGCCGAGGGCGCCGCCCTCGAAGGAGGCGGTGAAGGCGGCGGCGCCGTCGACCGTGACCGGGCCGCGCTCGGCGCCCTCCTCCGCGCGGCCGCCGAGGCCCGCCTGCGTCGCGAGCACGGGGCGCTCGGTGGTGAAGGTGCGCAGGACCGCCGAGACGGAGGCGATCGGGGTGCCGGTCAGCCACTGCGCGCTGTCGATGATGTGCGCGCCGATGTCGCCGAGCGCCCCCGAGCCGGCCTTCGCGGCGTCGAGGCGCCAGGTCAGCGGGGCCTCGGAGTCGCTCAGCCAGTCCTGCAGGTACTGGGCGCGGACGTGGCGGATCGCACCGAGCCGGCCCTCGTCGACGAAGCGCTTGGCCAGCGCCAGCGCAGGGGTGCGGCGGTAGCTGAAGCCGCACATCGCGACGCGGCCCGAGGCGGCGGCCGCGGTGACCATCCGCTCGGCCTCCTCGACGGAGTTGGCCAGCGGCTTCTCGCAGAGGACGTGCTTGCCGGCCTCGAGGGCGGCGATCGCGATCTCGGCGTGGGTGTCGCCGGGGGTGCAGATGTCGACGAGGTCGATGTCGTCGCGCGCGATCACCGCGCGCCAGTCGGTCGAGGACTCGCTCCAGCCCAGGGTCTCGGCGCGCTCGGCGGTCCGCTGCGGGTCGGTGCCCACCAGCACGGCGAGCTCGGGGCGCAGCGGCAGCGGGAAGAAGCGGGGGGCGGTGCGCCAGGCGTGCGAGTGGGTGCGGCCCATGAAGGCGGTCCCCACCATCGCGACGCGCAGTGCTCGGTCGTTCGACATCGTCGTCCTTTCGTCGGCGGGTCGACCCTCCCATGCCCGCGCTCGGCTCCGCCAGCTCTTTCTGCTGAGCGGGAGGGCGGCGACGGAGGGCTCGGGAGGCCGCAGGTCACGATCCGGTTGCGGCCCGGACGGGATTCATAGGGTCGGAGAGCGCTCTATGACGGGACGTGGTGTCTCGACACGCCGCGCATTGCGCCGTCAGATGTCGCCTAAACCCGCGGATCCCAGGGCTGGCGCGAGTGACGGAAGCGTTTCGACGCGCTGGGCGACCGCCGGGATCTCCTTCGAAACGACTCAGAACTTTTGGTTGACCCGCGACTTAAGTCGCTGTAGCTTCGTCCGCATGGTCAACGCAGACCCCGGCGACACCGCCGCCCAGCCTCTTTCCCGCACTCAGGACACCGCGTCAGAACTGCTTCTGCAGATGCGCGGGATCGTCAAAGTCTTCCCCGGAGCACGAGCCCTCGACGGCGTCGACCTCGACGTCCGGCCGGGCGAGGTGCACTGCCTCCTCGGCCAGAACGGCGCTGGCAAGTCCACGCTGATCAAGACGCTCGCCGGGGCCCACCAGCCCACCGAGGGCGAGATCCTCGTGGACGGGAAGGTCGTCACGATCCCCTCGCCGACGGCCGCGCTCGCCCTCGGCATCGCCACGATGTACCAGGAGCTGGACGTCGTCGACGGCCTCTCCGTCGCCGAGAACATCTACCTCGGCCACGAGCTCTCCCGCGGCGGCTTCACCGCCCGCTCCAAGGCCGCGAGGATCACCCGCGAGCTGATGCAGCGCCTCGGCCACCCCGAGATCGCCCCGCACCGCGAGGTCGGCAGCCTCTCCGCCGCCGGCAAGCAGATCGTGCAGATGGCGCGGGCCCTCTCGCACGACGCGCGGGTCATCATCATGGACGAGCCCTCCGCGGTGCTCGACTCGGAGGAGGTGGAGAACCTCTTCCACGTGGTCCGCCAGCTCACCGCCGACGGCGTCGCCATCGTCTACATCTCGCACCGCCTCGAGGAGATCCGCGCCATCGGCGATCGGATCACCGTCATCAAGGACGGCGCGACGGTCGCGAAGAACCTCGCCGTCGCCGACACCCCGACCTCGAAGCTGATCACGCTGATGACCGGCCGCGCCGTGGAGTACGTGTTCCCGGACCGCACCGAGCTCCCCACCGAGGCCGAGACGCTGCTGAAGGTGGAGAACCTGGGGCTGCGCGGCTCGTTCGCCGACGTCTCGCTCGAGATCCGCGCCGGCGAGGTCGTCGGCCTCGCGGGGCTGGTCGGCTCCGGCCGCTCCGAGATCCTGGAGACCATCTACGGGGCCCGCCGCGCCAGCACCGGCACCGTCAGCGTCGCCGGCAAGCGGCTGCGGGCCGGCTCGGTCACCTCCGCGGTCGACGCCGGCATCGGCCTCTGCCCGGAGGAGCGCAAGAGTCAGGGCCTGCTCCTGGACGAGCCGGTCTACCGCAACATCACCCTCTCGACCTTCGACCGCTTCGCCAAGCGCGGCTTCCTCGACGAGCGCTCCGAGCGCGCGGCGGCGGCCGAGCAGGCGGTGGCGCTCGACCTCCGCCCGCACGGCGTCGACCGCGACGCCCGCACGCTCTCCGGCGGCAACCAGCAGAAGGCGCTCCTCGCCCGCTGGCTGGTGCGCGGCTGCCGCGTGCTGCTGCTCGACGAGCCGACCCGCGGGGTCGACGTCGGAGCTCGGGCCGAGATCTACACCCTGATCCGGGACCTCGCGACCAACGGCGCCGCCGTGCTCGTGGTCTCCAGCGAGATCGGCGAGGTCCTCGGGCTCTCGGACCGAGTGCTCGTGATCTCCGACGGCGCCGTGGTCCACGAGGGCCCCGCCGATTCGATCGACGAGCACCGCGTGCTCGATCTCGTCATGGAAGGAAGTGCAGCGTGAGCGGACAGCTCGACACCGCGTCACCGTCGATCGGCGGTCCGCAGGAGGACGCCGGACGTCACGCCTCGGCCGCGACCGGAGGGCCGAGCGGCGGGGCTCCGTCGAAGGACGCCCGCTCCGGGCTCGCCGGGATGATGGGCGGCTCGCTCGGCCGCAACATCGGCCTGGTGCTCGCGCTGGTCATCCTCTGCATCGTCGGGTTCGCCACCGCGGGGGAGCGCTTCGCCAGCGTCGACAACGTGCTGACGATCCTCCGCCTGGCCGCCGTGATCGGCGTGCTGAGCATCGGCATGACCTTCGTCATCACCTCGGGCGGCATCGACCTCTCGGTCGGCTCGGTGATGGGGCTCGCGACGGTCTGGGCCAGCACGGTCTCGACGCAGTACTACGCGGCGAACACCTCCTGGCTGGTCATCGTGCTGACCGCGGTGCTCGTCGGCCTGGTCTGCGGGCTGATCAACGGAGCGCTGATCGCCTACGGCCGCGTGGTCGCCTTCATGGCGACGCTGGCGATGCTCGTCGCGGCCCGCGGCTTCGCAGAGCTGATCTCGAACCGGCAGACGCAGATCGTCACCGTCGACCCGTTCCTCGACTTCTTCCGCGCCGACGTGCTCGGCATCCCGGTCCTCGTGCTGATCTTCGCGCTCGTCGCGGTGGCCGGCTGGATCCTGCTCAACCGCACGACCTTCGGCCGCCGCACCGTCGCGGTCGGCGGCAACCCGGAGGCGGCCCGCCTCGCCGGCATCAAGGTCCGCCGGCACACCATGTACGTCTACGGCCTCGCCGGCCTGACCGCGGGCATCGCCGCGGTGATGATGCTCGCCCGCACCACCGCCGGCTCGTCGACCAACGGCACGCTCTACGAGCTCGACGCCATCGCGGCGGTCGTGGTCGGCGGCACGCTGCTCGCCGGCGGCCGCGGCACGATCGTCGGCACCGTGTTCGGCGTCCTGATCTTCACGACCCTCACCAACGTCTTCACGCAGAACAACATGTCGACCTCGGCCCAGGCCGTGGCGAAGGGCGCGATCATCGTCGCCGCCGTCCTGCTGCAGCAGCGCTTCGCCGCCCGCGGCAAGTCCTGACCCGAGGGGCCGCCGGCCCCACCTCTTCCCGGGGCGCTCGCCCCGCTTCCCAGCACCAGCAGCATCCACCTCGACCACTCCGGTCACCCTCCGCAGGCACCGCTGTGCCCTGCGGCCCCTCATGGATCCATCGAAGGAGATCACTTCCATGTCCGTTCGCCACCCCTCCGTTTCCCGCCTCGGCCGCACCGTCCGACTGGGCCGCACCGCCCGCCTGGGCACCGCCGGCTTCGCCTTCGGCGCCGTCGCGCTGATGCTCACCGGCTGCATCTCCAACGCCCCCGTCGAGACCGGGAACGCCTCCGGCGGCGGCACCGCCGCCGCGGTCGCCGCCTCGGACAACGACGCCTCGGGCGACACCGTGGTGATCGGCTTCACCGCTCCCGCCGCCGACCACGGCTGGATGGGCGCCGTCAGCCGCGCGGCCATCGCCGAGGCCGAGAAGTACGACGACGTGGAGCTGCGCACCGCGGAGGGCACCAACGACGTCAACCTGCAGATCAGCCAGGTCGAGACCTTCATCAACGACGGCGTCGACGCGATCGTGCTGCTGCCGATCGACGGCGCCGCGCTCACCGAGGTCGCGACCGAGGCGATGGAGGCGGGCATCACCGTCATCAACGTCGACCGCGAGTTCTCCAGCCCGTTCGCCGCCCGCTCGACGGTGCTCGGCGACAACTACGGCATGGGCGTCAGCGCCGGCACCTACCTCTGCGAGCAGCTCGGCGACAACCCGGACGCGGTCGTGGCCGAGATCGCCGGCATCGACTCGCTGCCGCTGACCCAGGACCGCAGCCAGGGCTTCGCCGACGCGCTCTCGGGCTGCGGACTCGACGTGGACAACCGCGTCGCCGCCGACTTCACCGTCCAGGGCGGCGAGCAGGCCGCGGCCAACCTCCTCCAGGCGGCGCCGCAGATCGACGCGATCTGGAACCACGACGACGACCAGGGCGTCGGCGTCCTCGCCGCGATCGACACCGCGGGCCGCGACGAGTTCATCCTCGTCGGCGGCGCCGGCTCGGCGAACGTGATGCGCTCGATCGAGGCCGACGACTCCGTGGTCAAGGCCACGGTCGTCTACCCCTCGACCCAGGCCGCGGACGGCATCAAGCTCGCCCGCCTGATCGAGCAGAACAAGTCGATGAGCGACACCACCTCGCTCGGCGTCCCGCGCCAGATCCAGCTCTTCGCGCCGGTCGTCACCAAGGACAACGTCGCCGAGTACCTGCCCTCGGCCTTCGAGTCCTGATCCGCTGATCCGCTCGGATCACTGATCCGACCGGCCCACTGACCCGCCGGCGCGGGGGAGACCCCGCGCCGGCCCGGACCAGCCGGAACCGCTCCTCTAATAAGAGGAGCGACCGGCGCCGCGACAGCATCCCGCGAGAGGAGGCGACGACGAAGACATCGGCCCACGGGCCGACCAGAGGAGACCGGATCCGCACGTCGTGCGGACAGAGACGGATCCGGCCTCTGCGATGAACACCTCGTTGAAGGAATCACATCACGCATGAATGGTAAGCGATCCACGAAGAGAAGCATCAGGTCTCTCTTCGCCCTCGGCATCGCCGGGATGGTGACGGTCTCCGGACTCACCGCTCTCGGCCTGCCCGCCTCGGCCCACGACGGAGTGGACCACGGCTCGGAGCCGGGCGCGGAGTCCGCGCTCGACTGGAGCAACTACGAGAAGGTGCTGCTGACGAAGAACGTCGGCGAACCGATCGACCTCGCCGTCCTCCCGGACAAGTCGGTCCTCCACACGGCACGCAACGGCGAGATCCGCCACACCGATCCGAAGACCGGCACCACGCGCGTCGTGGCCACGATCCCCGTCTACCAGAACTCGGAGGACGGGCTCCAGGGCGTCGGCGTCGACCCCGACTTCGCCGAGAACCAGTGGGTCTATCTGGTCTACGCGCCCCAGAGCGGCACGCCGACCGGTGCGGCCCCGAACATGCTCCCCGCGGGTGAGGACGAGAGCTACTGGGACCAGTGGAAGGGCGTCAACCGCCTCTCCCGGTTCAAGTGGACCGGCTCCGGTCTCGACCTGGCGAGCGAGCAGAAGATCATCGAGGTCGAGGCGCAGCGCGGGCAGTGCTGCCACGTGGGCGCCGACTTCGACTGGGACGCCGACGGCAACCTGTACCTCTCGACCGGTGACAACACGCCGGCGAGCGCTCCGGGGGCCGCGGGCTTCGCGCCGAACAACGACGCGCCCGGCATGAACCCCGGCTTCGACTCGCGTCGCGGTGCGGGCAACACGAACGACCTGCGCGGCAAGATCCTCCGGATCACGGTCCAGGAGGACGGCTCGTACACGATCCCCGAGGGCAACCTCTTCCCGGTGGGCACCGAGAAGACCCGTCCCGAGATCTTCGTGATGGGCGTGCGCAACCCGTTCAAGATCGACGTCGACGCGGAGACGAACACCCTCTCCTGGGGCGACTACGGTCCCGACGCGACGAAGGCCGCCGCGGCCGACGGCGTGCGCGGCCCGATGGGTCTCGTCGAGTGGAACGCGACCGGACTCGACCAGCCGCAGAACTCGGGCTGGCCCTACGTGCACGGCCCGAACCTGCCGTACAACGAGTGGGACTTCGAGACGGCGACGCCCCGCGGCTTCTTCGACCCGCAGAACCTGAAGAACAACTCGCGCTGGAACACCGGCCTCGTGGACATCCCGGCGGCCACGCCGGCGACCGTCTACTACGGCGACAACCCGGGCGACCAGCCGTTCGACGAGCTCGTGAACTTCGGCACGGGCACCGGCCAGGGCCCGATGGGCGGACCGGTGTACCACTTCGACGAGGAGAACACCTCGACGTCGAAGTTCCCGGCCTACTGGAACGAGAAGACCTTCTTCGGCGAGTTCTCGCAGGACTACATCGCGGCGTTCACGCTCGATGACGACCGCGCGGTCACGCACATCGAGGACTTCCTGCCCAACACGGCGCTGAGCTCGCGCAACCAGCCGATCCACGACAACCCCATGGACATGGAGTTCGGCCCCGACGGGTCGATGTACGTGCTCGAGTACGGCGACGGCTTCTTCCGCGCCAACCCCGACGCCGGCCTGTACCGGATCGACTACGCCGAGGGCAACAAGGCCCCCCAGGCGCGCTTCACCGCGACGCCGCTGTCCGCCTCCGAGACGCCGCTCGAGGTGACGTTCGACGCCACGGGATCCTCCGACCCCGAGGGCGACGCGCTCACCTACGACTGGGACTTCGACGGCAACGGCACCTTCGACGCCACGGGCGTCACCGTGAAGAACACCTACACCGAGCTCGGCCAGTTCACGGCCCGCCTGCGCGTCACCGACGCCAAGGGCAAGTTCAGCCTCACCTCCCGGGTCATCTCCGTGGGCAACCAGGCGCCGCAGATCGAGATCACGACGCCCGGCAACGGCTCGTTCTTCGAGTGGGGCGACGCGATCCCCTACCGGGTGACCGGCCGTGACGCGGAGGACGGCGACCAGATCGTCGGCAGCCGCGTGGCGTGGACCTACGGTCTCGGCCACGACGAGCACGCCCACCCCGAGGTCACCGGCACCGGTGCCACGGGAGCGTTCCCGACGTCCGCCGACTCGCCCGAGCACGGCCCCGGCGCGCTGCTCTACGGCACCGTCGTCGTGACCTACACGGACGCCGGCTACAACGGACTGCCCCCGGCCGCGGCCGAGGCGACGCTGCGGCTGAACCCGAAGACGCAGGAGGCGGAGCACGCCGCCCGCGAGGGCGTCCTGCCCTACGCGGACACCACCGCCAGCGGCGGCAACGCGGTCAGCGGACTCGGTGCGGGATCCTTCCTGCGCTGGGACCCGGTGAACCTCGCCAACCTGACCGGCGTCGTGGTCCGCGCCACCGGTGAGGGCACGGTCGACCTCCGCTGGAACGCCGCCGACGCGGCGCCCTTCGGGACGGCGACCATCCCCGCCGGCGCCGGCTGGCAGGACGTCCTCGTGCCGTTCTCCGGCCAGCCCACCGGCACCGGCTCGCTCTACGTGACCTCGCCCTCCGGCCTGTCGCTCGACTCCCTCACCTTCCAGGGTGCGGGTGCCGGCGACACGACGGCGCCGACCGTCAGCGCGACCCTCGACCCCGCAGCGCCCACCGGCGTCGGCGGCGTCTACAACCGCGCGGTGAACCTGAACCTGGCGGCGACCGACAACGGCGCGCTCGCCAGCGTGCAGTACTCGGTCGACAACGGGACGACGTGGACCACGGTCCGCGCCGCGAACGGCGCCTACTCGGTGCCCTTCACCACCAACGGCGCCCGCACGGTCCAGTACCGCGCCACCGACACCGGCGGCAACGTCTCCGCGGTCGGCACGGTCTCGTTCACGATCGACCTCGCCGCGGGGAACGCGCCGACCGTCGACTCGACCACGACCGTGGCGCTCGGCGCCCCTCGCGTGACCTTCGGCGCTCCCGGATCGGCGACGGTCACCGTCTCCGGCCAGGGCGGCACCCCCGGCGGCGAGGTCGTCCTCTACGAGGGCGACACCGAGATCGGCCGCAGCGCCCTCGAGGGCGGGAAGGCGACGATCGCCCTGCCGCAGACCCTCGGGGCCGGGACGCACACCTTCCGCGCGGCCTACGGAGCAGACGGGACCTTCAAGGCCTCGGCCGGCACCGCCCGCCTGATCGTGTCGAAGGCCGACTCCGTGCTCACCGCGACCGTCTCGCCGAACCCGGTCAAGCCGGGCGCCAGCGCGCAGGTCTCGGTCGAAGCGAAGACGTCGACCGGCGTCGCCGGGACCGGGCAGGTCACCGTGATGGTGAAGAGGAACCTCTCCACCGTCGCGATGCTCACCGGCACTCTCGACGAGAACGGGAAGGTCGTCGTGACCTTGCCGAAGCTCGCCGCGGGCAGCTACAAGCTGACCGTCACCCACACCGCCACGGCGAACACCAACGCCGCGTCCAGCCTGCTGAACCTCACCGTCCAGCAGTAGCCGCGGCGGGACCGGCCGGCTCGCGCCGAGAGCCCGGGCCGGCCGGTCCCCCCCCCCTGATCCATCTGCATGTTCCGTTTCGAAGGAGAGACAATGCACCACCACCACGGATCCATCACGGCGAAGCCGATGAGCCGACGCGCGCTGATGACGGCGCTCGCCGCCTCCACGGTCGCCGTCGGAGTCGGGGCCGGCGCGCTGGCGCCCGGCGCCCTCGCCGCTCCCGCGCCCTCGTCCGGCGCCAACCGGCTCGTCCCGATCAACCGGATCGGGATCCAGCTCTACAGCGTCCGCGACAAGGTCTCGTCGCTCGGCTTCCGCGCCGTCTTCGAGGAGCTGGGCCGCATCGGCTACAGCGAGATCGAGTTCGCCGGCTACACCCAGGGCAACGTCGGCGCGATCACCCCCCAGGAGATCCGCCAGCTGCTCGACGACAACGGCCTGCGGGCCGTCGGCTCGCACGTCGGCACCAACCTGCTCCGCTCGGAGCTGGGGAAGCAGATCGAGATCGCGCAGATCCTCGGCACCCCGCACCTCGGCACCGGCAACGCGCCGACCAACGTCAACACCGTCGCGGGCTACCGTGCGGCCGCGGACGAGTGGAACGCCTGGGGCGCCCAGGTCACGGCCGCGGGCATGAAGCTCTACCAGCACAACCACGCGGGCGAGTTCGCCTTCGGCTCGGACGACCCGAAGACGCGCCTCTACGACGTGTTCTACGACAACACCGACCCGAAGCACGTCTACCTCGAGATGGACGTCTACTGGGCCTACGTGGGCAAGAAGCTCTACCCGGGCTTCGAGCCGCTCGACTACATCAAGCGCAATCCGCGCCGCTACCCGATCCTGCACCTCAAGGACGGCAAGACGAACAACGCGAACACCAACGGCTACGACATCGTCGAGTTCGGCGCGGGCAATCTGCCGTACCAGGCGTTCCTGTCGGAGCTGCGCGACCGCGGCCAGCGCTACGGCGTCTGGGAGCAGGACACCGCGCCCACCCAGGCCGTCGCGCCCAACCCGGTGAACTCGCTCGGCAACGCCGCGCGCAGCTACGACGCCATCGAGGCTCTCCGTGGCTGAGTCCTCGCGCCGCGCCGGCGCCTCCCTTCCCCGCACCACCACGCGCACCGGCGCACCGAGGAGAACCCCCATGAAGTGGAAGACGACCACGGCGGTCCTCGCGGCCGCCTCCCTCGCTATGGTCGCCGCGCCGTCCGCCTTCGCGGCGACGACGGACTGCACGACCGAGCTCGGCAACACGACGATCGCGGGCGACCTGACCGTCGCCGCCGGCGAGACCTGCGTGCTGGGCAACGTCGTCGTGCAGGGCTCGATCACCGTCGGCGACGACGCCTGGCTCGACGCCACCTCGGCGACGATCGAGGGCGACGTCATCGGCACGGACGCGTACGGCATCTCGATCGACGGCACCAGCGTCGGCGGCGACGTCGTGTCCTTCTCCGAGGGCTCGCGCGCCGGCTTCCTCTACCTCCGCGACCTCACCGTCGCGGGCATGGTCGAGGCGGGCGGCATCGACGTCGAGCTCAGCGACGTCTCGGTCGACGGCTCGGTCAGCACCGACGCGGCGAACTACGTCGACGTGGCGCGCACCAGCGTCGGCGGCGACGCGACCTTCGCCGGCAGCGACTTCGGCGTCAGCGTCGGCGGCGCGATCGTCGGCGGCTCGCTGACGGTCAGCGGATCCTCGCGCGGCGTGCTCCTCGGCGCGAACGAGGACGGCTCCGCGGCCGCGCTCGGCAACACCGTCGGCGGGAACCTCGTGCTCTCGGGCAACTCCGGCAACGTCCAGCTCGCGGGCTCGACGGTCGGCGGGCGGATCACGCTCGCCGAGAACGCTCCGGCGGTCAACTTCGGCGCGGGCAACACCGCCGCCGGAGTGGACGGGGACTTCACCGGCACGGCCGCCGGCGCTGCGGCGCAGGGCGACCAGGCCGTCGCGGTCATCGTGCCGGACGCGCGCGAGGGCGAGCTGACCTGGAGCCTCGAGGGCACCAGCAACCTGGTGAACCTCGGTGTCGCCGAGGAGCAGGGCGACCACTTCGCCGCGTCGGGCGAGCTCGTGCCGGTCCGTGTGACCGACTCGCGCCTGTCCGGACCGGAGTGGTCGGTGACCGCTCAGATCAGCGACTTCCGTGCCGGCGACCAGACGGTCTCGGGCAAGTACCTCGGCTGGACCCCCAAGGTCCTGGAGAACGAGGGCGGTGCCGTCGCCGGTGCCCCCGTCGTCTCCGGGTTCGTCTCGGGCGAGGGCCTCGCCACCGCCCGCGTCCTCGGCTCCGCCGCGGCCGGACACCCGACCGGATCCTCGGTCCTCGGCGCCGACCTCGACCTGCAGCTCCCGCTGTCGGTCGGAACCGGCACCTACACGGCGACGCTGACGCTCACCGCGCTCGGCTAGCCACCCTCGGCCGGCCGCCGGAGCCCCGGCGGCCGGCCCCCCTCCTTCCTCCTCCGCGAGATGCCACTTGTGCACGCCTGACACGGCGTGTCGCGTGCACAAGTGGCATCTCGCGGAGGGACCCACCCCCTCGAAAGGCTGGACGATGATGTTCCGCTCCACACTCCGCTCGCTCGGTGTCCTCCTCGTCGTGGGGGTCGCGGGTGCCGTGCTGCCGGCGCAGGCCCTCGCGGAGACGGCGAGCTCGCAGGCGAGCTCGGCCGTCACCTGGGGGGTGCGGCCCGCCGACACCGAGCAGGGCAGCGACCGGCCGAACTACGCCTACGCGCTCGAGCCGGGCGGGCAGCTGAGCGACGCGCTGATCGTCTCCAACTACGACGACGAGGAGCAGACCTTCCGCGTCTACGGCTCCGACGGCTTCCTCACCGAGGCGGGGCAGCTCGATCTGCTGCCGGCCGCCGAGCCGTCCACCCAGCTGGGCAGCTGGATCTCCTTCGAGGCCCCGGACGTCGTCGTCCCCGCGGGCGAGAGCGTGCAGATCCCGTTCCAGCTCGAGGTGCCGGCCGACGCCGTGCCGGGCGACTACGCCGCAGGGGTCGTCTCCTCGATCCTCGTCCAGGGCGAGACCGGGGTCTCGGTCGACCGCCGCCTCGGCTCGCGGATGTACCTCCGCGTCGGCGGCGACCTCGCCCCGCGCCTCTCGGTCGACGGCCTCGCCGTCTCGTACCAGGGCGAGTGGAACCCCTTCGCCCCCGGCACGACCACCATCGACTACACCGTCACCAACGCGGGCAACACCCGCCTCGCCCCGGGCGCCGAGCTCGCGGTCTCCGGTCTCCTCGGCCTCGGCAGCGTCGCCGCGACCGATCCGGAGCCGCTGCCCGAGCTGCTCCCGGGCAGCTCGACCAGCCGGAGCGTCACCGTCGCCGGGGTCTGGCCGCTGTTCGTCGCGACCGCCCGGATCGCGCTGACCGGCACCGTCGTCACCGCCGACTTCGCGGGGCAGGCCACCGACCCGGCCGCCGTGCCCGAGGTCGCCGCCGTCTCCTCCGAGGCCTCGACCGCGGCCGTGCCGTGGAGCGCGCTGCTGCTGCTGGCGCTGCTGATCGGGCTGATCGTGCTGGCGGTCGTGCGCCGCCGCCGCCGCGCCGCGGGCGAGCAGCGGCGGATCGACGCCGCCGTCGCCGCTGCGGTGGCCGGTGCCTCGACGACCGGCGCCTCCGCGACTCCGCGAGATGCCACTTCTGACGAGGATTCACGGCGTGTCGAGCTCACAAGTGGCATCTCGCGGGAGACGACCGACCCGTCAGCGTCCGACCGGGCGGGGGTGCGCTCCTGACCTCCGTCGCCGCCGGGGCGTCAGCGCTCGGCGAGGCTCTGCTCGCGGAGCTGCTCGAGGAACGCGTCGACGTTGCTCGGGCCGAGGAGGTGCTGCCGCAGCATCAGCGCCGCGCCGCGCACGCCGCCGCTGCCGCCGAGCTCGGCGGTCACCACGTGCAGGCGCTGGGTCGCCAGCGGCAGGGAGCGCCGGTCGACGACCTCGCGCACGCCGGCCAGGATCTCCGGGGCGGCGAGCGCGACGCTGCCGCCGAGCACGATCACCGACGGGTTCAGCAGGCTCACGCAGGTGGCGAGGACCTCGCCGATCTGCAGGCCCGCGAGGCGCGCCGCCTCGATCGCCTCCGGGTCGCGGTCGCGCAGGAGCGCCAGCAGATCGCGGACCGAGTGCACGTCGCGGCCCGCCTCGGCCAGCGCGCGCACCAGGGCCCCGCCGCTCGCGAGCGCCTCGAGGTCGCCGTCGCGGCCGTCCGCCGCCTCCGGAGCGGTGCGCGGCACCTGGACGTGACCGAGATCGCCGGCCGCGCCGAGCGCACCGCGCTGCAGGACGCCGCCCGAGACGATGCCCGAGCCGATGCCGGTGCTGATCTTCACGAAGATCAGGTCCTGCGCGTGCGGGAAGCGCGAGGCGCGCTCGCCGAGGGCCAGCAGGTTCACGTCGTTGTCGACGAGCACGGTGGTGTCGACGCGGCGGCGGATGTAGCCCGGGATGTCGAAGCCGTCCCAGCCGGGCATGATCGGCGGGCGCACCGGGCGGCCGCTCGCGTGCTCGACCGGGCCGGGCACGCCGAGGCCGAAGCCGGCCAGCGCCTCGGGCGCCAGGTGCGCATCGGCGAGGATCTCGTCGCAGACGTCGAGCGCGTGGTCGAGCACCCGGATCGGGCCCTGCGCGATGTCGAGCTCCTCGCGGCGCTCGACGACGATGCGGCCGTCGAAGTCGGTCAGCGCGATCGTCGAGTGCGTCGCGCCGAGGTCGATGGTCAGGAACGCGCGGACCGACGGATCGAAGACCAGCCGCGCCGACGGACGGCCGCCGGTCGACGGCGCGCGGTCGAGGTGCGTGATCAGGCCGAGCTCGAAGAACAGGTCGAGCCGCGTCATCACCGCCGTGCGGGCGAGTCCCGTCTCCTCGACCAGCTCCGCGCGGGTGCGCGGACGGCCGTCGGCGAAGAGCCGCAGCAGGTCGCCGGTCTGCGAGCCGGCCCGCCCGCTCACGCGGAGCGCCCGCCGTCCGTGCAAGCGCCGTCCGGGCGACGGCAGGCGACTGCTCGGGAGATCGGGTGGCGGCTCGGCACACCTGAGGAAAGCAGTCGCCGCGAGGTGACGCAATCTCGACGCGCAGGGAGACCCCGAATGACGTCCCCCCGAACGACCTCCCCGCGAACGGCCTCCCCCCGAACGACATGCCCCGAACGACCTCCCCACGAATGAAGTCCACAGACAGGAGAGAACGATGACCTCGTCCGACACCACCAGCACCACCAGCACCACCGGCACCACCACCGCCGCCGACCGCGCCCCGCAGCAGGAGCGCATCGGCCTCTGGCTGATCGGAGCCCGGGGCAGCGTCGCCACCACGGCCGCCGTCGGCCTGCACGCCATCGCCTCGGGCGCCGCTCCCAGCAACGGCTGCGCCACCGCGACCCCGGCCTTCGAGGACGTCCCGCTCGCCGGCTTCGACGCGATCGTGATCGGCGGGCACGACGTCTCGTCGACCCCGCTGCTCGAGAAGGCGATGGGCCTGGCGGCCGGCGGGATGTTCCCGACCTCGGTCGTCGCCGAGGTCGCCGACCGGCTCGACGCGACCGACCGCGAGATCCGGCGCTCCTTCGGCGTCGAGGGCGGCTCGCAGCAGGACGAGATCGATCGTCAGGCGGCCGACATCGTCGAGTTCCGCGAGCGGCACGCGCTCGCCCGGGTCGTCGTGATCGACGTCGCCTCCACCGAGGTGCTGCCGCAGGACCGCCCCGAGTTCCACGACCTCGCCGCCCTGCGCGCCGCGCTGGCCCGGCCCGGCGAGACCGTGCTGCCGCCGAGCTCGATCTCCGCGCTCGCCGCGGTGACCGCCGGCTCGCCCTACGTCTGCTTCACCCCCTCCACCGCGCTGGCGCTGCCCGCGCTGGAGGAGTGGGCCGCGGAGGCGGGCATCCCGATCGCGGGACAGGACGGCAAGACCGGCGAGACCCTGCTCCGCAGCGTGCTCGCGCCGATGTTCACGGCGCGCGGGATGCGCGTGCTGTCCTGGGCGGGCGCGAACCTGCTCGGCGGCGGCGACGGGCAGACCCTCGCCGACCCGGAGGCGGTGCGCTCGAAGCTGGTCTCGAAGAACCGCGGGCTCCGCAGCCTGCTCGGCGACGAGGTCGTCACTCCGCTGCACATCGACAACGTGCCGGACCTCGGCGACGTGAAGACCGCGTGGGACCACGTGCACGCGGAGGGGTTCCTCGGCTCGCGGATCACGGTGCAGACCATCTGGTCGGCCTACGACTCCGCGCTCGCCGCCCCGCTGATCCTGGACCTGGCGCGCCTGATGTCGCTCGCCGACGCGGCCGGGATCTCCGGCCCGGTCGCCGAAATGGGCTTCTTCTTCAAGGACCCGTGGGGGAGCGACGTGCACGGCTTCGCGGAGCAGACCGCCGAGCTGGTCGCCTGGTCGGCCCGCACCGGGGCGGCCGTCGCTCAGCGCTCGCTCGTGGCGGGCGGCGCGATCCGCCATGGCTGAGCTGCGCGACTGGCTCGAGCTCGTGCGCGCCAAGGCTGCGCTCTCGGTGCTCGGCGACACGGTGGCCGGAGCGGCGTGGGCCGGCCGGGCGCCCGGCGCGCGCACCGTCGCGCTGCCGCTCGCGTCCGCGCTCCTCTACTCCGCGGGCATGGCGCTGAACGACTACGCGGACGCGGAGCTCGACGCGCTGGAGCGGCCGGAGCGGCCGATCCCGTCGGGGCGGATCCGGCGCGGCGCCGCGCTCGGGCTGGCGGCCGGGCTGACCGGGGCGGGGATCGCGGTCGCGGCACTGGTGGACGGGCGCCGCTCGCTCCTGCTGAGCGTGCCGCTCGCGGCGAGCATCTGGTCGTACGACCTGCTGGCCAAGCCGACTCCGCTCGGGCCGGTCGTGATGGCGGCGTGCCGCGGGCTCGACGTGCTGCTCGGTGCCGGAGCGGGTGGTGTGCGCGCGGCGGCTCCCGCCTCCGCCGCCGTCGCGGCGCACACCCTCGGCGTCACCGTGCTCTCGCGCGGCGAGGTGCACGGCACCCGCCCGGCCCTCGCGGGAGCGGCGGCGACCGGCACGGCCGCGCTCGCCCTCGCGCTGGGGATCGGGGCGGTCCGCGCGAAGGGCGGCCCGGCGATCGGAGCGGTCGTCGCCGTCGCGATCGCCCGCTGGATCGCGCTCGTGCTGGTCCCGCAGCTGCGGGCGGTGCGGACGCCCGACGCGGCCGCGGCGCGGACGGCCACCCGCTCGGGCATCGCGGGGATGATCCCGCTGCAGGCGGCGCTCGCCGGGCTGCGGCGGCCGGAGCTCGGCGCGGCCCTGCTCGGGCTCGACGCGCTCGGCGCCGTCGTGCTGCGGCGCCCGAGGGTCTCGGCGGACATCACATGAGCGGGCAGGAGAGCGACCAGGCCGGCCCCGTCCTCGGCTACGGCACCAACGGCTTCGCCGACCACACCCTCGACGACGCCCTGACCGTGCTGCACGCCGCCGGTTACCGGGCGGTGGCGCTGACCCTCGGGACCCCGCACCTCGACCCGTTCGCCGACGACGTCCGCGAGCGCACCCTCGCCCTGCGTCGACGGCTCGACGAGCTGGGCTTCCGCGTGGTGATCGAGACCGGCGCGCGCTACCTCCTCGATCCGTTCGTGAAGCACCGGCCGACCCTGGTCGACGAGGAGGCCGGCCCGCGCCTGGCCTTCCTGCACCGCGCGATCGAGATCGCCGCTCTGCTCGGCGCCGACGCCGTCTCGCTCTGGTCGGGCGTGCTGCCCGAGGGGATGGAGCGCGCCCGCGGCTGGCGGCTCCTGGTCGAGCGGATGCGCGGCGTCGTCGCCGAGGCCGAGCGCTACGGCGTCCGGCTGGGCTTCGAGCCGGAGCCCGGCATGCTCGTCGAGACGGTCGCGGACGCACTGCTGCTGCGCCGCGAGCTCGGCGATCCCGAGGCGCTCGGTCTCACCGTGGACCTCGGCCACTGCGTGGTCGTCGAGCCGGACGGCGTCGTCGGCGCCCTCCGCAGCGCGGCCGGCCTGCTGGTGAACGTGCAGGTCGACGACATGCTGCCCGAGCGGCACGAGCACCTCGAGCTCGGCACCGGCGCGCTCGATCTCGCGGCCGCGTTCGCGACGCTCGAGGAGATCGGCTACCGCGGGATCGCCGCCGTGGAGCTGCCGCGGCACTCGCACGACGCCCCGCGCCTCGCGGTCGCGAATCTCGCGGCGATGCGAGCGGCGATCCGGACCCGGGGGGCAGGGGCGGAGTCGCCCCAGCACCCCTGGACCGCCGGCGCCTGCGCCGTCCTGCGCGAGCAGCCGCGGCGGATCGAGCGCTGCTTCCCGGCCGCCGGTCGGGAGGCCGGCCGCGCGCCGCTCCGCCCGGACACGGATCCGCAGGGCCTCGTGCACGGCACCGAGGACGACGCGGCGCGCTCGGCGCTGATCGCGGCCGCCGCCTCCGCGCTCGACGACGAGGACCTCGCCGCCCTGCTCCTCCGCCTCTACCGCGGCGGCGACGACGCCGAGCGCCGCGGCGTGCTGGTCGGCCTGCACGCGCTCACCGCCGCCGGCCGCGCGGGGGAGCCGCTCGCCGCGGCCGGTCGCGAGCTGATCGCGGACGCCCTGCGCGCCAACGACACCCGGCTGGTCGCCGCGGCGATGGGCCGCTTCGCCGAGGAGCACCTCGACGCGCACGCCTGGCGGCACGGTGTGCTCAAGCTCGTCTTCTGCGGCGTCCCGCTCGCGGCCGTCTCCGGTCTCGAGCGGCGGAGCGACCCCGAGCTCGCCGCGATGGCCGGCCGCTTCGCCGACGAGCGCCGCGCCGCCGGCCGCACGGTGCCGGACGACCTGGCGGTGCTCCTGCCGAGCTGAGGGACCACCGGCGCGTCCCTCGACACGACCTCCGGCCCCGCACACCATCACGACCCCTCACGAGAAAGGCGCGACGATGCGCATCTTCGACCCGCACATCCACATGACCTCCCGCACCACCGACGACTACCAGGCGATGCACGACGCGGGGGTCCGCGCCGTGGTCGAGCCGTCGTTCTGGCTCGGCCAGCCGCGCACCAGCGTCGGCTCCTTCACCGACTACTTCGACGCCCTGATCGGCTGGGAGCGCTTCCGCGCCGCGCAGTACGGCATCCGGCACCACTGCACGATCGGGCTGAACCCCAAGGAGGCGAACGACCCGCGCTGCCGCGAGGTGCTGCCCGAGCTCGACCGCTACCTCGCCAAGGACGGCGTCGTCGCGGTCGGCGAGACCGGCTACGACTCGCTCACCGCGGAGGAGGACGCGGTCTTCCGCCACCAGCTCGAGCTGGCGAAGGACCACGGTCTGCCCGTGCTCGTGCACACCCCGCACCGCGACAAGGCGGCGGGCACGCAGCAGACGCTCGACGTCGTCGCCGAGTCGGGGATCGACGCCGGCCTCGTCGTCGTCGACCATCTCAACGAGACGACCGTCGACCTCGTCCTCGGCTCCGGCTGCTGGCTGGGCTTCTCGATCTACCCGGACACCAAGATGGACGAGATCCGGCTGGTGACGCTCGTCGAGCGGATCGGCCTGGACCGCGTGCTGGTCAACTCCGCCGCCGACTGGGGCCGCTCCGATCCGCTGACCACCGCGAAGACCGGGCACCTGCTGCTCGTCGCCGGCTTCAGCGCCGCCGAGGTCGACCGGCTGCTCTGGCAGAACCCGATCGACTTCTACGGGCAGAGCGGACGGCTGAACCTCGACCCGATCCCGGGCTTCGACGCGGTCGACGCGATGGGCCGCAGCTTCGAGGGCAACTCGATCCTCCGGGGCGCGCCGCGCGTGGCGGAGGTCGTCTGATGCACCTCTCCTACTGCACCAACGTCCACCCGGCCGAGGACCTCGAGGGCGTCGTCCGCCAGCTCGACGTCTACGCCGGGCCCGCCCGCGCCGCCGCGGGGCTCGACACCGTCGGCGTGGGGCTGTGGATCCCGCGCGACCTCGCCGCCCGGCTGGTCGCCAGCCGCGAGGACCGCGCCGTGCTGCGCGCCGCGCTCGAGCGCAACGGCCTCGAGGTGCGGACGCTCAACGCCTTCCCCTACGCCGCCTTCCACGCCGAGGTGGTGAAGCTCGACGTCTACCGGCCCGACTGGACCACCCCCGAGCGCCTCGCCTACACGATCGACTGCGCGCGGATCCTCGCCGATCTGCTGCCCGCGGGCGCCGACGGCAGCATCTCGACGCTGCCCCTGGGCTGGCGCGAGGGCTGGGGCGTCGAGCAGGACGCGGCGGCGGTACGGCAGCTCGCGCTGCTGGTCGACGAGCTGCGCGAGCTGCGGCGCTCGACCGGGCACGCGATCCGCCTGGCGATCGAGCCCGAGCCGGGCTGCATCCTGGACACGGTCGAGGACGTCGTCGCCTGGCTGCACCCGCGGATCGGCCTGGTCGACCCGGCCTACGTCGGCGTCTGCCTCGACACGTGCCACCTCGCGGTGTCGTTCGCCGACCCCACGGCGGCGGTCCGGCGGATCCGGGACGCGGGGCTCCGGGTCGTGAAGGTGCAGGCCTCGGCCGCGCTGCACGTCGCGGACCCGGCCGATCCGGCCGCGCGCGCCGCCGTCGGGGCGTTCGTGGAGAAGCGCTACCTGCACCAGACCCGCGAGAACGGCGCGAGCGGGGTGCTCCGCGTCGACGACCTGCCGGACGCACTCGACACGCTGCCCGGCGCCGGACCCTGGCGCGTGCACTTCCACGTGCCGCTGCACCACCGGCCGGCCGCGCCGCTGTCGGCGACCACCGCGGTGCTCGCCGAGGCGGTCTCCGCCGTCGACGCCGCCTGGCCGTACGACGAGATCCACCTCGACGTCGAGACCTACACCTGGGCGGTGCTCGCGGACGCGCCGAGCGATCTCTCGGTCGGCATCGGGGCCGAACTGGCCTGGGCGGCGGAGCACCTGATGACGCCGCAGGCACGCGCCGCGGTGCTGGAGCAGGGTGCCGCAGTGCCGCCGGTCGCCGCCCTCGTCGCCGAGGAGGTCGCGCTGTGACGCCGGTGCTGCTGATCGACGTGGTCGGTCTCACCGCGACGGCGCTCGCCGACATGCCGCGGCTGTCCCGGCTCGCCCGGGCCGGCGGGCAGCTGCCGCTGGACACGATCCTGCCGGCCGTCACCTGCAGCGTGCAGTCGTCGATGCTCACCGGCACGATGCCCGCGCAGCACGGGATCGTCGGCAACGGCTGGTACTTCCGCGACCTCGGCGAGGTGCACCTCTGGCGCCAGCACAACCGCCTGGTCACGGGGGAGAAGGTCTGGGAGACGGCCCGCCGGCTGTCCGACGGCGAGCCCTACCGCGCCGCCAACATCGGCTGGTGGTACGCGATGGGAGCGACGACCGACGTCACGGTCACGCCGCGGCCGATCTACCACGCCGACGGCCGCAAGTCGCCGGACGCCTACGTCCGCCCGCCGGCGCTGCACGACGAGCTGGTCGGGAAGCTGGGCGCCTTCCCGCTGTTCCAGTACTGGGGGCCGACCGCGTCGCTGCGCTCCACGCAGTGGATGGTGGACGCGACCCGGCACGTGCTCGCGGGCGACGGCTCCGGCCCGCCGCAGCTGACCACGGCGTACCTGCCGCACCTCGACTACGACCTGCAGCGCTTCGGGCCGGACTCGCCCGAGGCGCGGCGGGCGGCGTCCGAGCTCGACGTGGTGCTCGCGCCGCTGCTCGACGACGCGGAGGCGCTCGGCGCGTCGGTCGTCGTGGTCGCGGAGTACGGGATCGCGGCGGCGGACACCCCCGTGGACGTCAACCGGGCGCTGCGGCGCGCGGGACTGCTCGAGGTGTACGTGCAGGACGGCCGCGAGCAGCTGGACCCGTGGACGTCGCGCGCCTTCGCGGTGGCGGACCATCAGATCGCGCACGTCTACGTGCCGGACGCCGCCGATCTGCCGCGGGTGCGCTCGCTGCTCGAGGCGCTGGACGGGGTGGACGAGGTGCTCGACCGCGAGGCGCAGGCGCGGTACGGCCTCGACCACGAGCGCTCCGGTGAGCTCGTCGTGGTGGCGCGGCCGGGCGCGTGGTTCACCTACTACTACTGGCTCGACGACGATCGCGCGCCGGACTTCGCGCGCGGCGTCGACATCCACCGCAAGCCCGGCTACGACCCGGCGGAGCTGTTCTTCGACCCCGCCGACAAGCTCGTGAAGGCGAAGGCGGCCGGCAACCTCGCGAAGAAGGCCCTGGGCCTGCGCTACGCGATGAACCTCGTGCCGCTGGACGCGTCGCTGGTGCGCGGCACGCACGGCCGCCTGCCGGTGTCGGCGGCGGACACCCCGCTGGTGCTGACCTCGGACGCGGACCTGCTGCCGGCCGGCGCCGGGTCGCTGCCGGTGACGGCGGTGCGCGACCTGGTGCTGGCGGCGCACGGCCCGGCGCTGGCGCGCGCGGTGGCGTCGGCTCGGGCCTGACGCGGGCCCGGCCCGGGGCGGCTTCGAGTTGACGCGCGACGGGCCTTGCAGCTTCCGCAGCGCCCGTCCTGCGTCCACTCGCGCGGCTCGCGCGTCGCGAGCGGACGCGCGACGGGGTCTGCGGAGGGAACGTGCCCCGTCCCACGTCCTCTCGATGAGCGGTCCGCGCCTGGAGCGGGAGTAGTCCTCCGCGAACGGGTACGTTCTTCTCGTATGCCCCGGACGGGACGCGAGAGCGTCGGCGCGCCGGGGCGATCACCGTTGACGGGGTGCGAGCGCTGCGCGCGCGATGACCGCGGGGCATCCGCCGATCCTGCGAGGGCGGAGTTCGTCTCCTCGAGAAGACGGCGGTCGCAGGGTCGTTCGGCGGGCGGCGGTCAGTCGGCGCCGTCGAGGTCCGCGAGGTCGAGGACGAAGCGGTAGCGGACGTCGTTCGCGGCGAGACGCTCCAGTGCGGTGCCCACCTGCGCGGAGGGCAGCACCTCGACGTCGGCGGTGATGCCGTGCTCGCCGCAGAAGGCGAGCAACTCGCGGGTGCTGTGGGTGCCGCCGCTGCCGCCGGAGGTGAGGCTCTTCCGCCCGATCAGCAGGTCGGTGACGTCCACGGTGACCGGTGCGAGCATCCCGAGGACGCTCAGTGCGCCGTCGAGGGCGAGGACGTGCAAGTACGGCGCGAGGTCGTGCGCGGCCGAGACCGTGTCGAGGACGAGGTCGAGGCGTTCGCGCTGCGCGGCCATCGCCTCCTCGTCGCGGGAGACGACGACCCGCGTGGCGCCGAGCGCGAGGGCGTCGGCGGTCTTCGCGGCCGAGGTCGTGAAGACCGTCACCTCGGCGCCGAGCGCCCGGGCGAGCTTCACGGCGAGGTGGCCGAGGCCGCCCAGCCCGACCACGCCGACGCGCGAGCCGGGGCCGACGGAGTGCGCGCGCAGCGGCTCCCAGACGGTGACGCCCGCGCAGAGCAGGGGAGCGACGGCCGCAGGGTCGAGGCCGGCCGGCAGCGGGTAGGCGAAGCGGTCGCGGACGACGTACTCGCGCGAGAACGCGCCGAGTGTGGTGCTGCCGTCGTGCCGGTCGGTGCCGCCGTAGGTGAGGGTCGGGAACTCTCGGCAGAAGTTCTCCTGCTCGGCCGTGCACATGTCGCACGCGCCGCAGGAGTCGACGATGTTGCCGACCGCGACGGGGTCGCCGGGGGAGAAGGCCGTGACACCTTCGCCGACGGCGAGCACCGTGCCGACGAACTCGTGACCCGGAACGAGCGGGCCGGCGTCGGCGGCGGGGTCGGCGGAGTGCGCGGCGTGGGTCCGGAGGGCGTGCAGATCGCTGTGGCAGACGCCGCAGTAGTCGACGCGGACGGCGAGATCGTCGGGGCGGAGGGCGCGCCGCTCGATGGCGGCGGGAGCGAGGTCGCCCTCGGCGGTGGCCGCGTAGGCGGTGGTGCTGGTCATGGCGCGCTCGTTTCTACTAACCGGTTTGTTTTATCGACGCTAGCACCGGCGGGCGGCGGAGAACAGACCGGTCGGTAGTCTCGAGGGATGGGAGCGACACCGGCCACCGGCAAGGGCGAGGCGACGCGTGCGCGGATCATGGCGGCGGCGACGGCCGAGTTCGCCCGCTACGGCATCGCCGGCGCGCGGGTGGACCGGATCGCGGCCGAGGCTCGCAGCAACAAGGCGCAGCTGTACTCCTACTTCACCAGCAAGGAGCTGCTCTTCGACGCGGTCTTCGAGGCGTCGCTCGACCGGATCGTCGACGTCGTGCCGATCGACCCGTCCGATCTCGGCGACTGGGCGGTCCGCCTCTACGACGAGTACCTGCGCCGCCCCGACCTCATCCGGCTGGCCACCTGGGCGCGCCTCGAGCGCCGCCCGGCCGGCCACCTCGTCGCCGACGACGAGGCGCGCGTGCGCGAGGAGGGCAAGCTCGAGGCGATCCGCGCCGCTCAGGCCGACGGCACGGTGGGCGTCGCGGCCGACCCGTTCGACGTGATGGCGCTCGTCATCGCGATGTCGATGGCGTGGTCGCCGGTGAGCAACGTCTACGCCGCCACGGCGGAGGAGGCCGCGTCGGAGCACGAGCGGCGGCGCGCGCTGCTCCGCGCGGCGGTCGGGCGCGCGTTCCCGGCGGCCTGAGCGGAGGCGTCAGGCCGCGGCGACCCGCGCGGTGCCGGTGCGACGGGCGGCGGTGACGCGGAGCAGGAGCGTCGCCACGAGCACGACGGCCGCGGCGATCAGCGCGGCGGTGCCGGCGGGGATCGACACGAGCTCGCCGGAGAAGCGGCCGACCGCGACCCAGGCCAGGCCCCAGCAGAGCGAGAGCATCGGAGCGATCCGGCCGCGACCGGTGACGGCGATCAGCACGCCGATCAGGGCGGCGACGATCAGGACGACGACCGCCCAGGGTGTGGCGCCGGGCCCGTCGGCGCTGCCGATGCCCGCGCCGACGAGGCCGGCCGTGACGTTGGCGACCGTCGCGACGCAGACCCAGCCGAGGTAGAGGCCGAACGTGCCGTCGGTGAGGACCGCGTCGACGACGCCGTCGGTGCGGGTGGTGCGCAGGAGCACGAAGATCCGCGCGAGCACGGCGAGGAGCAGCGCGATCACCACGACGCTGAGCGCGAGCAGTCCGGCCTGCACGACCAGGATCCACGCGGCGTTCAGCAGCAGGCTCGCGGCGGCCCAGTAGCCGAGCCGGCGGTGGCGGGTGCGGGTGGTCTGCGACGGCAGGAACTGCCAGATCGCGTAGCCGAGGAGGCCGGTGTAGATGACGCTCCAGATCGCGAAGGCGGGTCCGTCAGGCGCGACCGGGGTCGAGGACGCGGACAGCGCGCCGCCGGCGGCGTCCTGGATCTGCGTGCCGCCTGCTGCTCCCGAGCCGATGAACGAGCCGACCACCGCGAGCACGGCGCTGACGGCGACGGTCGACTGCCGGATCCGGTCCGCGCGGGTGGGGGATGTCGTGGCGGTCATGTCGCTCCTCGATTAGTCAGCTGGCTGAGTAATGAGCGTAGCGTGCCGGACGGCGTCGGCGCACGCGCCTTCCGAGCGTCGTCCGAGCCGCTCGGGGAGTGGGCGTACGAGGTCCACTGTCTGGCGGGGTCGGTTCTCGATACGCGCTGCGCGCTACTCGACCAGCATGAGGGGCGCATACCGACGCGCGCTGCAGGCGCTGCAGGCGCTGCGGGCTGATGCGCCATGAAGGCGCTGCATGCTGATCGAGTAGCCCGCCTCGCGGGCGTATCGAGATCCACCCACCGTCAGAACGGCGCGGGTACGGTGTCGAACCGAGGCCTCGGCGGCGGGTCCGGCGGCCGCCCGGGCAGTGGGGGCGGCCGGTTGCTGATCCGCCGGCCGGTGGGGCTCGTCCACACGATCGTCACGTCGTCGACCTGGTCGTACGTCCACTGGTCGCCGTGCCGCAGATGGTGATGCGAGGTGCAGAGCGAGACGAGGTTCTCGAGGGAGGTCTCGCCGCCGTTGCGCCACTCGAGGGTGTGGTCGGCCTCGCTGGTGGTGGCGGGCCGGGTGCAGCCGGCGAAGCGGCAGGTCTGGTCCCGCAGTTGCAGGTGCAGGCGCATCTGCGGCGGTGGGACGCGGTGGGTGCGGCCCACGGAGACGACCGCGCCGGTCTCCGGATCGGTGAGGACGCGGGTGAAGGAGGCGGCGGTGCGGATCAGCTCGCGGGCGATCTCGGCGGGGACCGGGCCGTAGCCGTCGAGATCCGCGGGCGCGTCGTCGAGGCCCACGGCGGTGGAGGCGGCGAGTGTCAGCCGGATCTCGGCGCGGATGCCGGGGACGAAGGTCGGGTCCGGTCGGTGCTCTTTGTTCGGCGTGGTGCCGGCGATGTCGCCGTCGCAAAGCAGGTCGACAGCGGCGTCCACGCTGAGCTGCTGCAGGGTGCGGGGGTCGCCGTTGTCTCGGAGGGTGCGGGCGATGCGGCGCAGCCGGTCGTACGAGCCCGACACGACCGGCGCTGGGGCGTGGATGCAGAGGGTCGCCATCCCGTCGACGTCCGGGGTGACCCAGACCGCGCGGTCTTCGCGGGCGCGGGCGTGACGCTCGGCGAGGGGCTGCTCGTGCAGCTCCTCCCGCCAGCGGGTCAGGGCTCGGCGCAGCTGCGTGGTCGTCATCGTCAGCGCGGCGTCGGCGGCGCGGTCTTCGCGGGCCGCGCGGGAGGCCTCCGGGAGGGTGCTCGCGGTTCTGCAGATCGCCTCGCCGACCTCCCAGAGGATCCGCGCGTCCCGCAGTAGGGCGCGGGTGAGGGGAAGGTGCTCCATCAGCATCTGCGCGGTCTCGAGGCGTCGGCAGACCTCCCGCTCGGACACGCCGAGCGTCACCGCGAGTTCGGCGCGGATGGAGCGCTCGACGAGATCGCGGGTCTCGCTTCGAGTCGCGCCGCGAGCGAACGCCTTTGGGACGGTGAGCGCGATGCGGTGGCCGCGGTGCATCCGTTCCGCGGCTCTGAGGCGCGTCGGCGAGGCGGCGCGCTCGGCGGCCGCGGCGTCGGTGAAGCAGTCGCGCACCTCCGCCAGTGCTGCCGCGTTCTCATCTTCTGACATACGGATATCGAAGCAGGGGCCACCGACGGCCGGGTCGGAACCACGGGCTGATCGGGGACAACGTCGTCAGAACCAGAGTGTGGAGGAGACCCGCTCCCGGATGTCTCGGCGATGGTGGGTCTCGATACGCCGCCGGAGGCGGCTACTCGACCAGCATGCACGGGCCGCCGGAGGCGGCTACTCGGCCGGCATGGAGGGGCCGCTGCTCGACCGGCGTGAACGCGCCCTGTCGAGCGCTCGGCCGGCACGACGCGCCGAGCCTCTAGCGTTGGCGTGTGCCCCTCCGACTGCCGTGCCCCCGCCCGTGAGCGCGCTCGTCGCGCGGCTCGAGCGGCGGCAGGTCGCCGTGTACCTCGGCGCGATCGCCGCCGGCGCCGTGCTCGGGCTGCTGCTGCCCGCCGCGCGGCACCTGGAGGGCGCGATCGAGCCGGTGCTCGGGCTGCTGCTGTTCGCGACGTTCCTCGGCGTCCCGTTCGCGGCGCTCGGCCGCGCGCTGCGCGACGTCCGCTTCCTCGCCGCGGTCGGCGTCCTGAACTTCGTCGTCGTCCCGGTCGTCGCGTACGGGCTGTCCCGCTTCGTCGCCGAGAGCCCGGCGCTGCTCTTCGGGGTGCTGCTCGTGCTGCTGACGCCCTGCATCGACTACGTGATCGTCTTCGCCGGCCTCGCGGGCGGCGCGTCCGACCGGCTGCTCGCGGCGGCACCGCTGCTGATGCTCGCGCAGCTCCTGCTCCTCCCGCTCTACCTCCTGCTGTTCCTCGGGCCGGAAGGCGTCGCCGTGGTCGAGGTGGCCCCGTTCGCGCGGGCGCTCCTGCTGCTGATCGTGCTGCCGCTCACCGCCGCCGCACTCGTGCAGGCGCTGGGCCGCCGGCATCGCGCGGGGCGGGTCGTCGAATCGACGATGCTCGGCCTGATGGTGCCGCTGATGGCGGCGACCCTCCTCATCGTCGTCGCCTCGCAGATCGGCGCCGTCGGTGCCGCCGCGGGCAGACTGCTCGTTCTCGTCCCCCTCTACGCCGCGTTCCTCGCGGTGATGGTCGCGGCCGGACTCGGCGTCGCCCGGCTCGTCCGCCTCGACGTCCCCTCGTCCCGCGCGCTGGTGTTCAGCGGCGCCACCCGCAACTCCCTCGTGGTGCTGCCGCTCGCACTCGCGCTCCCCGCGCCGCTGGCACTCGCGCCCGTGGTCGTCGTGACGCAGACCCTGGTCGAGCTGATCGGCATGGTCGTGCTGGTGCGGCTGGTCCCACGCCTCGTCCCTCACCCCTCCACCCTCGACGCGCCCACCCCCGAGTAGGGCCCGGCGCCCGGATCCGCTTCCCCGGCGGTGCCGCCCCGATCTACGCTCGGCCCTGACCCCCGCCGAGAGGACCCCGCCGTGCCCGACCCGACCGCTCCCCCCGCGCCGCTCGCGCGCCGCACCCTCGTCGGAGCGGCCTGGGCCGCTCCCGTGATCGCGCTCGCCGTCTCCGCACCGTCCGCCGCGGCCAGCGGCACGCTCCCTGCGCTCGGCGCTCGCGCCGAAGGTCCCGCGGAGGACGTCGCGTCGGCCTCGACGGCGTACCGCGTCTATGCGACCAACACCGGCTCCGCCCCGCTCGAGGGTGGCTCCGTGATCGTCGTCCTCCAGGATCCGGGAAACGGCTACTCGTTCGCCGGCTTCAACGGACAGCAGTGGAGCTACGCCGACGGCTTCCCGGAGGGACGCATCGCCCTCCGCTACGACCCCGCGCTCGCGGCGGGCGAGGAGTCCGGCATCCTGCTGCTGCTGATCGCCAGCGACGATCGCACGCAGAGTCCGGTCCCCGTGGCGGACCTGGTCATCACCGCGCCGGGTTTCGACGTCGCGGTGCTGTCGCTCACGGTCCCGTACTGATCCGCCGCCGAACCTCCGACGTGTGAGCGCCCCGGGGCGACGATTGTCATCGATTGCACAAGATGAGGATTTTCTAATTCGGGGCAATCTTCATCAATCTTCGGCGATCGACCCGCTTCCCGTCAGTCGCCCGTGCAGTCAGTTGCCCGTGCAGAACACCCGGTCGGACCTGACCGACGCCGTGCTCTTCGCGCCGGTGCCGACGGAGCCCTCGGGGAGGGTCGTCGTCGCGTTGAGGGTGAAGGCGCTGGTGACCGAGAGGGTGGTGCGCAGGCCCAGGGTGGAGCCTGCGGGCAGCGGACCGGTGAGGGTGACGAAGCGGGTGGTGCTGCTCGGGGAAGTGATCGTCGCGATGCTCGGGGTGGCCGTGAACACGCCGATGTTCGCGACGCCGCTGCCGACGATGGTGATCGTGGTCCCGACCGGCAGGTCGGCGGAGCCTGCGGTGAGCGTGAAGCCGGGGCCGAGGATCCCGGGACTGCCGCAGGTGCCGTTCAGGACGAAGGCTCCCACGTCGAGGCCGGACGCGGCGGCCGCGGGGGTGCCGACGGCGACGGCCACGACGGGCACGGTCCAGGCGGCGGCGGTGGTGACCGCCCGGCGGGAGATGCCGCGGGGGTCGGGGCGGCGGGCGGGGCGGTCGGCGGAGGTGCGGACGTCGATCATGGCGGCCTCTCGTGCGGCGGGGGAGGGGCTCCCGGGGGAAGAAGGCCCACGAGGGATCCTGGCAGGCGGCACGCCCTGCCGCGCAGTGCCGGCGCGCCCCCCGAGTGGGGCGGCGACGACTCCGACCCGGACTAGCGCGGCTCGGTCGTCGCGGACTCCGCGCCGAGGAGGACGCGGAACATCCGGTCCAGCGGCTCGCGGAGATCCTCGTCGGCGGCGGAGGCGATCGGCTCCACGGCGGCGGAGGTGCGCATCACGGTGACGCCCATCATCGTCGCGATGGCGAGCTGGGCTCGGACCAGCACCGGGGCGGTCCGCGGGTCGTCCGGGCGCCAGCCGGCCGCGACGGCGAGCCGGCGGGTGAACTCCTCGAGGGTCTCCCGGCGGATCCGGTCCGCGGTCGCGTCGCCGGAGGAGCGCAGCAGGAGGAGGAGCTGCAGCGGGTCGTCGTTGTTCGGCGCGCGGAGGACGTGGCCGATCAGCCGCTGGACGATCGCGTCGAGATCCGCGGGTCCGCCGGGGGTCTCGGACTCCAGCTCGTCCGAGGTGCGGCGCATGCACGCCTCGAAGAGACCGTCCTTGGAGACGAAGTAGCGGTTGATCAGGGCCACGTTCACTCCGGCGTCGGCGGCGATGTGCCGCACCGTGGTCGCGCGGTAGCCGTCGGTCGCGAACCGGCGCCGCGCGGCCCGGATCAGCGCGCGCTTGGTCGCCTCCGCGTCCCGGCCCGGGCGGACGAGCTCGTCGTCGGCGTCGCCGCCGGAGACCGCCGTGACGACGTCCTCGCTGTCAGTGCTCATGTCCCACTCCCGTCGACCAACCTAGCCGAGGACAAGTAAACACGTGTTGACAGGCGCACCGCGCTGGCTACACTCGACAAGTAAGCACCTGTTTACACGCCGCTCACACGCCGCACACCAGCCGAGGAGACGCATGTCCACCACCAGCCAGCCCGCCGCGACGGGCTCGGTGCCGACCGGAGTCCCGCCCGAGAGCGCTGCGCCGCAGCGGAAGCCGCGCGGCACCGCGATCGTGCTCTACCTCTCGCTCGGCGGTCTCTCGTTCGCCGTCCTGCAGTCGCTGGTCGCCCCCGCCCTGGGCACGATCGGGCAGGACCTCGGCGTGGCCACGAGCGACGCGAGCTGGGTGCTGACGGCCTACCTGCTCTCCGCCTCGGTGCTCACGCCGATCCTCGGTCGCCTCGGCGACATGGTCGGCAAGCGCAAGGTGCTGATCGTGGTGCTGTCGCTGCTGCTGGTCGGCACGGTCGTCGCCGCGATCGCGCCGAACCTCGGCGTCCTCATCGTCGGACGCGTCCTGCAGGGCGCGGCCGGTGCGGTGATGCCGCTGTCGATCGGCATCGTCCGTGATGAGCTGCCCCGGGAGCGCGTCAGCGTCACCATCGGGCTGCTGTCCGCCATCTTCGGCATCGGCGCCGGAGTCGGCATCGTCGCCGCCGGCCCGATCGTCGAGGCGCTCTCCTGGCACTGGCTGTTCTGGCTGCCCGCCGGGCTGGTCGCCGTCGCCCTCCTCGGAGCGGTCTTCGGGATGCCGGAGTCGCCCGTGCGCACGCCGGGCAAGCTGGACCTCGTCGGCACGACGATCCTCTCGATCGGCCTGGTCGCGCTCCTCCTCGCCATCAGCGAGGGCCAGAACTGGGGCTGGGGCGACGCGAAGACGATCGGCCTGCTCGTGCTCGGCGCGGTCGCCCTCGTCGCTTTCGTGCTGGTCGAGCTGCGCGTCTCCGAGCCGCTGATCGACGTCCGCCTCTTCCGCCACCGCGGGGTGTGGACCGCGCACATCGTCGCGCTCGCCTTCGGCTTCGCGATGTTCGGCACCTTCATCCTCGTGCCGACCCTGCTCCAGCTGCCCACGGTGCTGGGCTACGGCTTCGGCAAGTCGGTCAGCGAGGCGGGTCTGTTCCTGCTGCCGACGGTCGTCGCCATGGTCGTCTCCGGCGTCGTCGCGGGGGCGATGATCCGCCGCGTCGGGCCGAAGATCCCGATGATCACCGGCGGCGTCGCCGTCGCGATCGCGTTCGTCCTCCCCGCTCTCGGACACGGCGAGGAGTGGCAGATCCTCGTCTCCGGCGTGCTCACCGGCATCGGCATCGGCATGGCCCTCGCGGCCACCTCGAACGCGATCGTCGAGAGCGTGCCCGCCGCCCAGACCGGCGAGGCCATCAGCGCGAACACCGTCCTGCGCACCATCGGCAGCAGCATCGGCACCGCGGTCATCGCCGCGCTGATCTCCTCCAGCGTCACCCCGCAGGGCGCCCCGACGGACGAGGCGTTCACCGTCGGCTTCTGGGCCTCGGCCGGAGTCGGAGCGCTCGCGATCGTCGCCGCGCTGCTCGCGCCGTCCCTGCGCGCGCGACGCCGCGAGGCCGCGGCCGCCGGTGTGGACGACATCGAGGAGCTCGGGACCGCTTCCTGACCGGACCGCGGCCGCTCGGCGCGTCCGCAGGTGCTCGCTCGGGACGCCGGCGGCTGTCGCTGCCGTCCGGGATCTGCGAGGCTGCCCGGATGGCATCGGAGCAGAGCGGCCCGCCGGTCTTCGCGGACCCGCGACGACTCGGTGCGGTCGTCGGCCTGGCCGGCGCGGTCGTCTTCGCGTTCTCGTACTCGCCCGCGGAGCCCGTCGCGATCGTCGCGCGGGTCCTGGTCGGCGCGACGGTCGTCGCCGCACTCTGGTTCCTCTTCGTCCGTCCGCGTCCGCTCGGGCCCTTCGCACCGCCGGGGCCCGCGCGGCTCGCCGTCTACGGAGCCTGCGTGGTCGCCGAGTTCGCGCTCATCGCGGTCGGCAGCCGGGTCCTCGAGTCGGCGGGCCGCGGCGAGCTGCGCCCGGCGCTCATCGCGCTCGTGGTCGGGCTGCACTTCCTCCCGTTCGCGTGGGCGTTCTCCGAGCGGATGTTCGCGCTGCTCGGCGGCGCGCTGGTCGTGCTCGGCGGCCTCGGCCTGCTCCTCGGCAGCGGCGCGGCGGCCGTGCTGGCGGCGGTCGCGTCGGGAGTCGCGATGGCGCTGCTCCTGCTCGTGTACGCCCTCGGCGCGTTCGCGCCGCGGACCCGAGCGCCGCGGAGCTGAGCGCGCCCGTTCCCCGCTGTCTGAGATCCTTCTCATAGACTCGACCGCAGTGCCCGGATGAACGTCTCGCTCCTCCGCTCCGTACCCCCTGTGACGGGCCGCCCGGCCGGTCGGGACAGGAGGCGCCGATGGCACTCGCGGCGCTGACGATGCCGACGACGATCGGGCCGACGACGACCGGGCCGCGGACGACCGGGCCGACGACGACGACGCGACGAGGGGACCGCACCGCGATGACGCAGCCCGACCCGCACCCGGCGCCCGTGCCCGCCGCCGGACCCGCCGCCCCGCCGCTCGATCCCACGCCCGGCGATCCCACGCCCGGCGACCCCACGCCCCTCGACCTCACCGCGGCGTTCGACGAGCACGGATCCGCCCTGCTCGGCTTCGCCGTCAACGCGCTGCGCGACCGCGGTCTCGCCGAGGACTGCGTGCAGGAGACGTTCCTCCGGGCCTGGCGCTCGCGCGAGCGCTACGTCGCGGAGCGCGCGAGCCCGCGCACCTGGCTGTTCGCGATCGCCCGCAACGTGATCGTCGACGCGCACCGCTCCCTGCAGCGGCTGCCGCGGATCGTGCCGGCCGAGGTGCTCGACGACGTCCCCGGCGACGACGTCGATCCGCTCGAGCCGCTGATGATGGTCGAGGCGCTGGCCCGGCTCTCGCCCGAGCACCGGCAGGTGATCGTCGCGATCCACCTCCGCGGCGGGAGCTACGCCGAGGTCTCCGCGGCGACCGGAGTCGCGGTCGCGACGCTCCGGACCCGCACGTTCTACGCTCTCAAGGCGCTCCGCACGCATCTCGCGGCGCCCGACCCGACTCCGGAGGACCGATCGTGACCAGCAGTGGCGGACCCGGCGACGGCGGACCCGGCGACGGCGGCCCGGACGAGGGCGGCCGTCGCGAGGAACTGATCGCCGCGGCCCTCGCCGGCGAGCTGTCGGCCGAGGAGGCCGCCGAGCTCGACCGGCTGCGAACGGAGGATCCGAGCGTGGACGAGGAGCTGGCCTCCTTCGGCGCCGTGCTGTCCGGGCTGGGCGGCGTCGGCCGCTGGGAGGAGCCGGAGCCCTCGGCGGACCTGCGCACGCGGGTGGCGGCGCTCGCCGGCCCGGCGCTGACGGCGGTCCCGAGGGCCCGGGGCGAGGAAACGCGGGATGCGTCGGACCGGCCCGCGCGGGGGCGCCGGATCGCGCTGGGCGTGACCGCCGCGGCCGCCTGCGTCGCGCTCGGCGCCGTCGGCGGTCTCGCACTGCAGGCGCTCGGCGACCGACCGCCCCAGGGCGGGCCGGGCACGCTCGGCGCCGTCGAGCCGATCGCGTTCGCCGAGGACCCGGCCCTCGACATCGACGCCGAGCTCGTCGCGCACACCTGGGGCACCGAGACGATCCTGCGCGGCAGCGGCTTCGCCGTCGGCGAGAGCTACGAGGTCGTCCTGGTCACGGCGACGGGCGTGCGGCTGCCCTCGGGCTCGTTCCTCGGCAGCACCGCCGAGCTCGACTGCGCCATGAACGCGGCCGTCCTGCGCGCCTCCGTCGCCTCGATCGAGATCACCGACGAGAGCGGCGGAGCCGTCGCGGTCGCCGAGCTGCCGGTCGTCGAGAGCTGACGATCGTCGGCGACCGATCGGCGGCTCAGCGCCGCGGCGCCGGCACGAGCCGGGTCAGCCGGCCGATCAGCCACTCCAGCGGTCCGATGCCGACGAAGCGCCACCACAGGACCGCGACCGCCCATACTCCCAGCACCAGGAGGAGGGCGGCGCCGGGGGTGTCGGCGACGTAGCCGAGGCCCCGGGCCGCGAAGGCGGCGACGACCGCCACCTGCAGCACGTACACCGAGAGCGCGAGCGATCCGACGGCGCGGAACGGCGTGAGCACCGCCGTGATCACCGTGCTCGCCGGCCGCCGCCGGACCGTCGCGAGCAGCACGACGGCGACGTAGGCGGCGAGCACCAGGCCGAGGTCGTGGAGCGTGTCCGGGTGGCTGCCCGACACGGACTCGAGGCCGATCAGCCGCTCGAGCGCGGGCCGGACCGGGTACGCCAGCACGGCGACGACGGCCAGCACGGCGAGCAGTCGGTCGCGCCGGAAGCCGTGCCGCAGCAGCAGCGCGCCGAGCAGGAGGAAGGGGAGCAGATTCGTCAGCCGGTAGTGCGGATCGACGAAGCTCCACTGCAGCAGGAATCCGATGGGCGTCCGCGCGTAGAGCGCAGTCGGGTCGGCACCGGCGGCGACCGCCGCGTTCAGCGGGGCGCCCGCCACGAGGACAACGGCGGCGACGACCGCGACGAGGCGGCTGCGCAGGAGCAGGATCGGCGTTCCGAGCGCGAGCGTGAGCCCGAGGTGCGGCAGCACGATCGCGATCCAGCTGCCCCAGCCGCCCAGCCAGACGCCGAGCGCGACCAGCACGGCACCGCGGATCAGGTTCTGGACGACGACGCGCCCGCCGGAGGCTCCGGGCCGCGCGAGGACCAGCGCCGCCGACATCCCCATCACCAGGGCGAACAGCGGCGACGCGAGGTCGTTGATGGTGCCCGCCGCGAAGCCGACCGCCCCGCCGCGCAGGCTCGGGACGAGCGGCATCGCGTGCGCGATCAGCATCGCTACGATGGCGACCCCGCGCAGGACGTCGGGCACGAGGACCCGGTCCGGCTGCAGCCGGGGGGCGGTCGGGGCGGCGCGCGAGACGGTCGTGGTCGCATCCATGGGGGAGAGGCTACGGCGTGGCCGTCCGCGCCCGCGCGCCGTCGCGCGCCGGGGCGCCCCCACCTCGCGCCACACGAGCCTTCGCTGTCCGTGGCGTCCGCGCCCGTGCCGCGGTCCGCGCACGGAACCGGTCTCGGCTCGTCGGCTCCGGGCGTTGCAGGGTCACCGTGGACGCCGTACCGTAGGAGTCGCCCTCCGTTACGACGGAACGGGAAGAAGACCTTGGAACCCCAGCCGGACGACTGGATCCAGGGTCTTTCGCTTGTCAGGGTGCCTTCCGCTCGTCAGGGCCCGGAGTCGATCGCGACGAGTGACTCCGGCGTGCGACTCTCGATGATCAGCGTCGTCCGCAGCTCGTCGAGATGTCTGTGGTCCCCGAGACGGGCCGAGTTGATCGCTCCCAGAACAGCGTCGGCGATCCAGAGCAGAGGCTCGTCACCGCCGCGACGATGCGCGATGCGCAGGCGACGATCCATTCCCTGCGCTTGAAGACCGACGATGTGGGCACGGTCGTCTCGGTCCTGAGCAGTGGATCGGCACTCGAGCGCCAGATCGAAGACCTCGAGCCCGATGAGCTCGTGGTACAGCATCTCGAGGCATTTCCGCCGATACCGCTCGACGCGGCGGCGCCGGAGATCGCGGTGGGAGACGACGATGTTCATCGGTCCGAGCTCGACGATGCGAGAGACGATGACGCGGCGACGTCGCTCGCTCTCGCCCGTCCAGTGGAGCTTGATCTGTCCGGGCAGGAGGAGCGGGCGCAGCAGGTCGCGCGCATCCGAGCAGGAGTCGTCGGTCAGAAGAGCTGCGCAGACGAGGTACTCCTGATGCCCGCTGCCACGGTCGGCCGACGACTCGTCGAGAAAGGCGCGAAAGGATGCCGCCATCAGCTCTCCCTTCTTCGCGCTCGGCCCCGCACGGGCCGCGTCGGTACTCGTCGACCTGGTGCTGACACGCGACGAGGTCGGCAGCGATCCGAACAGTAGCGGGAGCACCGCGCTCCTGCTGCTGACCGGGCGAGCAGTATCGGTTCCGGCCGCGATTCGTCGTGTCTCCGGCTCGTGAAACGCGGTCGGGCTCGTCGGATTCGACGGTTTCCGCGTGCCGGGGCGGTTCCTGCGAGCCCGGGCCGAGCGCGCGCGCCGGGCGGGCGCGGGCGGCATGCTGGAGGGATGACCGACGCCACCACGCCCGCCGCGCCGTCCGAGCGCCGCGCCCGTCCGCCCCGCCCGCAGCTCGTGCTGACCGTGCTGCGCACCGAGCGGCTCACCGAGCACTTCGTGCGCGTGCACCTCGGCGGCGAGGGCTTCGACGCCTTCGTCGAGGCCGCGGATCCCGAGAGGCTCGCCGCGACCGACCGCTACGTCAAGCTGCTGCTCGCCCCGCCCGGCGTCGCGCTCGAGCCGCCGCACGACCTCGACGCCCGGCGCGCCCGCCTCGCCCCCGAGGAGCTCCCGGTGCGCCGGACCTACACGATCCGCTCCGTCGACCTCGAGGCGCGCAGCCTCGCGATCGACTTCGTCCTGCACGGCGACGAGGGAGTGGCCGGACCCTGGGCCGCCTCCGCGCGCCCCGGCGACCGCCTCGAGATGTCGGCCCCCGGCGGCGCCTGGGCGCCCGGCGCCGACGCCGCGAACCTCCTGCTCGGCGACGAGTCGGCGCTGCCGGCGATCGCGGCGGCCCTGGAGGCGATGCCCGCCCAGGCCCGCGGCACCGCGCTCATCGAGGTGCACGGCGCCGAGGACGAGCTGCCGCTGACCGTCCCCGCGGGCGTCGAGGTGCGCTGGCTGCACCGCGGCGACGAGGAGGCGGGGCACGCGCTGACCGCTGCCGTCGCAGAGCTGACCCGCCCGGCCGGCGCCGTCGAGGTCTTCGCCCACGGCGAGCGGACGGCGATGAAGCGGCTCCGCACGATCCTCCAGGACGACTGGGGTGTCGAGCGCGCGGCGCTCTCGCTCTCGGCCTACTGGGCGCTCGGCCGCGCCGAGGACCGTTTCCAGGCCGAGAAGCGCGAGCCGGTGGGCGCGATCTTCGCCGACTGACGGCGAGTCCGACTGACGGCGACTCCGTCACCTGCGGACGACGAAGGGCCCCTGCACTGCGCAGGGGCCCTTCGACGTTCAGGCGGTCCTCACTCCGGGCGTCAGACCCGCTTCAGGAGGATCGGGGCGCTCGTCGTGGCGTTGCCCGCCGCGTCGACGGCCTTCGCCGTCACCGAGTAGGTGCCCTTCGGGAACACCGCGGTGTTGACCGTGAGGTACCAGTTGCCGTCCGACGCCTGCACGGCGTCGCCCAGCTTGGTGGTGCCGACCCAGTACGTGACTCCGGTCACGGCGGTGTCGTCCGCGGCGGTCGCCATCAGGCTGACGACTCCGGTGACCGACGAGCCGGAGCCCGGCGAGACGATCGCGACGGTCGGCGCCGTGCGGTCGACCGGGGCGGGCGCGGCCGTCGGGGTCGGAGTCGCGGTCGGCGTCGGCGTGGCGGTCGGCGTCGGCGTGGCGGTCGGCGTCGCGGTCGGGGTGGCGGTGGCCGTCGGCGTGGCCGTCGGGGTCGCGGTCGGGGTGGCCGTCGGCGTCGCCGTCGGGGTCGCGGTCGCGGTCGGCGTGGCCGTCGGCGTCGCGGTCGGCGTCGGAGCGGTCACCCCGCCGAACTGGTCGGCGCCGGCGGTGCGGGAGCCCATGACCTGGCCGTCGATGTCGGTGCGGGCCGACGTGGTCGACCCCCAGCCGGCGATCTGGGTCCCGGTCGCGGACAGCACGTGCAGGTCGCCGGTGGCCACCGAGGCGAGCGCCGGAGCGCCCTGGATGTTGCCCTGCTGGTTGAGCAGCGACGGCGTCTTGCAGAGCTTGGTGTTCCAGTTCTCGACGATGGTGTTCGTCATCGGGCTGGTGCAGGAGGAGAGGTAGCTGACGATGTTGCGGTCGAAGACCGTGTTCTTCGCCCCGCCGACCCGCAGTGCGCCCGACTCGAAGGTGTTGTTGCGGATGTAGATGCCGTCGGCCGAGGCCTCCCGGAAGTCCGCGGACGAGCCGCCGCGGCAGTCGCTGGTGATCACGATGCAGCCGGAGACGAAGTTCGACTCCACGGTGATGTCGCTCATGCCGTCGCCGCCGCCGGGGGAGAAGATGATGCCCGCGTTGTAGCAGTTCATCAGCGTGTTCCCGCGAAGGGTGACGTCGTTGCTCTCGAACACCTGGATGCAGTCGGCGTGCAGGCCGTTGTCGATGTTCTGGTCGAAGTTGCGGACCAGGTTGTTCTCGATCAGCCCGTTGTCGGTGCCGCCGACCTGGATGCCGTCGATCGACGAGCCGTTCTCGAAGAGCGAGTCGCGGACGACGACGTTCGCGCTGCGCACGAAGATGCCGGCGCCGTCGATGTGCATCCGGTTCACCGTGATGCCGGAGCCGTAGGTGTAGAAGGTGCTCTTGGAGAAGATGTCGTTCCACACGGTGTTGGGCGTGTAGACCTTCGTCGAGCCGAGCACGGGCGAGGCGCCCGGGGCCGGCTGGACGACGACGGGAGCGGCGACGGTCGCCTTCCCGCCCTTGAGGGTGGTCGTCGGGTAGGTGCCGGCGGTGAGCAGCACGGTGTCGCCGGCGGCGGCGTTCTGGACGGCGGTGGTCAGGGCGCAGGGAGCGGCTGCGGAGCAGGCCGTTCCCGTGCCGTTGGGCGAGGCGTAGCGGTTCGCCGCCGCGAAGCTGGGCGCGGCCGCGAAGAACGCGGCGATCACGACCAGCAGAGCGGCGAGAGTCGCGCTGAGCGTTCGAGTCATGGGCGTGGTGTCCAATCGGGGAAGGTGTGAGCGGGGACTCGGGGCTGGGAGAGGAGGAGGGAGAAGACGAGGGGAGGCCGCACCGGGCCTCGGCGGTGCGCGCCGGCCGAAGGGGGGACGACTCCGTACACTGGGCGCGGCGGGAGCGTCCCCGGCGGACGGGCAGCACCGCTGCCTCTGCCGCCGAGATCCCGCCCGGACGGACGGATGCGGCGACGGGCCGCCTCCGCCATCGATGAGCACGGCTCCACGACGGGGCCGGGAACGGAATCGCTGTGAGCGGAGTAGGTTCGCGAGTCCGGACGGTGCTGGGCGGGCTGCGCAAGCGCACCGCCCCGCTGCTGAAGAGCCCGGCGGTGCTCTCGCTCGGCGCGCGCGGCGTCTTCCTCGACGCTCCGCGCCTGCGCAGCGCCCGCCGCTCCGGCGGGGCCCGCGGAGCCAGTGGTGCTCAGGGCCGCGCGATCCTGATCGCGCCCCCCGGCGCCGGCAACATCGGCGACGCCGCGCTGGTCGGCGCGTTCCTGGAGAACGTGGCCGGGCCGATCACCGTGATCACCCGCTACAAGGGCGACTTCCGCATCCCGGCCGAGCAGGCCGACCGCGTCGAGATCGTCTCGCTGGGCACCCTGCTCTACGGCGGCCTGCCGAGCTTCGTCCGCGACCTGCGCCGCTTCCGGGCCATGCTGCCCGGTGCCGCGTCGGTCTCGATCGTCGGCGCCGACATCATGGACGGCGCCTACAACTTCCGCGCCTCGACGAGCCGCGCGCTCGTCGCCCGCAGCGCCGCGTCGGCCGGAGTGGACACCCGCGTCCTCGGCTTCAGCTGGAACGGCAAGGCGCACCCCGGTGCCCTCGCGCAGCTCCGCGACGCGGACCGCGCCGGCACGACCCTCTTCCTCCGCGACCCGCTCTCCGTCGAGCGCGCCCGCCGCGACGGCCTGGACGCGAAGGCCTCGGCGGACATCGTCTTCTCGGCGCGCTCCGTCGACCAGGGCCGCGCGAGCACCGAGCTCGCCGCGCTGGACACGACCGGCGGCATCGCGATCATCAACGTCTCCGGCCTGATCGACACCGACCAGACCGGCGCCTACGTGGAGATCATCGGCGGCCTGCGCGCACGCGGCCTCGCGGTCGTGCTGCTCCCGCACGTCATCAAGCACGGACCGGACGACCTCGCGGCCTGCCGCAAGGTCTACGCGGCCCTGCCGGACACGACCGGCGTCGCCTTCGTCGAGGACGTCCTCACCCCGGCGGAGGTGCGCGGCTTCACCGAGCGCGCGACCGTCACCGTCACCGGCCGGATGCACCTGGCGATCATGTCCCTGATGAAGGGCGTCCCCGCGATCACGCTCGCCACCCAGGGCAAGGTCGAGGGCCTGATGGCGATGTTCGAGCTGCCCTACCTCTGCGTCGAGCCGGGTGCCGGTCTCGCCGGCCGCGTGGGCGACGCCCTCGAGCGCGTCCTCTCCGACCGCGACAGCGTCTCGGCCGACATCCTCGCGAAGCTGCCCGCCGTGCAGGAGCTCAGCGCCGCGAACTTCGCCGGCCTGCCGCGCGCCTGAGCGGCGCGGGCGGGCTGTCGCGGGGGTCGTCGGCACGGGCGTCCTTCCGGGCGTCGAGGGCGGAGGAGCGGCTCATGCCCTGACCGCGGCACTGCGGTGGGGGGAGTCGCTCGAGAGGTCGGCCGGAGGAGTCCGGCGCGTCTGCTGCGACCCTAGGCGGGGCGTTCGAACGCCCGTTCGCAATGAACCTTCCTCCGGACGGGGGTTCCCGTTCAGGGGGCGCACTCCGGCTCGACGCGCCGCCGGTCCGTCCGATCCCGCCCCGGACGGGTGCCACGGGCCCCCGGTGCTGCCCCGAGCGCGAAGACGCGTTCGGCTCGCGGAACCGCATCGGGCTCGCGGAACTGTCCGGATCCGGTGTGCCGAGGCGGGTTCTGCGTGCCGGAGGGGGTTCCATGAGCCGAGGATGCGCGCCGTCGGTCCCGTCGCCGTCAGACCGAGCGCCGTCAGACCAGGCGCCTGCCGCTGAAGCGGTCGATCGGGGCGTCGCGGCGCATCGCCCGCTCGTACATGCGGTGGAACGGCTCGGTCAGCACGCCGTTGGAGCGGTCGAGGGCGTCCTGCCAGGCGACGATGTCGCCGAGCTGCGCCGCCAGGTCGGCCCGCAGCGCCGCCTCGTCCACGGTCGTCGACTCGCCGCCCGCGACGACGACCCGCCCGGCGACGATCACGGTGTCGATGGACGAGCCGTTCTCGGAGTAGACGAGCTGGTTCTCCAGGCGCTGGCGCGGGGTGAACGCGAGCGTCTCGAGGTCGAAGAGCACGAGGTCGGCCTGCTTGCCCACCTCGATGCTGCCGGTGACGTCGCCGAGCACGGCGCTGCGCGCACCGCCGATCGTGCCCGCGGTCAGCACCTCGGCCACCGTCGGCCACGTCGACAGGTCCGGATCGGTCACCTTGTGCAGCAGCGCCGCGGCCTTGATCACGTCGAGCATCCGCGGGGAGTCGCTGCTCGAGCAGCCGTCGGTGCCGAGCCCGAGGTTCACCCCCGCGTCGTGCAGCGCGCGCCACGGCGCGATGCCCGAGCCGAGCTTGAGGTTCGAGATCGGGTTGTGCGAGACGGAGGTGCCCGCCGCCGCGATCGACGCCATGTCGGAGTCGGTCAGCCAGATCCCGTGCGCGAAGGTCGTGTTCGCGGAGAGGGCGCCGATCCCGGCCATGTACTCGACCAGCGTCGAGCCGTGGAGCTCCTCCCCGGTCACCAGCTGCGTCTTGGTCTCGAGGACGTGGATGTGGCACTCCGCGTCGTGCTCGAGCGCCAGCTCCGTCGCGCCGACCAGCAGATCGGCGCCCACGCGCTGCGGGGCCGAGGGCGCGACCATGTAGCGCAGCCGTCCGCCGCCCCGCCCGTGCTGGGTGGCGAAGGCGGTGCGACTGAAGTCGAGGTAGCCCTCGGTGGTCGGTCGCGCCGCCCCGCGGACCGAGTCGAGCAGCTCGGCCGGCAGGTACTCCTCGAGGAACGGCATGGTCTCGAAGAAGGGCTTGCTGATCACGTGCCCGGAGATGTTCGCCCGGATGCCGATCTCGTCGTAGGCGTCGAACACCGCCGCCAGCTGCGCCGCGTCCTGGTCCGGGTTCTCGAGCACGTCGTCGACGAGCGTCGTGACGCCCGCCTTCAGCGACTCGAGTGCGAACAGCGACGAGCGCAGCCGGATCAGGTCCGGAGCGACGCGGCTGTCGCCGAGGATCGGGTACGACAGCAGCATCCACAGCTCGAGCGGCAGGTTGTCGTAGCGCCCCTTGTAGAGGTACTCCCACGAGTGGGTGTGCGCGTTGACGAAGCCCGGTGTCACGAGGCGGTCGCGCCCGTCGAGGACCTCGTCGCCCGGCTCGGGCTCGAGCCCCGGTCCGATCGCCGTGATCACGTCGTCGACGATCCGGATGCTCGCCGTGATCGGGACGGCGCCCGAGACGGCGTCCATGGTGATGACGGCGGCGTCGGTGATGAGGAGGGGCATGGCGGTTCCGTTCGTGATGCGGTGGTGCAGGAGCAGGGTGGTGCGGGAGCGGGTGGTGCGGGAGAAGAGGAGCGGGAGTGACGGGGCCGGCTACCCGAGGACGGGCTCGGACTCGCGCGCGGCCGGCTCCAGGGCCTCGCGCTTCCGCACCCAGGACGCGGCGTCGCCGCGGCCGAGCAGCAGATAGGCGAGCCCCGCCGAGACGCCGCCGGCGAGCCAGGAGACGTCGACGCCGCCGAGCGCGGTCGCGGCCGGTCCCTGCAGCGCCGGCACCGAGCCGTTCATGAACAGCCAGGTCAGCGTCGCGCCGATCGCGAAGGAGAGCAGCGCGCGCCAGCGCACGTCCGGCAGCAGCGGCGAGCCGACCGGGGCGAAGAGGTGCCCGAACGAGCGCACCCGCGGCTCGAACACCGTGTAGTGCACCAGGACGATCGCGCCCCACGGCGCGACCCAGCCGACCAGTCCCACCAGCCAGGCGTCCAGCGTCGTCGCCAGATCGTCCTGGAAGACGAAGAACACGGACGCGGCGAAGGCGAGCACTCCGACGATCAGGCTGAGCGCGCGGCGGCCCAGGCGGATGTCGAGCGCCTGGGTGGCCATCCCGAACGAGTAGATGTTGAGCACGTTCGTCGCGATCGGCCCGTGCACCACGAGCAGCAGCACCGGGATCGCGAGGGCGCCGAAGTTCTCCACGATCAGCTGGCCCGGGTCGACCGAGCCGTTCTTCGTGGCGAGCGTCGCGCCGAGCACGCCCAGCCAGACGACGGGGACGAACTGGCCGAGCACGCTGGCGAAGTAGAGCTTCCGGCGCGAGGCGCGGGGGCTGACGAAGCGCGAGTAGTCGCCCGCGTAGGCGAGCCAGGTGAGGCCCCAGCCGATGCCGATCGCGGTCATCACGATCGACATCGCCGCGATCCGGTCGCCGCCGGTGAGGGCGCCCTCGGCCGGGCCGGCGTAGGACCAGTCGATGTCGAGGAAGAACCAGGCGACGATCGACATCACGGCCAGCACCAGCAGGGTCGGCGGCACGGTCCAGCGCTCGAAGGCGGCGATGGCCCGGTAGCCGAGGAACGAGATCGCGACCTGGATCGCCATGATCACCGCGGCGACCGCGACCTTCCAGCCGATGTTCGCCGCCTCCGGGTCGACGAGGCCGACGGAGCCGAGCAGCGCGATCACCAGGTCGAGCACGATCCAGGTGTTGATCGCGCACCAGCCGATCACGACGACGGCCTGGATCACGGCGGGTGCGTAGTTGCCGCGCCGCCCGAAGACGGCCCGGCCGACGAGCATCCCGGTCGCGCCGGTGCGCTGGCCGAGCAGCACGAAGAAGCCGAAGACGGCCATGCCGACGACGTTGCCGAGCGCGAGGACGGTGATCGTGTCCCAGAGGCCGAGGCCCATGTTCACGCCCAGCGCGCCGAGGACCCAGTTGATCGGGGCGATGTTGGCGCCCGCCCAGATCCAGAACTGGCCGTCGAGGCGCGCGTTGCGACGGCTCTCGGGGAGCGGGGTCAGCGCGTCCTCGGTGTCGGTCGGGCCGTGCAGGGTGTCGGAGCTCATGGGTGGATCCTCTCGAAGCGTGAGGTGGAGCGGGGAGTCGGAGCGGGGAACGGTGGACGGCGCCGCGGCAGAGCGGGCTGTGGAGGAGCGCGGCGGGTCGGGCTCCACCCTCCCGGCGGGCGGTTTCGGCGGCCGCCTCGCCGTGTAAATTCGCCGTGACGCGAGAGGACGTTCTGCATGGTGATCCCGCTGTCCGAGGCGCTTCTCGACCCGCTGCTCGCGGCCGCCGGACCGGTCGTGGTCGCCGGCGGGGAGGCCGCCGCGCGGGTGCCGATCCGCTGGGCGCACGCCAGCGAGCAGCTCGACGTCGCGCCGCTGCTCCTGGGCGGCGAGCTGCTGCTGATGGAGGGCGTGAACCTCTCCTCGGACCAGGATCCCCAGGAGTGCCGTCGCTATGTGGAGTCCCTGGTCACGGCGGGGATCGGCGCCCTGGCCGTCGAGCTGTCCGAGCGGCTGCCGAGCGTCCCGGCCCCGCTCGTCGCCGCTGCCGACGATCTCGGGCTCGCCGTGCTCGCGCTGCCCCGGCGGGTGCCGTTCGTGCAGGTCTGCGAGAGCATCAACACCCGGCTCACCGAGCAGAAGTTCCGGAGCCTGCGGGTGGCGGACAGAGTGTCCGGACTTCTCGGCGAGGCGGCGGCCGCGGATGCCGGGATCGACGAGCTGCTGAAGGTCGTCGCGAGCGCCACGGGCGCCAGTGCCGCGCTCGTCTCGCCGGCGGGCGAGGAGATCGTGCGCGCCCATCCCGGCCGCGGCGTCGACACCGCGCGCACCGCGGGCGCCTCGTCCGGGGTGCTGCGGGCCGGCGACTCCCTCCTGGGCACGCTCTACCTCCGCGCCCACGACGAGGCCGACCTGCACGGCGTGGCCGTCGCGCTCGACCGCGCGCCGGACGTGCTGGCGATCGCCCTGCTCCGGCGGCGGCCGCCGACCGCGCGCGAGCGGCTCACCGCCCAGCTCTTCGCGGTCGCGACGGCGCCGTCCGCGCGCCCCGACCCGAGCGCGGAGCTGCAGATCGACGCGCTCCTCGGCCGGCTCGGCGTCGGCGGGCGGGAGTGCTTCCTCGGAGTCTGGGCCGACGTCGGCGACGACGAGCGCACCCTCCGTGCGGTCCGCGCCGCGCTCGACCGCTCGGTGCGGGGGTCAGCGGACTCCGCGAGCGTGATCTGCGTCGCGGGCGGCGAGCTGCTCGCGCTGCTGGCCTTCCCGGACGCCGCCGCGCGGGAGCGGGCGAGGGCGCTGCTGCTCGGCGAGTGGCCGCCCGCTGCCGGGGCGTCCGCGCTGGTCTGCGTCGGCAGCGGCGCCGACGCGGTGGCGCGGGTGCCGCGCGAGCTCGCGGAGGTGCGCGGTGTGCGGGAGTGGACCCGCGCCGAGAGCGGCGTCGTCGATGCGCGGCTGCACCGGCTCGAGCGCTTCGCCAGCACGCTGCGAGACGACCCCGAGGCGGATGCTCTGGTGGAGGAGGTGCTCGGCCCGCTGCGCCGCGGCCGGCCGGAGCTGCTCGCGACCCTTGAGACGTTCGCGTCGCACTGGGGGAGCAAGACCGCCACCGCGGCCGCCCTCTGCATCGGCCGGCAGACCCTCTACGACCGCCTCGCCCGCATCGAGTCCCTGATCGGCCCGCTCGACGCCTCCTCGGCCCGCACCCGCGTCCTGCTCACCGCCGTCTCCCTGCACCGCGCCCGCGCGGCCCTGCCCCCGGCCGCCCCGCGCTCGACCCGCCCGTTCCCGCCGCCCTCGGACCGCTGACGAAGCGCCCGGTCGAGCCGCTCGCAGAGCCCCAAAGTCGCAGGATCTGGTGATCGAGTAGACCGCCGCATCGGAGTATCGAGAACCGCGGACTCCGTGGGAACATCTCGATGTGCGAACGAGTGCGAGGCCGACGGTGGGGAATAATGACCGCAGCGGAGAAAGGAAAAAGAGACAATGAAGACTCACCTAGTAGATCCTCGCAACGTCGACGGCGAAGTGGATAACCCGGTCTATCGCGTCTACTCCACAGAGGCCGAGACGATCGAGGAGGAGATCCGTTTCATCGAAGCGCGAGATGTCCTGGAGGTGATTGAATGGGCGGAGCGAGATGCTCGTGGTCTTCCGTTCCGACTGTACCTCGAGCACCCGAGCGCCTTCAATTCCGGAAAAGCAACACTCGAGCTTCTCTTCTCGCGGTAAGGGTCGCTTCTACTTACTTCTGACGTAGAGAAAAGTCGACTGGCCCGATCCTGAGATCTCTGTACTCAATGGTGGCGCTCCTGCGAACGAATGGCTGGCACGAAAGTAGGCGTCTGCGCTTATCCTTGGTGCTCCTTCGGCGGGGACATACCATGTCCGTGGCTGGCCGAGTGCACCCACCGGGATGTTCTGGACGTAGTTCGACTCGGCGACGATCTGCAGGCTTGCCACGCTGTTCTGGCTGGTCTTGCCGAGAAGCGAGAGGACCCTGACAGGGATGTTGCCGTTGGGTCCGGAGCAGGTGACAACAGTTTTAGCGATAACACCGCCCGTGCCGCGAGATCAGTGTGGATTGTTCGTCTTCCCGACGCAGCTGTATTTCGCTTCATCGGCGAACTGAAGCTTCTGTCCGTCGGGTTGCGCGTAAGTGCCCGCGGGATGGTGATGGATGAGGACGTGCTTTCATCCGGCGAAGCGTTTCGCATGTCCAGCTCCAGCGTGGGCACGGGATCGAGGCTGGGTGCTGCCGACGTCGTGTTCGGTATGCCGATCATGGCGCTCGACAATGCGACGATCGCAGCCATTTTCCTTGCGCTGTAGAACCACAGCCACGTACATGCTGGCGCAATGCTGACGGCAATCAATATGTGGATCACTGTTTACTGTGAATCGGGAGAGCGCTCCCATTGCTGTAGATCTGCGGAGTGGAGGGGTGCCGAACTCGTGGGCTGTCCTTTGGTGAACGGACGTTGCGCGTTTCAGCCGAACGTCGCGCGCCATCGTTCTACCTTCGGTGGTCACCTCTTCGTGGAGCGCGGCAATCACGTAACGTGTGCCCCGACGCCGCGCTCGACTCGTCGTTCCCGACCATGCGGCCCGTTTACGGGGCGTCCCGACCAGTAGGCGAGGTCTCAGCGCGGCGGCAGCGCGGCGCCCGCGACGGCAGAGCTGCCGAGGTCGCTCTGGGGGAGGGGCTCGCCGGAGGCGAGGGCGTCGGTCCAGGCGGCGGTGTCGGCGACGGCCGCGAAGTTCGAGTTCAGCAGGGCGAGCAGGGTGGTGTGCACCGTCTCGGCGTCGACGGAGCCCGCCGCGTTCGAGATCGCAATGGCACCGGTCGCGTCCGAGAGCACCTCCGCCGTCAGCCCGTGCGTCTCGGCCTCGGCCGCCGAGGCGAGGATGCAGTTGTTGGTCATGTAGCCGACGAGGGTGATCGTGTCGACGTCGCGCTCGCGCAGCCAGGCGAGCAGGTCGGTGCCGGCGAAGACGGTGCCGAACTGCTTGGTGATCGACGTCCACTCATCACTGCGGCGGCCTTCGATCTCGGGGTGCAGCTCGAAGCCGGGGGTGCCCGGTGCGAAGACGGGTGCTCCCTCGCCGCTGCTGTGCTGGACGGCGGCGATCGGCAGACCGGCGGCCGTGGCGGCGTCGAGCGCGGCGGTGATGGCGGGCAGCGAGGTCGCGTGCGGCGGGTAGCGGATCTCGAGCGGCCCGGCGAAGTACTCCTGCTGGACGTCGACGAGGATCAGGGCGCGGCGGGGTGCGGTCATGGTATCTCTCCTGGATCGGGGTGGTGCTCACCAGACTGCCCGTCTTCCGGGAGTCGAGGGACTCGCGGATCGACGGCGCGGACGTCAGGTCGTCGCGAGGGCGATCCCGAGCAGGAGGAGCGAACCACCCGAGGCGAGCACGCGCGCGGTGTTGGCGCGGATCCAGGCGCGCTCGAAGCCGCGCCGGGCGTCGGAGAGCGGACCGCCGGCGGCGCGGTCCAGTCGCAGGTTGAGCGGCACGCTGCGCCCGAAGGTGACGACGTACTGGGCGAACAGCGGGTTCTGCACCGCGGCGTTGATCGCGGTCATCGCGCTGACGAAGGCGCGGTCGTCGGTCCGGCCCAGGCCCGGCATCACCGCGCAGGCGAAGGCGTAGAAGAAGCCCGCCGCCAGGCCGCTGGTGACGAGCGCGGCGAGCAGGAGCGGCACGAGGAGAGCGTCGGGCACGGCTGCCTTTCCGAAGGGTGGCTCAGGCGGACGGTGTGCGGCGGACGGGACATCGGTCCATGCGAGCGCATGCTCACGAGAGGGAGACACCGCGGGCATCCGCTGCCCGGTCGGCGCGCACTGCGTCCATGCTCGCCGAGCAGCCCGCAGCGGGGAATCAATGCTGATCGAGTAGCCCGCGGAGCGGGCGTATCGAGCGGAGGGGGCGCCTCCGGCGCCAGCGCAGGGCGGGGAGGAGACCGACGTCCTTGGGGTGGGCGGGTCTGGATGCGCCCCTGCAGGGCTACTCGACCAGCATGTGTGCGGGCATCTCTTCCAAGTAGATCCCCCACCGTCAGAACGGTGCGGGAGCATCGTCGAAGCGGGGCCCCGGGGGCGGGTCGGGTGGCCGCCCGGGCAGGGGTGGCGGGCGGTTGCTGATCCGTCGGCCGGTCGGGCTCGTCCACTCGATCGTCCCGTGGTCGTCGACCCGGTCGTAGCTCCACTGCTCTCCGTGCCGCACGTGGTGGTGGGACGTGCAGAGCATGACGAGGTTCTCGAGCGAGGTCTCGCCGCCGTTGCGCCACTCGATCGTGTGGTCGGCCTCGCTGGTGGCGGCGGTCCGGGTGCAGCCGGGGAAGCGGCAGGTCTGGTCCCGCAGCTGCAGGTGCAGGCGCATCTGGGGCGGTGGAGTGCGCCAGGTCCGGCCGGCGGAGACGACGGCTCCGGTGTCCGGATCGGTGAGGACGCGGGTGAAGGACGCAGCGGTGCGAATGAGCTCACGGGCGATCGGGGCGGGGACGGGGCCGTAGCCGTCGAGCTCCGCGGGCGCATCGTCGAGACCCACGGCGGTGGACGCCGCGAGCGTGAGCCGCACTTCGGCGCGCACGCCGGGGACGAAGGTCGGGTCGGGCCGATGCTCGTCGTTCGGCGTGGTTCCGATGATGTCGCCGTCGCAAAGCAGATCGACCGCCGCATCGGCGCTGAGCTGCTGCAGGGTGCGCGGGTCGCCCTCGTCGCGGAGGGTGCGGGAGATGCGGCGGAGTCGGTCGTAGGCGCCGGAGACGGCGGGCGCGGGAGCGTAGACGCAGAGCGTCGCCATCCCGTCGACGTCCGGCGTGACCCAGACCGCGCGGTCCTCCTTCGCGCGCGCGTGGCGCTCGGCGAGCGGCTGCTCGTGCAGCTCCTCCCGCCAGCGACCGAGTGCTCGGCGCAGCTGCGTGGTGGTCATCCTGACGGCGGCGTCGGCGGCGCGCTCGTCGAGTGCGGAGCGGGAGGTCTCGGGAAGGCTGCTCGCGGTCCTGCAGATCGCCTCGCCCAGCTCCCAGAGGATCAGGCCGTCGCGCAGCAGCGCGCGGGTGAGCGGCAGGTGCTCCATCAGAAGCTGCGCGGTCTCGAGGCGGCGGGAGACCTCCCGCTCGGACACCCCGAACGCCACCGCCAGTTCGGCACGGACGGAGCGCTCGACGAGGTCGCGTGTCACGCTGCGAGTCGCGCCGCGGGCGAAGGCCTCCGGGACGGTGAGCGCGATCCGGTAGCCGCGGTGCATCCGCTCCGCCGCTCTGAGGCGCGTCGGGGACGCAGCGCGCTCGGCGGCGGCGGAGTCGTCGAAGCAGTCGCGCACCTCCGCGAGTGCTGCCGCATCCTCGTCTTCTGACATACGGGTATTGAATCAGGCACCACCGACACCGGAGTGGGGTGGCGGGCCGATCGGGGACAGTGCTGTCAGATCGGGGTTGGGGAGGAGGCTCGCTCCCGGATGTCTCGGCGGTGGTGGGTCTCGATGCGCCCTTCGGGCTGCTCGACCAGCGTGCAAGGGCCGCCGGACGCTGCTGCTCGACCAGCGTGTAAGGGCCGCCTGCGGCGGCTGCTCGAGGGGCGGGCGGCATCATGCTGATCGAGTAGCCCGCGGAGCGGGCGTATCGAGATCCACCAGCGTCAGAACAGGAGTCTGCAGACCCGCCGAGCTGGTGACGGCGGGTCTCGATACGCCGCCTGCGGGGCTGCTCGACCGGCATGCGCGGGCTGCTCGACCGGCGGCGCTACTCCGTCCCGGTGCGGGTCTCCGTCTCGTCGGAGGAGGTGATCTCGGTGTCGGTCTCGTCGGCGCGGTCGCGCAGCGCATCGGCCATGGCGCCCGCGCCCTCGTCGCCGTGGTCGTGGTCGACCTGCTCGATCAGGCCGCCCAGCTTGTCGTCGTTGCTCGCGTCCTCGGCGCCGTCCATGACGGGGCCGTTCTGGGTGTCGCTCATGGCTGCCTCTCCGCGCGGACGGAGGTCGACCGCGCGCCTCCGACGCTACGGACCGCGCCACCGGAGCGCCCGCCCTTGACGTCGCGACCGCCCCGTGGGAAACGCGAACGGCCCGGCCCCTCCGAGGAGGGAGCCGGGCCGGTCAGGCGGAGCGGGTCAGTTCTTGATCACCAGGGTGATCGAGGCGCTGGAGCCCACATTGCCCGCGGCGTCGGTGGCCCGGGCGACCACGGCGTAGGTCGCGTTCGGCCAGTTCTTGCTGTTCGCGGTGAGCGACCAGCTGCCGTCGGCCTGCTTGACGCCGTCGCCGAGCTTGGTCGAGCCGGACCAGAAGGCGAGGCTCGTGACCGCGACGTTGTCGCTCGCGTTGGCGACGAGGGTCACGGTGCCGGTCACGGTCGTCTGGCTGGCGGGCGAGACGATCTTCGCCTGCGGCTTCACCGTGTCGGCGCCGGAGGTCGGCGTCGGGGTCGGCGTGGCGGTCGCGGTGGGCGTGGCGGTCGGCTTCGGCGTGGCGGTCGCGGTGGGCGTCGCGGTCGGGGTCGGCGTCGCGGTCGGCGTGGCCGTCGGCTTCGGCGTCGCGGTCGCCGTGGGCGTCGCGGTCGGAGTCGGCGTGGCGGTCGGCGTGGCGGTGGCCGTCGGCGTCGCGGTCGGCGTCGGGGTGACGACCGTGCCCACCGGGATCGTGCTCACGCCGTAGCCGTAGTAGCGGCCGGAGACGGGACGCGTCGGGTCGCCGGCGAAGGTGCGGCCGCGGTCGACGGTGGCCGACTTGGCCTGGGCGATCACCTGGGCGATGACCTGCGCGGGGCTCTTGCCCACGCAGGATCCGCCGGCCGCGAGGCAGTCGAGGACGACACCGGAGGCGGCGGCCGTCGACATGCTGGTGCCGGTCTGGATGTACGCGTAGGTGTTGCCCTTCTTCGTCGTGTAGGGGCAGGTGCCGGGCGCGGCGATGGTGTGACCGGCGTCCGCGGGCGAGGCGAAGTTGCTGTTCAGCGTGTAGTTGTCGTCCTTGGTGGTCACGTTCGTGCACGGGACGGCGGCGAGCGAGCCCGGCTTGCCGTCGTAGTTCGCGAAGTTGGTGACGGCGAGGACCTCGTCGTAGGCGGCGGGGATGTACTTCGACAGGTCGGCGGCGGAGTTGCCGGCGGCCGAGACCACGGTCACGCCCTTCGCGACGAGGTCGCAGACCGCCTGGTGGATGGTGTCGCCGTCGGTGCGGCCGCAGTTGCCGTCGTCGGCGCCGTTCGTGGCGAGCGACATGTTGACGACCTTGATGTTGTAGGTCGCGGCGTTCTGCGACACCCAGTCGAGCGCGCACATCAGGGTCGAGATGTTGCCCTTGTTGTTCGCGTCGAGCGCGCGGACCGAGTAGATCGGCGCGCCGGGGGCGATGCCGACGGTGCCGGAGCCGTTGTCGAGCGCGGTCATGTAGCCGGAGACGCCGGTGCCGTGGCCGTTGGCGTCCTCGGCGGTGCCGGAGCCGAAGCAGTTGACCTGCTTGGCCAGGTTGTAGTCGGGGTGCGCGCTCACGCCGGAGTCGATGACCGCGACGGCGGGCCCGGTCCAGTTGGTGACGCCGTCGCCGGCGCTGACCGGGGCCTTGTCGGCCTCGGCGGTCAGGACGTGCGAGGGCATGGTCTGCGCCTGGCCCTCGACCACCTGGTCGGCGGGCGAGAGGCCGAGGACGCGGCTGTCGGCGGCGAGGATCGCGTGCTGACGGGCGGTCAGGGTCGCGGTGAAGCCGGAGACGCCTCCGCCGTAGGACGCGTCGAGCGTGAGGCCGAGGGCGCTCGCGAGCGTCGTCGAGACGGCCTTCGAGTCGACGGTGACGACGTAGCGGCCGGCGCCGGTCTGCGTGGCATCGGCGGCCTGCGCGGGGAGCGCGGAGGCGCCGACGAGACCGGCGGTGACGACGGCAGCGGCGGCGGTGGCCGCGAGGAAGCGGCGCAGGCGGCCGGCGGGGCGGCGCGACGGGGTGGAGCGAGGGATCACGAAGGTCCTGTGTTTCTGTGCGGCGGGCGGGGCGGGGGAACCGGAGGGCTCGCCGGGCAGCGGTGACCGACGACCGTCGGACGCTGGGAACGGCCGACGGAGGAGTGCAAGGGGGATCAGGAGCCAAAGCTAGCGGTCCCAGGTTCGGGATGCACTACTCTTCGTGATTTCTCAGTGCGCTGGGTCTGCGGACGGGGCTGTGGAGGAGGGTGGATCTCCATACGCCCGCTGCGCGGGCTGCTCGATCAGCAGGAACGGAGCTCAGCGGGGGCGCGGGGCCCGCAGCACGCGGCGGTAGACGTCGATGGTCGCGCGGGCGATCGCGTCCCATTCCAGCGCGGAGAGGTCGGCGGAGGCGTCGTCCGCCACCGTGCGCTCGTCGAGCCACGCCAGCGCGCCGTCGAGGGCCGCGGAGTCGAAGGCGCCGTCGTAGAGCCGCACCCAGTCGGGGCCGACCAGGGCGGCCAGCTCGTGCATCGCGCCGAGGTCGGGCACCAGCACCGGCCGGTCGGCCGAGACCGCGAGGATCGCCGAGCCGGAGTTCTGGATCGCCGAGTAGGGCAGCACGACCAGGTCGCTCGCGCGCAGCCAGAGCGCCATCCGCTCGTCGCTGAGGAAGGACAGCTCGAGCCGGATGCGCGCATCGCCCGCCGCCGCCTCCTCGATCACGCCGCGCAGCGGTCCGCGGGCCGGGTTGCCGGCGACCGCGAGCAGCGTGCCGTCGTCCTCGCGCTCGCGGAAGCGCTCGATCAGCGTCGGCACGTTCTTGTACGGCCGGATCTGGCCGACCGACACGACGAGCCGTGCGTCGGGGTCCAGACCGAGCTCGGCGCGCGCCTCGGCCCGGGTCGCGGAGAAGTCGTAGTCCTGGCGGTAGTGCCCGTGCGGAGTCACGAACGCGGGCACCGCGGCCAGCTCGGGGTAGGAGCGGCGCATCGCGGTCACGCCCTCCTCCGAGAGGCAGACGATCGCGTCGAGGTTCTCGGTCAGCAGCCGCCGGTACCAGTTGCGCAGGAACGGGGTGCCGCGCTCCTCGTGCGAGGTGACGTTGTGCGCGGTCCAGATCAGTCGGGTGCCGCGCAGCCGCGCGACGCGGAGGAAGGCGAAGAAGAAGACCAGCCGCGCGACGATCCGGTAGCGGCGGACGCCGCTGAGGAAGGTCAGGTCCGGCCAGTGCAGGTGCACCACGTCGACCTTCGCGACGAGCAGGCGCAGCCAGGAGAGGTCGCGCACGAGCACGCCCTCCGCGGTCATCGCCGTGTAGAGCCGCGCGTTGTAGGGGTTCGCATAGCGGGTGCGGAAGGCCGGCTCGGCCTCGACCCGCAGCCGGCGGCTCCGGGCGTCCTCGCCGGAGAGCAGTCCGCGCAGGCGCGTGCGCAGGCGGCCGCGCAGGGTGCGGGTCCCGCCGGCGATCATCGGGCGACCTCCGCCGCGCCGGTGCCGGGCACCCGGCCGAACAGCGTGCGCTCGGCCTCCGGGTAGCCCACGCGCCAGTCGGCCCGGCGCTGCCAGACCTCGGTCCAGGCGCGGCGCTTGCGGCGGGTCGCGGTCTCGAGCACGGTGCGCACGAGCGCGCCGGCCTGGAGCAGCGCGATGCCGATCCGCGCGGGCAGCGGCTTCCACGAGAGACGGATCATCGTGGCCTTGCCGGCCATCACCATGCACATCTTGCGGCCGGAGTTCCCGGCGGTCGCCGCGTCGCGGGTGGAGGCCCCGACGTCGTGCACGATCACGGCGGTCGGCACGATCACCGGGCGCAGACCCGCGCGGCGGGCGCGGATCGAGAACTCGGCGTCCTCGCCGTAGAGGAAGAAGCGCTCGTCGAGCCGGCCGACCCGCTCGTACTCCTCGCGCGGCATCAGCAGCAGGCAGCCGGTGATGATCGGCACCTCGCGGACGCTGTCGCGCTGCCAGCCGCCGAGCGACTCCGGGTCGAGCAGCGGGTTGCCGCGGAAGGCGGTGGAGAGCATGGTCGCGTAGGTCAGCAGCGACCACAGGCTCGGGGCGCCCCAGCAGGACGAGGGGTCGACCGAGCCGTCCGGGCGCAGGGTGCGCCCGCCGTAGACGCCGTAGCGCGGGTTCGCGACGGCGAACTCCAGCAGCGCGCGGAAGGAGCCCTCGAGCACCAGGGTGTCGGGGTTCAGCAGCAGCACGAAGCGCTCGGTCGCCGCCGCGACGCCGCGGTTCACGCCGCGGGCGAAGCCGAGGTTGTCGCCCGCCTCGATCACGGTCGCCTCGGGGTGCGCGGCGCGGATCGCCTCCGCGCTGCCGTCCTCGGAGCCGTTGTCGACCACGATGATGTGCGGCGGGGTCGGCGCGTCGCCGAGCGGGATCGACGCGAGGCAGGCCAGCGTCTTCTCCCGGGTGTTGTAGCTGACGACCACGATCGCCAGGCTGGTGTCCACCGACTCAGGCACGATCGGCCTCCGGTCGCTGCCCGATCACCTTGGCGGGCACGCCGCCCGCGATGCAGTTCGCGGGCAGGTCCTTGGTGACCACGGCCCCCGCGCCGACGATCGCGCCGTCGCCGATGGTGACGCCCGCGACGACGACCACGTTCGCGCCGAGCCAGACGTCCCGGCCGATCACGATGTCCTTCTCGATCTTCGGCTGGTCCATCACGGGCGTGCCCTGGACGATGCCGTAGTTCGAGGCGGTGATCGTGACGTTCGGCGCCAGCAGGCACTTCGCGCCGAGGGTGATCCGGCCGGTGCTGTTGCCGGCCCAGAGCAGCGAGTTCTCGCCGATGTGGGTGCCGGCGCCGAGGGTGATCCGCTCGGCGTTCCGGAACGACACGTTCGGCGCGAACGAGACGTCGGCCCCGCGGGTGAGCCGCGGCACCTGGTCGGCGTGGCTGTACGCGTGGAAGTGCAGCAGGCGCACGGCCTGCAGGTAGGTGCGCACCTTCGTGAGGGTGCGCAGCGGTCCGCCGCCCTGGCTCATCGGCCGGCTCCGTTCGATTCGAGGTCGTCCGGCGATCCGGCGGGGGTCTGCTCGGCGAGCGGGTCGATGACCGGTGCGCCGATCTCGGTCAGCGAGGCCGCGATGGAGCCGATGAAGAGGTCCGCGTCGAGGTCCGAGCGCACCGAGATCGCGATGTCGAGCCGCTTGGTGAAGGAGCTCGCGAAGACCGCGGCCTCGTCGTCCGGCTCGGTCACCGGCCAGAGGGTCATCGAGGCCAGCTCGGCGCCGCCGAACCAGCGCGGGCGCAGGAAGACGGGGAGGTAGGACGCGTAGCCCTGCCAGTCCTTCCGGCCGCGGGTGATGCCGCTCTCGCCGGTCTCGACGGCGAGCTGCACCTGCTCGCGCACGCTCGCCACCGTCTCCGCGAGGCCGAGCGACACCGGCACGGCGACGCGCACCATCGACACGTGGTTGCGCTTGACCTCGTTCCTGTCGCGGCGCGGCGACACGGGCACGAGCGTCGCGATCTCCGCGCGCTCGGGGTGCAGCGCGGCGAAGGCGTGCAGCGCGAGCGCGACGGTCAGGTCGGCGACCGAGCCGCCGGCCGCGCGGGCCGCCGCCTTCGCGGTCTTGAGGTCCGCGGTGAGGATCGCGGCGTCGCGCGGCTTGATGCTGCGCTCGAGCAGTCCCGAGCGGCGGATCCACCAGTCGCGGGCGGCGCGGATGTTGCGGCCGCCGACCCGGGTGATCCGCTTCTTCAGCGGCTTGCGCTTCCACTCGGTCCACTCGTCCGCGAGCGACGCGTGGGTCGACGCGATCTGCCGGCGGGCGGCGAGCGTGAGCGCGATCGGGCCGCGGGGCGGCCGCGGGTCGTCCGGGAAGCGCATCGGCGCGCGGCTGAACGGCGCGAACTCGATCGGCTCGCCGGAGGTGAACGCCTGGATCAGCACCAGCCCGAACATCCCGTCGCCGAGCGCGTGGTGGATGCGCACCGCGAAGCCCAGCTGCCCGGTCGAGAGCTCGATGACGAGGATGTCCCAGAGCGGGCCCTTCGGGTCCATCGGCCCGTTGAAGGCGCCGGTGAGCAGCTCGACGTGCCGCGGGTCCCACTCGACGACGCCCGGGTGGAAGCGCACGTGGTCGCGGACGTCGATCTCGTCGACCGACACCCAGGACGGCGTGAACAGCCCGAGCGGGGCGCGGGCGAGCCGCTGCCGCACCGAGGGGGAGGAGCGGATGAACGCCTCCCAGGCGGAGTAGACGAGGTCGCGGTCGAGCGAGCCGTCCGCGCGGCGGAACGGGGCGCCGTCGACGATCATCGAGCCGGTCGGCCGGGCGACCTCGTAGACGACGGCGTTCGAGACGAACTTCTCGTCGAGCGTGCGCAGCGGCTCGGCGTGCGGTCGCCCGGTGCGGCGAGGGGGTCGGGTCATGGCGGTGCTCCCTGGTCGGAGGCGGCGGAGGGGAGCGGTCAGCTCGGGGTGCCGGCGGGCCGCTGGTCGGCGGCCGGCAGGCGGATCGGCGTCGGCGGGTACTCGTCGACGAAGGTCGAGCCGGAGAGGCGGAGGTGGCGCGAGCGCAGGTAGCCGCGCAGGATCCCCTCGACCATCGCGAGCTCGTCCTTCGCACCGCGGCCGCGCCGCTTGGCCGAGCGCACCAGGCGCCGGCCGCTGCGGACGGCGAGGGTCGCGGTCAGCCGCGCGCCGACCTTGGGCGACAGTCGCCACCACTTGCCGACGAGCGCGCCGAGCCCGAGTCCGTAGCCGCGCATCAGGCGGCGGTAGGCGACGGGGTTGCGGGTGTTGACGTGCAGCACGACGCTGTCGGGCACGAAGACGGCGGTGCCGCCCGCGGCGAGGGCGCGGCAGAAGATGTCGAGGTCCTCGGCGCCGGCGAGGTAGCGGCCGGCCCCCAGGGTGTCGTCGAAGCCGCCCAGTGTCTGCAGCACGTCGCGGCGGAACGCCATCACGGCGCCGTGACCCGCGTCGAGGCCGCGGACGGCGGAGCGGTAGACGATGCGGTCGGTCGGCGGCACGTCGGTGTCGACCAGGGTGTGGTCGAGCATCCGCCCGGTCGCCACGGTGACCCGCTCCTCCTCGAAGGCGCGCAGCAGCGCCTCGATCCAGCCGGGCGTCGGCGAGCAGTCGTCGTCCGTGTAGACCACGATCGGCCGGTCGCTCGAGTCGAGCCCGAGGTTCCGCGCGATCGAGAGGCCCTTGGTGTCGGTGCGGACGTAGCGCACGCCCGCGGCGAGGGCGACCTCGCGGGTGCGGGAGTCGGTCGACGCGGAGTCGACGACGATCACCTCGACCTCGGGGTCGGTGCCGGCGGCGATGGCCGCGAGCGCCTCCCGGAGCATGTCGGGCCGCTCGCGGGTGCACAGGATGATCGAGACGTCACCCGGGGTGAGGACGGAGGGGTTCACGGCGTGTCTGTCCTCGGCTGGTCGGAGCGGTCGTCGGAGTCGGCGGCTGAGCCCGTGCCCGCTGAGCCCGTGCCCGCTGAGCCCGTGCCCGCCAGGTCCTCGCGGACGAGCACCATCGCGGCGCGGTAGGCGGCGACGAGGTCGATGCTCGCGCGCTCCCAGGTCAGGTTCGCCCGGTTGTCGAGTGCGGCCCGGCGCATCCGAGCGAGCAGGGCGCGGTCGGAGGAGACCAGGTCGATCTGCGCGGTCAGCGTCTCGACGTCGCGCGGCTCGTGCACGAGCCCCTGCACGCCGTCCTCGAGGTTGGCGCCGGCGGCGGAGGAGACCAGCGGCACGCAGCCGGCGGCCTGCGCCTCCGAGGTCACCAGGGCGCTGCCCTCCTCGATGGTCGGCAGGATCAGCACGTCGGCGCTCGCGAAGACCCCGGCGACGTCGCCCGTGAAGCCGCGCAGCTCGACGCTCGGCTGCTCGAGCAGTCCGGCGAGGCGCTCCTGGTAGCCCGGGGTGAAGTCGCCGTAGACCAGGAAGCGCCCGGTGCTGCTCGCCTTCGACTGCTGCCAGGCCTGCAGCGCGTAGAGCAGGCCCTTGCGCGGCTCGATCCGGCCGACGAAGACCGCGGTGAAGACGTGGTCCGGCTCGTCGCGCGGGTCGGGATCGAAGCTGCGGGTCGTGTCGACCAGGGCGCCGTAGCGGTGGCGGAGGAGCTTGCGCGGCGAGAAGCCCTTCTCGAGGAAGGTCTGCTCCACCGAGGCGGACGGCACGAGGATCGCGGTCGCGGACGCCCACTCGCGCTCCTCGCGGCGCAGGCGCACCGCGTTGTAGGTGTGCGGCGAGCCGACCGGGGGCGTGATGCCCAGGCGCTCGTACTCCTCGGCGACGACCTCGAAGGCGTGCGCGGTGTGCGTGTTCGGGGCCTCGCGGACCGCGGGCACGCCCTGGCGGGCGGCCTCGTCGAAGGTGCGGGCCGAGCCCCACGGCCAGCCGTGCACGACGTCGTAGTCGCCCTCGGCGAGGATCCGCGCGGTGACGCGGTCGTGGTGCGCGATCGAGCGGCTGCGGCCGAAGAGGCGGTGCGGGAGACGGACGCCGCCGAGAGTGAGGGTCGTCACGGCGCGGGCGACCGGGCCGAGCGGCTCGGTGATCGAGGCGGCGACGACGGTGACGCGGTGCCCCGCGGCGACGAGCGAGCGGACCTGCTGCAGCGCGGTCCAGCCGATGCCCGGCGAGCCGATGCCGTGCGGGAACGAGTACAGGATCGACAGCGGAGCCCCGGCGGGCACGCCGGAGGCGACGCTCGTCAGCGGACGGGCGTCGCGGTCGGTGCGGTCGTGCTCGGGGTCGTCTCGGTGGTCGGGTGGGCCTGCGGCAGTGGTGGAGCACTGGTGCTCATCATCCATGCGTCTCCTGTCGTGAGGGCGGCGCGCTCAGGAATGAACGATAGCCACCATCCTCGACCACCTGAGAGGAACGCAAGTCCACTCCCGGCTCGGCGAGTCGTCGGTCCCGCAGACTTAACACAGCCGCAATACTTCCGGCATCCGCATGCCGTGGGTTATGGTCACAATGAGTGTGTCGGGGCACCGCACTCGCGGGGTCCCGGTTCTGTGCTCGTTCCGGCCCCATCGAGGCATGCCCGAAGGCCGGTGCGAAAGCAGCACCGCACCGCTCCGAAACCGCCCTTCGCACCAGGCTCCGTCGACACCTCGACAGCCGCAAAACCCGTTCCGCCATCACCGCCGTGATGGACGGAGGCGTTGCTCCAACGATTGCAGCAGCAATGCGACCTCCGAGCACGCGGCGCGTCGCCCCGAGGTCCCACACCTCGCCGTCTGGAAGTCGAGACCGAGATGTCCGTCCCCCTTTACCTTCGAGTGCTCTGGAGCTACAAATGGCTCCTCGCGGTCGGCCTCGTGGTCGCCGTCCTGGCCGCCATGGTCGCCGGCTACACCGTGAAGGACGGTGAGATCGTCTCGCGCGCCGAGTCGGCGTACCGCTCCGACACCACGATCCTTCTCGGCGGTGGCTCGCGGAACCCGCTCCAGGCCGTCGAGCCCGGTCAGACCCTCACCGAGGGCCAGTCCGAGGCCCAGCAGAACGACCTGACGAACACCGCGGTCATCTACGCGTACATCGTCAGCGGCTCCGAGATCCGCACCCAGGTCGAGCAGGCCATCGGCGGCTTCGCGCCGACCGAGGCCCTCAGCGCCGTGCGCCGCACGACCCAGCCGGCCGGCACCGAGCAGAACCCGGGCCGCTTCAGCCTCCCGATCCTCTCGATCGTCGGCGAGTCGACCGACCCGGCCCGCGCCGTCCTGATCTCGCAGACCGCGACCCAGATCTTCCAGGGGTACATCACCGCGCAGCAGGACGCCCAGGGCGTCGCCCCCGAGCTCCGCGTCACCCTGCAGACCACCGACCAGGGTGCGGCCGTCGAGCAGGAGGGGTCGAACCCGATCATCCCGATCGCGATCACCGGTCTCGGCGTCTTCCTCGCGTTCATCGCGCTCGCCTTCATCCTCTACAACATCCGCATCTCGCGGGAGCGGGTCACCGCCAACCGCGGCAACCAGCGCCGCGGCGAGTCCTTCCGGCGCGGCCCGGCCCTGACCGGCACCGCGTCCGAGAACGGCCAGCGACCCGCCGCCCTCGGCACCGCCCCCGAGAACACCGCCGGGCCGGGTGAGCTGGCCTCCTCCGGGAAGCGCAGCGCCACCTGAGGCGGTCGCAGCAGATGAGCACGCCGACGCTGAAGGGGACCCCGCTCGGGGTCCCCGGGAACGACGACCCCTACGCGGGTGAGATCCTCGTCCGCCGGACCTTCACGGTCCGCGCCGTCCTGTCGACCGTCCTGCTGGCGGCCGTGGCCGTCGCAGCGGTCTACTACCTCAATCCGCTGTACGCGGGGGCGATCCTCTTCGGGATCTCGTTCCTGTACCTCACGCGCAAGCTGGTCTTCAACTGGACCGGCGCGTTCATCGTCCTGCTCGGCGTGATCATGTTCATCCCGGTGCGCTACTACGCGCTGCCGATCCCGCTGGGCTTCGCTCTGGAGCCGTACCGGCTCGTCATCGTGCTGATGGTCGTCGCGGCGATCGTCGCGCTGATGATCGACCCGACCTTCGTCTGGCGCCCGGCCGCGTTCGGCTGGCCGCTCGGCATCTGGGTGGCCTCGAGCCTGCTCTCGATCGCCGCGAATGTGCAGTTCATCTCCGAGGGCGCCCTCGGCTCCGGTGTCGCCGGCGCGATCGTCAACGACCTGCTGATGCTCTCGGTCTACTTCGTCGCCCGGCTCGTGATGCGCAACGAGAAGCTCGTCGAGGCCTTCCTGACCTTCCTGGTCTGGTCTGCCGTCGTCGTCGCCTTCTTCGCGGTGATCGAGCGCGCGACGCAGCAGAACGTCTTCACGATGCTCGACAAGTTCCTGCCGCTCGAGCGCCTCGGCGCCGAGCAGGAGGCCTACCGGGCCGGCGGTTACCGCTCGTTCGGCTCGTCGCAGCACCCGATCGCGCTGGCCGTCATGTTCACCATGATGATCCCGATCGCGATCTACCTCTCGAAGTACGCCCGCTGGCCCTTCAACGAGATCAACCGCCGGATCATCTACTACGGCACGATCCTCGCCCTGCTGCTCGGCGTGGTCACCGCGGTCTCGCGCACGGCGATCGTCACGCTCGGCGTGATGTTCCTGCTCACGGTGATCCTGCGCCCGAAGGTCGGCGGCTACCTGCTCCTGGGCATGGTGCCGGTGCTCGGCCTCGGCTTCGTGCTGATCCCGAAGATCCTCACGGACATGATCGGGTCGTTCCTCGACCCCGACGCGCTCATCGCCTCGCAGTACACCTCCGCGGGCATGGCGGGCGCGGGCCGCCTGGCCGACCTCGAGCCGGCCATGGCGATCGTGCGCGAGCACCCCTTCTTCGGAACGGGAGTCGGCAGCCGCATCGTGGTGGGCGAGGACAAGAACGCGTTCATCCTCGACAACCAGTGGCTGGGCACTCTGCTCGACGGCGGCGCCGTGGGCGTCATCGGCCTGGCCGTGCTGTTCCTCGTCCCGATCGTGATGCTGCTGCGCTACTCGTTCAAGAGCACCACGACGCCGCAGTACGCGAGCCTCGCGTTCGCGATCGCGGTCCTGCTGCTCGGCTACACGATCGCCGCGTACTTCTACGACGCCTTCGGTTTCTTCCAGTCCTTCATGCTCTTCTGGATCCTCCTGGCCGTCGGGGCCTGGGTGCTCACGGAGGCACCACGGAAGTCGACCCGCCGGCGCCTGTCGCCGGAGGAGGCGGGGCACGTCTCCGCCTTCACCCGCGGAGGCCCCCACATCCCGGTCGGGCAGCCCGCCCTCGGCTCGCACGTCGGCGCTCACGTCGTCCGCAAGCCGACGCAGATCGAGTCGTGAGCGCACGCGTCAGCGTCGTCATCCCCGCGCACGACGAGGGGGCGGTGATCGCCCGGCTCCTCCGCGCCCTCGTGGACGGGGACCCGGAGGGCCGGCTCGAGATCGTGGTCGGCGCGAACGGCTGCACCGACGACACCGCGGCCGTCGCCCGGGCCGTCGATCCTCGGATCCTGGTGGCGGAGACGCCCCGGGCCTCGAAGATCGCCGGCCTCAACGCGGCCGACGAGCTCGCCACGGTCCTCCCCAGGATCTACGTGGACGCGGACGTCTCGGTCTCGGCCGAGACGCTCCTGGCGCTCGGCGACGAGCTGGCCCGCCCCGGCGGCCCGCTCGCGGCCGCGCCGGAGTTCCGGGTCGACACCGGCGGGGCCTCCTGGCCCGTCCGGGCGCACTACTCGATCTGGGAGCTCTCCGACTACCGGGCCCCGGGCCTGGTCGGCTCCGGGATCTACGGCCTGTCGGCCGAGGGGCGGAGCCGCTTCGGCGCCTTCCCCGAGATCATCGCGGACGACCGCTTCGTCCAGCAGCTCTTCACCCCCGAGGAGCGGCTGACGCTCCCCGGCCGGTCCTTCTCCGTGAAGGCGCCGCGCCGGATGCGCAACCAGATCAAGCGCACCGTCCGCATCGCGATCGGCAACGCCCAGCTCGCGGCCTCCGGCCTCGTGCCCGAGCAGACCGGCGCCGGCGGCGGCGGCCCGGTCGCGCTGCTGAAGCGCGTCCTGCGCCGGCCCGCCCTGTGGCCGGCCTTCCCGATCTACTGCTACGGCTATCTGCGACCCCGCCTCGAGGCGCGGTCGATCATCGCTCGAGGAGGCGTACCCGAATGGAACCGCGACGAGACGACGCGCGCGTGACGGGGTCGACCCCCGCGGGCGGCTCCTCCGCCCGCCACGGCACCACTGCGAGCGACGCCCAGATCGAGGCGGCGATCGACGACACCGCGCACACCACCGAGACGCTCGCGACCGACGCGATCGCGCAGTCGCCGACCGTGGGGGACGGGCCGAACCTGCCGCCCGCCTCGCCCAAGTCCGACCTCGGGCACAAGGCGAGCCGCGGAGTCATCCAGACCCTGGGTGGCCTGTGGGGCAAGACCGCGATCCAGCTGATCTCCACGATCGTGCTGGCGCGCCTGCTCTCGCCGAGCGACTTCGGTCTGCTCGCCGCCGTCACGGCCATCGTCGGCGTGGCCGACCTGGTCCGCGACTTCGGCCTGACCGGCGCGATCATCCAGGCCAAGAAGATGAGCGAGACCGTCTGGCGGTCCGTGCTCTGGCTGTCGGTCGCGCTCGGCGTGGTCGGCACGATCGTGATCGGCGCCTCCGCCTGGCTCATCGCCGGCATCTACAACGAGCAGGCGCTGGTCGTCCTGACGCTCGCCGTCGCGCCGACCCTCTTCATCAACAGCCTCTGCATGCCGCTCCAGGCGCGCGTGCAGAAGGAGATGAAGTTCGGCCTGATGGCGCAGATCGACGTGGTCTCGATGCTCGTCGGCGTGATCGGCTCGATCATCGCCGCGTTCCTCGGCTGGGGCGTCTGGTCGCTCGTCGTGCTGCAGGGCGGCGCGCTGATCTACCGGTTCATCGCGCTCTGGGTCGCGGCCCGGCCCACCTTCGGCCGCCCGCAGATCTCGCGCGAGGTCATCCCGCTGGTCACCACCGGCGGCAGCATCTTCGGCGTCCAGCTGCTCAACTACTTCGCCCGCAACGTCGACAACGTGCTGATCGGCGCGCAGCTCGGCACCGGCGTGCTCGGCCAGTACACCCGCGCGTACTCGCTCTTCCTGCTGCCGCTGCAGCAGCTCAACGGACCGCTCGGCCGCGTCGCACTCCCGGTGCTCTCCTCGCTGCAGGACGACGGCGAGCGCTACCGCCGCTACGTCCGCGGTGCGCTGCTCGTGATCGGCTACCTCACGCTGCCGACGTTCGGCGTGCTCGCGGCGCTGGCCGGGCCGCTCGTCGAGCTGCTGCTCGGCCCGCAGTGGTCGTCCTCCGCGACGATCCTGTCGCTGCTGTCCATCGCGGGCATCGCGCAGGGCATCGGCAACGTGCAGGGCTGGATCTACATCTCGCTCGGCCGCGTGCACCGCCAGCTGGTGTACTACGTGGTCACCCGCCCGCTCGTCATCGGCTCGTTCTTCGTGGGCCTGTGGTGGAACGGCGTCGAGGGCCTCGCGCTGCTCTACGGCCTCACCACCCTGGCGCTGCTGGTGCCCGGCTTCTGGCTGGCGATCCGCGGCACCTTCGTGCGCGGCTCCGACGTGATCGTGCCCGTTCTGCGCCCCGCGCTCGTCGTGCCGTTCATGTTCGGCGCGGCCTGGGCCGTCGGCGCGTACACCGATCTGCCCGCGATCGTCCACCTGCTCGTCGGCGGACTCGCCTCGCTGGTGCCGCTGGCGCTCGCGATGGCGATCCCGGCCTACCGCCGCGACATGAACCAGATCCTCGCGTTCGTGAAGCAGGTCCGGAAGCCCAAGCCCAAGGGCCCGGCGACCCCTGCCGCGCCTGCCGCGCAGACCACCCCGGCCGATGGAGGCACTGCATGACCCGCACCACCCGCTCCCGTCGCGCCGGCGTCCTCGCCGCCGTGGCCGTCGCCGCCGCGCTGCTGGCCGGCTGCACCTCCGCCCCGGCTCCCGCCGAGACGACCGAGCCCGCCGCCTCGGGCGAGCTGCCCTTCGCGGCCGGCTCGATCGCCGCGATGGGCGACTCGATCTCGGTCGGCGTCGCCGCCTGCGGGCAGAACAAGCCCTGCCCCAGCGCGTCCTGGACCACCGGCGAGGACGAGACGGTCGACTCGGTCGCCCGTCGCGCCGGCGAGTCGGTCGGCGCCGTGCCCGAGATCGAGAACGTCGCCTCGAAGGGCGCGACCTCGGCCGAGCTGCCGCGCCAGGCCGAGAAGGCCGTCGCCGCCGCGCCCGACCTGGTCACGATCCTGATCGGCGCGAACGACGTCTGCCGCAAGAACAGCGCCGACATCACCACGCCGGACGCCTTCCGCAGCAACGTCACGACCGCGCTCTCGACGCTCTCCACCGGCGCTCCGGAGGCGACGATCTTCGTCTCCTCCGTGCCGAACCTGCTCGACTTCTTCGAGACCGAGCGCGGCGACGCCGAGGCCGTCTCCCGCTGGGCCGGCAGCTCCAACTGCAACTCGCTGCTCTACCAGCCCACGTCGGACGACGCGGACGCGCAGGCCCGCCGCGACAACGTCTCGACGACGATCGACGCCTACAACGACGTCCTCGCCGACGTCTGCGGCGCCACCGCGAACTGCGTCTACGACCAGGGCGCCCTGCACGACTTCGACGTCACCTCGGACGACATCTCCGACGTCGACCACTTCCACCCGTCGCTGGCGGGTCAGGCGAAGCTCGCGGACATCGCCTGGACGGCGCTGCTCGCGAACGCCTCCTGAGGCGCTGAGAGCGCCGCCTGCGCCCACTGAGGGGGCAGGACGAGGGCGGGGGAGCTGCGGCTCCTCCGCCCTTCTGCGTGCGCGGGCGGTTTCTCGCGCGCGCCGGCGGTAGTGGTGACGACGCTGTCCGGCACGTGGAGACGGCTCCGGCTCGCGGAATCGTGGGGATTCGGCGAGCCGGAGGTGGTGCGGCGTGCCGGAGGTGCTCCGGCGCGAGGCGGGCGCAGCGGCCCCCGCGTCAGGCGGTCTCGAAGCGGGTGTCGCCGCGCTCGGGGCGCCAGGAGGGGACGCTCGCGGAGGCGCGGCGGCGCGAGCGCGCGCGGGACGGGCTGAAGCGGAACGGCGGCACGGTGGGGGCCAGCGCGGCCGTGCGGCTCGCGGCGCGCAGCAGCAGCTCCTCCGTGAGCTCCTCCGGCGCGGCCGCGATGGCCAGGCCGCGCTGGTCGAGCTCGCGGGCGATCTGGATCTGGTGGTCGTCGATGTGCTCGCCGCGCGCGACGAGACGCGGGACCAGGATCGGGACCTTGCCGTTCTCGATGGCCGTGATGGCGGCGCCGGTGCCCGCGTGGGCGATGACGACGTCCGCCTCCTTCACGGCCTCCTGCAGCTCGTGGTGCGGCACGCTCGCGCGGCCCTCGATGCCGTAGGGGGAGACGTCGGCGAGGCCGGTCTGCCAGAGCACCTCGGCGTCCTTCAGCAGCGGCACCGACGCGGCGATCAGCCGGTCGAAGGGGTAGAGGTCCTGGGTGCCCACGGAGATCACCGCGCGGCGGATCGCGGAGACCGGCTCGTCGGGACCGGTCGTGTACGCGTCGAAGATCGAGCCGCCGAAGAGCCAGCGCTCGTCCGCCCACACCGGGTACTGCGTGTAGGTGTTCACGCCCGGCAGGCGGGCCATGATCTTGCCGGTGATCGAGGGGCCGTCGGCGCGCGCGGCGCTCTCGATGTAGTGGCACTCGATGCCGCGCAGCGAGGCCTCGGGCATGAACGACACGGCGGGGCTCGAGCCGGTGCTGAAGACGGCGGAGTAGTCGCCCTTGGCCAGGATCCGGTGCGCGATCAGCGCGTTCTCGGCGATCGGGCGGGCGTCGCGCGGAGCGGCGAAGCGGCTGTAGGTCACGCGGCGGCCCTCGAGGAGGGAGCGGCTGAGGCCGTTGTCGAAGGTCACCCAGTGCTGGTCGGCGGGGTCGATCCCGAAGCGGGAGGACAGGGTGAAGAGCTGTTTGAGATGCCCTCCACCGGAGCAGACGAACAGGAACTGTGACATGGCGACCCTTCTTGCGTCCGGGGGAGCTCTCGGGCTCTCCTCCGGCGGAAGCTGACTGAGGCGGTAGTGCAGGGCTGGGTGTTGTGGGGGGTGGGTGGTGCTGGTGGTGCTGGGGCGGCGCGGAGCCGGGCGGGAGCCCCGCTCTGCACTGGAGCGGCCCGGTGGGAGGGAGATCCGGCGGCGTCGTGACCGCGCTCTCCCCGGAGTGCGTCAGGACGTGGGGGCGTCCCGGGCATCGGCGGGTCGACGCCCAGGGGGACGCGCGCGGGGTGGGGCGGGGAGCCTGCGCTGCATCGTGGTCCTGGTCGGTCGGGTGGTTCTCGGGCGGGTGAGGATCGTGACGTCGGGTGCGACGCGGTGCCGGCGCGGCGTGATCCGCTCCTGCGCCTGGGCGAGTGCTCGCCGTCCGAGGACGAGGGCACAGCGGAACGGGCCGCGGTGCCACCCCCACGATAGTGAGGCGCCCGTTCCCTGGCTACTTCGGAGTCGGACCCCTGGGTGGATTGACCTAGCCCGCCTGCAGCGCCGACGGGGTGGCTCCGCCCGCGCGGGCGCGGCCGTCGTTCCGGTCGAGCAGGATGTCGAGCACCGTCTCGTGCCGGGCGGCCCAGGAGTTCGCGTGGATCCAGCCGAGGCGCTCGTCCTCGGTGGCCGGGCCGTCGGCGAGCGCGTCGTCGACGACCGCGGCGAACTCCGCCATGGTCGGCACGATGCGGATCCGGTCGCTGATGCCGTGGATCGGCGGCAGATCGACGGAGATCACCGGGCAGCCGCTCGCCACGTACTCGTAGAGCTTGAGCGGGCTCATCGCCTCGGTCAGCGGGGTGCGGCGGTGCGCGAGGAGGCAGAGCTCGACGTTGCGCATCGTCGCCACCAGCTCGCGGCGGCCGACGGAGTGGTGCAGGTGCACGTTCGCGAACGGGGCGAGCGGGGCGAGGTAGCCGGGGTCGGGCTGCGGGCCCATCAGCACGATCTGCAGCTCGGGGTGCGCGGTGGCGACCGCGACGATCCCCTCGACGTCCAGCCGGTCGTCCAGCGTGCCGACGTGCAGGGCGCGCGGGCCGGGGATGCGGCTGAGCCACTCGGGGGCCTCGGGCACGGGGCCGGTCCACTCCTCCGGGCTGACGCCGTTCGGGACGACGGCGTGCGGGCCGGTCGGCGCGATGCGGTCGATGATCTCCTGCGAGACGGCGGTGACGGAGCGGCCGCTGGTCGCGACGCGGCGGTAGGCCTCCTGGAAGGCGGGCCAGTGGCCCTTCCAGCGGGTCGAGGTCGTCCAGTCGTCGCGGGCGAAGAACATCACGTGCTCGGCCCACTCGAACGGCGAGAAACCGGCCACGACGGGGCTGGTCGTGACGACGACGGGGCGCACGAGCTCCATCTCGTCGGCGAGCTTCGCGATCCCCTGGTCGTAGGCGCGGTACTCCTTCTCCAGGGCGGCGATGTCGGTCGGGTCGGAGCGGCGCAGGCGCAGCGGGGTGTGCAGGACGCGCTGCGGCGTCGACGGGAACTCGACCTCGCGGCCCAGGGCCCCGCGCACGAGCGTCGTCGGCAGGAAGCGGAAGGGGTTCGCCACGATCAGGCGCCCGACCTGCGGGCTCTCCATCAGCGAGTGCAGGATCCGGTCCGGCGGGCGCATCATCCCGCGGCGGGCCGCGTCCGTGTAGGTCTCGTAGGAGAAGGTGAAGACGACGTCGCGGACGACGCCGTCCGCGGTCGGCTCGGGCGCCGTCCGGTCGGGCGCGGTCCGGTCGGGCGCTGTCTGGTCGGGAACGGTCTGGTCGGGAACGGTCTGGTCGGGCACGGCGCTCCTCACGCGAAGGTCCGGATGACGCGCGCGGGCACGCCGACGGCGACGGAGTAGTCCGGCACGTCCTCGCGGACGACGGCGTTCGCGCCGATCACCGCGCCGCGGCCGACCGTCACACCGGGCATGATGACGGCGTTCTCGCCGAGCCAGGCGCCGCGGCCGATGCGGACCGGGGCGATCCGGTCGACGCCCTGGTCGCGGATGAAGCGCGTCGGATCCTTGAAGCCGTGCGAATGGTCCGAGATGTAGACGCCGCGGGCGATGCCGACGCCCTCCTCGATGACCACGCTCTGCACGGCGCTGATCGCGGTCATGTTCATCCGCACGCGGTCGCCGATGATCAGGGCAGGGGTGGGCGCGTCGTCGGTCGGGACCATCAGCATGCAGTTCGCGCTGATCAGCACGTTCTCGCCGATGGAGATCCGCTTGCCCTGCCCGGGTCCGATCCGGAAGGGCAGGCAGATGCGGGAACCCTTGCCGAAGCGGTGGAAACCGCCGGCGACCAGCTTGCTGAAGGCCAGATCGCGTGCTCGCTGCGCGAGGATCGCGAGATCCAGTCCGTTCAAGGCATCAACTCCAGGGGATAGCGGCGGGCCGGACGGCGGGGGTGGTCGTCCTGGGCCTGGGGGGGTGTGGTGATCGCGCCCGGGGTGAGGCGCGCGGGTCTGACCCACGATAGCGAGCGCCTCCTGTGCGCCACGAGTCCGTGCGGATCGGACCCCGGGTGTTTACGACTCGGAAACACGCTGTGCTCTCCGCGGCGTGCGCGGTGCGTGCTCAGAACGGGGGTGCTCACCTGCACGGTGGCCGAGCATCCCGGCGCTCGGGAGGCTCCCGGCGCCGGGAGCGCCCCGGGGAGCGTAAAATCGCAGGGTCCGCGGAGGCGGCCGCCCGCTCCCGGGCCGGCGCGTCCTCCGGATCGTGCGGGACACCGCACCGACGGACCCGGCGACGCCGCTCGGTCCCCGCCCTCGCGCGACCCCGACCCGCCCGCACCACCAGAGAGGCTCGACCGTGGCCGAAGCCGACACCGCCAGCCGACTGTGGACCCTCCACCTCGCGCGAGCCGCCGTCGCGGCCGTCGCCGGTGTGGTGATCACCTTCTCGCCCGACCACGGCCCCGCCTTCGGCTTCGCCGTCTTCGCCGGCTTCGCGCTCCTCAGCGGCGCCGTCGCCCTCGTGATCGGACTGCGCACCCTCGCCGGTCGGGGCCGCACGCTCGCCCTCGCCTCCGCGGGGGTCACCCTCGCCGCCGGTGTGCTCGCGCTGGTCGCGCTGCCGGTCGCGGCCCTCCTGCCCTTCATCGCGCTGATCGCCGGCTGGGCGCTCGTCTCCGGCTCCCTCGAGTTCTCCAGCGGCCGCCGCGGCACCGGCCTCGCCGCCCGCGACGCGGTGATCGTCGGCCTCGGCACGGCCCTGCTCGGAGCGGTCTTCGCCCTCCTCCCGCCGCACCCCGTCGTCTCGGTCGGACTCCTCGGCGCGTACGCCGTGATGCTCGCCGTGTTCCTCGCGATCGCCGCGTTCTCGCTCAAGTGGGCCGCCGGCGCCGATGCCGCCGCACCCTCCACCCCCACCACCGGAGGAGACCGATGACCGCCCCCGACCCCGCCTCCTCCGAGCCGTCGCCCTCCGACGACGACTTCGCGCCGCGCACCTTCCGCCCCACCCGCAAGGACCGCCTGCGTCCGCTCGAGCTCGTCGGCCTCTCCGCCGTGATGGCGGCCTTCGTCGGCGTCGTCGTGCTGATGTCGACCCGCGAGTTCGTCGTCGCCCTGATCGGCTTCGGCGTCGCCTTCATCGTCGTCCTCGTCGCCATCGCCATGTTCTCGCTGACCTTCAAGCCCGACGAGGCCGAGATCGCCGACCTCGACGAGCAGGACGGTGCTCATTAGGTCGGTGCGACTGCGTCGCTCCTCCCCGCGGTCGGCTTCCTGAGGCGGTCGGGTTCCGGAGAGCGGGACGCGTCCGCTGCGCGGAATCGCTTGGCACGCGATTCCGCGGTGCGCTCGCACCTGCGGTGGAGCCCTGCTGACGGGTTCGCGCCCATGCTGGTCGAGTAGCCCCGGAGGGGCGTATCGAGACCCGCCGTCGTCAGCAGCGTGGTTGCATGCCTCGAAGGCAGCAGGAGGTGGGTCCATGCCTCGGCACCCCCGCTTCATGCTGGTCGAGTAGCCCCGGAGGGGCGTATCGAGACCCGCCGTCCTCCGCAGTGCGGCAGCACTCTCGCCCGGCGAGCCGGACGCTCTACGGCGAGACGTCGTCGCGGGCGGTCTCGCCGAGCGCGTACGCCAGGCTGCGCGCGTAGATCTCCTCGAGGCGGGACGCGACGATGCGGTACTGGACCGAGCGGCCGCGGCGCTGCTCGCGCGGGAGGTTGCCGAGGACCACCCCGGCGTCCTCCAGCTCGATGAGGTGCCGGTAGAGGCTCGTCGTCGTGGCGCGGCCGGTCGGCAGCTCCGGGCCGATCGCCTCCACGAGCTCGCCGAAGAGCAGGCCCAGCTCGGGACGCTCCGCCCGGGACAGCGATCGCAGGATCCCCCGGTTGATCTCGCTGCCGACCACCCGGACAGCCAGGTCGGCCTCCTCCGGGGTCGCTCGGCTCCTCATGGACGACGCGGATGAAGGCATGACGCCCATCCTCCCGCACGGGGCCCTGTCGGGATCCCACAGGCGCGTATTGCCACACCGCCTGGGTATCAGATGATTCGCGCCATCGGAATCATGATCCCATGGAACGGTTACCTTGGTCTCCATCGGCACGCCTCTCGCGTGCCGGTACGCGACCGCATCCGGCGCTCGCGTGAGGCGCGAGCCTCGACGTACGCAGGGGAGAGAGCGGCATGGATCGACGACGACGGGCGGGGGAGCCCGCGAGACGCACGGTGGGCGCGCAGCGTGACCGGAACCGAGCGGTGGTGTGGCCGAGCGGCGCCCACCGCGGCCGGATGCGGGTGGGGCGCCGACTGGCCGCAGGCCTCCTGGCGGCGGGACTGGTCGGCGGGGCGGGCACGTCACTGGCGGTGACCTCGTCGTTCCTCGCGCCGCTGTCGGCATCGGCGGCCACGCACGGCGCGGGCTTCGACCTGGGGAAGGGCTTCCTCGGCGCCTATCGCCACCCGGACGGGACGCTGGCCTACTGCCTGCAGATCAGGGCGTCGATCCCGTACAGCCCGACGGCCGGTCCGTCGCTGAACAGCGACTGGAACTCGCTGTCGCCGGATCAGCTCGCACGGCTGAGCTACGTCATGGACGTCCACGGGAACACGGAGGACGCGAACACCGCGGCCGCCGTCGCGCTGTACGTGTGGGACGTGGCGGACAATGCCGCGTACAACGGCAACGGCATGCCGGGCGACCTCTACTACAGCGCCCGCGCCGGCGGGAATCGCGATGCCGTGCTCGGGCTGCTGAGGCAGTACCGGGCGGAGGCCGCCGGCGTGACGGCGGTGCGGCCGGGGCGGACGTCCGGCTCGGCGTCGCTGAGTCTCGACATGCAGACGAGCGCGGGCACCGGCCGGGTCACGGCTCGGACCGATCCGCCCGGGCAGACGGGGACAGTGCATCTGACGAACGCGGTGTTCGACGACACCGGATCCGGGCAGTCGACGATGAAGGACGGGGAGTCGCGGACGCTCCGCGTCGTCCCGAGCGCCGGCCCCTCCTTCGCCGTCGAGGCGCGGTCCGACGAGATCCGGGTGGCGGGTGCCTCCGGCTACCTGGGGAACATCATGACCTGGGCTCCGGGGGTGACCTCCGAGCAGTGGACCGCGTCGAAGGGCCAGAAGATCGACGGCTCGTTCACGATCGCCGCCGCCACGGCGGCCTCCGCGCCGATCCCGAACCTGTTCTCGCCGATCGGATCGACGCAGGTCTCGACACGACGCGTGGAGGCGGGAGCGCAGGCGACCGACACCGTCAGGGCAGGCGTCGCGCCCGGGTCGGGGGAGTGGCGCACCCTCGACGGCGCGCCCGTGCCGGTGGTCTACCGCGGCACGCTCCACGGTCCGTACGCCGAGCAGCCGGTGCAGTCCGACGCGGTGCCGCCGGGCGCGCCCGTCGCCGGAAGCGTCGAGCTGACCGCGACCGGCCCGGGAACCTACACCTCCCCGGGAGTGACGGTGCCCTCGGCCGGGTTCTACACCTGGGTCTGGCGCGTCGAGGAGGCGTCGCAGCCGGACCGGGTGAAGCCGTTCCTCCCCGACGGCTACACCTGGTCGGACAGGTTCGGGCTGGTCGCGGAGACGCACCTCTCGCCGACGACGGTCGCGGCGGAGACGCAGGTCACCGACGAGGAGATCCCCGTCTCCGCGACCTCCACGGACACCCTCACGGTGAAGGACACCGGAGCCTGGCTGAAGAAGGACGGCAGGAGCGTCCCCGTCACCTTCACGGGAACCGCCTACTGGGTGCCCGGCACCGGAACGGTCCCGGCGACGAGGCCGGAGAACGCCACGGTCCTGACGACCTCGAGCATCGTCGTCGAGGGACCCGGCACCTTCACCTCGGAGGCGGCGACCGCGCCGGCGGACTCGGCCGGCCACATCGTCTGGGTCTGGTCCGCCCCCGAGACGCTCTTCACGACGGGCTGGGCGGACGGGTGGAACACGAAGGGCGAGGTCGTGCGCGTGACGACCCCGCAGGTCCGCACGAAGGCGACGCCCTCCGTGCCGCTGTCGGACACCGCGAAGGACGAGGCGGTCGTCGACGGCGAGGTGCCGGAGGGCGCCGTGATCACCTTCGAGGCGTACCGGCAGACCGGCGACCGGGCCTCCTGCACCGTCGAGTCCCGGGTCTACGACGGCTCGACGTCACCCGTCGCGGTCGCCGCGGGGCGGAACGAGAAGAGGTCGTACTGGTCGAGTGAGGTCCGCTTCACGGAGCCCGGCGTCCATCACTGGGTGGAGACGCTGCGGACGAAGGACGGCCGCGTCCTGCACCGCGGTGAGTGCGGAGTGCCGGGGGAGACCACGAAGGTGACCGTGCCCGACGTGACGTCGAAGGCGCAGGCCGACAGCGCGGTGCACGACGGTGCGACCGACGACGCGATCGTCACCGGGGAGACGCCGAAGGGCGCCTACCTGGTGTGGAAGGCCTACCGGGCGGCCGCCGGCACGAGGTCCGCCGCTGACAGCGTGCCGCCGGTCTGCGACGCGTCCACGCTGGTGGCGGACACGACCGGCACCCCGGTCGTCGTCGAGAAGGCGGGCACCTACACCTCGCCCCCGGTCGTCTTCACCACCGCGGGCGCCGTGCACTGGGTGGAGGAGCTGCACTCCTACGACGGGAGGATCCTCGCCCAGGGTGCGTGCGGAGCGCCCGGCGAGACGACCACCGTGCACACTCCCGACGTCCACACCAAGGCCACTCCGGCAGTACAGGTGGGCGACCCGGTGCGGGACGAGGCCGTCGTGAACGGCCGGGTCCCGGCCGGCGCGGTGATCACGTTCGAGGCGTTCATGAGGAGCGGCGAGCAGGACACGTGCACGCCGGCGAACCGCGTCTTCGACGGGTCGGGCAGCCCCGTCGCCACGACGCCCGGCCTGAACGAGGACGTCTCCTACTGGTCCGGTGAGACCCGGTTCACCGAGCCCGGCAGCTACTACTGGGTCGAGACGCTCGCCACGGCGGACGGGACGGTCGTCCATCGCGGGGAGTGCGGCGCACCGGGCGAGACGACCGTCGTCTCACCCGCGCCGGTCGTTCCGACGCTGGCCGACACCGGAGGTGACCCCGGCCCGTGGTTCGCCGGCGGCCTGGCCGCCCTCGTCCTCGGTCTCGCCGCCGCCCTCCTCGCCCGCCGCCGCCGCCCCTCGCCGCAGGAGTAGCCACACGCGCCCTGCTGGTCCTGCATGTCGGTCGAGTAGCCCCGCAGGGGCGTATCGAGACCCACCGTCCTCAGCACGGCGGGCTGCAGGCTCCCCCTCTCCCGCCGATCCCCTTCGAGACGCCCGCTCCGCGGGCTCCTCGATCGGGATGAACGCCGCGGCGTCGGTGGTCCGGGTTAGCGTGCGGGGGTGGCGGAGGCGATCGGGCGGTGGTGGGAGCGGCGGCGGTTCTCGCGAGGGGTCGACGTCCCGTATCCGGTGGGGACGTACCGGGAGGCGTGGGCGTCGTTCCCGGTGCTCGTGCTCCAGTACCGGCCCGAGTACAACGGGGGGATCGTCCTCAGCCAGATCCCCCCGGCGGCCGACGTCTATCTGTGCTGGCTGTGCGACGCGGGACACGTGTTCGTCGCGACTCCCGAGGAGCAGCGGCACCGTCCGGGCCGGGAGCGGCGGCGCTCGTCCTGGTGCCCCGACTGCGCGGCGCTCGCGAAGCCCCGGACGCCGCGGCCCGCGGTGGAGCCGGTGATCGAGCGCCCGTCGGCCCCGGTCCCCGAGTCCGCTGCTGCTCGGTCACCCCGTCCCGCCCGCACGCCGACGAGATCGCGCCCGCCGCGGATCTGCTCGAAGACCCCGCAGCTCCCGCCGGGAGAGCCCTTCGTCAGCGCCTGCGCGCCTCCGCCCGCGTCGGCGGTCGAGGCGCGGCTCCGCACGCTGCTCGCCGAGCGGCTCGAGTTCGAGCCGGGGTTCACGGCGGTGCGGCTTGGTCGGCCGTTCTTCGAGCACCTGGAGGCGTGGCCGGACATCGTGCTGAGCGAGCTGCGGGTGGCGATCGAGTACGACTCCACGGGGCGGCACGGGCTCGAGCACGTGGGGCATCGCGAGGAGGCGGACCGGCGGAAGGACCGCGCGCTGCGGGCCGTCGGCTGGGAGGTGGTGCGGGTGCGGACCGGGCGCCTGCCTCCGCTCGGGCCGCACGACGTCCTCGCGTCGGGCGTCTCGGCGGGGCTCGTGGACCGGCTGCTCGACGAGCTGCGCGAGATCCGCGGGTCGCTGCTCGTCGACGCCTGGACACGCTGACCGGGCGCCTGGTCGCCCTGACCGGGCGCCTGGACCCGCTGACCGGTCGGAGGGGCGTGCCGGCCCGCCGCGCGACCCCGCGGCGGCTCAGGTCCGCAGTGCGAGCGCCTCGCTGCACCAGCGTCGGTACAGGGCCCACGGGTCGGGCTCGCCCGCCCGCACCGCCTCGACGTGCCGGTCGAGCGCGGCGCTGCGGGTGAACCACTCCGTCCGCTCCAGCCGCTCGACGGCGAACTGCGCGTGGCGGTGCTGCTCCAGCGTCCGCCCGCCGCGCTCGAAGGCGAGCAGCTCCTCGTGCCGCAGCCGGTGCAGGCGCTGCCGAGGGTTGCCGCTGGTGCCGATCTTGATCCGCCCGGCGAAGCGGATGTAGTAGACGACCTCGACCCGCGGTGGCGGCAGCTCGCCGTCGGGCGCGTCGCCGAGCCGCCACTCGCAGGCCGCGCAGAGCCAGCCCGACGGGTGCCGGACGCCCAGCCGCGAGCCGCAGACGAGGCACGGCGAGGGGAGGGCGTCGACGACGCCGTCCTCGCGCGCCACCCAGTCGTGCGCGAGCCCGAGGTGCGCGCTGCAGAGCGCCACCGGCGCGCCCGGCTCGGCGGCCGTGCGGCAGCCGTCGAGGGCGCAGTCCGGGGGGACCGCATCGGGGGACATGCTCCGACCCTAGGCAGGACCCCCGACATCCGCGCCGGGGGCCGTCTCCGTCGAGCTCCCCCGCAGGCGAGCTCGACGGCGTCTCAGCTCAGGCGGTCGACCAGCTCCGAGGCCAGCCCGGTGTAGCCGGCGGGCGTCAGCGCGAGCAGACGGGCCTTCGCGGCAGCGCCGATGTCGAGGCCGTCGACGAAGACCGCGAGGTCCTCGGCGCCGAGGCGCTTGCCGCGGGTGAGGTCCTTGAGCATCGCGTACGGGTCCGTGATCGAGGAGCGTCCCGCGACGACCTCGGCGCGGATGACGGTCTGGATCGCCTCCGCGAGCACCTCCCAGTTGGTGTCGAGGTCGGCGGCGAGGGCGCGCGGGTCGAGGTCGATCTCGAGCAGCCCGCGTGCGATGTTGTCGAGCGCGAGCAGCGAGTGGCCGAACGCGACGCCGATGTTGCGCTGGGTCGTCGAGTCGGTGAGGTCGCGCTGCAGCCGCGAGGTGACCAGGGTCTGCGCGAGCGAGTCGAGCAGCGCGCTGGAGAGCTCGAGGTTCGCCTCGGCGTTCTCGAACCGGATCGGGTTGATCTTGTGCGGCATCGTCGACGAGCCGGTCGCGCCGGCCTGCGGGATCTGCCGGAAGTAGCCGAGCGAGATGTAGGTCCAGACGTCGGTGCAGATGTTGTGCAGGATCCGGTTCGCGTGCGCGGCCTTGCCGTAGAGCTCGGCCTGCCAGTCGTGCGACTCGATCTGGGTGGTCAGCGGGTTGAAGACGAGGCCGAGGGAGCCGACGAACTCCGCCGCGAGGGCCGCCCAGTCGGTGTCCGGATCCGCCGCGAGGTGCGCCGCGAAGGTGCCGGTCGCTCCGCTGAACTTGCCGAGGTACTCGGTGGCCTCGAGCTGCACGACGACCCGCTCGAGGCGGAAGGCGTAGACGGCGAACTCCTTGCCCATCGTCGTCGGCGTCGCGGGCTGGCCGTGGGTGCGGCTGAGCATCGACTCGTCGCGGTAGCGCACGGCGAGCTCGCGCAGGGAGGCGACGACCGAGCGCAGCTTCGGCAGCCAGACGTCCTCGACGGCCCGGCGGACGACGAGCGCGTAGGAGAGGTTGTTGATGTCCTCGCTGGTCGCGGCGAAGTGGGTGAGCTCGGCGATGCGATCCAGGCCCAGCTCGGCCAGCCACTGGCGCACCAGGTATTCGACCGCCTTCACGTCGTGGCGGGTGACGGCCTCGAGCTCGGCCAGGCGGTCGATCTCGGGCTGGCCGAAGTCGCGGGCGCGGCGGCGGAGCTCCTCGGCGTCGGCGGCCTCGACCGGCTCGGAGCCGAAGAGGCGGCGGTCGGTGAGGGCGAGCAGCCACTCCACCTCCACGTGCACGCGCGCTCGGTTCAGCCCGGCCTCCGACAGGTGCTCGCCGAGGGCGGAGACGGCGGCGCTGTAGCGGCCGTCGAGCGGGCTGAGCGGCTGGGGAGGGAGCGAGGTCATGCGGTGGTGCCTTCCGGTTCTCGGGGGTCCCGCGCGGTCTGGAGGCTCGAGCGCGAGTCGGTGCGGACCGTGCGGTTGCCGCGCAGTCCCGGTTCGATCTGGGCGAAGAGCGCCCGGCACGCGCGCTCGATCAGCGCGAGCACCGAGTCGAACGCCGCCGCATCGGAATAGTAGGGGTCGGGGACGTCGCCCTGCGCCGAGAGGCCCGGCTCGAAGGCGAGCAGGCGCCGGATCTTCTGCCGGTCGACGTCGGTGCGCGCCCAGGAGCGCAGCGCCCGCTCGTGGCCGTGATCGAGGGCGACGACGAGGTCGAACTCCTCGAAGAGCGCGGGGTCGAAGAGCCGCGCGCGGTGCGGAGCGCCGTCGAGTCCGCGGCGATCGAGCGCCTCGAGGGCACGGTGGTCGGCGTGCTCGCCGAGATGCCACTCGCCGGTGCCGGCGGAGGTGATCGTGATGACCGAGCCGAGCCCTGCCTGCTCGGCGAGGGAGCGCAGCACCACCTCCGCCATCGGCGACCGGCAGATGTTGCCGGTGCAGACGAAGCACACGGCGAACGCCGACGGCGCGGAAGAGGGGGTCACCCGCCCATCATGGCGCACCGGCGGTCCTCCACAGCGGGCGGATTCTCGACCTCTCCACCGTTCCGGGGAGCGCCCGCCCGTGGCCGACCGCGGTGCCCGAGGCTGGCCGCGGGCATCGAGAGAGAAGGGAGGTGGCGGATGAGCCTCGAGGCGGCTGCAGGGGGAGCGACGGGCGCGGCGGCGCCGTGGCCGAGCGCGGCGGTGGCGGCGCTCGCCGAGCGGATCGGGGTGCTGCGCGGGGAGGCGGGCGGACTCCTGCCCGACGCCGACTGGGAGGGGGCGGCGGCGCGGGAGTACGCCGAGCGGGCGGCCGAGCTGCTGGCCGGGCTCGCGACGGCGGAGGCGGCGGCGCGCGGGCTGGCAGTGGGGGCGGGCGGATGAGGGCGCCGTCCCCGGTGCGGGTGGAGACGGCCGAGCTCGACGAGCGCCGGCGGACGCTCGAGGGGCTCGCGGCGGGGCTGGCCGAGTGCGCGGTGCTCGGCGACGGGCTCGTCCCCGCGGTGATGCTCGCGGCGCCGGCCCGGGCGGGTGAGCCGGCGGCGCTCGGCGATCGGCTCCGCCTGCTCGAGGCCGACGCGGTGGCGCTCCGGGAGGCGCTCGCCGCGGCGGCGGCGGAGTACGAGCGGGCGGAGGAGGACGCGGTGCCGGGGACGCCGGGGATCCTCGGGCCGCAGACCGCCGTCGCGCTCTTCGAGCGGCGTGCGGGCGAGTCCCTCGCGCGGCGGCTTCCCGGCGCCGTCGAGGACGCCGCGGTGCTGGTCCGGGCGGTGGCCGACGCGGCGTTCGGGTCGGTCTCGGCGGCGGCGCGAGCCCTCGCGGGGGACGAGGGTGCCGAGGCCGACCTGAAGGAGGAGGGGGAGGACCTCGTCCGGGCGCTGCTGGGCGACCCTCTCCTGATCGAGGGTCTGCGCGGGGTGATCTCCTCGATCGGCCTCGGCACCGAGATCGGGGTGCTGCTGCTCCCTCCGCCGCTGGCCGACGCGGTGGGGCGACCGACGTCCGAGCAGGTGATCGGGAACGGGGTGCAGTCGGCGGCGGGGGCGCTCGTCATCCTGGGGACGGTGTTCGGCGTGCTGCCGGCGCCGGGTGAGCGGGAGCTGCGGGTGGAGCGGGTGCCGCCGCCGGTGGACCCGCTCGCCGCGCCGGCGGGCTGGGGGGAGCTCGCGGCGCGGATCCCGCCGAGCGATCCCGACGGTCCGCAGGTGGTGATCGAGCGCTACGGAGGGGAGTGGCTCGTCACGCTCTCCGGCACCACCGATTGGAGCGCCGACCCGGAGCAGGCCTTCGGGGCTCCGTCGAACCTGCAGGCGATGGCGGGCGGGCGCGCCGCCTCCGTCGAGGGAGCGCTCGCGGCGATGGCGGCGGCCGGGATCTCCGCCGGGGCCCCCGTCACGATGGCCGCGCACTCGCAGGGCGGGCTGGTCGCCCTCCGGGTGGCGCAGTCGGGGCGCTACGACGTGCACGACGTCGTCACCTTCGGCAGTCCGGTGCGCGGGCTGGACCTGCCGGAGGGGACGCGCTCGCTCTCGATCGAGCACTCCGACGATTTGGTGCCGGCGCTCAGCGGCTTCAGCCGGACGGCGGCGGAGGAGCCGGGGGTCGTGCTGGTCGAGCGCGACTCCCCGGCGGGGATCCCGCGGGACACTCCGGTGCCCGCGCACGCCCTCGACGCCTACGTCGCGACCGGGCACGCCCTCGATGCGGCGGCCGACCCCCGGCTCGCGGCGACCGGGGCCGCTCTGTTCCCGCTCTGGCGGGGAGCGCCGGACTCGCGCGTCGCCGCCCGGCTGACGACCGTGCCGGTCAGTCCCGGCGGCGGTCGCGAGCGAAGGGGCGCAGGAGCAGCCCGATGAACCAGTTGACGATCGCGAGCACCAGGGCGCCGAGGACGCCCCACCAGAAGCCGTCCACGACCAGGCCGAAGCCGAAGAGGCCGCTGATCCAGGCCGTCAGCAGCAGGAGCAGGCCGTTCACCATGAAGGACACGAGACCGAGCGTCAGCACGTACAGCGGGAAGGCCACGACGCGGACCACCCCGCCGACCACGGAGTTGACGACGCCGAAGATCACTGCGACGAGGAGGTACGTGAGCACCGCGGCGGTCGGCCCCTGCTCGTACGGATCGACGCGGACGCCCGCGACGACGAGCGTGGTCAGCCAGAGGGCGACGGCGTTGGTGGCGAGGCCGAGGAGGAGTCTGCGCATGCCTCCACTCTGGCGCAGCCCGCCTCCACCCGGGCGCACCGGCGGCGGGGAAGGGTGCCTCGCGCGGCTCGCCCGGCCGCCGCCCGAATAGCATGGTCCGGGTGACCGACCAGCAGGAGCCACCCGTCCGCCTCCGCCCCGAGATCCTCGCTCTGCCGGCCTACCGCCAGGGCCGCGCCGCCTCCGCGGACGCGTTCAAGCTCTCCTCCAACGAGAACCCGTTCGATCCGCTGCCCTCGGTGCTCGAGCGGGTGCAGGCGATCACCGACTTCAACCGCTACCCGGACGCCGCGGCCACGGCGCTCCGGACGGCGCTCGCCGAGAGCTACGGCGTCGGGATCGACGAGGTCATCGTCGGAGCGGGCTCCGTCGCCGTCATCGCCCAGCTGATCACCGCCGCCGCGGGACCGGGCGACGAGGTCGTGCACGCCTGGCGCTCCTTCGAGGCCTACCCCTCCCTCATCACCACCGCCGGCGCCACCGGCGTGCGCATCCCCCTGCGCGCCGACGACACGCACGACCTCGACGCGATGGCCCAGGCGATCACCGAGCGCACCCGTCTGGTGATCGTCTGCAGCCCCAACAACCCCACCGGGACCGTCGCCACCGCGGACGACGTGGCGGCCTTCCTCGAGAAGGTGCCGGCCGACGTCCTCGTCCTGCTCGACGAGGCCTACGCCGAGTTCGTCGGCGACGAGCGCGCGGTGGACGGCGCGACCCTCCTCGGCCGCCACCCCAACCTCGTCGTCGCCCGCACCTTCTCCAAGGCCTACGGACTGGCGGGGCTGCGCGTCGGCTACGCGATCGGGCACCCGCGGATCCTCGACGCCGCCCGCTCGACCGCCATCCCCCTCTCGGTCACCCGCTTCGCGGAGACCGCGGCGGTCGCCTCGCTCGAGCACCGCGAGGAGCTGCTCGAGCGCGTCGGCCGCATCGCCCAGCTCCGCGACCACCTCTGGCAGGCGCTGCTCGACCAGGGCTGGACCATCCCCGAGTCCGAGGCCAACTTCCTCTGGTTCGACACCCGCGAGCAGACGGAGGCGGCCGCGGCGGTCTTCGAGCGGGCCGGCGTGGTCGTCCGCGCCTTCCCGCCCGAGGGCATCCGGGTGTCCGTCGGCGAGGCGAGTTCTGTCGACAAGCTCCTCACGGCAGCGGCGGAGATTGTCGGGACCCTCCCGAAGGGGCATCCCGCGAGGCGGATAGGTTAGTCGGGTGGCAGCCACCAGCGAGACGCCGACGGTCCAGTTCCTCACCGCGGACGGCCGGTTCGCACCGACCCCCGCGGCCGAGCAGTACGCCCCCCTCCTCGACGGGATCGACGAGGCGCAGCACCGCTCCTTCTACCGCGAGATGGCGGTCGTCCGCCGGTTCGACATCGAGGCGGCGAACCTGCAGCGTCAGGGGCAGCTCGGTCTCTGGGTGCCGAGTCACGGGCAGGAGGCGGCGCAGGTCGGCTCCGCGTTCGCGCTGCGTCCGCAGGACCACGTCTTCCCCTCCTACCGCGAGCACGTCGTCGCCAAGGTCCGCGGCGTCGACCTGCTCCGCGTCCTCGCGCTGCTGCGCGGTGTGACGCACGGCGGCTGGGACCCGGCCGACCCCGCGCACGGCAACTTCCACCTCTACACGCTGGTCCTCGGCTCGCAGGCCCTGCACGCGACCGGCTACGCGATGGGCCTCACCTTCGACGGCGCGACCGGCACGGGCGACCCCGAGAAGGACGCGGCGGTCATCGTCTACTTCGGCGACGGCGCCTCCAGCCAGGGCGACGTCAGCGAGGCCATGGTCTTCGCCGCGAGCTACCAGACGCCCGAGGTGTTCTTCCTGCAGAACAACCACTACGCGATCTCCGTGCCCGTCGCCACTCAGTCGCGCAGCCCGCTGTACCTCCGCTCCTCCGGCTTCGGAATCCCGGGCGTGCAGATCGACGGCAACGACGTGCTCGCCAGCTACGCCGTCACCGCGAAGCACCTCGCCGACGCCCGCTCCGGCGGCGGCCCCCAGTTCATCGAGGCGCTCACTTATCGCATCGGCGCGCACACCTCGAGCGACGACCCCACGAAGTACCGGACCGACGACGAGCTCGCCTCGTGGGTCGCGAAGGACCCGATCACCCGCTTCGCCGCCTACCTGCGCGGTCTCGGCGCCCCGCAGTCGTTCTTCGACGAGGTGGACGAGGAGGCGAAGGACTTCGCCGCCGACATCCGGCAGCGCCTGCTCGCGCTCGAGGCGCCGCCCGTCGACGTGATGTTCGACCACGTGTACTCGGAGCCGCACCAGCAGGTGGCGGAGCAGAAGGCGTGGCTCCAGGGCTACGAGGACGCGCTGGGAGGCGACCCGCGATGACGATCGACACGAGCACCACCGTCCAGCCGCCGCTGAGCGACACGCAGCTGGAGTCCATGTCGATGGCGAAGGCGCTGAACGCCGGGCTCCGCCGCGCCATGACCGAGAACGACCGCGTCCTGCTGATGGGCGAGGACATCGGCCCCCTCGGCGGCGTCTTCCGCATCACCGAGGGCCTGCACGCCGAGTTCGGGCCGCAGCGCGTGCTCGACACCCCGCTCGCCGAGTCCGGTATCGTCGGCACCGCGATCGGCCTCGCGATGCGCGGCTTCCGCCCGGTCTGCGAAATCCAGTTCGACGGCTTCATCTACCCGGCCTTCGACCAGATCACCTCGCAGCTCGCGAAGATGACCAACCGGCACGAGGGCTCGCTCACGATGCCCGTCGTCATCCGCGTGCCCTACGGCGGGCACATCGGAGCGGTGGAGCACCACCAGGAGAGCAACGAGGCCTACTTCGCGCACACCGCGGGCCTCCGCGCGGTCAGCCCGTCGACCCCGAACGACGCCTACTGGATGATCCAGGAGGCCATCGCCTCGGACGACCCGGTGATGTTCTTCGAGCCCAAGAGCCGCTACTGGCCCAAGGGCGACGTCGACCTCCGCGCCTCCGCCGCCCCGCTGCACGCGACCCGCGTCGTGCGCCAGGGCGACGAGGTCACGGTCGTGGGCTGGGGGCCGATGGTCTCCGTGCTGCTCCAGGCCGCCGAGCTCGCCGGCGAGGAGGGGACCAGCGTCGAGGTCGTCGACCTGCGCTCGCTCTCGCCGATCGACTGGGAGCCGCTGCTCGCCTCGGTCCGCAAGACCGGTCGGCTCGTGGTCGCCCAGGAGGCGTCCGCGAACGTGAGCCTCGGCTCCGAGATCGCCGCGACCGTCACCGAGAAGGCGTTCTACTCGCTCGAGGCGCCGGTGCTCCGCGTCGCGGGCTTCGACACGCCCTTCCCGCCCGCCAAGGTCGAGAAGCTCTTCCTCCCCGACGTCGACCGCGTGCTCGAGGCCGTCGACCGCTCGCTCGCGTACTGACGCACCGGCCGACGCCCCGGCGTCCCGACGCGCCCCCTTCCCTCATGCAGAACCGGCACAGCCAGGAGTCCCGACGATGACAGAGCACTTCCTCCTCCCCGACGTCGGCGAGGGCCTCACCGAGGCCGAGATCGTCTCCTGGCGGGTCAAGGTCGGCGACGAGGTGAGCGTCAACCAGGTCCTCGTCGAGATCGAGACCGCCAAGTCGCTCGTCGAGCTGCCCTCGCCGTTCAGCGGCACCGTCGTCGACGTGCTCGTCGACGAGGGCCAGACGGTCGACGTCGGCACGCCGATCATCACCGTGCAGGGCGCGGGCTCGGCAGGCTCCGAGATCCCGGCGATGCCCGCGCAGGCCGCGCCGCCCGCAGCCCCGCCCGCTCCCTCGACCACCGAGCCCGGCGAGGGCTCCGGCGCCGCGCTGGTCGGCTACGGCACCGCCGGCGGCCACGTTGCCACCCGCCGTCGCCGTCCCGCCGCGGGCGCCGCTCCGGAGAAGCCGGCCCGCCCGGCGTCGCCGCCGCGACCGACCTCGGTGCCCGCCTCGTCGGCGCTGCCCGTCATCGCGAAGCCGCCGATCCGCAAGCTCGCCAAGGACCTCGACGTCGACCTGCTCGAGGTGCAGGCCACCGGCCTCGCCGGCGAGGTCACCCGCGACGACGTCATCCGCCACGCCTCCCAGGCCAGCGTCTTCCGCAACATCCAGACCCCCGCCTGGGGCGACTCCCGCGAGGACCGCATCCCCGTCCGCGGCGTCCGCAAGGCCATCGCCTCGGCGATGTCGCGCAGCGCCTTCACCGCGCCGCACGTCAGCGTCTTCGTGGACGTCGACGCGACCCGCACGATGGAGTTCGTCAAGCGCCTGAAGAACTCGCCCGACTTCGCCGGCGTCAAGGTCTCGCCGCTGCTGATCATGGCCAAGGCCATCATCTGGGCGGTGCGGCGGAACCCGACGGTCAACTCCGCCTGGACCGACACGGACATCCTCGTCCGCCACTACGTCAACCTCGGCATCGCCGCGGCCACCCCGCGCGGCCTGCTCGTGCCCAACGTCAAGGACGCGCAGTCGATGAGCCTCCTCGAGCTCGCCCAGGCCCTCGAGAAGCTCACCCTCGACGCCCGCGACGGCAAGACCTCCGCCGCCGACATGCAGAACGGCACCATCACCATCACCAACATCGGCGTGTTCGGCATGGACACCGGCACACCGATCCTCAACCCCGGCGAGGTCGCGATCATCGCCCTCGGCACCATCAAGCAGAAGCCCTGGGTCGTCGACGGCGAGGTCCGCCCCCGCTTCGTCACCACCGTCGGCGGCTCCTTCGACCACCGCGTCGTCGACGGCGACGTCGTCAGCCGCTTCGTCGCCGACGTTGCGAGCGTGCTGGAGGAGCCGGCGCTGTTGCTCGATTGAGCGGATTCCTCCTTCGTCGTCATCCGCTCCGCGGTCGGCTCGGGTGGGTGGTCGCGTTCCGCAGAGCGTCTTGCGGACCGGTACGACGAATCGCTGGCACGCGATTCGCCGCGGTGCTGGTTCGAGCGGATTCCTCCTTCGTCGTCATCCGCTCCGCGGTCGGCTCGGGTGGGTGGTCGCGTTCCGCAGAGCGTCTCGCGTACCGGTACGACGAATCGCTGGCACGCGATTCGCCGGTGACCTCGGCCTTGCGCCGGGAGTGGCGGGCTCGGACTGGTGGGCTCCGCTTCGCGGTCGCGGCTCTCGCGGAGCGGCCCATCCATGCTGGTCGAGTAGCCGCGGAGTGGCCCAACCATGCTGGTCGAGTAGCCGCGGAGCGGCGTATCGAGACCCGCGTGCTCCGTGGGGGGGATCTCGATATGCGCCCTCCGGGCGCTACTCGATCAGCATCAGCATCAGCGCGGGGGCGGGTCGAAGGAGTGCAGGGCGAGGGCGGCGGACAGGAGGGTGCTGGCGGCGGCGCCGCGGACGCTGGTGCCCTGGGAGTCGAGGGGCGGGCTGACGATGGCGGCACCGAGGCGGCCGGGAGCAGAGAGGACGATCGCGCCGGAGACGCTCGACTTGGCGGGGACGCCGACGGCGCGCATCCAGCGGCCGGAGCCGTCGTAGACGCCGCAGGTCGCCATCACCGAGACGACGTCGCGGGCGACGAGGGCCGGCACGACGCGCTCGCCGGTCACGGGATTCACGCCGCCGAGGGCGAGGGTCGCGCCCATCACCGCGAGGGCCTCCGCGTCGACGAGCACGGCGCAGGCGCGGGCGTAGGCGGCGACGGCGTCGTCGGCACTGCGCCGCAGGGTGCCCTCGGCGCGCATGAGGTGCGCGAGGGCGTGGTTGCGGTCGCCGAGCAGGTGCTCGTTCGAGGCGACGCTCTCGTCGACCTCCAGCGAGCGGCCGGCGAAGGCGGAGAGGCCGCGGAGGATGCGCTCGCCGCGGCCCTCCGCATCGCCGCCGTCGACGAGTGCGGCGGTCAGCAGGGCGCCCGCGTTGACCATCGGGTTCGGCGGGCGGCCGGTGCCGCTCTCGAGCTTCAGGGCGTCGAAGGCCTCGCCGGTCGGCTCGATGCCGACGCGGTCGAGCGCGTCGCCGTCGGTGTCGAGCAGCGCGAGTGCGAAGAGGAACGGCTTGACCGCCGACTGGATGCTGAACGGCACGTCCGCCTGCGCGCTCGAGCGCACGGTGCCGTCCGGCAGCGCGAGCGCGATCCCGCACAGCTCCGGGTCGGCCGCCGCGAGCTCCGGGATGCTGTCGTCCACCTCCCCGCCGCGTTCCTCCAGCACGCGCCCCCGCAGCTCGTCGAGGTCGAAGTCCTGAGGAGAAGCCATCCCTCCACCCTGCCACCCCCGCCTGACCCCTCCGCGAGATGCCACTTGTGCACGCGACACGCCGTGAGAAGCGTGCACAAGTGGCATCTCGCGGAGGGGGAGGGGAGGGGCGGGTCAGCCGAGGATGCGGCGGACGGCCTCGCGGACGACGGCGTCGTCGGCCGGTTCCTCGTCGAGGGCGCGGTGGATGGTGAGGCCCTCCATCAGGGCGTCGAGCATGCGGGCGGTGGTCGGGTCGACGTGGCGCTCGAGGGCGGCGCGGGAGCGGGCCATCCAGCTGTGCGTGATGCTGCGGTACTCCGGACGCCGGGCGGCGAGGGTGTAGAGCTCGTGGGTGATCACGAGCTCGCGCCGGCTGCCGAAGATGTCGTGCAGGACGACGTCGACGACGGCCTCGCGCGCTTCGTCGGGGGTGCGGGCATCGGTCATCCGCCGCAGGGTCTGCTCGGCGACGGAGTCGGCGAAGCGGGTGAACGCCTCGTGCAGCAGCTCGTCCATCCCGGCGAAGTGGTAGCTCATCGAGCCGAGCGGCACGTCGGCGGCCGCGGCCACGCGGCGGTGCGAGGTGCCGGCGACCCCCTCCTCCGCGATCACGTCGAGGCAGGCGTCGATGATGCGGTCGCGCCGGTGCGGGTCGGTGCGGCGCGGTGCGCGCGGCGCGGGTGCGCTCTCAGCGGTCTCGGTCACTCGGTGACGCTCCGGATCACGCGGGCCGGAGTGCCGACGGCGACGACGCCGGCCGGGATGTCGCGGGTGACCACGGCGCCCGCTCCGACCACGCTGTCGTCGCCGATGCTCACCCCGGGACAGACGATCACCCCGCCGCCGAGCCAGACGTTGTCGCCGATCGTGATGGGCCGGGCGGCCTCGAGCTTGTCGCGGCGCGGACCGGGCTCGACCGGGTGCGTCGGCGTGAGCAGCTGCACGTTCGGGCCGATCTGGCAGTCGGCGCCGATGGTGATCGCCGCGACGTCGAGCGCGGTGAGGTGGTAGTTGACGAAGGTGCGCGGGCCGATCGTGATGTTCTCGCCGTAGTCGACGAACAGCGGCGGCTTCACGAACGCGTCCTCGCCGAGCGAGCCGAGCAGCTCCTCGAGCAGCGGGCGGGCAGCCGCCTCGTCGGCGAGCGCGGCGCGGTGGTAGGCGTCGGCGAGCCGTGCGGCGCGCTGCGCGAGGCGCGTGCTCTCCGGGTCGTCGGCGATGTAGAGGTCGCCGGCGAGCATCCGCTCGCGGTTGCTGCGCTCGTCGCCGGCGAAGTGGTCGGCGGCGACATGCTCGTCGGCGACATGCTCGGCGGCGACGTGGTCGGTGCTGTCCATGTGCACGATCGTACACACTGCGTGTACGGTCGTACGCATGTCCACCGCCCTCGCGCCGCCGTCCACCGAGTCGCGCCGCGCTCGCACCGCCGTCGCCGCGCTCTTCCTCACCAACGGCGCGCTCTTCGCCAACCTCGTCCCGCGCTTCCCCGAGATCAAGGCCGACCTGGCGCTCGACAACGCGGCCTACGGAGTCGCGATCGCCGCGTTCCCGGCCGGCGCGGTCGTCGCCGGGCTCGCCGCGGCCGTCGTGATCCGGCGGCTCGGCAGCGGCCGCGCCGCGGTGCTCGGCACGATCCTCACCGCGATCGGGACGGTGCTGGCCGGCTTCTCGCCGTCGCTGCTGGTCTTCGCCGGGGCTCTCGCCTTCGCCGGCGCGACCGATGCGATCACCGACGTCGCGCAGAACAGCCACGGTCTGCGGGTCCAGCGCCGCTACGGGCGCTCGATCATCAACTCCTTCCATGCGATCTGGTCGATCGGCGCGGTCCTCGGCGGCTCGATGGCGGCCGGGGCGATCGCGCTCGGCCTGCCCCGCGCCATGCACCTGAGCATCTCGGGGGTGCTCTTCGCGGCGGTCGCGCTGACCGCGCTGCGCTTCCTCCTGCGAGGCCGCGACGACGAGACCGCGGCCGAGCCGGGGGCCGCGCCGGTCGTGCGGGCTCGCGTCCGCCCGCGGGTGGTGCTGCTGCTCGCGGCCCTGGTCGCGGTGGCGATCGCGGGCACCCTCGTCGAGGACGCGGCGTCGACCTGGGCCGCCGTCTACTTGGGCGGCTCGCTCGGGGCGACCGCGGCGGTGGCGGCGTACGGCTTCGTCGCGCTGGTCGGCGCGCAGTTCGTCGGGCGCATCCTCGGCGACCGGCTGGTCGACCGCTTCGGTCAGCGCAGCGTGCTCCGGGTCGGCGGGGCGATCGCGGCGCTCGGGATGGGGGCGGCGCTGGCGTTCCCGTCCGTTCCGGGCACGATCGCCGGATTCGCGGCCGCCGGCTTCGGACTCGCGACGACGGTCCCCGCGGCGATGCACGAGGCCGACGAGATCCGGGGGCTGCGCGCGGGCACCGGAGTCACGATCGTCTCGTGGCTGATGCGGCTCGGCTTCCTGCTCTCGCCGCCGATCGTCGGGCTGGTCGCCGACGGCGCGGGGCTGCGGGTGGGGCTCCTGGTGGTGCCGATCGCGGGGGTCGTGGCGGTGCTGCTCGCCGGGGTCCTCGGTCGGCGCCGCACGGCGGGGGCCGCGTCGTGACCGGGCTCGAGGCAGTGCCCGGCCCGGAGGGTGCGACCGGCCTGGAGGCGGTGCTCTGGGACATGGACGGCACGATCGTCGACTCGGAGCCCGCGTGGGTGCGGGCGCAGGAGGTGCTCGCCGGGCGCTTCGGCCGCGGGTGGACGCGTGCCGACGCGCTCGCGCTGATCGGCAGCACGATGGAGCAGACGGTGCGGGCGCTGCAGGCCGCCGGTGTCGAGCTGCCGGACGCCGAGGTGGAGGCGGTGCTCGAGCGCGACGTGCTCGCGGAGATGCACCGCGGGCTGGTGTGGCGGCCGGGGGCGCGCGAGCTGCTGCGCGACGTGCACCGGGCGGGGGTGCGGCAGGCGATCGTGACCACGTCGTCACGCGTGATGGCGCAGGTCGTCGTCGATGCGCTGGCGGCGGAGGTGCCGCTCGCCGCGCTCGTCACCGGCGACGACGTGTCGCGCGGCAAGCCGGATCCGGAGCCGTACCTGCTGGCGGCCGCGACGCTCGGCGTCGACATCGCGCACTGTGTCGCGATCGAGGACTCGCCGACGGGACTCGCGGCGGCCGTGGCGTCCGGGGCGTGCGCGGTCGGGGTGCCGCACGATGCGGAGCTCGCGCCGGGCGCGGACCGCACGCTCTGGCCGACGCTCGCCGGGCGCAGTGCGGCGGACCTCGAGGCGCTGCTGCGCTGAGGGCGTCGGCGGTGGGGGATCTCGATACGCCCGCGGTGCGGGCTGCTCGATCAGCAGGGAGGGCCTGCGCCACGCCCGCGGAGGGCAGGGAGCGCGGCTCTCCCCACCATGCTGGTCGAGTAGCCGCGGAGCGGCGTATCGAGACCCGCCGTGCTCAGCAGTCCCGGTCTGCAGGCCTCCGTGCTGACGTGGGTGGATCTCGATACGCCCGCTGCGCGGGCTACTCGATCAGCATGAAAGCAGGCGTCCCTCGCGAGAGGTGCGGCGCACCATGCCGGTCGAGTAGCGGGCCGCAGGCCCGCGTATCGAGACCCGGCGGCCGAAGTGCCTGCGGTGGGGGATCTCGATACGCCCGCTGCGCGGGCTACTCGATCAGCAGGGAGCGCCCGCGCCCGTGAAGAACAGGGAGCGCAGCTCGCCTTCCATTCCGGTCGAGTAGCGGGCCGCAGGCCCGCGTATCGAGACCCACCCGATCCGGGCGCTACGCCGTCAGCGACACCGCCGTCCAGGAGACCGGGGGCAGCGTCAGCGTCAGCACGCCGTCCGCCAGCTCGGCGTCGACGGGCTTGAGGCCGACGCGGTTCTGGTCGTCCTTGGTGTTCTTCGCGTAGACGTCCTCGTCGAAGATCCCGACGGCCTCCGCGACGGTCGTGACGCCGAGGCCGCTGACGTCGACGGTCACCTCGAGCGCCTCCGTCGTCGAGCGGTTCACCAGGAACACCGCGGCACGGCCGTCGTCGAGGGTGGCGACGGAGTCGACCAGCGGTGCATCACCGTGGCGCGCGGTCGAGTACGAGCCGACCTCGATCCGCGGCTTGAGCACCGAGCCCGAGGCGAGGCGCGCGGTGGTGGAGAACGGGAAGAACGTGGTCTGGCGCCACGCGGCTCCGCCGGGCTCGGTCATGATCGGCGCGATCACGTTGACGAGCTGCGCGAGCGACGCGGAGGTGACCCGGTCCGAGTTCTTCAGCAGCGTGATCATGAGGTTGCCGAGCACGACGGCGTCGGCGACCGAGTACACGTCCTCCAGCAGGCGCGGCGCGTAGGCCCACTCGCGGGTGCTCTGGTCACCCTCGGCGTCCGCCTTCTCCTTCTCGGTCCACTCCTGGAGGTACCAGACGTTCCACTCGTCGAAGGACAGCTTGATGTCCTTCGACTTCTTCAGCTTGTGCTTCACGTGGTCGACGGTGGCCGCGA
>NZ_JALGRU010000007.1:0-75938 GCF_022815545.1 Rathayibacter sp. VKM Ac-2928
ACGCGACGCTCTCGGCCTCGGTCTCCTTGATGCCGCGGTGCTCGATGTACTCTTCCTCGTCCTCCTCGGCGTGGAGGATGACGTGAGCGGCCTCGTGCAGCGCGGTCTTGGCGGCCTGGGCGGGGGAGAGGTTGGCGTCGATCACGACGCGGCACGTGCCGTCCGTGGTCGTGTAGCCGTTGGCCTCACCGGGGATGTTCTCGCGTTCGACGGTCCATCCCTCCTCGGAGAGGTAGTCCTCGACGGCCGCCGTGATGCCGAGCAAGTCGTCACCCGTGAGCCGCTGTGCGAGCGCCTGGGGGTCGCCCGCCTCGGGGTCGATGAGGTCCGTCTGGCTGATGTCGAACACGGAGAGGATGGGGAAGAACCGAACGACCTTCTGCCCCTCCTCGTCGGTCGTCGTCTCCTCGCCCTCCGCGACGTCCTCGGCGGCAACCTTCTTCTGACGGAAGCCGAAGATTCGGATGCCGCGCTCGCCCTTCCGCACCTGGCGGCCGAGCGCCTGCCACTTGCGGAACCCGGCGACGCGGCTCGCGGTGGGCATCTGGCTGAGGATCAGAAGAACGTTGTTGAGCGAGTAGGAGTGGAACGCCTGCGCAAAGGTCAGGAAGCGCGTCCACTGCTCCGTGCCGCGCAGCTCCTCGACCTGCTCAGCGATCGACGCTTGCAGCGCCTCGGCCTGCTCGCGGCGCTCTTCGGCGGTCTTGGTGCTGGTGATCTTGCGGGCCATTTCGGTTACCTCCGTTGACGGTATTAGTACTGTTAGCTCTCGCTGTCCCCCACGTTTTTTTGCCGTGAAGGCGGTTTTCCGCCTTAGCGACCGGAGGGCGTAGTGCAACCCGGAGGGCGGCGGGGGAGAGAGTTTCGGCGCGAAATAAGGGAGCGCAGCGACCGCGTGCCGAAAGTCTCGGAGGAGCCGGTGGCGGAGCCACTTGAACGGAGCCCGTAGGTGGCTACGAGGGAGCGCAGCGACCGAGCCGCCGAAGGCTTCACGGCAAAGAAACGACACCCGAAGGGTGCATGCAGTCGGCCGGCTCGCCGGCCGTCCCTCACGATGCGAAGCGTCGAGGTTCTACAAAGCAACCGACGCCGGCCTTGCTTCGACAGCAGAAGCCCAAACCCAGAGTCGGCGGCTGGCGTCTCGGTCCTGCCACTCGACCATGACGGCTCGGGCGGTCCAGGCGATCGCAAAGCCCTCAACTCGGACTGCGGTGCCGGGGTAGCGGACCCATGCCCAGACAGGCAGGGGAGTGGTGGCCCAGGTCGGGCGCTGCCGGGTCTTGTCCAGCTCATCATCGGTCAGGCCGATGGGGTCGCCGCGGCCGAAGGTCTCCTCGATGCGTCGATCGATCTGCGCGCCGACGTGGCGCTCGTAGCGTCGGTTCGTTCCCACGCACGTCAGTAGAACATATGTTCGAATGCTCGCGGTCGACGTTACGCGGCGGTCGAGGACCACCAAAGCGAGCCGGGAGCGAGCATGCCGGTGCGTCCCCAGTGCAGCGCCTCGCGGTGATCGCCGCGGCCGGCGGCGTCGCGGGGGTAGAGCGGCCAGACGCGCTCGCCAGCGGTGGTGTCCTCGAACAGGGGTCGGCTCGTGACGTGGCGGCGTCGAGGGCGTTCTCTGGGGGAGGAGGAGCGGTGGGTCAGCTCGGCTTGCCACCAGGCCCAGACTTCGCGCTCGACGTCGTAGCGGTGAGCTCGATCCATCAGGGTTCCGTCGACGCCGAGTGCGCGAGCTGCGGCAGTGCGAAGGTCGCGCTTCGCCTGAGTCCAACCGTTGGTGTACCTGACGATGAGCCGGTGTGTACGCAGACGAGAGAGGGCAGTGGCGGCGGTACGGGTGGTCACTCCCAGCAGCACGGCGGCGTCCGCGACGGCGAGGGTCCCTTCGCGGCGCAGCAGCGCGTAGGCCTTTCCTGCCAGGTGTCCCAAGCCGGCGCGGGTGAAGAGGTCGTGCCGCGAGTCGGTGAGGTCGGCTTCGAGCGTGGCGAGGAGCATGGTTCGTTCGGTGAAGAGCGGCCCGGGGGGGCGGGGGTTATTAGTGGTTGTGACCGGACCTTGCAGAGGGGCTGTGGAAAAGTGCTCGGAGAGTCGCCATTCGCTGGCGTTGGAGCCGTCCGCGCGGACGACGAGCTGCACGTAGCCGTCCTCGCGCAGCGTCCGGAGGGCGCTGGCGGCCGTGGTCCGGCCGAGCCCGGCGAGGAGCGCCAGATCGCGGATGGAGGCGGCGACGGTGCGCTTGCCGGTGTGCAGCGTGAGGTACGCGAGGGCGGTGAGGATCGTCTTCTCCGACGTCGCCCGCTCGCTCCGACCCCACCGGCCGGGACTGACCCGGAACCGGTCCAGGAGGGCACTGACGGAGGCGATGAGGCTTTCCAGCTCCATCAGGTCTGCAGGCTCACGCTCGGGCGGGAGAACGGCGTGCAGCGCCGCATACTGGCGGGCCTTCTCCCACTGCCGAGCCAGGCGCTCCGCGGCCTCGTCGCGCGAGCGCGGCCGGCGGTGGCCACGGCCGGTGTTCTTGGTCCGGTAGTGCTCCATCCCGGGAGCGGTCCGGGCGGCGTGCTCGACGTCGGTGTCAGACCAGCCGGCGTGCGCGGCCGAGAGTAGGCACATGAACGCCGTCCACGACGGATTCGCGCCGCCGCCGGCCGTGGCCATGTGCGCGGCGCCGGCCGCGCTCAGCGACCGGTGCGTGTGATGGGCGGTGGCGGTGGGTACCGGGGGAGTGGCGTCGACGCGCAGCGGCGGCCGGGACGCTTCCAGTGCGGCTGTGACGGCCTCGATGGCGGCCGCGGTGACGGTGGTGTCCAGCAGCTCCTCTGCGCGGCCGCGGAGGACGCTCGAGAAACTGCCGTCGCGGTGCGGGGACAGCGGCGGCCGAGCGGCGCCGGTGCGCGGGTTGCGGAGCATTCCGTGATCCAGGGTGCGGAAGTTCGCGCGAGCGGCGATCGCCAATCGGGCCACCAGCTCGGCCGGGGCGCCTTCCGCGAGAGCGACCCACAGGTGCCGGCCGCCGGTCCCGGAGGACTGGCACACGACGTGAGCGACCTGGTGAGCGTCGAGGACGGCGGAGAGGGCGTCGCAGTCGTCTGCAGCCTGCTCCATGAGGTCGGCGTCGACGCCGTGGGAGTCCTTGCCGTCGAAGTCGAAGCACAGCAGCCGGAACGCTCCGGCGTCGTCGGTGAGGTAGATCGCCCATGGGGCGGTCGGAGCGACGGGGGAGACGGGGAACGCGGCCGGATAGGCGTTCTCGTCCAAGCGCCCGTAGGCGTCCAGACGCATCGTGCGCACCGCGGCACGAGGGCTCAGCCGTCGCGTCAGTGCCCAGGGCGCCGAGAAGGAGTCAACTTCGGCGTTTTGGGCGTGCGGAGACACAGCAATGTGGCTTACGATGAGGTCACTTCTCCTCCCTCGGGTGGGGATGACGAAGGCCCGGCCTGAGAACCGGTACTTCGGGAAACTGCTTCACACCTCCCGCCGGCAAGCCAGAGGGTGTGAAGCGAGAGCTTCTAGGCCCGTCGCGTGAGCGGCGGGCCTAATGCGTTAAATCGTGGTGATCGGCAACTCCTCGTTTGGCTCGGTCTCAGAGGTCCACCACACCGGCAGCCCCCGAGAATCGACCTCGATGCTCTCCACCAGTCGTTCGAAGAACACAGCCGATGACACGTTGGCGTGACGCGCGAGCTGATCGAAACGATCCTTCGCCGCGCGCTCGACCTTCCAGCCGGTCGCTACGGCGTCATTGAGCGAGCCGCGAGGTCGCCTGGGAGTAGCCATGCCTGGAAACATACCGCTGTCGCTAGCGATCGCGAGACGCGCTGCCCGGTGTGTCGCCGTCACAGGTCGAGCGAGCGTCGCGCGGCGACCACGAACGACGCGATCGAGTTGGGGTCGACGCGGAGGTCTTCGCCCAAATGGATCAGGAGCCCCAACCGGTCGAGCGCTTCGACTTTGAGGCGCACCGCGGACGGCCGCAGGCGAGTAGCGCGCGCCAGCAGCTCCGGCGATGCCGCCGTGTCTGCGAGGAAGCTCAGCACACGGGTCATGTCCGGCTCGACAAGCGTCTGGATAGCTCCAAGCGCATCAGTATCGTTGCCGGGGCCAAAGGCCTTAGTGCTCATCATCAATGCGCCCCCAAATCTGTCAACGAATATCCGTGCGGGTACTGGGCAGACCCCGTTACGCCTTGCACGAATCGCGGGCTTGCGGGACGGGGGGCGCGCGCCGTGAGGCGATTCCGCACGCTCATTGCAGCAGCGGAAAGCGCCGAGACAAAGGCGTTGGTTGGAGGAAGTCCTAGCGCCTGACTCACGCGCTTATCGCCAATCCATGTGCTGAGGATCAGCCGCGCAAAGGGGCGGACAGGCTTTGGCATAGTTGAGCGGATGACTCCGACTGTCCAATCGGTCAGCTCTTGCCCCTCACGCGACCAGGCAATCCGATCCTCCTCATAGGAGCGATAGAAGGAGGTCGCGGCGTCGACGTCCCCTGGAACATCACTGAGACCCATCGCGCGTCCGAGATTCGCGTAAAAGTCGATTGTTGAAACCTGCTCCACCGAAGTCAGCTCACGCCACCCATGCTTCTCTATCCACCGGATCGGTACTATTGCAAGACTGAAGAGAACGTAGAGGAAATCATCGCTAGGCGCTTTCACATGGCGATGAGCCGAAACAAGTAGGTCGATCATCTCGAGCGCGCGATCTGACTGAAGTTCTCCGTCGATGAGTTCGTAGAGAATGAGCGCAGTGTCTACTGAGCGTTTTCTGGGATCCGACTTGATAGCGCCTGAACGGTGGAGCGTCCGGGCGATCGACGGGACAGCGAAGGACCGGTAGTAGCTGAGCATGAGACCGATCTGCGCGTCGCGAGGCAGATCGAACATCACAAGCTGACGGTAGGTGTCGGCCCACGCCTCCCGCGGCGCCGCCGCGAGCGCACGGAGCCGTGCGGCGTGCGATGCGTGCATGGAACCACCCCCCGTCTGGCCGCTAACGACCGGTGTTGTACGTGTTCAATGAACCATAATGTGTCCGTGTGGTCAAAACAGGTACGCGCCCTCGTGTCGAGGGTGATGCTCGCTGCGAAGCTTCCGCGACCCCTGACCGCGGAGAGCCTGCTCGCCTACATGGAGGACCTCTGCGGAAGAGACATCGTGTTTCGTGACACACCTCCTGCTCTCCTGCATGGGGGAGTGGTGAGCTACTGGCAGCGGACAAGTAGCAATAAAAACGTCATGTACATTCCCCACGACACGACGCGTCTACACCGCAAGCACAATCTGCAACATGAATACGGACACGTGCTGATGTGGTTCTTTCTCGATCAACAGGAGGTAACGATCGGGGTCGATCGGGAGGACTTAGCGGAGGCTATCGCAGACGCTCTCGCGAAGATTCAAGCGGCTGACGCTCTTGACCAGTCGATGCAACGCAACATTGGTTTCGGCGGAACGCTATGGTGATAATTCTCGAGTGGGTCATCGTTGCAGCAAGCACTCTTCCAGTCATTGCCCTAATTGCGACACGAAATGCCTTTAAATACCCTCTATTGACGATCGGGTGCGTGGGCTTTGCAATACTCCTTGCGCTAAAGAACACGCTTCTTTATACAGTCGTCGATCAGGCTGTAGGCGGCCACAACCGAGCCGTTCTGCTAATGCACATGGCTGGACTCGTCGCAACCATCATCTTCGATGACATAATTATTCGTTCCGCCACTTCAACAAAAAACCGCGGGCGCTGGCGGTTCACCGTCTACTTGCTTGGTCTGACGGGCGCGTGCCTACAGGTGGCGGTTTTTATGGCCAGCAGCTGGCCCATTACTGATGTCGAGCTCATTCACTATGACCGCGAAACGTCGGCGCTCGCCTTTAAATCGGTGCTCTGGCTTTCTCTCATCACGACAGCAAGTATGGGAATTGTTGCCTGTCGTAGGAATCTCCGTGTTCATTTCGGTTTCCATCGTCGGCTGCCTATCTACCTGATCGCCATCGGTTGTTTCGGAGTGCTGCTAGTAACTCTGCTCGTTGCTAGAGGCTGGGTGAATTCGGACCACATCTCCAAAGGGACGGATCTGGCCCTGTCGCTGGCGGGCGGTGCTTTCCTCGCGGCCGGCTTCAGCTACGCACCGATTACTGACCGGTGGCGGGCTCGTCAGCAGCACCAGCGTGAGCGATACCATTTAGTCAGACTGAGGCCGATCTGGACGGACCTCATGACGCAAATTCCGGCGGCGCGACGCCGGAACGGCGGCTCAGATGATGATTACAGCGAGCTGTATGGCTACCTCTCCGAGTGCGAGGACGCCCTATTACTGCATGCGAATCTCTCTGGCGACCAGTACAGAGTGTTAGAAGAAGCCCGCGCCTATGTGCACGAACGACAGGGAGTACCTCATGACTGATTCCGAGTCAGGAGCGGGCACCCCGACGAGCCCCGGTGGGATCACCGTCTCGAAGGAGGAGCTGGCGCAGCGTCTGCGACTCGCAACCGACCGCTACGAAACCATGCACGGGCGTCAGCCGTCCTGGGCTGTGGTGGAGGAACACGTCAAGGCCGCGGGGGTCGACCTCTCTCGTACCAAATGGCACTACATGCTGTCCGGCTCTCACGTCCTCGCAAAGGACATTGGCGTGTTCGAGGCGCTGGGCGATCTGTTTGACATCCCTTCTACCTTTTTGTATCGGGCCGAAGAAGATGTGCCGCCGCGTCTCCAGGAGGCCATGCCGGCCATCCTCGACCTTCGGAGAAATCGAGTTCGAAGAGAAATGCGCTCTATTGGGGAGATTTCACCCGAAGCAGAGGCGGCAATGGAACGCATCCTCGCGGAGCTGGAAGCGGAATAAGTATGCTACGGCGTGTGATTGCTCTTGATCCACGACGTGAAGCCGTTGAGGACTTCATCGAATCGCTTGGTGTCTATCGAGTACATGACCGAAACCCCGCGACGTCCACCGGGTGGAAGGTGAGTACTCACTCGGACGATACCGGCACTTTCGAGCGTTGAGAGACAGCGCGAGAGCGATGCGTCGGTCATATTGACGGAACGTTTCAGATCTCCGAAGTACATTCCGGTCTCGCCCCACAATGCGCGGATGACTTCGCCGTTTTTCTTTGCCAGAACGGCTTGAGTCAACAGAACCTCCGGTGGCAAGGCGGGCACATCAGGGGTGCCGGGCTCGGAGGTCATCACAACATCATGGCGTATGGGGTCCCCGCCGAGACATCTTCGGGTATCGATGCGAAAGTAAGACTGCACTGGCTGAGTTCCGGATGTCAACCTTTGCAATCATGACCTCACGAAGTGATATCTTCGATCTGTGGGGGTGGCTTTCGCTCCTGCTCATCTCGCAGGGGGCGCAACTTGAGTGCAGTTCACCAGCGGATCGTAAGCGAGCGGCGCGCACGCGCACTGCTGCTTGGGGTGTCCGTCTCGATCACAGGACTCCTCTCGGCATGCTCAACACCCGTCACCCCTCCGGCGACTGAAAACTCGCAAGCTCAGACGCCGACCGTCTTGACCAGTCCCGACGCCGCCGAGGGTTCGCCGGCGCCGATCCCATCAGCTACCGAAACGGCGCCAGTCGATGCCGAGCCGGCTCCAGCTCTGGACGTCGAGGCCGACACTCTTGCGATCGCCACGGCCGCTGTCACGGCGTTTTGCCGACCCTCCCTGGACTACGACACGTGGATCGCTGAGCTGTATCCGTTCCTCAGCCAGCAAGCAGCGGTCGCCTACGAAACGGTCTACCCGGCCAACGTGCCCTGCACGACCCTCACCGGCGCAGCGTCGGTCCGGGACGGGGACGGCGCCTTCACGATGCGCATCCTGGTTCCCACGGACGCGGGGGAGTACTCCGTGTACGTCCACCGCACCGTCGAGACAGGTCCATGGGCTGTCGAGCAGATCACCCCCCTGGCGTCGGAGTAGGCCGGTGGCGAAGGGGGGAATGGGGGTTCTCGCGGCGGTCCTGGCACCGCTTCTCGCGATCGCACTGCTGCTGTGGCTGCTGTTCTTCGGCGCCGCTGAGGACGCGGCCACAGCATGCCTGCCTGGCGGCGGACCGGTGAACGTGTCCGCGATCCCCGCGGACGCGAAGGTCGGCGCCTACGGGCACGACCAGCTCGTCAACGCAGCACTGATCGTCAACGCTGGCGCCGCGAAGGGCCTCGGCGCCGATGGGCAGACGCTCGGCGTGCAGACGGCGATCGGGGAGTCCTCGCTGGTGAACATCGGCTACGGGGACGGCGCGATCAACCCGGATGGGTCGGTCGCTGACTCGATCGGCCTGTTCCAGCAGCAGTCGAGCTGGGGCACCGCCGAGCAGCGCATGGACCCGACGACCTCGGCGGGCTTCTTCTACGACCGCCTCGTCGCCGTCGAGGGCTGGCAGGCGATGGAGCCCTCCATCGCGATCAACAAGGTCCAGCGCAACGCCGACCCGAACCACTACACGAAGTACCGCGCCGACGCCGTGGCGATCATGACGTACTTCAACGGCCTCGGCAGCAGCACTACCGCACCCACGGCCACCACTGCGCCGGTGAGCGTCCCGTCGACGCCGACGAGCACCGCGACGTCGACGGCCGCGCCGGTCGGCGGATGCGTCCCCGTGTCCGGCGACGCGCAGGCACTCGCGGCCGGCCTCGTGACGGCGATGGAGGAGGGCCGGCTGCGGCTGCTCGAGGACCGCTACGCGCAGCAGATCCGCGACATGGCCGCCGGGACCGCAAAGGAGAACTGCGGCATCGACGTCCGCATTCTCCAGATCATCACGATCGCCCTCAACACGTTCGAGCACGTCGGCGTCTCGGACCTCAACCGCCAGTGCACCGGCTCACTACTCGGAGCGGGCACGGGCTCGTCGCACTGGATGAACGGCGGCGGCAACGCCGTCGACTTCTTCTCCTTCAACAACACCGCCACCACCGGCTGCGACGCGAACGCCCTGCAACTGCTGACGGTCCTGGACCCGCAGGTGCCCCAGGGCTCTCGTGCTGGCCAGATCCAGTGCCGCTCGACCACGTATCAGCACATCACCCAGTTCGGTGACACCCCGAACCACCTGCACTTCGACGTCGCCTACGCCGACGGCCCCCTCACCACCGGATAACCGGACCCTTTCGACGCCGCACCCGCGGCGCCGATCACCCCGCACCACCCAACACAGAAAACGGAGCACACCATGTCTGCACTGCTCGCAGCAACGACCGACATCCTCACCACCGCGGGCGCGCTCGGCGCCGTCGTGCCCGATCCGGGCCCCGGGGGCATGCCCCCCGGATTCGAGGCCTTCACCACCGTCATGGGCTGGGCCAAGTGGGTCGGCCTCGGCGTCGCCGTCGTCGGCCTGATCATCCTCGGCGTCACCATGACCGTCTCCGCCCGCCGCGGCGAAGGCGGAGAAATCGGCGGCTGGCTCGGCCGCCTGCTCGTCGGCGTGATCATCGTGTCCGCTGCCTTCACGATCGTCGGCTTCCTGATGGGCGCGTAGCGTCCCCGGGAAACCGACACAACCAACAGAAAGGCAAGGGACGTCATGAACGACTCCGAACCGCGTAACCCATTCACCACGAAGGGCTTCATCGTCGGAGCCGCCATCGTCGGAGCACTCGCCGTCGCCGGCATCGTGCTCGGCGTGACGTCCCTGGACGCCGGGGGAGGCGGCAACACCGCCGCCACCCCCGGCGCCTCCACCCCCAGCTCGACCATTTCGGCGGACGCCGCGAGCGTGTGCGGACTCCCCGGATACGACGAGACCGAGACTCTCACCGCAGCACCGACGACGGAATGGACCATCGTCGGCACGATGGCCGCTCCGAACTCGGACACGGCCGGACCGGGAGCTACTGATGACGACGGCGTGCGACGCTGCTACGCCCACACCGTCGACGGAGCACTCTTCGCAGTCGCGAACCTGTGGGCGATGGGTTCCAACGCACGCTTGTCCGATCCCGTCATCGAGAAGCTGACCGTTCCCGGCCCGGGACGGGATGCAGCACTGGCGAGGGACGTGGCGCAATCGAACACGGGCCTGAGCGCACAGATCGCGGGCTTTAAGACGCTGTCCTACAACGGAGACAGCGCGACGATCGACATTGCCTTCCGGCTCAACGACGGGACCCTCGCGAGTATCGCGACGGACATTGCCTGGTCGGACGGCGACTGGAAGATGCAGCTCACCGATGAGGGCCAGTCGGCCTACAACCCGGTGCGGCTCCAGAGCCTCGGTGGCTACGTGCCATGGGCAGGTGTTGCATGAGCATCCTCGCCACCACCACCACTCCGCCCGAATCGGAATGCGGCCTCCTCGACTTCCCCTGCAAGCTCAACGAGGGCATCGGCGACATCGTGTCGGTCGCCGCGAACGATGCGTTGCAGCAGTTCGTCAACAACATCATGGAGGGCTACGGGAAGGCCCTCGCCTCTCTCGGCACCCTCTGGGTGCGCGTGCCCTCGCCGGTCACGGTCGTGGACCAGGGCGGCGGAGTGAACGGTGGGGGGACTCCGCCGCAGCCGGAGGCGTTCGAGACGATTCTCGGCTACGTGACGTGGGTGTCCGCGGGCCTGGCCGTCATGTCCCTCATCATCGCCGGAGTGATGATGGCCTCCCGGCGCCGGCACGGCGACGGCGAGGCTCACATGGGCCGTATCGGCGTGATCATCATGGCCGTGCTGCTGCTGTCCTCGGCGTCGGCGCTCGTGACCGGGTTCCTGCCTCTGGCGATGCACCTGAACGAGTCCTCGAGCGTCGTCGGCTGGGTGCAGGGTCAGTTGCAGTGGTACACCGGCGGTATCGCGATCCTCTCGATCCTCGTCGCCGCGGGTCGCATGGTGTGGACGCAGCGCGCGATGCCGTTGCGCGAGCTCGCGGGGTCGGTCCTGACGCTGATCGCGGTGGCCGGGGCCGGCCTCGTCGTGATCCGCTTGGCAACGTCCGCGGGCGATGCGTTCTCCGTCTGGATCCTCGACAACTCGACCGACTGCAGCGTGACCAACGGGGAGTCGAACTGCTTCGGCACGACGGTCGGAGCGATGATCGGGATGACGATGGCGTCGCAGAACTCCATCGGCCTGATCGGACTGTTCCTGCTGGGCATGCTCGCCGTGTTCATGACCTACGTGCAGATCGCGCTGATGGTGTTCCGCGGCGCGATGCTCGTCGTCCTCGCCGGCATCTTCCCGATCGCCGCCGCAGCGACGAACACGGAAATCGGGCGGCAGTGGTTCAAGAAGGCGATGGCCTGGACCCTCGCATTCATCCTCTACAAGCCCGCCGCGGCGATCGTGTACGCGATCGCGTTCCGGATGACCGGCACGGACCTGTTCAAGTCGGACGGCACCGGGCTCTTCCAGATCGTCACGGGCCTCGCGCTGATGCTCATCGCGCTCGTGGCCCTGCCCGCGCTGATGCGTTTCCTCGTCCCGGCCGTTTCCTCGGTCGGCGGTGGCGGGGCGGCGGGCCTGCTGCTGGGCGCCGCGGCGCTCTCGGCCGCAGGTGACGTCGCGACGGGCGCGATCCGCGCCAGCAACAACGGTGGCGGCGGTGGCGGGAATGGCGGCGGTGGAGGCGGCAACAGCTCGTCCACGGACGGACCGTCCGGTAGCACGTCGACGCCGGGCTCTCCCGCGTCGACGTCGGCCGCTGACCCGTCTGGGTCGGCGTCGACGGCAGGAAGCGGCGCAGGTGCTGGTGCCGGAAGCGCGGCGACCAGCGGCGCGGGAGCCGCGGCGTCGAGCGGCGCCGGGGCCGGGGCAGCCGCGAGCGGCGCCGCGGCCGCGGCCGGACCGATCGGCGCCGGTATCGCCGTCGCAACGAAGGCCGCGGAGGGCGCGAAGCACGCCGCGCAGGCCGTGAAGGCCAGCACCGAAGAGGCGACCGGCAGCAACGAGAGCGGGAGCTAACCCATGTCCAGCACAGCAACCGAGACGATCAAGGCTCGCACCTACGGCAACTGGCGAAAGCCGCAGACCGCCGGCCTCGGCGGGCTGGGACAGCTCGCCACCCTCGTGATGTTCGTGGGCATCGTCGCCTCGATCATCGCGTCCATGTTCTCCGGCCTAGGGCCGGCACTCATCGTCGCCGCCATCTTCGGCGGCATCCTCCTGACCGTCTCGGTCAAGGACAAGCACGGGCAGAGCGCCCTCGGAAGGATGGTGGTCCGCGTGAACTGGTGGCGTACCAAGAGCAAGGGAGCGAACATCTACCGCTCCGGGCCGATCGGCCGCGCGAAGTGGGGGACGTTCCAGCTCCCGGGCCTGGCCGCACCCTCGCAGCTCACCGAGCACGAGGACTCCCACGGTCGCCGGTTCGCACTGATCAGCACCCCGATGACGAAGCACTTCACCGTCGTGCTGGCGACCGAGCCGGACGGCGCCGCGCTGGTGGATCAGGAGCAGATCAACAACCAGGTCGCGGAGTACGGCATCTGGCTCGCGAACCTTGGAGACGAGCCCGGCATCGAAGCCGCGTCGGTCACCGTCGAGACGGCGCCCGACACGGGCACGCGCTTGCGCGGTGAGGTCGAGGGGTCGATGGACCCGGACGCTCCGCTGTTCGCGCGAGCGATGCTCCAAGAGGTCGTAGAGACCTACCCGGTCGGATCGGCCACGATCCACGCCTACATCGCGCTCACGTTCACGGCGACGGCCCGCATCAATGGGAAGCGCCGCAATGCTAAGGAGGTCGCCGCGGACCTCTCCGCCCGCATCCCCGGCCTGACGTCCTCCCTCGCAGCGACGGGAGCGGGCGCAGCGCGACCCCTGAGCGCGCAGGAGCTCTGCGAAGTCATCCGCACCGCCTACGACCCCGACGCGGCGCTCTTGATCGATCAGGCGCGCGCAGAGGGCGAGACGGCGGACCTGTCCTGGACCGACGTCGGCCCCGCGGGCGCCGAAGCGCACTGGGACTCCTACCGTCACGACGGAGCGGTGTCGACGTCATGGACGATGACGGCGCCCCCGCGCGGCGTCGTCCAGTCGAACATCCTCGCCCGCCTGCTCGCACCGCACCGCGACATCGCCCGCAAGCGCGTCACCCTGCTCTACCGGCCCATCGACCCCGCCCGCGCCGCTGCGCTCGTGGAGGCGGACCTGAACGCCGCCCAGTTCAACTCCTCCGCGTCCACCAAGCCCACGGCCCGCTCGACGCTCTCGACCCGCTCGGCGCAGGCCACGGCCGCGGAGGAAGCCTCCGGCGCCGGGCTGATGAACTTCGGCCTGATCGTCACCACGACCACGCTGCAGCGTGGCCAGGAGCCCGAAGCGCGCGCCGCGATCGACTCCCTCACCTCGGCCGCCCGACTACGGATGCGGCCCGCGTTCGGCTCGCAGGACTCCGCCTTCGCCGCCGCCCTCCCGCTGGGGCTGGTCCTGCCCCGGCACCTGCGCATCCCCAACGAGATGCGGGAAATCCTGTGACACACCCCGCCACCACCAGGACGGCACTGGACACACGTCCGGTGCCGTCCCGGGTTAACCCTCAGCCCTCACCCGTCTTTGCCGTCGTTCCGACCCTTCTTGGAGGCCCCCAGTGAGCAGCACCACCAAGTTCTTCTCCCGCCACCGCGACACCGAGCCCGTCGACGCCCCCGCCGACGTCGACGGCGACGAGCTGCCCACCGGTGCCGTCGACGTCGACCAGAGCGAAGAGGCCGGCGACGTCGACGCGCTCGACTCCGCCACACCCACGGGCGCGGTCGGAGCCCCGACGACGGCGCAGGCCGCGGCGACGTCGACGGACGCTCGCGCCCGTTCACGCCGCGCGCAGAAAGCTGAGGAGGAGGCCGCCGCAGCTCGCGCCGCCAGCTCTCCTCTCGCCCGCGAGAAGCCCTCCAAGCGGTCCCGGAAGAAGCGAGCGATCCCGCACCAGGGCGGCAGACAGAACATCGAGAAGGAGTCGGCGCCGAAGCGCCCGATGCGGCCGACGTCGACGGGATGGCTCGGCCGCGGCGGCGGACAGGCCGTCTCGATCCAGCCCGCCGATGAGTTCCGCGCGACGACCGTTCAGGTGTGCGGGCTGTACCCGTTCTCGGTCGGAACCGGCACGCCCATGATCGGTGTACCGCTGGGGAAGAACCTCACCACCGGCGCCTCCGTGCTGTGCGACCCGATTTCGTGGTTCCAGCGGGCGCAGCTCATCTCCAACCCGTCGATGTTCGTCCTCGGCAAGCCGGGCCTGGGGAAGTCTTCACTGACCCGCCGCATGGCGACCGGGCTCGCCGGGTACGGCACGATTCCGCTGGTCCTCGGGGATTTGAAGCCCGACTACGTGGACCTGATCCGCGCGATGGAGGGACAGGTCATCACCCTCGGCCGCGACCGCGGCTACCTCAACATCCTCGACCCGGGCGAGGCGACCAGCGCGGCGAAGCGCCTGCGCGACGACGCCGATCAGGCGCTCGAGCAAGCCGCGGAGCTCGATGCGCGCGGCGGCGACTCCAAGGAGCTGCGCCTGCGTGCGGTGAAAGCGCAGCGCCTCGCCGCTCAGGTCCTCGCGGACGCTCACGGCCGCCGGCACACGATGATCGCGGCGCTCCTGACGATCCTCCGCTCCCAGCCGCCCACGGACCGGGAGGAGACGATCATCGACCGGGCGCTCAAGTACCTGGACGAGCACCACGAGGGCATCCCCGTCCTCGCGGACCTCCTCGCCGTCATCCAGGCCGCGCCGGACGAGATTCGACAGGTCGCCCTCGACCGCAACGACCTCAAGCGGTACAAGGAAATCACCGAGAACCTCGAAGCATCGCTCATCGGCCTCACCTCCGGTGGCCGACTGGGCGAGATCTTCTCCCGCCAGACGACGACCCCGATGCGGCGGGACCGGCCGGTGGTCTACGACGTGTCCTCGATCGATGACTCCGAAGGCGACCTCCAGGCGGCGATCCTTCTCGCGTGCTGGTCCGCCGGGTTCGGGACGGTCAACGTCGCCGCCGCGCTGGCCGACGCGGGGATCGAGCCCCGCCGCCACTACTTCGTGATCCTGGACGAGCTGTGGCGGGCGCTGCGCGCGGGCAAGGGCATGGTCGATCGCGTCGACGCGCTCACCCGCCTGAACCGTGCCCGCGGAGTCGGCCTCGCGATGATCAGCCACACCATGTCCGACCTCCTCGCGCTTTCCAGCGAGGAGGACCGGATGAAGGCCCGCGGCTTCGTGGAGCGCTCCGGCATGGTCATCTGCGGCGGCCTTCCCGGTGCGGAGATGCCCCTGCTCACGTCGGCGGTGCCGCTGTCCGCGAAGGAGCAGGAGATGCTCACGAGCTGGCAGGACCCGCCCGCCTGGGATGGCGTCTCCGGGAAGGAAGCGGACCCGCCCGGCCGTGGCCTGTTCCTGATCAAGGTGGGTGGCCGTCCCGGCATCCCCGTCCGCGTCCACCTGACCGCGGCGGAAAAGGACGTCAACGACACCAACAAGCTTTGGCACACCACGAGCCGCGCAGGCCGCGCGAACGAGCCGCTGGCGACCGATCCGGTCATGGTGGAGATTCTGCCGTGAGCGTCCTCGTCGCCCTCGGCGCGAGCTGCGTCGCGCTCGGCGCGGCCGGCGCCGCGATCGTCAGCGTGATCGCCGCCCGCCATCGGGGGGCGGCGGAGCGCGATCGGTTTCTGCTCACGGGCTGCTGGACCGGGGTCGCCCTCATGGCGGGTTTCGTCGCTTGGGACCAGTGGGACCGGGTGATCGCATGAGCTGCACGTCGACGGTCGTCTACGACGGCTACCTCTGGGGCTGCTCGATGACGACGACGCTCCCGCATACCGACCACATCACGGACCTGCCCGTCGAGTACGCCGACAACGGCCAGGCCCTCCTCACCTGGGGCACGAGCCGACAGGCGACCACCGACGACACGACGGCCCGCTACGACGGGCCGATCTACGAGCGGTGCGAGCCGCGCCGGTTCCTGCCGGCATCCGCTCCGCCGCTCGAGCGGGCGACATCGTGATCGCCGCCCGCACCCGGGACGCGCTGCTGCGAGATCCGCTCGGCCAGATCGGGGCTGTCGCCGGGCTCCTTGCGGTCGCGGTCCTCGTAGCCACGGCCGCCACTCTCGCGTTCACCGCGACGGTGCAGCGGGCGATTCCCGCGCCACCGACCCGCACCACCACCGCACCGATTGAAGGAGCTGCAGCATGAGCACGACGAACAACCGCCGGCGGGAGCCTGGCAAGGCCAACAACGACGGCCTGATGCTCGGCGGAGCCCTCGCAGCAATCGCCGCTATCGGCATCGTCTGGGTGTCCGTCGCCGTCGGGTCGCAGCTCGACGGCGTAAACGAGACCCTGCCCAAGGACCCGTTCGAGATCCTTTCGGGCCTCGCCCGCGGCACCGTCACCTGGTCGGCGTCTGCGACAGCGGTCGCGCTTGCCGCGGTCGGCGTCATCGTGACGATCGCCCTGTGGATGATGTGGATGCGCGCTCTCGGCCGCAAGAACCGTGCGAACGTCGACCGCGCAGCTCGGTACATGGCGACGGAGCGGGACCTCGCACCAATGCTGAGCAAGGAGGCGATGAAGAAGTCCAAGCGCCTCGGAGTCGAGGGCTCGCCCGGCGTTCCCGTGGGGCGCCTGGTGACGACCGGGAAAATGCTCTACGCCTCGTTCGAGGACATGATTACCGTCATCGCCGGCCCTCGCGTGGGCAAGTCGACATCGCTGGTCATCCCGGCGATCATCGCCGCACCGGGCGCGGTCGTCACGACGTCGAACAAGCGCGACGTGCTCGATGCGACCCGGGACGTGCGCGAGAAGGACGGCCCGGTGTGGGTGTTCGACCCGCAGCGCGTCGCCCGCGAGGACGCGACGTGGTGGTGGAACCCCCTCTCCTATGTCACCGACGACACCCGCGCGGCGAAGCTCGCGCAGTACTTCGCCTCGGGATCCCGGGCGACGGACGCGAAGACGGATGCCTTCTTCGACGGCGCCGGTCAGAACCTCCTCGCCGGAATGCTGCTCGCGGCCGCGGTCGGCAAGCGGCCGATCCGGGACGTGTTCTCCTGGCTGACGGACTCGACCAACGAGGAGCCGGTGCGGCTGCTGCGCGCGGGCGGCTACCCGATGATCGGAGACGCCGTACTCGGCATCATCCAGTCCACCGACAAGCTGCGCGGCTCGGTCTACTCCACGGGTCAGGAAATGGCCGCGTGCTTGAAGAACACGCAGGTCGCGGACTGGGTGAACCCCCGCGGCGCCGCCGACCCGCGGCCGCAGTTCGACGCGGCCGAGTTCGTGAAGGGCCACGGCACGCTCTACTCGCTCTCCAAGGAGGGCGCCGGCACCGCCGGCCCCCTCGTCACCGCGCTCACCGCCGCCACTCTCGAGGCGGCGACCGACCTGGCCGACACCTCGCCCGGAGGCCGGCTGCGCACGCCGCTCGTCGGGATCCTCGATGAGGCCGCGAACGTGTGCCGGTGGCGAGACCTCCCCGACCTGTACTCGCACTTCGGCTCCCGCGGCATCCCGATCATGTCGGTGTTCCAGTCCTGGTCGCAGGGCGTCGCCGTGTTCGGCAAAGAGGGAATGTTGAAGCTGTGGAGCGCGTCGAACGCGTTCCTCTACCTCGGCAGCGTGAAGGAGAACGACTTCCTCCAGAACGTGTCAGAGCTCGTCGGGGACTACGACCGCGAGACGACCTCCGCCAGCTACAACAAGGGCGTCCGCTCGACGTCCTCCTCCCTCAAGCGTGAGCGCATCCTGACCGTGGACGAGCTGGGCGCGATGCCGCGTGGCCGCGCGGTGATGCTCTCCACCGGCGCTCGAGCGGCGCTGCTGCGCACGGTCCCGTGGTACGAGGGGCAGAAGGAGCAGGTCGCTGCGATCAAGGCGTCAATCGCCGCGCACGACCCCGCGAGTGCTACAGCTCCGATGTCGCCGGCAGCCAGCGCTGCACCAGCGCCGGCGTCGCCGGTCGTCGTGGCGACGGAGCCGGCCCAGCCAACCGGCTCCACGGAACCGATTGATCTGGCCTCCTCGATGCGAGCGCTGATGGAGCGTGAGAACGAGCAGGAGAACGAGCGGAAGCACATCGATGGCTGACTACGACCCGCTCGACGCCGACGACCTCGACTCCGCCTCTCCGGCCGATGGGGGCTCTCCGACCGCGGAGAGTCCCCAGGGGCTCGCGGCGGGGATGAACACAGCGGTGGAAAACGCCCTGGGCGCGCTCGACGTCGACGCCCTCGTGTCAGAGGCGGCGACCGCCGTCGTCGCGCAGCTCGTCTCTAAGCTCGCGAAGGAAGCGCTCAGCGTCGCTCTGACGCCCGAACGGGTCTTGATGCTTCAAGACCGCACGACCGCCGCGGTCGAGCGCGCATTCGAGCCCGCAGAAGCGGATGAGGCCGGTACCGGGTCGACGGAGGACACCGTGTACGGCTCGGTGGATGAGTGGCTGCGGAAATACTGGCGGTTCACCTACCGCCGCAGAGTGTCCGCAAAGGGCACCGCTACCGGACGGTGGAAAGCGGAGTGGTGGAACACCGACGAGGCCGTGCAGCGCCTCGAGACTCTCTGGCGCGGCTGGGAGGCTGCACGCCTTGACCCCGGGCTCGGCACGAGCACCTGGTGGATCAACCATGCTGGGCCTCACATGACGGTCCTGCTCTCACCGGACGGCCCGTTCGGGGACTCGAGAGACGAGAACGAGGTCGGAGACCCACTGCCCTACAACCGACCCCCGGAACACCTGTTCCAGCCGGACAAGCAGCCGGATGTCTCGGCCCCGAGCGAGGCGTACGAGACGGCCTGATCCGAGAGAGGGAGGGAAGCGCCCGCGCCGCCCTCCCTCTCTCGTTGTGGGCCTTGGACCGTGAAGCCGGACGCAGCCGTGTCGCGAGGTGTCTGCCGCGGGCGCGCCGGGCAGCCTGCCGAGCAGGACGATCTCGGGTGTCAACGACATGCAAACGAGATTGCTCTTGAACTCCCTTACGGGATAGTGAGAGGGCCCCTATTTCCTGTCACTGTCAAAGAGGGTTTCTTGTCCGACTCGGTCGATTTCGGCGTCGCCGCCGGGGCCGATGAGGATGACCATGTTGGTCCCGTTGTTTCGTGCGCTCGGGACGAGGATGCCTCCGCGTTGGAGCCAAGCGATCGATCCGCCGACCCGCTGGCATGCCGCGTGGTCGTCGGACTCGACGTCGGTCATCGAGAGTCCTGCAGCAGTGAGAGCGCCAGGCCCGGTGAGATCGACGATGTTGTCGGCATCGACCTGAAGTTCGTACAGCACGCGTCTGCGGAAGAACCGTCGTGGCTGAACTTCGATCATCCGGTCGCCTTCGGCGATCGCGGTGTCGCGGTCGAGTGCAGCGTAGATGGCACCGACGCCGGGTGGGTTCCATCGGGCACCGCCGATGTTGATGCGTTCGGGTTCGTAGTCGTTGAACATGTGCCGCCAGACACGACCCCGCCACTCCCGTGTGGGGAGGTTCTCGATGGCGTCAAGAAAGGCGGGGTCGTAGGTGGGCATGGTTAGACGAACGCTCCGTCTCGGAGCTGGTCGAGCAGAGCGAGGACGTCGTCAGCTCGGCCCGCTTGTATTCGGTCCGCGGGGGTTTGTCCCGCGAGGAGTCGGTGGCGGGAGAAGAGCCAGAGTCGGGCTTCTTCGGGGTCGTAGAACTCGCTGAGCTGGTCGGCGAGCCACTCGAGGGTGAGCAGCTGCTGCAGCTTCGCGGAGTGCGGGTCGACCTTCCCTTGCTGCCATCTCGAGATCGTCTGTGGTGTGGTGTCCAGGAGCTGGGCGATTTCGCGGCTCTGAACTCCGGCGTGCGCCTTGATCGAATCCAGGCGCGCCGCTACTGCGCTTGCCATGGTGTGCTCTCTTCTCTCGTCATTCCTTCCATTGTGAGCTACGCGCTGGGACGTACGCGCAGCCGGCGTCCAGCGGCGGGTGCGCTGATACTGAAGTCGGAGCGCTGCTCGAGTTCCGCTCCGAGCGTCCGCCGCCACGAGTCGAGACGCTTGCGCACGTTCAGCAGAGCCGGCTCGAGCTCGGCCGCTCGCACCGCCCGGTCGGTCGCAGGGCGGAGGAAGTTCTCCATGTAGTAGCCGGCGCGCAGCGACGGCGGCATCGCGGAAAGCTGCGCGACCTCGCGGGCCCGTTCCCTGAGGAAGTGACCTCTCGGGTTCGCCACCTGGTCTGACCAACCGCGCGGGCAGCAGGTCGTGTCGTGGCATCCGTGCAACGACTTCATACCCCGCTTCGCAAACAGGGAGTCCGCCACCTTCGGGTCCAGGAATGCACCGATCTGGTGCAGATAGACACGAGCCGGGGGCAGGAACTTTCGCGCGTCGGGCTTTGGGGCTCGCAGGATCCCGTCGAGGTTGACGGTGTCGGTGAACGTCACCCCCGACTCGATGCCCCCGACAGCGCCGAACGCGAGAAGCGCGACTCCGACGTTGCCACTGTGCTCGGCGACGATCGGGATCCCGAGCGCGTGCAACTGCCGGCAAAGCGCGAGATAGCGCTTGAGGGCGAGAGGTCCGCTGCTGCTCGTGCCGAAGGGATGCAGCCGCAGCCACACTCCATCGATTGGCAGTCCGCTCAGGTGCTCGATGAGCTGCTCCATCAGCCCTGGTGTCGCCAAGGTCGAGGTCCGCACCATGACGGGGTAGTAGATCAGGGCGTTCCGAAGTTCGAGCTCGTTGAGATTCTGCCGGAGGGCACGAGTGAGTGTGGCGTCGATCGCCCACCAGGGGGAGTCGGCACTCCCGAGCAGATGCGTCGGGGCGAGGACGGCGCTGACCCGGGCCTCAGCCGCGTACTCGGAGAAGGAACGCACGAGCTGACCCGCCCCCGGTCCGGAGAGCGTCAGTGGCGACTGCATCACCTCGGACGCCCAGGGGAGGCGCGGGACGCCACTCATGGCGTAGCCGCCGGGGGAGGAGAGCTCGAGGCTCTTGCTGTCCAGGACCGTCTCGACACCAGCAGCACGCGCGTGCTCGATCAGGGGTACCTGGCGCTCCGCGTGCACCGGATTGATCACCAACCCGGACCCGCTCCCACGGCCTTCCGCCAACGCCTGGGCCAGGACCGTGTGGTCGTTGTAGCCGGGGCGGATGAAGCTACCGAGCGGTTCCGGAGCGGGACGAAGCGTGCGGGGTCGTGCAGTGGATGTCACCATCATCGATCACCTTCCTCACCTAGAGGTTAGCACCGCAATCATCACAGCAATGAACATTTTGGTGAAGATTTGCTACCCTGGAGTCACCAGACATTGGAGGGCATCATGCCGAACAACAACCGCCGCGACGTCTCCCCGAACTCCGGGAACGGATGGAAGGTGACCACCCCCGGCGCGAGCCGGCCGACCGCGACCGCACGCACTCAGTCGGCTGCCGAGAAGATCGCGAAGAGCCAAGTCTCTGCGGCGGGCGGCGGACAGGTCTACATCCGCACCCCGAAGGGCGTGATCCGGGACGCCGACACCGTGAAGCCGGGCAACGAGTCATCCACCAAGGACACCAAGCACTAGAAGCCCGAACACCTGGCGGAGAGCGTCTCTTGCAGGAGCACCAGCCCACTCGGGCGATCGCCGCGGTAGGAGCGGCAGCTACCTTCTTGTCGACGGGAGCCGGCGCGTGATCGATTCGGGAACGGCAGCTCTCATCGCAGCGAGCGTCGCGCTCGTCGTCGGAAGCGCGGGCATCATCGCCAACACCTGGGTCGCGCATCGCAACCGCCTGGCCGGACTGCAGCTGCAATATGCCGGCGAGCGGGCGAAGGCGATGGTGCGCGTTCTGCAGCTCCTCGAGACCGGCCTCCGCAGCGCCGACAACCGCATCTTCAACCTCACCCAGGCGCGCAGGGAAGACGATCCCTACACCGGTGCACCGGGTGACCCGTACGCACCGAACCGACGTCCGGACACCGAGCGAGATCTCGCGGCGGAGGCCGAGGCGCGAGCTCTGATCGGCGCCTACGGCGACCATGAAATGGATGTGGCGTTCCTGGTCTGGGTCCAGGCGCTCGACGAGATCGATGAAGCCTTCGACCTCGCCGAGTACAACTACATCGAGCAGCAGCAATCCGCCACCTCAGGCCACTTCGCGGTCGCCCAACTGAAGGCGAGTGGAGCGCACGGAAATCTCCGCCTCATGATCCGCAAGACCATCCGCGTCGTGCCGCCACCGCGTCGCACGCTCGTCAACAGTCGGCGCCTGCAGGGAAACCGGGGACGGAAATGATTCGTTCCCTGACTTCGTCACGACCCTCTTCAGGAGATCGCGCCTGGTGCGACCGAGGATACGACGTGCGTTTCACCCGGTCTTTCCTCCTCACTATTGCAGCCGTGACCGGCCACGTGGAGAGTGCCTGACGCTCCCTTGAGAAGGTGGCCGAGGAACTTTCCGTGCGCCTACTGCTGGACGGCGTCGTCCGCTGGACCACCCCCGCCCGGTAGTCGCCTCGCTCACACCTCGAGTCACGCTCCGCGGACCGCTCACGGTCACTCCGGGTGGTGCGAGACATCGGAACGTCCGGCGCACGATCCCTCGGGGCGGACACGAGAGCACGACAGGCGGTGGGCTACCGCGTAGATCGACGCGCTACTTGGTCTCAAACGCTGCGGCTTGACCCTGCAGCCTGCAGCTTGCCGGCCTCCCTGCGACACGCCGACCGACCAGACCCTGGAGAAAGGGTCCCACGTCGATTCCAGGGCGTGGTCAGCGCGATACCTGCGGCTGAGGACGCATTTCCGGTCGGCCAGGCGAACTTGGGCCGGAGATCGCCTCTGAGAGCCCACGAAGGGAGGGGTGTTCTGGGATAATGGATGCCAGGACGTCGGGAGCAGGTCGAGCTCGGCGCCCCCGGACAGACGAAAAGCCCAGCACCGCTACCAACGGTCTGAGCTTTGTCTGTTCGCCAGTCGGTGAACGTTTTGGGAAGTAGTGTTTCCCGGTCGTGATACCGGAAATACTACGCGGCAGCAAGTTATCCACAAAACCCGACGCGCCCCGGGCGTGTCGAGCAGCTATCCACAGCCCCGGTCGTGGACGGCGGGTAGCTCTGCCACACCAGGCGTCACCGTCCTTCGTGAACTCGACCAGTTCTACGGAGGACAAGATGAGCGCTCACTGCGCGCATTGCGGCGCCTCTTCGCGGACACGCTTCTGGGTGGGGTTGGCTGTGCAAGCAGTCGTCCACATCGGGTTGACGGTCGGGAGATGGTGGCTGGGGCTCTAAGCCCCAAGAGGCTCCGCACCTATGGGTGCGGAGCCTCGCGCGTTCACCCATGCTGCCGGCCAGTTGGATCGTGGAGGCAGCAGCTGCGGTCGCTCGCTGCGGCGCCGGGCGGCGCGACCGGGTTCAGGCCTCGCCGTCGAACTCCTGCCAGTGCACGTTCTCGAGCGCGTCCTCGATCGTGCTCGCGGGGTTTCCGTGGCTCACCGTCGTGTCCTCGGGGCGGGTTCCCTCCGCTCGAGCGGAGTACCGCAGCGTCGGGGGGACGGACGGGCCCTGATCGGAGACCGTCACGGTGATCTGTCGACTTCCGCGGTAGATCTGGAACCGACGCTCCTCCCAGACCTCGTCGGCTCCGGCGGCCCTCTTCACATGCTCCATTGCATCATCCATATCGCGAGAGTAGCTCGCCCTAGACCTACGGCAACATCGCGATCGCCGGAGACAACGCTCAGCAGCAGGCGACGTCCACCCTCGGCGCACGCTCCCTCTCGGCGGCGCTGCAGGAGTCACGGGCCGACGTAGACGAATGCCCCCCAGTCGATGGCGTTCGCGAAGGGCGCGTCGTCCGGCTCCAGGCGCTTCAGGTACTTCTCGAGGATCTCTGCCATCTGCAGCGGCAGCTCGTGAAAGCCGTTGGCTGCGTCGGCGGGGTTGAGCGCCCGGAGCCAGTCCTGTGCCTCTGAAAGTGCCGTGGCGGGATCGGAACGTACTGAGTCCGAGCTGTAGAACTTGCACATCACGAGCGCCGCGGGGAGATCGTTGACATCCCAGAGCGTTGTGACGACGGCGCGCGCGCCGACGTGGAGAAAGCCGTGGGCGATCGCGGTCATCTCATCGGGGTTCCATCCGCCCGATGCGCCTGATTGGCAGGCGGATGCGACGACGAGGTCGAGGTGCTGCGCCTCTGCGGTCGCGATCAGGTCCGCGAAAGTCAGTTCCTGTCCTTGTCCAAGCGAGAGGTGGGAGCGAGTCGGATCGCTCGAGTCGAACCGGGCATGGCACGCCAGGTGGATGGTGTGAGCGTCTGCTATCGAGGCGAGCGCCGTCGTGCGGGTCGTGGCTCCTGGGAACGTCCGGGTGTCAGGGTAGGCGCTCGTGAAGGCGGCGCCTTCGTGAGCGGCGAGCGGAAGGTCTCCGTCGGGGTCGATGAAGGCGATCGCGTCACCACCGCTGCGAGTAGGGCGTTCTCGGAGGGCGAGGCCGATCCCCTCGGAGGGCAGGTAGCGGACGGTGGGACGCCACTTTGGTGGTCCCTGTTCGCGGAGGAGGATGTGGAGCGGGACGCCGGCCCATGCTCCTGAAGTGACGACGTGGAGGTCGGTGTCGCCGCGAGCGAAGGAGACGATGTCCGCCAAGACCGGGCTCAACTTGGCACCGAGTTGCCTTAGGGCGGAAGATCGGGCAGCTCGTGAACGAACTCGGAGTAGCTGGGCGACGAGATCGGCTACCTCTACGCCTAATGCGTAGGCTGTGGCGAATCGGACTCCGTCTGTTCCTCGTATGACGAGGGATGTGCCGATGTTGCTGCCGGTGAGGTGAATCGTCGTCGATTCGGGCAGTTCCTGCGTCGTGAGATCGGTCGGCGGGAGCCCAAGGCGGCGTCGGAGTAGGTGGCCTCGACTCCGTTCCACGGCGGCGACAGCCAGAAGCGGCCGCCCCTCCAGAACTCGCGCGAGGGCCTCTCGTCCGACCAGGTCTTCACTGTCGGCCAATTCTCCAAGGATCAGGTGAGTGCCGTCCGCACTATCGACGAGGCGCCGACGGGCGTAGCCTGCCTGCTCCAACGACGTCGCCGCCTCTGCCCATGAACCCACCTCGAAGTACAGGGTGCCGAGGTTCCGCCACGCCACCGCAACGTGATGGTCGGAGTTTCCGCGAGCCAGTTCCACGACGCTGCGGTAGCTCGCCGCGGAATCGGCAGCGCTCGTCTCCGAGTCCGACAACGACTGGAGATTCCCCAGAGTGATCAGCGCCGTCAGGTGCGCACTGGTGGTGAGCCCGAGGTGCTCCGCGGCACGATCGACCGCGAGCCTCGCCGTCACCAGAGCCTGCGGCAGATACTGGCGACCAGCACCGGCTGGATCGGATCGATGGACGAGATCCCCCATGATCGACGCGGAGTTCACGAGCGCCGTTATCGCCACCTCACTGTCTGCGCTCAGAGCCAGCGCGGCGTCCCGCAAGCCCACACAGCGTTCGAGGAGCGCTGGTATCCCGGTCGACGAGCCGCTGTCTCTCACTGACCGGTAGGTGATCGAGACCTCGGTCGTTCGTCGCATCAGTAGGTCAGCTGCGGACAGGCTCAGTCCCGGCTGATTCGGCGTGCGCGAGAGCGACTCGAGTGCCGTGTCGGCGTTCGACGTTCCGACGATACGAGCGCCGTAGGTGGTCGCGATGTTCGTCTCGATGACGAAGCGCAGGTGAGTGTTGTCCGGGTCGAGAAGCAACGCTGCCCGCTCGGCTTGCGCGAGGAGACCCAGCTGGGCCTCACTTCGAGCCGCGCGGGGCAGGTTCCTCTGGCGGTGCATGAGCCCGACGAGGTTCGTGAGCACATCGGGGAGGTGCGGTGATGCCCGCAGATGCAGTATCCGCGCGTACTCACTCACACGGTCCACAGCGGATTCGACATCGGCTGGGTCCGGACCGAGCAGATCAGCGGCCATCACAAATGAGTTCGCTCGGTTCATCACGACGAGATCGTGATCGGCGTCGAACGCGCTCTCCGCCATCGCGACAGCTCGATCAGCGACCCGGATCGCCTCCTCGATATAGCTGCGGTTCCGGCGGGGACTGTCGTAGAGCGCTCGGGAGAGCGAGGTCAAGGCTCCAGCTACCTCCACACCCTCCCTGAGCGTCGACTCGAGCGCGGCCGTTGCAGTCCTCACCGCCTCCAGTCTTCCTCCATCACTGGGCGCGAGCGCAGCCGCCGCGTCGACGAGCATTTGGACTTCCGCCTGGAGATCAGTCGGCGCGCCTCCCCGGAACAGGTCGAGCGTTCGAAGTCGTTGAATCGTTCGTGCCATCACGAGGTCGCGCGTCTGTGGGTCGGGCTGCGCGTTGATGAGTGCATGGATCGTCGCCCGCACCGTGGTTCTCCATTGCGGTGCGACTAGCTCGGGGTGCGCTTCGAGGAGCGCCTGAGCGGCCGCATAGGTCTCGGTGACCGCCAGCTGCCCCACCATCGCGGTGATGGGCGGCATCGGCAGCATCTCTGTCACGGAGGAGCGCCAAGACCGAATCTCGTCATGCGGCGCCGGCACGTCGGGGTCGATGACGCCGACGAGAACCGGGCCGAGAGGGGCCGCGGAGACACCGCGCCACCAGTCAACGCGGACTGGTGCGATCCGCGCGGCGGTCATCTCAGGAAAAGCAGCGCGAGCGGCAACGACCCACTCTGTGTCCTCGTCCGGCGTCGTCGCCCAGGGGAACGCCGCGAGGAGGTCAGCTGCGTCGCCGTTCCGGATCTGGAAGAGCGGCGCAGCGAAGGGGAGCTTCCTCCCGCACGCAGGGCACTCGATACCCTCTGCGCTGGCCACCTGTGCTTGCGCTCCGACGTGGTCGAGCCAATCAGCCACGATCGTCGACAAGACAACGAACGACGCCTTACACGAAGGGCACGTGTGCGGGACATCCGCGACGCCCCAATCGAGCTTCAAGGGCAACGCGCCGGCGAGACGCCGTACGAGGGCCGCCATCTCGACTCAGTCTCGAGCTGAGGAGCCGAGGATCTCCGACACGATCCTCTCCGTCGCTGCCAGCCCCGCTTCGATCGACCCTTCGCCGACTACTTCGCTCTCCACGATCCGATCACCGGAGGACGTCGGGACGACAACAGTGAGAACGAAGCGCTGCTCTGCGTCTCGCTGCGCACGCCTTGCTCGCAGGATCCCGTGCACGGAGGACACGATCGCGGCCCAGATCGCGGACGCCGCCAGATTGACCGAGACATCGGTGACCAGAGCCGTGATCATGGCAACATCGTTGGCGTCGGTTCGCGCTCGCCCCATTTCTGACGCCCGGACCTCGATCTCTACCTCGTGCGGCGGATCGATTAGCCCAACCGTCGAGTAGTCACCCATGACCTCATCTACGAGAAGCACGAGGTCAGGTCGGCGCGCCGCCGCCGTGACGATGTAGCTTCCCCGCAACCACTCTTCGGTCATGGCGCGAGCCTACCGCCGAGCGCCCCGCTGGAACCCTCGACGATCGAGGTTCGATTGCGGTGCGGCGAAGGCCGCACCGGGTTTGCGAGCATTGGCGCGGTGGTAGACGTTACAGATGGCTACGAAACCAATTGGTGAGCCTGACCGAGATGTTTCGAGTGGCCCATCCACTCGTGACAGTTACGACCAAGACCTTGTCATCGGAATCGACGTGCTTCACCACCATATCCCGAACTTCGGCCGCGCTCCCTGTGCTCACGACCATCCATACGCTCTCGAGGGGGTGGCTCGATTCCGAGTAACTCTTCAGGTGTTCGTGCAGCTTCGAGTAGTCGCGTTCTGGAGCGCGCAGGTCGTAACTCACTATGTAGGTCGTCATGATCTCTAGTGGATCACAGCTGAGCGTCGCCTCATGTGTCGTGGGCTCGCCTACCTCGCTGCGATAGCGGCACGCAGCCACACGGACATACCCGCGATTATTAGCCAGTAGGGGCACTCGGTCAGTGAGGGGCCGGCAGCGCCGGCCCCTCGTCCTCGCCCTGACCGCCGCGACGGTCGAGGAGCTGGCGGCCGTGTCGCCTGGAGGTCGGATGCAGACCCCGAATCTCAATCCCCTCCGAGGACGAACCGATGAAGACGCACGGAAGGTCTTCGGAAGGGGACGACGATCGCGAGGGCACAGGTCGATCGTAGGAGTGGGTGACCGGTCGGATCGGCTAGAGCCAGCGTTCGGCGAGGTGGTCAGCGTCATCTCCGCATGAGAAGTCCGCCTGTCCATGTCGGAGGGATGTGGTCGGATGACGCCATGAGCGCGCGACGCACCCCGCCCCGAGAGCAGCAACCATCCAGAACGACGCGGAGCGTGGAACATAGCGAGCAGGTGATGCAATCCGTCGACTCGTTGCTGGCCACTCTCGAAGAGCTGCAGGCACAGCCCTCCCCGATGGCGGCAGCGGAGGAGCAGATCACGTCGCAGCTGGCGGCACTGACGGACGCTCTGAAGGAGCACCGTCCGGAGCGGGTGATCGAGCTTGCACGGCTCGGATGCCTTCCCTGGTCAGGGTTTCTGGGCATGGGGGTGGATACGCAGAGTGGACCGGCCAAGGCGGAACTGATCGCTCTTCTCGCTCTCTCCTCGTCGACAGCGACAGCGGACGGCTCAGCGGAGGATGACGATCCACACTCGCTCCGGAAGGAGGCTCAGGAGTGGATACAGCAGACAGAGGCGCTGATCTACTCGATGCAAGCGCTGCACTTCCTGGGCGCCAGGGCTGACGCAGGTGATCCCCTCACGACCATCGCGATGTCATCACGGTTGAGGGAGCTGTGGGTGCGGAACACGTCATACCCGGACATGGTCAAAACCACCCACGATCTCCTCTTCAGGGAGGAACCGACGCGCTCGGAGCTCATGAAGCTCGCCGGGTTCGATGCCGACGACGCCGTTGGGGTCATGACGGCTCTGCACGATCTGCAGGTGTCTGCTTTGAACGGACGATTTCAGGCGATGGTGACGGCCTTGCAGGAGGCTGCGGAGTCGGGGACGACGGATGCGGAATCCGAGCTCGCTCGCCGCGCGAAGGCCGCGATCAACAACGCCGCTCAGCCGACCGCCGACCTGGTGGCCTTTACGCCGGCAGCTATCGCCGCCGAAGCAGGTGTGACCGAGTCGGTAGCGTTCGCCGTGCTTGAGCAGTTCTCGGTTTCCGTGGAAGGCAAGAACGCTCGAGAAGTGCTCGACAGCTTCCTCAGTGGGGACAACCCACTCAGGACGAACCCGGTGATCCGAACGGATCGGGGCACCTTTCTCATGGTTCACGACGCGCTAGTTCAGCCGGCGGTTCGGGAAAATCTCGAGCAGCTGATGAAGACGACGCCATCCGCGTGGGCGGTCTACCAGAAGCGCCGCGGAGACGTGCTGGAAGAGATCGGGAAGGCGGCGTTCCAGAAACTGCTCCCGGGCTGCACCACGCACTTCTCCTTCGACTACTTCGTTCCGGTTGATGCCGAGGAGGCGAGCGGTCTACCGACGGCGTATACCAAGAAGGTGGAGGGCGATCTCCTGGTCGTTCTGGATGACGTGGCCGTCATCATCGAAGCGAAGGCTGTCGCTCTGACTCCCGCAGCGCGAGCTGGGGAGACGCGTCGACTGCGCGACAACCTGGTCGGCATCGTCACGAAGGCCGCGAAGCAGGCCGCCCGCGTGCAGACGAGAATCGAGGAGGACGGCGGTCTCCAACTGCGATACGGCGGATGGCTGGATCTCACCCATATCCGGGAGATACATACCGTCGTGCTGAGCCTGGAGGACCTGTCAGGGTTGGCGATCGCGACGCACGATCTGATCGACGCGAACTTGCTCGACGCGACGAAGACACCGTGGGTGGTGTCGATTCACGACCTTCAGGTCATCGCAGACGTCATCGACCGGCCGGCGGAATTCCTGCTCTACCTTCGTCGGCGCCGCGACCCCGAGGCGTCCCGCCGATACTTCGCGGCGGACGAGCTCGACCTCCTCCTCTACTTCTTCCGGAAGGGGCTCTACGTCGAGCCCGACCCGACTCTCGCGACGCTGCCACATTTGCGATCAAGCGCTCCCCGCACTGGGGACCTACGACGTCGTGCCCAGCAGCAGCTCGTGGTAATCCCGACCCTCACCGACCCGCTCGACGCATGGCACGACGCGCAGATCGATGCTGCGAAACCGAGCGCTCCAAAACCGGTGAGGCTCAACAGCCCGTTGAACGCTCTGGCCGATGAGCTGCAGCAGCGCGGCGACTACGGATGGCTGAGCCTGGGGGCGACGTTCATCTCCGGTTCCACCAAAATGCAGGCTGATTGGCCACGGAGATTGAAGAGGCTGCTCGACGAGCCGACCGGATCACCTCGACGCTGGACCACTCCCTTTGGAACGACGGCCGACAACGCCTGGCTCTTGGTGCTGTGCACGCGTCCTGAAGGCGTGGATCTGGCAGACGTCGTCGACGAGACCAGGACGTACTTGAAGGCGAAGAAGTACCAGCTGCAGCTCCGACGGGGCGCGGTCCTGATCTACGACGAGACCACTGAGCGTCTCGTCGAGGTGGTCTACGACGGGACGCTGCCGACTCCCGACTCGCAGATGGATGAGGAGGTGAAGAGGCTGCTCCCGATCGAGAAGTTCGCGAGCGCTCCTCCGCCGGCCAGGCGCGGACAGCGTACGCAGCCGAAGCGCAAGAACCGGAGGTGAGCTCGTGATCGGCCGGACGGGCTCAGCTGGTCTGGTCGGTCTCGTGCTCGAGAGTCGCTGGCCTTGCTCAGCTCATGTGGGTCTCCATGGCCGAGCTGGCCGTGTCCGCGTCGTGATCGCGGATGGCCTGGAATCCGGGATCGTGCTCGTGCAGGGAGACGGCGAAGGTGGCTTCGGCGTCCATGACCCGGTGCAGACGGGATTCTCGAGAACCCCGACCGCATCAGGACTACCGACCGATCTCGTCATCGATCACATGGGCCGGATCCCGGCCGTCACGCATCCGGCCTTCGCGGCCGTGATGGACTTCATCGACGAGGGGCAAGCGCGGGTCAAGCTCCCCGGCGTCTACCACGAGTCCCCGGAGGGGCCACCCAGCTACAGCGACCGCTCTGCTGTCGGCGCCGCTTTCGCGAGCGCAGCACCCGAGCGGATGCTCTAGGGAGGTGATTGGCCGCACCCGACCGCCTCACGCGGCGAAGTACCAATGCCCGATGACGCCGCTCTTCTGGACCTCTTCGCTTCGTGGGCTACCCGCCAGAAGGACCGCCGCCGAATCCTCGTCGACAACCTGCAGATCGTCTACGGCTTCTAGCGGAGAGAAACTCTGCTCCATCCCCCATTCGGCATACCCGCGGGGGCGCTTGCCTGTCCTGATCAAGCCGATCACCGAAGTAGGTCAGACCGTTGGACGTTTCCTTCCAAGATCACCGCCGCCTCGTCGGAGTGCATCTGGATCCACGAGTTGGGCAGGACGTCGAGCGGATAATTGGCGAGAGGGAATCGGTGGGTCAGCAGTCTCAAGCCCACAACGGCGTCCGGCCCGTAGAGCGGCCACTCGCTGGCGTCCGCCCAGTCATCTGTCGCCTGGCCCTCTTCGGCGACGACCAGGCTCCAAATGAACGGCGGGAAGACGACGTCTGCGAAGGAGAGATGGACCGCGGCCTCCTGAAGAACACGTCGCGAATGGATGGAGCCAGAGAGGCGCGCTCGGCTGAACCCATATGCAGCGACGCGAAGCTTTGTCTGCGCCGGAAGCCGCACCGGCCCACCTGCTCGCAGAGCGGTGGCAAGCTCGGGAAACAACAGTCGCAGAGTGGGGTTGAGGGCGTGCATCCCGTGGAGAATCGAGCGCGAGACGGGTCCGGGTGCCAATCGCACAGGTGGCACGGCTGACAGCTGTGCGAGAGGCGCGAAGGTGCTCCCGTAGCGGATGACCGAGCGTGCGAAGTCCGCATACGCCTCGTCGAAGCGACTTCCTGCGTCGCTATTGCAGCGCGAGCACAGACCGCGCACCCACATCCCACCCTCGAGCGGTCGGCCCGCGGGGAGCACCCTGCCGTCGACGGTGCGGAAGACGAGGCGCTTCACATTGGTCCCGTTGCCGGCAGCACGCGGAGGCACATGAGCCCGGGTGGAGAGTGCCCAGACACCGCAGATCCCGCAGAAGCGCTCGCACTCGCGCTGCGATTCGAGACCAAGAACGGAGGGGGCGGGCACGAGGAGATTCTCACACCGAAGATTCTGACCGCAGCCCATCTCGATCCGTCCGAACAAAACACTGACATAGTCTCAATTATGAGATGTCAGCACGACGCCCCCGCAGCCGGCGGTGTAGTCGTTCTTCTGCGGCGACGATCGCGTGTGCAGGTCAGCTGGGTTCTGGGTAGGTCAGGAAGTCGACGTCGGTGATGTCGGTCATTTCGTCGTCCCAGGAGGGGCGGGCCGGCTGCATGCGCTGCGTCTCTCGTTCGATGTGGGCGATGGCGTCTTCATCGACGGGTTCGTCGCCGTGGCTGTTCTCGACGGGGGTGGAGAACAGCTGGTTGGCGGGCCCGATGAGTAGGTGGGCGTAGGCGTTGCTGCCGCCGTCGGTGACGGCGGGAACAGAGACGACGTCTGATTTGCCGACGTCCGCGAGGGCTCGCGCGTAGCGGAGGACCGCTTTGCAGGTGACGTCGGCGACGAGCATGGATCCGCTGGAGTAGTAGAGCTTTCTCATGGGGTCGTTGTGCTTTCAGGCCGTGTCGTCGCGGTGGGGGATTGATCGGGTTCGTCGCTGATGCGCAGGCCCGCGGCGGTGTGGGAGTCGGCGAGGAGCTGACGGATCCAGCTCGGGTTGATCGCCGGAGGGCGGCCGCCATGGTATTTGAACCGCAGCGGGATCGCCGGGTGCATCCAGATGCTGGTGCGTCCGTCTCCGATGCTCTGGGAGTCCTTCCAGGAGAAGTAGAAGGACTCGTTGCGGGTCAGTTTCGAGCCGATGACGATCTGGAGGTGGGCGAGGACTCGGTCATCGAAGTCTGCTTCGAGGGAGGAGTCGTAGTGCAAGCGGCCCATGGTGGCCTTCCCGACACAGGAGACTGCGCCCATCTCGGGAGTGTGACACACGCCGAAGGTCCGAGCGTCATCTTCTCAAAACTCCGGTGAGGCAAAAGCGAGCGCCCCACACCGCGTGCGCCGGAAGGCGCCAATCGTCGGCACCATGCTCCGCGGTACGCCGCAATCCCAAACGGCCACCGATATTCTCGGCAGGGCCTCCGTTCTCCTCTCCGTCGTGCCGCGCGAGGCATGCTGGGGCCATGATCAGACGCATCGGCATCCTCGGGTACGGCCGGATGGGAGTACCCGTCGCGCGGCGGCTGCAGGGGCACGGCTTCGACGTGACGGTGTCCGACGTCGACGGGAGGCGCTGCAGCGGGCGCAGGCCAACTGGCTGTCGACGGCGCCGGACGGTGCCGCGCTGGCGGCCCGCTCGGACACGCTGATCACCGTGCTGCCGGGGCCGATCGAGTGCCGGGAGGCCCTGCTCGGCGCGGGCGGCGCGCTCGGCGGGCTGGCTCCGGGCGGCGTCTGGCTCGACTTCACCAGCAACGACCCACGCAGCGTCGCGACCCTGGTGGCGGAGGCTGAGCGGCGGGGGATCGGCGCGGTCGCGGCTCCGCTGCGGGGCGGGCCGGCGGACGCCGCGGCGGGGACGCTCGGCTTCTACCTCGGCGGGGACGCCGCCGCGGTGCACGAGGTGGTGGACGTGCTGGTGGCGCTGGGGCACGACGCTGCGATGCCCGTCGCGCAGTCGGATCCCGTGCTCGCGCACGTCGCGAAACTGGTCGCCAACACCCTCTGGTTCGGCCAGGTGATCGCCGTCACCGAGGTGCTCCTGCTGGGCCGAGCGCTGGGCTGGGAACCGCCCGCCCTACGCGCCGCGCTGCTGGAGAGTCCCGGCGCAAGCGCCTTCCTCGAGCGGCACGCACCGGCGCTCCTCGCCGGCGACCGCATGCCCGACTTCCCGCTCGGCCGCGTCGTCGAGGAGCTGGAGACGGTGCTGCGCCTCGCCGAGGAAGCCGGGACGCCGCGCGAGACAATCGCGCTCGTCACCCGCCTGCACCGGGAGGCCCTCGCCTCCTTCGGCGACGTGGACGGCGAGCTCCTCGCCGCCGCACTCCTCGAGGAGCGCGCGGGCCGACCCCTCACGGCCGACACGCCGCCCGATCGGGACAAACCCACAGCGACCAGCTGACGCAGGTCGTCTTCCTCTCGTCCCTCGTCGTCTAAATGATCTGGATCCATGAGCACAAGACCACCTGCGCACGTCCCGTTAGGGGATGGTCTACCGGTCACCGATTTCGTCAGTGAGGAGTCGGCGCGCGCGCGGCGCTGGCATCAGTCGGTGTTGAGGGTGTTCCTGGGGTATTCGCCGAAGCGGCGTGCGTAGTGGGCGGAGAAGCGGCCGAGGTGGGTGAAGCCCCAGCGGCCGGCGATCTCGCCGACGGTGGTGGTGCCGGGTTCGAGGGTGCGGAGCTCGGCGTGGAGGCGGTCGAGGCGGATGCGGCGAAGGTAGTCGAGCGGGGTGACGTCGAGTTCGCGTCGGAAGAGAGCTTGAAGACCACGGACGCTGACGCCGGCGGCGGTCGCGACGTCGTCGATGGCGATGGGGAGGTGGGCGTCGGCGTGCAGGTGCTCGATCGCGGCGCGGAGGGTGGCGCCGGAGGGCCTGGCGATCGGGGTCGAAACGGCGAGGGGAATGTGGGGGAAGGTGTCGAGGAGGGAGACGGCGGCGGTGCGCTTGGCCTCGCTGCCCAGCAGGGCGGGGCTGTCGTCGTTGTAGATGACGCGCGCGACGCCGGCGACAGTGCTCGCCCACTTCTGCAGTGCGTCGCCGGTCGGTTGGGCGCGGGTGTCGAAGAGCAGCGCGCCGGTGGCACCCTCGTGCTCGGCGGCGACGCATTCGAGGAAGGCGCCGTCGAAGTGCATCAGGTTCTGGCGGTGATCGGCGAAGTCGAACTCGGCCGGACGGCCGTTGGCGAAGACAGCCGGCTGCCCGTGCGCGAGGCGGACGGCGTCGCCGGTGAGGTCGAGCGCGCCGGTGCCAGCGGTGATCCACGAGACGATGTACTCGCCCTCGGTGTGGATCGCGCCGCGGATCGATCCGGTGAAGAGGTTGCCGCGGAGGGTGAGCTCGTCGTCACCGACCTGTGAGTAGCGGAACGTGAAGTCGGCCTCGGTGGGTTCGACGCTGAATCCGTACCCGTGGTACTCGCCCTCGAGCAGGGTGCGCGCCTCGTCGAAGTCGTGGCCGGTCACTTCCGACCGTGCGACCCGACCGTGATCCGTGTTCATCGTCCATAGATTCCCACGGAGCAACGGTGCGCGCGGCATCGAGAGCCCCGTCGTTTCGTTAAGCGGATGAACTAAGCGGCGCGGAGCTGGACGCCTTCGGGTCCGACGGCCTTCGACATGGCCTGCACCGTCGCGGAGCGCAGGTGAGCGACGAGGTGCGTGACGTGCGCTTCGTCGCACTCGACGGTCAGCGCGAACAGCGGCCCGCGCGACGCCGACCGCCAGGAGCGGATGTCGACGGCATCGATGCGGGTCAGATCGCCGCCCTCGCGGAGATACACCGCGTCGGGGGTGATGGCGACGCTTCCGCCACCGTCGACGTGGGACGTGGAGCAGGCGAAGAGAGGCACGACGTCGTCCGGGTATCCGCGGTCCTCGGACGAGGCGAACTCGAAGAAGTCCATCTTCGTCTCCCTTCTCGTTCCGGTGCGCCGCGTCATCCTGTCCGACGCGGGTGCGAGATGTTCCTTGATCGTCGTATAAGGCGATGGAGCCAGCTAGCGCTTATCGGCGCCCGCGCGCACTCCCCTTGCGCGAGCGCCTGCAGCCTGGATCAGGCGGCGACGGTCGTCCGAGGAGCCTGGCGGTGCTGCGGCTCGGGCATCACGCTCAGCCCGCGGCCGCTGTTGGCCTCGTTCATCAGCTCCTGCACCCAGGTCGGGTTCAGTGCCGGGGCTCGACTGCCGTGGAAGGAGAACTGCACCGGGATGCTCGGGCTGAGCCAGAGCGTCTGGCGGCCGCTGCCGTGCGAGGCCGGCACGGTCAGGGTGAAGGCGAAGGACTCCCCGCGGCGGAACTTGTTGATGATGACGACCTGCAGGTGCGCGAGGAGACGGTCCTCGATGTCGTGCTCGGTCGGAGGAGTGCCGTAGAGGAGAGTGCCCATGATCGTGATCCTGTCTCGAGAGGGAGGAGGGGGAGCTGGTGGAGGGAGCGTGTGATGCGTTCGGTCAGGCGGCGACGTCGACGCTGGTGACGTGGCCCTCGACGGCGGTCATCGCCTCACGGAGTGAGCCGAAGGCGCCGATGAGCGCACCGGTGTCGTCGAGGGCTGTCAAAGCGGCGCCGCGGACCTCGATGCGGCCCTGGTGCAGTCCGGAGGACACGGCGACCAGACCGCGGGACCGACTGCGATCCACTCCGCTCGGGGGAGGACGAATGTCGCACGACGAGACAGGACCGAGACGACAGGCATGAGGAACCCCTTCAGAAGGCGTGACGATCAGCGCCCTCAACGACGCGCTGTAGTCGCCCGGCGGTCCTAGGACTGGAACCGCCTCGAATCTGCGACGCAGTAGTGACGGTATCGACGACCTAGAGCGCCACGGGGATTTCTATCCACTGAGCGTCACGGTGGCGAGGGCTTTCGTCGTCGATGCGGAGCTCAGACGTAGTCCATGCCGTACAGGTCGTCGTAGTCGGTCTCGCCCACGGGCGCGCGCGGGATGGTGGGCAGCGGGGCCTCGTCGTGCTGCTCGAGCACGACCGTGCTCGTCGCCGTGACCAGCACCTCGACCTGACCTCCCAGGACGGTGCGCAGCGAGAGGAACGCGGGCGCCGTCCGCATCGCGTCCAGGACCGCCTGCTTCGTCTCGATCATCGTCGATCCTGCCGCGAGCAGATAGGTCCGCTCCTGCACCGTGACCTGCAGCATGTGGTACCCCTTCATCGCCGACCTGACGCCGGCATCCTCGACGGTACGAAGTGAAGGGGACTCCATGGACACGGTTGACCCGCCGACGGTTGTCGTCTAACGACTGTGGGAGGCTTCACCCGTGGGACAACTGATCTACGGCCCGGGCACCGAGTACGACATGGACGACCGCACCCTCGCGCACGTGAAGCTCGCGCTCACCGCGAAGCTGCGCCGCCAGGAGAGCTTCCTGCTGTCCTGGCCGATCTCCGTCGATCACGGCTCCGGTCGCGCTTCGCTGTGGATCGCCCCGTCGATCCCGCTGCAGTTCCAGTTCAGTGGCAGCCGGCCGCCCACCATCAACAAGGCCTGGGTCCTCGCGATGCTCGAGACCTCGCACAGCGACCGCGGCCTGGTCATCCTGGCCGAGGCCGAGCTCGACCGGACCCCGCCCGTCTGAGGAGCCGTCTACGACGCCGGTATCCGATGGTTCGCGAATCCGCCATCCCCCTCCGTCAGGGGTCAGGTCCCTTGCCCCCTTGGGAGAGCGGATCTTGGATGGGTTCCAGGAGCCGCTTCGACTTGGGGCGGTGAGCCACGAAGGAGGACGCCGTGAAGGCTGTCGTGTACAAGGGACCGTTCGACGTCGCGGTGGAGACCGTGCCGGATCCCACCATCCAGGAGCCGTTGGATGCGATCATCCGCATCACCTCGGCGAACATCTGCGGGTCCGATCTGCACCCCTACGAGGGCCGGGTCGAGTTCGAGTCGGGCATGGTCTTCGGCCACGAGAACATGGGGATCGTCGAGGAGGTCGGCCCCGGAGTGAACCGGATCAAGGTCGGCGACCGGGTGTCGGTGCCGTTCAACCTCGCCTGCGGAACCTGCCGCAACTGCAACGACGGCTTCACGTCGGCCTGTCTGCGGGCGAACCCGTCGGGCCAGCCGGGCGCGGGCTACGGCTATCCGGCGATGGGGCCGTACTGGGGCGGTCAGGCCGAGCTGCTGCGGGTGCCGTGGGCGGACTTCAACCTGCTCGAGCTGCCGGCCGGCACAGAGCACGAGCTCGACTACACGATGCTCTCCGACATCTTCCCGACCGGCTACCACGGCACGGAGCTGGCGAAGGTGACCCCGGGCAAGAGCGTCGCGATCTTCGGCGCCGGCCCGGTGGGGCTGATGGCGGCGCACAGCGCGTTCCTGCGCGGGGCGTCGCAGGTCTTCGTCGTCGACCACCAGGCCGACCGGCTCGCGCTGGCCGAGAAGTACGGCGCGACCGCGGTGAACGCGGCGGACGTGGACGTCGTCGAGGCGATCATGGACGGCACCGACGGCTTCGGCGTCGACTCCGGGGTGGAGGCGGTCGGCTACCAGGCGCACGACTCCGCCGGGAACGAGCACCCCTCGCTGGTGCTGGACAACCTCGTGCAGGTCGTCCGCGCGACGGGCGCGATCGGCGTGGTCGGCGTGTACAACCCGTCGGACCCCGACGCCGCGACCGAGGAGGCGAAGGAGGGGCGCATCGCCTTCGACTTCGGCACCGCGTTCACGAAGGGCATCAGCATCGGCACGGGGCAGTGCCCGGTGAAGGCGTACAACCGGCACCTGCGCGACCTGATCATCCACGGCCGCGCCACTCCGGGCGACATCGTCTCGCACGAGCTGCCGCTGGACGACGCGGTGCGCGGCTTCGACCAGTTCGACAAGCGCGTCGACGGCTGGACCAAGGTCGTCCTGCACCCCGCCCACTGAGGCTCCGTCCTAGGGGTGATCGGACGAGCGACGGGTGCCTGCGGGCGCCCGTCGCTCGTTTGTCCGCGCGCGCGAGACGCGCAGCGGGAGCGTCGGGGCGTCAGTCCGGGAGGTCGTCGAGGGTCTCGGGCTCGTTCAGGGCGCGGGCGTTCGTGTCGGAGCGGTAGGACGTCGAGTCGTCGTAGACCGGGCGCCGCACGCGCTGGATGGAGCCGAGCGGCCGGTGCTCGACGAGGCAGTGCCAGGGGTTGAACGACAGCTCGTCGTCGCCGTAGACGCGGCGGGCCGGCGAGAAGGAGTCCTGCGGCTCGAGGGTGAGCGTCGCCACCGTCCGGTACGGCGTGACGTCCTCCGGCCAGCGCACGGACGCGTCCTCGACGGGCGTGGTCTCCAGGTCGGTCGCCAGCTGCACGCGCAGCTCCCACACTCCGCGGCCCTCGGCGAAGAAGGCCGAGGTGAGGTCGCGGTAGGCGGAGGGCTCCCGGATCGACACGTGCTCGCCGGTCAGCGCCGTGAGGTTCTCCGAGACCGGAGCCGCCGACACCTTGGCGACGTGATCGCCGTGGCGGAGCGCGCCCTGCGACCAGTAGGTCTCGCCGAGCAGGTGCACGTGCGGCTTCGCCTGCCCGGCGGGGCCGCCGGTGCGGTCGATGCCGACGCTGCGCAGCACGTCCGCCGCTCCGCGCAGCACCGTCGTCGCCGCGACCTGGACACCCTCGGGCGCCTTCGACGTCTGCAGCAGCACCGCTTGGTCGCGCCGGTAGGTGTGCACGTCGCCGGAGGAGATCGTCGGATGGTTCACCAGCAGGAAGTCCTGCGTGCGCGGCTGCGTGTCGCCGGGCAGGACCTTCTCGCCGTCCACCTCCAGCACCTTGATCGCCATGCCGAAGGCCGAGCCGATGCCGTCGGAGACGATGTCGCCGGGAGCCGTCGAGAACCGGACGATGACGGGGTGCTCCGCGGGCCGCGCGAAGAGCCCCTGCGCGAGCTCGACCGGCAGGCCGTCATGCACGCGGAGAGTGCCCGCGAGGATCCCGTGGCTCTTCGCGTGCGCGTCGCGGACGGCGTGACGGGTCTTCTCGAACGCCATGATCCGGATCTTCGCGAAGGTCTCGCGGAGCGCCTGGACGTCCTCGTCCTCGTGCGGCTGCTGCTGCTCGACCTCGGGTCCGTAGCTCAGGTAGGCGGTGCGGTCCGTCATGGCGGAACCTCCTCTGCGATGGTGGGGCGCGCTCCTCTAGGCGTATTCCTCTGTGCTTACTCCTGTGGGCGCCCTCCCATCGTGACCCCGGCACGGGTCGGGCGTCGGGGCCCTCGACGCGGCGCCCGGTTGCTGCTAGCCGCGACCGAGAACATGCCTCCGCCCTCCCCTGCATCCTCTGCTCGCCGGCGCGGCACGGCCCCTCGCTGGAGAGGGGCCGTCAGCGCCTCACTCGGGGTGGTCGAGCGTGCTGATGTCGATGACGTAGCGGAACTCGATGTCCTTGGCCACGATCGCGTCGAACGCCTCGTTGATGCGGTCGATCGGGATGACCTCGACGTCGGCGCTGATGCCGTGCTCGGCGCAGAAGTCGAGGACGTCCTGGGTCTCGGCGATGCTGCCGATCATCGAGCCGGCGATCGAGATGCGCTGGAGCGAGATCGTCGAGAAGTCGATGCCCCCCTCGTGGATCGGCTCCAGCATCCCGACCGAGACCAGGCGTCCGTCGTGCTTGACGAGCGACAGGTAGGTCACCGGGTCGGCTTGGCGTCCGTTGAGGGGTCGTTCACCGCGTCACTTCGGCGAGCGGGATGCGTCGCGCGCGGGCGCGGGCGGCAGTGTCCCATTAGACCCGCCCGATGAAATGCCCGGTGACGGGGCGGCTATCGGGACACTGGAGTGGTGGACCAGAAGGCGATGCTGCGCACCCGAGCTGAGGCGCTGGATGACCTCGAGCAGCAGCTGCGTTCCGAAGCCGACATCAAGGTGGAGCGGCTCGTGCGGACGGAGAACGGGTTCCGGCTGCAGGAGACGGAGACCTTCACGGTCGAGGTGTGCAAGATGCTGTTTAACTGGCGCCTCGTGGTGATGCCGCCGCACCAGCAGATCGAGACGACCCACGGGTACTGCTACTTCGACACCGGCATCGAGAGCTTGGCCCGCGCGGTCGCAGCCGGCCTGCAATGGGCAGATCCGATGAACACGGCTCCGGAGGGGTTCGACAAGCAGGCGTTCTGACGGCGCTCTGAACTCGAATCGTGCAACAGACGCGCCGGGAGCGCCGACCTCCACTGAGCCATTACGCGCGCTCGGTCTCACAACTGACATAATCTCGCTTATGAGAAGCGGCATTGGGAAGCGCCCGGGGGAGCGCACAAGCCCTGTACCGCCCTCGACGGGCCTGGGTACCGTCGCTGACGACCCGCACCACTCCTCGAGGCACCGGACCGGTGCAGAACAGGTGACAGCACATGACTCGCGAGCAGAACATCGCCTCCCAGCAGGCCTTCGGCGAGGCGGTCAACGCCGGCGACTTCGCCGCGTTCGACGCACTCGTCGCGCCCGACTCGGTCGATCACGACCCGGCGCCCGGCCAGGCACCCGGTCCGGCGGGATACGCCGCGTTCTTCGGCGACCTGCGGACCGCGTTCCCCGACATGGCACTCGAGGTCGAGAAGCTCGTCGCGGACGACGACAGCGTCGCGTTCGCCTACACACTGACCGGCACGCAGACCGGTGTGTTCCAGGGCCACGCGCCGACGGGCAAGTCCGTGAAGATCCGCGGCATGCAGATCAGCACCTTCGTCGACGGCAAGCTCGCCGAGCGCTGGGGAAGCAGCGACGAGCTCGGCATCCTCAGGCAGCTCGGCCTCGCACCCGGCGCCTAGCCGGCGGGACTCCGGCGGGTTCCGAGGCTCGTGTGCAACTCACACCTCGGAGCCCGTCGAGCTGAGTGTGTGCGAACAAACTGACATAACGTCGATTATCGGATATTGACGAGAGAGGCGCCGGCCACAATGAACAGCGCGCTCAAGCGTCAGATGTGCGACCGGAGCTTACTTGGTCTCGCATGCAGTGTCGGGCGGCGCACGCACGTTGCGTCACCGACCGGTCACCGTGAGGGTTGGAGTGGGCCCATTCGTCGATGAGTGCTACTAAGCCTTTTCAACTTCAAGACAGCGAGTAGGAGGCCATTCAGCAACATCAAGCTCACACGAAGAGTGACGTTCTCTTCCTGAAAGAGAGCTCCTGCTATTAGCCAAGAGAACCAAAATGTTCCAGCAACTCCAACCACTAATACAACGATCAACTTTTTTATTTCACTTACGCGCCGAACAATAGTCCTCTCTATCAGGACTAGAATTAGACTTAAGAGAACGTTATTTAGCGTGAGAAGTAATCCGGATACCACTGCGGCACCTAGAAAAAGTTGGATCTCAGGAGACGAGAATGAAATCCATCCGCCAAGCGCCGGAAAAAAGAGACCAAGGAGAAAGCTTCCGACGGTCAAGCTTAGAGCCGATTTGGCATACTTGCCGCTTTGCCTGTTCTCGCTCGTTTCGTCCGTCATTTATTTTGCACCTCCCGAGCTAGATTATCGGCTTGAATACTCCAAGTTCCGCTGGCTGCACCGAACCCAACACCTCCCGCGACAAGAATGTTGCTTTCTTGGCCAGCTCCCTGCTGTCGAAGATATACGTTCGAACCATATTCGTAAGTGCTGAAAGTGATCTGAGAGCCAGGTGCGTCGAAGTAATCGTCACTCGTCACCGTGAACTGAACCGAGGTTTTTGTCGTCTCGACGGACACATCGGCACTTCCTTGGTATGGGAAAGCTCCGAGCGCATTGACTAGTCGGCACGAACCACCTGATTCGAAGGAGTCGCATCCGCTAACTTTGAAAGGGAAAATTGCTGACGGGCGTTCCTGAAACACTCCCATTACACATTCTGCCGTTCCACACTTACTCTTGGTGGACGCAATTTTCCAATTGTAAGTGTAGCTGTACTTCCCTTGATCCCAAAGGCTACGAGAGCTGAAATCGAGGCCTACTGATTGCTGGTTGGTGGTCGGCGGGGCCTGGCCGCACCGAGTGTAGCTGTAGACGCACTGAGATCCGGACCCAGAGCTACTTTTCGACTTCGTAGCTACATCGTTCGTTTGCTTCGGCTGCGGCGAACCCGACGACGGCGTCTTTACGCCACCAGCTGCTGGGGGCGTGCTCTTTGACGGAGCGCTTGGCGGGGACTTGGCGCCTGATGTCGGAGAATTAGAGGTTCCGTGGCAGTTGTCAAAGGTGCCGACTGGGCAATTACCAGAAGGGTCAGACAAGGATATTGGATTGTTCGAGGAGTAAGAGTACCCATTATTCTGCTGCGGATCCGATGGTGAGAGAATCGAATCGACGCTGATGAATTTTCCAAGAGCCGAGTCATATTCACGAGCGCCCAAATGCGAAAGTCCGCTCGTTGATGATAGCAATGCATTGAGATACAAATGGTTTGATGTCCAGGCGATTCCGGCCCCACGGGTATTGCCGTAGGGGTCCGTAAATCGGCGTCGAATCAATCCAGTTGCTTGGTCGACGGAGACTGATGCTGTCCCGACTGTGTCGGTTGCTAGCCAAACGACGGTGTTCGTTGAGGGTGCCGATGCTGTTGTCGTCCTTTCTGCAACTGCGGCTCCGTCGAAGCTGTAAGTACGGGTGCCAAAGGTGGTCGACGAACCGGGACTGCGGCGTAGCTCCGTGCTGCCGAGGATGAGTCGTCCGCCCTCCGCGGAGTCGATGCGAAGTAGGAGGTCGCCGTCTGCGTCGTAGATGTTGGACTGAGTGGCGGTGCCCGCGGTGATGACGCTGACCTTGCCTCGAGCGTCCCATGTCAGTGTCTGACCGGGCCGGGTGAGGGTGTTGCCGGAGGCGTCGTAGGTGTAGCTGCTGGTTGTAGGTGATCCGGTGCCGACGGTTCTGGCGGTCGCGCTGACAGCGTGCGCGTGTCCGGCTGCGCCATAGGTGTAGCTCGTAGTGGAAGCGGCCCCTCCGCCGGCTGCGGCTGCCGTTGACTGTGCGGTTCGATTGCCGGTGATCGCGTCGACGGTATAGGTCGTCCGATACGCAGCCGAGCCACCAAGAGTCACTCCTGCTCCGCTCGAGCCGCACGACCATGCTCCCGAGGAGGAGGCGGGGGTCCAGGCGTCTTTGAGGTTCTGCAGGGCGTCGTAGCTGAAGCACTGCATCTCCTGCGCCGCGGTGTCTGAGGAGGATGGTGCGACATTGTCGATGCTGGCATCGCCGATCTTGGTGAGGATCGAAGTAACTCCGCCTGCAAGATTGCGTCCGATGGTCCGATCGGCGACCGTAAACACGCCATTGGTGCCAATGGTGAGGTTGCGGATCGCGGTGATCTGCCCTGTTGCATCGTCGTGGTCGGTGGTCGTGTACATGGTGGTTCGGCCGGCGGCGTTCGGATCTGGGTTGCTCTGGAACTGAGCGACTTCTCCGACGTTGGTGAGGACAACGCTTCCGACGTAGTCGCGGAGGCCTGTCGATCCGGCGATGGCGCCGAGCGAGTCGTACGTGGTTTGCACGGTCTCAGCGGGGAGTCCGGGTTGTCCGGGGGCGCCGGCGACGGCCGGGAGGATGGTCTTCTTCAGTGCTCCGTCTGCGTAATATTCGGCGCCTTCGGTGTAGGTGAAGCCGGCGAAGGCCGCTGCTCCGGTGGGGATGGCGGTGGTGATGCTGGTGGGTCGGTAGCCGGCGTCGATCGTGTTGATGGTTTTGGTGTAGATCTTGCCGGCGACGGTACTCGAGGAGGCGTTGAGCTGCCCCTTGGCGAGGGCGTCGAAGGTCCAGTCGGCGAGCTCCACGTCGGAGCCATCGAGCTGCGCGGTCTTCCGATTCAGCTCGTCGTACGTGTACTTGAGGGTGACGCCGCGGCCGTCGACCGAAGTGAGCATGTTGCTCGAGTCGTCGTAGGTGAAGCTCGAGGAGCCGGTGTCGGGGTCGTTGGAGGAGGTCTTGCGGCCGCGGACGTCGTAGGTCCAGGACCAGGTGTTGTTGTTCTGGTCCTTCATGGTCGCCATCTGACCTTGAGCGTTGTAGCTGTAGGTGGTGGTGATGGGTGAGGCGGATCCGACGGCGCCTTGCCACTGGACGAGCTTGCTGGTGAGGCCCTGCGCGTTTGTGTAGGTGGTCTGCGCGATGGCGCCGGCCGGCGGTGTGACATCGACGCGGTCGACTCCCGAGTAGGCAGTCGTGGTCTTAGAGCGCAGGTGGTTGCCAACCTCGTACAGAGAGGCCGTGGTGATGCGCCCAGCGGAGTCATAGGCGTTGACCGTGCGGGTGGGGATGTTGTTGGAGGAGTAGGCCTGGAGCACGACCGCGCTGTTGGAGTAGGTGGTGTTCGCTCCGTAGGGGCCGTTGGTGGCGATGACTTGTCCGAGGGAGTCGTACTGGGTGTCTGCGACGATCGTGCTGTTTTCCGGTCCCGGTGTGCGGGACTGGACGATCTTCCCGAGCCCGTCGTACACGTCGAGCTTCTTCAGGATGCGGCCGGCTTTGATGGTCTGAGTTTCGACGGTGGAGATGCCGGTGGAGTTGATCGCGTAGGTGAAGCTGACGCTCGGGTAGTCGGGGTTGTCGGTCTTCAGCCATCCCGGTTTCCAGACCGCTTTCAGCCGCCCTAGGGCGTCATAGTCGGTCGAGGTGATGCGGCCGTTTGGGTCGGTGCTGGTGAGCACCTGGCCGCGTGCCGGGTCGAGGACATTCGTGGTCTGCCATCCCTTGGGGTTGGTGACGACGATCTGCGTCGGTGCGCCGGATCCTGCGGCGGCGTTCGCGGCGGGGGTGTAGGCCGTCGTCGTGGTGTGCTGGGCGACGTCGATGGCTGAGGTCACTCGTCCGAGGCTGTCGTAGCTGGTGGCGCTGGTCTTGAGCCAGGTGGCCGTGGATCCGGAGTAGGACTTCGCGACCCAGTTAGCGGTGGCGTCGCCGAGCGTCGCTGCTGCTCCGACCGCGGCGCCGTCGTAGGCGGCCCTGGTCGCGGCGATAACGTCACCGGGGTAGCTCGGGGTCGTTCCGCATACCTTCCCGACTTTGAGGACCTCGCTGGTGAGTCCGATGATCCAGGCCGTGGTGTTCGGGGTGGCGTAGCTGGTCGTGGTGCAGGTGGAGAGTTCACCGGTCGGTGCCGCCACGCTGACCTTGGTCGGGTATCCGTAGGTCGCGTCGAACGTCGTCGTGGTGGTTGTCACCCTGTTGGTGCCGCTCGCGAGAGGCTCCGTGACTTGGACGGTGCTGTCGCTGAGTTTGCGCGATTGGCGGACGCCGTCGTCGGCGCCGACGGCGGATGCCCATGGTGTTGTTACGGTGTCGGTGAGAACTGTCGTGTCGACGTAAGTCTTCACTTCGCGTACGCGCCCGGCGAACCATCGGTCGTCGGTGACGCTCGTGCCGGGGACGGTCTGGGTGCCCGACTTGTCCTTGTCTGCGTTCAGGCCGCGATAGAAGACGTAGTCCGTCCGGATTCGCTTGTCGGTCGTGTTCGGGTCGCCGACGCGGATGGTGAGCTGCGCGTAGCCGGCGTAGTCCGACCAGGTGCGCTTGGCTTCCGGGGTCAGCGGGTTCTTGTCGTAGCGCCAGGCCACTCCCCCGCTGTACTCGTAGGTCGAGACCTTCGTCGCATCGATCGCTCCGTTGGTCTGCGGGCTCTCGAGCATGGTGCTGACGACGTACTTGTTGAACAGGTCCAGTCGCGGCACGGCCCCGGTAACCTTCGGCGTCCACCACTGCGGGAAGCAGCGCTTCGTGTTCGCGGTCAGGTTGCCGAGTACCGCGGACTGCACCGTCGCGTCATCGCACTCAGGCGCGAGGTAGGTGACGCTGATGCCGCCACCGGTGGGCAGCTTCACCGCGTTCAGGCGCATCTTGTTCAGCAGCGCGTAGCCGATAGCCGCCCGCGCCCGGTTCTGGAACTGCGCGCCCGTGAAGGTCGTGGTGCCCTCCTGCAGCGTGCTGGCGCCGCTGCCGCCGGCGTGGGCGACGGAGTCGAGCCACAGGGCGGGGTCGGTGCCGTCGCCCGTGGTGGGGAACGAGTGACCGAGGGTCCACGTGTCGACCGTCGTGTAGGCGGAGGCTGTGCGGACCTGGGTGGTGACGGTGTCCAGGCGCGCGGTCGACCAGAAGCTGGGTGACCGCTGGCTGTCGCAGGTGCCGGTCTTGCAGTTCAGGTCGAAGGGAACGTCCGGGTAGACGCTCGCGCTTCCTGCTGTGCCGTTCACTCCCGGGGTTTCGACGTCACCGCCGAGCGCGAGAGGGGCGCACTGGCTGGTGTCGGAGGCGTTGCAGCGGCCCTTGGCGTTGTAGCCGAGACTGACCTTCCCAGTCGCGGCGTTCGCGATGTAGACGTTGCTGGCCTTCAGGCCGTACTCGATGCTCGTCAGAACGCCGCCACGGACGTAGCTGGTCGACCCGGTGCCGGCCGTCGACTTGAAGTGGTTGGTCTCCTGAGCGTAGTAGAACGCTTCCGCGTTGCCATGCGTGTCGACGACGTAGTCGAGGTTCCACCGCCATGCCTGCGTGCACGACGAGGCCGCGAACGTCGACGCGTGGCAGGGCTCTCCCGTGTCGTTGCCGAAGACAGGCGTTGTGAAGACCGACTTCGTCTCGGTCTTCCCAGATGTCCACCCGGGGAGACGGTTCCGGCCGAAGAAGTACTGGGTGCCGTCGGTGGTCGTCATCCGCCAGCACTCAGCGTCCTTCGCGCCGTTGTTCGCGCATTCGCTCGAGCCGGTGAGCTTCTCGATCCGCGAGCCGTCGTCCTGCTCGAGCTTCCACACGTTCGTGGTTCCGACCCGCACGAGGGGACCGGAGTGGCCACCGAACGACATCGTGGCGTTGTCGGTCTTCCAGCACTTATCGCCCGATGCCTTCGCGTCACTGGAGGCGTTGTCATCCAGGGCGCAGGGGATGTAGCTGCGTTCGATGAAGCCGCTGCCGGCCAGGTCCCAGCCCTCACCGACAACGGAAGTCTGATTGTTCGTCGACGATGTGCGGCCGTCGACGCTCTGCGAGTTGTATGTGAACGCGAGATCCGGCTGCGGGCCGGCCGCTGCCGGCGGCACGGCGAGGGGATAGCTCCACACGAAAGCACCCGTCTGCGCGCTGACGTCCCATGTGCTTGATGAGGCCAGCGACGTCGCGCTGTAGTCCCCACTGCCCTGCGTCGAGCTCGTCGCCGCGGCGGCCGTCACCAGAGTCGGCGTCGAGCTCGTCTGGACGCTCATCACACTCGCACCGTCCGAGTTCTCCGTCTCGAGAGGCGTGGCCGCCGCCGTCTTCTTCGAGGACGTGGCCGGGATTTGCACCCACGACACCCGGGAGGCATAGTCGCCGCCGTAGAGGGCGGACGTGAGCGCATCCGGTACAGAGAGCTCGATCGTTCCCGGCGTCGAGGCTCCGTCCGTTCGAGTCACCTCAAGAGTCAGCCCGGTAGCGCCCTTCGCCGCGGCATCCTCCACGCTGAGAATCGCAACCGATACGGAGTCCACCGCGGCGGCGCCGTCCGAAGGCACCGCCTGAACGGTGATACCCGTGTCTCCCAGCTCCTCTGGAGACGCCGTTCCCTCGGCAGTCTGGCCCGACATCTCGCGAAGGGCCTCGAGGTGCATGGCCGGAGTCGACGTATCGGCGGGAGAGGAAGAGGACGACGATAGCGGTGCCTCGGAGGAGGGCACGTCGGTCGACGGCTCCGATTGCGCCGGACTGGCCGCCGGAGACGAGTCCTCGCCGCCCTCCGCCGGATCCGGCGTCGCCGGCTCGTCCGTCGATAAGTCGACGTCGAACGACTCCGGTTCTGGCAGAGTCGCCTCCTCCGACAGCGGCGCTGGAACCGCTTCGACATCAGGCGTGCTGCCGACGATCGAGTCGACGTCAACGAGCACGCCACGATCCGCCGGCGGCACGACATCAGCGGCGAATGCCGGCGTCGCAGTGAGGACGGTGGCGACCAGTACAGCGCTGATCGTCACAGCAACGTTGCGACGGATACGAGCGCGCCGAAGGAGGGAATGCGGAGATGCCATGGGACTGCCCATTTCTCGAGTACGTGCCGTCGGAGACGGGCTAGTGGGAGACGTTGTAGAAGGAGGAGATCTGGGTGGGGGTCTGCACGCCCGGGAAGATCGCTGGGTTGGCGATCTGGCCCTTCCAGGACGCGAGGTATGTCCCTGCCGAGAAACCGGTACCGATCACGAGCGGTCCTGACGCGGACGAGTCTCCTGCCGGCACGGAGTGCAGCACCGTTGTGGCGAGGACTGTGCCGGTGTAGAGGAGGATGCGGCGGTTGACGGAGTCGTACACCCCGGTCAGCAGCGTCCAGTCGGTGCCGCTGGTGTTCGGCGTCGTTGCGCAGTCAGCTCCACTTCCGGCGACTTGTGCTCGAACGCAGAATCGCCAGGTGCCGTTTCCGTTGTTGGCTCCGTTGTTGATCAGCTGCAGGTAGAAGCCGCCGTTCGTCGTTCCCACCTGAGACATCGCGTTCATGTCTTCGCCGGGGACGAAGGCGTCGGGGTTCAGCCAGGCGCTGACCGTGAAGCTCTTTGTCGTGTTCACTGCCGGGCCGGTAGTGCCGTTGATCGGTGAGTGCTCCAGCGTTGATCCAGGCTTGGACCAGATGAAGCCGAGGGACTTCACCTTCGTCAGGCCCTCACAGTCCGTGGCGGTGGATTGCAGGTAGTCGGCGGTGGCTGCGTTGCTTCCGTTCTGGCAGAGGAACAGCTCCTTGCCGGATGCTGCGTCGCCGGTGGCGGCGGCGCTCGGCCAGGAGTATCCGATCAGCTTCGACGTCGAGGTGACGCCGCGGCAGCCGGAGTCGGTCCAGACGAATGCAGAGTTCGTGCCGGCGCAGCGGTAGAGCGCGGTCGTCCCGGTGATGGTCGATCCAGGGGGTGCGAGCCATCCTGTCGCGCCCTGGAAGGTGAAGCTTCCGAGTGTTCCCGAGCCGTCACCGATCTCGGCGCGGTGGTAGGAGCCGGAGAGCCACCTTGTCAGAGGCTGTGCGCCTGAGGCCTGGATGACGCTTGCCGGCGATGGGCCAGACCCGGTCACCGTGTTCGCTGCGAGGTCCGCCTTCTTCGTCAGGTCCGTCCCCACGCCGAAGGAGAGTGGGAGTGCTGCCGTGGTTCCCGTGCCGTTGTTCGTGTTCTCGTCGGCCATTGGGGAGCTCAGCGAGGTTTGCTTCTGGGTGAGCCATCCGTGGCCGCCGTTGTAGCTGGCCGCTGCAGGGTCGATGGATGCGCCGATCTTCAGCTGCGCGACAGTCGATCGGGTGCCGTCGGAGTTGCCGACGTTCGCCCAGCTGCCGACCTTGTCGACGCTTGTCACGATGAGGGTGGAGATCTCCGAGATCGGCGCGACGGTGATCGTTGCGGACCGTCCGGAGGAGTCCGGGCATACGACGTAGATCAGTCCGGTCTTCGAGCCGCAGGCGGGTAGCGGTCCTGCCTCCGTCTTGAGGTTGTAGTTGCTCGGTACGCCATTGGTGGGAATCCAGCGGTAGAGGAACCGGTCCACTCCGTCGTCGGTTCTGGCCTCGAAGTGGACGTTGAACGGCTGACCGACCGTGTAGCTGGTCGGGTTGGAGTCGTTCTTGATCTCCGGCAGATTCGAGGGGCCGTTGTTGCGGACGTTGAAGTAGCACCAGGGCGAGTCATCGGACTGGAGGCGGTTGTCGTCAGCTCGAGCGGACCATGCGTACTTCCCATCGGGGAGGGTGCCGGCGTTGATCGTCATGTTCCGGTCCCAGTCGTTGGGTTCGACCGGTGTGGTTGAGAAGAAGACCCGGGAGGAGTTCGGCGGAGCGTCGTGGCTGTTTCCCCCGCTGTTGGCGGTCACGATCTGGAAGCGTCCGTACATCTGGTCGCCGTCGGTGTCGTGCATCTTGGCGCGCAGGACGAGGGGGGTGTTGTTCGTGACCCAGGCGGGGTCGGAGGCGACGCCGCAGCCTCGGTCGGGCGTCGACATGGTGACGTTGGTCGGCGTGTCCGGCCTGCGGTCGTAGCTCACGGTCATGGAGACGGAGGGCTCGAATCGCTTCCACTGGCTGTAGTCGCCCTCGTTCGGCGCCCTCAGCCCGAACGTGATGGAGTCAGCATTGGCGCCAGCGGCGACTTTTGCGCCCTCGTAGGCGTTCCATCCGACGTTCTTCTCGGGGCAGTCGGAGGCGCCGCGCCGTCCTGATGCGTTGACGGTGTCGAGTCTCTGGATCCAGTTTCCGCCGCCGGATTCGTTCCAGGTTGCGCCCTCGCGCATGCTGCCGGTCCACCACAGCTCGACCGGGGTTGCTGTGCAGTTCCAGGACCAGATCTCGTGCGCGCTGAAGCTCGCGCTGATGATGTCTGCGCCCTTGATGCCGTTGGTGTTCATCAGGAAGAAGGACCGCGCGTTGCGGATGTTTCCGGCCGGGTCGTTGACCGACCCGACGGACTGGCCTCGGCCGTCGTTGCCCTGCCCATCGAGGAACGACGAACTTGCAAGGTTGGAAGCGATCCACCAGGAGTGGATGCTGGTGCCGTTGAAGTCCGGATCGATGTACACGGGGTATTCGAGGTTCGGTGTCTCGAGTACCGAATCGACGTCGAGAGAAATCGAGTCGCCGGTCGTCTCGGTGGGGACGGAGCTCGACGCTGGCGCGTCGCCTGTCGGCTGCTCGTCCACATCAACGGAAGACGAGTCCCACCACGTGGGCTCACTCGAGACGAGCGCCGAGTCCACGCCGTCAACCTCTGCCGACAAGCCGCCGTCGTCGGCCTGCGAGACCTCGCCGCCATCGAATTCGAAGCGAACGGTATCCAGCTCCGGGTTCTCCCCCGCTTCCGGCGTCTTCACGATCAGAACTTGCGACATGCCGACGTTCGTCGACGCGACCTCAAGGTCCACGTCGGGAAACACGTCCTCGTACAGTGCAGTCGCGCCATCAAGCACGGGCTTCGGCAGGACACCGTGATCCCACGTCATCGTCAGCCAGGCACCCGTGATCGTCTGGATCTGCGCGAGAGTGTCGTCACCGCCACCAGAGAATCGAACGGGCACCACAGCCACTTCGGGTTCGACCGCCCCACTAGGTGTCCGAGACAACGTGGTGTCCACGTCAACCCACGAGCCGTCTTCCTCGACACGCTGCGGCTCCGTGCTCGTGACGTACTGCATGGTGCCATCAGGCAGCGCCGTCGTGATCTCAGTCGCAGTTGTCATGCTGCTGACCACGACATCGTGATCGAACTTCGCTGCGATCGCCGCTGCGTCTGCTGCGGTCGAGGCACCCGATGAATCCACCGGCCCGATTGCGGCAGGCTGTTGCGCAGCAAGTTCTGAAGTTGCACTAGCGACTGGTGCCATCAACACGCCAGTCAAAGCCGTGACGGTGATCAGCGCCAAACCCTGAATACGGCTGTGCTTGTTGATTACGCCTCGGCGAAACGCACGTGAAGCCACTTCATTACCCCTACCTGTGATAAAACTCAGACAGGTAGCGCCTCTCACATGCATCCCCAAGCCAGAGCATAAGTAGCAGCAAGCGCAAACGCTCCTGAGATTTCTCGAAGCAAGACTTGGGGACTGCGGATTGAAATTGCGTGTAGTGCTCGGGATTCGCGAAATGTGCCAGTTTGCAGGGGCAGCCGAACCTCGTCTCCATGTTTGGGCGCCGGTGATTGACCCACGTTTTGGGTACAACGACCACGCGGCTCACACAGCGTCGCTGCGACCCGTGGACCCTTCACGGCACGGGATCGGTCGCGCACGAGGTGTGCCGCAGAACCCGCCACCGAGCGGAAAAGGCACGTCCACGGAAGAGGGCCAGGGCGTCGACGCGACCCGGCCCTCCCGCTGTTACGGAGAATTTTGTAGATGATTCAACGGGTATCCGTGGCCGCCTTGGCGCGCGACAGACACTAGCTAGGGTCGGCGGCGGCACCACGGGCCTGGCCGACTCCTCGCAGGCCGTCCGGCAGAAAGCCGGCACCACTACATGTCGGCCGTTTACTCGCACCTCGAACGGGGCCGGCGGAAAATTTACTATTCGGCTCAGCGAACATAGATCGCACTCTGGGTGCCCGAGAACAGCTGCCGCATCGAGCGGAACAACGATATTCTCCGACTGATTCTCTGTGTCTCGAGACCTTGGAGTGGCTACTTGGTACCGACCTCGAACTCGGACGAGCGTGAGCTCGACGTGCGCGCGCTGGTCTCCCAGGCGACCGAGCAGGGCGCTTCCGTCGCCGAGTGGCTGAGCGATGCGGCCGCAGATACCTACCAGGCCCAGTTCCCGGACTCGATGCTCGTGGAGTTCCGCCACCATGGCGCTTCCTACCTGTTCGACATGGAGACGGACCGCAGTGTCCTTGTCTGCGGGACGCCCTCCGCGCCGCCTCGTTCACGGGAGGCCAGCTATCAGCGCGGCCACCCGATCCCCGAAACGTGCGCGGGTCGGCCCCTCGACCGCGGGCATTTCTTCCCTCATGCGTCGGGGGGCGGCTACGGCCCGAATCTGTTCCCGCAGGATCGCGCATTGAACCGCGGGTGGTCCGTGGACGGGCGGGAGTATCGGGCGCTGGAGCGGCGAGCGGTCGCGAGCCCGGCGGGATCACTTTTCTTCGCGCGACCCATCTACGAGGATCTGTCTGCGATGCCAGCACGCATCCAGCTCGGCTTGGTCTCCGACGGCTCGGTCGACACACGAACCTTCCAGAACCGCTTCGACGCGGTGGCTACTGGAGACGACGAGCTCGCGGGTCTGCTTGCTGGCGCGACGGATGCGCAGATCGGTGGCCTCGGTGAGGAGACGGTCGCTGCTCTCCTCGAGGAGGAGATGGGAGCGACGATCGTCGCTCTCGGGGATTCGGGATTGCCTCGAACAGCGGGACGTCAGGATCTCGACCTGGTCGCGATCATGGAGGGCGAGTTAGTGGTCTTCGAGGTGAAGACCAGATTCCGATCGCAGCTCGCAGGGCGCCTCACGCAAGCGGGCAACCTCCTACAGCCGCGGTTGCGCCGCGGAGGGAAGGACGGGCGGCAGGCGAGCCAGGCGTATCTCGCAGAGCGTCTGAGCGATGTCCTAGACATCGACGAAGACTTCGCGGGCGTCGAGGTACGGGTCGCCGCAGTGGATCTCGTATTGATGCTCGTCCAGTTCTTCGCGGTCGATGACGCCGGTCGTCACCTCCAGGCTCTCGACACTCCCTTGTCGTGCGCGGAGGCCGCCGATGTCGCGTACAAGCGCATCATCTCCCACCGGGGGCACCTCTGAGGTCGCGGAGCCGGCTCGGGGAGCCGGTGTCGGGATCTAGCTGGCGTGCTTGGAGTGGCAGGCGACGATGAGTCAGCCGGCCCGCATAGACCATCCCGCCCGAGCGCAGCCCCCGCGACGACGTGGAGACCGCAACATTGAGAAGACCACAATAGGCGCCACCCCACATCGATTTAGGTGAGGATAAAATCAACAAATCTTCCCCGTCTGGGGGCCTGCTCCTAGCGCTGAGCATGTGGTTCGCTCATCGAATTCACTAACTCAAATGGGGGGAAATATGTTGCAGGGGAAAAGGCGACTGTCTGCAGGCTTCGCGATGTGTGCAGTGGTAGTAGGGCTGATCGGGATCGCTCCTACGGCTTCAGCTGAGGAGGTTCCTGCCGATGAAGAATCCTATTGTCTCGCTGTAGTTGACGGAAGCGTCGACTCTGCCGAACAAGCATGTGCCGACACGGAATCCGGTGTCTACGAAGCAGCGTACACGCAATTAGGCATACTCTACGACGACGGAACGAAGGATGCGGAGTCGTTCATCGATAGCATCCCGCTCAACCGAGGAGCGCAAGCGGCGGCCATTTACTACCCGCTGGGAACCATCTACGACAACATCAACTACGGAGGAAGCGCACTCACGTTTTCTTCTCAGAACCTCTCAGCCTGCGCTCCGAGCTACCCCGAGGTAAAGGGGGACTTGGGAGTATGGGGGTGGGATAACCGGCTCTCTTCATTCAAGGGAACCCAGTGCACAGTCACCCTCTTCGACGGAAAGTACCAGGGCGGCGCCGGCTACGGACCGAACTGGCAGTTGGCTTGGGTTGGAAGCACCTGGAACGACAGGGCTTCGTCAATTCTTTTCTGGAACTGACCACCGGACGATAGATAAAATGCCGGGTCTGGAGCATTGTGCTCCGGACCCGGCATTTTGCGTTAGATCTCGGCACTCAAGGTGGCACGAAGTCGATTTCGCATACGCAAAAGTCTATTTCGCACCGCTCCATGACTAATTTGAAGACGTCTAGCCGCTTCTGCGTAAGTCACCCCATCACGATGACATAAAATATAAAGCTTTTGGTCAATTGAGGGTAGCTGCGACAATGCGTCGTGCAAAGCTCGGGCAAACTCTTGGTCGAAGAAATCACTTTCTGCACTTGGCTGACTTTTATCATTTGTATTCAAATTTGCCGCAATTTTGGCTGTTACTCGTGTTATTCGAGTTTGCGTTCGGTTTTGATTCTGAATATGATACGCCGCAGTGGCTATTAGCCAGGGCGCCAAAGTCTCTCCGTAGATTATTATCGACATTCTTTTTTGCCAGAAGGTCAGGAATACTTCTTGAGTAATGTCCTCCCGAAGGTCAGGAGCTCCTACGCGTGACGCGGCGTAGCGATAGATTAGCGGCGCGTAACGGTTCCAAACAAGCTTGAACGCCAGGCGGTTGCCGTCGAGAACTGCAGCCAATAGCTGTTGGTCCCCGCTATCGCTAGAAACATCGCTCATTCGAGCGGAGCCATGCTGGACCTGCCGCATACCTGCGCAGCGGTGGTGGCATCTCGTCGCGGGAAGACGTTGGCTTGCCCATCGTGTCCCTCGCAAACCACCGAGGTGGTCGATGTCGTTCCGCATAAACTAAGCGCCTGCGAGGCACGTTCTTCGGGATCTTTTGATAAAGGTACGTCTAGCACCACATCACTTCGAGGTCCGCTGGTCGACCAATCGCTCCAACATGCCGCTCCATACTCAGCGAGCGCGGAGGGCGTTTGCATCGCGGCCCCGATTCCCAAAGAAGTTCCAAAAACAAGTAGGACGCCACCTCCAATGGAGAATATCTTCGCTTTCCTTCCTCGCCTCTCTCGCCTCAGCATTGAGGTCTCGATCGTCGAAAACATTCGATCTAGCGTGGCAGCGGTCGGCTCGTGAGGTTCCATCATTATCACTCCTTCTGCGCCCGGATTTGCCAGCGCGCCACTCATCGAAGTTGCCTGTCGTGTAGGTATGTCCGCCTCACGTCGATCGTCTCACTCTCGATGAGATGAGGCATGGTCTCCCGACTGCGGCGCGCTCAGCTCGCTACCTCAGGTGGGAATCAAACACACGCACGTCTGGCTGCGGAGAGCGGGAGTACCGACTTGTGCTCCCCTTCTCCGTTGTAGAAGATCGGCTAGCGGCTGAGATCTCCGCGATCAACGCCCTGGCCCTGGCCCCGCCCGCGGCGCGTCTGCGGCACGGTGCTCATCGGCGCCTTCGACGTAACGGCGGCGCTGGGCGGGGTGGCGTGTGCAGTGTCGGCGCTCATGCGCGCCTCGATGACGTGCGCGGGCACTCCCTTGGCTTCCATCGCCTCAATGGTCGTCTGGCGCCGCGCGGTGCTGTCGTAGGCGACCTCGCCGGCTTCCCGCGCCGCTGACGCGCGAGAATCCGTCGCCGGGGGTGTGGAGTCGGCCGCTGTTCCATTGGTCCTCTGAGCGGCGTCACGGCGTTCGGCGGGGGCGTCGTCGCGGAAAAGCTGCGCCTGAGCGCGTGCGTCGACGGCGAGCTCGCGCAGCTCGTCGGAAGTTACGTTGACGGTGCCGCCCCCGGCCGCGTCGCGGTCGTAATCGTTGGCGCGCGCTTCGAGCTCGGCTGCCATGTTCGCCGGACCGTTGTCGACATCGGCCGGGCCGGGGGTTTCTCGAGCGGCGGCGTCGTTGCGGGCGTCGTTGCGGGCGTCGTTCGCGCGGTCGAGCCGATCGGCTTCCGCGATGAGCTGCTGCGCCTGCGTCGCCTCGGCGCCGGCGCGGGCGCGCTCCGGAGCTACCGTGTCCTTCCACTCCTCGACCAGTGCCGCTCGCGCAGCGGCGACGACGGCGGGGTCGGGGGTGCTGTCCTGGCCAGCGTCGTTCCAGTCGATCGATGTCTGCACCCGGTAGTTCTGGAACCCGGCGGGGTCGGTGTCGCGCTTCCACTCCTCAGCCGCGGATAACTCGATGGTGGCGACGTCGCCGGCCAGCGCGGCGCGGTAGTCGGTGAGCAGGGCGCGCTCGGCGTTCACGTCCGGCTCGACACGGTCGCCGACCCGCATGGTGAGCCGGTCGTCGTCGTGGTGGTGGTAGTCCTCGGGCGCGGAGCCCGCGGCCCATTCCTTCGCCAGGTCCAGCTCCGACTTCCCCTGGCTGGTGGCGTCGCGGAGCACGGCGGTGTCGACGCCGTAGCGCTCGAGCACTTCGCGCTGCACGACGGCTGCGGCCCGTTCTGCGATCGGGTCGTGACCCTTCCATGCCTGCGCCGTCTCCGCGATCTTCGCGATGTCCTGGACGCTCGCGTGCCCGACCAGGCGGAAGCAGCTTTTCACAATTCGACGAACGCAAAGTAGGCCGCTTCAACCGTCGATGCGCTCGAGGCCCCCTGCCGGTGTCGTCAGCGAACGGGGAAACAGAACGGCGGTCGAGTGGACCCGCCGGGGCTCACCACACGCAGACAGCTCAGCTCGAAACTGAAATAACGTCGACTATCGTAGAAGGGCGCCACAAGGCCGACGTTCCGCACAGCACCCTGGTCGATGAACATTTTAGTTACCAGTTCGATATACAAGCAGATGAAGCTTCCGCCGGAATGCGCCTAACTTTGGGGGTGACCAGGGAGGTACGCATGACAAACGAAGAGCACCCCGCTGAGTCGCCGGGCGGCGACGTCTCAGTAGCTGTGCAAGACCCCGATCAGGTGGACGAAGGCGATCTGGCGGGCGGACCGGCTGCTCAGGTCGAGCACGAAGCGGCGTCCACCGCCAGTAATCCCGCTTTGAAGAACGGTGAGACGAAGACGTGGACAGCGAAACGAATCTGGCAGGTCGTCACGGGGGCGTCGGCAGCCCTCGCAGCGATAGCAGCTTCCTTGACGCCGGTCGATCAGTTCTTGAAGGATCACGATCTGCTGATGTACGCGCCGCCCTCGGTCTCGGAGATCGCGGCTGAGTACGACAACACGCTGCCGGCTGATGACGACTGCGAGGTCGACGCCATCACGCTGATCTCGTGGCCGATCGAGTCGGTGGATGGCGCGCAGCCACTGGGGATGGCGGAACTTCGCAAGTCTCCTAAGTGCGACACGGTATGGCTGCGCACCATCACCGATGCGGATCAGCTCCAGATCTCCAAGGTGCTAGAGCGAGCTGCGGGTAACGGTTTGCCGGAAGGGTCCGTGAACACGGTTGATCTGGTCGGCTCTCAGGACAGCGGATCAGGCACGTCCTTCAGTGACCAGCTATACCTTGGCCACTGCGTCACCGCCCGGGTGATGGTCACCGACGCCGACGAGGTCGAACTCGGGTCAGTGGGGCCGGTGCAGTTCTGCGAGTGACGTCTGCTGCTGGCGGTGGTCGCCCATCGCCAGCAGCCTCCTCATCCATCGAGCGCGTGATGATGCGTTTGGCATTCCTGTTGGTTCGGCAAGCCGCGGCACCGTGGCTGAGTTCGAAGTTGCTTTCGCGATGGCGGTCTCGTGTTCCACACGCCTTAGCTAGCTAGCGGGACCGTTCGGTCCGGCCGCCGGATCGGCCCTGGCCGCGGCCTCGGTTGGTGCTGGGGACCTTCACGCGCTTCTCCGGGGCAGTCGCTTCGCTCGCGGGGCGGCCTTGGGCGATATCGGCGCGCATCCGTACGTTGATCGTCTCCTGGGGGATGCCGTGCGACTTCAACTCGTTCGCGGTCGCCTCGCGGCGTTCGGCGCTGTCGTACTTCAACTGGCCCTCGCGGCGTTCGGCGCTGTCGTACTTCAACTGGCCCTCGCTGCGCTCGGCCGTCGCCCGTCCCTGGTCCGCGGCCACGGTTGCGGCTTGAGCGGGCTCTGCCGCGCGTTCTGGGGCGCTGTCGGCGTCGCGGTAGAGCTGCGCCTGCGATCGTGCGTCGGAGGCCAGCTCGGTCAGCTGAGCGGGCGTCTGGTCCGGGGTCCCTCCCTGGGCCGCCAGCACCTCGTACTCGCGAGCTTGCAGTTCGAGGCGGGATGCCTCGTCGGAGCGGGACGTGTCGGCGGAGCGGTCGCCGTTCTCGCCGGCGCCTGCGCCTGGGTCGGTGCCGAGTTGCGCGGCTGCGGCACGTGCGTCGAGGCGGTCAGCTTCCTGAACAGCCTGGACGGCCTGGGCGAAATCGCCCGCCGCACTCCCGCGCTCCCCGCGAGCCGCCTGGTCACGGTCGAGCTCGACCTGCGCGAGTGCGGCGCGGACGGCCTGCGGGTCAGCTCCGGGCTGCGCGACGTCGATGCCGTAGCGGTCCTTGACCTCGCGAGCGATCGTCTCGGCTGCGGCCTGCGCCCGCGGGTCGAAGTCCTTCCACTGCTGCGCCGTTTCGTGCATCCCGGCGATCTGTGCGATGTCCGCGCGGTCCCACCACTCGGGACGTTCCACGACCATGAGCCGGGCGCCGGCCACGTCGCGCTCGCCCTCGAATCGCGCTTGAAGCTGGCGCTGCACCTGTTCGCTCTGGCGCTGCGCCTCGCGGGCCAGTTCCTCACGGGCGCGAGCGAACTTGTCTGCGAGCTGCGCGGCGACCGTGAGGGCGATTCGTGCGGCCTGGCCGACCTCTTCCTCGACGCTGGCGTCTTCACTCATGGTGGTCCCCCTATCTCTCGGATCCGTCGCGATCAGACGCGCCGGTCGTGCGTGGCGCCTGCTGCACAACCTCGGGTTGCACAGCCGGCGTGAGCTTCGTGGGCAGCGGCCCGCCGCGGCCCGCCGCGAGGTCCGCGCGCTGCTTCACGGCGCGCTCCTCCGGGGTCAGTGCAGCGAAGCCGTTCGCGTTCACCTGGACCGCATAGCTATCGCGCACGGCGCGCAGGTTGTTCTTCATCGCCCCCGCCAACTCCTGGGCTCGACGGGCGTCGCCGGCCGCCTGCGCGGCTCGGAAAATCGAGAGTGTCGTCTGCGAGAGCTGGCGCAGCAGCAGCGCCTCCGCGGCAGCGTTCTTACCCTTGCTCGCCTGCGCCAGGATCAGCGCCGTCGTGTTCACCATTGACGGCATCGCGACCGGCCGCGGCCGGCTCTGTGACGGCCGCAACTGCGCCGACCGCGCGAGCGTGCGGGACGTCTGCGCGAGCGGTCCAGGTGTCGCCTCTAACCGCCGCGACCACGCGGCGTAAGCGCCCGACGTCTCTCGGGCGACGTGCGCCCAGGTGGCGTAGTCCTCCGGGTCGATCGTCGCGATGTACTCGTGCAGCCGCGTCATGTCGTCGGCGTACATCTTGAAGAATGCCGGGCTCATCTCGGATTCCTCGCGCCCCGGCTGAACAGGCCGGTAGCGCTCCGGGTTCTTCCTCGTCGCCCGCCACTCCTCGACCGCCGCTGCGGCCGTCTCGGGACGGTCGGGCCAGCCCTTCCGAAGCTCCGGCAGCGTCAGGTCACGGGCGAGCCGCAGGCCGCTGTGCCACACCGGCTGAGCGCCCTTCTCCGGGCGCAGCGCCACCGAGTACCCGGTCACGACGTCGTTGCGTCCCGTCTCGAAACGGGGACGGATGAGCACGCCCTCACGGCGCATCCGGCGCACGAACTCCGCCTCATCCATCGACGCGGACGCCGACGCGCGCACGATCCGCTCGAGCTTCTTCGAGTCGACCTCGACAGCTCCGCGACGCTGCGCCGACTCCCGCGCAGCGCGGCTCTCCTGACGCTGCGGCATGTCCTGCTCACGCTCGGCGCGCAGCGGCTGCAACTCGAACTCGTTCTCGAGCTCGCGGACGATCTTCATCGCCCGGTGGAAGTCGTTGTGCGTCGACGCCTTCGTGCCGTCCTCGCGCACCAACGACACCGCGATGTGCACGTGATCGTTGCCCTTCTCGGACAGCCCGTGACGGACGGCGACCCACCGGCAGGCGGCCTTGCCGCTGACCTCGGTGAACCCCATCCGGTCCACGAACTCCTGCGCGATCTGGCCCCACTTCTCGTCCGAGAGCTGGCCCTCCTCGGCAGCGATCGACAGGGAGCAGTGCCACACGCTCGCGTCGACACTCTCTTTCACCGTCTCGCCCGTCTCCGGGTCAACACGAGTGAGCTGACGCTTCACATCCACGCCCAGCTCGCGACGCGGAGCGTCCAAGCTCGCCGCGATCTCCAACGCGGCCGCACGATCGAGGGTGTCGTACCCGTACATCGTCATCACCGCAGAGTCGCCGGCGACAAGATGCTGCTCCGTGTGATCGTTCGACTTGCCGGGACCGACGAGGTAGGACATCAGCCCATCCATGCGCGCACCGCGGGTCACCTTTGCGATCACGTGCGGTTCACCGCCGCCATTGCCGACTCGATCTGACGCGCCAGCGCCCGGTACTGAATGAGCACGTCGGCGGCCTCCTGCACGAACCGACGCTCCGTGTTCGCGTAGACCGCGATCTGGTTGATGTTGTTCGCCACCGAAGACATCTCGCGCTGCAACTTGAACAGCATCGCCACCGCCGCTTTGCGCTCCACCGCCGTCACGATGTTCGAATCCATCGCGGACTCGAACAGCAAACGCGCCACCGTCACGTCCCGCACCTCAGCGCGCGCACGCAGCTGCGCATCCTCCGCCGGCGTGACCTTCACGACGTACCGCTTCTCCCGCCGCCCCTCCGGCACGTTCGGACGACGCTTCCGACCGAACAGAGGGTGCCTCTCGTTCGACTCCGACACGAGAACCACCATCCCTTCCAGCCCAGCGCAGCGAACCCGCCCCCAGGCGGGGACCATACGACCAAGTATGCCCCGGCCAGCCGCGCAGCGGAAGGCCGGCGAGCAACATGGGGCACCCATGTTTATTGCTTGCTCCAGAACTGCATTTCACCCAAAGCGCAGCTCAGGTGCAACTCGGGGTCCGAAGGAAACCCGAGCATCCCGGCTGGCGCAGCCGAAGCCGGGATGCCGAAACCGCGCCTTCCGGATGACGGTGGCGGCGGCTAGCCTTTCCGCATGAGCGACCACACGAGGAACCCTGACGACGCCGCCGACGCCGCACGCCGACTGCTCGAACAGAGCGTCGAGAAGCGCGTCGAGGCGGTCCGCACGATCGTCTCCGCAGCCAACGACACCGACACCGCACGCGCCTCCCTCAGCGACGCGCAGAACCGGCACAGCAAGGCGTGGGCGGACGCCCTCGCCGCCGGCTGGTCAGAGAAGGAACTCCGCGCAGCAGGAGTGCCGCGACCCGAGCAGACTCGCGCTCGCGTCACCCGCTCGCGGCGCACGACGTCGGCGGAGGGAACTACCGCCGAGTCGACCGAGAGCGACAGCTCCGCGTCAATCGAGAACGCTGCATGACCGACGACAAAGCTGCCGCGCTCCACGGTCAGGTCCGCGCCTGGGCGGAGGGGGCCAACCCGCTCGCAGCCGCCGTCGAACTGCTGATCCGATCGGGCCTCGTGTACGCCGGTGCACCGTGGGTGAAGACCGACAATGCCTGGCAGACGAGCGCGGTCGATTTCGACCGTCTCGGCTACGAAATCGGAGCGCTCAGCGGAGGCGAACAGCGCGTCGCGCGGATCGCATCATCCCTCGGGCAAGGTGTCGCCGTCGACCTCCGCGAGGACGTTGCCGGCCTCGACTTCGAACACGCCCGACTGGTCCTTGCAGCGATCGCACACGCCGCTGGACTCGCAGAGCCCGGCACGACGATCCAGACCATCGACGGAGTACCGACGATCGTCCCTCACGACGCACTGGCGCCGTGGCCGAACGAGTAAGTTGATCGCGCACGACGACCCCCTCGTCGCTGTGAATGCCCCCGCTCGAGCACTCCCACTCGCGGGGGGGGGTTTTCCGTTCCCACGACGTGCGAGCCGCGTGCGGTCCGGCCGTCCATCCGACGCTTCACTCTTGCCTGCGCCGGCCGGCCGTCAAGAGCGCTGCGCGTCCCTTCGGGATGCCCCTGCGGGGCACTCCTGACGGCCGCCCGTCTCCGGCGTCGCGCCGCTTATCGGATGGATGGCCTCAGAGAATGCTCACCTCGGGAAGTGTCCTGATCAGCCGGCTCCTGCCGGACGCTCACTGGAGCGCTACATCGCGTAGGTGATGACGACGGATGGGAGGGCTAGTGTCAGCAGGGCCCGCCCGGACCCCGTTGGCGGGGGCAGGCCGTTGGCATTCCGCTGGCGGCCTGTCGTCAGTCGATCAGGTTCCAAGCGAGACTGAAGACAGTCAGGAACGCCAGACAGGACGCAGCACGGGCGTTCGCCCTCTCGGTCTCATCGCACTTCGAACGCGGTTCACCGCGGATGGATGCGGGCTGCGAAAATCGGTGGATGCAGCAGATGACTCATGCTTCCGCGACGTTCACCACGACCGACGACGTGTGCACGGCCCTCCTCGCCTTCGTCGGTTCGATCGCCGCCGGCGGACTCTCGGAGTCGGTCGCTGTTCCCGCGCTGCGCGTGGATGGGCAGGTCATGGAAGTTCGGATGACGGTGAACGCCAACAGTGCGTTCGTCGTCGTCTCGGTCGATGCCGACGCGCAGGACGAGCGCGCCCTTCTGGCAGCCTCAAAGTCGGTAGTCAGCGAGCTGCGCAAGCGAAGCGCGGCCAGCCGTCAGGATGCCGAGCGGCGCTGACAGGAGTCGCTCGACCCACTCCCCTGACACTCACCGTCTCGGCACTTCGTGTCTAAAGTGGCGGTGCGGTTGAGAAGTGGGGACCTTGACGCCGCGCGCGGCAGACCGACGCGGGGTCGTCGGTGTCGCTCTGCTCTCGGCCGCGTCACACAGCGCGGCCGAGAGCACCATTCGCCGACTGCTGCTCAGGGCCGTCAACCCTCCTCCTGTGGGCACAGTCGGCACCTATGGTCGGGCATGTACGGAGTGCCGTTCGCTCCGGCCCCAGTGCTCCCGGCTCGGATGCGGCTCGGCCCCCGAGCCGGGAGTAGCGGCCCGGCCCCGCGTCGGGGGATGCCGGGTCGGGCCGCTTCCCAGAGGAAGAAGCCGCACCCGAACGAAACGACACCAGGCGTAAAGTGCGGTGGTTATGCTCCGCGCATGACCGACTTCAGCTCCGCCGAGACGGCGACGGTCGAGTACGTCGGGGACGAGTGGCGCCTCACGATCCTTGACGAGACCGGCACCACGTTGGCTGAGACCGGGCTTCCGCTTTTCGGCCCCGAGAACTTCTTCGTTCGCGCCAGCTCAGACCAGCCGGCGGGCCTGGACTATGTGGGGCCGTTCTTGAACAAGCGCGGCCTGTACTACACCCAGTGGACAGGTCGCGGTCAAGACGGCTGGAGCACGCAACTCCACTACTGACCAGTACACACTGCGCGAGCAGGCGTCCAGGATGATGAGCACATGTCGCGCAACACTCAGCCGTCGACCGGCCATATGGTCTGGTTCGTCCGCTGGATCCAATCGCGTGACGGCTGGTCACACGAGACCATCAGCGGCGCCTTCGAGGACCGCACCGACACGTGCTGGCGCGTCTGGGTGAACGAGGAGCTGCGGGAGCTGCCCTCGCAGGAGTGGTCACTCTGTAAGCCGTGACGCTGACGGTCGTCCACGCTCAGTCGTCATCAATGGTGGATCGCGGAAGCGCGCCAGCCTTCGTCCTTGACCCAGCGAAAACCGATCCAACAGGTCTGTTGCTCCGGTGCGTCGGCCGCCACGTCCAGAGCGACCCGGAACGTGGCAGGTGTCGCGCCGTCGATGATCGTAACCGCGGCATCGCGGTCCGCGAGCGCCCCGCAGGCATCGCGCAAGCCAGTACTGTCCGACTCGGTGTTCGCGGGAAGAAGCTCAGCGATCGCCGGATCATCGTCCAACACCGGCACGAGCTCGTACACCAGCTCCTGGCCACTCCCCGCCGGCGGCACCGCCCCCGGAGCCGAGTCACCTAACGACCCGACCGCAAACAGGAAGACAGCGACAACGCCGACCAACACCAACGTCAGCAGAACGAGCAGGACCGCGGTGACGCCACGATGGTGTCGCGGCGATGAAGGAAGATCCTCCGCCTCGTCGTACGCCCCCACAGTGCCCCCTCTGCCGACAGATCCTCCGGACCCCGGCTCACCAGAGATACCAGACGTGAACGACCACCCGTCACGTACTATCCCCATCGCCCTCCTCCGTTGGCTGATACTCGGCAGATCGCTATAACCGATGTGTATGATTTCGCATGGATCGACCGGGGACCTGGACCGTCGATCCTTGGCTTGTGAAGCGAGAGCGCCAAGCCCGCCGGCGGGGGTGCGCCGACCCGAACGGCGCGCCCTCAGCCGCGCCACAGCGCAGGAACAACCCCGGCGTCGCCCGGGCCTCTCGATCCCGCTTTAACTCATGCGGCGTACCTGAGGTTTTCTCCGATAACCCACCTTATGTCAGTTCAGGCGCCGGAGCCTCGGCAGGCGGCCGCACATCACCCCTCCCTGATCTACGGTTTAGGCGCCCCAACAGTCGTCCCATCGGCGGCAGTTCATCGGGCGGGTCATCCGGGGCATCAGCGCCAGCGTCGGCACGCGGGGCTGTCAGTTCTCGAGGTCGCCTGCACGAAGCCTCAGACTCGACTGCACGGACAGGTGATCTACGCACTGTCCGACAATGGCATGAAGCTTAACTTGAGCCAGATTGGAAATAATGTGACTTACTTTCACGGCGGGGCGCCGGGGCTAGTTGTAGGCGATTCAATTCTTCCTCGGAACCAGCTACCGGTTTGGCGCGAGTACCAAGTGAACTGGCGGGAGACCAGCGCCGCCAGCCTTGGCGACCTGGGAGACACGGTCTCTCTCACAACCGAGATCGCGATCGCGATCGCGTACGCAGGCGAGTACCTCAGCCCGGAAAGACCTCCAGGAGTTCGAAGACCAGGGCAGGTGTATGAGGTCGTGCCGCAGGCGGAGGTTCAGATGGACCCGGACTTTCCAGCGTCGTTCCCCACGATCGCCCGTTGCGAGAAGGGCGCTCGGGTCGCCGCCGTGCACAACATTGTGCAGGTCGAGATGAACCCTCGGGTGATCGTGAAAGCTCTCGGCCAGCACTTTGTCTACCTCATCCCCGGCTACCCGCCTGTCTATGACGCGGATGGATACATCCAGCACCTACCGGAATGGACGAAATGGGGCGCAGAGCCCTCCGATCTTCGAAAGCTCGGTCCGTGGATGCCATGGGCCCTTGTTGTGGGGACCGGGCGCTTCAAGATTCCGGACCCGTTTCCTTCGCGGATCTAACGCATGGACATTCCTGTTGGAGTGGCGGTGTCAGCAAGTGCGATTGATTTTCTGACCCTCGGAAGACGCAGCGGCGTCAATTTGAGGTACACCCCAACCGGACGTCAGGCACCAAGGCTGAAGCGCGTCCGAATAGGGCCGTGTCAGGCCTTGTCTGACACTTGCCCCTGCGGCTCTTAGACTTCAACTGGACAAGTAGGGGTCGGAGGCGGCATGTCGGGTCAGAGGGTCGGGTACGTGCGGGTGAGCACGTTGGATCAGAGCACGGTGCGCCAGCTCGACGGCGTGACGCTGGATCGAGTCTTCGAGGACAAGGCCTCCGGCAAGGACGTGCACCGTCCGCAGCTCGAAGAGATGATCGAAGCGCGAGTCGCGCAGCTCGCCGCGGACACCGAAGCGGCCGAGCACCGCGACCGCACCCAGGACATGCTCGGATGATGACCGGCAACGACCTCGCCGTTCTCCTCAACCCGTTCGTCATCATCGGCGCCCTAGTCATCGTCGCGGCAATCCTCGGCGGGCCGTGGCTGCGTGACCGGTACATCTTCCGCGAGCTCAACCGCGACACTGGCGTCACCCGACAACAGCCCACCGCCCTTTTCACCCCAGGCCGGGCCGGCAATCCGCCGCTGGTGTACTTCCTGGAACTGCACTACGCCGAACGCCTAGACACAGTGCTGATGCTGCACCGCGTCGGCGCCATCGCCAGCCTCCAAGACGGCTCCATGACCATGCACGACCGCGCCGGACGCCTTCTTACCCACCTGAGTGCGCTCGACGTCGCCTACTACCGCCGCCTCGACGACACAGCCCCGCAACCACCCAACCCGGAATAGGCGAGCCGGCCCGGCGCTCGGCTTCCCCTGCCCCGTTTCACGCCCCCTCACCGGAATCACCACCGGACAGGTTTAACGAGACGGCCCCGCCCGCGCCACGCCGCGGCAGCGCACGCAACTAGTTGGCGACCGGTTGACGACCCCTCATCGGACGGCGAAAATCTGACCGCGGCGCTGCGCGACGCGGCCGCCCATCGAATGCCCGTACACGTGCGCACGCGACGTCGGCGGCGTGAACGATGCTGAAAAGCGCAGGCGTAGTCACGGTTCGATCCTCTCGCGCCGATCAGATGGGTGCAGCGGTGGGTGCCGGCCGCAGGGCAGTGCGGCCGCTGAGCAGCAGGATCAACGCTCTGCCGTCGTCGTAACGCTCTGCACTTGGTCGACGACGTCAATCCGCAATGGATTCGACGACTGCTAGCCGACAACACCCTGAGTTGCGCGTCGCCCTTCGCCCTCCTGCGAGACTCCCCACGCGGCGATGTTCCGCACCAGCCAGATCGCGGGTTGCACTCGCTCAAGTGCGCGACCCAGGCGGGCGGTGACGCCGCAACAGCGCTAGGCGGGCGAGAGCGCACGAGCCCACTGGGAAATGGCTACCGGGGTAGCATCGATCCTCGTGACTGAACCGCAAATCAACGAAGACGGCAAGTACATCTGCCTGATCGACGGCACGATCCTCGACTCCACGCCCGAGGAGAAGGTCCGCCAACAGTACATTGCAACTCTCATCGACGACTACGGTTACAGCAGAAAGCTTCTGCGCCGCGAGGTCCCCATCCATCACGGCAGTCGGGAACTCGAGGACAATCAGGGGAGGCCAATTCGCGCCGATATCGCTGTCTACAGAACGTCTGTAGCGGCCACGAGGCGTGACCAAGGCCAGATCAAATTTGTTGTCGAGTGCAAGAAGGCAGACGAGCAGAAAGGCTACGCGCAGCTCGTCTCTTACATATTCAACACCAACGCTCCTGGTGGCGTATGGACCAACGGCGACGACACAACCATCTATCGGGTAGACAGAGAGACGGCAAGCCTCCTACCCTTCCCGGAACTGCCTCGCGCTGGCGAGGAGTGGGGCTCCATCGCTCAGCGCAAGAAATCTGACCTGAATCGTCCAAGTGACGTAAGACGCCTTTTCAGATTGTGCAACAATAAACTCTACGGTCGCGGAATGGAGAATTCCGACTACGACTTAACCATGGACATGGTTCGAATCCTTCTCGCAAAAATTCAGGATGAATCCGAGCCTGGGCTATCCCCCAACTTTCACGTTACTCCAGAGGAGTACGAGACAACCGAAGGACGCAAAGGCGCGGCCCTTAGAGTGCGCTACCTTTTCGAGCGATTTGCCGAACAGTACAGGTCGGTTTTTCCGGAAGGTGAAAAAATTGAGGTGCCTGACGGGGCTATTGTTGAAGTTGTGAGCGTTCTTCAGCCCTGGTCACTTATCGCATCCTATGATAAAGCCGATGATTGGGACCTCATGGGCGCAGCCTACGAGCAGTACACTCATCAGAACTTGAAACGACAGCGTGGTCAGTTCTTCACCAATCGTCTTATCGTCAATATGATGGTCCGAATGGCGGCACCAGTGGTGGGTGAGAAAGTCCTGGATCCGGCTGGTGGCTCTGGCGGATTTACTACGGCCGCTTTCCGTTACCTTCGTCATCAAGTCATCGATCAAACCGCCCCTCACAGCGCCGCTCGGGAACGTCAACTTAGTGCCGCTAAAGAACACGTGTACTTGTCAGAAATCTCTCCTCGCCTAGTCAAACTGGCGAAGACAGCCATGCTTCTCAACGGCGACGGTCATGCCGGGATGACTCGAAGCAACTCGCTCGGACCCTATGATGAGCTCGATGACTGGCTGAAAGCTCGGTGTCGGAGACATGAACCTAGCGTCATCCTGACGAATCCTCCATTCGCAGGTAAGGGTGAAAGTAGAATTAGTGACCCCGCCGTTCTAGATCTTTATCAGACTGGCCGAAAGTTCCTGGTCGATGGCGAAGCTGCAGTCTTAGGATCAGACTTGCTGCAAGCCCAAGCGCCTGAAATCCTTTTCTTTGAAAGAGCCTTGGACTGGCTAAAGCCGGGCGGGCGCATGGGTATTGTCATGCCGAAGAGCTTTCTCGACACTACGCAGGCATTCTTCGCCCGTCAGATGCTATTCGAGCAGGCACGGCTTGACGCCGTTATCACGCTACATAAGAACTCGTTTATGCCCGATACGGGTGTACGCACTTGTGCTATTTTTGTGACCAAATTCACTCCAGAGACATCTAACACTAATGATTACCCGATCTACATGGCCACTTCACAGAAGGTCGGTCAAGACTCCGAAGGCGTGCCAATCTATCGCATGGGCTCTGACGGAGTTCAAACAGGAGATCTCGACCACGACCTAGACGACATTGAACAGGACTATTACGCTTTCCTTGCTGGTCAGCTTGAGTCTTCACAATTCAGATACTCCGTCAACCGATCGGATATTGAGAACCGTCTCAATATCAACCCTCAGTACTACTCCCCGCACCTCAATGAGTCGATCGAGCGTGTGCGAATGTTTGATGAAATCGAAGGATGGTCGGTCACAACCCTCGGGCAAATTGAGCCGGAAGTAAAAATCTTCAAGGGTCCACGGTTGAAGACAGAGAACGTGATTGTTTCCACCAATGACTCATCCTCGAAAGTGGTGGGATATTTCACACCTTCGGCTATGCTTCAGGACAAGCGCGATTCGGCGAAGTGGGTCGACCTAAATCGAGCGAATGCCAAACAATTGCGGGATTTCGACATGGTTACCGTTCACGAAGGTGACTTTCTGTTGACACGATCTGGAACAATTGGACGTCTAGCTTATGTCACCTCCTTTATGGACGGGCAGATTGTGTCGGATGACATGATTCGTGTCCGCATCCCGTCGCCGCGCCTAAGGGCCTATGTTGCAGCCTTTTTATTGTCTGACAATGCAGCAAATCAGATGTTGCGTAATGAGTACGGAGCAATTCAGCAACATCTAGAGCCAAACCACGTGCGAGATCTTCTGATTCCCGTGCCAGACAGCTGGGACATGGCGGAGGACCTAGTGCGAAAGGGCAATAGCTTTATCCAATCGAAAGTAGCCGCCGATCGCGCAATATTCAATATTGGCGAAAGTGGTTTCGATGCAGAGATTGACAGCCTCATCGCTGGCGGCTGAGACATTGAAGCGTTCCGCCGACAATCGGCTTCGTCTCGGCTCATTGAGAGACGAGTGTAGTTCGCGCTTAGGGCAGGGTTGATGGGTGGCGTGAAATGAGTTGCTCAGCATCCGCCGGCGGCCGACGACAGTCGCGACGACCTCGCCTTGCCTCGCCGGTGAATTTTTGAGCTCCACGACAGCGTCTTCGAACGAACGTTCAACACGCCGAGCGACCGCGACCGCGACCGCTCAACCATCCCCTTACGGGACGTCTCTGCTTCAAGCAAGAACCGGAACGTTGAGGCCGGCCCGGCGCGCGTAGGTGCGCGGGGACGATCGGAGCCACTCGGGGCCGTAGCGTGACGGTGTAATGCGGCGTCGCCGTGCGATCGCGTAAGGGAGTCTCGTTGGCTGTCGTAAAATCCACTGGGTCTCAGTGATCGCGTTGATGCTGCGGGCGAGTCGTGAGCAACACAGAATGGGTGTATGTCGAACATCGATGACCTCTTCAACGCGCACCCGCCGGGCGGAACCACCATTTTGAACTTGCCGAACATCCGCACGTTGTTGAAGCAGCAAGCGAACGTTCTGACGACCGTCGCGACAGGCGGACCACGTATCCCCAGTGTGAACGCAAGCTACATCGGTGACGCGAGGACACTCACTGACAATCTCGAACGTCTGGGACTCCGGCCCGCATTCCCGTGGGAGAACCTTTGGGAGTGGCATGGTCAGTGGTCTCGGGAACTTCCGACTTACGCGGAGCGCCGTGCCCTCGTTCAGGACTTAGCGAAGGCCGCGCTCGATGAGCTGACTGCGTACGAGAGTCGCGCAACCGTACAGGATGTGGGTTCGACCGGCGAACAAACCTGGGAAGCGGTAGACCGCCGGCTGGATGCTCTGATCAAGGAGATGAACGGAGCTCGGGACCGCGACGACTGGCAGGACGTCGGCCGACGTAGCCGCGAGATCATCATCGATGTCGCGAAGCTCATCGCGCCCGTCACCTACCGTGCCGAAGGACACCGAGGCCCCTAAAGCCGCTGATGCAAAAGCGTGGCTTGACCTGTTCTTGGCTGAGAAATCGAGCGGGAAATCCCATGCTGAGCTGCGGGCGTTCGTTCGCGCGGCTTGGGACCTTGCACAAAAGGTCACACATGGTGACATTTCTCACACCGACGCATTCGCCTCGGCGCAGGCAGTCGTACTCGTCGCGCGGGTCGTTCAACAACTCCGAGCGGAGCAGGATGATGCGACGCCTGCGCCGCCCCTTGTGGGCGAGCAGATCGTCTGGTGATTCGCACTGTGCAGATCGCACCGCGCGATCGAGCATTCGTGGCATCCTCAGGTTGGCTAGCTCGAACCACGCACGGCGCGATGCGGCTTTCAGCAAGCTCGCTCAGATTTTGGACCGCTACGTCGCGATCCACTCCTGACAGCGTCGACACACGCTCATGAGGCGCGTCAGGGCTGGATCGACTGCTAAAAATAGAACGATCATATTTTTCGATTGCTTGGAGAAAACCTGATGGCGCAGAAGCTCACTCTTATTGATGACCTGGACGGCTCTCCCATCGAGGGTGACGGCGGGACGGTTACCTTCTCGGTCGATGGTGCAAACTACGAAATCGACCTGTCGGGGGAAAACATGTCGAAGCTGCGAGCCGTGTTCGACAAGTACGTCGACGCCGGCCGCCGTGTGCGGCGAGACGGCAACGCCGGCTCCTCAGCTCCTTCTCGATCGAAGAGCGACCCGGAGCGGTTGAAGGTGATCCGAGAGTGGGCGGCGAAGAACGGTCACAACGTCTCGGACCGCGGCCGCATCTCCGCTGAGGTCCAGAAGGCATACGACGACGCCCACTAGTTCGGCGTCTACCCTGGAACTCATGAAGAGAAGCGCGACGACGGAAGTTCATGAATCCGGCAGCAGCGACGGGCGGTCCTGGCTGGCGCGTGTCTTCGGCCGGCCGGCCCCGGAACCGCGGCCTGTGGTCCCAGCGCGTGTCCCGCGGACGCCACAAACGCGGGAGCAGATCATCGCGCAGTACACGTCGATGGTGCAGGGATTCGTGGATGATGACCCCACTCAGCCACCGACTGCGGTGTTCGTGTGCGGTGTAGGTCCGATGACTGTCGATGTCGCCGGCGACGGCCGTGTGGCCCTCTCCCCGCGCGCTTCGATGAGCTAGACGTCGACGCGCTCTCCCCGCGACGACTCTGTAAACCGTGAAGGTGTACGAGCCAGCCTCAGTCCCGGGTGGAAGAGTGGATTCATGGTGACTCCCCGCACTCCCCTGGCGCGTGCTGCGCTGGTCAGTAACGGCATGGTCTGGTCCGGGCTGTCGCTGATGTTCGCGAGCATCGCCGGAGAACAGACCTACGCCGCGTTCACCGGACAGTGGTTCAACATCCTCGGCTGGGCCCTCCTCGTCGCGGTCGCGATCGGCCTGGCCGTGGTCGGTGTGATCGAGAACCGGCACATTCGCGCGGGGAAGAAGTACAAGCCGCGTCCTCGCCGCTGACGACCGTTCGGTCGCGCATGGCCGCTCCGCGCACTCTGGGCGTCGAGGGGCCGGTACTGGGCGCACGCGAAATTGCGAGTTCGAGAGGGCGGCCATGGATGTCCGTATACTTCGACTGCCAACGCTCGAGACAGACGACGAGCACGATCGACATGGGGTTGCGATGAGTTCACTGAAGAAGGACGACAGCTATAACTTCAGCTACGACTTCGAGTACATCGAGAAGAACCACGGGCAGGACAACTACGACATCGGCATTGCGACCATGAACGTGGACGTGGTGTGGAGCGACGCAGAGGAGGGGTACATCATCTCGTTCGACTCCCCGGATGTGCACAAAATTGACCCGGCAGAGGGCAACAGCGACCTCGACGGCTTCTGGAACTACGACGTCGAGACTCGCGCTCTTTCTGATCTTGCGGGCTACGGCATCCATGCCGACGCCATTGTGATTTAAGGCCTGGTACCCGAAGCACATCCCACCAGCGCTCCGTAACACCAGTTGCAGGGGACAGCGGAGGGTCAGAAATCGTCGCAGGTCGGAGTGGGATTGCCTTCAAGATCAGCGCCTCTGGCGAGAGCCCGGCGCCGATCAGCTCTTGAACCTTCTGCCACTCGGCCTCTTGCAGCACTTCTGAGGCGGCCGTACCGTGGGCGGGTTTGCCCTAGGTGCACGGCCTCCGCATTGAATGACCGGGGTGCGTCAGCCAGCTGAGGTGACCAACTGGAACCCGACAGGCGGAAAGACAAGCGCATCTGGGCCATGGCGGCGGTCGGGTTCGACGGTAGGGGCCCGCTACTCCCCCATCGGCCGACCCTGAGGCAGCTCGCGGGCGCCGACGGAGGGGAATGGCTGACCTCCGTTGTACTGGGCTTCGAGCCTCGCCACCTTCTCCATCACCGCGTCATTGATGAACTGCGAGAGAGTGCGGGTGCCCTCTTGGACCTGGGTGTGTCGGATCGCTCCGCGTACTCGAGACGTGTCCACGGGGTCCTGGTAGAAGCTCACCTTGGGCGGGTACTTCGGCTTCGTCGTCGGCTTCGCGGCCAGCGTCTCCTGCTGTTCAATCGCGGGGGACGGCGTGGCCGATTGAGCCGGGCCGCCCTGCGGAGCCGGCGGCTCTGCTGCCGGCTCCGCAGCCGCGATCTGAGGCGGAGTGATGGGGTTTGCTCCGGCCAGGCTGGACTTACGGGGTGCGGGGCGGTTCACGGGCGTTCTCCTCCGATGCTGGCCAGGTGGTCGGCGTAGATGGCGCCGAGTGCGGATGCTTCGGCGCTCCCCCACTCGTCCAGGCCGCGGGCGGCCTCGGTCGCGTCTGCGATGACGACGCGCTTGGGGATCGGCGGGAGTAGGACGCTGAGGCCCCGGGCCTCCGCGGCGCTGCGCAGCTCTTCCAGCCACGTCGCGCCGCTGACGGTGCGCTCTTCGTGCTGGTTGACGATGATGCCCGCGACGCGCAGCTCGGCGTTGTAGTAGCCGCGAACGTTCTCGATGGTGTCGAGGAGCTGCGCGAGCCCGTTGGTGCTCCACAGCTTCGAGTGGGTGACCACCACGACGCCCTGAGCGGCCGTCAGGCCGTTGATCGTGAGCTGATCCAGCGACGGGGCGCAGTCGATGAGGATCAGGTCGTAGTCGTCCGCTACGGCCGCGAGAGCGCGGCGCAGCCGCCCCTCTCGCCCCGCTCCGGCAATGACCAGCTCGTCGCGGACATAACCGAGAGTGACGCCGGTGGTGGGCACGACATCGAGCCCCGGCCAGACCCCCGCCACGATGACGTCGCGCAGCGTCTCTGGCGCCCGCTCGCTGAGCGCGTCTGCCAAGCCTGCCTGGTCATCTGCGACGCCCTCGGCGGCGGCTACGGCGGTGAGGTTGCCCTGGGGGTCGTTGTCGACCACCAACACTCGCTGTCCGCGCAGCACCGCGGCGCGGGCTAGATGGAACGTGGTGGTGCTCTTGCCTACGCCGCCCTTCTGGTTGCAGAGGGCGAATATCTGAGCGGTCATGGTGGTACCTCCAATGAGGAACAGTACTGATACCGGGAGCCTAGCGGCAATCCCGGTAACAGTACCATTCGGGTTAGTTAGCGATGGGGGCCGCGTTGCAAAGGATCGCGGCCTGCGCCTGCTGCGCAAGCGCCCACCGGTCGGCCGCTGCGGCCTGGTCCTGGGGTGAGTAGTCGCCGTGCTCGGCCTGATACTTGAAGTCCTCGTAACCGCGCTCAGCGAAAGCCAGCAGCGCCTCCACGCCCGCGCGCAGATCGTCGGAGACGACGAGGGTCCGCGCGTCGTCGACGTCGATCGTCAACGGGTCGTAGAGGTTCGTCAGGCGCAGCACGTACCCGGCGGGCGTGAGGTCGACGTGTGCGCCGAACACGGTGCGCTCCTCGTTGTCCTCGAAGTCGACGCGGCCGAACGTCTCGCGCTCGCTCGTGGGCTCCCAGAGCTGCGGCTGAAGCCGCTCCCCCGTGTCGTAGGGGGTGAGTGCCGATGCGGTCATGGTGTGATCCTTTCTCCTGTTACTACTAATAGTACTATTCGAGTTACTGTGGGTCAAGCGCGAGCGGGGGTAAGGAACGCGACCAACGCGGCGGCGTAGGCGGTGCCGTCGTCAGTGACGGGGAACCCGCCCGGGCCGCCCTCCCCGGGGAGGGCGAGCGTGTTGCGGACGTGCGCGAGGATCGCCGCATCCGAGTCGGACTCGAAGGACTCGGGCTCGTCCTGGCGGTAGGTGGCGCAGATGAGCGCGAGCTGGTCGGCGCTCGCGCGCCCGCCGTCGGCGGTGGATGCGCTGCGGTCGGTCTGCGGCTGGTTCTTCATGATGCTCCAATGCTGGTAAAAGTACTATTAGGGTGGGCTCCGACGAGCGGTGCTATCCGAAAGCGCCAGCCCAGCACGCGGGGTGGGTACCCGAGATGAGCAGCTCGCGCTGGTCCGCCGGGACATCCGGCAGCACGTCCTGGATGGGCGTTCCAGTCCGGTAGAGCGCCGCCTGATCGGCGGTCAGCTCGACGCGGCTGGCCTCGCCGCAGAACATGCACTCGCGGGTGGTCACCGTTGTGGTGGTCATGTGATCCTCCAAACCCTCTACCCCTAATAGTACTATTGCCGTCACCAGATGGCAACGGCAATAGTACTATTGGGCTCAAATTTCTTCGGTGTCGGCGTCCTCGTCGGCGGTCAGTGCGTCGGCCAGGGTGTGTGCAGCGCGCAGCACCCGGGCGGCGGTGCTCTTGATCGTCTCGGGCTCGCCGTTGCTCCAGTTGGCGACGTATCCGATGCTGTAGGCGCTGGTGTCGAGTCCGAGAATCCCAGCGACGACGTACGCGACGCTCTCGGCCTCGGTCTCCTTGATGCCGCGGTGCTCGATGTACTCTTCCTCGTCCTCCTCGGCGTGGAGG
>NZ_JALGRU010000008.1:0-22921 GCF_022815545.1 Rathayibacter sp. VKM Ac-2928
GAGTAGGACACCGCCGGACACCAATTCACGATGGCCACCCAGAAATGGGTGGCCATCGCTGTTTAACCAGAGGTTCTGCAGAAGGAACCGGAAGACCCAGCACCTCGACCCCCGTGGCGTCCGCCATGGTGCGGGTTAGGGTGGTGGCGGGCGGCTCACGGGCCGCCGATCCCCGTCCTCGCGGACGGGTCAACTCCACAGAGCTCCACCACGACAGGCGAGGAACGCATGGACGACGCAGCACCCGACCGCAACGACCGCGGACAGGACCGGCGCGACGAGCGCCCGCCCCGCGCCGCCGGCGGCGACCGCTCCTCCTCCCCGCGAGGTGGAGCTCGAGACGGCGATCGGCCCGCTCGCGGTGGAGACTCCCGTCCGTACCGCTCGAACGACTCCGGATCGCGCTCGGACGCTCCGCGCCGTGACGGAGCCGGACGTCCGGACCGTGGCGGAGACTCTCGTCCCCGCCGCGACGGCGACTCTCGTCCGTACTCCAGCGGCGACTCCCGTCCGCGCCGCGACGGTGACGCTCGCTCTCCTCGGGCCGGTGACGCCCGTCCCTCTCGCGACGGTGATTCCCGTCCTCGTCGTGAGGGCGACTTCCGTCCCTCTCGTGACTCCGACTCCCGCCCTCGTCGCGACGGCGATGCGCGTCCTTCCCGTGACGGAGACTCCCATCCGCGTCGGGAGGGCGACTTCCGTCCTTCTCGCGATGGCGACTCCCGCCCCCGCCGCGATGGTGATTCCCGTCCCTCCCGCGATGGTGACTCTCGCCCCCGGTACGGGGATGCGCGTCCTTCTCGTGATGGTGATTCCCGTCCTTCTCGTGATGGTGATTCCCGTCCGCGTCGTGAGGGCGACTTCCGTCCCTCGCGTGAAGGCGACTCTCGTCCCCGCTACGGCGATGCGCGTCCTTCTCGTGACGGTGACTCCCGTCCGCGTCGGGACGGCGACTTCCGTCCTTCTCGTGATGGTGACTCCCGTCCGCGTCGGGACGGCGACTTCCGTCCTTCTCGTGATGGTGACTCCCGTCCTCGTCGGGACGGCGACTTCCGTCCTTCTCGTGATGGTGACTCCCGTCCTCGTCGGGACGGCGACTCTCGTCCCTCTCGTGACGGAGACTCTCGTCCGCGTCGGGACGGCGACTCCCGCGGCGGGCGCTTCGACGACCGTCGCGGCGGTGGCGATCGCGCGGGCGGCCGCGGCGGATTCGGCGGCGGGTACGCCGGCCGCGGCGCTCCGCGCGAGGAGCCGGAGCTCACCGAGGAGGAGCGCGAGCGTCGCTCCCTCCAGTCGGTGCGCCCTCGGCACGACGACCCGGATCTGCCGGATGACGTCCAGGCGAAGGATCTCGACAAGGTCGCCCGCAACGAGCTGCGCACGCTGTCGAAGGACAACGCGGAGTGGGTCGCGCGCCACCTGGTGATGGCGGGCCGCCTCCTCGAGGAGGACCCGGACCTCGCGCACCGGCACGTGCTGTCGGCCGCGCGCCGGGCCGGTCGGATCGCGGTCGTCCGCGAGTCGCTGGCCATCTCGGCCTACGCGACCGGTGACTTCGCTCTCGCGCTGCGCGAGCTGCGCACCTACCGCCGGATCTCCGGCTCGGACGAGCAGGTGCCCCTGATGGTCGACAGCGAGCGGGGAGTGGGGCGTCCCGACAAGGCGCTCGAGCTCGGCCGCTCCGTGGACCGCAGCACGCTGAGCCCCGGTGCCCAGGTGTCGCTCGCGATCGCGATGTCCGGGGCGCGCCTCGACCTCGGTCAGGGCGAGCTGGCGCTGATGGAGCTCGAGATCCCGCAGCTCGATCCCGACCGCGCCTTCTCCTACAGCCCGGACCTCTTCGCCGCGTACGCGCTCGTCCTCGAGGAGGTCGGCCGTGCCGAGGAGGCCGCCGAGTGGCAGCGCCGCGCGGACATCGCCGCGCGCGCCGTCTTCGCGGCCGAGGGCGGCGGCGACGACGAGACCATCGAGGTCGTCGAGGAGGAGGGCGAGTACGTGCCCGCCACCCGCGCCGAGCTCTCGGGTCTGGTCGCCGCCGACGCGGCCCCCGACACCGACGCGGCCCCCGAGGCCGACCTGGACGACGCGCTCGACATCGACGACGAGGACGAGGACGAGGACGACAGCCTCGGCCCCGACTCGGCTGAGCTCGCCGAGCAGGACGCCCCCGAGATCGACCAGCCCCTCGAGATCGACGAGCCACTCGAGACCGACGAGCCCGCCAAGATCAACGACCCCGTCGAGACTAACGAGCCCACTAACGCCGGTGCACCGGTAGAGGACGACGAGACCGCCGACTCCGATGTCTCCGCCGAGACGACGGCCGCGGACGCGATCGAGAACCAGGCCGCGCTCGACGACGCGGACCTGTCCGACGCGGACTTCGAGGAGGCCCTCGCCGATTCGACGCCCGAGGCGCTGTCGGTGGAGGACGCCGCCGAGGCGACAGGCGACGAGGAGGCCGCGGACGAGACCACCGCGGAGTCCACCGACGTGGAGTCCGCAGACGACACCGACATCACCCCCACCGACACCGAGGAGGACGGCGCCGATGTTCCGAAGCCCGAAGCCTGAGCCCAGCCCGCTGGACGGGCGCGACTGCGTCCTCGCCGACCTCGACGGGGTCGTCTACAAGGGCGCCGATGCGATCCCGTTCGCCGTCGAGAGCCTGAACCGCGCGGCGGAGACGGTCCGCGTCGGCTACATCACCAACAACGCCTCGCGCACCGACGTCTCGGTGGCCGGCCACCTCTCCGACCTCGGCCTCGCCGTGCGCCCGGAGGACGTGGTCACCTCACCGCAGGCGGCCGTCGTGCTGCTCGCCGATCTGATCCCGGCCGGCTCGACCGTCCTGGTCGTCGGCGGGGAGGGCCTCACCACGGAGGTCGAGCGGGCCGGCTTCACCGTCACCCGCAGTGCGGAGGACTCACCGGCCGCCGTCATCCAGGGCTTCGCGCAGTCGGTCGGCTGGGCCGAGCTCGCCGAGGCGTCGTTCGCGCTGCACACGGGCATCCCGTGGGTCGCCACCAACACCGACTGGACGATCCCGGTCGCCCGCGGCATCGCCCCGGGCAACGGCACGCTCGTCTCCGCCGTGCACACCGCGGTCGGGCGCCTGCCGGTCGTGGCCGGCAAGCCGGAGCGCGCGATCTTCGACGCGGCGACCGCGCGGTTCGGCTCGACGAATCCGCTGTTCATCGGCGACCGGCTCGACACCGACATCGCCGGGGCGAACACCTCCGGCATGGCGAGCGTTCTCGTCCTGACCGGCATCGACCGGGCGAAGCAGCTGCTCGCGGCCGAGCCGAAGCTGCGGCCGACCTACATCCTGGCCGACCTGCGCGAGCTGGACGCACCGTACCCGGCGGCCGTCGTCGCCCGGAACGGCACCCACTCGGTGCGCTCGGCGAAGGTCCGGCTCGACGGGGACTCCGTCGTGATCGTCGACGCCGGCTCCGACGAGACCGACCTGCTGCGCGCGGCGTGCTCGGTGATCTGGAGCTCGGGTCGCGCGATCTACGGACTCGACGTGCCGGAGTCGCTCTACAGCTGACCCCGCGTGCGCACCGGGCCTAGGCCCGATCCCGTGCGGCGGGCTCCTCCCGGCCCTCGAACCGGAGGAGCCCGCTCAGCCGGATCGCCAGGGCCACCGCCGCGACGGCGATCAGCGCGCCGTAGGCGAAGGTGGCCGTGAAGACCGCGGCGCCGCTCCCGAGCAGACCGGTGACCGCGGCGGCCAGCAGCCCGGTCAGCGCGAGCGAGACCGAGCCGCCGGTCGAGTCGGCGATCTGCAGCGCCGAGCTGTTGAAGCCCTCGCGCCCCGGCGCCGAGAGGCCGAGCGTCAGCGTGCCCATCCGCGGGAACATCGCGCCCATCCCGCCGCCCGCGAGGAACCAGCCGACTCCGGCGACGATCGGCGATAGCGCGAGCACGACCGTCAGCAGCACGACGAGGATGCCGGCGAGCAGCAGACCCGTGCCGAGGCGCATCGCGCCGCCGTGCGACAGGCGGGTGCCCGGCCGGCCCTGCAGCTGCGAGCCCAGCGCCCAGGAGACGGCGCCGGCGGTGAGCGCGACCCCGGACAGCCACGGCGGGAGTCCGTACCGCTCGCTGAGCAGCAGCGGGAGGTAGACCTCGGTGCCGAAGAAGGCGGCCGCGACGAGGGCCCGCAGCAGCATCGTCGACGGCAGGACACCGCGCGCCTGCAGCGTGCCGACCGGCAGCAGGGCGCGGACCGAGAGGATCACCACCGCGATCGCGACGGCGGCCACCACTCCCGCCGCCTCCGGAGCGATCTCGGCGCTCGTGCTCAGCACGACGACGGCGGCGGCCACCACGACGGCGCGGACGACGCGGCCGATCGCGCTCCGGTCGAAGGGCCGCAGCGCCTGCGGCTCGAGCGCGCGCAGAGTCGGCGCGATGACCGCGCTCGCCACGGCCACCAGCGCCACGACGCCGAGGAACACCCAGTGCCAGCTCGTCAGCTCGGCGACGAGGCCCGCGGCGAGCGGCCCGACCAGCGAGGGCACCACCCAGGCTGCGGCGAAGGCGCCGAAGATCCGGGGGTGCAGCTCGGCGGGGAAGACCCGGGCGACGAGCACGTAGAGCGTGACGGTGATCCCTCCGCTGCCGAGGCCCTGCAGCAGGCGCGCGCCGACGAAGACCGGCATCGACGTCGCCGTCCCGGCCGCGATCAGGCCGAGGGTGAAGAGCAGGATCGCCGCGATCAGCGCCGGGGTCGGTCCCCGGCGGTCCGCCGAGGAGCCCGCTGTGACCATGCCGACGACGGCCGCAGCGAGCGTGGCCGCGAAGGCGAGCGAGTAGAGCGCCCGGCCGTCGAGGTCGGCGCTGATGATCGGCATGATCGTCGTCACCGCGAGCGACTCGAACGCGCAGAGGAAGACGAGCGCCGTCGTGCCGGCGGTGGTCAGGAGGAACGGGGCCGAGGTGATGCCGCGGCGGGCGACGGAAGGCACTCTCGCCACACTACGCGGCGTCCGGCACCGCGGCCGGACTCAGCGGTAGACGGCCCAGTCGTCCTTCGTCAGCAGGGTGGGTGTGCCCTCGATCTCGACGAGCCAGCCGCTGTCGTCGCGCTCGAGGTAGCGCCCCTGGATGATCTCCGGAGCCCAGCCCCCGTCGCGCGAGGACACCCAGCGGACGAAGCGGACGGTGCCGCCGCGGCGGAAGAGCGTGCCGTTGTGGTCGCTCACGCGAGGATCCTCCTGGCTCGGGGGTCGGGAGCGCTCTCGGGCTCGGGGACGACGTGCAGTCCGATCCGGCCGTGCGAGGCCGCCGTGAGCGCGCGCAGCCAGTGCGGGTTGAGGTCGTGCTGTCCTTCGGCGTCGTACTCGTAGCGCGTGGCGATCGAGGGGTGCAGCCAGAGCTCGGACAGCCGCCCGTCGTCGTCCGCGGTCGTGAGCAGGAAGCCCTCGCCGCGGCGGAACCGCGCGGTGATCACGCTCTGCAGGTGCGCGAGGGTGCGGTCCTCGAACCGGTGCGCGCTCGGCGGTGCCCCGTACAGCAGGCGTCCCATCGTCGACTCTCCTCCGCCGTTTCCGGCGCACCGAAGGGGGCGCACCGCAGAACAGCGTACTTTATTGACTAAATCGGTTAGCTAAATGCCCGGCGAGCAGTGCGTTTCCGGGACAGCGCGTGCTGCGTTTCCCGGACGGCGCCCGCGGGCCGCCGAGAAGTGGTTGCATGGTCGGAGCGAGTTCCCGATCGGGGCGCCTGCCGTCAGGAGGGCGACCCATGGACGATCGACCGGATCTGTTCGCACTGCTGGCCCGGCTGCGGACCGAGGAGCGGAGCTACGACGCGCGCGTCGAGCGCCGGCTCGGCATCGGCGCGACCGACCTGGCCGCCCTGCGTCTGATCGGCGCCGGTGCCGGGCGCGACGAGATCGTCCGCGCGGTCGATCTGGCCGGGGCGATCGGCCTGACGACGGCGGCCGTCTCGATCCTCGTCGACCGGCTCTCCCGGGCCGGCTACGTGGACCGCGTGCTCGATCCCTCCGACGGCCGCGGCCGGATCCTCTGCCTGACCGGCCGGGCCGAGACGGCGCTCGGCGAGACCGACGAGCGGGTCTACGGCGAGGTCCGCGCCCTCACCGACTCGGTCGCCGACGCCGAGTCGGTGCGCTTCGCCGCGATCCTCGAGGGGCTCTCCGGGATCTTCGAGCGCGGACCGCAGCCCGCGGCCTGAGCCCGCGGCCCTGCATCCCGCTGCCCTCATCCCGCGGGGCGGCGCGCTCAGCGGGTGAGGCGCTCGATCAGCTCGCGGTAGCGACCGGCGGTCCGGACGACGATCTCGTGCGGGAGCCGGGGCGGCTCGCCCTGGCCGTCCCAGTTGTCGGCGAGCCAGTCCCGGACGATCTGCTTGTCGAAGGACTGCCCGCGCACGCCCGCGTCGTAGTCGACCGCGTCCCAGTAGCGCGAGGAGTCGCTCGTGAGCACCTCGTCGCCGAGAGTGACGACGCCGGTCTCGCGGTCGACGCCGAACTCGAACTTGGTGTCGGCCAGGATGACGCCGCTGCGCAGCGCGATCGCGGACGCCTCCCGGTAGACGTGCAGCGAGAGGGTGCGCAGCGCCTCCGCTGCGTCCTCGCCGACGAGCTCGACCGTGCGCTCGAAGGAGATGTTCTCGTCGTGCTCGCCCTGCGGCGCCTTCCAGGCGGGGGTGTAGATCGGCTCGGGCAGGACGTCGCCGTCGTTCAGGCCCTCCGGGAGCGCGACGCCGGAGACGGCGCCGGTCGCCCGGTACTCCTTGAGGCCGCTGCCGGAGAGGTAGCCGCGCACGACGCACTCGATCGGGAACATGTCGAGCGTCTTCACGAGCATCGCGCGGCCGCGCACGGCCTCGGGGATCTCCCCCGGGACGAGGTGGTTGGGCACGTCGGCCAGCTGGCCGAACCACCACAGCGACAGCTCGGTCAGCAGCTCGCCCTTGCCGGGGATGCCGGGCTCGAGGATCGTGTCGAAGGCGCTGACGCGGTCGCTCGCGACGACCAGCATCCGGTCGGCGCCGAGCACCGGGTCGGAGTCGTCCGGAGTGTAGAGGTCGCGCACCTTGCCGGAGTAGGCGTGCTGCCAGCCGGGCAGCGGGGCGGTCGGGTCGAAGGCCGGGGAGTCGTCGCGGGTCACCGGGCCATTCTCCCGGAAGCGGGGGCCGTGGTCAGCATCTCCGGGCGTCTGCGGACGTCGAACCTGGAAGCGGGGTGGGCATCCGCTCTGCCGCGCGGGATCCGCGCTGTCAACCACGCGCGCGGGCGCGATGGTCGCGCCTAGCGTCGAGGACATGACTTCCGAGAACACGACCGACCAGTACACGTTCCAGGACCCCACGAAGATGTTCGCCGACATCGACACCGAGGAGCAGTATCAGGAGGGCTCCGGCCTCGACTCGAAGATGGACGACCTCGCCGACCGCGGCGAGTCGACCTACCGCGGCTCCGGCCGCCTCGAGGGGCGCAAGGCGCTCATCACCGGCGGCGACTCGGGCATCGGCGCGGCCGTCGCCATCGCCTACGCCCGCGAGGGTGCCGACGTCGCGATCGTCTACCTGCCCGAGGAGGAGTCCGACGCCAAGAAGGTCGTCGCCCTCATCGAGGAGGCCGGCCGCGTCGCCGTCGCCATCCCCGGCGACATCACCGACCACGACTTCGCCGTCGGCGCCGTCGCGAAGGCCGTCGAGGGCCTGGGCGGCCTCGACATCCTCGTCAACAACGCCGGCAAGCAGCAGTCGGTCGAGGACTTCCTCGACATCTCCGACGAGCAGTTCGACGAGACCTTCAAGACCAACGTCTACGCGATGTTCTGGATGACGAAGGCGGCCGTGCCGCACCTCGCCCCGGGCTCCGCGATCATCAGCACCTCGTCGATCCAGGCCTACCAGCCGTCGCCGACGCTGGTCGACTACGCCTCCACCAAGGCCACGATCAACACGTTCTCGAAGGCGCTCTCGCAGCAGCTCGCGCCCAAGGGCATCCGCGTGAACGTCGTCGCGCCCGGCCCGATCTGGACCCCGCTGCAGACCGCCGGCGGCCAGCCGCCGGAGAAGCTGCCCGAGGTCGGCTCGCAGACGCCGCTCGGCCGCTGGGGTCAGCCTGCGGAGCTCGCTCCGGCCTACGTGTTCCTCGCCTCGCCCGAGTCGAGCTACGTCGTCGGCGAGACGCTGCACGCGAACGGCGGCATGCCCACGCCGTAACACTCGGCGGCATCCGCGGGCCCAGCCTGCGTCCGGAGACCTCGGTCCCGGGCGCAGGCTGGGTCTTCGCATTTAGTTGTCGTAACAATCGGTGCGGAGAAGGCGAACTGCGCAAGGCTTTCCCCATGACCGATTCCCTGCCGATCCTCGACCTCTCCCGCCTCGACCAGGGAGAGGAGGAAGCCGCCGCGTTCCGCCGCGATCTCCGCGAGACCACGCACGACGTGGGCTTCTTCTACCTCGTCGGCCACGGCGTGCCGCAGGACCTCCTCGACGACGTGGTCGCCGTCTCCCGCCGCTTCTTCGAGCTCTCCGAGGAGGAGAAGCTGGCGATCGAGAACACGGCCAGCCCGCAGTTCCGCGGCTACACCCGCTTCGGCGCCGAGCTGACCAACGGCGACGTCGACTACCGCGAGCAGGTCGACATCGGCATCGACCGCGAGACCGTGCCGGCCGGCGCCGACGTCCCGGACTACCAGCGCCTCGAGGGGCCGAACCTCTGGCCGGAGTCGCTGCCCGAGTTCCGCGCCGTCTTCGAGCGCTGGCACGAGGAGCTCGCCGCGGTGGCCATCCGCCTGCTGCGCACCTGGGCCGTGGCCCTCGACGCTCCGGCCGACGTGTTCGACGAGGCGTTCGCCGAGAAGCCGTTCTCGCTGGTCAAGGTCGTCCGCTACCCCGGCACCTCCGACCCCGAGCCCAAGCAGGGCGTCGGTGCGCACCGCGACGGCGGCGTGCTGACCCTGCTGCTGGTCGAGCCCGGCAAGGGCGGCCTGCAGGTCGAGCACGACGGCTCCTGGATCGAGGCGCCGGCGCTGCCCGGGGCGTTCGTCGTCAACATCGGCGAGATGCTCGAGCTGGCCACCGGCGGCTACCTCAAGGCGACGCTGCACCGCGTGATCTCGCCGCTGATCGGCACCGACCGGATCTCGATCCCGTTCTTCTTCAATCCGTCGCTCGACTCGACGATGCCCTCGCTGCCGCTGCCCGAGGAGCTGAAGTCCGGCCTCTCGGTCGACCCGACCAACAGCCCGATCCTCGAGACCTACGGCGAGAACGCGCTGCGTTACCGCCTGCGCGCGCACCCGAACGTGGCGGCCGTGCACCACGCCGACCTGCTGACCCCGACGAGCTGACCCGTCCCACGGGCTGACGCCCTCCGCGAGATGCCACTTGTGCACGCCTTTCACGGCGTGTCGCGTGCACAAGTGGCATCTCGCGGCGGGGGAGGGGACGCGCGCTACTCGATGAGGTTGGCGGTGGGGAGCGAGTGGGTGCCGAGGTGCAGGGAGCGCGTCGCGAGCGTCCAGCTGATGCGGGGGCGGAAGACGGCCAGGCCGGTGAAGGACACCGACTTCATCTTCTTCAGCGCGGTGCTCGCCTTCGTCCGCAGTGAGGAGACCTGCTCGGCGGAGTGCGCGGCGGCGGCCGGGGGCGGACCCACCTCCCACATCTCCACTCCGGACTGCGGCGGGACATCGGCCGGCAGCTCGGCGGCGCGTCCCGCCGGTCGCGTGGCCTTGTACTCCACGGAGAGGGGCACGGCGACGGAGGCGTTGGAGGTCAGGAAGCTGGTGAGCCGCCCGTCCGACGCCTCCACGGCGGTCTCGATCCCCTCGAGGAGATCGGACCCGACGTGGCAGCCCGTGATCGGGTCCTGCTCCGCGACCATCGCGAAGACGAAGCCGCCGGCGCAGCCGAGCAGCGCGCTCGAGACGTCGGCGGCGAGCCACTTGTCCAGCGCCGCCTTCTCCCGGGTGGCGATCTCCACGATGTAGCTGCCCTCGACGGTCGCCTTCCCCGCGACGTCGAGCCGGTGCGGGGCCGGCATCCGCTTGCCGGCGAAGGTGTCGAGCATCTTCGTGCCGTCGACCTTGCCGTCACCGGCCAGGCTGAACTCCTTGAAGTAGATCGTGTGGCCGGGCAGGAAGCGCCACGCGTCGGGCTCTCCGGCCTTCGGCTGGAAGTAGAGCCGGACGCCGTGCTTCCGGACGATCGCCGGAGAGAGGTTGACCCCTGCCTTCGCGAACGCCGTGTTCTTCACCCCGGGGGCGCCGAGAACGGAGTAGTTGATCGAGTCGCGGAAGGAGAAGGCGATCGACATCGTGGGGACGTTGCAGTCCTCCTTGAGAGCGAGCTGCCGGACCTCGCACTGGCCGTTCGGAGAGACGACCCACGGGTTGCCGCTCCTCGTCATCGACGGAGCGCCGACCGACATCTCCAGGTCGAACTCGTCGCTCACCCCGGGGTACTCCGAGGAGAGCTCGATCCCCGCCCGGAGGAGGAAGCTGAAGCGGCCCTTCCCGGCGATGTGCGAGTTGAGGGAGCTGTAGGAGCTCCAGCCCTCCAGATGCGCGGTCGTGCCGCCGGTGAACAGGACCGTCGCGGAGCTGTCCTGGTCGTGGGCCGGAAGACTCGCGATCGCGGCGCCGAAGCCGGGGTCGGTCGACGACGTGCTCAGCATGACGGCATCGCGGAAGCGGGCACCGACATCGCCCTCTCCGCTGCAGTGCTTCACCTCGACGTCGAAGATCGTGCAGCGCCACCAGTTCAGCGAGTGACCGAGCTCCTCGAGGTAGAACTTGGCGAACTCCGGGTTCGCGCCACCGTCGGTGAAGCTCGTGCGGTCCTTGTTGAGCAGGATCGCGCTCTGGTCGTCGTCGTAGACGAAGGCGGCGGGCCGATCGCCCAGGGTGTCGGAGGCGACCCAGATCGGACTGATCTGCTCCAGATAGGCGGAGTCCGTCAGGACCTTCAGCAGCTCCGCCGTGATGAGCCGGGCCTCCGCGCCCGTCCAGGCGGGGTTCCTCCGGGCGACCTGCTCGTAGTCCGTGCCGAACGCATGCGTGAAGATCGTCTCCACCCCGCGCTCGAAGGCGACCTGTGCGGCGGCGTGGCGCAGATCGGCACCGGTGGCGCTCAGCACCGGGAAGATGTTCGTGCCGCCGAGTCCCAGCTTGTCGCGGAGAGGCCCGTTCGCGAGGAGCCACTTCAGAGTCACCTCCGGGGTCATCCGCGGAGCCCCGGCGAGGAGCTGCCCGAAGTCCTGGAAGGGCGACGCGGGCGGAGTGTCGGACCCGGGCGCGTCGCTCCAGAGGCCGCTCTCGCGGACCCCCTCCACCGCCTCGTCGCCGAGGTCCTTCGAGAAGTCGGTGACGAGGCTCTCGAGTGTGGTCCCGAAGCCGTCCTTCCCTCCGATCTCGTGCAGCGCGTCCGAGAGGAACCGCTGCTCGCCGGACTTGAGCGAGGTCTCGGCGGAGAGCTCCAGCCCGCCCTCGATGGCCTCGCCCGCGGGTCCGAGTGCTCCGAGGAACACGCGGCGGAGGTTGGTCCCGCTCGGGTTCTGCTCGTACTCCTCGATGTGCCGGATCAGCGGCCCGATCAGCGGGATCTGCTCCGCCTCCGCGATCGCGCTGCGCTCCTGGAGCCATTGCCGCTGCAGGTCGCGGAACGTCTGCTCGTCACGGTCGGCGGCGCGCCGGTACTCCTCCTCCGCCGCCTTCAACTCGGACAGCTCCTTGCTCTCGACCCGGAGCAGGGCCGCGAAGCCGGTGGGGTCCTCGCCCGCCCAGGTGCGGTGCAGCTCGTGCCAGTCCTCCGCCATCCGGGCCCGGAGTCCCGCCTGCGCCTCGCCGACCCGGGCGTCGTGCTCGTTCCGTACGGCGGTCCGCTCCGCCTCGAGTGTCTCGACGTCGTGACCGGCGGCTGTGCAGAAACCGCTGGTGATCCCGAGACTGAGGACCATCCAGAGCGGATTGCACACGCTCCTCTGCTTGGCGATCGCGCGGTGGATCCGTGGCTCCAGGGCGGCGATCCTCTTGCGGAGCGCCGCCTCCGCTCGGAGCCTGGCGTCGTTCAGCCCGAGGGAGAAGAGCCGGTCCATCCGCGCGAGCTGACGCTCGTGCGCGCGCTGCGCGACCCGGTGCCCGGAGTCGTCGAGCGCGGCTCGGAGCCGATCGCAGGTCTGCTTCAGCGGGGAGTCCGCCGTCGCGCTGCTGCACCGAGCGGCGGACACGCGGAAGCGGTCGGCGCCCGACGCCGGATCGACGCCGGGCTCGCTCGTGAGGCACTCCGCTCCCGTCCCCGTGATGCAGACCAGACCCCCGTCGAGGTCGCGGGCGTACCAGATCGGCACCCCGAGCGACCGGCCGTCTTTCCAGGTCATCTCGGCGGCGCCAGCCGCCCTGCAGAGGCTCGCGAACACTGTCGGGAGCGAGTCCGGGGCGGCGGCCACCTGCGAGCAGCGCACGAGCGCGGTCCGGCCTCGGACGACGTCGGCGACCGCGGCGAGCGGCGTCGCCGTCCGCAGGTCGTACGCCGGCCCCTCGGCACCGGGCTGCGGCGTCACCGCCACCGGGAACGCGAGGTCCCGGTCGTCGACGATCGTGTACACGGCGGCGGGACGTGAGGTCGCCGGATCCGCCGGCAGGACGCTCAGCTCCTCCATCCTGACCCCGACGAGCGGATCGTCGAGAGGGGAGGGGCCGGTCGTCGCGGCCTGTGCCGGGACGGCCGTGCCGAGGACGAGGAGAGCCGCCACGAGGGCGGTCGGTCGGGTGAGGCGTCGGGACATGCTGCTCCAGGGAAGGGAAGGCGGGCCGGACGGGAGGGGTCGAGCGATCGTTCGCCATACCGTAGTGAGGGTGCGAGCCGGCTTCTAGATCCGTCTGCGCCATCCGGCACCGAAGCCGTCATTTCGCTCGAACCCGCCATCCCGCAGCGAGACGGCCACAGCGCTGGCGGTCCCGCGAGATGCCACTTGTGCACGCTTTCGTCGGCGTGTCGCGTACGCAAGTGGCATCTCGCGGTGGGGAGCAGACGTTGACCCGAGCGTGACGCGGGGGTGACCGGGCGCTGACGGGGCGGGCGGGAGTGTGGGAGCGCCGGTGTCCGCCGGACCGCCGCTCCTCTCGTCGTCAGGGAATCCCATGTCGTCTCGTCGTGTCCGCTCGTCCCGCCGTCTCGCCGCTGTGCTCGCGCCGCCGGCCGCGCTGCTCCTGGTGCTCGCCGGGTGCAGCGCCGCTCCCGCGCCGGCCGCGTCCACGGCGACCGCCGCTGCCGCGGTCGCCGCGCCCACCGACGCCGAGGTGCGGGGGCTGTTCGACGAGTGGAACGCGGCGCTCGCCACCGGCGACCCCGCGCAGGTGGACGCGCTGTACGCGGACGACGCGGTGCTGCTGCCGACCGTCGCACCCGGGGTCCTCGACACCTCGGCCGAGCGCATCGGCTACTTCGACGCCTTCCTCAAGAAGCGGCCGACGGGGACGATCGACGAGAGCGTCGTCCGCGATCTCGGCGACGGCTACGCCTCGAACACCGGCCTCTACACGTTCGATCTCGCGGCGACCGGGGAGGTCGTTCACGCCCGGTTCACCTTCGTCTACGAGGAGATCGACGGCGAGTGGAGGATCATCGAGCACCACTCCTCGAAGGAACCCGTCGCGCCGTGACAGTCGAGCGCTCGCCTGGGTGACCGTGGCAGGCTGAGGTGTGCTCATCTTGCTCGTGGAGGACGACCTCTCGATCGCCGACTGCGTGGCCGGCACGCTCGAGCGCTACGGCTACCGCGTCGCTCGCGCGAGGAGCGGCCGGGAAGCGCTCGCGTCCGGACCGGCGGACCTCGTCCTGCTCGATCTCGGTCTGCCGGACATGGACGGGCTCGACGTCTGCCGAATGCTCCGCCGCCGATCCGAGGTGCCGATCATCGTCGTCACCGCGCGGAGCGACGAGGCGGACACCGTCGCCGCACTCGAAGTGGGCGCCGACGACTGCGTGATCAAGCCGTTCGGCCTGCACGGCCTGATCGCGCGGATCCGTGCGGTGAGCAGGAGGGCCGGCACCGGCCTGGCGCGGTCGGTCGTCCTCCCGCTGCCGCCCCTGTCGCTCGGCCGGGTCGTCGTCGATCCCGCTTCCCGTCGCGTGCGCCTCGACGGGACGGAGGTCGCCCTGACGCCGAAGGAGTTCGACCTGCTGCTGGCCCTGGCCCGGCGCCCGGGGGCGGTGCTCACCCGCGAGGCCCTGATCGACGAGGTCTGGGACTGCAACTGGTTCGGCTCCACCCGCACCCTCGACGTCCACGTCTTCGCGCTCCGCCGCAAGCTCGGCGCGGCGGTGACGATCACCACCCTCCGCGGCGTCGGCTTCCGCCTCGACCTCCCCTGACGGCCTCCGCGAGATGCCACTTGTGCTCGCCTTTCACGGCGTGTCGTGTGCACAAGTGGCATCTCGCGGAGGGGAGGGGGCCTCGGGGTCAGGGGGTCAGCAGGTGGCCGCCGGGTAGGGGAGGGTGGCGGCGAAGGCGGGCTGGCCCGGGGCGGTGCCGGTGACGGTGACGGAGCCGGCGGGGGTCGACTTCAGGCGCGTGCTGAACGCGGCCGAGGCGGAGGAGCCCGGGGCGACCGAGGGGAACGCCTTCGTGCCGTAGGCGGAGTCGACGGTGATGTCGGCCGCTGCGGTGTCGGTGTTCTTGACGGTCACGGTGAGCACGACCTTGCCGGCGATGCAGCGGGTCGAGAGGGCAGGAGCGAGCTCGAGGGTGTCGAGCGGCAGCGCGGCCGAGGCCGAGGTGCGCACCAGCGCATCGGCGTAGCCGTTGTAGGAGGCGGTGACGCCGCTCACTCCGGCCGGGACGACGGCGCTCGCCGAGCCGCCCGAGAGCGCGATGGTCGAGCTCCAGGTGCCGCTGGTGAAGGTGACGGTGCCGGCGACGTCGCCCTTGTCGGCCGCCGCGACCGTCGCCGTGACCGTGCGGCCGTCGGCGGTGAGGGTCGTGGTGGAGTCGACGGCGGTGACGCCGGTCCAGTTCTTCATCGCGGTGAGGACCGTCTGCGGGACGCTGACGAACGCGCCGTGCCGCGGGCTGGCCGGGAGGCCGCCCTTGGTCGAGACGTTCCAGTCGGCCGACTTCGAGAGGCGGGCCGACTGCGAGCTGCCGGCGATGGCGGCTCCCGAGGTCACGAAGGCCTTGTAGCCGCCCTGGCCGTAGTTGTCGACGAGGAAGGCGTAGCCGTCGCCGTTCGCGGTGGTGTCGTTGGGGTCGCCCGCGTTCAGCTTGATGATCTCGGGGCCCTCGCCGTCCTGACCGGTCTCGAGCTTCGTCATGTTGGTGTCGGTCAGCTGCCAGGTCTTGGTCGGGTCGGCGTTCCAGTTCGACGAGGTCGTCGGCGCGGTGAGCACCGTCGACTTCTCCAGGAAGATGTCCTTCCCGGCCTCGAGGGTGCCGGCGGCGCCGCCCTCCTCGTTCTTGGTGAAGCGGTAGTAGTAATCGCCGATCTTGGTGATCGTCGAGTCGATCCGCGCGTAGCCGGTGTCCTGCCAGGTGGCGGGCGGCTGGGTGAAGGTGCGGAAGTCGCGGGTGATCACCGAGAAGACGCGGGAGTAGAGCTTGTCGCTGTTGGTCTTCGTCGCGTCGGAGTAGAGGCGCGAGGAGAAGAAGACCACGTAGGACTGCAGCGCGTCGTCCCAGTACGCCTCCGGCGCCCAGGTCATGCCGGCGGCCGGCTGGTTGACGGTGATGCCGGTGTCGGCGCCGTTGGTGCGGGTCCACGTCACCAGGTCGGTCGACTCCCAGACCTCGATCTTGAGGCTGCCCTTGGACTGCGCGTCGCCCCAGCCGGTGCCGCAGGAGATGCAGAGGTCGGTGGCGACCATGTAGTACTTGTCGCCGTTGTGCGAGCGGAGGATGAACGGGTCGCGCAGGCCCTTGGTGTCGGTCGTCGAGGTGATGACCGCCTTCCCGCCGTTGACCGGCGAGAAGGTGAAGAAGTCGTTGCCGGACGTCGCCGCCTGGTAGATCTTCTCGTCGCCGTCGGACTTGAAGTACGCCGAGGCGTAGCCCGCGTCGGGAGCGGTGCGGCCGAGCTCGGCCACCGTCAGCGAGAAGGAGCGGGTCTCGGTGACTCCGTTGAGGGTCGCGGTCGCGGTCAGCGTGACGGGCTCGTCGCCCGAGCCGTAGGCCGGACGGGTGACGACGCCGCCGCCGCGGAACGGGTCGGCCGCGCCGACCGCCGGGGCGGTGTACGAGGTGCTGGTCGGGGTGACGAGCGCCGGGTCGGACGAGGTCCAGGTGATGGCGGTGCCGTTCTTGGCTCCCGTGACGGCGAGAGGCAGGTTCTCGGTGGTGCGGGTGGCGAGCACGAGCGCGTCGAGGTCGTCGTTGATGCTCGGGGCGAGCACGACGACGTCGAAGGTCAGCACGGCGCCCTGGCCGGTGGTCGCGGTGAGGGTGACCGGGGTGTCCTGCGTGATCGAGCGCGAGACGACTCCGGTGCCGGAGACGACCGCGGGGTTCGAGGAGGTCCAGGTGAGCGGAACGCCGCTGCTGGTCGCGGGGAGCGTCAGGTTCGTCGAGACGGCGGTCAGCGAGGGGTTGCCGGCCAGGAGCACGGGCAGGATGTCGGGGCGGAGCAGCGCCGAGGTCGCGGCGGCCTTCGCGGCGGCGGTCGGCATGCTCGACGCGACCTGGTCGGCGGTGAGCGCCGTGTCCCAGAACTTGACGTCGGTGACGTCGGCGGTGAGCAGCGGGTCGCCGCTGTAGAGCGAGCGGCCGAGGTAGCCGAGCGTGCTCCCGGAGGGGACGATGCTCGCCATCGACTTCGCGGCGGTGACCGTCGAGATCTGCGCGCCGTCGCGGTAGAGGGTCAGCGCGGTGCTCGAGCCGGTGCCGGTGCCGACGAGGGTGAGGGTGGTGAAGCCGGGGTTGAGGGTGCCGCCGAAGGGCATCCGGGTCTCGCCGTTGCCGCTGTCCTTCACGCGGATGCCGGCGAGGACCTGGCCGCTCGGGGAGCCGTCGGGGTTCCGCGGGTTCACGAAGACGTGGTTGCCGAGCTGAGTGGTGTTCCAGGGGCCGACGCCGTCGCCGATCACCCAGCCGAACTGGTTCGCGGTGGTCTGCGTCTTCACCGTGTACTCGACGGCGAAGGCGTTGTCGGTGCCGGTGACGAGTCCCTTCGGAAGGCTCGCGTAGCCGTCGGACTTGAAGCGGGCGACCTGGTCGCCGCCGGCGTCGGCGAAGGAGGCGTCGGTGAGCCCGGTCAGCGTCGCGTTGCGGCCGTTGCCGGAGATGTCGAGGAGTGCGGAGCCGGCGTGCGACATGTCGTAGTGCGCGGTGGGCGCGGGCACGTCGGCGGCCTGGGCCGTCACGGGGACGAGGGCGCCTCCGAGGGCGACGCTCGTGCACGCGAGTGCGGAGAGGAAGAGGGACCGGGCACGGCGCCGGGGCGCGGTGGCAGGGGGCTCCGGGGAGCGTCGTCTCATCGTCGAGACCTTTCCTGGGTGAGGGGGATCAGGCCGCCGAAGAGGGGCCGGCGGGTGGTGTTCACGTTAACATGCGCGCCGGTCCGGGGCTAGGGCGGATCGGCGCGGACCGCGGTCGCGTCGCTCCTGCGGCGCCACCCTGTGCGGCGGCGGCCGGGTGGCGTACGGTGAGCGGACCGCATCCTGGTCCCCGATGTCGGACCTCGTCCATCCGTCGAGAGCACCAGGGGAGCATGAGATGAAGACTCTGTCGTACGCCGGGGGCGCGATCGTCCTCGAGGACGAGGTCGCGGACGCCGTTCTGCGCTACTCGGTGGCGCTGGCCGACCGCGGCCGGATGGCCACCGTCACTCTCGCGGACGCGGCGTCCTCCGACGCCTCGGCGGTGGTGGTCCTGACCATCGGCGTCGGGGTCCCGCTCCTGCTGCGGGGCGAGCGGACCGGGTCCGGCACCGACTCCGCGCTCGACCTGCGCGACCGGCTCGACGCGCTCGAGCGCTCCCGGGAGCCGATCGGGGTCTGGGACACCGACCCCCGGCAGCTCTGGGGCGAGCTGGACTACGACTTCCTCTGAGGCGCCGGCTGGACGTCCGATCGCCGGGACCGCCCCGGCCCGTGGGCGGCGCGGCGCCTTCCGGCGCACCCGTTCAGGGGAGCGCTAGAGTCGGCTACAACGTTGTATGTTCAGCAGGTCCCGACTGAAGGAGATCGATGGCGATCACTCTGCACGACGTGGCGCGGGCCTCCGGAGTGTCGATCAAGACCGTCTCCAACGTCATCAACGACTACCCGCACGTGCGCCCGGCGACCCGCGAGCGGGTCGAGGCCGCGATCGCCGAGCTGGGGTACATCCCGAACCTCTCGGCCCGCAGCCTTCGGCGGGGGCGGACGAACGTCATCGGGCTGGCGCTCCCCGAGCTGAGCCTGGCGTACTTCGCCGAGCTCGCCGACAGCGTCATGCGCGCGGCCGACGACCGGGGTCTGACCGTGCTGATCGAGCAGACCGGAGGCGACCCGCAGCGCGAGCGGGACGTCCTGCGCAGCTCGCGGCGCCAGCTCACGGACGGGCTGCTCTTCAGCCCCCTGGGGATGGCGATGGCCGACGAGCCGGCGCTCGCGGTCGACTACCCGCTGGTCCTGCTGGGCGAGCGGATCTTCACCCCGCGCTTCGACCACGTGACCATGCAGAACGTCGCCGCCGCCCGCGCCGCGACGACCCACCTGATCGAGTCCGGCCGGCGGCGGATCGTCGCCCTCGGGGCGCACGAGAACGAGGACGTCGGCTCGGCCGCGCTGCGGATGCGGGGCTACCGCGAGGCCCTGGAGGCGGCGGGCATCGCCTACGACGAGCGCCTCGTCAGCTACTCCGGACCGTGGCACCGCGCCAACGGCAACGCGGCGATGTGCAGGGTCCTGGAGTCCGGGGTCGACTTCGACGCCGTCTTCGCCCTGAACGACTCCCTCGGGCTCGGCGCCATCCGCGCGCTGCAGGTGCAGGGGCTGAGCATCCCCGGGGACGTCGCGGTCATCGGCTTCGACGACGTCGACGAATCGCGGTACTCGGTCCCGAGCCTGTCGAGCATCGATCCGGGTCGCGACGAGATCGCGCGGACCGCCGTCGAGGTGCTGAAGGGGCGGATCGAGGGCTCGCTCCTCGCGCCGCCGACGCTGCACGAGGCCGGTTTCTCGGTGACGTCGCGGGAGTCGACCGCTCCGTAGCGCGTTGATCACGGTTGCGTCGCGGACGGCGACCGCGCTCTTGACACTCGCCGACGAACTCCGCATCATCATCTCTACAACGTTGTTTTCCATCGTTGTACAAGCGACCTGCTCCAGGACGATCCCCCCTTCCCGGCCGACGACGGCCGTATCCGAAAGGACACGCAATGATGCGTCACACGAAGAGAATGCTCGCGGCGGGGGTGGCCGTCGCCGCCTCCGCGGCCGCCCTGACCGGCTGCTCCGCAGGGAGCGACGCCGCCACCTGCGAGAACACGATCGTGAACGAGGACGCCAAGGTCGTCACGATGTGGGCCTGGTACCCGGAGTTCGAGGGGATCGTCGACCTCTTCAACAACAGCCACGACGACGTCCAGATCTGCTGGAGCAACGCCGGCGCCGGCAACGACGAGTACACCAAGCTCACCACCGCTGTGCAGGCCGGCTCGGGCGCACCCGACGTCGTCATGCTCGAGAGCGAGGTCGTGCAGAGCTACATCCCGCAGGACGCGCTCGTCGACCTCACCGAGTACGGCGCGGGCGACGTGCAGAGCAACTACTCCGAGGGCGCCTGGGCCGACGTCTCCAGCGGCGACGCCACCTACGCGATCCCCGTCGACGGCGGACCCGTCGGCATGCTCTACCGCCAGGACATCCTCGACCAGTACGGCATCCCCGTCCCGACGACCTGGGAGGAGTACGCCGCAGCGGCGCAGGCTCTCAAGGACGCCGGCTCCACCACGCTCATGACGGACTTCCCCGGCAACGGCCGCGCCTACCAGCAGGCGCTCTTCGCGCAGGCCGGCTCGGTGCCCTACACCGTCGACGGCACGGACGTCACGGTGGACCTCGACGACGAGGCCAGCGCCAAGGTCATGGACTACTGGAGCGACCTGGTGCAGAAGGGCCTGGTCGGCACCGAGGACGCCTCGACCACCGACTACAACACCCACCTGGTCGACGGCACCTACGCCTCGGTCGTCGCCGCCGCCTGGCTGCCCGGCTACCTGAAGGGCTTCGAGGGCGCCGACACCGACGCCGTGTGGCGCGCCGCCCCGGTCCCGCAGTGGGAGGGCGCCGAGCCGACCCAGATCAACATCGGCGGATCCGCTTTCGCGGTGACCAGCCAGGCCGAGGACAAGGAAGCGGCCGCGACGGTGGCGAAGGAGATCTTCGGCACCGAGGAGGCCTGGAAGATCGGCATCGAGAAGGGCGCTCTGTTCCCGCTGTGGAAGCCGATCCTCGAGTCGGACTACTTCGCGAACCTCGAGTACGACTTCTTCGGTGGTCAGCAGATCAACAAGGACGTCTTCCTCTCCGCCGCCACGGAGTACCAGGGCTTCCAGGTCTCGCCGTTCCAGAACTTCGCCTACGACAAGCTCACCGAGGCGGTGAACGCCGTGAACAGCGGTGACTCGAGCGTCGCGGACGCCCTCTCGACCTATCAGACCGCGGTCAGCGAGTACGCCGCGGGCCAGGGCTACACGGTCGGTTGACGATCGGCGGCCGCCGTCCGCGAGGGCGGCGGCCGCCCCGTCCCTCCTCGAAGGAGCACCATGTCCAACCTCGTCGTCCCCGCCCCCGCCGCCACCGCAGCCCCCGCCGAGACCCGTCCGAAGAAGCCGCGCACCGGAGTCGTCGCCTCCCGGCGCGCCCGCTGGGGCTGGGTCTTCGTCGCCCCGTTCGGGATCTTCCTCGTGGTCTTCCTGATCACGCCGCTGATCTACTCGTTCATCCTGAGCCTGCAGAACAAGACCGTCGCCACCGGCAATCAGTGGGTCTGGTTCGCGAACTACGCCAAGGCCTTCTCGGACCCCCTCTTCCTCGAGGGCGTCTGGCTGGTGGTGCGCTTCGCCCTCATCCTGATCCCGATCCAGATGCTGGTCTCGTTGATCGCCGCGCTGATGCTGGACGCGCTCACCTCGCGGTTCTCGCGGTTCGCCCGGCTGATGATCTTCGTGCCCTACGCGGTGCCCGCGGTCATCGGCGCGCTGATGTGGGGCTTCCTCTACAGCCCGTCCTTCGGCCCCGCCACGGAGGTGTTCGGCTGGCTCGGTCTCGACGCGCCGAACCTGCTCGGCAAGGACTCGATCTTCGGCAGCCTGGTCAACGTCGTCACCTGGCAGTGGGCCGGCTACTACATGATCATCATCTATGCGGCCCTGCAGGGCATCGACCCCGCGGTCTACGAGGCGGCACGCCTGGACGGCGCGAGCGCGATCCAGACGGCGCTGCGGATCAAGATCCCGATGATCTCCTCCTCGATGGTGCTGATCCTCGTCTTCGCCCTCATCGGTACCCTGCAGTTCTTCACCGAGCCGCAGATCCTGCGCTCGCTGGCGTCGGGCTCGATCGACGCGTCGTACACGCCGAACATCTACGCGTACACGCTCGCCTTCTCCTACAACCAGTTCAACTACGCCTCCGCGATCTCCTTCGCGCTGGGTCTCGTGGTGTTCCTCGGGTCCTACCTGTTCCTGATGGCCACCAAGAAGAGGAACGGACTCTCATGAGCACCCTCTCGCTCGCCCCCAAGCGCGACCGCGTCCAGCGACGCGACGACGCCATCCGGGCGCGGAGCCGCCGCGGCGGCCGCCAGCTGCTCCCGCACGTGATCCTGCTCGCCTTCGTCGTCTACTTCGCGCTCCCGTTCTGGTGGCTCGTCGTGGCCTCGACCAAGGACCAGGTCGGCCTGTTCTCGGGCACCGTCAGCCCGCTGTGGTTCGGCGACTCCTTCGAGTTCTTCACCAACATCGGCTCGCTGTTCACCTACTCGAACGGCCTCTACTGGAAGTGGCTCGGCAACTCGTTCCTCTACGCCTTCGCCGGCGGACTCGGAGCGACGGTGCTGTCGGTGCTCGCCGGCTACGGCTTCGCGGCGTACGCCTTCAAGGGCCGCAACGCCTTCTTCTCGCTGGTCCTGGGGTCGGTGATGGTGCCGGCGACGGCCCTGGTCATCCCGCTGTTCGTCATGTTCAGCACCGCCCAGCTCACCAACACCGTGTGGGCGGTCATCCTGCCCTCGATGCTCAATCCGTTCGCCGTCTACCTCATGCGCGTCTACACGCAGGACGCGGTGCCGGAGGAGATGCTCGACGCCGCCCGGATGGACGGAGCCGGCGAGATCACGGTCTTCTTCCGCGTCGCCCTGCCGCTGCTGCGCCCCGCACTCGTGACGGTGCTGCTGCTCTCCGTCGTCGGGACCTGGAACAACTACTTCCTCCCCCTCGTGATGCTCTCGAATTCGCAGCTCTTCCCGGTCACCGTCGGACTCGGCACCTGGCAGACCCAGGCGTCGGTCAACACCGGCGGCCAGTCGCTGTGGAACCTCGTCATCGTCGGCGCCCTGATCTCCGTCATCCCGCTGATCGTCTCGTTCCTCACCCTGCAGAAGTACTGGCAGGGCGGACTCTCCATCGGCTCCGTCAAGTGACGCCGACCGGCGCCAGGACTCCCGCATCACCGCTCACCTCAGCACGATCCAGAAAGGCTCTGCCATGACCGACGCCTCCCGCGCCGTCTCCCCGCCCGCGACCGCGCGCGTCTCCCTCGATCCGGCTGCGGTGGTCGCTCCCGTGAACCCCCGGCTGTTCGGCTCGTTCGTCGAGCACCTCGGCCGCTGCGTCTACGACGGGATCTACGAGCCCGGCCACCCGACCGCCAATGAGGACGGCTTCCGCCTGGACGTGGTCGAGCTGGTCAAGGAGCTCGGCTCGACCACCGTCCGCTACCCGGGCGGGAA
>NZ_JALGRU010000009.1:0-7263 GCF_022815545.1 Rathayibacter sp. VKM Ac-2928
CTGCTCCCCGTCGCGCCCGCGATCGCGGTGCCGTTGCGTTTCCACTGGTACGCCAGGTTGACGGGCTCGGGGCCCCAGTTGCCGGGGTTCGCGGTGAGCGTCCCGCCGATCGCAGCGGACCCGGTCACGGTCGGCACGGAGTTGGTCAGCGACCCCGCGGTGACAGTGACGGCGGCGCTGGTGCGCGAGGCCGTCGCGTAGCCGGCCTTGGTACCGGTGACCTGCACGGTGATCGAGCCGCGGTAGTAGTCGGAGTCGGTGACGAGGTACTGCGGTCCGGTCGCTCCGTCGATCGGAGAGCCGTTGTTCAGCCACTGGTAAGCCAGGGTCACCGGCTGCGGACCCCACGTGCCGGGCACGGCGGTCAGCGTGTCGCCGACGGCTCCGGACCCGCTGATGGTCGGCGTCGCGGAAGTGAGGGTGCCGACGTTCGCGAGCGTCAGCACGAAGTCGCCCTCGTAGAAGTCGAAGTTGGACACCTGGAGGAAGTAGGTCTTCCCCGCCTGCACGGCGAAGCTCGTGTTGGCCCGGTCGAAGGAGTAGTCGGACTCGCCCGTGCTGCCCGTCTCGGTGTACTGATACGGGCAGGCGAGCATGGCGCCAGGAGTGACGCCGTCGGACTCGTAGACCCCGAGATTCACGGGAGAGAAGCTGTCGCCGAGGTCCGCTGCGACGCTTCCGGTGGCGGATGCGCGGAACTTGTACCAGACGGAACCCATGAAGGGGTTGTAGTCGCAACCCGCGTAGGGCTCGTACCAGTTGCTGTCGATCTTCAAGGTCGACCCCTGGATGGTGGCAGGGATGCTCGCGATCACGGACGCCGACGAGTAGGTCGTGTTCGGGATGGCTGCACTCGCGGAAAGGAAGAACTGCGCGAAGCCGGTCGTCGCGGAGGTCGAGTAGTCGGAGCTGACCTGGAAGTAGTAGGTCCGTCCGGCTTCCGCCTGGACGAAGTTCTGTTCGCGGTACTCGTCCTGAACGCAGCTGATCCGCGTGGCATCGGTGATCGGACCGTCAGCGTATGCGTTGATGACCGCAGTGCTTCCGGGCGAGGTTCCGCTGAACGTCAGTGTCTGCCTCTTCGTGGACGTGTAAGCGAACCAGATGGATCCGTTGCCCCCCTCGAAGTACTCGGTGTAGTCAGGGTCAGTCGTCCGGCACGCTGAAGGCTCACCGTCGGACAGGGTCGCTCCTGCGTAAGGCGCGTCGTAGATCGCGTACGGCAGGCTCGAAACGACGGTCGCGTTCTCGCGCAGGTCGTTCACGGGCGGGGTCGCAGCGACCAGAGCCCGGGGCTCCACTGCCTGCGGAGCGGCCTGGCGAGCAGCCGACTCGTCCGTGTGCCACTGGCCGGAGGTCTTCGAGACCGGCGCAGCCGACGGTGCGGCTTCCGCCGCCACAGCCGCCGGAGCGACGAGCAGCCCGAAGCCGACCGCGAGGGCGGTGGCGAGGGCGAGGACCCGCGCGCGGGCGGGACGGGGTTCGGGCATGACGACTCCAGGGCGAGCGGCGATCGGGTGGCAGTGCTGCGCCTGCGGGACCCGAGCGCGGCAGAACCACGTTCGTCGAGAAGGCTCCTCAGTGTGATGAGATTCACAGGCAGCAGGTACCACCCGTTCGGGGCGGTGTAGAGAGAATTACTCAGCCGGGAGAACTACTCGGCCGAGGGGTCGCGCGACTCGAGCGACCATCGGTCGGGGTCAGCTCGGCTTGACGGCCGTGCTGGTCTTGGTGAGCGTCGTGTAACCGGTCTTGGTGCCGGTGACCTTGACGGTGATCGAGCCGGCCTTATCGGCGGTGGCGAGCTTGTAGGTCGCGGTGGTGGCTCCGGAGATCGCAGTGCTGCCGCGGTACCACTGATAGGTCAGGGCGACCGGGGCGGGCGCCCACGTGCCGGGCTTCGCGGTGAGTGTCTGCCCGACCTTCGCCGTTCCGGTGATCGTGGGAACGGGTCCTGCGAGCGTGCCCTTGGCGACCGCGGCGGTCGTCGCGCTCGTCTTCGTGGCGGGCGAGTAGCCGGGCTTCGTAGAGGTGACGGAGACGGTGATCGTCGCGCCGGCGTCCGAGGCCTTGAGCACGTAGGTCTTCGCGGTGGCGCCGGAGATGTAGGTGCCGCCGTTCTTCTTCCACTGGTACGTCAGCGTCGTGCCCGCGTCCCAGGTCCCGGCATTCGCCGTGAGCGTCGCCCCGACGGTCTTCGTGCCGGTGATGGTGGGCGTCGGCATGAGTGTCTGCAATGCCGCCTTCACGGAGACCGCGGCGCTGGTCTTCGTGACCACCGTGTACCCGGGCTTCGTCCCCGTGACCGAAACGGAGAGGCCGGCCCCGGCGTCCGCCGACTGGATCACGTAGGTCTTCGCGGTGGCGCCGGTGATCGCCGTGGTGCCGTTCCTCTTCCACTGATAGCTCAGGACCACACCGCTGTCCCAGGTGCCCGGGGCGGCGGTGAGTGTCGAGCCGGCGGTCGCGGTTCCCGAGACCGTCGGCGTGGGCGTCTGGATGAGTGCACCGCTTGCAACAGTCGATGCCGCGCTCGTCCGCGATGTCGACGTGTAGCCGGCCTTCGATCCGGTCACGGTCACCGTCAGTGCTTTCCCCGCGTCCTCCGCCTTCGGCACGTAGTAGGCACTGGTCGCCCCCGCGATCGGAGTTCCATTGCGGTTCCACTGGTAGGCGAGAGTCAGCGGCTGAGGACCCCACGCCCCCGGATTCGCGGTCACTCCCTGTCCGACGACGAGGTTCCCGCTGAATGTCGGGGTGCCTGCCGTGAGAGCGGTCGGGTCGCTCAGTCGGAGGACCCAGTCGCCCTTCTGCGAGGTCGCACTCGCCACCTGGATGAAATAGGTCACTCCGCGTCGTGCTGTGAAGGTCGCCAGTGGCTCCGAGGTGGGCCCGTCGACCGATCCGCTCGAGACGCAGGTGACCTCGAAGGAGGGATTCGTTCCATCGGATTCGTAGACCGCGAAAGCTGCACCGACGTAGCTCTCGCGGAGATCGACCTGGACGGTCTGGTCCACTGCGGCCCGGAAGCGGTACCAGACGGTCCCGCGCAGCGCTTCGGCATCGCTGCAGGCGTCGTACGGGTAGTACCAGTTGAAGTCGACACGGGTGTTCGAGCCGGCGATCGCCGCCGGGAGCGACGTGACCGGCACGGCTGAAGCCGTCGTCGTACCGGCGACCGGAGCGCTGGGAGTGATGGTCAGCCGCACGCGGTCCTCCGGGGTGGCCGGTGAGTACTCGCCGGAGTAGTCGCCGAAGCCGAGTCCGACCTGGAAGTAGTACGTCCTTCCGGCCTCGACCTGGAGGTGATTGACGTCGCGGAACTCGGTTTCCGCGCAGCTCACCCGGGAGAGCTCCGACATCGGGGCTGCGGGATACGCATTGACGAGGGTGTACTTCCCGCCGACGTCACCCCCGATGGTGAGGGTCTGCCGGGCGGTCGCGGTGTAGGAGAACCAGACCGATCCCGTCGCGGCGGTCTCGTAGTCCGTGTGGTCGCCGTCGGTCGTCCGGCAGACGACGGGCTCGTCGGGTTCGAGAGTCGCTCCGTAGTACGGGGCCGTCGTCGTGCTGAACGGGACCGAGGCGATCACCGTCGCCGCAGCGAGGGCGTCATTCGCGGGAGGCGCGGCGACGGCCCGCGCCGCGGAGGGGGTCGGGACCGATCGCTGCGGCGGTGGTGCATCGTGTTCGACGGCGGCGCGGGAGCCCGGGTCGGCGAGGTCCTGAGCGGCCGCCGGGACCGCCGGGACGACTGCGGCGCCGAGCGCGAGGGCGAGTGACGCCAGGACGGCAAGGGCGCGGGGGAGGTGCGACACGCTGGGGCTCCTTGGAAGTGGGGTTCGCCGGGTCAGCTCGGCTTGACGGCCGTGCTGGTCTTGGTGAGCGTCGTGTAACCGGTCTTGGTGCCGGTGACCTTGACCGTGATCGAGCCGGCCTTGTCCGCGGTGGCGAGCTTGTAGGTCGCTGACGTGGCTCCGGAGATGGCGGTCGTGCCGCGGTACCACTGGTAGGTCAGGGTGACCGGGGCCGGTGCCCAGGTGCCGGGCTTCGCGGTGAGGATCTGCCCGACCTTGGCGGTTCCCGTGATCGTCGGGGTCGCTCCGGTGAGCGTGCCCTTGGCGATCGCGCTGGTGGTGGCGCTTGTCTTGGTCGCGGGGGAGAAGCCCGGCTTCGTCGACGTCACCGAGACGGTGAGCGTCGCTCCTGCGTCCGAGGCCTTGAGCACGTACGTCTTCGCGGTGGCGCCGGAGATGTAGGTGCCGCCGTTCTTCTTCCACTGGTAGGTCAGCGTCGTGCCGGCGTCCCAGGTGCCGGGGTTCGCGGTGAGAGTGGCGCCGACCGTCTTGGTGCCGGTGATGGTCGGGACGGGCATCGCGGTCTGCAGCGCGGCCTTCACCGTGGTCGCGGCGCTGGTCTTCGTGAGCGCGGCGTACCCGGTCTTGGTTCCGGTGACACTCACCGTGATCGCGGTGTCCGCATCGGCGGCGACGAGCGTGTAGCTGGAGGCGGTGGCTCCGCTGATCGCGACGCCTCCGCGCTTCCACTGGTACGCCAGCGCGACAGGGGCGGGAGCCCAGGTGCCGGGGACTGCGGTGAGCTTCTGCCCGACGGTCGGGGTACCGGTGATCGTCGGCGTCGGCCCCGTGAGGACGGTGCCGTTGGTGACGGCGGCCGTCGTCGCGCTGGTCTTGGTGGCGGGCGAGAAGCCCGGCTTCGTGCTGGTCACAGAGACCGTCAGCGTCGCTCCCGCGTCACTGGCCCTGAGCACGTAGGTCTTCGCGGTGGCGCCGGAGATGTAGGTGCCGCCGTTCTTCTTCCACTGGTAGCTCAGCGTGACGCCGGAGTCCCAGGTGCCCGGATTCGCGGTGAGCGTCGACCCGACGGTGGTGCCGCCGGAGATCGTCGGCGTCGGCATGAGCGTCTGCAGACCCGGAGTCACGACCACTCCCGCGCTGGACTTCGAGAGCGTCGTGTACCCCGTCTTCGTGCCGGTCACGGTGACTGTCAACGTGGTTCCCGCGTCCGCCGCGACGGGGGTGTAGCTCGCGCCGGTCGCTCCCTGCAGAACCGAGCCGTCGCGCTTCCACTGGTAGGAGAGGGCCACGGGCTGCGGCGACCAGGTGCCCGCGGTCGCCGTCAGCGGCTTGCCGACCTGAGCGGCTCCGGAGATCGTGGGCGTCTGCCCGGAGAGCGGCTTGTCGACGACGGGGACCGGCGGCGCTGCGTAGGCGAGGAGGTTGGGCGAGCCGACCGGGTCGATCACGACATCGGGAGTCGCCGCTCCGAGAACGGCGGAGGTGATCTGAGCGACCGTCGCGGTCGGGTTCGCCTCCTGATAGCGGGCGACGATGCCGGCGACGTGCGGCGTGGCCATGGATGTGCCGCTCATCGCTCCGCTGGAGTAGTCGGAGTCGATCGTCGACGAGATCGTGTTCACGCCGGGGGCGAAGAGGTCGATGCAGCTTCCGTAGTTCGAGAAGGAGGCCCGTTGATCGACGGGGTCCACTGCGCCCACGGTGAGGGCGGAGGCCGCTCCGGCTGGGCTATAGGCACAGGCGTCCGAATTGTTGTTCGATCCTGCAACGACGACAGCGATTCCTGCGGCGACGGTGTTCTCGACCGCTGCGTTCATCGCCGCGTCGGCGCCTCCCGAACCGCTCATGTTCAGCACCGAAGGTCCGGCGGGTTTGTTCGCAACAGCCCAATCCATGGCGGCGACCATGTCGCTCATCCACCCCCGGTTGTTGCACCCCCAGACCCGCAAGGAGACGAAGGCGACGTCCTTCGCGACGCCATAGGTCTCACCGCCGATGGTGCCTGCGACGTGGGTGCCGTGCCCGGCGCAGTCGGAGGCATCCGCGTCGCCGTCCACGAAGTCCCACCCGCTGGTCGCACGACCCGAGAACTCGGTGTGCGAGAAGCGCATTCCCGAATCCACGAGGAAGACGGTGACTCCGGCTCCCGTCGTGTCGTAGTTGTAGAGAGCGTCTCCCGACGTCTCGCGCTGGTCGATCCGGTCCAGCCCATAGGGCGGGTCCGTCTGGACCGTCGACGCCTCGGTCGGCGCGTCCGGGGTGATCGATACCACCGTCGGGTCGCCGTCGAGCTCCGCCACCTGCGCGGCGGTGAGCTCGGCGGCGAAGCCGGTGAGCACGCGGGTGTAGCGCGCCGAGACAGCGGAGGAGGCGACGCCGGCATCGGCGACGGCGACGCGGGCCGCCCCCGCAGTGCTGGTCTGAACGATGTATCGCTGTGTCTGAACGGTTGCTGCGGTCGCGACGGGAGCGAGAGCTCCGGCCGCGAGGGCCAAGGTTGCGAGTGCGGCGAGGACGCCACGGTTCGTGCTCACGGGAGGACTCCTGGGTCAGGGTCGGAAAGGGTGTTCGCGCGCGGTCCCTCGATCGAGCGCGTCGGGGATGCGCCGGCGGGTGCCGGACGCATCTAGGAGGGCTTGACCGCGGCGCTGGCCTTGGTGAGCGCGGTGTACCCGGTCTTGGAGCCGGTGACCTTGACCGTGATCGACTTGGCCTTATCGGCGGTGACGAGCTTGTAGGTGCTCGAGGTCGCGCCCGAGATCGCCGTCGTCCCGCGGTACCACTGATAGGTCAGCGTGACGGGGGCCGGCGTCCAGGTGCCGGGCTTCGCGGTGAGGGTCTGGCCGACCTTCGCGGTCCCGGTGATCGTCGGGGTGGCGCCGGTGAGGACGCCGCCGGTGACGAGCGTGGTGGTGGCGCTGGTCTTGGTGGCGGGGGAGTAGCCGGTCTTCGTGGAGGTGACGGAGACGGTGATCGTGGCGCCGGCGTCGGAGGCCTTGAGCACGTAGGTCTTCGACGTGGCGCCGGAGATGTAGGTGCCCCCGTTCTTCTTCCACTGGTAGGTCAGCGTCGTGCCCGCGTCCCAGGTCCCGGAGTTGGCGGTGAGGGTCGAGCCGACCTTCGTCGTGCCGGTGATCGTCGGCGTCGGCATCAGCGTCTGCAGCGCTGCCTTCGCGGTGACCGCAGCGCTGGTCTTCGTGACCGCGGTGTAGCCGGACTTCGTGCCGGTGACGGCGACGGTGATCGCCGCGCCCGCGTCGGCCGCGACGAGCGTGTAGGTGCTCGCGGTGGCGCCGCTGATCGCGGTGCCGTTGCGCTGCCACTGGTAGGCGAGCGTGACGGGCGAGGGCGTCCAGGTCCCGGGGACCGCGGTCAGCTTCTGCCCGACGGTCGCCGTGCCGGTGATGGTCGGCGTCGCTCCGGTGATGACCGCGCCGTTGGCGAC